>NZ_AEUV02000002.1:1208925-2417851 GCF_000187975.2 Streptococcus criceti HS-6
GCAACTGGTGATGTCGGTTATATTGCTGCCTCGATCAAGACTGTGGCTGATACGCGGGTTGGGGATACCATTACCCTAGCTGACCGACCAGCAGAGCAAGCTTTGCACGGCTACAAGCAGATGAATCCCATGGTCTTTGCCGGTCTCTATCCTGTCGAGTCCAATAAGTATAATGACCTGCGGGAAGCCTTGGAAAAGCTCCAGCTTAATGATGCAAGCTTACAATTTGAACCGGAAACCTCGCAGGCTTTGGGATTTGGTTTTCGGGCTGGTTTCTTGGGGCTCCTTCACATGGATGTTATTCAGGAACGACTGGAGCGGGAATTCAATATTGATTTGATTATGACGGCTCCATCCGTTGTTTACCATATCAATACCACAGATGGAGAGCTGTTGGAAGTTTCTAACCCTTCTGAATTTCCTGACTCAACCAAAGTCGATAGTATTGAGGAGCCTTTTGTTAAGGCCCAGATCATGGTTCCGCAGGAATATGTTGGGGCAGTTATGGAGCTCTGCCAACGGAAGCGGGGTGACTTTGTCACTATGGAATATATTGACGATAATCGAGTCAATGTTATTTATCAAATTCCGTTGTCTGAAATCGTCTTTGATTTCTTTGACAAGTTGAAGTCCTCAACGCGTGGCTATGCTAGCTTTGATTATGAAATTTCCGAATACCGCAGGTCCAAATTGGTGAAGATGGATATCCTGCTCAATGGTGAAAAAGTTGATGCCCTCAGCTTCATTGTTCACAGTGAATTTGCCTATGAGCGCGGCAGGCTGATTGTTGAAAAACTCAAGAAAATCATCCCGCGCCAACAATTTGAAGTGCCTATTCAGGCTGCCATCGGTCAAAAGATTGTGGCACGGTCCGACATTAAGGCCCTGCGAAAGAATGTTCTGGCTAAGTGTTACGGTGGCGACGTTTCCCGGAAGCGTAAACTACTTGAAAAGCAAAAAGCTGGTAAGAAACGCATGAAAACTATCGGATCTGTCGAGGTTCCACAAGAGGCCTTCCTCTCAGTCCTATCTATGGATGAAGATGAGAAAAAATAAGTCTGTCGAGGCTGGACAAGTGTTTGCCCAGCTTCTTTTTTACGGACAATAATTTGAACTCTTTATCAATAGTTAGTCGGACAGTTAAGGCAGAGAATGCTTTGGCGAATAAGATTCGAATGAAAAGCGTTATAAAAGGGGAGCAGCTATTTGAATTATAGTTTTACAGAGACGCCTTTGGCGTATCAATTTTCTTTTTATGGAATATTAGGGGACCCCTCTTAAACTAATTCCAAAAGCCTTGGAAGCCCTATCTATTGTTGATATTAGGCGATTATGGTAAACTAACTTCATTAATCAAATTAAAAAAGGAATTAGGACGAATGCGGAAAAAAATGTACAAAGCTAAGAAACATTGGGTAATTGCCAGTGCGGCTGCCCTGACTGTGTTGGGGACAAGTGGTTTAGTCTCTGCTGATGAAACCAGTGATGTTCCAGCTGGTTCGGCAAGAGAGGTTGCTCCAGTGGATCAATCCGTGACAACCGATACTGATGCTAGCCAGCAAGAACAAGCCAACCAAGCTCATCAAGCAGCTCTGGCCAATTCTGAGGCAACCAGAGTTTCAGAAGCAGTTCCGACCAATCAGCAGTCTACGTCTGAGATAGATTCAAGTCAAGCTAATTCAGAAAGCCAAGCGACATCAGAAGTATCCACTAATCAGCTTGCTTCAGAGGCAGGTACTGTTCAGGCTGATCAAATTCAACCTGTTTCAGAACCGGCGACTGATACAACAGTTGTTCGAGCGAGCGTTTCTACAACAGTCAGTCGGGCTAGCGCCGCCAATCAAGCTTCGTCTCAAGTGACGACTGCCTCTGTATCTGGTCAAATGATGACGATTCAATATAATCGTCCAATGGCTAAAGATGAGGTTATTTATTTTGCGGTTTGGACCGAAAAGAATGATCAAGATGATATGGTTTGGTATACTGCTAATGATAAAGGTGCTGCCTATATAGATCTTGCTAAACATCGCTCTTATGGGAAATATATTATTCATACCTATTCTAAAATTGGAGAACATTTTGTAGGTCGAAATGCAACAAGCACTGAGGTTAATCCTCCTCAAATTTCTACTAAGATTGTACCAAACTCAGATGGGACTTATAGTTTAACGGTCAATAATGTTTCTGATGATATTACCGATCTTTTGGTGCCAGTTTGGTCAGATAAAAATGATCAAGATGATATTGCTTGGTATCATGCTGAAAAGTCAGGTGCTACTAGCTACAGCTTAAGGATCAATCCATCTAATCATCACAATGATTTAGGGCATTATAGTGTTCATATATATGGACAAAGTTCTATTACAGGTGGCTTGGTAGGCTTAGCAGCTACTTCTGGCTTTGATAAAAAAGAGACTGCTGATGCCATCAAGGTTGCTCCGCAAAATAATGTTACAGCTAGTTTGGATACAAATGGTATTAAACTTCACCTAGATTCAAATGAGGTAGCAAACCTCAGCAATATTTATTTTGCTGTTTGGTCTCAAACTGGAGATCAGGACGATGTCCATTGGTATCAAGCTGACAGCAGTTTCTCAGCATTAGCCCCTTATACTAATCATTCTGGTTACGGAACTTATCATATTCATACTTACGCAAATAAGGGTGGAAAATTTGTTGGTATCAATACCACTACGATAGATGTCCCTTCACCGACTGCTTCAGCTAACATTAGCAAGCAAGATGATGTAACTTATAGGGTTACAGTTGATAAAGTGCCAAGTTACATAACATCGGTTCTAGTTCCTGTCTGGACTGAAAAAAATGATCAGGATGATATTGTATGGTACGACACAACTAAAAATGCCGATGGCAGTTATACTGGACTCATTAAGCTGAAGAATCATAATTTTGAATCAGGGAAATACCTTGTTCATCTGTATGGCTACTCAAGCCTTGATGGTGGGCGTTTAATTGGCTTATCAGCTGCTGATTTTTCTGTAGCAGATGCAGTTACGCCAGCCGAAGTTTGGCCAACCGTTAGGGATCATAACGCTGAACAGGGGACTATGAGAGTTATTCTCAATGAAACAGATCATTCTAAAAAAGCTAAAAGCATGGATGTTGCAGTGTGGTCAGAAGAAAACCAAACTAATATTCATTGGTATAGTGCAGATGTCAATAATGGTGTTGCCAGTGTAGATATCAATCAAAGTAACCATGGAAATATTAAGGGCAGCTACACCGTCCACGTCTATGTTAACTATCAAGATGGTAGCCGGACTGGCTTCAATTTAGGGCAGTATGATTTAAATAAAGCAAGAGCCAATCGTTACTTTATCGACGTCAGCAGCTATAATGACAACATTTCTGTTGAAAGTTATCGTTCGCTCAAGGCGCGTGGAATCACAGGAGTTGTGGTTAAACTGACTGAAGGAAATTCTTACATTAACCCTTATGCAGCTCGTCAGATTACTAATGCAAGAGCGGCTGGGCTCAAGGTTTCTGCTTATCATTTTGCCCGCTACACTAATGCGGATGAGGCCAGAAGCGAAGCAGCCTTCTTTGTCAATGTGGCTAAGTCTTATGGCCTGACTGCAGGAACTGCTATGGTTGATGATATTGAAGCAAGTGAGGTTCGGGCCAATGTCAATGAAAATACTGCGGTTTGGACCCAAACCATGAAGAGTATGGGCTATAATAACCTGATTTACTATACTATGGCCAGCTGGCTAGACACCCGAGGTGGTAGTTTCTCAACAGGCCAAGTTGGTATGGAAAATATGTGGGTAGCCCATTATGTCAATGGTTACAATCAAATGTCTGAAGAAGAAGCTGCCAATGATAATCTTTATAGCAATGCGGCAGCTTGGCAATATACCAGTGTTTCCAAAGCTTTGGGGGCCAATGTTGACCAAAGTATTGACTATACAGGTCGTTTGAGTTAAAACTTATTGAATAAAAGGGGGTTGGCAAAGTTTTTCCAATCTCCTTTTTAGTGTTCAAACCCAACAAGAAGGTATGAAAAATTCTTCCAAGTTTTTTCAGTTAGAATGGGAAATCTCTTCTTTTTATGGTAAAATGTACTGGTATGGAGGGGCCGCTATGATAAAGATATTTGGAAAAGTTAGATATCACTGGCAGCCGGAATTATCTTGGTCCATTATTTATTGGTCCATCACTTTTATTCCGATTTTTATTGCCATGTCATTATTCTATGAAAGGGCTTCTGTCCCAAGGACAGGATTGACCTTTATTGCCATCTTCATGATTTTTGTCGGTCTGGGATTTCACCGCTACTTTGTGATTGGTGAGGATAATAAACTTTGGATTATTTCCCTTAACTTTTTAAAACCACTCAAGGTTGATATTGCAAGCATCAAGCGGATTGAGGTGACACGAACAACTCTGGCCCTCATTTTTACGAATGGCAAGTCCCGGCTGTTTTATATGCGTAAGTGGCCTAAGAAATATTTCTTAGATGACCTAGCACTGAATCCAGCTTTCAAGGGGGAAGTGGAGCTGCTTGACCATTCGGATAGTTTGGATTATTTCAAGCTTTATCAAAATGATAAAAAAGAAAAGCCCTCGCTTAGGAATCAATCCTGAGGGCTTTCGTTGGACAAGATTTAACAGCTAAAAGGTTAGCTTGTGTGTCTGGCAGCATGCGTTCGAGCTTGTTGCTGTCAGCGAATTTGACAATACCGTCATCGTGGTAATCGAAGGCGGCAGAATAAGTTTGGCAGAGCCCGCAGGCAATGCATTTTTCTGGAATAATTGAGACTTTCATAGTATTATTTTAGTACGTATTGATTAATTTTACAAGGATGAGGGAGGACAGCATGTCTAAAAAACCATGGGAAACACCGATCAAAGAAGAAGTTGAAGAGCTTGAAGAAGTAAACGAAGCTGAAGAATTTGACAATGTCGAAGATGCGGAAATCAGGGATGTTGATGATAAAGCGGAGGCGGCAGCAGTTGAGGATGATGAGGATGACGATATTGTTATTGGGCGACATCGTTCTGGCGGTAGCCGCTCGGTCAGTAGTCAAAATCGTAGTTCCTTTGTCAGCACTCCAGTTTTGACTATTTTACTCAGTGTCTTCTTTGTGGTTGTAGTTGCTATTCTTTTCTTTGTCTTTTACACGTCAAACGGTGGCAGCAATGAAACTAAGGAAACTTCAAGTTTTTATGGTGCTTCTAAATCAAGTGCTAAACAAGAATCAAGTTCTGAGCAGCCTTCTAGTTCAGAATCTGATCCCCAAGAGAGTACAGAGGCGTCATCCAGTAGCGAATCTTCTTCGTCATCGTCTGCTTCTGGTGATGGTGAAACCATTACTGTTCAACCGGGTGAAGGTGAAGTGGCTATTGCAGCGCGTGCAGGAATCTCTGTTGACAAACTTAGAGAGCTTAATCCTGAACACATGACTCAAGGATACTGGTATGCTAATCCGGGTGATGAGGTACACGTAAACTAAGATGAAAACAATTAGAATTGCTATCGACGGTCCGGCTTCCAGTGGTAAGAGCACTGTTGCTAAGATTCTCGCCAAGAAATTGGGGTATACTTACTTAGATACAGGGGCCATGTATCGTTGTGCCACCTACTTGGCACTCAAACATGGTATTGATTTGGAGCAGGTTGATGCCTTATTAAAATTGCTTGACCGCTATCCGATTGCTTTTGGCAAAGCAGCTGATGGCAGTCAAACCGTCAGTCTGGGTAGTGAGGATGTTACGCTGGCTATCCGTCAAAATGATGTGACCAACCATGTCTCAGCTGTCTCAGCTATCCCTCAAGTTCGTGAAAAATTGGTTGATGAGCAGCGCCGAATCGCTGCGGGTGGGGCTATTATTATGGATGGCCGTGACATTGGGACAGTTGTCCTGCCTGATGCTGAGTTAAAGATCTTTTTGGTTGCTTCTGTTGAAGAACGGGCTGAGCGCCGCTTCAAAGAGAATCAAGAAAAAGGAATTGTAACTGATTTTGAGCAGCTTAAACAAGAAATTGCGGATCGGGATTACAAGGACAGCCACCGCAAGGTTTCTCCGCTGAAGGCAGCTGATGATGCCATTACCTTTGATACGACTGGGGTATCAATTGATGGTGTGGTTGATTTTATTTCAGAAAAAGCAGAGAAAATTATTGACAGAGGTTAGTCAACATGTTATACTGCTAACAATGAGGAAAGCAGAAGTGAGAGCTTCTCGCCTTGCGACTAACGTTGTCTGGCTCTACATGTCAAGTTTCATTTCCATGAAATATTACTGTAGTGCGGGCTTGCGTTGGCAAGTCCGCTTTCGTTTTTCTCTAAAAAAATGAAGAGGTGAAAATCATCGCAAAAAAAGATTTATTCATAAATGATGAAATTCGCGTTCGGGAAGTTCGCCTTGTGGGACTTGATGGAGAACAACTTGGAATCAAACCCCTGTCTGAAGCTCAAGCAGCGGCTGATGATGCTAATGTTGATCTCGTCTTGATCCAACCGCAGGCAACTCCACCAGTTGCTAAGATTATGGACTATGGAAAGTTCAAGTTTGAGTATCAAAAGAAACAAAAGGAGCAGCGCAAGAAACAAAGCACTGTTACTGTTAAGGAGATTCGTCTCAGTCCCGTTATTGATAAGGGTGACTTTGAAACCAAGCTCCGAAACGGCCGTAAGTTCTTGCAAAAGGGCAACAAGGTTAAGGTTTCTATCCGTTTTCGTGGACGGATGATCACTCACAAGGATATTGGTGCACAAGTCTTAGCTGACTTCGCTGAAGCGACGCAAGATATCGCTATCATTGAGCAACGCGCTAAGATGGACGGCCGCCAAATGTTCATGCAGTTGGCGCCAATCCCTGATAAGAAAAAATAAGGGATTTATCAGTCATTAAACTTAAAGAGGAGAAATTAAAATGCCAAAACAAAAAACACACCGCGCATCAGCTAAACGTTTTAAACGTACAAGTTCAGGCGGATTGAAACGCTTCCGTGCCTACACTTCACACCGCTTCCACGGTAAGACTAAAAAACAACGTCGTCATCTTCGTAAGGCAGCTATGGTGCATTCAGGAGATTTCAAACGTATCAAAGCAATGCTGTCTCAAATGAAATAAGGCATTTAGTCAAAGCAATTAAGAAGAATATTTGGAGGAAAATATAAATGGCTCGTGTTAAAGGTGGCGTTGTTTCTCGCAAACGCCGTAAACGTGTACTTAAATTAGCTAAAGGTTATTATGGTGCTAAGCATATCTTGTTCCGTACGGCAAAAGAACAAGTAATGAATTCTTACTACTATGCTTACCGTGACCGCCGTCAAAGAAAACGTGATTTCCGTAAATTGTGGATTACACGTATCAATGCGGCAGCTCGTATGAACGGTTTATCATATTCACAATTGATGCATGGTTTGAAATTGGCAGAAATTGAAGTTAACCGTAAAATGTTGGCAGACTTAGCTGTTAACGATGCAGCAGCTTTCACAGCACTGGCTGATGCGGCTAAAGCAAAACTTGGTAAATAAAAATGAGAAATGGGCCTAGCGCTCATTTTTTGTTTTTAAAATAAAATGTGGAAGAGACCAATGGCTTTAGTTAGTCATTAATTGAAATAAAATAATCCAGATAGTCTATGCAATGACTGCGAAGGTATAGCTTTTGTGCTTCAATGGCTTACTGTAGTAAGTAAACAAAATCTGCATTATCCCGACAGCATAACCGCTTAATTTGATATATAAATTTGGACTCAAGTTAGATAAAGCAATTGTTAGTATGCCAAGAGATAAATCTGATAAATGCAATCTGGAATATATTTGTAATAGAGCTGTAGGTAATTCAGACGCCTTCAGTGTTTTAAGGCCGTTAACCGGATAAACACTATTTCCAATGATTAACAGAATACCTATCCAAGCAAAGATACAGTATATCAAGCTACTACTAATTATTGCTAGCATAAAATAGTCGTCCTGCCTATGGTATAACATGAAAAAAATGATTGAGCCACTAAATAAAAATGATGCGATGGCTAGTAACTCATTACAAAATTTAAGCAATTTGCCATGCGATTTGGCCCAATGTACAGGGTCTGTTAAAAATAAGTCTGATTGTGAAAGGTGTGCTAAGAGTATTCTTGAGAGACTTAACATTAATGTCGATAGCATTGGAATTAGCAGTCTGTTCATAGTCATAATCTCCTATCGGGTTGATAATGCTATTATATCAAAGTTTTGATGAGTCTTTGGTGGAGTTTTGTATTATTGAGGAGGCTGAGCCATCATGGCTGTCTGTCCCACTCTCATCATTTAGAAAAATACCTTAATGCAATTACATTAGGTTCTTATTTAATTGACGATTTATTTTTTTAGCAGCATGCTTTGAGAAAGACAGAAATTGATACAATTTTCAGATAGGTAGCAATGACAGTTAGCTGTCTGGAAACTATCTCGTTTTGAATTTTAATGCTGAAATTTTGGCTTGCCTTTTGTCATAGATTATTGACAGCCTCTTGAAGCTCGGGACTAATTGCCCTATAATAGTAGATGTTGGAATGGAGGACAATTGTGAATAAACAACCGTATCGCTTCTGGGGTATCGTGCTCTGCTTAGTAGCTTTATTAGGAATAATACTGTACCAACATAGTGCTATTAGGAAGAACTTAGCCCGAGTAGCTAGGTCTGAGAAAGTTTTTAGCAAAAAGCAAGGCTCTGTAGTTGCCGCTAAGAAGGAGAATACTTGGCTTTACTATCCTTGTAATGATAAAGGAAAAACCTATGCTGGATTAAAAGAAACGATGAATAAAGCCGCTAAAACGGCTAAAGATGGTGATTATCGTTTCGTCGGTATGGCTTGTTCGGACTCTGCTTTAAAAAATGTCCAGCAGGCTAAATTTTATGAACACCCTTACTATAAGCAGGGGGTATCATTGCACAAAGGAAAAAGCAAAGAGCTTAGGAGTTTTTTAATCAAGTCGGATAATACGGTTTTGAAACTGACGGATCTACTATCGCGAACAACAGATTTAAAGGCAGCCTTATCGCCTAAGATTGAAGCAGCGCTTAAAGCCCAAGGAATCAGTAAGAAGCAGAAGGCTAAGGTCTTGACGGTCTTTAAACAGGAGAAGCTATCAAAGATAGCTTTTAGCTACAGCCAGTCTCGGCTAGTCTTAACTATCGGCGATCAAAAGGTTATGATTGCTGTTACCAGTCTTTACGATATTCTCAATCCTAATTATCTAAAAGATAAGGATCTGAAAGCCTATCAATCTTATAAACATGGAGCAGGTTTACAGGAGAAGATGTCAGGACACGTTGTTGCTCTGACCTTTGATGATGGTCCTAATCCTATGACAACACCTAAGGTCCTTAAAATTTTGAAGAAATACAAGGCTAAGGCCACCTTCTTTGTTGTCGGCCAAAGCGTTGCTGGCAATGAAGGTATCCTCAGGGAAGAGTTGAAGGACGGTCATGATATTGGCAACCACTCTTGGAATCATCCCCAATTGAATAAACTGCCGGTTAATCAAGCCTCTTCGCAAATTGCCCAAACAAGTCAGGCGATTGAAAAGGCAACAGGTCAGGCACCCAAACTTTTACGTCCGCCCTATGGTGCTACCAACGATAAGGTGCGGAGCTTAACAAATCTCTATCAAGTGCTTTGGGATGTTGATACATTGGATTGGAAAAATCGCAACACACAGGCTATTTTAAGTCAGGTAAAGTCTCAGGTGAAAAATGGCAGCGTTATTCTGATGCATGATATTCACCAGACAACGGTCGATGCTCTACCGACAGTGCTGGACTATTTAAGTTCACAGGGGTATAAGTTTGTGACTGTCAGTGAATTGTATGGTTATGTTTAATTTAGATAAGACTTGAGTTTCTCAGGTCTTTTTTTCTATCATTTGCCAGGTTCATTGAGCATTTTTAAATTGAACACGCCTACGACTCTGTGAATTAGACTCGCTTTCCTAGAATCTTTAGGGATTTTTCGTCAAGCTCCCTAAATGTCTTTGAATCGCTTAACGGCTTAGTATCTTGTATTAGCATCTATTTTTGCCTTGGAGAAACTGGAGTTTTTAGAAGAGATTTCCGCATCTCGACTTAGGAAAAATTAGGATTTTGTCTAAAAATGGTTGTCTTTTATGGTAAAATACTAGTATATATTAGCCTTATTATGGGAGTCTTTCATGAAATTAGCAACGAATGTTCAGCATTTTCAGGGAACGATCCGTGTTCCCGGTGATAAATCCATTAGTCATCGTTCCATTATATTTGGCAGTTTAGCCGAGGGAATGACGACTGTTCATGATATTTTGCGTGGTGAAGATGTCTTATCTACTATGCAGGCCTTTCGAGATATGGGGGTTAGGATTGAGGATGATGGTCATGTCGTTACAATCTATGGTGTAGGCTTCCATGGTCTCAAAGCGCCAACGAAGCAGCTTAATATGGGCAATTCGGGTACTTCTATCCGTCTGATTTCAGGTGTTTTAGCTGGTCAAGACTTTTCTGCTGAACTGTATGGTGATGACAGCCTGTCTAAGCGTCCCATGGATCGGATTTCGATTCCTCTGCGTCAGATGGGGGTGGAGATTTCTGGTCAAACGAAACGAGATTTACCGCCTCTAAAAATTCATGGCAGTCGCTCGCTTAAGCCCATTCATTACCAGCTGCCAGTAGCCTCAGCTCAGGTCAAGTCGGCTTTGATTTTTGCGGCTTTACAGGCAGATGGAGAATCCCTTATTATCGAAAAAGAGAAAACCCGCAATCATACTGAAGATATGATTGAGCAGTTCGGCGGTCACTTAGAGATTTCAGGTAAGGAAATTCGTGTTCATGGCTGTCAAAAATTAACTGGTCAGGAGGTTGTTGTTCCCGGAGATATTTCCAGTGCCGCTTTTTGGTTAGTAGCTGGCCTGATTTTGCCTGATTCTAAGATTATTTTGGAAAATGTTGGAATTAATGAAAGCAGAACGGGTATTCTGGATGTCATCAAGGCGATGGGCGGGAAAATTAGTCTCAGTCAAGTGGATCCTGTGGCCAAGTCTGCTACCATTACAGTAGAAAGCTCAGCTTTACAGGGGACGAGCATTTCTGGTGATATCATTCCACGTTTGATTGATGAATTGCCTATCATTGCCTTATTGGCGACGCAGGCTCAAGGGCAGACAGTGATTGCTGATGCGGAAGAGCTCAAGGTTAAAGAGACCGACCGCATTCAAGTAGTAGCAGATGCCCTCAATAGTATGGGAGCTGACATTGAACCGACTGCAGACGGCATGATTATCCGAGGGAAGACTGCTCTGCATGGGTCAAGGATCAATACCCTTGGAGACCATCGGATTGGCATGATGGCAGCTGTCGCAGCTCTCTTGGTCAAAAAAGGAGAGGTCGAGCTGGAGAGAGCGGAGGCTATCAATACTAGTTATCCAGGCTTCTTTGATGATTTGAAAGGATTGATGAATGGCTAAGATTTTAATTGGTTTTATGGGTTCTGGTAAATCTACTATTGCTGGCCTTTTGGATGAAAATTTTATTGATATGGATGCCCTGATTACCGAAAAAATTGGTATGCCGATCGCAGATTTCTTTGCAACTAAAGGAGAAGTGGCCTTTCGTCAAGTTGAAGCTGAAACCTTAGCAGAACTGGCTGATAGCAATTCAGTGATTGCAACAGGCGGCGGTGTGGTTACAAGCCCTGCTAATCGAGATATTTTAGCTCGAAATTCAGAGACTATCTATCTGAAAGCAGACTTTGCTACCCTCTATAATCGGATTGCCAGGGATGAAGCCAATGTTCGTCCTCTCTTTGTCAATAACAGCAAGGAAGATTTTCGGGCTATCTTTGATGGTCGGCAAGCCCTTTATGAGGAAGCGGCTAATGTCATTATTGATGTTACCAATAAGACACCAGATGAAATTGTTGAGGAAATCGGATGAAGATTGCCTATTTGGGCCCTAGTGGCTCCTTTACCCATAATGCTGCTCTCAAGGCTTTTCCGGAACAAGAATTAGTCCCTTATGCTACTATTACGGATGTGATTAAGGCCTATGAAAATGGTCAGGTTGATTTTGCTCTCATCCCAGTGGAAAATTCCATTGAGGGTTCGGTTCATGAGACCTTGGACTACCTTTTTCATCAAGCTGATATCAAGGCCGTGGCAGAGATTGTTCAACCCATTCAGCAGCAGTTGATGGCCAGTACTGCAGATAGGAACATTGAGAAAATATTTTCTCACCCTCAAGCGCTTGCTCAGGGGAAGGTTTATATTCGGGAACATTATCCCCAAGCAAAAATCGAAGTGACAGCCAGCACGGCCTATGCGGCTCGTTATGTGGCAGAACATCCTGAGCAGTCTTATGCGGCCATTGCTCCTAGCGTGGCAGCTCAGGAATATGGCTTGACCATTATTGGCCAAGATATACAAGAGATTGATGAGAATTATACCCGCTTTTGGATTCTGGGGCAAAAAGTACCCCAGCTGCCTCTGCAAGCTCAGGCTAGCAAGATTTCTTTAGCCCTCACCTTGCCTGATAACCTGCCAGGGGCTCTCTACAAGGCCATGTCAGTCTTTGCTTGGCGGGGTATTGATATGACTAAGATTGAGAGCCGGCCTTTGAAGACCGTTTTGGGAGAATATTTCTTTATCATTGATTTGGACAATTCTTTAAGTGAGCTCGTCGCATTTGCACTGGAGGAATTGCAAGCCCTTGGAATCGACTTTAAGGTACTAGGGGAGTATAATGTTTATAACATTTAAAAACTACAGAATTATCGGATAATAGAGAGAAACTATGGCAAATCATAATCTTACGCATCATGAAGAGTTGCGTTACAACTACTTGATGCGAAACTACCATTATCTATCGCCCAAGGAGCAGGAAGAGTTTCATTATTTAAGAAATAAGGTTGAGGCCTTCAATCAGGCCCAGCGTAGCAGAAGTGCTTATCAATACGGCCAATCGGATTATCAGGAAGAGCCCGATAATTCAAGCCAGTGGTATCAAAATGATGACACTGATGATGGCTACTATCCAGACTACGATGACGATCTAGATCAGGACGGCTATACTGATCAAGGTTTGCCCCTTTATGATGATGAACATTCCTCCTATCAAGCACGTAAGGCGAGGCAAAGATCGCAAAGGACAGTTGAACCGACTGTCTATGATAGTTCTGCCAAGCCTTCTCGTCCCAAGAGGCCTAGAAATAATCGCCATTGGGTCAAGAGAACTTTCTTAGCCCTCTTAGGGATCATGTTGCTCATCTTTGCAGGAATGGGCTATAAGTTTTATAAGGGTCTTTCAGCTGTCAATGGAGCCAACAGTAAGTATAAACCAGCAATCAAGGAAAAGTTCAATGGTGAGGATACTGAGGATGGTACTAATATCCTGATTCTGGGAAGTGATAAGCGGGTCACTCAGGGCTCTACCGATGCGAGAACCGACTCCATTATGGTGGTTAATATCGGTAATAGCGACCATAAAGCTAAGATGGTCAGCTTTATGCGAGATACCCTCATCAATATTGATGGGGCCAGTGCTGATAGCTATTCCAATGACCAAAAACTCAATACTGCCTTTAATTTAGGGGAGCAAGACGGTAATCAGGGAGCTGAGTATATGCGGCAGGCCCTCAAGGATAATTTTGGTCTCAAGATTAAGTATTATGTTATGCTGGACTTCGAGACCTTCGCCGAAGCTGTTGACACGCTTTTCCCGAATGGGGTTGAGATTAATGCCAAGTTTGCGACCGTTGAAGGAGAAGAAGTTTCAGAGGTTCAAGTGCCCGATGACCTTAATGCCAAGGATGGTGTGACACCTGAGCAGACTATTAAGGTTGGGAAGCAAAGGATGGATGGCCGAACGCTGCTGAATTATGCCCGTTTCCGCCATGATGACGAAGGCGACTTTGGACGGACCAAGCGGCAGCAGCAGGTCATGAAGGCTGTTATCAGCCAGATAAAGAATCCGACCAAACTTTTTACGGGTTCAGAAGCCGTTGGTAAAGTCTTTGCCATGACTTCAACTAATATGCCTTACAGTTTCTTGCTGAAAAATGGGGTGTCCATTATGACAGATGCGTCTAAGGGAATTCAGCAGAAAACCGTACCTGAAAATGGGGACTGGGTTGATGATTATGATATGTATGGCGGTTTAGGCCTATCTATTGATTTTGACCACTATCGTTCCCAACTGAAGAAAATGGGTATGCGGTGATTGGCTCAACTATACTATAATGAGAGTAGGGCAATCATCAGTAGATCGTATGAAATGGCGATTTCGATTTTCCACGCTCTCCTATTTTAAGCCTCAGACCTCTGCTGATCTTTTGTTTTAAGGCGGCAGGCTTTGGCGGTTTATCCTCAGATTGCGAAACGCCACTAGAGTCGTTTGCAGGGTTAAGTAGATAGGGCGAGTCTTACTTGCTCTCCCCTATTTTGATAGTTTCCCAGACTGTTGAAGTTATCACTAATATGGCAACTAAAGGGGTTAAGGGATTCCTGAAATTGGGCATGCGCCCTAGATAAAGACTTCCAATTAACTACTTGATGATTACTTCCGTTTAAAACAGTCAAATCGAGTCTGAAATTTTGTCTCAGACTCTTTTTTATAGAAATAGACTAATGATTTAAGAAAAGAGAAAAAATGTTAAATAAAAATGATGTGATTGATGTTGAGATTGTCGATCTAACCCATCAGGGTCAAGGACTGGCCAAGGTTGATGGTTTGGTTTTCTTTGTGGATAATGCTCTTCCGGGTGAAAAAATCCGCATGCGTATTTTGAAAATCAAAAAGAAAATTGGTTACGGCAAGGTTGAGACTTATTTAGAACTGTCACCTGATCGGGTGCAGAATCTGGATACAGCCTACCTGAGAACTGGGATTGCTGACTTGGGACATCTAGCTTACGACAAGCAGCTGGATTTTAAACGTCAGCAAGTGGTTAATAATCTGACCAAGATTGCTGGAATTAGTGATGTCGAGGTGCTCCCGACACTTGGTATGGATCAGCCCTATGCCTATCGTAACAAGGCGCAGGTACCTGTTCGCAGGGTTCGCGGTCAGCTGGAGACAGGCTTTTTCCGCAAGAATTCTCACGATCTTGTGCCTATCGAGGATTTCTATATTCAGGATAAGGAAATTGATAAGCTTATTGTTTTTGTGCGGGATCTTTTGCGACGCTATGATCTCAAACCTTATGATGAGAAAGAGCAGACAGGTCTTATCCGCAATCTTGTTGTCCGCCGTGGACATTATACAGGTCAGATGATGCTGGTTCTGGTGACGACGCGGTCAAAAATCTTTCGAATTGAGCAAATGATTGAACAGATTACTACTGCCTTTCCAGCAGTCAAATCCATCATCCAAAATATCAATGATAAGGCTACTAATGTCGTTTTGGGTTCAGAATTTCGGACCCTCTACGGTAAAGATACCATTATCGACAGCATGCTGGGGAATCAGTACGAAATTTCAGCTCAGTCCTTCTATCAAGTCAATACGGTCATGGCTGAAAAGCTCTATCAGACAGCTATTGATTTTTCTGAGCTGAGCAAGGAGGATGTCGTTATTGATGCCTATTCAGGTATCGGTACCATTGGCTTATCTGTGGCTAAGCAAGTCAAGGCGGTTTATGGCGTGGAAGTCATTAAAGCAGCGGTCAAGGATGCTGAGAAAAATGCGGCACTCAACGGCATCGCAAATGCCCATTACATAGCGGACTCAGCAGAGAAAGCTATGGCCAAGTGGAGTAAACAGGGTATCAAACCAGATGTCATTCTGGTTGATCCTCCGCGTAAAGGCCTAACAGAAAGCTTCATCAAAGCAAGCAGCGCCATGCAGCCCCGCAAAATCACCTATGTCTCATGCAACTCAGCTACCATGGCGCGTGACATCAAGCTTTATGAAGAACTGGGCTATAAGCTTAAAAAAGTGCAGCCTGTGGACCTTTTCCCAAACACACACCACATCGAGTGTGTCGCTTTACTTGAACAATGCCATTAGATTGTCCGCCTTGCTTTCTTGTTTTAAGGCAAGATGCTCAACAGATCCAGTGGATCTGTTGACCCCGAATACCACCATGTTGAGTGCGTAAGTTTGCTAGTCAAGGAGTGGCACGACGAAGAGTAGTAATGACTTCTGCTCCTGAAATAGCTGCCTAAGAGTAGATTTAGTTAGTATGGGTTATGTTAATGATTAATTCTATTTTGATCTGTCAACACTGTTTAATAATACCATTAATAAAATGGAATTTTTATAGATAATATTTATTTGAGGAGATTAAGTCATGGAACACGAAAAATCTTTTAAAAAATCTAAAGGAGAAATTGGGGCACCTTATAAAGTATTTGAATGTTTAGTGAAAGAATTAAGAAATGAGTCAATTATTATGCTACATGTTAGTGAGAATGACTTCTTTAAGCTTGGGGATCGTGCTATTGCATCAAGTATTAAAGAAGGGACGCTTGCGGAGGATTTTGATAAGGGAAATCTTGATTCAATATTTACTGATCCAAAAGTAACATCTTCAAAAATGTACAGTGCTTTTATAAACTACTATATTTTAAGACTGACTGCTGTCCTTGAACTATATTTCAAAGATTCTATTAAGCAGTTACTAAAACTAAATATAGATTTGTTAGTAAAAGGTTTTAAGGAGACAGAAAAAGGGAAATTAGTGGAAAATTTGGATAAGAATTATGTCCCGAAAAAGTATTTAAAATATCTAAATAGAATTACAGAACAATATTCTAGCGGAAAAAAATTTTCTGGAAAATATCAAAATTATTCAAAATTTTTGGAGATTGATGAAAATAATACCGATATATTGGATAAATTAGATAATCTGTTTTCTCTGAGAAATGATCTAGCGCATCTTAATAGATTTCCTGCTGAAGATCTTGCTGCAGGAACAAATCCCAGACTAACTACAGTGAGTGGTTTTGAGTATTCTCGAGAGACTTCACTTTCGAAGGAAAATTTTGAGGAAGTTGTAAAAGAACTTTTAGATTTGACGATTAAGGTTTCTAAATTTTAAAAACAAGTTGAACAGACAATTAATTCAAAGTGGAAGCCAGATTACGAAAAAGCGGAGGTCCATTATAAAAAGTTAGTTCAAAAACTTTCGAAGAGTAAAGAATGACGTGACGAAACGATTGGAAACAGCGAGTTGCATTTCAGGTCTTTTCGAGCATTTGACCATCAGCCCCTGAGGGCAGATTTGAGTGTAAAAAATTGGTTTATTACCAAACAATCGCACTCGTCAGAGATTTGACTTGGTCAATTGGATAAAAACAGCTTGTGGCTGTGGCTTAGATATCGGGATAGAGTATGCAGGTTAGGCAACTAAACATAACAAAAAATCAATCATTTTGACAGCTTTGATTGGTAGATAATGGGGCAACTTTTTACTACAATTTTCATAAGAATCAAATAAGGAGGTTCTCTTGAAAAAAATAATGAAAATTGTTGGTATAGTTCTGTTGATTATCATTATAGTTGCCATTGTAGCTTTTGGACTTTATTGGTATCGCAATATCCATTGGTATGACAGATATAAGAAAACACTGAATATGGCAGGTGCAGTTGAAAAGCAAGTTACTCTTCCGAGTGGTAATGTCATCAATTATGGTGAAGTGAACAATGATAAACCTGCCCTTCTATTAATCCATGGACAGATGAGCATCTGGGAAGACTACGCACTTGTTCTTCCTGAGCTTAGTAAAAATTGGCATATTTACGCTGTTGATGTTTATGGACACGGGGAATCATCACATGATGAAAGTCTGTATTACCTCGATGTGAATGGTGACGATCTGATCTGGTTTATCAATAATGTCATCGGCAAGCCTACCGTTGTTGCCGGACACTCCAACGGAGCAATCACGGCAGCGTATGTAGCAGCATACGGCGGTCAAAACATAGCTGGAGCAGTGCTGGAAGATCCACCAGTATTTTCTACCGATGGGGAAGGTTGGGAAGACAGCTTTGCTTATCGTGATACCTACAAGTCTTTGCATGATTACAATGAGTCGGATAAGGCAGAGTGTTGGGAAAGTTACTATCTCCGTCATTGCTACTGGGGTCAGCTGTATATGCCTGATGCTATGCCGAAACTTGCTAACTATGCACAAAAGCAGCATCAGAAGAACCCTAATAAGGCTGTTCAAATAGGCTTTCTGCCAAGTTCGATTTGGTATGTTTTTGAATATGTCAGGGAATATGATTTTGCATACGGTGAACGATTCTATGACCTGAGCTGGAATCACGGTCTGACACACAAGGAGATATTGTCAGCAATAGAAGTTCCCTGTGTTTATATTCATGCAAAGGAGATGGTTCACGAGAATGGAACATATCTGTGTGCAGCATCCCGCGAACAAGCCGAGAGAGCAGTGTCTTATATTGGTGAAAATTGTCAGTTGGTAGAGACTGAAAACAGTAACCATGTGATTCATACTGCTCATAGTGCTTTCTATATTGAAAAGGTAAACTCGCTGCTATCAAAATGAAGACATTATGTTAAAAGAAAATCTTATGATGCTTCGTAATATACATGGCTTTTCGCAGGAAGAAATAGCGGAGAAAATAGATATCCCCGTAGGACTTATGCAAAAAGGGAGAGTGGCGAACTGTCTCGGACATCGAAAAATATAAGCATCTTGCGGATATCCAAGGTGTCATGATTGATAGGCTGATAAAAGCAGAAACGATAGATAGAAAAGAGAACATTCCACCTGCGCCACAAAGAAGCAATATCTGGGACTTGGTGACAATAAATGAATGTGGACAATTTGCAATCCCCAAAAACCGATCGTGAGAGATTCGGTCTTACCAGTGGGCAAAGAAAACGAGGAGAACGATATTTGACAATAGGTGTTTGATTTTCCATGGTTCACGAGTATCTCTAACTGTAACCAAGAAATTTAGTAGCTCATCTATAACAAAATCCTCCACTTTTATTATAGCGAAGGTTAACTTATTTTTATAAAATTGTTATCTGAAAACAAAATTTTCTTCATGCGTTTGTCGTACATTGCCTTCATTAGTAGGATGGAGCCTTATGATATGTTTCGATTTCGATTATGATTTCTTGCTTGAATTTCACAAGCAGTATCTGACAGAGTTGATAAAATCGTCGCTGGGATTTGATGCCGAGTTCAGCTCGAAGCACTAGAAGGACAAGAATGGAATTGTCCTTAATTTACAATAGTTAACATTTCGACGCTGTATCAGTTCCTTGGCGCATAGCGGCGATAATAGGAGGAACACATGGTTCCCCCATATTGTATGGTAAGTGATGGCGTTTAGCGGTATCATTTAAATGGTTCATTTGGATGACTTCTGTTCGTTTGGTTACTGACAGCATAGTCCAAATGAACTTTTTTGTTAACTAAAAAATAAACTAGCACCACGGGTCATTAGATAATTTTATTCATCATTTATTTTTTGTATTCGTCACCAAGGGAGCGAAGGAAGTGTCTATGCTGAACGATGTATACTGAGTTTTTAGTTGAAATAGGCATTAACGATATGCTATAATGTAAATACAAAATGTATATACAAGAGGTTTGGATATGACTACTACACAACCTGTTAATTTTCGTGCTGATTCTGTTTTTTATCAACAAACTAAGGACATTTTAGCAGACGAGCAAATCAGTCTTACAGATGTTTTTAATGCTGCATTAAGAAAGATTGCGACTGGTGCTGTTGATGCCAAAGAATTTGTTTCGAGTGACTTGCCAGAGTCACAGTATCAAATTGCTTTTGAAGATTTAAAGAAAGAGATTCTGTTAGGCCATCAAGATATTGCTCAAGGTAAGGTCACAGCACTTGCAGACGTAAGGAAGGAATTTGGTCTTGACTAGTCATAAACGTTACACTGTTTCCTTATCTGATGCGGCTAAACAGGATTTAAAAGCTATTCATGAGTACATTGTTCTCAACTTTTATAGCCAACAATCTGCTGATGGTAAAATTGATTTAATTTTATCAGCTTTAGAAATCTTAGAAACCTTCCCTGAAGCCTGTCCTCGTGTGGCGAGCCGTGGTTATGGTGAATTAACTGATGATGGCAAAAGTTACCGCTACATGCCAATTGAGAATTATTTAGCTTTTTACTACATTGAGGAGCACAATGTTTATATTTCTCGTATCATGAATTCAAAGCAAAACTGGGCAAAATTATTTAATAAGTAATTAGGGAATATTTTTGGAAAATGAGTATAAAAAAGTGACTTTACAAGAGGTAAAGCAAGCCCTTCTTAGATTAAGGTAAGAAGGGCTATGTAAATATGCAGGTGTTATTTAAGAAGATGGCAAGGGTGTCTATTCCTATTCACTAGAAGATAAGGACATAGAAAATGATGTTTCTGTTATTTCAATGGACGTATTTCCTGACAAACGGTGAAATATTTTGAAGAAGACTATTTTCCTTCAGTATTGTCATTTGAATAAACAGACTGACAAATTGTTGGGCAAGGTATCATCAATTTGAGTCCGAAAGTAGTTCTAGCATCAGTAACTATTGAGGGGAAATAAGAACAGCTTATGGAAAGCTCATGACTATCAATGCTTTAAGAGATGCTACCATTGTTAAATAAAAAGAATTGACGTTTATTGGATATTGAAAAACAGGACAAAATGATTATGGCAGATTGGCAGTTACAGGAGTTATTAAGAATGGATAGAAAAAGAGCACTAGCGCTATATTTGACTGGCTCCTTAGGGCAAGTTTACCTTACTTGTCTTGCCGTCTGGTTGCTGGGTCGTATAGGCATAGCAACGGGCTATTCATCGTTTGCTGGTTGGACAGCTATTGGGATAGGCGGAACATCGTCGGCCCTTTGGGGGATAGTGACTGTTAATAAATATAAAGTCATCAGCCTCAAAACAGTGCTAAGGGATTTCTTTTACATTAAGCAAGGTCCAGTAGATTATTTGTTGGTGTTCACATTTTTAGCTTTGAATTTTGTCCATGTTTTGATAGGCGGACAATTTCAGATCAATATCTGGTATTTGCCACTAGCGCTTTTCCTAAAAGCATTAGTGTTTGGCGGAATAGAGGAAATAGGCTGGAGATATGCCTTTCAGCCTATTCTTGAAGAGAAAGTACCCTATATTATCGCGACGGTTCTTACCTTTATGACTTGGGGGATATGGCATTTTGCTTTCTTTTATATTGATGGGAGTTTAGGAGACATGTCAGTAGCAACAGGTAGTCATTTCTGCCTCAGTTTGTTAGTCAATAGCTTTGTCTTATCAGCACTGTACCACAAAACAAATAGTCTGTGGATCTGTGCCATGACTCATGCCATGATAAATGTCTGTTCCCAATTAGCTGTTGGAGGGAATCAGTTTGTACTGTATGGTTGTCAGGCAATTATTCTAGTTTTGGCTATACTGCTCTCTATGAAAAACAAGCATCAACCATCACTGTTATAACCAACCTTGGTGATTCTTAATACAGTTTTATACAGTTTCAAATTCTAGCGTCTTGGAGCGGAAAGTGGTATAATACTGGCTAATTGTCTGTTGGGCTGGTTTGTCTGGTCCGACTTAGATAATGGAGTTTAGTATGATAGGAACGTTTATTTCATTAACACTGATTACTTTTATTGCAGCTGTCACCCCCATGGTGGCTCGTTTAATTCCTCGGCAGGTTGTGCCTGAAACGGTTATTCTAATAGCGGCAGGGGCGGTCTTTGGACCTCATGCCCTCAACCTTATTCATTCAGATAGTGAAGCCCTCGAGCTTCTGTCTGATTTAGGCTGTGCCTTCCTCTTTCTCTTGGCGGGATATGAAATTGATCCTAAGGTTATTGTTGGAAAAGAAGGCAAGAAGGGCTTTGGGACTTGGGTCGTGACCTTTGCTATTGGTTTAGGTGTCGCCTTTATCATGCCCGATATTGCCTCAGGGAAACAGGGCCTGATAGCGACTGCTTTGCTCTTTACGACAACGGCTCTGGGAACCCTCATGCCTATCCTTGAAGAACGCGGCCTAACAGGTACCCAAATCGGTAATACGATTATTGCTTACGGAACTTGGGGAGAGGTATCGACAGTCATTGCCATGGCCGTCCTGCTCTCAGCTCGGTCGACTTGGAAGACGGCGGCTATTCTAGGCGGTCTACTACTGATTTGTATTTGGCTAGCAGCTTTAGGAAATAAGGCCGTCCAGCGAGGCGGGGCCATGTATCAATTTCTTCACTCTAAGTCTGATACGAATTCCCAGATGACGGTTCGAGTAACGATCCTCCTCTTAATTGTTCTAGTAGCTTTTTCTGCTATCTTTGATTTGGATATTGTCTTGGGAGCTTTTGCGGCTGGCTTTGTCCTTCGTTTTGTTATTCCAGAGAATAGTCATACTTTGGAGAAGAAGATCAATGGGATTGCCCATGGTTTTCTGATCCCTCTCTTCTTTGTGATTTCGGGTTGTGGTATCAATTTAACAGCGGTAGCGGATCGTCCTTGGCTGCTTGTGGCTTTTATTCTGGCTCTCTTCTTGATTCGCGCCGTTCCTATCGTTCTTTCCCTATCCCTAGAGAAGGATACCGAACAGCGTTTGACTCTCCATAATCGTTTTTCTGTTGCCTTTTATTGTACGACAGCCCTTCCCTTGATTGTTGGGATTACTGGAATTGCGGTTAAGGATGATTTTATGACCAGTGACATTGCTTCGGTGTTGGTGGCAGCAGGAGCCATTACGGTCTTTCTCATGCCTTATTTTGGTGCACTCACCTATACAGTAGTTGATGCTGAGCCAATTTCAGCCGTGCGTGAAATTTTTCATTCTCCAAGGGACATCACAACGATTTTGAACAAGCACTTTGAGCAGGAAAGAGAACGGGCCCGTCAATATCAAGATTATGCAGCTAAGCGCATTGCTTGGGGGTTAGACACTATTCAAAATCCTGAGGAGCGTCAGGAAATGCGAGACTTGCTTGTGAAGAATCGAGAGGAAATCCAAGACTTTCATCAAGAGCAGTTGGAATTACGTAAAGACCTTTATGCCAAGCATACCGATGCTATCAAGGAAGTTTATCAGAAATATCATAATGGTCAATTGCCAAATGACCATTTCTTGCGAATCTTGGAAAATCGCCGTTATCAAAGAGATGATGAGTCTACTACTTAAGAAATAACTCTTGCTGAACTCCAATCTTATTAGATTTGGAGTTTTTTGCTATAAAGAAAATGATAGGATTTAAGGTGCTCCATAACGGCTAATTGATTAATGGGTACAACTCTTCACGTTTGGGCATACTTCCAAGCTTTGCTAGGCAGTCTTGGCAATAGTGACCTCAAGGAGCAGAATCAGGGTGTTGACAAGCATTTCCATGATCGCTTCGATCGGCCATCTTTGCTGGAACAAAATGGTATCACCTATCATTCTTGATAATATGCCGACAATATTTTAGTTCTAGATGGATAAAGAGCGATTAAGCTAATGCTTGATTGTTTTGAGGGATTATACTATGATGAAGTTAGTATAAGTTTATTGTATTTATATCAGCTCTGTTGAACTAGTTTTTTTCTGATTTTTGAGCCATTATTGATGTTTGCTTTAAAAATTTTCTATATCCGGTGAGGAGGAGACGCTATGAAAACTTTATCCATTGTCAATGGTCCACAAGCTGTTCCAGCGATTGTACAAGGCTGTATGCGAATGCCTGATTTGAGCGATCAAGATGCCGCTCAGGTTATCAAAACAGCCTATGAAGTTGGTGTTACCTTCTTTGATCATGCCACTTGTTATGGAGAAGATGGCGCTGCCGAACGCAAATTTGGCCAAGCCTTTAAGCTAACTGGCCTCAAACGCGAAGATATCTTCTTACAATCTAAATGTGGCTTACGTTTTGAACGTCAGGAATTCGATTGGACTAAAGAAAATATTTTAACCAGTGTGGATGAGAGTTTGGCACGTTTGCAAACCGATTATCTGGATTCTCTCTTGCTTCACAGACCGGATGTTCTCTTTGATCCAGAAGAGGTAGCCGAAGCTTTTGATGCGTTAGAACGTACAGGCAAGGTTCGTTATTTTGGTGTTAGTAACTTAATGCCTCTGCAAATTGAGCTACTTAAAAAGTACGTTAAGCAGCCGCTTATTTTTAACCAATTGCAGCTTTCTTTGGATCAGTCTCAATTGATTGATCAGCCGCTTTATATGAATAATAAGGAGACTGAAATGTCCATCAATCGTGATGGTGATGCGCTGGATTATTGCCGCTTGCACGACATCACCATTCAGGCTTGGTCTCCGCTTCAATCTGGTTTCTTTAAAGGAACTTTTGTTGATAATCCAAAATTCCCAGAATTAAATGCTGTTTTGGAAAAATTTGCCCAACGCGAAGGGGTGACAAAGGCTGCTGTCGCTTTAGCTTGGATTTTGCGCCACCCAGCCAAGATGCAGGTTATTATTGGCAGTATGAACCCGCAGCATATTGAAGAGGCCGCTCAGGCAAGTCAGGTAGTGTTGTCCCATCATGATTGGTATGAACTCTACTTGGCTTCTGGAAAATATTTGCCATAAAAAAATAATGAAGGCTCTGTTCGGATGAATAGGGCTTTTGTTAGTT
Organism: Streptococcus criceti HS-6; assembly: GCF_000187975.2. NCBI lineage: Bacteria > Bacillati > Bacillota > Bacilli > Lactobacillales > Streptococcaceae > Streptococcus > Streptococcus criceti. The sequence goes on from NZ_AEUV02000002.1 coordinate 1,233,492, forward strand.
TTGTTGGTAATGATACAACTAACAAAGGTGACTAAAATGGCATGAAAACTAGATTAACAATCATAAGATTTCATGCCTTTCTTTTTCTTTAATTTTTCGTTAACGCTTTCCAAGTTTTATCGCTATAAACTACTGTTTCTCAGTGTCAGTTTAGTCGCTAATCTGGTCAAGGTTGGGATGGTTTCATTATTAAGGATATGACGGTTGAGGACATCCACAGCACAGCGCCCCATGTCTTTAGTGTAAACGGTAACGCTACTGAGACTAGGAAAGACTTCTTTGGCTAAGGGGGTATCGTTAAAGGAGATGAGACTGACGCGGTTAGGTACAGAGAGATTGGCTTCTTGCAGGGCTCGTAAGGCTCCGATAGCTAAAGTATCATTGGCAATGAAGAAGGCAGCAGGGAGATTTTCCTTGAGGTCTTTAATAGCCTTTTTCATTAGCTGATAGCCTGATTGACTAGAAAATTCTCCCTTAAAAATGATTTGGTCATCAAGGATATTTTTTTCGTAAGCATAGGTTTTAAAGATTTTCAGTCTTGGATCGTTAAGCAATTCAGCGTTGTCGGCAGTCTTTTCTTGACCAGCAATCATGCCGATTTTATTGATACCTTTAGCAAGGAAGTAATCGATAACGCTGGTGACAGCATGTTCAAAATCAGTTGTCACACAGGAATGCCCAGCAGTTAAGGTGTCGCTGTCTACAAAAACAATAGCATTACGATAGGTTTCCAGTTCCTTAATTTGTGTCTGGCTGTATTTGCCAATAGCTATCAGGCCAGCGACCTCTTGGCCTAGCTGAATGGGTTCGTCTTGAAAGAAACGTAGGATATCGTAGCCCAGTTCTTGGGCTCTTTTTTCAACTCCAGTCCGGATAGCGTAGTAATAAAGGTCATTGAGTTCTTCTTCTTGGCTGTACCACTGGACGACAGCGATTTTTTGTCGAATTTTAGTAAAATTTCCGCTTTTTTGATGTTTGGTATAACCCAATTCATCGGCGACACTTAAAATGCGGTGTCTGGTTGTCTCACTAACAGAAAGTGTTTCATCGCGGTTGAGTACCCTAGAAACGGTAGCAGGAGAAACCTTTGCAAGCTTGGCAATATCTTTTAAAGTTGCCATTGATATCCATCCTATCTTTATTTTAGTCATAACCAGTATAGCACAAGTAATAAGATTAGTAAAAATTTAGTAAAATTATTGACGAAAGCGTTTTCACTGGATAAAATAAAATTAATAAAAATCGAATGGAGAAAATCTATGGATAGTACAAGTTTAAATCAAGCTTTTGAGGAAATTTTTAAGCAGCAAGCAGATGCTACCTTCTTTTCACCCGGACGCATTAACCTAATTGGTGAACATACGGATTATAATGGAGGTCATGTCTTTCCAGCAGCTATTTCACTAGGAACCTATGGTGCTGCTCGCAAACGGTCGGATCAGACTCTGCGATTCTATTCTGCCAATTTTTCTGAGGTTGGAATTATCGAAGTTGACCTAAATCATCTGGTTTATGACTCAGCAGATGGTTGGACCAATTATCCTAAAGGGATGATTAAGTTTTTACAGGAAGCTGGACATGTGATTGACACTGGACTTGACCTTTATGTCAACGGAAATATTCCCAATGGTTCTGGCCTCTCCTCGTCTGCTTCCTTGGAATTATTAGTGGGAATTGTCGCTGAGGAACTTTACCAACTCAAGCTTGAGCGTCTTGATTTAGTCAAAGCTGGTCAAAAGACTGAAAATGATTTTATTGGTGTCAATTCTGGTATTATGGACCAGTTTGCTGTCGGGATGGGAGCTGATAAAAGGGCCATTTATCTGGATACTAACACCTTGGAATACGACCTAGTTCCGCTTGATTTAGGTGATAATCTGATTGTTATCATGAACACCAATAAACGGCGTGAATTGACTGATTCAAAATACAATGAACGCCGGTCTGAGTGCGAAAGGGCAGTAGAAGAGCTGAACAAGAAACTTGCGATCAAGACACTGGGCGAGTTAGATGCCAAAACTTTTGATGAGTATTGCTATCTTATTAAAGATGCTGACCGCATCAAGCGGGCTCGCCATGCTATCTGGGAGAATCAACGAACCCTGCAGGCTCGTAAAGCTTTGGAGTCTGGTCAATTAGCAGAATTTGGCCGCTTAATTAACGCTTCTCATGTTTCCTTAGAACATGATTATGAGGTAACCGGTCCTGAGTTGGATACCTTGGTTCATGCTGCCTGGGAACAAGAAGGTGTTCTCGGAGCTCGGATGACGGGTGCTGGATTTGGTGGTTGCGCTATCGCTCTGGTCGCCAGAGATAAGGTGGGAACTTTTACACAAGTCTTAGAAAAGATTTATACCCAAATTATTGGCTATGCCCCTGCTTTTTATACCGCAGAGATTTCACAAGGATCACGTGTTTTATCACGTAAACATTAAGAGGAATCTAGAATGACAAGCTTAGTAAATGCTTTTGTAGAGAAAATTATTGCTAATAGTGATTACCAAGAGATTGACAGTCTCTATCTCCACAATCGAATATTGGCCTTGGTCGGAGAAGACGGCGTCAATAAAGAGAGCAGTCTGACGGATTTGATTGAACTCAAGGAAGCTTTGCTCCAAGTGGCCGTGGCGAATGGAAAGGTGGGAACTTTAACAGAAGAAAAGGACTGTCTGGGAGCAGAATTGATGAATTTTATCACCCCGGCTCCTAGTAAGGTCAATCAAGACTTCTGGCAGACCTATGGCGACTCTCCGACGCAAGCCATTGCTGATTTTTACCGACTAAGCAAGGCTAATGACTATATTAAGGTAGCAGCTATCGCTAAAAATATTGCCTATCAAGTGCCTTCGGCTTACGGTGATATTGAAATTACCATTAATTTATCCAAACCTGAAAAAGACCCCAAGGCAATTGCTGCAGCTAAGAAAGTTAAGGCGTCTTCCTATCCCAAGTGCCAACTTTGTATGGAAAATGAGGGATATCAGGGTCGGATTGACTATCCAGCCAGAGCCAATCATCGCATTATTCACCTAGATTTGTTAGGACAGGAATGGGGCTTTCAATATTCGCCCTATGCTTATTTCAATGAGCATTGTATCTTTTTAGATCGCCAGCATATCCCTATGCAGATTACAAGAAGAACTTTTGAACAACTTCTAGAGATTGTGGATAAATTTCCCGGTTATTTTGCAGGTTCGAACTCTGACCTACCTATCGTTGGGGGATCTATACTGACCCATAACCACTATCAGGGGGGACGTCATGTTTTCCCTATGGAGAAGGCAGAGCTTGATTATACTTTTTACTTTAAAGATTTCCCTGATATTAAAGCTGGAATTGTCAAATGGCCTATGTCGGTCATTCGTTTGACGGGGAAAAATAAAAGCCGCCTTGTGGCCTTAGCAGAAGAGATTCTCCAAGCTTGGCGACACTATAGTGATCCCAAAGTGGATGTAGTTGCTTTTAGTCAAGAAGGTTCTCACCATACGGTAACTCCGATTGCCAGAAAACGCAACAGCCAGTTCGAGTTGGATATAGTTCTCCGCGATAACCATACATCAGATCAGTATCCAGATGGTGTCTACCATCCTCATGCCGATGTTCAGCATATCAAAAAGGAAAACATTGGCCTAATTGAGGTCATGGGGTTGGCTATTCTCCCACCTCGTCTAAAAGAGGAATTGGTTGAGGTTGAAAACTATCTGATAAATCAGTATAATGAGATTGCTGACTATCACAAGACTTGGGCGGATGAGTTAAAAAGCTCTGTCAATGTTAGCGTTGGTAATGTGCATCAGGTCGTGCAGCATGCCGTTGGCCAAGTTTTTGTTCGTGTGCTGGAAGATGCGGGTGTCTATAAACGAAATCCAGATGGTCAACTGGCATTTAGACGCTTCCTTGAAACCATTGGCATAGACTAAGCAAATGAATCAAATGATGAAAGGGAGGGCTTAAGCCCTAGTGTATCTTGTAAAATGGCAATTTTAGTTCTTGGAGGAGCTGGTTATATCGGCTCTCACATGGTGGATTATTTGGTCCAAAAGGGGCAGGAAGATGTTGTAGTGGTGGATAACTTGGTGACTGGTCACCGGGCTGCTGTTCATCCATCCGTCAAGTTCTATCAAGGAGATTTAGCAGATCAAAATTTCATGCGGCAGGTTTTTAGGGAGAATCCTGACCTTAATGCTGTTATCCATTTTGCGGCTTTTTCTCTGGTGGCCGAGTCCATGGAGAATCCTCTCAAGTATTTCGATAACAATACAGCCGGGATGATTAAACTTTTGGCAGTCATGAATGAGTTTGATATCAAGCATATTGTTTTCTCGTCAACTGCAGCGACTTATGGCATTCCTGAAGAAATTCCCATTAAAGAAACAACGCTACAAAGACCAATCAATCCTTATGGCGAAAGTAAGTTGATGATGGAGACCATTATGGAATGGTCCGATCAGGCTTATGGTATTAAGTTCGTGCCTTTGCGTTATTTTAACGTGGCTGGGGCTAAGCCAGATGGTTCTATTGGTGAGGATCATGGACCTGAAACCCACTTGCTGCCAATCATTCTTCAAGTAGCTCAAGGGGTACGAGAAAAAATCATGATTTTTGGGGATGACTATGATACTCCTGATGGCACTAATGTGCGTGACTATGTTCATCCTTTTGACTTGGCATCGGCCCACTTACTCGCCTTAGATTATTTGCGTCAAGGCAATCCCTCTACCGCCTTTAATCTCGGTTCGGCGACAGGCTTTTCTAACCTGCAAATTTTAGAAGCTGCCCGCAAGGTCACAGGTAAGGAAATCCCAGCTGAAAAGGCTGACCGCCGGCCAGGAGATCCTGATACTTTGGTTGCAGATTCGACCAAGGCCAGAGAGGTTCTCGGCTGGGCACCTAAATTTGATAATATTGAAAAAATTATCCAAACTGCTTGGGCTTGGCATTCCAGTCACCCAAAGGGTTATGACGATAGAAATGCATGAAACGGTAAAAACTCCTAGTCTGGCTATACGTTAGCGGCTAGGAGTTTTTTTGTGATTTTATTCCAAAAATTCATAAAGAAATTTATTAGGAAACTCGCGGACTTCAAGTAGTCAACTACTGTTTTTAAACTGGAAAGGTGTAAAGTTTTTTAATTCACTCTTTAGGAGGGTTAGCTAATTTTTTCAGTTGCTCCTTGCGGAAGTAGCTGGGATTTCTCTTGAAGTATTTTTTAAAGACTTTGCTAAAAGCTAAAACATCGGTGAAGCCAACAGAGTGAGCAATCTCTGTTATGGTTAGGTTCGGCTTTTTTAGGAGGCTGGCTCCTTTTTCCATACGTACTTTTAGTAAATATTCTTTAATGGAGTAACCAGTTCGTTCTTTAAAGATTTTGTAGAGATAGCTCCGATTGAGATTCAATTTTTTGGCTATTTCAGAAACTTTCAGCGGTTGATCGTACTGACTATGGATAATTTTCAAAACCTGCCGATTATAATTTTCAATCTGTTGACCGGCATCTTGGTTAATTTGGGGAAACTCTTCCAACAGGCTAGCCAACAATTGGTAGAGCTGAGCCAAAAGCCGTAATTCATTGATTGTTGTTAAAGAACGATCATCGCTATCAAAAAGTTCCAATAATTGTTTCAGAATAGCCGAATCTAATGAAGAGTGGGCATAGTAGTCAGTCATGAGAGAAGTTTGTTGGAGGAGGGAATCTGCTCTAGATCCACTAAAGCCTATCCAAAGGTAAGTCCAAGGCTCTTTTCTATCAGCTTGGTAAAAGCTAACATGATTTTTAGGTAACAAAAATAAGTCTCCCGTTCCTAGAGATGCAGATTTTCCGTCTATCCGAAGGTTTCCCTGACCGCTAATGATAAAATGAAGGACATAGTTATCACGGGTGCTCGGTCCAAAAGAATAGCCAGAATCACAAGCTTCAGCACCATAGTGGTCAATATTGAGGTCAATGTGGTTGCTATCAAATTCATTGTAGGTGTTTAAAACATTCATCTTAGCCCTCCTTGTCTTTAGGCAACATTATACCATATAAAGGAAACATAGAACTATATAATAAAGCGCTTACAACGATTATAATAGAGAAGTAAACGAGTAGATTACTTAGGAAGGGTATGTCTATGGGAATTAAGATTGAAGGTAATCTATTTTATATAGAAGCGCAAACCTCTTCAATGATTATTGAACAAAAGAATTCTGATTTATTGTTAAGGCATCTGGGAAAGAAAATCTCCCAATATCATTTTTCTAATAGGGTTCATGAACGCGATCATGCTTTTTCTGGAAATCCCGATCCAAACGTCAGAACCTATAGCTATGACACTCAGCGACAGATTCTAGGGACTCACGGTTTTGGTGATTTTAGGCAGCCAGCCTTAGTCCTGCAGCATGGTAATAATGCTTTGAATCAGTTCAAATTTACCGAGGCTAGGGTCATAGAAGGCGTAGTGGTGGCCAGTGGCTTACCGAACCCGTATTCAGCTGAGGGGGCTGAAACCTTGGAATTAAGCTTGGTTGATGACCTTTCCCAAACAAGGGTCAAACTTTACTATACAACTTATTCTGGGCGAGACACCTTATCGACTTTTATTCGGATTGAAAATTTTTCTAAAGAAAAAGTTATCCTTCACCGTATCTTATCGACCATGTGTGATTTGCCAGCTGCTCCTTATGATGTAATCAGTCTCCAAGGAGCCTATGCCAGAGAAAAAACAGTTCGAAGGCAAGCGGTTGAACAGGGAACTTTTTCCATCAGTTCCAATCGGGGGGCTTCTGGTCATTCGCAGACACCTGCTCTAATTTTGTGTGAACAAGAAGCTAATGACTATTATGGTGAATCTTTAGCCTTGCAACTCCTCTATAGTGGGAATTTCCAAGCTTTTGTTCAGCAGAATCAGCTCAATGAAATCCGTTTGGGAATAGGCATTAATGATGAGAATTTTGCTTGGGAGCTAAAGCCAGGCGAGACTTTTGATACTCCTGTAGCCCTGATTAGCTATAGCGATCAAGGATTGACAGCTCTTAGCCAAGAGAGCCAGTCCTTTGTTCAATCCCACATCATTCCCCAGCAATTTGCAGATGTTGAACGTCCTATTCTCATCAATAACTGGGAGGCAACCTATTTTGATTTTCAAAAAGACAAATTGCTTCAGTTAGCAGATGAGGCCAGTCAGTTAGGGATGGAGCTTTTCGTACTAGATGATGGTTGGTTCGGCCATCGTTTTGATGATAATCGGGCTCTGGGTGACTGGTGGGTAAATGAAGAAAAATTGGGGGGCAGCTTAAACCAGTTGATTGCTGACATCCACGCCAAAGGCTTGAGATTTGGCCTCTGGGTTGAACCTGAGATGATTTCCGAAGATAGTAATCTTTATAGGAAGTATCCCGACTGGGTCATTCAGGCAGCTGGACGCAGCCACACCTATTCTCGCAACCAGCTTGTTCTAAACTTTGCAAACCCTGAAGTAGTGGAGTATATTAAGCTAACTTTTGATGATATCTTGCGTCGGCATGCAATCGACTATATCAAGTGGGATTACAACCGTAATATCACCAATGTTGGTAATGGTGATACCTATCTGGAGACACAAATGCAATCCCATGCTTACATATTGGGACTGTACGAGGTTATTGATTATCTGACAAAGAAGCACCCGCAAGTTCTTTTTGAGAGCTGCTCGGGCGGTGGTGGCCGTAATGACCTTGGAATGATGCGATATTTCCCACAAGTTTGGGCCAGCGATAATACAGATGCTATTTCTCGCCTGTCTATTCAGTATGGATCTTCTTATCTTTACCCAACAATCTCTATGGGAGCTCATGTGTCAGCTGTTCCCAATCACCAGATGGGAAGGGTTACACCGCTTAAAACACGAGGCCATGTCGCTATGATGGGTAATCTCGGCTATGAGTTGGATTTAACCAAGCTTTCTGACTTAGAAAAGGAAGAAATTGCTAATCAAGTTAAGCGATATAAGGCTATCCGTCCAACCGTTCAAAAAGGGAGGCTTTACCGCCTTCTTAATCCAAGCAGAGGGGCTAATGAGATGGCTGTCCAGTTTAATGATGACAAGCAGGTGGTTCTTACTTATGTCCGTATTTTGTCCACGATTGAGACCATGGAAACAACCCTCAAGCTAAAGGGATTGGATCCGGACGCAACTTATAAATTGGTAGATGAGGATAAGTCTTATTCGGGTGCTGAACTTATGTATGCTGGTTTGACCATGGTTCTTCCTCAAGGCGACTACCTCAGTAAGCAACTTTATTTTGTAAAAGAAACTTAGACAGACAGACTTAATCGCCTGTCTTCTAGCCCTAATAGAATTTTGGAAGAATGGAGGCTAATTGATGAAATGGTTTAACCAAGTAAAATTCATTCTAGGCTTAGGAATGGTAATATTGGCGGCTGTATTTTTAACGGCATGTCACAAGGATTCCTTGCCTAGTGGAAAAGTAACGATTGAATATTTCAATCAGAAAAAGGAAATGTCCAAGACCTTGAAGGAAATCGCTAAAGATTTTGAAAAGGAAAATCCTAAGATTCATGTCAAGGTTGTCGATGTACCCAATCCTGGTGATGTCTTGAAATCACGGATGCTCTCAGGTGACGTCCCCGATGTCATTAATATCTACCCACAAAATGTTGATTTCCAAGAGTGGGCAAAGGCGGGTTATTTTGAAGATATGACCCATAAGTCCTATGTTAATAATATTAAAAATAACTATGCCCAGAAGTATGCTATCAAGAAAAAAGTTTACAATGTTCCTCTCTCCGCTAATGTTTATGGTATCTACTATAATAAGACAGCCTTTGCCAAACTTGGTTTAAAGGTGCCAGAAACTTGGAATGAATTTGAAAGCTTAGTTGATACCATCATCAAAAACAAGCAAACACCATTTGCCATCGCTGGTTCTGAAGGTTGGACGCTTAATGGGTATAATCAACTGGCCTTTGTAACCTCAGCGGGTAGCAGAAAAGTAGTCAATGATTATCTGCGTTTTTCAAAACCTGATTCGATTAAAGCTAGTGATCCCTTGATGAAAAAGGATATTGAACGCCTCGACCTTCTGCGTAAAAAAGGTGCCCTTCAAACCAACTGGCAAGGTGCCAGCTACAATGATGCTTTAGTTAGCTTCGCTAAAGGAGATGCCTTAATGACGCCAAATGGTTCTTGGGCCTTGACCGTTATTAAACAACAGGATCCAAATTTTGAAATTGGTACCTTTGCGTTTCCAGGTGAAAAGAAAGGAGATTCTCTAACTATCGGCGCAGGTGATTTGGCTCTCTCTATCTCCTCTAAAAGCAAACACAAGAGTGCAGCTAATAAGTTTGTGGCTTATATGACAACAGCTAAGGCTATGCAAAAATACTATGATATTGACGGCTCGCCAATTGCGGTTAAGGGTGTCAAAGAAAAATCTGATTCCGAGTTAGCTAATCTTAATAAGTTAGCTTTTACCAATCGTCACTTGGTTTGGTTAGCTCAAGATTGGACCAGCGAGAACGATTTCTTCACCTTGACCAGCAACTATCTGACAACTGGTAATAAGCAAGGTTATGCTGATGATTTGAATGCCTTCTTTAATCCCATGAAGGCGACGGAATAGGAGGAAAGTCATGCAGTTTAGAAAATTTTTCAACAAATATTGGGGCTGGTCATTTCTGATTATTCCCTTACTTTTACAGGCTATTTTCTTCTATCTGCCTATGATTCAGGGAGCTTTTTATAGTTTGACTGACTGGACGGGCTTAACCTACAATTTCCATTTTGTTGGTCTCAACAACTATAAGATTTTGGCCACAGATAACAAGTTTCTGTCCGCTATTGGATTCACCCTGATTCTGACTGTTTGTCTCATCGTTGGTGAGATTGCTTTGGGGATTTTCATTGCTAGGGCTCTCAATTCAAAAATCAAAGGACAGACCTTCTTTAGAGCTTGGTTCTTCTTTCCAGCAGTTCTGTCTGGGTTGACCGTTTCCTTGATTTTTAAACAAATTTTTAATTACGGTCTGCCTGCTATCGGTTCTGCTCTGCATATTGACTTTTTGAAGGTCAGTTTATTAGGGACTAATGCAGGTGCTATTTTCTCCGTTATCTTTGTCCTCTTATGGCAAGGATTAGCCATGCCAATTATTATTTTTCTCTCGGGTCTGCAAAGTATTCCATCTGAAATTATTGAAGCAGCTGAAATTGACGGAGCAAGCAGTCGCCAGATTTTTTGGAGTGTAGAGCTGCCCTACCTCCTTCCAAGCATCTCAATTGTCTTTATTATGGCTCTGAAAGCAGGGCTAACTGCCTTTGACCAAATTTTTGCCCTGACTGGTGGTGGACCAAATGACTCTACGACATCTCTAGGACTCTTGGTCTATAACTATGCCTTTAAGAATAATTCTTATGGCTATGCCAATGCTATTGCCCTTGTTCTCTTTGTCATTATCGGTATCATTTCTATTTTGCAAATTAGACTGTCTAAAAAGTTTGAAATTTAAGAGGAGGTCTATGAAAATGAAAAAACATAAAACTCTTGATAATTTTTGGAACTATGTCCTTCTCAGCGCTGGCGGTTTTCTTATTTTAATACCCTTACTGGTTACCGTTTTTAGCTCCTTTAAAACCACTAAGGATATTATGGAGAATTTTTTCTCTTGGCCAAATCCTTTTACCTTAGATAACTATCAAAGACTCTTAAATGATGGTATTGGTAGTTACTTCTGGAATTCCACCATTATCACCGTTGTTTCGGTCGCTGTTGTTATGCTTTTCGTTCCAGCGGCAGCTTACTCCATTGCTCGCAATATGTCTCGGAAGAAGGCCTTTGCTATCATGTATAGCCTTTTGATTCTTGGGATTTTCGTGCCCTTCCAAGTCATTATGATTCCTATTACTGTGATGATGAATCGGCTTGGTTTAGCTAATATATGGGGGTTGATTATCCTCTACCTAACCTATGCTATCCCTCAGACTCTTTTTCTCTATGTTGGATATATCAAGATGAGCGTTCCAGATAGTCTGGATGAAGCGGCAGAAATTGATGGGGCAGATAGGTTCACGACTTATTTCAAAGTTATCTTTCCCATGCTCAAACCTATGCATGCGACGACCCTCATTATCAATGCTCTCTGGTTCTGGAATGACTTCATGTTACCCCTCTTGATTTTGAACAAGGATTCCAAACTTTGGACCTTGCCTCTCTTCCAATACAATTATACTGGTCAGTATTTCAATGACTATGGACCAAGCTTTGCGTCCTATATTGTCGGCATTATCACTATCACCATCGTCTACCTGATCTTCCAAAAGCATATCATTTCAGGAATGAGCAATGGTGCTGTCAAATGATAACTAAAAGCTAAGTGAGTTAGAAAAGAGGTTGCGATGACACTAACAAATAAAACGATGTTAATTACCTACTCAGATAGTTTAGGTAGGAACCTAAAAGAGCTGGATGAAAATATCAGCATCTATTTTGGAGATGCAATTGGAGGCGTCCATCTCCTGCCTTTCTTCCCCTCGACAGGAGATAGGGGATTCGCTCCAGTTGATTACGATAAGGTGGATCCTGCTTTTGGTGACTGGGATGATGTCAAACGTTTAGGTGCTAAATACTACCTGATGTTTGATTTTATGATTAATCATATCTCCCGTCAATCTAAGTATTATAAGGATTTTCAAGAGAAAAAAGATGCTTCTGACTATGCGGATTTATTTCTGCGCTGGGAAAAATTCTGGCCGGAAAACCGTCCCACCCAAGCAGATATTGATTTAATTTATAAACGTAAAGACAAGGCTCCTATGCAGGAGATTGTCTTCGCCGATGGAACCAAAGAACATCTCTGGAATACTTTCGGAGAAGAGCAAATTGATCTAGATGTTACTAAAGAAGTGACCATGGACTTTATCAAAAAAAACATCGAGCATCTAGCAGTCAATGGTTGTGATCTCATTCGCCTGGATGCCTTTGCCTACGCCGTGAAAAAATTGGACACTAATGATTTCTTTGTCGAACCAGAAATTTGGGATCTCCTAACCAAGGTACAGACAATCGCCAAGGAAGCAGGGGCAGATATCCTGCCGGAAATACATGAGCATTATTCTATCCAGTTCAAAATTGCTGAGCATGACTATTTCATTTATGATTTTGCCCTTCCAATGGTAACCCTTTACTCTCTTTATAGCGGTAGGGTGCAACGTTTGGCAGATTGGCTGGCTAAAAGTCCTATGAAGCAATTTACTACGCTGGATACCCATGATGGCATTGGAGTTGTAGATGTTAAAGATATCTTGACAGACGAGGAAATTGCTTACACTTCCGATCAACTCTACAAGGTTGGAGCCAACGTCAATCGCAAATATTCAACGGCAGAATATAATAACCTTGATATTTATCAAATCAACTCGACCTACTATTCAGCCCTTGGTGACGATGACAAGAAGTATTTCTTAGCTCGTCTCATTCAAGCTTTTGCACCAGGGATTCCACAAGTTTATTATGTTGGACTTTTGGCTGGAAAAAACGATCTGAAGCTCTTGGAAAAAACCAAGGAAGGTCGCAATATCAATCGTCATTATTATAGCAGTGAAGAGATTGCTCACGAGGTTGAACGGCCAGTTGTCAAAGCTTTGATCAAACTGTTTAGCTATCGCAACAACTCTCAAGCTTTCGACTTAGACGGCAGCCTTGAAACGGAAGTTCTGGATGACCACACCATCGTTATCAAGCGTTCTAATCAGGACAAGAGTGCTTTAGCTCAAGCTGTTATTAATTTGCAAGATTTAACCTATCAGGTCACTGAGAATGGTCAAACCATTACATTCGAATGAGAAGGAGTTAGCAGAAGAAGCCTATGGTAGAATTAAATTTAAACCACATTTATAAAAAATACCCTAATAGTAGTCACTATTCTGTAGAAGACTTTGACCTCTCCATCAAAGATAAGGAATTCATCGTCTTTGTCGGTCCTTCTGGCTGTGGTAAGTCGACAACTTTACGGATGGTGGCTGGCTTAGAAGATATCAGTAAGGGGAAGCTTAAAATTGATGGCAAAGTTGTCAATGATTTAGCTCCCAAGGACCGTGATATCGCCATGGTTTTTCAAAACTATGCCCTTTATCCCCATATGACAGTCTATGATAATATGGCCTTTGGTTTAAAATTACGGAAGTATTCCAAGGAAGATATTGATCAGCGGGTTAAAGAAGCCGCTCAAATTCTTGGCTTAACCGAGTTCCTTGAAAGGAAACCAGCTGACCTCTCTGGCGGTCAACGTCAACGGGTTGCTATGGGACGAGCTATCGTTCGTGATGCCAAAGTCTTCCTAATGGATGAGCCCCTATCCAATTTGGATGCCAAATTGCGAGTTTCCATGAGAGCCGAAATTGCCAAGCTGCATCGTCGGATCGGTTCCACAACTATCTATGTTACCCATGACCAAACCGAGGCTATGACCCTAGCCGATCGGATTGTCATCATGAGTTCGACTAAGAATAAAGATGGTTCAGGAACCATTGGTCGCGTTGAGCAAATCGGGACTCCTCAAGAACTTTACAACCAACCTGCTAATAAATTCGTGGCAGGCTTTATCGGTAGTCCTGCCATGAACTTCTTTGAAGTTACGGCTAAGAAAGACCGTCTAGTTGGGGAAGCAGGGTTTGAGATTGCCCTTCCTCAAGGTCAGGCTAAACTTTTAGAAACTAAAGGTTATTTGGGTAAAAAGCTTATTTTTGGTATTCGTCCAGAAGATATTTCCGCTAATCATATTGCCCTTGATACCTACTCGAACGCTATTGTGACAGCTGAAGTTCAGGTTTCTGAGTTACTAGGAGCTGAGACCATGCTCTATCTTAAACATGGAACTTATGAATTTTCATCACGGGTTGAAGCTCGTGACTTTCATGAGCCTGGTCAAGAAGTTAAGTTAGCCTTCAATGTGGCTAAGGGGCATTTCTTTGATAAAGAGACTGAAAAAGTCATCCGTTAAGTTTTATCCTAAGTTACTAAGCGTTTAGCTAGTTGATAAAAATAGTAATAGTATCCTAATCACTAAGAGTTAGGTTCTTATACTCGAAGACAACCAGACTAGACGATGAGCCATAGACAGTACTGAAGTGCAGAAAGGCGGGGTCAACGAAGTGGCATTGATTTTTAAAGAGTATTAGCAATTTTAATTCGACCATAAGAGAGTGGGACAAACAGCCATGATGGCTTCGCTCTCACCCACAAAACATTGTAATCTTTGAAGATTATGTATAAGAAGTCAATTTTTTATATAAATTGACTTCGTCGTCCCACCTCCGCACAGTTGATTAGGAAGGCCGCTAACATTGCGGAGTAGTTAAACAGTCCAGTGGACTGTTTAAGGGGACGCCTGAAAATAAGACAACGTCCCGGATCAGGACTCCCAACCACTGCGTCAAACTGTTATTACTGCAAAAATAGAAGTCTGGAATATTTTGTTCCCAGCCTCTTTATGGTTTATCTATTCTAAAGGGATATAATAACTTTGTGTAAAAACGATTTCTAAATAAAAGTGAGGAAGTGCTATGGAAAAGCATTGGTGGCATAAGGCAACGGTCTATCAGATTTATCCCAAATCTTTCAACGACTCAAATGGTGATGGTATTGGTGATTTACAAGGTATTATCAGCAAGTTGGATTACCTTCAAAAATTAGGAATTACAGCTATCTGGTTATCTCCAGTCTATCAGAGTCCAATGGATGACAATGGTTATGATATTTCAAATTATGAAGCTATCGCCGATATTTTTGGCGATATGGCAGATATGGAAGAGCTCTTGGATCAGGCTAAGCAACGGGGAATCAGGATTATCATGGATTTGGTGGTCAATCATACGTCTGACGAGCATGCTTGGTTTATTGAAGCTAAAGAAAATCCTAGTAGCCCAGAGCGGGACTTCTATATTTGGCGGGCTCAACCTAATGATTTGCAATCTATCTTTGGTGGCTCCGCCTGGCAATATGATGAAAAATCAGGTCAATATTATCTCCACTTTTTCAGTAAGAAACAGCCTGATTTGAATTGGGGAAATGACCAGCTCCGCCAGCAAATTTACGCCATGATGAATTTTTGGATTGACAAGGGTATCGGTGGTTTTCGCATGGATGTTATTGACATGATTGGGAAAATCCCTGATCAAGGTATTTCGACCAACGGTCCCAAGCTCCATGATTATCTAAAGGAAATGAATCGAGCTAGCTTTGGCGTCCATGATCTGATGACAGTTGGGGAAACTTGGGGAGCCAGCCCTGAAATTGCTAAACAGTACTCCAATCCCGAACATCATGAGCTTTCTATGGTCTTTCAATTTGAACATATCGGTCTGCAGCATAAGCTGGGGGCACCTAAATGGGATTATGAGAGGGAGCTCAATATTCCTGCTCTTAAAGAGATTTTTAATAAGTGGCAGACTGAGCTTGAACTGGGGCAGGGGTGGAATTCCTTATTTTGGAATAACCACGATCTTCCAAGGATTCTCTCTATCTGGGGTGATATTGGTATTTATCGGGAAAAATCTGCTAAGGCTCTGGCCATTCTCCTACATTTGATGCGAGGGACCCCTTACATCTACCAGGGGGAAGAAATCGGTATGACCAATTATCCTTTTACTGACCTTGAAGAAATCAATGATATTGAATCGCTCAATTTTGCCCAAGAGGCCTTGGAAGAAGGTCAGAATATGCCAGCGATCATGGACAGTATTCGGATGATTGGACGGGATAATGCCAGAACCCCAATGCAATGGACCAGATCGGAACAAGCCGGCTTTTCAGACACTCCTAACACTTGGCTGCCAGTTAATCCCAATTACCAAACTATTAATGTTGAAGCAGCTTTGGCAGATCCAGAATCAATCTTTTATACTTATCAGAAATTAATTAAACTTCGTAAGGATAATGAATGGCTAATTGATGCCAACTTTGAACTTCTGGAGACAGCGGATAAGATCTTTGCCTATAAGCGTGTCTTAGATCAAGATAGTTACCTTGTTGTAGCCAATCTATCAAATCAGGAGCAAGATTTTGCTTGGTCCAGCTCTTTTGAAGAGATCATTATTGCAAATACAGATATCCAAGGTGTTTTAACCAATAGGAGGCTTAGGCCCTGGGATGCTTTCTGCCTGAAGCTCAGTCATTAACCTAAAAGTAATAGTATGCAGACTAAGCGCTAAAAGTCCAACGGCTTATTGTCCAGCTAAACTTGAAGAAATACTTGAGTGCTAGTAAGCTAAAGGGGTCAGACCATGGCAATCCAAATAATGACATGGAAAGAGGTTGTTATCTTGCCTATCCTTGGTTTTCTTTGATCATAAAACACCTACTCGCTCGCATTTTTAGATATGAAAAGGCCATCAGGTTCAGTCCTGATGGTCTTTTTGCTTGCGGTTTTAAATGGGATTTTACAATGTTCCCCAAAGAGGCCCAAGTTGCTGGAGCTGGCTTTGTTTGCGTAAGAAAGCTACCCTTCGTTGGCTTTTAAAACACGGGTAAATTCCTCATATTCGTTTTTCTTGTCATTGCTCAGCTTTCCATCGGTGATAACATAATCAAAATCACTGGTTTTATAGAAGACAAAGAAGTCGTAGGAGTCAAACTTTTTGTAATCAATCAGGAGATATTTCTCAATGGATTTATTGAGGGCTAACTCTTGGATGGTACCTTCAGACTCGCTGTAGGTGGCTACCGTATCCTTGTAGACAGCATTGGCACTGATGAATGCCTTGGAAAAGACTAGACTTTCAATATTATTGCTGGCTAAGGACCCCACAAAAGCCCCAGTGATAGGTCGGTACTCACCACCAATCAGTAGGAGATCGACACTGTTACTATCCTTCAAAATATCAAAGATGGGCAGGCTGTTGGTAATAATCCTCAGCTTTCTGTCCACTAATTCTTGGGCCAAGAATTCTAAGGTTGTTCCTGGCCCGATAAAAATTGTTTCCCCATCTTGAATCCGCTTGGCAGTGTAAGAAGCGATTTGTTTCTTCTCAGCAACCTGCTGTGATTGCTTTTCCACATTTGTTTTTTCTTGACGATTTGATAAATTGATACTTTGAGCACCGCCGTGAATACGGATAAGGCGGTGCTCTTTTTCTAATTCGGCTAAATCACGGCGAACAGTCATATCAGAGACTTTAAGAGCATCCATAATTGCATTGACCGTAATGATAGATTGCTGGGATAACTGATCTAATATCCAATTTAAACGTTCTTTTTTAATCATTCCCTTGCTCCAGTCCTTTATTGTGATGACATTATATCATATTAAACAGACAAAAAACACATTTATAAACAAAAAGTTACGAAAAAATTTTTTTATAAAAATGATTGGAAAATAGTCCTAATCATTGATATGAAAGGGTTTACAAGAGTGTTTTAAAACAAACAAAATCAACCAACTTTTTCTTGACAAAAAGTTGGTTTTGGTTTATCATAATCTCGTAACAAACAAAAACAAACAAAGGAGAACGAAAATGGCTATTGTACTTGGTGCCGATAAGGCAGGAAATCATCTTAAAGAACTCGTAAAGGGCTATTTGCAAGAAAAAGGGTTTGAAGTCCTTGATGTGAGTGACGCTTCACAAGAGGATTTTGTTGATGTCACCCTAGCTGTGGCTAAGGAAGTCAATGCAGCAGAAGGTAACCTTGGCATTGTGATCGATGCTTATGGAGCTGGTCCTTTCATGGTAGCAACTAAAATCAAGGGCATGGTGGCTGCAGAAGTTTCTGATGAGCGCTCGGCCTATATGACAAGGGCGCACAATAATTCCCGCATCATTACCATGGGTGCTGAAATCGTCGGGGATGAGCTGGCTAAGAATATTGTTAAAGGCTTTGTTGAAGGGCACTATGATGGCGGCCGTCATCAAGTCCGCGTGGATATGCTTAATAAGATGTGCTAAGAGAAGTAGCTTGAACTGGAGGATGTAAAAATGAAAATTGCTATTGGTTGTGACCATATTGTAACGGATGATAAAATGGCTGTCTCAGAATTCTTGAAATCAAAAGGCCATGAAGTACTTGATTTTGGAACCTATGATCATGTTCGAACCCACTATCCTATCTTCGGGAAAAAGGTCGGTGAAGCTGTTGTCAGCGGCCAAGCTGATCTTGGTGTTTGTATTTGCGGTACTGGTGTCGGTATTAATAATGCGGTCAATAAGGTGCCGGGCGTTCGTTCAGCCTTGGTACGGGATATGACGTCTGCTCTTTATGCTAAAGAGCAACTCAATGCTAATGTTATTGGTTTTGGTGGCATGATTACTGGTGGACTTTTGATGAACGATATCATTGACGCATTTATCAATGCTGAATACAAAGCAACCCCAGAAAATGACAAATTGATTGCTAAGATTGCCCATGTAGAAACATCAAATGCTGATCAATCGGATCCAGACTTTTTCAAGGAATTCCTTGATAAGTGGGACCGCGGTGAATACCACGATTAAGCTCAGATGTTACGTTACAATAGAAAACTTGAAGATAGTAGTGAGGAAGCAAAATGGTATTAACAGAACAAAAACGCAACTACATGGAAAAATTGAGTGATGAAAATGGCATCATTTCAGCCCTAGCCTTTGACCAGCGGGGGGCCCTCAAACGTTTGATGGCTGAGCACCAAGATACAGAGCCCACTGTTGCTCAAATGGAAGAACTGAAAGTTTTGGTGGCAGAAGAATTGACCCCTTATGCCTCATCCATGCTTTTGGATCCAGAATATGGTTTGCCAGCGACAAAGGTTTTGGATAAAAATGCTGGTCTCCTCTTGGCCTACGAAAAGACCGGCTACGATACTACCAGCACGAAACGCCTGCCAGACTGTTTGGACGTCTGGTCAGCCAAACGCTTGAAGGAGCAAGGAGCGGATGCGGTTAAGTTCTTACTCTACTACGATGTGGATAGCAGCGAGGATCTCAATCAGCAAAAACAAGCCTATATCGAACGAGTTGGTTCTGAATGTGTAGCTGAAGATATTCCTTTCTTCTTGGAAATTTTGGCCTACGATGAAAAGATTGCGGACGCTAAGGGTGCAGAATTTGCTAAGGTGAAACCGCACAAAGTTTTGGGAGCCATGAAGGTCTTCTCAGATCCACGTTTTAACATTGATGTATTAAAGGTTGAAGTCCCAGTTAATATGAATTATGTTGAAGGATTTGGTGATGGAGAGATTGTTTATAGTAAGGCAGAAGCTGCTGAATTCTTTAAACAACAAGAGCAAGCAACTAATCTTCCTTATATCTATTTGAGTGCGGGTGTGTCAGCCCAACTCTTCCAAGATACTTTAGTTTTTGCTCATGAGTCGGGAGCTAATTTCAATGGTGTTCTCTGCGGTCGTGCCACTTGGGCAGGCAGTGTTAAAGATTATATTGAAAATGGCGAGCAAGCCGCTCGTGAATGGCTGCGAACCACTGGCTTTAAAAATATTGACGACCTTAATAAGGTCCTGCAAAAAACAGCCACTTCTTGGAAAACTAAAGCTTAAGAGTGATGGCTTTCTCCGCTCTCTTTGCGTGTAAATACGGAGAGTTGCTCGAAAATTGCTGATCTCCTGCTATATCTATATATGTAAAAACTTTGAAAATATCATGAAAAGTAAGGGTTTACATTTTTCCTTGTTTATGTTAATATGAAAACATAATTGAATAGGGTAGATCGTAACTAAACAAACTAGGCGAGACTACAAATGAATCAAGGAACAGTGAATTTCTTTGGTTTGTTTGTGGTCTCTTTTTGTTTGGAATTAGAAAGGAGGAAAACCATGAATAGAGAAGAAACAACCTTATTAGGTTTTGAAATTGTTGCCTACGCTGGAGACGCTCGTTCGAAATTATTAGAGGCTTTGAAAGCAGCCCAATCTGGTGACTATGAAAAGACAGAAAGTCTCATTGCGGAAGCAGATGCTTGTTTAGTCGATGCGCATAATGCTCAAACAAGTTTGCTCCAAAAAGAAGCGTCAGGTGATGATGTTGCTTTTAGCGTCACTTTGATGCACGGTCAGGACCACCTGATGACAACAATGGTTATTAAGGATTTGATTAACCATATCGTAGAACTTTATAAGAGAGGAAATTAATTATGAATGCCTTAATTGCTCAAATTGAAAAGGGAAAACCTTTCTTTGAGAAGGTGTCTCGAAATATCTACCTGCGGGCTATTCGTGATGGTTTTATTTCAGCCATGCCGGTTATCTTGTTTTCGAGTATCTTCCTCTTGATTGCCTATGTCCCAAATATTTTTGGGTTTATCTGGCCGAAAACTATTGAAAATGGTTTGATGACCCCTTACAACTATACCATGGGGATTATTGGCTTCTTAGTAGCTGGAACAACAGCCAAGTCTTTGACAGATTCTATGAATCGCCGCTTAGAAAGCACCAATCAAATTAATTTTATCTCAACCATGCTGGCATCAATGGCTGGCTTCCTAATCATGGCAGCTGATCCCGCTAAGGAAGGCGGCTTCCTCAGTGCTTTTATGGGAACTAAGGGGCTCTTGACCGCCTTTATTGCAGCTTTTATCACTGTTAATGTCTATAAATTCTGTGTCAAACACAATGTGACGATTCGGATGCCTGAGGAGGTTCCGCCAAATATCTCCCAAGTTTTTAAAGATATTTTCCCTTTTGCCTTCTCTATTATTATTCTTTATGCTATCCAATTGGTTGTGCACGCCACTATTGGTGTTAATGTAGCAGAATCAATCGGAACCCTTTTGGCTCCGTTATTCTCAGCTGCGGATGGCTATATTGGTATTACCATTATCTTTGGTGCCTATGCTCTTTTCTGGTTTGTGGGGATTCATGGCCCATCCATCGTTGAACCCGCGATTGCAGCGATTACTTATGCCAATGTTGAAACCAATTATCAATTATTGCAAGCTGGCCAACATGCTGATAAGGTTATCACATCAGGAACGCAGATGTTTATCGCTACTATGGGTGGTACAGGGGCAACTCTGGTTGTGCCTTTCATGTTCATGTGGCTGACGAAGTCCAAACGGAACAAGGCCATTGGGCGTGCTTCGGTTGTGCCAACGTTCTTTGGGGTTAATGAACCGATTTTGTTCGGTGCCCCAATCGTCTTGAATCCTGTTTTCTTTATTCCATTTGTTCTGACTCCGATTGTTAATGTCTGGTGTTTCAAGTTCTTTGTTGATACGCTTGGCATGAATAGCTTTAGTGTCAATTTACCTTGGACGACCCCTGGACCTTTGGGAATTGTTATGGGGACTGGCTTTGGTATTCTATCATTTGCCTTAGCTGCTCTCTTGATTGTAGTTGATGTCGCTATTTACTATCCATTCGTTAAGGTTTATGATGAACAAATTCTGGCTGAAGAAGCAGCCGGTGGTGACGCTGCCGATTCTCTTAAAGAAAAAGTTGCTGCTAACTTTGATACTAAAAAGGCCGATGCCATTCTTGAAAATTCAGATGCGAAAGCTGATGCAGAAAGTAGCAGTATCCAAGAAGAAACCAACGTTCTGGTCCTGTGTGCCGGTGGCGGTACCAGCGGTCTCTTAGCTAATGCCCTTAATAAGGCAGCGGCAGAATACGGAGCACCTGTTAAGGCAGCTGCTGGCAGCTACGGTGCTCACCGAGAAATCCTGCCACAATATCAATTAGTTATTTTAGCACCGCAAGTGGCCTCTAACTACGATGATATGAAGGCTGAAACAGACAAACTTGGTATTAAATTAGCTAAGACTGAGGGTGCTCAATACATCAAGCTGACACGTGATGGTCAGGGAGCCTTGGCATTTGTTGAAGAGCAATTTAAAGATTGAGAGGTCATAAGATGACTAAAACATTACCAAAAGACTTCATCTTTGGTGGCGCAACCGCTGCTTATCAGGCAGAAGGTGTCACCAAAGGAGAAGGCAAGGGTCCTGTTGCTTGGGACAAATATCTGGAAGATAATTATTGGTACACCGCAGAACCTGCCAGCGATTTTTATCATAAATACCCCGTTGATTTAAAATTGGCTGAAGAATTTGGCGTCAATGGTATTCGTATCTCTATTGCTTGGTCGCGGATTTTCCCAGCAGGCTTTGGCGATGTTAATCCTAAAGGCGTTGAGTTCTATCACAAGCTCTTTGCCGAATGTCACAAGCGTCATGTTGAACCCTTTGTGACTCTGCACCATTTTGATACCCCAGCAGCTCTCCATGCTAATGGAGATTTCCTCAACCGGGAAAATATGGATCACTTTGTTGATTATGCAAAATTCTGTTTTAAAGAGTTTCCAGAAGTTAACTACTGGACAACCTTCAATGAAATTGGCCCCATTGGTGACGGTCAGTATCTGGTAGGAAAATTCCCGCCGGGCATTAAATACGATTTGGCTAAAGTTTTCCAATCTCATCACAATATGATGGTATCTCATGCCCGTGCGGTGAAAGCCTTTAAAGACGGCGGTTACTCTGGTGAAATTGGCGTGGTTCATGCTCTTCCAACTAAGTACCCTTACGATCCGTCGAATCCTGCTGATGTGCGTGCTGCGGAACTAGAAGATATCATCCACAATAAATTTATCCTTGATGCCACTTATTTAGGGGAATATTCGGATAAAACCATGGAAGGAGTCAACCATATCTTAGCTGTCAACGGCGGAGAACTGGACCTGCGCGATGACGATTTTGCAGCTCTTAAGGCTGCAAAGGATCTGAATGACTTCTTGGGCATTAATTACTATATGAGCGATTGGATGCAGGCTTTTGATGGCGAAACGGAAATTATTCATAATGGTAGAGGCGAAAAAGGCAGTTCTAAATACCAAATTAAAGGTGTCGGCCGCAGAGAAGCGCCAACCCATATTCCAAAAACAGATTGGGATTGGATTATTTACCCACAGGGACTGTACGATCAGATCATGCGCGTGAAAAGAGACTATCCTAATTATAAGAAGATCTATATCACCGAAAATGGTCTTGGTTACAAAGATGAATTTATCGATCATACTGTTTATGATGACGCACGGATTGACTATGTCAAAAAGCACTTAGAGGTTCTTACAGATGCCATTGCTGATGGTGCCAATGTCAAAGGCTACTTCATCTGGTCCTTGATGGATGTTTTCTCATGGTCTAATGGCTATGAGAAACGCTACGGTCTTTTCTATGTTGACTTTGATACGCAGGAGCGCTATCCTAAAAAGAGCGCTTACTGGTATAAAAAGTTAGCTCAAACTCAGGAAATTGATGAATAATTAGTATACTTTATTAACTTTCTAACTTGTAACTTTCAAATATTTCTCCATTTATTAATTGAAATCTCCACCTAATTCATTAAAATCCCTTTTCTCAATTTCAGAAAAGACCGTAGCGAGGCAAGAGTCACAATGTTTAATTGAGACTCTTGTCTTGTTTTGATTTAAAATATAAACTAAGTGAGGACATCATGACGATTACATTAAAAAATGATAAATTGGCAGTTCAATTATCAGAATTTGGTGCTGCTCTGACATCGATCAAGGATAAAGATGGGATTGAGTATTTATGGCAGGGGAATCCTGAGTATTGGAGTTCCCAAGCTCCGGTACTCTTCCCTATCTGTGGCAGTTTGCGAATGAATTGGACTGTGTATAGACCAGCGGATCGTCCGCATTTTACAGGTAGTATTCCTAGGCACGGATTAGTACGTAAGGAATATTTTACGGTGGATAATATCTCTGAGGATTCTGTTACCTTTTCGATAAGGCCAACAGAAAAAATACTGAGAGCTTATCCTTATCATTTTCATTTGAGCATTACGTACCGTTTATCAGGTAAAAGAATTCAGACGACCTATCAGGTAACTAATGAAGAGACAGACAAAACTTTACCCTACTTTATTGGCGGTCACCCAGGGTTTAATTGCCCCTTGCTGGAAACGGATAAGTATGAAGATTACTATCTTGAATTCGAACAAGAAGAAACATGCTCAATTCCGCGGTCATTCCCGAATACAGGACTGTTAGATCTTAATGATCGGCTCCCGTTTTTGGAGCAGCAGAAGAGGCTTAATTTGGATTATCGTCTATTCTCCCGTGATGCACTGACGCTGGATCGACTTCAGTCTCGCAGTGTCACTTTATGTTCTCGTAAACATCACAAAGGCGTTCGATTAGATTTTCCGGATTTTCCTTATCTGGTGCTCTGGTCTACTGTCAACCAAAGTCCTTTCATCGCTCTTGAACCGTGGAGCGGACTATCAACATCCTTAGACGAGTCTGATTATTTTGAGGATAAGCGCAATGTTAGTTTGGTTGAGCCCAAGCAAACTGATTGCAAGTCATTCAGCATTAGTATCCTTTAGAAAGTAGGTACCTATTATGTTAGAATCTTTAAAAGTTTTGCGAAATAAATCTATAGCAGCTGCCTTTGAAATAGTTTACCTGATTACTTTTAAAGATAAGTCTCATATTCCTCAAGTGACCAAGGAAATCAAATCCCTTGCCAAATGGTATATTACCAGCGGTGAGGAGTGGTACTGCCATTCCGATGATTCTCTAGAAGAGTTTAAGAAAAAATTTCTAACCCTAACGAGTCTAACTGAAGAACAGGTAATCTTTAGCCAAGACCATCTTCCCTTTTCAAAATGATAAAAAGAGAGTGTGGGTTAAAAAGGTCTGGGAGACGGTTTTTATCGGGAAATAGAGCTTGCAACGCAAGTGTCAAAAACGGTCTCTTCCTAAGACCGTTTTTGACACTTTAAAATCAGGATGTGGTGAGACTCAAAATTTTCCATTTTTAGGTTGATCTCACTCTCTTTTAAAGCTATTCATTGGCGATATCTGAGATATATTCCATAGCCCTTTAAGTGTGACTGTGGCTTGAAAACACTAAGGTTTTCGTTTCGTAGTATAATAAAGTTAAAAGATAAGGAGGCAGCTATGAACCAAAAAGACCTCGAAAACCGCATCCAGTTAGCTCAGAACCCTATCGTTGTCACGGGTGCAGGTGTCTCGACTCTATCTGGAGTCCCTGACTATACCACCATGAAGGGAACGAAGCTCAAGGGACGCTACTTCCAAGCCCGTGAAATTTTATCACGTCCCTTTTTCCAAGCTTATCCTAGAGAGTTTTGGCAGTGGCATAAGCAACAATTTTTACAAAGACTGGAGCCCAACAAGGTTCACCGTTGGATAGCTAAGCAGGCAGTTCCTGTCCTGACACAAAATATTGATGGGCTTCACCGTCAGGCTGGTTCAAAGGATATTATTGAATTTCATGGCAAGGCCGACATAGGGATTTGTCAAAGCTGTTTTCAGGAAATTGATTTGCGGGATGATCAAGCTATCATGAAACATGCCCACACTTTGCTAACCAGCGATCCTCTAGCTATTCTAGCGGATCACGTCGACACGGCAATTGTCCTCTATGGTGATGCCATTGATCCCGACAATTTAGCCTTGGCAGCTCGTTGGACTCAGCTCAGTGATCTTATCATTGTTATTGGGTCAACTTTGGAAGTCTACCCTTTGGCAGGCTTAGTTCTGCAGCAAGATCCTGCAAAAATTATTTGGCTGGATAAGGAAAAAAATGAGGTGGCAAGGAGCCACCCCGATATCCCATTTATTCAGGAAGATTTTAGAGATTTTTTTGAAGATTAGACTTGTTCGAAAACTAAGGCATTTCATAACTGGTAATGCCACAAATCAACTTAGCTTAACCATTTTAAATGTTTGGAATAAAATTTAGGAACTGTCGTATGCGGCTTTCATGAGCTTATACCAGTTTTGGTTACCGAACAAGTCTATTAATAGTAGGAGCGCTTAAAAGGCGCTTTTTTAGTCAGATAGTACGTCCTATTCTCAAACTGACTGTGGTTGGTCACACATTCCTACTGGATTGTTTCTTCCTTATGCTGGCCAGTTACGTACATGGTAAAACTAGCCTTGGCTACGAGTTCCCTATCTTGATTATTGATGGTGACATCGATGACTTTGGTGGTTCTACCATCGTGGGTGCAGCTACCTTCAATAGTCAGCTTGTCCCCTAAATTCCCTGGCTTGATGTAGTTGATGCTTGATTGGAGGGTCACGGCATCAGAACCAGTTGAAATGGCTGTTAAGCCACTAATTTGATCACAGAGGGTAAAGAGGTAGCCTCCGTGGGCCTGACCGTAGTAGTTGAGGGATGACTGGACAATGTCACTGGTCACGACCACATGACCATAGTCAAAGCTGTCTAGTTGGTGATTTTCAAAGGCCTTGATTTCGTGGATGTAATTCTCTTTCATTTTTCGATCCTCTTTGTTTTAGAAGAAGAGTCTGAGACGACAGTTCAGACTCGATAGCATTGTTCTAGATTTACCGGATTGACGCAGTGGCCTTGGGGTAATAGGCCTTCCCCCTGTACAATTCATTAGGTGCTTTAGCACCAATGAATCCCTGCTGTTTGGGTGTCTTGGGGCATAGTCCCATTTTCAGGCGCTCCCTTAAACGGGTCCACTGGACTGTTTAACTACCATACAAGTGATAGGCCAAGCAGTCTTATTTGAGAAAACCAAGATCAACTGTGCGGAGGTGGGATTGAAATGCTCCAGCGGACTTTGGCAGTCTGGGGATAGCCTGCCGCCTAAAAATAGGAAAGTGGCAGAGGCCTGAGCCTTAAAACAAAGGAATGAGGAAAATCAAAATCGTGATTTTATCACGATTTACTGATTTTTGTCCCACTCTCAAACAATTTTTTCCAAAAACTCTTTTTTTCAGTGGCTGGTTCAGCGACCGTTTCAAAAAACTGGGAATAGAGCTTGAAGATATCAGTTTCTTCTCGATTGACAGCCTTGTCGGTATGAACGATCAGGTCGAAAGCATGCTCGCCTTTTTCATTAACATTGGTAAAGCTGACTCCAGCCTCTTGAGCCATTTTCATGTAGATGACTTGATTGGTCTGAGTTAGATTGGAGCAGGATTTGACCTTGATGGCAGAATAGTTTTTCTTGAGGTCTTCCAAGATTTTTGGAAAAGCCGCTTTGACATCATCCCGATTGCCCATATTTTTATCAATCGTAAGCAGAACACGTTCGCGAAAAGTGCCGATGTATTGACGCTGTTCGTCTGGCTTTAACCTAGTTTCACCAGAAGCAGCTGTCATTAATTTCTTTTCTAAATTATCCATAGTGTACCTCGTTACCTTATTTTATCATAAGATAGAAAATAAAGGCTAGAGATGGCTAAAACGATAAGGAAAAAGAAGCTTAGAAATTTTTTCAAAATTAAAAAAATAATGATGGTAGTTTCAGTTCTCGTTTGCTAATTGACGAAGTTTGTGTTACTATTGTGATGTAAAAAATTTAAACTCATAAGGAGAGTATTGTAATGTCAATTATTACTGATGTTTACGCACGCGAAGTCCTTGACTCACGCGGTAACCCAACACTTGAAGTAGAAGTTTATACTGAATCAGGTGCTTTCGGACGTGGTATGGTTCCTTCAGGAGCTTCTACTGGTGAACACGAAGCGGTTGAACTTCGTGACGGTGACAAATCTCGTTACGGCGGTCTTGGCACTCAAAAAGCTGTTGACAACGTAAACAACATCATCGCAGAAGCTATCATCGGTTACGATGTACGCGACCAACAAGCAATCGACCGTGCAATGATCGCTCTTGATGGTACTCCAAACAAAGGTAAATTGGGTGCAAATGCTATCCTTGGTGTGTCTATCGCTGCAGCACGCGCAGCTGCTGACTACCTTGAAATCCCACTTTACAGCTACCTTGGTGGATTCAACACTAAAGTTCTTCCAACTCCAATGATGAATATCGTCAATGGTGGTTCTCACTCTGACGCTCCAATCGCTTTCCAAGAATTCATGATTATGCCTGTTGGTGCACCAACATTCAAGGAAGGTCTTCGTTGGGGTGCTGAAGTATTCCATGCTTTGAAGAAAATCCTTAAAGAACGTGGTCTTGAAACTGCTGTTGGTGATGAAGGTGGATTTGCCCCTCGTTTCGACGGTATTGAAGATGGTGTTGAAACTATCCTTAAGGCTATTGAAACTGCCGGTTACGAAGCTGGTGAAAACGGAATCATGCTCGGTTTCGACTGTGCTTCATCAGAATTCTACGAAGATGGCGTTTACGACTACACTAAATTCGAGGGTGAAACTGGTGCTAAGCGTACTGCCGCTGAACAAATCGATTACATCGAAGAATTGGTAAACAAATATCCAATCATCACAATTGAAGATGCTATGGATGAAAACGACTGGGACGGTTGGAAAGCTCTTACTGAACGTCTTGGTAATCGTGTTCAATTGGTTGGTGACGACTTCTTCGTTACAAACACTGACTACCTTGCACGTGGTATCAAAGAAGGTGCTGCTAACTCAATCCTTATCAAGGTTAACCAAATCGGTACTTTGACTGAAACATTCGAAGCTATCGAAATGGCTAAAGAAGCTGGTTACACTGCAGTTGTATCACACCGTTCAGGTGAAACAGAAGATTCTACAATCGCTGACATCGCAGTTGCAACTAACGCTGGTCAAATCAAGACAGGTTCATTGTCACGTACAGACCGCATGGCTAAATACAACCAATTGCTTCGTATCGAAGATCAACTTGGTGAAGTTGCTCAATACAAAGGAATCAACTCATTCTACAACCTTAAAAAATAAGGTTTTAGTGGAGTACTGATAAAAGCTACTAGGTTTTTCTAGTAGCTTTTTTGTGATCTTTTAGAAGGAGAGCTTTGACTAAATTAGAAGATTACTTCCGCAAAGATCCTTTTGTAAACTCTTGTCGATACTGTCTGGGTGTTAGCTTATAATATTTCTTAAACTGGCGATTAAAATTGGATTGGTTGGCGAAACCGACCTGACTAGTGATATCTTGGATCGAGTGGTTAGTTTGCAGGAGTAGTTCGCAGGCTCTATTGAGTCTTACTTGGAGGATAAACTCAAGGCAGCTGCTGCCTGTGTGCTGTTTAAAGATGCTCATGAAGTGGGTGCGGCTATAGCCAAAGTAGTCAGCTAAAAAGGAGATGGTCAGATGTTCGGCGTAATGCTCATTAATATAGTCAATCAATTCTTTGAGCTTTTGATAGTTCTGATAAGTGTTATCTGTATAATGACGATTAATATAGCGATATTTAAAGAGTAGATAGAGCAGTTCGTGACACTTGGACTTTAAGAGCATATCAAAATAAAGAGACTGCTGGCTGACTAATTCAAAGATCTCAAATAAACAATCTTTAATAGCTTGGTAGCCGATCATACTGGGTTGAATACGGGGAGTTAGTTTAAAATGGCCATTGTGCAGGGGCTGTAAGTAGCGCTGGCTGTATTTATCAATAATGGAACGACCGAGATTGTCCAGATGAATGCTAAAGGTATCGCTAATCAATTCTTGCTCGCTTGCTGGTTGAATGGAGTGCATAGCATTGGGTTGAATCAGCATAATGGCTCCAGTTTGACAGTCAAAGGCTTCATCGTTGATGTGGTAGATGCCTTTGCCCATGCTGATGTAAGAAATTTCAAGTTCGGGATGCCAGTGATACATGATTTCTGGTTGTCCATAGACTAAGTGAGTCTGATAAAATTCATAAGGAAAGCCAGATGGATCATCTCTAATATAAGAAGGAGCCTGCATCATAATTACCTCATTCTAATCAATTTTGTAAGCTCATTATAACATAGGCTTTGAGAAGCCGTGCCTCTGTTTGAGACTGAAGCATCAAGGGTAAGACAAGACCGCTTTCGGGTAAAAAAGGGGTGGTGGAGTCAACTCAAAAATTGAAAATTTTGGTTCTCACCACGTTCTGGTTTTAAAGTGGTGACCTAAAACGGTCTCTCCTCAGGCCGCTTTTGACACTTGCTTTGCAAGCTTTACTTCCCGATTAACAAGGTCTCTCAGACCTTGTTAACCCACCCCCGTATATCTCGAAAGGTTTGAAGGCCTTTTGAGATTGGAAATAAGAGGAACGATAATCATCACATTCTTTTTTCCGTTTTAACCTTGTGGCAAAACGAAAACCAACCAGCAGTAGTTCATTGAGGCTGGAAAAAAGTATTCCAGCTTTCTATTTTTTGCAGTAATAACAGTTTGACACAGTGGTTGGGAGTCCTTATTTTGGGGTGCAGTTCCATTTTCAAGCACCCCCTTAAACAGTCCACTGGACTGTTTAACTACTCCGCAATTGCTAGCGGCCATCTTTTCCACTAATGAACTGTGGTAAGGCTTCTTGGCCTAGCCAACAAGTCTTACTCCCAACCACTGCACCAAGAGTTTATTCCAAAACAGGGATACTGGACGAGTTTTCCCCAGACTCCGTTAATATTAGGCATTTTTCTGGCTCAACGTCTTATAGACTAGGTTCAGAGCTAAACCGACCAAGGCTAAGATAATTGCTGCATAGAAGGCATAGCTGTAGTTGCCGTGGTTGGACATCGCCATTTTCACTGCAAGTCGAGGAGCAAAGAAGGCTGCTAAGGAGTAGCCAGTAAATACGATACCATAATTAGTGCCTTGATTGATTGGTCCATAGTTTTCCATAACGATAGACGGGAATACCCCCATGACACCGCCAAAACAGATACCTAGGCCAATGATACCGATAGCAAAGGCAGCTTGGCCGGGAAGTAGGGCCAAAACTAGGAGGGCCAAAGCTACAACAGAATAGATAATAGTCAGGGTCTTGCTTCGGCCGAGCCTATCGGAGATGGTTCCCCAGATAAAGCGGCCGCTAGAGTTACTGATAGAATACAAGCTAACATAAAGGGCAGCAGTTCCTGCTGATAGGCCGAACATGGATTGTCCAATAGTTGCTGCTTGCGAAGCAATCATAAGACCAGAGAATGAGCCGACGAAAAACATAGAGATAACAGTGTAGAAGATTGGTGATTTTAGCATGCCAATCCAATTGATGTTAGAGGAAACAGTTTTCTTTTGAGCGGGTGGATTCCAGCCTTCAGGTTTGTAACCTGCTGGTGCTGCCTTGATGAAGAAACTAGCAATAAGGACAACAATAATATAGACCAGTCCGAGGAGGCGGAAAGCAAATTTAGCATCATAAGCCTGAATCAAATGACTAGCAATTGGGGAAGCAATGACAGCTGCAAAGCCCATACCAGCTGTTAGAATACCCGAGGCTAAACCACGCCGATCGGGGAAGAAGCGTAAGGTATTGCTGAGAGCGCCGGAATAGGCGAAACCTTGACCGAGTCCAGCCATAAGGCCATAAGTGAGGTAAAGCATGGTTGGACTAGTGGCGAAGCCACTGAGGCAAAAGCCAACTGAAAAGAGAAGAGCCCCTAAGGAAATGGTCCACTTAACATAACCCTTATCAACTAGGTAACCACCTAAAATCATCGGAATAGGACCGATGGCACTGTTTAAGGTGAAGGCCAGCATAATCTGGGGCATGGTCCAACCGGTCTGTTTGCTGAGTGGTCCGGCAAAGATACTAAAGGCATAGATTGCTCCTGTACAAAGTAAGATAGCAGTAGAGGCCGCTATGGTGTACCATCGATTGGTAGTTTTTGTCATGGTAATAGTCCTTTCTGAAACTTTGTTTGTGTTTTCACAAAGACTATACTATCTTTTGGAAACGCTGTCAATGCTATTTAACAAAAAAATGAATAAAAATTAAGAAATATCGACAAAAGCAATACTATTATCTGAAAAATAGATACTATGACATTAATTTTCAAGAGATAGCGTTTACAAAAAAATAGGAGAGTAGTACAATGAGGGGGAACCAATAATGTGAAAGAGGTAACAAAATGAAATTAGTTGCGATTGTTGGGACCAATTCGACCCGTTCAACTAACCGGAAACTCTTGAAGTTTATGGCTAGGCATTTTGCCAACCAAGCTGACATTGAAATCCTAGAAATTCAGGATTTACCAGCCTTTAATGAACCCGAAGATAAGCAAGTTCCTCAAGCTGTGGCTGACTTTAATGAGAAGATTGTAGATGCACAAGGTGTGATTATTGCGACTCCGGAATACGACCACACTATTCCGGCACCGCTCTCAAGTGCCTTGGAATGGATTGCTTACACCAGCCGCCCTTTGATTAATAAGCCAACGATGATTGTCGGAGCTTCACTTGGGCTTCTGGGGACTTCTCGGGCGCAGGCCCACCTGCGGCAAATCTTGGATGCTCCAGAATTAAAGGCTAGGGTTATGCCTGGAAATGAATTCTTATTAGGACACTCCGAGCAGGTTCTAACCGATGATAACCAGCTAAATAATCCTGAGAAAGTTTCCGAACTGGACGATTGCTTTGCGGAATTTCAAGACTTTGTTAATCTAACCAACCAGTTAGTCAAGGAAGCTGATACAAAGCGTAAACAAGCCTTTGCTTGGGAAGTATAAGGCGGGGAGGAATTATTATGAAATTAGTTGCTATTACAGGGACCAATGCTAAGCATTCCTACAATCGGTTGCTATTGCAGTTTATGGCTAAGCATTTTGCTAGTAAAGCCGAGATTGAAATCTTGGACATTGATCAAGTTCCCATGTTTAATGAAACCGATGATCAGACAGATTCACCTGTCATCCAAAATTTTAATCAGAAGATTACTGAGGCTGAAGGAGTTATTATTGCTACACCTGAGCATAATCATACCATTCCTTCCAGTTTGAACAGTTTGCTTGAATGGCTGTCTTTTAATATTCATCCGCTTGATGGCAAACCAATTATGATTGTTGGAGCTTCCTATTCCGAGCAGGGGTCTTCACGGGCCCAGCTGCATTTGCGGCAGATTTTGGATGCTCCTGGTGTTAATGCGACCGTTATGCCTGGAAATGAATTTTTGCTAGGCTTTGCCCATAAAGCTTTTGATGATAAGGGGAATATCAAGGATCAAAAGACAGTGGACTTTTTGGAAAGCTGTTTCTATCGTTTTGTCCGCTTTGTCGGCATCGCTAACCAGCTCAATGAGCCCGAAGACGTTCATTTTGAGCCTGGTGAATACGAGGTTACGACAGAAGGCCATAATGGTCCTCTGCCTGTGACGGTTACCTTGTCTGATGACAGGATTGAAAAGATTGATATTGACAGTTCAGGCGAAACTTCCGGTATTTCTGATATTGTCTTTACCCGTATTCCAAATGAAATTATTGAAGGGCAAACCCTTAATGTAGATGCTGTTTCTGGGGCTTCCGTAACCTCTAATGGTGTTCTTGATGGTGTAGCCCGAGCCGTTCGGCTAGCTGGCGGTAATCCTGATACATTGAAGAAGCGGCCTAAAGCTCCGTCCGCCTTGGATAAAGAAGACAAGGAATTTACCACCGATGTTTTGGTTGTTGGCGGTGGTGGTGCTGGCCTTTCTGCCGCAGCTACTATCCTGCAAAAAGGTAAATCCGTTGTCCTTCTAGAAAAATTCCCAGCCTTGGGCGGAAATACAGTTCGGGCTGGCGGTCCTATGAATGCTCCGGATCCTGACTGGCAAAAGACCTTTGCGGCTAATCCTGGCGAAGCCCATAATTTGGAAGAGTTGATTTCCATGGATTTATCAACAATTGATCCAGAATATCGTGACGATTTCCGAGCACTCCAAGAGCAAGTCGAAGCCTATCTTAAAGATCCAAGCTTTCTTTTTGACTCTCAATTGCTCTATCGTATCCAAACCTATCTAGGTGGTAAACGAACTGACCTCAAGGGTAATGAAATTCATGGTAATTATGATTTGGTGAAAATCTTGACCGAACATGCCTTGGATTCGGTTCACTGGCTGGAAAATGTCGGGGTCGAATTTGATCACAGTGATGTAACTATGCCGGTGGGGGCTATCTGGCGCCGCGGTCATAAGCCTAAAACGCCAATGGGCTATGCCTATATTTCCGTCCTTGACGACTATGTTCGTAAGGCAGGAGGAACTATTCTGACGGATACTCCTGTTAAGGAATTGCTTGTTGAAGATGGTCACATCCAAGGAGCAATTGCAGAAGGCCGCAACGGTCAAATTATCACAGTTTATGCTAAGGCTGTGATTCTGGCTTCAGGCGGTTTCGGTGCTAACACTAAGATGTTGCAGAAATACAACACTTATTGGACAGAAATTGACGATGACATCAGGACGTCCAACTCACCAGCTATCACAGGAGATGGCATTCTCCTTGGGCAAAGTGTCGGAGCTGATCTTGTGGGTATGGGCTTCACTCAAATGATGCCTGTATCAGATCCAGAAACCGGAGCCCTTTTTTCAGGTCTGCAGGTACCACCTGCAAACTTTATCATGGTTAATAAGGAAGGTAAGCGTTTCGTTGATGAATATGGTAGTCGTGATAAGTTGTCACAAGCGGCTATTGATAATGGCGGGCTTTTCTATCTGATTGCGGATGATAATATCAAACAAACAGCCTACAATACTAGTGACGAAAAAATCGAGGCACAGGTAGCAGCAGGTACGCTTTATCGCGCTGATACTCTAGAAGAATTAGCAGAGAAAATTAATGTTGATCCAAGGGTCTTTGTCCAAACTATCACTGATTATAATTCTTATGTTGATGCGGGTTATGATCCTGAATTCAATAAGGGAGCCTTTGACCTCAAGGTTGAAAAAGCGCCTTTCTATGCGACTCCGCGTAAGCCGGCAGTTCACCATACCATGGGCGGCCTAAAGATTGATACACAAGCCCATGTTATCAGCCAACAAGGCCGTATTATCTCGGGACTCTATGCAGCAGGAGAAGTCGCTGGCGGTCTTCATGCCGGTAACCGTCTGGGTGGCAACTCCTTGACTGATATCTTTACCTTCGGCCGAATTGCTGGTCAAACTGCGGTTGATGAGTGGTGTTAAAACAGTATAAGATATTAAGAGGCTGGAAAACAAACTTGTCTGGTGATCCTGTTTTGGGATAAGCTCTTGGCGCAGTAGGTGGGAGCAAGACTTGTTGGCTAGGCCAAGAAGTCTTGCTCCCTGCACAAGTTCATTAGTGGAAAAGATGGCTGCTAGCAATTGCGGAGTAGTTAAACAGTCCAGTGGACTGTTTAAGGAGGTGTCTGAAAATGGGACTGCATCCCAAGATAAGGACCTCCAATCAACTTGTTATTACTGCAAAAATAGAAGGCTGGACTATTTTTCCCAGCCTTAATGAATCACTGCTGGCTGTTTTTCCTTTTGCCACCAGGCCAAAGCAGAAAATACTAAATGGATGTGATAATCATCGTTCATCTGATTTCCAACCTCAAGAGGTCCTCCAGAGCTCTTGGGCTGTGCGGGGGTGGGACATGAACCAAAATTTTCAATATTTTGGTTGATCCTACTCCCTTTTTATCTTGCAAATGAATGGAAAATCTGTTATATTAAAATAGTACAAATAGTTAAGGCTGGTACAATTGAATACGGGCTGTGGACTTGGCTAAAAAGACAGTTTCTCCCAGAGTCGCAAAGACTCTGGGTCGAATCCCCCTTATTTAGCTGTGTCCACAGACGCCCTTTGTATCTTAATATCGAAACACTTACGGCCCTGTGGAGTTCAGCAGCTTGAAGAGAGGCTGCTGAAGCTTGTTGTCTAAATTAAAAAGCAACAATTAGCCAGGAAGAAACTTCAGGCTCCTTAAATTCCTTTGAGTCGCTTAACAGCTTAGTATCTTATGAAAAAGAGGCCATACCATGAAACCTAATCTTTTTACTGAAACGGCAAAAGGTAAGATAACGAAGTCCATTATATTATTGATTCTTATAGCTCTGATGCTCTTGTTTTTAGGTACTTTGATAGGTGGTCTTAGCCTAGTGCCTATTACTTTAATTTATTATCTTGGGCATGGCTTTCCGGCCCCTAGTCCGTCTGGAGAAATACAAACCAGCTTACCATTTTCAACAGATGTTTCTACCCTAATTGAGCTTTTTGCCTTTTTGGGCATTTATCTAACTGTCTTTGGTTGGGTTAAATGGGTAGAGAAACGTCCCATTTCTTCTATGGGATTGTTTAAAAAGGATGCAGGTAGAGAACTAGCCAAGGGCTGGTTGGTTGGTGCAGGACTTTTTAGCATCATGGTGGTTTTATTGAGCCTTTTTGGAATGGTTGATTTGGAAAAAATTAATATCTCAGCTAAAAGCCTAGGATTCCTATTATTATATGTATTTGCTTGGCAAATTCAAAGTGGAGCTGAGGAACTCTTGACTAGGGGCTGGTTAATGCCTGCAGTAGCTAGCCATCATCGGAAATTTACGGCCGTTATGGTAGCTTCGCTTCTGTTTGGCTTATTGCATCTGCCAAATGCTCATGTGACCATTCTTTCTCTCTTAGTGGTCATATTATTTGGTCTCATGATGTGCCTCTATGTCGTTTGGAAAGGCAATATCTGGGGCGTGTTTGGGCTTCATGCGGCGTGGAATTGTTTTCAAGGTTCTGTTTTTGGTATCCCAGTTTCTGGCACAGCTGTCTTGCCATCATCTATTATCCAGTTGAAGTTAAAAGGGGCATCGTATTTGAGTGGTGGTGCTTTTGGTGTAGAGGGAAGTATTTTGACGGTATTCGTGCTATCCCTAGTTTGCCTCTACCTCTATTTAAAAATTCGTAAGGGAGTAGTAGTGCCATAAACATTTGAAGTAAGCCTGTTGTTGTTTATTATACCCTCCCTCCTCAAGGAATTTTCCTTATTTATCTTTGGAGTGTTTAATAGATCAAGCAGCTCCCTATGGATTGCTCCTGTCTGCACCCCTGTGAAAAAACTTACCTGCCTAGAACCCGTCGAGGTTCCTATTTTTTGAATGCTTCATGGATCATATCCTTATGAAAGGGAAAATATAGAATGAAACCTAATCTTTTTACTGAAACGGCAAAAGGCCGAGTGACTAAGTATATTGCGGCAGCGGTTCCTCTCGCAGTCCTTTTATTTGCTGCTGGTCAGTTTTTAGGAATTGGGATTATGGAAGGGATCGTTAAAATTCTATCTTTGTTTGGCTTACCAGCTCACTGGGCAGATATAAGAACGTTAACATTTTTAACCTATGATATAGGGGTATTCATTGTCTTTTTTAGCTGGGTAAAATGGGTAGAGAAACGTCCTATTTCCTCTATGGGGTTGTTTAAAAATCGGGTAGGATCAGAATTGCTGAAGGGCTGGCTCTGGGGCGGAGTCATGTTTACGGTTATCATTCTCTTACTTGGCTTTTTGGGGATAGCTCAACTTGATAAGATTAATCTGACTTTTCCAAACTTTGTCTTCCTAATTATTTTCATGCTTGTTTGGCAGATTCAAAGTGCTGGTGAAGAATTGATGACAAGGGGTTGGTTACTTCCAGTTCTTGCTAGTCATCATCGGAAGGTTACGGCAGTTTCTATCGTGTCACTTTTGTTTGCTGTGCTTCATTTATTGAGCCCTCACATTACTCTTATATCTTTGCTTAATGCCAGCCTTTTTGGCCTCATGATGTGCCTTTATGTGATTGGGAAAGGTGATCTTTGGGGTGCCTTTGGCCTTCATGCGGCTTGGAATTGTTTCCAAGGATCTGTTTTTGGGGTTCAAGTTTCGGGACTCAGTCTGGTTTCATCGGCTATTTTTAAGTTCAAGCTCACTGGTCCTGCCTATTTGACGGGTGGCCAGTTTGGTATCGAGGGGAGTTTGCTGACCTTGCTGATTTACGCATCGGTTTGTCTCTTCCTCTACTTGAAAATTCGGGAAGAGGCGGCAGTAGCGCCATAAATATCCAATAAAATCTAGGTTTCAACCTAGTTTTTTGATATAATGTAGGTGCTTTGATTATTGTGAGTTTTGCTTTTTGAGGTGGAACTCAACTAGGAGTTTAATATGAATTTTGTTTTCGACTTAGATGGAACTCTGTCTTTTGATGGTTATAGTATTGATGAGTCCATTAAGGAGGTCTTGGCTCAGGCGGCTAGCTATGGCCATAAGGTAAATTTTGCTTCGGCTCGTTCCTATCGTGATTCTCTTGATATGTTGGGTGAAAAACTAGCTCAAGAACGCGTTTTCGGTCTTAATGGCGGTCTCGTTTATGAAAGAGGAGAGCTGATTCTCGAGCACAACTTGGATCCTGTAGGCTATCAGGAAGCTATAAAATATTGCCGTTACTTTAATCTGCCTTTCTTTGTTGATAATTGCTTTAATTATGCAACAGATAATGAAGAATACATCCCCTTTATTAAGATGGTTGACCCTTTAAACCTTGCTCAAAAAGTTTCAGCTGATGATTTGAAAAATCCCATTAAAATGGTGATTTATCTGGGAAATCATGAAGATCTCTTGGCTGATATTACTTATCAAGCTAAGGAGACGGACTTGTTTGAATTGATTTATCATGAAAGTGAGAAGTGCCTTTATCTCAATCCTAACCATATCAGTAAGTCTTCAACTATTAGGGAAGTGTTTGACGAGCCCTACATAGCTTTCGGGAATGATAAAAATGATATTGGTATGTTTAAAGATGCTCTTTATGCCGTTCAGGTCGGTCGTTATCCTTACTTGAAGACTTATGCAGATGATCAAGTAGAAGCAGATAGCCAAGCTGTTGCTGCTAAGATATTAGAACTTTTTCAAGAATTTCAAGGGAAATAGGTTAGCCTTGCTTTTGAGCTTTTTCAACCGAGGTATAGTTTGGTCTGGAATTTACTCTCATAATAGAAAAATCAGCTTTTCGCAGGACACCGAAAGCTGATTTTTTGTAAACAAAACACTAACAAATTAGTTAATTAATGGGTCCTCTTTCTCATAACAATCCCAGTTATTGCTGCTAGTAACAGCGTGAAGTAGCCATAGAGGGAAAGATAGCTCTTAGCTTGCCCTGTTTGCGGAAGCTTATTGGCTGTACTTTGAGCTGCAGTAGGAGAAACATTATGCTGTCCAGATTGTAAAGAAGGAGCTGTCTGTGCAGCGACTAAAGCTGGATTAGGATCGGTTGGTTCTTGTAGTTGGCTATTTCGATTACCATTGGTCAATGCTGGATCTACAGAAGGAGTGGCTGGATCCATATTTTGTTGTTGGGGATCTACATACAAATGCTTATAAACTTCTTGAGCAGTTAACGTACTGTCTGCTACACCTGAAATAAGTTTACCATTTTTGATATAAAGAACGGTAGGAACCCCTGGAACCCCAACAGTGTTACGCATAAAATTACGTGCAGCGTCATCATATTCAGGAGAGGCTGTATTAAAGTAGTCTAGCTGTCCACCAATCAAATCATTGAATTTTTTAACTTCTGGTGAGAAACGACGGCAGTATGGACAAGTCGGGCGCCCAAGGTAAAGAGTATGTTCTTTTCCATCCTGTGTAAACATTTGGTAGACATCAGCCATTGAGACCTTGTTTATATTGGCAACATTAGCTTCGTACTCCTCAGGAGTAATTGACGTAATCTCCTGCTCATTTTCTCCAGCAGCTGT
The DNA here is from genome assembly GCF_000187975.2 of Streptococcus criceti HS-6. Taxonomy (NCBI): domain Bacteria; kingdom Bacillati; phylum Bacillota; class Bacilli; order Lactobacillales; family Streptococcaceae; genus Streptococcus; species Streptococcus criceti. Next base: position 1,272,785 of record NZ_AEUV02000002.1, read on the forward strand.
AGTAACAGAAGGTGTTTGAGAATTGGTGTTACTTGTGGGTTCCTGTGTCTGTACAGCGGCCGCACGATTATTGGCTTCGGTAGAGGTCTTAACAGTCGTGTCATCTCCTGCTGGAGTGGTATTTGGTTTAACCTCCGCAGTCGACTCTGATGCATCAGATGCTTGTGGTGTTTGTTGAGTTTGTTCTGAACCCCCGTGTTCTGAGACAGCAGCACTATCTGTATGATCTGCGTTTTTATCCACTGAGGTAGAAGAAGAAAGAGCTTGTTCAGTATTAAGACCGCTTTGCTGAGTGGCAGTCGGATTAGCGATATCATTTGGCTTTGTTTCATCTGAATAAGCTGCTGTTGCAGAAACACTCAGGACAAGAGCTGATAACAGCACGATTCTTTTAAAGTATGTCTTTTTCATATAAATACAATCTCCTTTGATTAAATAATTTCTAATTTTTAAGTTGATTTGAAACGGAATTTAGTCTGTCTTGAAAAACTATAAAAAAGAAGAGAGGACTCTAATACAATTTTTTGAAATTGATGAATCCTCTCAACCTCCCTATTATTAAAGTAAGTATGTTCGGCTCAGTACTGGCAAAACTCTAAATTTCATACCTTGATAGCTTAGAGGAACTATAATGTTTAGAAATAGTTACCTCTAACCTATTGTACTAAATAGGACTGGGACAAACAGCCATGATGGCTTCGCTCTCACCCACAAAACATTGTAATCTTTGAAGATTACGTATAAAATTCTTACTTCTATAAATTGTTTGAGATATAATAGTTTGCTGCAGTAGTCGGTGGTAAGACTTGTTAGTCTGGCTAAGAAGTCTTATCCTGCACAATTCATTAGGTGCTTTAGAACCGATGGATCCCTCTCTTTGCTGATTGGACGTTCTTATCTTGGGGCATAGTCCCATTCTCAGACACCCTTAAATAGTCCACTGGACTGTTTAACTACTACGCAAGTGGTAGCTAATCATTGAACACAACGCTATGGAATTAGAGACATAGTTGTTGGTGCTTTAGCACCTTACCAATATGTATGGCAGCTGACAGTATAAAATCTCCTCGGTGTTGTATCACCTGCGTCGATTTCCTAAATTCCTTTGATTGCTTAGCGGCTTTGTATCTTGAGTAAATTGTACGGAGGTGGGATTCAAATGTTCCAGTGAATCTGGGGATAGACTGCCAAAGCCTGCTACCTAAAAGTGTCAGAGGCTTGAGCCTTAAAATGGGAGAGCGAGAAAAATCGAAATTGCAATTTTATCACGATTTTCCGATTATTATCCCACTCTCCACTACTGAAATGTTAGAACCGATATTTTTTATATTGGTAATTCAGGCGGTGAAATTAGTAGGCTTCAGGAGTGCAGAAAACAGTATTACCGATGAAAGTACCGACACCGGCTCCGATTAGGCCAAAGGCTGCATTCCCCCAAATAGCACCTCCAGCAGTGCCTATGATACATTGAGCGACACCATCACCACCGTTAATTTCAGATAAGGTCTTTTCGTCTACTACATCAAATTGTTCTAAAATAAGGTTATTCATAAGTTTACCTCTTCCATTTCATTATTGCTCAGTCAAGATTACCAAAGGCAAAAGGCTGCGACGCCTACTAAACCGCCACCGACAGCTCCCCATGGGCCACCACCCGTTGCAGCGCCGAGAGCAGCAGTAGCCAGTGTTCCTTGTGCACAATCTGACAATCCGCCTTTAACTATAGCTAGAGTTTCATTATCTACTGCTTCAAATTGTTCAAATGCTAATGTTTTTATCATAATAACCTTATAACCTCCGTCAAAAAATTTTATATCTTCCAAACTGATTGGTACCAACTTGTTTATCGGATATCTTCATATTAATCTATTTTAGGTAGAATTCAAGGGGGAAAGTGTTTTTGTTAGAGAAGATTAATTGCTTTGCAAATAGGCTAATAATTTTCTAGAAGTTTACCTAATCATTGGCAATTAAGTTTCTAAATGAACTTATCGGCTAAAGGGGTGTGACTACTTTGCTGATTGGCCTTGCCAGATAGGAAGTTATAAGATTGGGAATACGGATTTATATGTGTCACTTGATATTTAGTAGAGACAGGAGCCATGGATCAATAAACAAAATTGTCGTAATTTCCAGCTAAATGCGATATGATTGAGGCGTCGTTGTACTCAAAGGAAATCAAAGGTAGGCAAGGTGAAAAGTGCAGCCAGTATTTTGGTATGGCAAGCTGAGATTAAGATACAAAGTTGCTAAGCGTTTCAAAGATCTTAGGAAGTTTGACACAGAGTCATTAATTTAAAGATGCAAGGGAAACTCATCTTATTTTCGCAAAAAGGTAGGCGTGTTCAGTTTGCAACGACGCATGGCTTTGATTTTCAAAGGGTATTGGAAACGGCTAGAAAGTGAGATAACGATGCCAACATTTTTAGGAAAGCCAGTCACAGTGGCTATAGATGACCAGCTACAGGTAGGCGATACCGCCCCTGATTTTACTTTGATAGGAACGGATTTGAGTGAGAAATCTTTGTCAGATTTTGCTGGGAAGAAAAAGGTTCTGAGTATTGTGCCTTCTATTGACACGGGTCTCTGTTCAACCCAAACCAGAACTTTTAATAAGGAGCTTTCGGACATGGCTGATACAGTAGTCATTACCATCTCAGCTGACTTGCCTTTTGCTCAAGAGAAATGGTGCGGAGCCCAAGGCTTGGAAGATGCTATTTTGCTCTCGGATTATTATGATAATCATTTTGGTAAGGCCTATGGGGTCTTGATGGGGGAGTGGCACTTACTGGCGCGTGCTGTCTTAGTGCTTGATGAAAACAACCAAGTGACTTATACAGAATATCTGGATAATATTAATTCAGAGCCGGATTATCAGGCAGCTCTTGCTGCTGTTCAGGCTTTGTGATTGCTGTTTATGAGTTATTTGAAGATGCTGAAAAACTCGGATTGTTATGGCTTAAGTGTCTAAACAACCTGTTTTTCAGCCTTTTTTTGCTTTTCTTGATAATTTAGGGTATGATATAGCAGAAGAATGATACGCTTTCACATAGTTTCCATGAAAACGTAGGGAGAAGGAGGAGTTCCATGAGGCTGGTAGAGGACTATCTGGCTAATCAAGTGGAAAAGTTGCCACTGGAGCAAGTAGCGAGGGCTTTTAAAGGGAAAGCTGTTTCTAGTAAGGCTGCCCCTGGACGTGTTAGCTATATTAATTTGTCGGATATGACAGAGTTTGGAATTGATTATCAAAACCTCAAAACTTTTGACGAGAAAACAGAGAAGTTACAGAAGTACCTGTTAGAGACTGGTGATGTTTTAGTCGCTTCTAAAGGGACCGTTAAAAAGGTTGCAGTCTTCGAAGAGCAGTCCTTTCCGGTGGTGGCCTCCTCTAACATTACAGTTTTGCGTCCTGATGAGAGCCTCAGTGGTTTTTATCTCAAGCTCTTTTTAGAATCAGAGATAGGACAGGCCCTTTTGGACACAGCAGACCATGGCAAGGGTGTTCTGAATATTTCTACTGCTCAACTTTTGGAAATTCCTATCCCTCAAATTCCTCTGGTTAAGCAAAACTATCTTGTCCAGTACGCCAACAAGGGGCGGGCTGATTATCAACGTAAGGTAGCAAGAGCCCAGCAGGAATGGCAATATATCAAGGAAGAAGTTGAGAAAAACCTCTATTAATCGTTTAATCGCTGCGGCTGGAACTGGCAGGTCTGAGAAGCTGCGCTTTTACAAAAAATCATGAAAGTGTTACTCACGGCCTCGTTTGTCCCAGCCTCGGATAAAAAGTCTGATGGTAAAAATTTAACAAAAACGAACAGAGTTGAATTTCTAATGGCGGGAATTTTAATTCTGTTCGTTTTTTGAGGTTTTGTATCAGAAATATGAGTGATGACAAAGCATCGCCAAACTGAGAATCTTTTGGCTCATTGCCATTTGGTTAAGAGCTCCTATCCCCAATTTTAGGATAGGATTCTTTGACTAGCAGCTTTAGTCAATTTCACTCTGCAGGTGAGAAACAGTTATACATAACACGAACAAAGACTTTCAGAAAGCCTTTGTTCGTGTTATGAAAGTTAAAGATAATAGCCTTGAAAACCTTATGAAAGCAAATTATTTGTAATGTCACTAATTTGATATAATTATCAAAAAAATTGACATCTAAGTTTCTTCATTCTTAAATATGAAAGTGCTATCATAAAAAACGTTGTTGTATGACCTCTTTCTCAGGTCTAATAACACATTTTAATCTAATAACTATAGAGGTGTTTTTTATGGAACAAAAGCTACATTATAAGCTTCACAAGGTTAAGAAACATTGGGTGACTATTGCAGTCGCCACAGCTGGTTTGGTAACACTTGTGGGTGCTGGTACAGTATCAGCTGAGGAAAATACAGGAACAGATACGGCAGCACAAACAGCAGCGGTAGAGGAATCTGGACAGCAAAATCAGGCTAAAGTCAACGATGCTAATACAGCTGCTGATTCAGCTTCATCCGCTCAAGCAGTAGCATCAGAACAAAACCAAGCTGCTGCACAAAATCAAGCAACTGCTGAACAGGCAACTGATCAAGGTCAAGCAGCAGACCAAGCTCAAGCCCAAACTCAAACGCCTGCGACAGATGGTACAGCAGTGGTACGTCAAGATGCAGCCAATGTTGCGACAGCGGCTGACCAACAGCAGGCAGGGCCTTCTGAACAAGAAAAGACAGCAGCCATGTCTCTTGACAAGGTCAAGCAAGTTGATGGTAAGTACTACTATGTTCAAGCGGATGGCTCTTATAAGAAGAATTTTGCCATTACTGTCAATGGACAAATGCTTTATTTCGATGGTGATACGGGTGCTCTTTCGTCAACCTCAACGTATTCTTTCTCTCAAGGTTTGACAAATATCGTTGATGATTTCACCAGTCACAACAAGGCTTATGATTCAACTGCTAAGAGCTTTGAGTTGGTTGATGGCTATTTGACTGCAAACTCATGGTACCGTCCCGCTTCTATTCTCCGCAACGGTCAAACATGGGAAGCGTCAAATGAAAATGACTTGCGTCCAGTTTTGATGAGCTGGTGGCCTGATAAAGATACTCAAGTTGCCTATCTTAACTATATGACTAAGTATTTGGGTGCTGGCAATGAAGAGTTTACCAATGAGACTTCTCAGACAGCTTTGAATAAGGCAGCTCAGCTGGTGCAAACGCGCATTGAACAAAAAATCACCAGTGACAATAACACGGAGTGGCTTCGCACTGCTATCAAGGCTTTTGTAGCAACGCAATCCAAGTGGAATATGAGCACTGAAAACTTCAACAAGAGCGATCACTTGCAAGGCGGGGCTTTGCTTTACACCAATAGTGATTTGACTCCTTGGGCTAACTCTGACTATCGATTGCTCAATCGCACTCCAACTATGCAAACGGGTGAACAGAAGTACTTTGATGAAGCCGGTATGGGTGGTTATGAGTTCCTTCTGTCTAACGATGTCGATAACTCTAATCCAGTAGTTCAAGCTGAAATGCTCAACCAACTGCATTACTTAATGAACTGGGGCTCGATTGTACTCAATGATAAGGATGCCAACTTCGATGGGGTTCGGGTCGATGCCGTTGATAATGTTAATGCCGACTTGCTCCAAGTTTACACCAATTATTTCGAAGAATACTATAAGGTTAATCAAAAAGAAGCCAACGCTCTGGCGCATCTTTCTATCCTAGAAGCCTGGTCTGGCAATGATAATTGGTACAATACCAATACAAACGGAGCTGCTTTGTCTATTGATAACCAATCTCGTTTGACCTCCTTAGCCGTTTTGACTAAGCAGCCAGGTCAACGGGTTGGCCTTGAAAGTATCATATCTGATTCTGTTAACAAGGAACGCGGTGATGACCGTGCTTATGGTGATTCTATTCCAACTTACTCCTTCGTTCGGGCACATGACTCAGAAGTGCAAACTGTCATTGCTAAGATTATCAAGGAAAAAATTGATACAAACACTGATGGCTATACCTTTACTTTGGATCAGTTGAAAGATGCTTTCAAGATTTATAATGAAGACATGAACAAGGTCAACAAGACCTACACCCACTATAATATGCCAGCAGCTTATGCCCTGCTTTTAAGCAATATGGAATCTGTGCCTCGGGTCTACTATGGTGATCTCTATACAGATGATGGCCAATACATGGCTAAGAAATCACCTTACTATGATGCCATCACCACTATGCTGCAAGGGCGGATTGCCTATGTATCTGGTGGACAAAATGAGCAGGTTCACACAGTGAATGGCAGCAATAAAGTTTTGGCTTCCGTTCGTTTCGGTCAAGATATCATGTCTGCCGATGATACTCAAGGAACGGATCTCAGCCGCACCTCGGGTATGGTGACTTTGGTCAGCAATGATCCTAATCTCAACCTTGGCGGAGACAGCTTCAAGGTAAATATGGGCAAAGCCCATGCCAACCAAGCCTACCGCCCATTGCTTTTGGGAACCAAGGATGGCGTTAAATCTTATCTCAAAGATTCAGATACTAATCTAGTTAAATATACTGACGCTGATGGTAATTTAATCTTCACTGCTGATGATATTAAAGGTTATTCAACAGTTGATATGAGCGGTTACTTAGCTGTTTGGGTACCAGTTGGTGCCAAAGATGGACAAGATATTCGTGTTGCAGCAAGTACAGCTGACAAAGGACCGAATCGTTTGACCTTTGAAAGTTCCGCAGCTCTTGATTCACAAGTTATCTACGAAGGCTTCTCAAACTTCCAAGATTTTGCGGCTTCAGATGCTGATTATACGAATAAGAAGATTGCTGAAAATGCAGACTTCTTCAAGAAACTCGGTATCACATCATTCGAGATGGCACCTCAGTATGTATCAGCCACAGATGGCAGTTTCCTTGATTCTATCATCGAAAATGGTTATGCTTTCAGTGACCGTTACGACCTTGCCATGAGTAAGAATAATAAATATGGTTCTAGGGAAGACTTGGCTAATGCTCTTAAGAGCTTGCATGCTAATGGTATCCAAGCTATCGCTGACTGGGTTCCAGATCAAGTCTACCAATTGCCTGGAGAAGAAGTGGTAACGGCTAAGCGGACTGATAGCTATGGTAAACCAACCTTCGATGCCTTTGTGAATAATACTCTCTATGCTGCGAATACCAAGAGCAGCGGTAAGGATTATCAGGCACAGTACGGCGGTGCTTTCTTAGATGAACTTAAGGCTAAATACCCTCACATGTTTGAAGTCAATATGATTTCAACTGGTAAGCCAATTGACCCATCAACTAAGATTAAACAATGGGAAGCTAAATACTTCAATGGTACCAATGTCCTCGGTAAAGGGGCTGGCTATGTCCTTAGTGACGATGCCACTGGCACTTACTTCAAAGTTGATACGGCTGGTAATTTCCTACCAGCAGGCCTGACAGGTGACCAAAATGCTAAGACTGGTTTCTACTACGATGGCACAGGCATGACTTATTATTCAACAGCAGGTAACAAGGCTGTTGATAGCTTTGTTTATGAAGGTGGTCATTATTACTACTTCGATAAAGATGGTCACATGGTAACCGGCACTTACAAGACTGCTGATGGTAATGAGTATTATTTCTTGCCAAATGGTATCCAATTGCGGGATGCTATCCATCAAGACGACAAGGGTAACAGTTACTATTATGGCCGGACTGGTATCCTCTATAAAGGTGATAACTGGTATCCATTCGTATCTCCTACTAACCCTAATAAGACTGTCTTCCGTTACTTTGACGCTAACAATGTTATGGCTACGGGCTACAGGGATATGTACGGTCAAACTTACTACTTTGACGAAAATGGCTTCCAAGCCAAGAGTCAATTCGTGACTGATGATAAGGGTACCCATTACTTCGATGAAGATAATGGTGCTATGGCTAAGAATAAATTTGTCAATGATGGTGATAACTGGTACTACATGGATGGTAACGGTAATGCTGTCAAGGGTCAATACCCTGTTGATAACCAGATCCTTTACTTCAATCCAGAAACGGGTGTTCAGGTTAAGGGACAATTTATTACCGATGCCCAAGGTCGGATTTCCTACTATGATGCCAACTCAGGTGTCCTGAAGTCGAGTGGTTTCTTTACAACCAATGGCAATGATTGGTACTATGCTGACAATGGTTATGTCTACAAAGGCTTCAAGCAAGTAGCTGAAAACCAAGATCGGTGGTATTACTTCGATCAAACAACCGGTAAGCAAGCCAAGGGTGCAGTAGCAGTTAATGGTCAGCAGCTCTACTTTGATAAGGACTCTGGTATCCAAGTTAAGGGCGGTTTCGCTGACGATGGTGCTGGCCACACGGCATATTACCGTGGAGATTCTGGCGACAAGGTTGTCGGTGGCTTCTTTACAACTGGCAACAATGCTTGGTTCTACGCCGATGAAAATGGTTATGTTGCTAAAGGCTTCAAGGAAATGGACGGTCATTGGTACCACTTCGATGACATAACCGGTCAACAAGCCAAGGGTGCAGTGACTGTTAATGGTCAGCAGCTCTACTTTGATGTTAATTCCGGTATTCAAGTTAAGGGTGACTTTGTCACCGATGGCCAAGGCAACACCTCTTATTACGACCCTAACTCAGGGGATAAGAAGGTTGGCGGCTTCTTTACAACTGGCAACAATGCTTGGTATTATGCGGATGCTCAGGGTAATCTAGCCAAAGGTCGTCGTTTCATCGACAATCAAGATCTCTACTTTGATCCTACAACCGGTAAACAAGTCAAGGGAGCTTTGGTAGCTATTGATGGCCGCAGTTATTATTTTGATGTTGATTCAGGTAATATGGCTAAAAACCGCTTTGTTCGTATCAATGATCAATGGATTTACTTCGGCAATGATGGTGCAGCCACTAATATATAATCTATGAAACTAGGCTGTTTAAGCAGCTGAAATCTTAAAAGTCGTTATGCTTAGGCATGGCGACTTTTTTAATATAAGTAGCAGCTGTTTTTGTGCTAATAGATAGAATAATGGAAAAATATGATAAAATATGAAAAAAAATAAAAAAATATGATATTTTTTGTTGAAATCGTTTCCTTTAAGTGCTAGAATATAGACAAATTAAAAAGTAGGAGGAAAACATGAAATTAGCAACAAGAATCAATTCGTATTTGAGAATTGATGGTTATGATTTAGAGAAAACTTTTACAGACTTTGAAACTGCAGGTCTAGGCTATGTTGATCTGAATTATCCAGAGCATACCAAGGGGACTTCTCCTGAAGAAATGAAAAACCTTTTAGACAAGCATAACCTTGTTTTAAATGGATTAGCGCTTAGGTTCCGAGGGGATTTCATCAATGGTGAATTAGGAAATGCTAATCCTAATATTGCGGCTAAAGCGCGCCAGCTATGTAAGGAAGCAGCCGATTATTGCCGAGCAATAGGCGGAGAAGTTATCACCATTTGGCTGGGGTTTGATGGATTTGACTATAGCTTTCAAATCAATTATCGCAAAGTTTGGGACCAGCTAGTTAAAGCCTATCAAGAGATTTGTGATTATGCTCCAGATTTGAAAATTAGCATCGAATATAAACCCTATGAAGAGAGAGCCTATGCCTTTGTTGACAGTATGGGAATTACTGGGATGCTGCTGAATGATGTGAATCGTAAAAATATCGGTGTTACCTTGGATTACTGCCACATGCTTATGAAGCATGAAAATCCTGCTTTTGCTGCAGATATTTTTGGCAGCAGGGGGCAGCTGTATGGTATTCATGCGAATGACGGCTATGGTGTTGCTGATGATGGCTTGATGATTGGAACAGCATCGCCTTTTAAAACGTTAGAACTTCTGTACTACCTTAAAAAACACGATTATCAGGGAGTCGTCTATTTTGACACTTTCCCAGTTATTGAACCTGCAGTAGAAGAGGCAGAAAGAAATGTTGCCATGATCACCTACATGGATCAGCTAATTGATGAGGTCGGAATGGATTATATCCAAAATATTATCGATAAAAATGATGCTATTGCAGCTAATAAATTAATGTTAACGTTCTTAAAGGGAAGCAAAGACTAGGGAGGTGATTACTATGGCGGATTACAAAGCAACTGCCAAAGGGATTCTAGAGAATATTGGCGGACCAGAAAATATCTCTAATATGACCCACTGTGCTACGCGGTTACGTCTAAACTTGAAAGACCCATCCAAGGCAGATGATGCTGCTGTTAAAGCTGTAGATGGTGTTGTGGATGTTGTCAATAAAGCTGGACAGTATCAGATATTGATTGGTACAGAAGTACCGCATGTTTATGATGAATTTGAAATACTTGTAAAAGGCAGTACAGGGAATGCTTTGGACGAATCATCAGGTCAAGGCGGCAGTATTATCAGTCAGATTTTTTCTGCTATATCAGGAATTTTTGCACCCTTACTGCCGGCCTTAGCTGGATCGGGAATTTTACGTGGTTTGCTTATTTTAAGTGTCCAGTTGGGCTGGATTAGTGATAAAAGCGGTACCTACAGCATTTTATTTGCTGCTTCTATGGCAGTCTTCTATTTTCTGCCTGTCTTGCTCGCCTTTTCTTCTGCACGTCGTTTTGGAGCCAGTCCCTACATTTCAGCCTTAATTGGAGCTGCTTTATTACATCCGGATTTTTTATCCTTGCTTGGAAAGACAGGTAATGGTGCTACGACAAGCTTTTTGGGAATCCCAGTTGTCTTGATGAATTACAACTCAACGGTTGTTCCTATCATACTTGCAATTTGGGCTTACTCTTACCTTTATAAGTGGTTAGACAAGCATATTCCAGAAACACTCAAGCTTGTTCTGATTCCTTTGGTTTCTCTGGCCATTATGGTGCCCTTAACCGTCATTGTTATTGGTCCGATTGGCGTTTACAGCGGTGAAGGAATTGCTAACGTTGTTAATTGGCTAATTGAACGCAGTGGTGTACTGACAGGTATCCTTGTTGGCGGTGGCTGGAGTGTCTTGGTCAGCTTTGGTATTCATTGGGCTGTAAACCCTATTATGATTAATAATATTTCTCAAAATGGCTATGATTACATTTGTCCTCTGACTTTTGCCTGTAACTTTGCTGTTATTGGAACAGCTTTTGGTGTTTGGCTTAAGGCTAAAAATAAAAATCTTAAGAATTTTGCTATAACAGGCGTTATTACCATTGCATTATCAGCAATTATAGAACCGACTTTATTTGGTATGCTTGTCAAAAACAAAAAATTGTTCTTGGCTCAAATCATTGCAGGTGCAGCAGGTGGGGCCTACTTAGGGTTGACAAAAGTTGTTACCAATGCTTTTGTATTCGGCAGTGTGACGACCTTCCCTGCCTTTATTGAAAATAATACCAATGTTATTAATGGTATTATTGGTCTGGGAATATCTGCTCTTGTTGGAGCGGTTCTAGGTTTTATTTTCACAAACAGAGATGATCAGTTAGCCTAATTGCTTGCATGAAATAATTTTCTGAATATGGTATCATTATTACCAAAATGAAGGTAAATGTAAGATGATTCCATACGAAAGACAACAAAAAATATTAGGTCTGTTAAAAGATACTGAATTAGTAAAATTTGATGAAATTCAATCCGTGTTTCCAAAAGTTTCCTCCTCAACATTGCGACGTGATTTAAAAGAGCTTGAAAAGAACAATAGAATTGAATACTTGTCAGGCGGTGCTATTAAATTGATGTCAACGGTTGGAGAAATTCCAATTACCATGCGCAATACACTTTACAGTGATAAAAAAGATAAAATTGCTAATCTGGCAGCCAAACAGATTCATGATGGTGATGTTATCTACCTTGACTCTGGTTCAACCTGCTCAGGATTATTTAGAAAAATTCTGCATAAAAAAATCACAATCTATACGACAAATACTGACATATTCGCAGTTGCCGACAGTATTGCCGCAGAGGTTATCGTATTGGGTGGTCAATTCAATCCTATAAATTCTTCTGTCAGTGGTGCTTTGACTGAGGAAAATTTGAAGAGTATCTATTTTGGTAAAGCTTTTTTAGGTGTTAATGGTGTTGATGAAAAGTTTGGAGTGACGACTCCAACCCTTGTGGAAGCTACGAAAAAGAAAATGGTACGGGAACATGCCGATGAAGTCTATCTCTTGTGTGACAGTACTAAATTTCATAATTTATCCAATGTCAAAGCTTTTGATTTAAACAATGTCACAATCGTATCAGATAGCTGGGACGATAGTCTTGGAAAGGTTACTCCTATTATAGCGGCGGATTAATATTACTAATTTGTGATGAATAGCAGTCCTAATACTGATTTTAGGGCTGTTTTTTAGTTAAAGGAGGATGTTATGATGAAGTTATTGTGTCCCAGTATGATGTGTGCTGATTTTAGTCATTTACAAAAAGAAGTTGGTGACTTGAACCAAGCTGGTGTAGATATTTACCACTGTGACATTATGGATGGTGAGTTTGTCCCAAATATGACCATGGGAATTAATGATATACGAACTATTAGAAGATACACGGATAAGCTAATTGACTGTCATTTAATGATTGAAAACCCCGGAAATAAGGTGGATTGGTTTATCAATGCAGGCGTTGATTTAATTTATATTCATCCAGAAAGTGAGCGCTATGTTATCAAAACGCTCAGTCATATTAAAGATTGTGGAAAATTAGCTGGTTTGGCACTTAATCCTGATACAAGTATTGAAACAGTCAGTGAAATGTTAGAATTAGTTGATTATGTACTGGTCATGACTGTCAATCCAGGATTTGCGGGTCAAAAATTTATCGATTTTACTAAGAAAAAAATAAAAAAGCTGGTTGATTTAAAATCAGACTACCATTATAAGATTATGATTGATGGTGCTTGCAGCCCAGATATTATCAAGGAATTAAGTACAATTGGAGCTGATGGTTTTATTTTAGGTACCAGTGCCTTATTTGGCAAAGAAAGATCTTATACAGAGTTAGTAGAGGAGTTACAAAAGTTATGAAGATTGGTATTGGAAACGATCATGTCGCTGTGGAGTATAAACGCGCCATCAAAACTTATATTGAAGATAAGTATGGTTATGAAGTCATTAACTACGGGACAGATAGTACAGAACGATTCCATTATCCTAAATCTGGGAAAGCCGTAGCTGAAGCAGTTATTGCTAATGAAATCGACAAGGGCATCCTTATATGTGGTACCGGTGTTGGCATTGGTATTTCAGCTAATAAAGTTAAGGGAATCCGTTGTGTGATTTGCAGTGAGCCTTACTCAGCTAAACTATCTCGTCAACACAATGATACGAATGTCCTAGCCTTTGGATCTCGTGTAGTCGGAATAGAAGTAGCCAAAATGATTGTAGATGAATGGTTAGCAGCAGAATACGAAGGCGGACGCCATCAAATTAGATTAGACATGATTTCAGATATTGAAAATCAAAGAAATACGGAAAACAATCACGAACTATGAAGGAGTATTTACATCTAAGTCTACTAATATTTTCCTTTAAGACCAATTCTGAAACAATCTGATGAACTGACAAATGCTGCTGTTAAATTTATTGTGGCAAGAAGGTTCAAGTTTATTAGTCTCTTGACAGCACCCAACACAAAAGCAGACTTACGAGAGTTACGATGATTAGCTCCAAACCCATATAGCTTATGTCCTCAGCCAACCATTTCCAGCTGAAAATGCGTTTGAAGACAGACGATTGGGATTTAGAATATGTGAGCGATGTGTTCTGAGAGATAGATGTGCCAAGTTTTTATTTGTTGTCACTAAAGATTATGATATAATAAAGACACGAAAAAAGTTCACGAACTACTAGGAGGTATCTTATGTCTAAGCCAATCAATATTGCCTTTAAGACAGATGCGGCTATCGTCCAATCCGCTAGAGATGTTTTTAAAGCACATAACTATAGTCTCACGGGTGCTCTTAGGACCTTTTTGACAAATGTGGCTGTCACAGGAGAAGTGGATCTTCCTTCGCCTGAAGAGTTGGAAAAAGAGCGTTTACTTAGAGAATTGCAGGCGGAAGTCAAAGCTAGTCTAACTGAAATGGCAGCTGGCCAATATTATACCGAAGAGGAATTGAGGGACTATCTTGACATCTAAGGTTTATAAGATTAGGTATGCTTCGCAGGTTGCGACCGAGCTAAGGAAGGTTAAAGCTCATGTTTTGGAAAAGTCGCAGTCGAAAGATACGTCTCAGCGCTACGTGTCCCAATTGGTGAAAGGGATGGAAATCCTCAAATTGTTTCCAGAAGCAGGGTTTAACGCCGATGAGAAGTTTGGTAGAGTTATCACAGAAAACATGACCACGAGAGGAATTCCATTAAAAAAGGACTCCATTGCGCTCTATACTATTGACGATAATAACTTAGTTGTTAGTATTAGCTATTTGTTTTCTACTAAGAGTGATTATATGAAACTGTTAAAACATAACTAGGAGGTAGAAGATTATTTTTGTCTTTGATACTAAAAATCATACGATTAAGCATCAGAAAGATAATCAAAAGTTCAGAGTTTTCACAAAGACAATCTAACAAAAGCTTAAGTACTTTGATACACTCCCCATAGTGGACAGTGAAAAACAGAAATTTCACTAGAAGCTATGAAGGGAGTTTTTGTATGCTTAAAAGAAGCGAGCTATCTGCTAAAAGCGACTGTGTAATTGCATATAGAAGAAGAGGGGCTTGTAGTCAATTAGCTAATATTCTTTTTAAATCAAGAGGGTGCGTTATTTGACATTGATTTGTTCGTACTTCAATAAGTTGTTGTTTACCTTATCTTCAATCTTAAATTATCCACTGATAGTTTAAGCTGTCTGTGACGTGTCACTTAGTTTGATATTGATTTATAGGAAGTAGTGATTGGTAAGAAAAAGTGCTGTCTAGCAGGAGGAATGGCCATTTACAAGAAAGTAGTATTGGTATTTGGAGCAGGTGTGAGTAAGCTACTACCTGTGCTATCTGAGACGACTTGGGAAGGCGAATCAATAAGCGTGTCTCCGAGACTTCTGTACCAGTAGTCATATTAAAAGGGATTAAAACTTAGCGCGCAAGACGATTGTTAAGGGAGGTATTAAGGGTACTTACTATAGGGATAGTTCAGTTCATGATCAAGACTAGCACTCAGTTGTAAAGATAGGGTATGCTTACCGGCAGCTCTATCTTATATCATGAGGTCGCAGTTGGAGAGTGATAATTTGGTGGCATTTATTTACTTTTTAAGCGTGCTTAATTTTTTGTTTTTTGTTATAATGAACTCAATTATAAGAATAGAAAAGAGGATTTCTTTTGAAAGGTCAAGAGAAAAATCAAGAAAATACACGTTCGTTGAGTGAGGTTAATCAAAGTGTTGCCGTGCCTGAAAGTGCTTCTTTTTGGCGAACGTTGAAGGCTTTTATCGGACCAGGCGCTTTAGTGGCAGTGGGGTATATGGATCCTGGGAATTGGATTACCAGCGTGGTCGGAGGTGCCAGTTATAAATATTTGCTCCTATCGGTCGTACTGATTTCGTCTCTCATGGCAATGCAGTTGCAACAGATGGCGGGAAAGTTGGGAATCGTTACGCGTCAGGATTTGGCTCAGGCTACAGCTAATCACCTTCCTAAGTGGCTGCGTTATATCTTATTTGTAGTTATTGAATTGGCTTTGATGGCGACTGATTTAGCAGAAGTGATTGGTTCTGGGATTGCTCTCCATTTACTTTTTGGCTGGCCTTTAATGATTTCGGTTTTTATAACGATTCTGGATGTTTTCATTTTATTGAGTCTGATGAAGTTGGGCTTTCGTAAGATTGAAGCGGTTGTTTCAACCTTAATAATAACCATTTTGTTAATTTTCCTTTATTTAACACTCATTTCCCAGCCAAGTATCTCTGGGATTCTCAAGGGATTTCTTCCGTCTGCCTCTATCTTTGATCTTCACCAAACTGGAGACAATAGTAAATTGACGCTGGCGCTGGGGATTATTGGGGCAACTGTCATGCCCCATAATCTTTATCTTCATTCGTCAATTTCACAAACCAGACGGGTGGATTATGAAAATCCTGACTCGGTTAGGCAGGCAGTACGTTTTATGACTTGGGATTCTAATATTCAGTTAAGCCTTGCCTTTATCGTTAATTCCTTGCTTTTGATTCTTGGTGCTGCCCTTTTTTATGGACATGCTAGTCAAATCTCAGCTTTTGCTCAGATGTATAATGCTCTAGCAGATCCGTCCATTGCGGGAAGTGTTGCCAGCGGTTTCTTATCGACTCTCTTTGCAGTTGCCCTCTTGGCTAGTGGGCAAAATTCGACAATCACAGGAACCTTGACTGGCCAGATTGTTATGGAGGGATTTATCCATCTGCGATTGCCTCAGTGGTTTATTCGTTTGGTTACCCGTTTACTGGCTCTTTTACCAGTTATTCTGGCTACCCTGATTTGGGGAGGCAAGGAGAAGGTGTTGGCTCAGCTGATTGTCTATTCACAGGTTTTTCTGTCACTAGCCTTGCCCTTTTCCATTTTTCCGCTTATTTATTTCACCTCCAGTAAGAAACTAATGGGACAGCATCGAAATGCTCGCTGGAATACAATCCTAGCCTATGGCGTTGCTCTGGTGCTGACCCTACTCAATATCAAATTAATTATTGATTTACTCTGAATAGTAGTGAAGCGGCTGAAAAGTAAAATTTTCAGTCGTTTTTACATTTAAAATTAAAGAAACCGTTATAATTACCAGATGCTTACAAAAAGATGACATTTTTTAATAAAGGGCCAGAATAATTTAATTTCATGTTAAAATAAATTGATAATTAAAATAGTTTGGACATCAAAACTAAAATTATCAAATAACTTTTATTTTTACAGGAGAATGATATTCATGGAAAAAAATCTACGCTACAAATTGCATAAGGTTAAAAAGCAATGGGTAGCTATCGGTGTGACCACTTTTGCAGTCGGCTTTCTAGCAGGTGGGCAGGTTGTTGCTGCTGACGCGACTGACGGTAACGGAGGGAATACTCAAGTTGCCCACTTGATTCCTAAAGAGCCTACTGACTATAAGTTCGATACTCCAAGTGGAATTCTCACTGGTCTTAATTTTGCGAATGCTCAAACAAGCCCAGCAGGCGATAATGCTGGTGCTAATCAACCGGCGGGAGGAATCGAGCCTCAGACTGCTGAAAATGCTGCAACAGATGGCCAAGCTGTTCCTCAAACTAGTGACCAGCCAGGTCATTTGGAAAATGTGGATGGCAAAACCTACTATGTAGATGCTAACGGTCAGCGTTTGAAAAATTATTCAACCGTGATTGATGGCAAGACTTACTATTTTGATGCTCAGACTGGTCAGGCTCAGGCCGAAACACCACAGATTAATCAAAATGATAATCAGGTGGCACCAGATACTTATGCGGCTAATAATCAGGCTTTCACCAATGATGTTTCAAGTTTTGAAACGGTTGACAACTATGTGACGGCGGATTCTTGGTACCGTCCTCGTAAAATTTTGAAGAATGGGGAAAGTTGGCAGGCTAGCGCTGAATCAGACATGCGCCCCATCCTGATGACTTGGTGGCCTGATGCAGCTACTAAGGCTGCCTATGCTAATTACTGGGTTAAGGAAGGTTTGATTTCAGGCTCCTATTCACCAAACTCAGCCAATCTTGAGACAGCCGTCCAAACTATTCAGGCAGCTATTGAGAAGAAAATTGCTTCGGAAGGCAGCACAGCTTGGCTGCGTGACAAGATGTCGCAATTTGTTAAATCGCAAAATCAATGGAGTCTTGCCTCTGAAAATCCAACTGTCTATCCTAATCAGGATCACCTGCAGGGGGGAGCCTTGCTCTTTAGCAATAACGAAGCAACGGCTCATGCTAATTCTGATTGGCGTTTGCTCAACCGTAATCCTACCTTCCAAACGGGTAAGCAAAAATATTTCACAACCAACTATGCTGGTTATGAACTGCTTTTGGCCAACGATGTTGATAATTCCAACCCAATTGTTCAAGCGGAACAGCTTAATCATTTCCACTACCTCATGAACTGGGGTGAGATTGTCATGGGAGATAAGAATGCTAATTTCGACGGCGTTCGGGTCGATGCAGTCGATAATGTTAATGCTGATTTGCTACAAATTCAGCGGGATTACTACAAGGCTAAATATGGCGTTGATCAAAATGAAAAGAATGCCATTGATCACTTATCTATTTTAGAGGCTTGGTCGGGTAATGATAATGACTATGTTAAGGATCAGAACAACTTCTCGCTGTCTATTGATAATTCACAACGTAGCTATATGCTGGCAGCCTTTGCTTATCCGGCCAGTCAACGGGGGAATGATTACATCAGCCTGTTACCTAAAGTTGGTCTGAAGGATCGCCGGTATGCTAAAAATGGTAATCCAGTTCCAAACTATGTCTTTATTCGTGCCCATGACTCCGAAGTCCAAACGCGAATTGCGAAAATTATTCGGGAACGTCTGGGAAAAACGAACGCCGATGGCCTGACCAATATTACTTTAGATGATTTAAATAAGGCCTTTGATATTTACAATCAAGATATGAAGGCTGTTGATAAGCAGTACTATCCAAATAATTTGCCAATGGCTTATGCTTGGATGTTACAAAATAAGGATACAGTAACTCGTGTCTATTATGGTGATATGTACACCGACGATGGTCAGTACATGGAAACTAAGACGCCATTCCATGATGCCATTGAAACGTTGCTCAAGGCACGCATTAAATATGTGGCTGGCGGTCAAACAGCTGGGTATGTACAAGGCTGGGGCAGCGGTATCTTAACCTCTGTGCGTTATGGTAAGGGAGCCGATACTGCTATTGATGCTGGGACAGCAGAAACTCGCACTTCTGGCATGGCTGTCCTGATTAATAATAAGCCTAATTTCCAATCCTATAATGGTTTGACGCTTGATATGGGTGCTGCTCATAAGAATCAGGCCTACCGCCCTCTTCTTTTATCAACTAAGGATGGAATTGCAACCTATCTTAATGATAGTGATGTTAGCAGCAATCAGTACAAATATACTGATGGGCAGGGTCGTTTGAATTTCAGCGCTTCTGAACTGCGCAGCGTTGCTAATGTTCAAGTCTCAGGAATGATTCAGGTTTGGGTACCCGTGGGTGCCGCTGACAATCAAGATGTTCGTGTAGCTCCTAACACCAATCGCAATAATTCTTCCAATATCTATACTCAAAGTGATGCTCTGGATTCCCAAGTGATCTATGAAGGTTTCTCAAACTTCCAAGCTTTTGCTAAGACACCTGAACAATACACCAATGCGGTGATTGCTAAGAATGCGGATCTCTTTAAATCATGGGGCATTACCCAATTTGAAATGGCACCGCAGTACGTGTCATCCGAAGATGGCACTTTCTTGGATTCTGTTGTTCTCAATGGTTATGCCTTTAGCGACCGTTATGATCTGGCTATGAGTAAGAATAACAAGTACGGCTCCAAAGAAGATTTGGCCAATGCTATCAAGGGTCTCCATAATGCTGGTATTAAGGTCTTGTCGGACTGGGTACCGGATCAGATGTATAACCTGCCAGGTAAAGAAGTCGTGACTGCAACACGGGTTGACCAATACGGTAGACCTAAGGCTGGTGCGACGATTAACAGGACACCTTATGTAGTTAATACCAAGACTTATGGTGATTATCAAGAGCAGTATGGCGGTAAATTCTTGGATGAATTGCAGAAGCTTTATCCAAGTCTCTTCACGACTAAGCAGATTTCAACTGGCAAACCAATTGACCCATCGGTCAAAATTACTAACTGGTCAGCTAAATATTTCAACGGCTCTAATATCTTAGGACGTGGGGCTAAATATGTTCTCAGCGATAATAATAAGTACCTCAATTTAGGTGCCGGTCAATTCTTCTTACCAACCAATCTCAATAATACCTACGGTCAGCCACAAGCTCCAGCTAATGGTTTCATTTCTAAGAATGGTGGTATTCATTATATTGATAATAATGGTCAAGAAGTCAAGAATCAATTTAAGGAAATTGCTGGCAGCTGGTATTATTTCGATGCCAATGGTAAGATGGCTACTGGACAAACCAAGATTGGCAATACTACCTACCTCTTCATGCCTAATGGTAAGCAGCTCAAAGAAGGTGTTTGGTATGATGGCAAGAAGGCTTACTATTATGATGATAACGGTCGAACTTGGACAAATAAGGGATTTGTCGAGTTCAAGGTAAACGGTCAAGATAAATGGCGTTACTTTAACGGTGATGGCTCCATCGCTGTCGGTCTCGTTTCTCTTGATAATCGTACCCTCTACTTTGACGCCTATGGCTACCAAGTCAAGGGTCAAACTCTGACTATCAATGGTAAAACTTATAGCTTTGATGCCAATGAAGGTGATTTGATTACGGGGAATACGCCAAGTCCAGAACCAAACAATCAAGGAGCTTGGGAAGCACTGGGTGATAACCAATGGGGCTATCGCAAGGATGGCAAGCTTTTGACAGGCAGCCAAACGATTGCTGGACAAAAAGTCTTCTTCCAGCCTAATGGTGTCCAAGTCAAGGGTGGCACGGCTAAGGATGAAGCAGGAGTTCTTCGCTTTTACGACCGTGATCAAGGACATTTAGCTGGTAAGGGTTGGTACTCAACAGCTGATAACAACTGGGTTTATGTCGATGATGCTGGTCGTGTTGTCACTGGCCTTCAAAAGATTGGAAGCCAAACGCTCTATTTTGATGATAATGGTATCCAAGCTAAGGGTAAGGCTATCTGGGATAAGGACGGTAATCTTCGTTATTTTGCAGCAGGTTCCGGTGACATGATTACCAACCGTTGGTATAATATCGGTGATAACCAATGGTACTGGTTCAATAACCAAGGGATTGCTTCAAGATGGTAATCCTATCTCCTTTATAAAAAAACAGTCTCTGACTTTTGAACATGATTTTCTAATGTTCACTCGTTAGGAGGCTGTTTTTTAGAGAAAAAAGAGCTTTGTCATGATATTGTAACAAGAAAAGAAGACACGTAAGTCCCTTTTAAGACCTTGAGTTCAGCGATCTGCAAAAAAGCGTTTTCTCAAATAGCAGATAATGTAAATAACTAGTAATTTTTTTGAAAAAGTGTTAAGATAGTTTGGTGAGTGAAATAATTTTTAGGTCAATAATATTTCACTATTAAAATTTAAAGGGAGAATGATTTTCATGGAAAGAAAATTACGTTACAAGTTGCATAAGGTTAAGAAACAGTGGGTGACCATTGCTGTTGCTTCTGCTGGCCTTGCTAGTGTCATTGGCGCTGGTGCTGCTAGTCAGACTGTTTCTGCCGATGACATAGGAAATGGTGCTTCAGCTAGTGCTGAACAAAACACCTCTGCTAGTCAGAATAAAGAAGTAGTAGATTCTGACGCTGCGCAGGCAACCGATGCCAAGGCAACTTCTGAACAAGCGGCAGTAAGTTCAGTAGATACGAACTCAGAAACTGATCAAGTCCAAAATGTTGATGGCGTCTCAGCTAATAATCAACCAGAAGCTCCAGCAGCCCCACAGGCAGCAGCTTCAAATAATACGAACACAGCTACGTCAGAAGAAGCAAATACGAACACGGCTGTGTCAGAAGCAGCACCTGCTGCTGAGAATCGTACGGCTGAAAAAGGCGCTGATTTGTCAGACCAAGAAGAGGCAGCAGCGCTTTCTCTTGACAACATCAAAAAAGTTGATGGGAAGTATTACTATGTCATGGCTGATGGTTCCTATAAAAAGAACTTTGCCATCACTGTTAAGGGTCAACTTCTCTACTTTGATGCTGAAACAGGTGCGCTGTCATCAACGTCAACCTATTCGTTTAGTCAAGGGCTAACACCGCTTGTTTCGGACTTTTCGATCAACAATAAAGCTTTTGACTCATCAGCAAAAAGTTTTGAATTGGTGGATGGTTATTTAACAGCAGAAAGCTGGTATCGTCCGACTAAGATTCTTGAAAATGGTAAGACTTGGGTTGATTCCAAAGAAACTGACCTACGTCCAGTTCTGACAAGCTGGTGGCCAGATAAGGATACTCAAGTAGCCTATCTCAACTACATGAGCAAGGCTTTGGGAGGCAAAGAAGAATTTACAACTAAAACCTCTCAGACGGCTTTAAATACAGCCGCTGAAATGATTCAAATGAAGATCGAGCAACGCATCAGCAAGGAACAAGGGACCGCTTGGTTACGTGATGCTATGGCTGCCTTTGTAGCCACTCAATCTCGTTGGAATAGTGATAGTGAGCAATTTGATAAGAATGACCACTTACAAGGCGGTGCTTTGCTCTATACCAATAATAAATTAACCGAGTGGGCAGATTCAAAATATCGCTTGCTTAACCGCACACCAACTCGTCAAGATGGTAAGACCCATTACTCTAAGGCTGACGAATACGGAGGCTATGAATTCCTTCTGGCCAATGACGTGGACAACTCTAACCCAGTCGTTCAGGCAGAAATGCTTAACCAAATTCACTATCTTATGAACTGGGGTTCTATCGTCATGGGTGATAAGGATGCTAACTTTGATGGTATCCGTGTCGATGCGGTGGATAATGTTGACGCTGATACTTTGCAGCTCTATACTAACTACTTTAATGCTGTTTACGGTGTCGATAAATCAGAAGCACAAGCCCTAGCTCATATCTCAATTTTGGAAGCTTGGTCATACAATGATAATTATTATAACCAAGATACCAACGGTGCCGCTTTAGCTATGGATAATGGGTTGCGTCTTTCGCTTCTTTATACGTTGACGCGCCCACTTAGCGAGCGGACTCCAGGCCTGTCAACCTTGATTAAGTCAGAATACGGCCTGACTGACCGGACTAAAGATGATAAGTATGGTGATACTCAACCATCTTATGTCTTTGTTCGGGCGCATGACTCAGAAGTTCAGACTGTCATTGCTCAAATTATTAAAGAAAAAATTGATCCAACGACAGATGGTTTCACTTTCACTTTGGATCAATTGAAACAGGCTTTTGACATTTACAACAAGGACATGAACAGTGTTGAAAAACACTATACGCACTATAATATTCCTGCAGCCTATGCTGTCATGCTGTCCAATATGGAATCAGTGACTCGGGTCTACTATGGTGACCTCTTCACGGATGATGGTCAATATATGGAAACCAAGTCTCCATACTATGATGCCATCAACACTCTCCTGCGTGCTCGTATTCGTTACGCTGCTGGCGGCCAAACCATGGAACATAAGGCTTATACACCTTCAGCCGCTATGAAGGCTAAAAATCCTGATAGCGGAAGTGTGCTGGGTAACAGCGAAGTATTAGTATCTGTTCGTTTTGGCCAAGATGTCATGTCTGCCGATGATATGACCGGCGGTCAACTGGCTAAAACATCAGGTATGTTCAGCTTGATTGCTAACAACCCTGAATTGGAGTTGGATGCTAATGAAGAAATCAAGGTTAATGTTGGTAAAATCCATGCCGGCCAAGCGTATCGTCCATTGCTTTTGACAACCGATAAGGGACTGCAAAAATATCTCAATGATTCAGATACAAACTTGACCAAGGTTGCTGACAAGGACGGTTTCATTACTTTCAAAGGTAGCGAAATCAAGGGTTACAAACAAGTTGAAGTCAATGGTTACCTTTCAGTCTGGGTACCCGTTGGAGCTAAGTCTGACCAAGATATTCGTGTAGCTGCTTCAACTAAAGCTAATGCTAAGGGTGACAAGTCTTACACAGCTAGTCAGGCTCTTGATTCACAATTGATCTACGAAGGCTTCTCAAACTTCCAAGATTTTGTTCAAAAAGATGCTCAGTATACTAATAAGAAAATTGCTGAAAATACGGATCTCTTCAAGGCCTGGGGCGTAACGTCATTTGAAATGGCACCTCAGTATGTCTCAGCTACGGATGGAACTTTCTTGGATTCTATTATCCAAAATGGTTATGCTTTTAGTGACCGTTATGACCTTGCCATGAGCAAGAACAACAAGTACGGTTCTAAGGAAGACTTAGCTAATGCACTGAAGGCCCTCCATGCAGCTGGAATTCAAGCCATTGCTGACTGGGTACCAGACCAAATCTATCAATTACCAGGTAAGGAAGTTGTTACGGCTAGCCGTGTTGATAACTACGGCCGTGTAAAAATTGACCAACCGATGGTAAATAAGCTTTACTTGGCTAACACCAAGAGCTCAGGAAAAGATTTCCAAGCAAAATACGGTGGTGAATTCTTAGCTGAATTGCAAAAGCAATATCCTGAAATGTTCACGGCTAAGATGATTTCGACCGGTAAACCAATTGATTCATCTGTGAAGTTGAAGGAATGGTCTGCTCAGTACTTTAACGGTACTAATGTTCTCGGTCGTGGTACTGACTATGTCCTTAGCGATGAAGGTACTGGTAAGTACTTCACCGTCAATGAAAAGGGTGAGTTTTTACCAGCTGTACTGACTGGTGATAAGGAAGCTAAAACTGGTTTCTACAATGATGGTAAGGGAATGACCTACTTTACCACTGCTGGAAGTCAGGCTAAATCTGACTTTGTTACAGTAGCAGGAAATACATACTACTTTGACTACACTGGTCACATGGTTACTGGACCTAATGTTATTAACACGAAATTCTATTACTTCTTGCCAAATGGTGTTATGTTGAAAGACGCCGTTATGGAAGACGATCGTGGACGCTCGGTCTACTATGGCAAAACTGGTGTTATGTACAAGGGAAGCCGCAATAATGAATGGTTTGCAATGACTGATTCTAAGGGTCAATTACGCTTCCGTCATTTTGACAATTATGGCTTTATGTCTGTAGGTCTGGTGACGATTCATGGTAATGTTCAATATTACGATGAAGAAGGATTCCAAGTTAAGGGTGACTTTGTAACGGATAAGGCTGGACAAACGCGTTACTTCGATAAGAATACGGGGAACCTTGTTAAAGGACAATTCTTCAACCAGAATGGTCATTGGTACTACTCAGATGACCAAGGTCTTATCGCTAAGGGTGCGCAAACCATTAAAGGGCAAAAGCTTTACTTTGATGCTAAGACCGGTGCCCAAGTCAAGGGTGACTTTGTGACAGATAAGGACGGTAATACCTTCTTCTACAGTGGCGATACTGGTGATTTAGCTGTTTCCACTTTCTTCTCAACAGGGAACAATGCTTGGTTCTATGCTGATGAAAACGGCCATGTTGCCAAAGGTGAAAAGACCATCAATGGTCAAAAGCTTTATTTCGACACTAAGACCGGTCAGCAAGCTAAAGGTCGCTTTGTTCGTGATGCTAAGGGATTACGCTTCTATGATGCAGATACAGGTGCTTTGGTAACCAACAGCTTCCTGGAAACGAAGGCTGGTTCAAATCAATGGTACTATATGGGGGCAGATGGTTATGCGGTTCGAGGTCATCAAACCATCCAATCCCGCCACATGTACTTTGATGCTGAAACTGGTCAGCAGGCCAAAGGAATCGTGGTTACAGATGCCAATGGTCGTAAGTATTTCTACGATGCAAACACTGGTGATCGTGTTGTCAACCAATTCGTTCTTGTTAATGGCAGTTGGTATTTCTTTGGTTATGACGGGGCTGCTGTAACAGGTTTCCGTGATATCCGAGGTCAGCATCTCTACTTTAATCCTGATGGCACACAAGCTAAGGGGACAACTGTAAAAATTGATAACCGTATCTATACCTTTGATGCAGATTCTGGTGAACTGACATCAGTTCGCTATATTTAAACTTTAATAAGGATAAGGCAGAGTTGGGATACCCCAGCTCTGTTTTGTATGAGGTATTAGTCTGCGATGAATACTTAATTAGCAGTTTAGCGGTCCCATTGATTTTAAAGGGATAGCGAAAGGTGTCCAACGCTTCTTTTGCCCTAATGGCTTTCTTAGCAATGAAGTTTCAATGAAGGTTGGGATGACCGATGACTATGTCAGCTCAATTTCCAACTTAAAAGGCCTGCTGGGGCTTTTTTAACGCCCCTACGAATTCAGAAAAAGAGGTGAAAAGCAAATGTTAGCATTAAATTTAGTAGATTTGTTCGGTAACCCAAATTGATATGGCCGAACTCATGAAAAGACACATGCGAAAAACTCTAAAACTTTACCTAGCGCATTTAAAATGGTTAAGCTGAGTTGTTGATTTGTGGTATTACCAATTATGCAATGCTTTAGTTTTCAAACAAGTCTAGTATAACTATAAATCGAAGCATGGGAATAATAGTAGCAGCCTACTAAATAGGTGTGGCAGAAGAACATTCTAGGCTAAATAGGTAACATTTGAGGATAAGGTACTAGACTAGGAATCCGTTGTCTTATAAAATAGGTTGGTTGAGGTAACTCAACCATTATTACTTTAAGAAGGAAGGATTCAACCTTTATGAAATCACCTATCAAAAAAATTCTTCTCACTTCAGCTTTAGCTGGAGCTATGTTGGTAGCATCTTCAACTGTTTCAGCGCTCGGCTTGACTGAGACTAATCGCTACGGTACTGCCCCAAATCCCAATTATTATCGTACTTGCTATGATTTAAATGTCCATAATGTGGATATTAATGATAACGTCATTCAAACAGAAGGAACGGACTTCACCCAATATTATTGGCGTGGTGATAGTAGTTCAAGTTCTACCACCTATGACAGTAAAACAGGTATTACAACAACTACTTATTTTACAGTGCGTTACTGGGAAGCAAAATAAGAGTAAGAGAAAGTCTCGATTTAAGGTCGAGGCTTTTTCAGATCACTTATAGAGACTTGCTACAAAAGCGGTTCGACCGTTCTCTGTCTGGATTACTCAGCCACCTTGAACTTACTTTTTGTTATAATGAGATTATTAAAAGAGAAAGTGAGTCATGCTGATGACCAATACTATAGATTTATCTCAACCGGTTGCTCAAATCGTCAAAGAGCATCCAGAATTAAAAGACATTTTGATTGAGTTGGGGTTCAAGCCGCTGGCTAATCCAGTAATGTTAAAGACCCTAGGTCAAGCCACCAGCCTAAAAGCTGGTTCTAAACTGGCTAAGGTTCCTTTGGAAAGGATTAAGCAAACGCTGGAATTTAACGGTTATGAGGTGAAAGGAGACTGAGATGACTAATAATCGTATCGGAATACTAAAAGATATTCTCCTAGACCTTCATCATGGAGCTAGTCCTGAGACGGTTCAAGAGCGTTTCGATAAGACTTTTAAGGGTGTTTCAGCCTTAGAAATTTCCCTTATGGAGCATGAGCTGATGTCTGATGAAAAGTCTGGTGTGACGTTTGAAGATGTTATGGATCTCTGTGATGTTCATGCCAATCTGTTTAAGAATGCAGTCGAAGAGGTGGAGGTAGCAGATGCTGATCATCCCGGTCATCCTGTTTATGTTTTCAAACAGGAAAATTTGGCTTTGAGAGGGGCTTTACTAAGGATTCGGCGGATTTTAGAAAATCTGGATCAGCCTGAAAATGAAGATTTCCAAGCTGATATGATTAAAGGTTTGAAACATCAGCTGGCCTTATTAGGTCAATTTCAGCTGCACTACCAGCGTAAGGAAGACCTCTTTTTTCCAATCATGGAGGCTTACGGACACGACTCTCCACCTCGGGTAATGTGGGGTGTGGATGATGAGATTCGGGACCTTTTTAAGGAGTTAGAGTCCCACGTTAATCTGCTTCCAAATGTTACAGTCGCTTCTGTCAGTCAGTCTTTTGAGGCATTTGCTCACGAATTTGAAGAGATGATTTTTAAAGAAGAATCTATCTTGCTGATGATCCTTTTAGAGATTTTTACTCAAGACGACTGGCTGAAAATTGCTGAGGAAAGTGATGCGATTGGTTATGCTATTGTCAGACCTGAGGAAAAATGGCTGCCCAAGAGAGAGGACTTTGAAAAGAATTCCGACCAAGCAGGAGATCAGGGGGCTGCTGAGAATTTAGTAGATCAAACTTCTTCAGAGTACCATTTTGCAGAGGGGCAGGAGCAAGTCATTGATACACCGGCAGGCCAATTTAAAATCAGCTTCACTCCTAAAGCGCGAGGAGAGGAAATTGACCGTCAGGCTCCTCAGAAATTTACCAACGGTTACCTGTCGCTTGAGCAGGCCAATTTAATTTTAGACCATCTGCCCTTGGAAGTGACTTTTGTAAATAAGGACGATATTTTTCAATATTACAACAATAGCATCCCTGCTCAGGATATGATTTTCAAAAGAAATCCTAGTCAAATTGGCCGCCATGTTGAGCTCTGCCATCCGCCTAAGGTTTTAGATAAGGTTAAACGTGTTTTTGAGTTATTGAAATCAGGTCACAAAGATAAGGTGACTATGTGGTTTAAATCGCAAAAACGAGGCCAGTTCGTTTATGTCACCTACGCTGCTGTTCGTGATCAAGCTGGACAATTCCAAGGAGTACTGGAATATGTTCAAGATATTCAACCCTTTTTTAACTTAGAAGGAGATAACCAGCGCGATATCATTGAGTAAGCACAAAGTCCAAGGAGCTGGGTAAAAACTCGTCCAGTATGCTGTTTTGGAATAGACTCTTGGCACAGTGGTTGGGAGTCAGACTTGTTGGCTGCGCCAAGAAATCTGACTCTTGCACAGTTCATTAGAGAGTGGAACAGAAGTCAATTTTTTATATAAATTGAACCTCCGCACAGTTGATTAGGTTGGCCGCCAATCATATTACGTGCATAGCAAAGGATAAGAACCGCCAATCAACCACTACGTCAAACTGTTATGGCTGCAAAAATAGAAGGCTGGAATACTTTTTTCCCAGCCTTAATGAACCACTGCTGGCTTTCCATTTGCCATAAGGCCGAAGCGGAAATCCGAAACGACTGGGATGACCGTTGTTCATCTTATTTCCAATCTTCAAAAGGTCCGGAGGATCTTTTAAGCTGTGCGGGAGTGGGTTAAAAAGCTCTGGAAGACCTTTGTAATCGGGAAATGAAGCTGACAAAGCAAGTGTCAAAAACGGTCTGGGGAGAGACCGTTTCAGGTCATCACCTTAAAATCAGGCTGTGATGAGGCCTAAAATTTTCAATTTTTGGGTTGATCACACTTCCTTTCTTTTAGCTCTAAAAAAAGGTATAATAGCAGAATGATTAACGGTATTATTAACCTCAAAAAAGAAGCTGGTATGACCAGTCACGATGCAGTTTTTAAGCTCCGAAAGATTTTACAAGAAAAGAAGATTGGCCATGGGGGCACTCTTGATCCCGATGTAACAGGAGTTCTGCCTATTGCAGTTGGCAAGGCAACCCGTGTCTTAGAATACATGACCGAAAGTGGTAAGGTTTATGAGGGGCAGATTACTCTAGGCTATTCGACTACTACCGAGGATGCTAGTGGGGAGCTTGTTCGTGAGACTCCCATTAAGGCAGGGCAACTGACGGATGAACAGGTTGACCAAGCTATGTCTAGCTTTTTAGGAGAAATTACACAAATTCCGCCTATGTATTCTGCTGTCAAGGTCAATGGTCGCAAGCTCTATGACTATGCTAGGGCAGGTGAGACTGTTGAGCGTCCTCAGCGGCAGGTGACAATTGGAGCGTTTGTTCGGACATCTCCCTTAAGCTTTAAAGATGGTCTCTGTCGGTTTGATTTTCGGGTGGCCTGTGGTAAGGGAACCTATGTTCGAACTTTGGCGGTTGACTTAGGGGCTAAGCTTGGCTGTGCCAGCCATATGTCCGCCCTCAGACGGACCGCTTCAGCTGGATTGCAGCTTGAGCAAGCCCATAACTTGTCTGAACTTGCTGATAAGGTTGCTGCGGGAGACTATGATTTTCTCCTGCCGATCGAGTACGGTGTCTTAGATCTGACCCGAGTAGACCTATCTGATGAGCAAAAGCAGGAGATCTCATTTGGCCGTTTTATTGACTTGCAAACTGAAGAGCCGCAAGAACAGGTCTTGGCGGCCTTCTATCAGGGACATCTGGTGGCTATTTTAGAAAAGGGTAATCAGATCTATAAACCACGTAAAGTTTTTATTTGAGAAACAATGGACATTATTTCAATAAAAGATTATCACGATATTCGACAGGAAGAGGAGACGGTCCTTGTTCTGGGGTATTTTGATGCCCTACATAAGGGACATAAGGTTCTTTTTGACCGTGCCAAAGCATTGGCTGAGGAAAAACAGTTAAAAATGGCTGTCCTGACTTTTTATGAGTCTCCTAAATTAGCCTTTTCTCGCTTTGAACCTGATTTACTTAATCATATCCTTTCTCCGGAGAAACGCTATGCCAAGTTTGCGGACTACGGGGTGGACTATCTCTACCTAACACGCTTCACATCAAGTTTCTCACAAATAGCCTCTGATGCGTTTATTAAGACCTATATCAAGGCTCTGAATGCTCAAGCGATTGTTGTTGGCTTTGATTATAAATTTGGCCATAACCGAACTGATGCGGATTATCTGGCGAGAAATTTTTCTGGTCAACTTATCAAGGTGGCAGAAGTCAGCCAAGAGGGGCAGAAGATTTCCTCTACACGCATCCGTAATTTGATTAGTCAAGGGCAAGTTGACAAGGCAAATCAGCTCTTGGGACACGAGTTTTCAACCAGAGGACTTGTTGTTCATGGAGACGCAAGAGGCCGGACTATCGGTTTCCCAACAGCCAATCTGGCTCCTCTTGATCGGACTTTTCTTCCTGCCGATGGGGTTTACGTCACTGATGTCTTGCTGAAAGGACAGCGTTACCGGGCCATGACCAGCATTGGTAAGAATGTTACCTTTGGCGGGACTAGCTTACGTCTGGAAGCCAATATTTTTGATTTCTCTGGTGACATCTATGGTGAAGAACTTGACATCATTTGGCTCTATAAAATTCGTGAGATGGTTAAATTCAACGGAATAGATGACTTAGTAGACCAGCTCCGGCAAGACCAAAAACTGGCTAAAAATTGGCCCTTCAAGTCCCTAGCTAGTGATAAAGGCTAGCTTAACTTTATCTGGAATTTTTAGATTTTTTTGTGTATAATGGCAGGGTGAAAGGGTTATTAATGACTTTATGATTACACTATTTTTATCGCCTAGCTGCACTAGTTGTCGTAAAGCCCGTGCCTGGCTAACCAACCATGAGGTAGCTTTTCAAGAACATAATATTATTACCAGTCCTTTGTCTTCAGATGAATTAAGAGCTATTTTGGCTTTGACAGAAAATGGGACTGAAGATATTATTTCGACACGTTCAAAGGTTTTTCAAAAACTTGATATAGATGTTGACGATTTATCCATTTCAGAATTAATTGATTTGATTGCTAAAAATCCAAGCTTGCTCCGTCGACCAATCATTTTGGATAAAAAGCGGATGCAAATCGGCTTTAATGAAGATGAGATTCGGGCCTTTTTGCCTCGTCATTATCGGGAGCAAGAGTTACGTCAAGCAACAATTAGAGCAGAATTAGAGGGAAAACATGACTAAGAATTATTCTTACCCGCTCGATTTTTCATGGAGCACTGACGAGATTTCATCAGTGCTCTCTTTTTTGAATCGTGTTGAGGAGGCTTACGAATCCAGAGTTGGTGTTAAAGCCTTTATGGAAGCTTATCGGGCTTTCAAAAAGGTGGTGCCAAGCAAGATGGAAGAAAAACAGATTGACCGTGATTTTGAAAAAGTTAGCGGCTACTCTAGCTATCGAGCTCTTCAAGCGGCAAAAAATAAAGAAGAAGGGTGGATTTCCCTTGGACGCTAAATTTAAATTTGCTCAGAATTTAATTCGGCAAGCAACTGATTATGTTCGTAAACGGATGACAGAAGATTTGCAGATTGAGGAGAAGACGCGCTTTGACGATCTAGTAACGAACATTGATAAGGATACGCAAGATTTTATGGTTGAGCGTATTCAGCAAGCTTATCCTGATGACTATATTCTTGGGGAAGAAAATGACCTTTATCATGACATTCGGTTCGGTCATGTCTGGGTTTTGGATCCGATTGATGGAACGGTCAATTTCATTGCTCAAAGGCAAGACTTTGCAATTATGATTGCCTATTATGAGGAAGGAATTGGTAAATTTGGTCTCATCTATGATGTTACAGGTGATAAGCTTTATAGTGGTGGTGGCCATTTCGAAGTGACTTGTAACGGCCGTCCTTTGCTCCCTTATCAAGTTCGTCCCTTGAATCGCCAACTGCTGGGAGCAAATGGCAGTATGTATGCTAATAATTACCTTGGCCTAGCTGACTTTTCCAAGGAGCTTCTTGGTGTCAGGGTTCTGGGCAGTGCTGGTATCAGTATGAGCCGAGTTCTGGAAGGCCAGTTTTTTGGTTATTGTTCGTCCATTTCTCCTTGGGATTATGCAGCGGCGAGTATTATGGGAAAGAAATTAGGTTATGAACTCTTGACCATGGCGGGAGAGCCCCTAGACTATAAGAATCGTCAGGCAGTTATGTTCATTCCGCAAGCTGAGGTAGCAAGGGTTAAAAAAATCATTCATAAATAGACAAAGCAAAGCTAGCAACTAATCAAGTTGTTGGCTTTTTTCTTGCCCTGTTTCCCGAGTTGGTGATTAGGTAAAGCACCGTAGCGTTTGCTGTTAATGAGTGAAGGGGGGCTAGTCCTGATCTATTTTGCCAAGTTGATGAAGTTCCCACAGGACTTGGCGTGTTAAATCCAGTGATAGCGAATTATTTAGCTAGGGTTTACGATCGGAGCCGAAGCAATCGATGCTATAGCGGTAGGTGAGTTAGCGAGATATTTCACTAAGGCCTTACGTTTATTTTATAAGTTTCTCAAGTAAGGAAGCTTTTGGTTAATGTCCAGTAACAATCAAAATTAGTATTTCAGTAGTTCCATTGATTTTGAAGCATAATGACAGCAGGGTAAATGTTGACAGCCATATAGCATAATCGTTAAATTTATCCAAAAAATTAGGAAATATTTTTGTAAAATCAATATAACTGACTAGTAATAAATTCAATGATATGTTATGATAATTAGGATGTTGAAATATTTTGATGAGAAATACTATTTCAATTATCGAATAAATAATTATAAAGGAGTTTTTCATGGAGAGAGAAACAAAATTGCACTATAAGATGCGAAAGGTTAAAAAGCGCTGGGTAACTGTCGCCATTGCGACAGCAGCCATTTCAATGACGCTGTTGGGAGCAAGCACTGTAAATGCAGATTCGGTAGTAACTAGCAATGCGCTGTCAGCTGATCAGGCTCTTGTAACTAGTCAAACAGCAGTTGCGGAACCTCAAACTGTGGCAGAGCAGCAAGTAGTCCAGACTGCTCCGGCAGCTCAAGCTGATGTTGCGCAATCTGAAGTTGAAGAAAGTGCTGATCTTTCAGTGAACAAGGGTGCCGATCAAGCCAATGTTACAAGCCAAGTCAGTCAAGCGCCTGCCGAGGCAGAAGAGAGCCAGTTACAAACCACTCAAGCGGCTGTGGCTCAACCGAGGGCTGCTAGGCAAGTTAACCGCCTGGTGCAAACCAAACCAGAAACAGTTAAGACAGACGTTAATCGTTTGGTTGCTGAAAGACCTGAGCTGACGAAGCCACAACTTGACAATTTAAACTTATCTAAGCTAGTCCAGACACCATCAGCAAATGATTTTGCAACCAACAATCAGGCTTATAACAACCAAGCCAGCAGTTTTGAAACAGTTGATAACTACCTGACAGCTGACTCTTGGTATCGTCCTAAGGCTATCTTGAAAGATGGTCAAACGTGGACACTCAGCGGTGAAAATGATTTTCGTCCTATCCTGATGTCTTGGTGGCCAGATACAGCAACCAAGGCTGCCTATGTTAATTTCTGGGCTAAGGAAGGTCTGGTTTCTGGCACTTATACACAAAATTCCCGCAATCTTGATAGTGCTGCCCAAACTATTCAGGCTGCTATTGAAAAGAGAATTTCTTCCGAAGGTAATACAACTTGGCTGCGCAACAAGATGAGTCAATTTGTTCAAGCGCAATCTCAGTGGAATATCCATTCGGAAAATCCAACTGCTTACCCTAATCAGGACCACTTCCAAGGGGGTGCCCTGCTCTTTAGCAATAACAATGCAACGGCATATGCTAACTCAGACTGGCGCCTGCTCAACCGCAATCCGTCTCAACAGGATGGCCGTGTCAACTATCATAAATCTTCTTATGGCGGTTACGAATTGCTTTTGGCCAACGATGTTGATAATTCTAACCCAATCGTTCAAGCGGAACAACTCAACCATTTCCATTATCTCATGAACTGGGGTGAGATTGTCATGGGTGACAAGGAAGCTAACTTCGACGGGGTTCGGGTTGATGCGGTGGATAATGTCGATGCCGACCTTCTGCAGATTCAACGCGACTACTATAAGGCTAAATACGGTGTTGGTCAAAATGAAAAGAATGCCATTGACCACCTGTCAATCTTAGAAGCTTGGTCTGGTAATGATAATGATTATGTCAGAGATCAGGATAATTTTTCTTTATCCATTGACAATAACCAGCGCAGTGCCATGTTGAGAGCTTTTGGCTATGCGACAGCTTACCGTAGCGATTTAAGCGCTTTGGCGACAGCTGGTTTGAAAAATCGCAGCAAAGCCAACAGCGGTGATCCTATTCCTAACTATGTTTTCATTCGTGCCCATGACTCCGAAGTTCAGACACGGATTGCCAGCATCATCCGGGAGCGTTTAGGGAAAGCGAATACCGATGGTCTGACCAATATCACCTTAGATGACTTGGAAAAGGCCTTCGCTATCTATAATAAAGATATGTATGCAACAGATAAGCAGTACTATATCAACAACCTTCCGATGGCCTATGCTTGGATGCTGCAAAATAAAGATACAGTGACCCGTGTCTACTACGGTGATATGTATACAGATGACGGCCAGTACATGGCTGCGAAGACTCCGTTCTATAATGCTATTGAAACCATGCTCAAGGCACGTATTAAATATGTGGCTGGTGGTCAGACTGCCGCTTACAATCAGGATTGGAATGGCGGAGTCTTGACATCGGTTCGTTATGGTAAGGGAGCTAACAGCGCTACCGACCGCGGAACTAGTGAGACGCGTACATCTGGTATGGCTCTTTTGATTAATAACATGCCTAATTTCCAAGCTTACCGTGGTGTGACTCTGAATATGGGAGCTGCCCACACTAATCAAGCTTACCGTCCCCTCTTGCTTTCAACGTCAACAGGTATTGCGACTTATCTGAATGACAGTGATGTTAAGAGCAGTCAGTACAAGTACACAGACAGTCAGGGACGCTTGATCTTCAATGCCTCAGAGCTCCATGGTGTAGCCAATGCACAAGTTTCAGGGATGATTCAGGTTTGGGTACCAGTCGGTGCTGCTGACAATCAGGATGTCCGTATCGCTCCTAGCACCAGCCGTAATAAATCGTCTGATATCTATACTCAAAGTGATGCTCTGGATTCCCAAGTGATCTATGAAGGTTTCTCAAACTTCCAAGCTTTTGCTAAGACACCTGAACAATACACCAATGCGGTGATTGCTAAGAATGCGGATCTCTTTAAATCATGGGGCATTACCCAATTTGAAATGGCACCGCAGTACGTATCATCCGAAGATGGCACCTTCTTGGATTCTGTTGTTCTCAATGGTTATGCCTTTAGCGACCGTTATGATCTGGCTATGAGTAAGAATAACAAGTACGGTTCTAAAGAAGATTTGGCCAATGCCATTAAGGGCTTGCACAAGGCAGGAATTAAGGTTCTCTCTGACTGGGTACCGGATCAGATGTATAACCTGCCAGGTAAAGAAGTTGTAACTGCAAC
Source organism: Streptococcus criceti HS-6 (assembly GCF_000187975.2). Lineage (NCBI taxonomy): Bacteria > Bacillati > Bacillota > Bacilli > Lactobacillales > Streptococcaceae > Streptococcus > Streptococcus criceti. The sequence goes on from NZ_AEUV02000002.1 coordinate 1,308,484, forward strand.
CCGGGTTGATCAATACGGTAGACCTAAGGCTGGTGCGACGATTAACAAGACACCTTATGTAGTTAATACTAAAACTTACGGTGATTATCAAGAGCAGTACGGTGGTAAATTCTTAGATGAACTGCAAAAGCTCTATCCAAGTCTCTTCACGACCAAGCAAATTTCGACAGGAAAACCAATCGATGCTTCGGTTAAGATTACTAACTGGTCAGCTAAATATTTCAACGGCTCTAATATCTTAGGACGTGGGGCTAAATATGTGCTCGGTGACAGCAAGGGTTACTTCAATCTGACAGACAGCAAGCTCTACTTGCCAACAGCCCTGTTGAGCAAGTCAACAAACCCGTCACAACCATCTCAGCCGTCACAACCATCTCAACCCTCAAAACCATCTCAGCCTTCAAAGCCATCTGTTTCAGGTATTTCTCATGATGGTAAGGGCTATGTTTACTATAAGAATGGTGTACAGGCTAAATCTAGCTTTATCACTGAAAATAATAACCTGTATTACTTTGATCAAAAAGGCTACATGGTCACAGGTATGCAAAAGATTAACGGTGCAACTTATTACTTCGGCAAAGATGGTAAGGCTCTGAAAGATGGCATCTATACGGATAATGCTGGTAAAAGCTATTACTTCAACAGTCAAGGTAAGCGTCTTGAAAATGGCTACTATCCATTTGGCGATAAATGGCGTCATTTTGAGAATGGTGTCATGGCTGTAGGTCTAACTCAAGTCAAGGGGAAATCTAAAACTTACACCCAATACTATGATGCTCAAGGTTTCCAAGTCAAAGGAGAATTGGTAACGGATAAAGATGGCAAGGTAAGATATTTCGATAAGCAGTATGGAAATATGGCCATTAATCAGTTTATCACCAATGCTCAAGGTAAAAAATCTTATTTCACTGGAGATGGTACGCGTTACGAGAATGGTTACTATCAATTTGGTAATAAATGGCGTCACTTTACTAATGGCATTATGGATGTTGGCTTGACTCAAGTAAAAGGTAAGTACAAGACCTACACCCAATTCTACGACTCTTACGGTTTCCAAGTTAAGGGTAGTTTTATTACCGATGATAATGGTAAGGTAAGATATTTCGATAAAGAGTATGGAAATATGGTTTCTAACCAGTTCGTTAAAAATTCAGACGGTGAAACCTTCTATTTTGACAAAAATGGTACTGCCGTAACCGGTTGGCAGGTTATCGATGGACAGCGACTTTACTTTAATGCGAATGGTGTTTTAGTTCAAAGGTCAAGACGATCTAGCAATCAGATCTATGAACGTCCTCGTCATCAGAATCGTTATTCCCTAAATGGATACTTTTATCGTTACCCACGTCATACTGAGAGAAACTATTATGATTATGGTTTCAGAAATTACGGTTTCAGAGGCTATGGCTTCTTTGATCTCCAAAATTTCTTCCCTTGGGATAGATTTTAATAGGTGGGATTAACCAGTAAAAGTAAATCTCTTTCTGTGGACAGAAAAACTGTTTTAAAAGGCTAGAATGGTGCAAACCACTAGCCTTTTTTGGTATAATGCTTTTATGACATTACCTAAAGCATTCATTGGAAAATATCAAGCAATTTTAGGAAATAGCGGTGATGATTTTTTGACAAGTTTGCAGCAAGAAGCTGTGCCCGCTTTTCGGTTAAATCCTTTAAAAAAAGTCCAGCAGCCTTTTCCTAATGCTATCCCTCATACACCTTGGGGCTATTATGGAAAGGTCTCAGGAAAGTCTATTGAGCATGTTACCGGTTTAGTCTATTCGCAAGAACCCGCTACTCAGATGGTGGGGCAAGTTGCCGCTCCGACAAAGGGCATGAAGGTCTTAGATTTGGCAGCTGCTCCTGGTGGTAAGACAACTCATTTACTTTCCTACCTAGATAATACCGGCCTCCTCGTGAGTAACGAGATTTCAAAAAAACGCAGCAAGGTTTTAGTGGAAAATGTCGAGCGTTTTGGGGCACGCAATGTTGTAGTGACAAACGAGTCTCCTCAGCGTTTAGCTGAGTTTTTTCCAGCTTATTTTGACCTGATAGTTCTTGATGCCCCCTGCTCTGGTGAAGGGATGTTTCGCAAGGATGCAGATGCTATCCAATATTGGCATCAGGATTATCCGGCTCAATGTGCTGGTTTGCAAAGAGAGATTCTAAAGGAAGCCATGATTATGCTGGCCCCTGGTGGCCGTCTTGTCTATTCTACTTGTACTTGGGCTCCTGAAGAAAATGAAGCTGTCATCTCTTGGCTTTTAGAGCATTATCCTGATCTAAGTTTGCTGCCAATTGAAAAAATTAATGGGATGGTTGAAGGTATTGATATGCCTGAAGCAGCACGAATGTATCCTCATCGTTTTAAGGGTGAGGGGCAGTTCATCGCCCATCTGCAGGATAGGCGGCCTGCGCTCAAGAAGTCCCTAAAACTCAAATCTCCTAAGAGCAATTTGACTCAGGAGCAGAAGCGCCTTTGGCAGGAGTTTGCCAAGAAGCATTTGCAAGTGGACTTATCAGGCCTGCTTCAAACCTTTGGCGATCAGCTTTATTGTCTGCCCGAGGGTCTGCCTGATTTGGCTAAGCTCAAGCTAGCGCGCAATGGTTTGCACTTGGGAACCTTTAAAAAGAAGCGCTTTGAACCTTCATTTGCTTTGGGACTAGCTCTGACTAGCGATCAAGTCAACTATAGCTTGACCTTAAGTGAAGAAGACTTCAGGGCTTATGTCTCAGGAAATACAGTTGCTATTGATGGTGAGCACAGCAATGGCTGGTATCAAGTTTTAGCAGGTGGCAATGGCCTTGGATTTGCTAAACTAGTTAATGGGACCTTAAAAAACTATTTCCCTAAGGGCTTGCGCTTTTCCTCCTGATGTAACAGTTTTGTTACATTAAAAGTGAGTATATCCAAAATAAAAGTAATGTGTTATCATTAGGAGTGGAGGTTTGATGCTTCCAATTATATATGACAGTCGCTTGATTTTAGAATAAAATTAACAGGAATTAAAGATGAAAAAATGGAATAAAAAACGTTTGTTTCTCCTTGCGATGATGGGGGCAGCTCTCTTTTGTCTGTCTGCCTGTGCCAGCTGGATTGACAGAGGGGAGAATATTACTTCTGTTGGATCAACGGCTTTGCAGCCTTTGGTAGAAGGAGCAGCTGACCGTTTTTCTGAAAAGAATCAAGGTAAGATTATCAACGTTCAAGGCGGTGGTTCCGGAACGGGTTTGTCTCAGGTTCAGTCCGGTGCGGTTCAGATTGGTAACAGTGATGTCTTTGCCGAGGAAAAAAGTGGTATTGATGCCAGCAAACTCGTTGATCATCAGGTTGCTGTCGCAGGGATCGCCGTTATCGCGAACAAAGAGGTAGGGATGAAAAATCTAACACCGGAGCAGCTGCAGAAAATCTTTACTGGTGAATATACCAATTGGAAACAATTGGGTGGTAAGGATTTGGAAATCACCATTATCAATCGAGCAGCAGGTTCAGGAACCCGCTCAACTTTTGACAGTGTTATCATGAAAGATAAGGAGAGTAAGCAAAGCCAAGAGCAGGATTCAAACGGCATGGTTCGCTCGATTGTGTCACAGACCCCTGGAGCCATCTCATATTTGGCTTTTGCCTATGTTGATGATAGCGTAGCGACGGTTAATCTCAATGGGCATGCCCCAACTGCAAAAAATGTCACCACCAATGCTTGGCCTCTCTGGTCTTATGAGCATATGTATACCAAGGGAAAAGCTACAGGCTTAACCAAGGAATTCTTGGATTATATCCTTAGTGATGAGGTCCAAAATGGGGTCGTTAAAGACATGGGCTATATTTCCATCAATGATATGAAGGTCGTTAAAGACGCTGATGGTAATGTGACAATTAAATAAGAGGAGTTTTCATGAAAAAACAGGATTTGGCGACACAGTTAACCTCGCCATCAAAAAATTCACGGCTGGAAAAATTTGGCAAGACCATATCCTTTCTTTGTTTGATGCTGATTGCCTTTATTGTTGCCATGATTTTGATTTTTGTGGCTCAAAAAGGCTTATCAACTTTTTTTGTTAATGGCGTCAACCTATTCGATTTCTTATTTGGAAAAAATTGGAAACCGTCGGTCAAAGATGCTCACGGCCAATATATGATGGGGGCTCTACCGATGATTACAGGGTCCTTCATCGTTACTATTTTATCAGCCTTGATTGCGACGCCGTTTACGATTGGAGCAGCTATCTTTATGACAGAGATTTCTCCCAAGCGGGGAGCGCGCCTGCTTCAGCCTGCTATTGAACTTCTGACAGGGATTCCATCAGTGGTTTATGGCTTTATTGGTTTGCAAGTGGTCGTACCGGCTGTGCGTACACTGTTCGGTGGTACTGGTTTTGGGATCCTTTCGGGAGTTTTTGTGCTCTTCGTCATGATTCTGCCTACTGTTACCTTTATGACAACGGACAGTCTGCGTTCGGTTCCTCGTCATTATCGTGAAGCTAGTCTGGCTATGGGGGCTACACGTTGGCAAACAATTTGGCGCGTTATTCTACACGCTGCTAAGCCAGGGATTTTTACAGCTGTTGTCTTTGGAATGGCCCGTGCTTTTGGTGAGGCTTTGGCTATTCAGATGGTTGTCGGAAATTCAGCTGTTATGCCAACTTCGCTGATTACTCCGGCTTCAACCTTGACGTCAGTTCTAACCATGGGTATCGGAAATACCGTTATGGGAACAGTTCAGAACAATGTTCTCTGGTCCTTGGCCTTGGTTCTGTTGATTATGAGTCTGGCCTTTAATATGCTGATGAGGTTTATTACGAGGGAGAAAAAAGTAAACTATGAACGCTAAACAATTTGATAAAGTTATGACAGCGATCCTCTATACGATTGCTGGTATCATTGTTACCATACTGGCTGCTTTGATTCTCTACATTTTACTCAGAGGGCTGCCACATGTCAGCTGGCACTTCCTGACAGGAAAGTCTTCTTCGTATGAAGCTGGCGGCGGTATCGGTATCCAGCTCTATAATTCTCTCTTCTTGCTGATCATCACGCTAATTATTTCCATCCCTCTTTCTATGGGAGCTGGGATTTATCTGGCTGAGTATGCTAAAAAAGGGCGTTTGACAGATTTTATTCGAACTTGTATTGAGATTTTGTCATCACTGCCATCTGTTGTAGTAGGACTCTTTGGTTATTTGATTTTTGTTGTCCAGTTTCAATATGGTTTCTCCATTATCTCGGGTGCTTTGGCTCTCACTGTCTTTAACTTGCCGCAGATGACACGGACAGTCGAGGATAGTTTGCGAAATGTCCATCATACCCAGCGCGAAGCAGGATTGGCATTGGGACTTTCTCGTTGGGAAACGGTGCTTCATGTGGTTATTCCAGAAGCGATTCCTAGTATTGTCACAGGTGTTGTATTAGCGTCCGGACGTATCTTTGGTGAGGCGGCAGCGCTTATCTACACAGCGGGGCAATCAGCTCCTGCTCTTGATTGGGGCAATTGGAATCCTTTAAGCGTTACGAGTCCTATCTCGATTTTCAGACAATCTGAAACGCTGGCTGTCCATATCTGGAAGGTTAACAGCGAAGGGACCATCCCTGATGCGACCATGGTGTCGGCTGGTAGTGCCGCTATCCTTCTCATTTTCATTTTAATCTTTAATCTCTCTGCTCGCTATCTGGGCAAGAAATTGCATGCTCGCTTGACATCGGCGAAATAAATAAGGAATATATATGGCAGAATATAATTGGAATGAGCGTCATATCATGACTTTTGAAGGCAAAGAATTGGCACTTGAGACCAAGAATTTGCATGTTTATTATGGCCAAAATGAAGCCATCAAGGGCATTGATATGCAGTTTGAAAAAAATAAAATTACAGCCTTTATCGGCCCATCGGGCTGTGGGAAATCAACTTTCTTGCGCAGTCTCAATCGTATGAATGATACCATTGATATTGCTAGGGTAACGGGTGAGATTTGGTATGAAGGGATTGACATCAATCGTCCTGAAATCAATGTTTATGCTATGCGCAAGCATATTGGCATGGTTTTTCAGCGTCCTAATCCTTTTGCAAAATCTATCTATAAAAATATCACCTTTGCTCACGAGCGCGCTGGTATAAAGGATAAACAAGTCTTAGATGAGATTGTTGAGACATCACTCAAGCAAGCAGCGCTTTGGGATCAGGTCAAGGATGATCTTCATAAGTCTGCTTTTACCTTATCTGGTGGGCAACAGCAGCGTCTTTGTATCGCTCGGGCTATTTCGGTTAAGCCAGATATTCTCCTAATGGATGAACCGGCTTCAGCCTTGGATCCGATTGCGACCATGCAGTTGGAAGAAACAATGGCCGAGCTCAAGAAGGACTATTCGATTATTATCGTTACCCATAATATGCAACAGGCTGCCCGTGTCAGCGACTATACAGCCTTCTTTTATTTAGGGGATTTGATTGAGTATGACAAGACGGCTAAGATTTTCCAAAATGCGCAGTGTCAATCGACCAGCGATTATGTTTCTGGCCGTTTCGGATAGAAAGGAATCTTATGACAGAACCTATTTTGCGGGTGAAAGACCTGTCGGTCTACTATAATCAAAAAAAAGCTCTGAATAATATTACTATGGATTTTATGCCTAATGAGATTACTACCTTGATTGGACCTTCTGGTTCAGGTAAGTCAACTCTGCTGAGGGCTATCAACCGTATGGGAGACCTTAATCCTGAAGTAACCTTGACAGGGGCCATCACTTACAACGGTCATAATATCTACGGACCAAGGACTGATACGGTAGAATTACGTAAGGAAATTGGTATGGTCTTTCAGCAGCCCAACCCATTTCCTATGACCATTTATGAAAATGTCACCTATGGTCTTCGTATCAAAGGAATTAAAGATAAGGCTGTTTTGGATGAAGCAGTAGAGACGTCCTTGATTGGAGCTTCCATCTGGGATGAGGTTAAAGACCGTCTACACGATTCAGCCCTGGGCTTGTCTGGTGGGCAGCAGCAGCGGGTTTGTATTGCTCGTGTATTAGCAACCAGTCCCAAAATTATTTTAATGGACGAGCCGACATCTGCTCTTGATCCGATTTCTTCGGGGAAGATTGAAGAAACCCTCTATGGTCTGAAAGATCAATACACCATGCTCATTGTGACACGCTCTATGCAGCAAGCGTCTCGGATCTCCGATAAGACAGGTTTTTTCTTGGATGGTGACTTAATTGAATTTAATTCAACCAAGGAAATGTTCCTCAATCCTGCCCATGAAGAGACTGAAGATTATATCAGTGGTAAATTTGGTTAGTCTCGACGACTAAATAGATAGAAAGAAATGATTTTATGTTACGTACACAATTTGAAGACGAATTAGATAAATTGCATAATCAGTTTTATGCTATGGGGACTGAAGTCAGTTCCCAAATCAGTAAGACAGTTCGCGCTTTTATCAGCCACGATCGGCAGTTGGCCAAGGAAGTTATTGAGTCAGACGAGATTGTCAATAACTATGAAACGAAATTAGAAAAAAAATCCTTGGAAATCATTGCCCTGCAACAGCCTGTATCGACTGATTTACGTTCAGTCATTACTGTGCTCAAGGCGTCCAGCGATGTTGAGCGTATGGGAGATCATGCTTCAGCTATTGCTAAGGCTACTATTCGGATGAAAGGCGAAGAGCGAATTACATCGGTTGAAGAGGCCATTAATAAAATGGGGCGTGCTGTCCGAGATATGGTTGAGGAAGCCATGAATGTCTATATCAAGGCTGATGAAGCGGCTGCCTATGCGGTAGCAGCTCATGATGAGCATATTGATAATCTTTTTATTGAAACACAAAATATGACAGTGGAGGCTATCAAGGCTAATCCAGATGCCGCTTTTGCGGCTAAGGAATATTTCCAAGTCTTAATGTACTTGGAACGTATTGGGGATTATGCTCGCAATCTCTGTGAATGGGTTGTCTATCTCAAGACAGGAAAAATTATCGAACTTTAATAATGAATATGTTATAATTGAGATTGGTTTTGACCAATCTTTTTTTGGTCTGAGAAGCAGGATAAAAACTTGTAAAATTTATAAAAAATTGAGGAGTTTTATGAATTCAGTAGAACATTTTATTGAAAAATTTGTACCTGAAAATTACAATATTTTTCTGGATCTTAACCGAAAGGAAAAGACCTTCTCTGGGAATGTTGCTATCAGTGGTGAGGCCTTAGATAATCAGGTTTCCTTCCATCAGAAGGATTTGATAGTTACTTCGGTCCTCCTAGATAATCAGGAGGTGAACTTTAATCTGGATCCTGAAAAAGAAGCCGTTCATCTCGACTTACCTGAGACAGGGAACATGACCCTAGTATTGGAATTCTCAGGAAAAATTACAGATAATATGACGGGGATTTATCCGTCTTATTATACAGTTGATGGTATCAAAAAAGAAGTGATTGCCACACAGTTTGAAAGTCATTTTGCTCGAGAAGCCTTCCCGTCTATCGATGAACCAGAAGCTAAGGCTACCTTTGATTTGGCTATTAAGTTTGACCAGGAAGATGGTGAAGTGGTTATCTCAAATATGCCTGAGACCAATATTGAATTACGGCAGGAAACAGGCATTTGGACCTTTGCGACAACACCAAGAATGTCTTCCTACCTTTTAGCTTTTGCTCTGGGTGATTTGCAGGCTAAGAAGGCTCAGACTAAGAATGGTACTGAGGTTGGTGTTTTTGCCACTAAGGCCCACAAGGCTTCATCCTTAGATTTTGCTTTGGATATTGCTGTCCGTGTCATTGATTTTTATGAAGATTATTACGGTGTCGCTTATCCAATTCCCCATTCTTACCATTTGGCTCTGCCTGATTTTTCGGCAGGGGCTATGGAAAACTGGGGCTTAGTAACCTATCGTGAAGTTTATTTGGTTGTTGATGAAAATTCGACTGTTGGCACTCGTCAGCAGGTTGCTTTAGTGATTGCCCATGAGTTGGCCCATCAGTGGTTTGGTAATCTGGTTACTATGAAATGGTGGGATGACCTTTGGCTTAATGAATCTTTTGCCAATATGATGGAATACGTTTCAGTTGATGCCATTGAGCCAAGCTGGAATATCTTTGAAGATTTTCAAACAACAGGTGTCCCTCTAGCTCTAAAACGGGACGCTACCGATGGAGTACAGTCTGTTCATGTAGCGGTCAATCATCCTGATGAGATCAATACTCTCTTTGATCCAGCTATTGTTTATGCTAAGGGAAGCCGCCTTATGCACATGCTCCGCCGCTGGCTAGGAGATGAGGACTTTGCAGCAGGGCTCAAGGTTTATTTCGAAAAGCATCAGTATCGTAATACGGTCGGTCGTGATCTGTGGAATGCTCTTTCAGCAAGTGCTGAAAAGGACGTCGCTAGCTTCATGGATGCTTGGTTGGAACAACCAGGCTATCCAGTTGTGACTGCTCAAGTCCTTGATGATAATCTGATTCTCAGTCAAAAGCAGTTCTTTATTGGAGAACATGAGGATAAGAATCGCTCTTGGCAGATTCCATTAAATAGTAATTGGTCTGGTCTCCCGGATACTTTGTCTGAGACTAGTTTGACCATCCCTAATTACTCAAGTCTGGCTGCTCAGAATGAGGGGGCTGGAGCCCTGCGCTTGAATACAGACAATACAGCCCATTATATTACTAACTATCAAGGCAGACTTTTGGATGAAGTCCTAGCTGATTTTGTTAACTTGGATAAGACAGCCAAATTGCAGGTCTTGCAGGAACGCCGTCTGTTGGCTGAAAGTGGTGAAGTGTCTTACGCTGATCTCGTGCCCTTGCTTAATAAGCTGCCAGAGGAAAGCTCCTATCTGGTCGCGGCAGCTGGTCAACAAATTATTTCAGGCTTGGATAGCTTTGTTGATGAGGGAACAAGCACCGAGGTTAACTTCAAGAACTTGATTAAGCGGGTTGCGGAAAACAATTTTAATCGTCTAGGTTTTGAAAAAATTGATGGAGAGGCTGATGAAGATGAAATGGTTCGCCAATCAGCTATTTATCTCATGCTCAAAGCTGATGATGAGAGTGCCATTGCGCAAGTGCATGCTATTTTCCAAGACTATCAAGCTAATATCGAAGCTATTCCGGCTCCAATTCGTTCGTCCGTTTTGGTTAATGAAATGAAGCATTCCGAGACGCCGGCTTTAGTTAATCAGTATCTTTCTGCCTATGTGGCAAGCACAGACGGTATCTTTAAGCGTCAGCTCTCCAATGCGCTTTCCTATACCAAGGATTCTGCAACTTTGATTCATATTCTAACTCAGTGGAAAAATAAAGATGTTGTGAAACCTCAGGACTTGGCAACTTGGTATGCTTATTTCTTGCAGCAAGACTTCACTCAAGGTAAGGTTTGGAATTGGGCTAAGGAAAATTGGGAGTGGATAAAGACGACCTTAGGTGGTGACATGAGCTTTGATAAGTTTGTGATTTACCCTTCTAATAACTTTAAGACAGACGCACGTCTAGCTGATTATAAGGCCTTCTTTGAACCTCAACTTGGTGATAAAGCTATCGCTAGAAATATAACAATGGGGATCAAGGAAATCTCTGCTCGCATTGACTTGATTAAAAAAGACAAGGCTGCGGTTGAAGTAGCTATCGACCTAGCCGCTGCTAAATAAGAGCCTAAGGTCTAGAAGTTTTTTCTAGGCCTTTTTGCTTAGACAGGTTCAGTCGCTTTTCAGCAAGTCTTGCTAGACTGGTGTCAGTCGAACGACTTATTTTAACTTGTTGAAAATCAAAACCGCACGTTGTTGACCTCATCTTGTCAAGATCAAATACTGCCTAGACTTCGTCGCCCGATTTTATTTTTTGATTTTCTCTGAGTATTAGTTATTAGTTCGCGCATTCTGGATAGGAATTACTCGGTAAAAAATTCTTATTGCCAGATTAAGTTTTCGGCGACAAGGTGCTGGATTTATGATAAGATATAGGAAAGATTGGAGTACAGATATATGATTAAAATTTTATTAGTAGAAGATGACCTTAGCCTTTCAAATTCTGTTTTCGATTTTTTGGATGACTTTGCTGAAGTTACCCAAGTTTTCGATGGAGAGAAAGGCCTCTTTGAAGCAGAAACTGGTGTTTATGATTTGATTCTGCTTGATTTGATGTTGCCGGAAAAAGATGGTTTTACTGTCTTGAAAGAGCTGCGTGACAAAGGTATCCCAACCCCTGTCTTGATTACAACTGCTAAAGAAGCTTTGGATGATAAGGGGCATGGTTTTGAACTTGGTGCCGATGACTATTTGACCAAGCCATTCTATTTGGAAGAATTGAAGATGCGGATTCAAGCACTTTTGAAGCGTTCTGGTAAAATCAATGATAAGCTTCTTACTTATGGAAACTTAGATTGTGATACATCAACTAATACGGTAACCGTTGACGGTAAAGTTGTTGAACTTCTGGGTAAAGAATTTGATCTCTTGGTTTACTTCCTTCAAAACCAAAATGTTATTCTACCTAAGACACAAATTTTTGATCGAATTTGGGGGTTTGATAGCGATACAACTGTCTCGGTTGTCGAAGTTTATGTTTCCAAGATTCGTAAAAAACTCAAAGGAACAGATTTCGAACAAAACTTGCAAACACTACGTAGTGTGGGGTATATCTTAAAGGATGTTCAATAAGTTAAAGAAGGGTCTCTTTTCTGAAGGATTCTCGACTTTTCTTCACTTCCTATCTGTCTTCACCGTAATTTTCTTGGTGATGACTATTTTGATTTTGCAAATCATGCGGATTGGGATTTATTCATCAGTTGACGACAACCTCGATAAGGCAGCTGAAAGTGTTAATTCCTATATCTATATGAATATGTATAAGGCGAGTCTGTACTCAGCCTTTGACGGTAATGATGATTCAGATCTCTCCATCTTTACTGATGGGGATGATTTTTTGGGAAATGGGACGACCCTTCCTGCCGATGCTAATGCTTCAGGCAGTCCAGAACAGAACAAATCCCATGTAGAATTGAATGCTACGATTGAAACAGTCATGTATGATAAAAATGGCAAGGTACTTAATAGCTCAGAAATTTTTTCCGGACTGAACAAACTGAAAATGAATCGGGATGAACTGGGCGAGGTCAACGAGGTTAGTATTGATGGTAGTTTTCGTGAGAAGGAACACTACCGCTATAAGACCATTGCAGTATCAGACAAGCAATTTCCTAAGGTTGCTTATGTCACTATTGCCATTAGTGTCAATCAGCTGGATAGTGTTAATTCTCGTTATCAAATTATCATTATATCGGTGATGGTGACCTTCTGGCTATTGTCAGTTTTTGCTAGCGTTTATCTGGCTAATTGGTCACGTAAACCAATTTTGGAAAGTTATGAAAGGCAAAAGAATTTTGTTGAAGATGCCAGCCATGAATTGCGGACACCTTTGACGGTTTTGCAAAACCGCTTAGAGAGCCTTTTTCGTAAGCCAGACCAAACGATTTTGGACAATTATGAAACCATTGCTTCTAGCTTAGAAGAAGTCCGAAATATGCGGATTTTAACCACCAATCTGTTGAATTTGGCTAGACGAGATGATCATCTTAATCCTAAGATTGAGGAAATTGAGCCAGCTTTCTTTGACAGTATTTTTGAGAACTACCAAATGATTGCTGAAGAAAATGGCAAAAGCTTAACCTGTCGTAACCGTCTGGATTTACCGATGAAATCTGATAAGACATTAATCAAGCAAGTCATGACCATTCTCTTTGATAATGCTGTTAAGTACACAGGAGAAGATGGTGCTATTGATATTAGCGTTACCAGTGAAGCTGGCAAATTGCTTATTTCAGTAGCAGATAATGGGGCTGGTATCAGCGAAGAAGATAAGATAAAGATTTTTGACCGCTTTTACCGGATTGATAAAGCTCGCAATCGTCAGACCGGTGGTTTTGGCTTAGGGTTATCTTTGGCTAAGCAGATTGTGGATGCCTTGAAAGGAACTATTTCTGTCCGCGATAATGAACCGACAGGAACTATTTTTGAAATTAAATTAAGTGCTTAAAAAGGGACTGGGCAAAAACTCGTTCAGTATTTCTGTTTTGAAATAAACTCTTGACGCAGTGGTTGGGAGTAAGACCTGTTGGCTGGGCTAAGAAGCCTTATGCCTGCACAGTTCATTAGGTGCTTTAGCACCAATGAACCACCGCTGGCTGGTTTTCCTGTTGCCACAAGGCCCAAGCGAAAAAAATTAGCCAACTATGTGGGGGTGGGAATGTGAACCAAAATTTTCAATTTTGGCTCACATTCCCACTCTTTTTTATGGGACTTGAGGTGGAAGGAGAAGAGAAGCAGTTATTTGGGTTTATGTTCCTTGAAAACTAAAACTACACCTCGCTGATTTCCGCTGGCCACAACTTTTTTCTCCATTTTCGAAGCTTTAAAAAGCCTTCCACAACTTTTGAGCTGTCTGCACTTTGTGATCTTATTTATATTTGATTTTCTTGGAGCATTAATATCGGTTTGGTTAGGCTGGAGCTGAATCGTGATTTTGAGCTACAAAAAAACCTCCAAACGGAGGTCAATTTTATCCAAGTTTAGCTGCAAGACGAGCTTTATCACGGCTTGCTTTATTTTTGTGAATTAACCCTTTAGATTGAGCTTTATCGATTGCTGAGCTGGCAGCACGGAAAAGTTCTTCAGATGGGTTTGCTTCAAAAGCTTTGATAGTAGTACGCAAAGCTGATTTTTGAGCTGAATTCTTTTCGTTTTGCTTAACGTTAAGCTCAGCACGTTTGATAGCTGATTTAATATTTGCCACAGTTTTCACCTCCATTTTTACTAACCATTCCATTATATAGGAAATAGCTGGCTTTGACAAGTCCTAATCACTTTTTCAGGTAAATTTTATCAATCTTGTGATTCTGTGATTTATGCAAGATGAGCTCAGCTCGGTTGCGAGTCGGTTCTATATAATTCTCCAGATTAACTAAATTGACCCTCTGCCAGGTCTTTTTGGAGATGGCTAAGGCCTCTTTTAAATCCAGCTTTGTCAAGGAGTAATAATAGTTTTTACTGTCTGTTTTAGCTAACTGGAGTAAACTTTGAAAACGTTCAAGATACCATTTTTCAATATGGGATATTTCTGCATCAATATAGATGGAGAAGTCATAGTAGTCATTCATATACAGTCGGTGATTCTGCTGATTTTGAAAAACATTGATACCTTCAATGATAAGAAAATCAGGTGACTGAATGGTTTCCTCGGCTTGGGGAATAATATCATAAATCTCATGAGAGTATACAGGAATAGACATGGTCTGACCATTTTTCATGCCATCTAAGAAATTAATCAGACGTTCCATGTTATAACTTTCAGGAAAGCCTTTTTTATCCAAAATTCCCTTATCGATTAGGATATGGTTAGGGTAGAGAAAGCCATCGGTTGTTACCATTTCAACTCGGCTATTTTTAAAGGTTCGGGCTAGAAGAAGCTGCAAAAGTCGACTGGTAGTGGACTTACCAACAGCTACCGAACCAGAGATACCAATGATAAAGGGGCGCTTTTTAGCTTGCTTCTGTAAGAAGATTCCCTTAGCAAAGCTGAGATTTTCCTGAGCGTTTTTATAAATTTGAATCAGGCTAATGAGCGGAAGATAAACATCTGTCACATCCTGAATATCAATCTTATCGTTGAGACTTTTAATAGAATCTAGTTCTTCTTGACTTAAGGGTGCTTGTTCAGCTTGATGCAGGCCCTGCCAAGTTTTCCGACTGATTTCTTCGAAATTAATAAATTCATGAGACATAGGTTTATTGTAGCACAAAATATGATAAAATGAAGTGACTGAATAAAGGGAGCAAATGAAGAAGTGGCTAAGATGTACTATGCTGAAAGGCCTGATGCTGAGCATGATGTTCATGATTTGACAGTTCAGCTATTAGGTGAAACTTTTCGTTTTTATACGGATGCTGGTGTCTTTTCAAAAAAGATGATTGATTATGGTAGTCAGGTCCTTTTGTCTGCCCTAAATTTTTCGGCTGGGGACAGTCTCCTTGATGTTGGCTGTGGCTATGGTCCTCTGGGGATTAGTTGTGCTAAAGTCTATGGCTTAGCTGTTAGCATGGTTGATATTAATCAGCGAGCTTTGGATCTAGCTAGGAGAAATGCTCAACGTAATGGTGTTCAGGCTGACATTTACCAGTCGCATATCTATGAGCAGGTCAAGGGGTGTTTTGATCACATCGTCAGCAATCCTCCCATACGGGCAGGAAAACAGGTGGTGCATGAAATTTTGCAAGGTGCTTATGACCATCTCAATCCGACTGGTAGCTTAACTGTAGTTATCCAAAAGAAGCAAGGCGCTCCTAGCGCAAAGGCTAAGATGGAGCAAGTCTTTGGCAATGTTGAACTGGTCAAAAAAGATAAGGGTTACTATGTTTTAAGGAGTATAAAGGAATGAGAGCGGTTGATTTAATTCAGAAAAAACGTGATGGCGGCGAATTAACTACAGCGGAAATTCAGTGGTTAATTGCGAACTATGTAGCGGGGGCGGTGCCTGATTACCAAATGTCAGCTTTTGCTATGGCTATCTTTTTCAAGGGGATGACCATGCGAGAGACTCGCGATTTGACCATGGCTATGGTTGCTTCGGGCGATCAGCTTGATTTATCGGCCATTTCTGGTATTAAGGTTGATAAGCACTCGACCGGTGGCGTTGGTGATAAGGTAACATTAATTTTGGCTCCTTTGGTAGCCAGTTTTGGCGTACCCGTTGCTAAAATGAGTGGAAGAGGGCTGGGGCATACTGGCGGAACCTTGGATAAACTAGAATCCATCAAAGGTTACCAAATCGAGGTTGCAGAAGAAGACTTTATTCAGCAGGTGAAAGACATAGGTATTGCGGTTATTGGCCAGTCAGAGCAGATTGTTAAGGCTGATAAATTGCTCTATGCCTTGCGGGATGTGACGGCAACAGTTGATATTATGCCCTTGATCGCCAGTTCGGTAATGTCTAAGAAAATTGCTGCTGGCTCGGATGCTATTATGCTGGATGTTACTGTTGGTGACGGTGCTTTTATGAAGACCCTTGATGATGCGGAAGAGCTGTCTCGAACCATGGTCAACCTTGGTAAAGAAGTTGGACGCCAGACTGTTGCTGTCATTACTAATATGGGCCAACCTTTGGGTCAAGCTATCGGTAACCGGCTGGAGGTTCTTGAAGCTGTTCAAATTATGAAGGGAGAAGGACGGTCAGATATTACCGATTTCATCTGCCAGCTAGCACAGATTATGTTGAAATTAGGTGGACAAGAAGTAGAACTAGAGAAAATCAAGAACCACTTGACACAAGGTCACGCTCTAAAAAAATTTGAAGACCTAGTAGCTGCTCAAGGCGGTGAAGTCCAAGATATCTATCGGCCGGTTCAGACTGATTTTATCTATGAAGTAAGGGCGGAAAGCTCAGGCTATATCTCCTCCCTTCCGGCCCTCTACTTTGGTCGCTTTGCCATGGAAATAGGAGCTGGTCGCGCAGTAAAAACCGATCGATTAGACTATGATGCCGGAATTATGTTCGACAAAAAAGTTGGGGATGCGATTTCAGCTGGAGATTTGTTGGCAAAAATCTACTCAAATCGAAAAATTCCTCAAAAAAAGATTACAGAATTCGCAAAAAATGTTACAATAAGTAACGAAAAAGTGTCCATAAGTGAAATATTAAAAATCATTAATTAGGAGAGAGTTATGTCTATTAATAAGTACATTGATCATACTTTACTGAAGCCGAATGCGACTAAGGATCAGATAGACCAATTGTTGGCAGAAGCTAAAGATTATGATTTTGCCTCTGTCTGTGTTAATCCATACTGGGTTGCCTACTGTGCAGAAGCTTTGAAAGACTCAGATGTCAAGGTTTGTACGGTTATCGGTTTTCCTCTGGGTGCCAATACCACCGCTGTTAAGGTTTTTGAGGCTAAGGATGCCATTGCAAACGGTGCCGAAGAAGTGGATATGGTCATCAATATCGGTCAGTTAAAAGCTGGTAATTATGAAGCTGTCAAAGAAGATATTCAGGCCTTAGTTGAGGCGACAGGCAAAACTCTACTCAAGGTCATTATCGAAACCTGCCTCTTGACAGATGAAGAGAAGGTAAAGGCTTGTCAGTTGGCTGTTTCAGCTGGTGCAGATTATGTCAAGACTTCTACAGGCTTCTCAACCGGCGGTGCAAATGTTCCTGATGTGAAGTTGATGCGCCAAACTGTTGGTGATACAGTTGGTGTCAAGGCATCTGGTGGTGCTCGCACCTACCAAGATGCCAAGGCTTTCGTTGAGGCAGGGGCCAGTCGAATCGGTGCTTCAGCAGGCGTTGCTATTGTTGAAGGGGAAAAGGCCAGTGGTGCTAACTGATTCCAATCTAGTCGAATTGGCTAGAAAAGCCAGTCTGTATTCCTATGTCCCTTATTCGCACTTTCCGGTTGGTGCGGCTGTTCTAACGAAGTCTGGTCAAGTTTTTCAGGGCTGTAATATTGAAAATGCCAGTTTTGGTCTGACTAACTGTGCAGAGCGGACAGCAATCTTTAAGGCGGTTTCGGAGGGGCAGCGAGATTTTTCTAGTATTGTAATTTATGGTCAAACCAATCAGCCGATTTCCCCTTGCGGGGCCTGTCGACAGGTTATGGCTGAGTTCTTTGATTTGGATTGCCCTGTCACTTTAGTTTCTAAAGATGGTGCGACTGTCGAGATGACAGTAGGTGAGTTACTACCATACTCTTTTCAGAGCCTAGAATAGGAATAGGTTCTCATGTCAATTGGATTAGACCCTAGGGTTTAAGATATTTTTGCAACCTAGTTGCGATTTTTTTAGAGGAGGAGTTCATTTATGAAGATGAACAAAAAACTTATTGGCTTAGGTTTGGCAGCAGTTGCCATCCTATCACTCGGTGCTTGTAGCCGTTCATCACACTCATCATCAAGTTCTGTTAAGGCTGCTATCGTAACAGATACTGGTGGGGTTGATGACAAGTCCTTCAACCAATCGGCTTGGGAAGGCTTGCAAGCCTGGGGTAAAGAAAATAAGTTGAAGAAGGATACTGATTTCACTTATTTCCAATCAGATGATGAGTCTCAATACGCAACCAACCTAGATTCAGCTCAAAGCAAGGGTTACAACCTGATCTTTGGTATTGGTTACAATCTTCATGATGCTGTCGCTGAAGCAGCTCAATCAAATTCAAAGACAAATTATGTTATCATTGATGATGTCATTGAAGACCAAAAAAATGTAGCTAGTGTCCTTTTCGCTGATAATGAAGGTGCCTACCTTGCAGGTATCGCAGCTGCTATGCAAACTAAGACGAACAAGGTTGGTTTTGTTGGTGGTGTTAAATCTGATACTATCACTCGTTTTGAAACTGGCTTTAAAGCTGGTGTTGCTTCTGTGAACAAGGATATTGAAGTAGAAGTTCAATATGTTGGTTCTTACAATGATGCTGCTAAGGGACAAACCATTGCTCAGTCAATGTACTCTGGTGGTGCCGATGTTATCTACCATGCTTCTGGTGGTTCTGGTAAAGGTGTCTTCTCGCAAGCTAAGGAAATCAATGAAGGATTGAATTCTGATGCTGCTGATAAGGTTTGGGTTATCGGTGTTGACCGTGATCAATCCGAAGAAGGAAACTATACTGCTCAAGATGGTAAGAAATCAAACTTTGTTTTGACTTCAACCGTTAAAGAAGTTGGTACAGTCGTAAAAGATATCGCTAATGATCAATTGGATGGCAAGAAATTCCAAGCAAAAACAACAACCTATGGATTGAAAGATAAGGGTGTTGATATTGTCACTAAGAATTTGCCAGATAATATCAAGAAGGCCGTTGACAGTGCTAAGAAAGACATTATTGATGGTAAAACCAAGGTTGACGATGGTGTTAAGAAAAAATAAACGAGCAAAAATATAACTCTTAAAAGGGCGACCTAAAATGGTCGCTTTTTAAAGGACTGAGATTTTTATCTCAGTTAAATCCATTAGCAGTAGTCGTTAGTGGGTTTAACTGACCTAAAAATATAAGTTGAAAGGAACTACTATGGCACAAGAAACTGTCATTGAAATGCGCAATATTACCAAAAAGTTTGGTAATTTTGTGGCCAACGACCATATTAATCTGGATGTCAAAGCGGGTGAAATCCATGCTTTATTGGGTGAAAATGGTGCTGGTAAATCGACCTTGATGAATATGTTGTCAGGACTGCTCGAACCAACAGAAGGAGAAATCTTTCTCAATGGTAAAGCTGTAAAATTGGATTCGCCATCTAAATCAGCAAGTTTAGGGATTGGTATGGTTCACCAGCACTTCATGTTGGTGGATGCCTTTACAGTCGCCGAAAATATTATTTTAGGGACTGAGGTCACAAAGGGAGCCTTTCTGGATCTCAAAAAGGCAGGTCAAGAAATCAAAGAACTTTCTGAAAAGTATGGCTTGGCAGTTGACCCTGAGGCCAAGGTTGCTGATATTTCAGTTGGAGCACAGCAGCGGGTAGAAATTTTGAAAACCCTCTATCGTGGTGCAGATATCTTAATCTTTGACGAACCGACTGCTGTCCTAACTCCAGCAGAAATTGCTGAGCTCTTGGATATCATGCGTAACTTGGTCAAGGAAGGCAAATCAATCATCCTTATTAACCATAAATTGGATGAGATTCGTGCAGTTGCCGATCGTGTCACAGTTATCCGCCGTGGTAAGTCCATTCAGACCGTGCCAGTGGCTGGAACAACCAGCGCAGAATTAGCTGAAATGATGGTCGGTCGTGCGGTTTCTTTCAAAACAGATAAGATTGCGTCACAGCCAAAAGATGTGGTACTCTCTATTAAAGATTTAGTGGTTGATGAGAACCGTGGTGTGCCTGCTGTTAAGGGCCTGTCCCTAGATGTTCGTGGTGGTGAAATCGTAGGTATCGCTGGGATTGATGGTAATGGCCAAACCGAGCTTATTCAGGCTATCACTGGTTTACGTAAGGCTAAATCTGGTTCTATCACAGTTAAGGGAGCAGAAGTTACCCATGCCAGTCCTCGTCAAATCACAGAAATGAGTGTTGGTCATATTCCGGAAGATCGGCATCGCGATGGAATGATTCTTGAAATGACGCTAGCTGAAAATATGGCTCTACAAACTTATTACAAGGAGCCTTTCAGTCACCACGGTGTTTTGGATTATGACTACATCAATAAAAATGCCAAGCGTCTGATGGGAGAGTTTGATGTTCGAGCTGCCAGTGAACAAGTTTCTGCTGGCTCCTTGTCGGGTGGTAATCAGCAAAAAGCGGTGATTGCTCGAGAAGTCGATCGCGATCCGGACCTCTTGATTGTCAGTCAACCAACCCGAGGTTTGGATGTTGGTGCTATCGAATATATCCGTAAACGCTTAGTCGGAGAACGTGATAAAGGTAAGGCTGTTTTAGTAGTCAGCTTTGAATTAGATGAAATTCTAGACTTGTCAGATAGGATTGCTGTTATTCATGATGGTAAAATTCAAGGTATCTTAGACCCGGCCCAAACCAATAAACAAGAATTAGGTGTTTTGATGGCTGGTGGCGATTTGAAGAAGGAGGACGCAAATGTCTAAGAAAACGCAAAATTGGGCAGTACCCCTGATTGCAGTCTTGCTGGGGATGCTTGCTGGAGCCATTATCATGTTGATTTTTGGCTACAACCCTTTCTGGGCCTACAATGATTTGCTTTATTCTGCTTTTGGTTCAATCAAAAATATTGGTGAGATTCTGCGGGCCATGGGTCCTTTGATTCTGATTGGCCTAGGCTTTGCCGTGGCTTCTAAGGCGGGCTTCTTTAATGTCGGTTTGCCGGGTCAAGCCCTAGCTGGTTGGCTGATGTCAGTTTGGTTCGCTTTATCTTTCCCAGATCTGCCTAAGCCAGTCTCTGTTATCTGTACGGTTCTAATTGGTTTAATTGCTGGTGGCATCATTGGAGCCATTCCTGGGATTTTACGAGCTTACTTAGGAACCAGTGAAGTTATTGTCACCATCATGATGAATTATGTGGTACTCTACGTTTCTAAGGCTATTATTCTCGATGGTATCTCTAAGGATGTCATGCGGACCACAACAGCTAGTATTAAAGTATCGGAGTCTGCTTCCTATCAAACTAACTTCTTGTCCAGTCTCACTGACAATTCTCGTTTCAATCTTGGCTTCTTTATTGCTCTAGCGGCTGTTTTTGTTATCTGGTTCCTCTTGAAAAAGACTAAAACTGGTTATGAAATCACAGCAGTTGGGCTTAATCCTAATGCGGCTGAGTATGCCGGTATGTCTTCTAAACAAGTTATTATTTGGTCAATGGTTATTTCGGGTGCCTTAGCCGGACTGGGAGGAACTGTTGATGGTCTTGGAACGTATGAAAATGTCTATGTCCAAACCAGTTCCCTACAAATTGGCTGGGATGGTATGGCTGTTGCCCTCTTGGCTTCTAACAGTCCAATCGGTATACCATTTGCTGCCCTTCTCTTTGGTGTGTTATCGGTCGGTAAAACTGGTATGGTAGATGTGCCATCTGAAGTTATTGATGTTGTTTCTGCCTTAATTATCTTCTTTGTCGGCAGTAACTATATTATTCGTCGCTTTATTAAACCGGCTAAAAATGCTAAAAAAGTCGTAACGGAAGGAGGTAAATAAGATGGGTCTACTTGCAGTTTTAGTTCTTTTAGTTTCTTCAGCCCTCAAGTATTCAACACCCCTTATTTTCACCAGTATTGGTGGGACCTTCTCTGAACGCGGTGGTATTGTCAATGTCGGTCTGGAAGGAATTATGGTTATCGGGGCTTTCTCTGGCGTTGTTTTTAACCTTGCCTTTGCAGATAGCTTAGGGAAGGCAACTCCTTGGGTAGCGTGTTTGGTAGCTGGTCTCGTTGGCCTTGTTTATTCCCTTATTCACGCAGTAGCGACTGTTAATTTTCGGGCAGACCATGTTGTCTCTGGGACTGTTCTGAATCTGATTGCTCCTGCCTTGGCAGTTTTCCTTTGTCGTGTCATGTATGGTAAAGGGGAAACCGACACTATCAGCCAATCCTTCGGACGCTTTTCTTTCCCTATTTTGAAGGACATTCCAGTGATTGGTGATATCTTTTTCAAAAACACGTCATTGATTGGCTATGTAGCTATTTTGGTGGCCTTTCTTGCCTATATCCTAATCTTTAAAACTCGTTTCGGTTTGCGCTTACGTTCTGTTGGTGAACATCCCCAAGCTGCGGACACTCTTGGTATCAATGTCTATTTAATGCGTTATGCTGGGGTTATGCTGTCAGGCTTCTTTGGCGGGATTGGCGGTGCTGTTTATTCTCAAGCTATTTCTAATAGTTTTGCGGTCACCACTATTGCTGGTCCAGGTTTCATTGCCTTGGCGGCTATGATTTTTGGACGTTGGAATCCAATTGGTGCTATGCTTTCCAGTCTATTCTTTGGTCTGTCACAGTCTCTGGCTATTATTGGCCATAAGATTCCTGGTTTAACCCATGTGCCATCAGTTTATTTGGAAATTGCTCCTTATGTTTTAACTATTGTTGTTTTGGCAGCTTTCTTCGGTAAAGCTGTCGCTCCTAAAGCAGATGGTGTCAATTATATTAAGACTAAGTAATCATAATCATTTTGAGCATAGACTTATGGTAGGTATCTGTAGATTTCTAACTGATAAGCGTGCTGCATATAGATAAACAGGCTAGAAACCTTAGTTTCTAGCCTGTTTGTCTATCCAAGAAGTTTGAACTATGATAGAATGTTAGTAAGGGAGTGTATTCTAATATTTGGGAGTTGGTTCGTATGATAGAAAATCAATTGACGGTTCATTTCCATAATCGTCAGGGAAATTATGATAATTGTAGTATGTGGAAATGGTTAGATGGTTACTGGGGCGAAGATGCCCAATTTGATAGTCAAGATGATTTTGGCCTAGTGGGGAAGATTAGTTATCCCTTTGAACGTTTTGCTAGTCAGGTTCATCTTTTGGTTAAAACAGCTGATTGGTCATCGCAGACTTGTGATTATACGGTTAGACGTTTCTCAGGAGATGCGCCTAACAGCATTTGGTTGGTTGCAGGAGATGACCAAGTTTATTATTCTAAACAGGTAGCTAAGACTAGTCCCTTTTATACTGGTCAGGACGACAAGGCTTTTGATATGGGAATTCATGCTAATGATTTTGATCGTCGCTGGGGCTATCAAGGCTGGCTTGGTTTTCGTTATCAAACCGATCAAACAAAGTTTAAAATTTGGTCTCCTTTAGCCGATAGGATTTATCTCTTACTTTATAAGGATGCTCAGAGTCCAGCACGCTTGATTCTTATGAAAAGGGGACATAAGTTTAATACAGACCATCATGAGTTGAATAATCATGGTGTTTGGTCGGTGACAGTTAATGAAGATTTGAAAGGCTGGTCCTATCAATACCGAATCTATCATGAGGCAAACTTTTATCAAGATACCAGAGATCCTTATAGTATAGTCCTGAGCTTAGATAATAAGAAATCCCTGATTGTCCCGGATGAAGATTTACGGCCAGAGGGATTTGAGGTTAAACAGGGGAGAGATGCACATTGGCGAACTAATAATGCTTGTTCGGCTGTTATTAGTGAACTGCACTTGCGAGACTTTACGAAACATGTCTCCTCGGGAGTCAGTCCAGAACTTAGGGGGACTTTTTTAGGAGCTAGTCAGGCTGCTGTGAAAAATCCTAGTGGTCATCCGACAGCTTTTGAACATATTAAAAATATGGGTTACTCTTATATTCAATTGCAGCCGGTTTTCGACCATCATAAGACTTATTCAAAGACAGGGGAGCTCCTCTATAACTGGGGTTATGACCCTGAAAATTATAATGTTCCCGATCGCCAGTTCGCTGCTGATCAGTCTAATCCCTTGGCACCGATTCTTGAATTCAAGCAAATGATTCAAGCCTATCACGATGCCGGTATTGGTGTGATTATGGATGTCGTCTATAATCATACCTATTCCTCTTACAATTCTCCTTTCCAGTTATCCTGTCCTTATTATTACTATCGGATGCATGCCGATGGTTCCTTCCAAGATGGCTCAGGATGTGGCAATGAGACAGCTAGTGAAAAGGAGATGTTCCGTAAGTATATGCTGGATTCTGTACGTTATTGGGTGCAAGAATACAATATTGATGGTTTCCGTTTCGACTTGATGGGGCTCCATGATGCCCAGACTATAAATCTTATTCGTGATCTCTTGGATAGTATTGATGAGCGGATTTTGGTTTATGGCGAAGGCTGGGATATGGGAATTGGTCTGGCCCAAAGGCAGAAGGCAGCTAAGATTAATGCGGATGTGATGCCGCGCGTTGCCTTTTTTAATGATAATGCTAGAGATGCTGTCAAAGGGGCAGAAGTTTATGGTGATATCAAGGCTGGCTATGTTTCAGGAGCACCGCTTGAATGGGAAGTCTCTCAAGCATTGCTGGGCAGTCAGGCCTTTGCACCTTATTCAACTCCAAGTCAGGTTTTAAACTATGTCGAGGCTCATGACAACTATAACCTTAACGATTTGTTAGCGATTCTCCATCCTGAGGACAGCTTAGAGACGCGTAAAGCTAGAGTCTATTTGGCTAACGCTTTAAATCTATCCATGCAGGGCATCTGCTTTATGCAGCTGGGACAGGAATTTATGCGGACGAAGATTCGGCCGACAGGTCAAAATGGTGAAGTGACAATAGAAGATTTGAAGCGAGCCAGTAACAGTTACAATGCGCCAGATTTAGTCAATGCTATTGACTGGACTTTAGTAACAGAGCATCAAGAGTTATTGGAAAAAATTAAAATGATGATTGCTTGCAAGAAAAGCGGACGAGAATTTTCTGAAACAAGATTTGAGGACATATATACAAATATTACTATCAAGAGCAATGCTTATCATTCGGGGATTGTAGAAATTTCATCAAAAGAAGGCGATTTCATTTTTAATAACCAAGAAATTTCCTTGAAAATGACCTGACAAAGCTATCAGTTTATGATAAAATAAAGGTGGTTAATAAGGTCGCTAACATTTTAAATGTTTACTTAGGTCATTGACAATTCGAGTAGCCTTAATTTTAGGGCTGCTCTTTGTTTTATCAAATATTGTCTAGGGCTGACGGTGATATTACTCAAAAAAAGGTAGGTGGTTATATGGAAAAAGAATTAGAGCTTTATACTTTCGGGACTGGCGAAAATTTTCATGTGCAAGATTACTTAGGTGTTCATCGCGAAGAAAATGGCGAATACAGTTTTCGAGTGTGGGCTCCACATGCCGAGCATGTGCAAGTTATTGGTGATTTTACAGGTTGGTTTGACAATCCTCTGGATATGGCCTTGAATCATGCAGGAGTTTGGGAGGCTAGGACCGATCAAGCCCAAGAAGGTCAAATTTATAAATTTTTGGTTCAACGTCGTGGTGGTCAAGTCGTTGAAAAAATTGATCCTTGTGCTCTCTATCTGGAAGCTCGTCCGGGAACAGGGGCTATCATTAAGACTTTTGAAGAAAAGAAGTGGAAAGATGGACTCTGGATGGGTCGGCGGAAACGATTTGGTTTCAAGGAGCGTCCTGTCAATATCTACGAGGTCCATTCAAGTTCTTGGAAGCTGGGACCTGACGGTCGACTCTTGACTTTCAAGGAACTGACTAAGGAATTGATTCCTTATTTAGTCAAAATGAATTATACCCATGTTGAGTTTATGCCATTGATGGCTCACCCTTTAGGCATGTCTTGGGGTTATCAGCTGATGGGCTATTTTGCCTTTGAGCATACTTATGGCAAGCCAGAAGACTTTCAAGAATTCGTTGAAACTTGTCATCTGAATAACATTGGGGTTATTGTAGACTGGGTACCGGGTCATTTTACTCAAAATGATGATGCACTGGCTTATTATGATGGTACGCCAACTTTTGAGTATGCCGATAGCGATCGTGCCCATAATAGACGTTGGGGAGCCCTGAATTTTGACCTCGGTAAAAATCAGGTTCAGTCCTTTATGGTGTCCAGTGCTCTCTATTGGATTGAACAGTATCATATTGATGGCTTACGGGTAGATGCTGTTAGTAACATGCTTTACCGTGATTATGATGATGGTCCATGGACTCCTAATGTTTTTGGCGGTAATCGTAATCTGGAAGGTTTTAACTTCCTGCAAAAATTAAATGGTGTTGTTCATTACCACCACCCTGATGTGATGATGATTGCTGAGGAATCAACAGCAGCAACACCAATTACGTCACCGATTGAATCGGGCGGACCGGCTTTTGATTATAAATGGAATATGGGTTGGATGAATGATACACTCAAGTTCTTTGAGGAAGATCCAATCTATCGCCAGTATGATTTTAATTTGATTACCTTTAGCTTTATGTACGCTTTTTCTGAGAGCTTTATCCTACCTTTCTCCCACGATGAAGTAGTTCATGGCAAGAAGAGTCTTATGCACAAGATGTGGGGGGACCGCTATAATCAATTTGCTGGTCTACGCTGTCTCTATGCTTATCAAATGTGCCATCCCGGTAAAAAGCTGCTCTTCATGGGTTCTGAATTTGGTCAGTTCTTAGAGTGGAAGTATGACCATCAGTTGGAATGGACCAATCTGGAAGATAAGCTTAATCATCAAATGCAGAATTACACTGCAAAACTCAATCAATTTTATAAGGAACACAAGGCTCTTTGGCAAATTGATGATTCTTATGATGGTATTGAAATCATTGATGCAGATAATACTGCAGAATCTATTCTATCCTTTGTTCGCCGAGACAGGAAAGGGGACCTTCTTATTTGCGTCTTTAATATGGCGCCGGTTGAACGTAAAGAATTTACAATTGGTGTTCCTGTAGCTGGTCTCTATGAAGAGGTCTTTAATACTGAGTTGGAAGAATTTGGCGGTGTCTGGAAAAAATCTAATCCATCAACCAAGACACAGCCTGGTTTGTGGAAGGATTATCAACAAACTTTGACTTTCACTATGCCAGCCCTTGGTGCAAGTATCTGGCGTGTGAAGAGACATCAGCGAACAAAACCGAATAAATAGATGGAGGTTTTCTTGCCTCGTCGATTTTAATAGCTTAACATCTTATCGGAAGGAGTTTTTTACATGAAAAATGAAATGTTAGCACTTATCTTGGCAGGTGGTCAAGGTACGCGTTTGGGGAAATTGACCCAATCCATTGCTAAACCAGCTGTCCAGTTTGGGGGTCGCTATCGGATTATTGATTTTGCCCTTTCTAACTGTGCTAATTCTGGCATCAACAATGTTGGTGTGATTACCCAATACCAACCTCTGGCACTAAATAGCCATATTGGAAATGGTTCTGCTTGGGGGCTAGATGGTATTGACAGCGGTGCCACCATCTTGCAACCCTATTCAGCAACTGAAGGAAATCGTTGGTTCCAAGGTACCAGTCATGCTATCTATCAAAATATTGACTATATCGACAGCATGAATCCTGAGTATGTTTTGATCCTATCTGGGGACCATATCTACAAGATGGACTATGATGATATGCTGCAAACTCACAAGGATAATATGGCCAGCCTGACCGTTGCGGTGATTGATGTCCCACTCAAAGAAGCTAGCCGTTTTGGTATTATGAACACCGATACCAATGACAGAATTGTTGAATTTGAGGAAAAACCTGAACAGCCTAAATCAACTAAAGCGTCTATGGGAATTTACATCTTCGATTGGAAGAAGTTGAGAGAAATGCTTCTTGATGCTCAAAAGAATGATATTGATATGTCTGACTTTGGCAAAAATGTTATTCCTGCCTATTTGGAGCAAGGTGAGCCTGTTTATACTTATAATTTCTCAGGTTATTGGAAGGATGTTGGTACAATTGAATCCCTTTGGGAAGCTAACATGGAGTACATTGGTGAAGATAATGCCCTTCATAGTCGTGATCGTAACTGGAAAATCTACTCTAAGAACCTGATTGCTCCACCAAACTTTATTACGGAGCAGGCTCAAGTAGCGGATTCCTTAATTGTTGATGGCTGTGTGGTTTCTGGCAAGGTTGACCATTCCATTCTTTCAACCAGCGTTAAAGTTGAAGAGGGCGTTGAAATTAAGGATAGCTTCATCATGAGCGGTGCGACAATTAAGAAGGGGGCCAAGGTTACTCGGGCAATTGTCGGTGAAGGAGCTGTTATCGGTGAAAATGTCGTTATTGATGGTAGCGATGACGTTCAAGTTGTTGGTTATAATGAAGTAGTGGGGGTTCCAAATGAAGATTGATAAATATTCTGCCATCTTAGGAAATGCAGTCGGTTACCATGATATGGGAAAATTGACTGAAAATCGACCTTTAGCCAGTCTGCCTTTTGACGGGAAGTATCGTCTTTTGGACTTTCAATTATCTAGTTTGGCTAACGCTGGTATCCGCAGTGTTTACGGTATTTTCCGTGGTCAAAATATCCGTTCAGTTTTTGACCATATCCGTTCAGGCCGTGAATGGGGGCTCAATACTCTCTTGAGTCATTATTTTCTTGGTTTCTATGAAAGCGATGATCAAACGCATATTTCAGATGCTAATTACTATAAACAAATTTTAACCTATCTTAAGCGAGCAGATACAGATCAAACTGTTTATATGTCCAGTGACATACTCTGCAATATTAATCTGCAGCAGGTGCTTCATCTGCATAATGTTAATCATCGCAATATCACTGTTGTTTATAAAAAGGTTCCTAGGGAGCATATCTCAGATGCTAACGAGATTTTGAAAATTGACGAGACAGACCATGTTACGGGTAAACTCGCCTTGCAAAATGTGGACGAACCTGTACCAATGTCTGCCGATATCTTTGTGGTGAATACACCATGGTTAATTGAACAATTGGAAAAAGAAGCTAAGCAGGAACGACCAAGAAAAATTCGTTATCTTCTGCGCGATCTTTTGGTTGATACTGAGGCTTTGGCTTTTGAGCATACTGGTTACCTTTCTAATATCAGTTCAGTTAAGTCTTATTATGATGCTAATATGGATATGTTGGATTCGCAAAAGTTCTATGCTCTCTTCTACAGCAACCAAAAGGTTTATACTAAGGTTAAAAATGAAGAAGCGAGTTACTTTGCGCCAAGTTCTGATGTCAAGCGGTCTCAATTTGCATCTGGTTCCATTATCAAGGGAGCCGTACACCATTCCATTGTGTCGCGTTCCTGCTATGTTGAAGAAGGGGCCAAGGTCAGTGATTCTGTCATTTTCCCTAAGGTTAAAATTGGTCAAGGGGCCCAACTCGAACATGTGATTGTCGATAAGGGAGTCACAGTCCCAGCTGGTATAACCCTGCGAGGCAGTGCAGAAAAGCCATTGGTTATCGGTAAAGGTCAAGAAGTTACTGGAGATATTGTTCAATGAAAATCATGTTTGTAGCAGCAGAAGGTGCGCCTTTTGCTAAAACTGGAGGTCTGGGGGATGTGATTGGGGCCTTGCCTAAATCCCTTGTCAAAAAGGGTCATGAGGTTGCGGTTGTCTTACCTTATTATGATGCAGTAGATAATAAATTTGGGGATCAGGTTGAAGATGTCATGTATTACTTCACCAATGTTGGTTGGCGTCACCAATATGTTGGTGTTAAGAAACTGATCAAGGATAATGTTAGCTTTTATTTTTTGGATAATCAATCTTATTTCTTCCGCGGTCATGTCTATGGTGACTGGGATGATGGTGAGCGCTTTGCCTTCTTTCAACTAGCAGCTCTTGAGTTGATGGAAAAGATTGATTTCATCCCAGATATTCTGCATGTACACGATTATCACACTGCGATGATTCCTTTCTTGCTCAAAGAAAAGTATCGTTGGATTAACGCCTACCGAAACATTCGGACAGTCTTTACCATCCATAATATTGAGTTTCAAGGACAGTTTGATTCTGGGATGCTTTGGGATCTTTTTGGAGTTGGTTATGAGCGTTATGCTGATGGGACACTCCGTTGGAATAACCGTTTAAACTGGATGAAAGCAGCAGTGCTTTATGCCGATCGAGTAACCACAGTTTCTCCATCTTATGCTCAAGAAATCATGACACCTGAATTTGGTAAGGGGCTTGATCAAGTCATGCGGATGGAGTCTGGCAAGATTTCAGGCATAGTTAATGGGATTGATACGGAACTCTTTAATCCAGCTACCGACCAATATCTGGATGCCCCATTCTCAGCGGATGATTTATCTGGTAAGGCTGTTAATAAGGCCAAATTACAAAAACGCTTGGGTCTACCAGTTAGGAATGATGTTCCTCTGATTGGAATTGTATCTCGTTTGACCGACCAAAAAGGTTTTTCATTGGTTGTTAGTGAACTTCAACATATTTTACAGTTTGATTTGCAAGTTGTTGTTCTGGGAACAGGCTATGCGGACTATGAAAATGGCTTTTCTTGGTTTGCCAGCCAATATCCTGACAAGTTATCGGCTAATATAACTTTTGACTTAGGTTTAGCTCAACAAATTTATGGTGCTAGTGATCTCTTCCTTATGCCTTCTGCTTTTGAACCATGTGGCCTTTCGCAAATGATGGCTATGCGTTATGGAAGTCTGCCAATCGTCCATGAAGTAGGGGGGTTGAAAGATACTGTCGTCCCTTACAATGAACATGATCAATCCGGTACAGGATTCTCCTTCCACGGTTTTTCAGGCTATCTTATGACCAATACTATAAAATTGGCATTAGAAGTCTATCAAAATCGTTCAGAGGATTGGCAGGCTCTGCAAAATCATGCTATGACGAGAGATTTCTCATGGGATACAGCTAGTCAAGCTTATGTTAATCTCTATCATGAACTTTTTTAAGTTTACTAATAATAGATAAGAAGGCATTATTATCATGACACTAACTAAAGATCAATTTATTCGCGATTTTAAGGATACCTTGCATGAAGAACAGTTAATCAAGGTTCCAGATGCTACTCCTACAGAACTTTTCTCAGCTTTAGCTAAGGTGATTCGGAAGTATTACACTCCTTTATGGTTGGAACGTAATCGTAATCTAACAGTCAATAAAGAAAAAATTGCCTATTATTTTTCGATTGAATTCTTACCAGGCCGGATGCTGGAAACTAATTTGCTAAATCTTGGTATTTTGGATACTGTTAAGGAAGGTTTTGCTGAACTTGGTGTTGATTTTGAAAATGTTAAAAATGCAGAACACGACATGGCACTGGGAAATGGTGGTCTAGGACGTTTAGCTGCAGCGTTTATGGATTCCTTGGCAACAACGGGTTACCCTGGCTTTGGGAATGGGTTGCGCTATCGCTATGGCCTCTTTAAACAAAAGATTGTCGATGGTCATCAGGTTGAATTGCCTGATGATTGGTTCGGTAGCCTAGGTAATGTTTGGGAAATCCGCAAGGAACACGATGCTGTGGATGTCCGTCTTTTCGGAGATGTCTTTCTGGAGCAGAATGAAGAAGGAAACCTTGTTCCGACTTACCATAATAGTCAGGTTCTTCGTGCAGTACCTTATGATGTGCCACAAATTGGTTTTCAAAATGGTAATGTTAATAATTTGCGTCTTTGGGATGTTGAGATTCCGGCTGACCAAGAAGCTCTTTATCCAACGGTAGAGTCTCGTCGGGCTATTAGTGATATCACGTCAATTCTTTATCCCGATGACTCAACTTTAGAAGGTAAGCAATTGCGTTTGATTCAAGAGTACTTTATGACTAGTGCTGGCTTGCAAACGATTATTAAGTACTATCTCAAGCAAGGATCTCCGTTGGAGGATATCTACAAGAAGGTATCCGTTCATATTAACGATACCCATCCAGCGGTTGCCCCAGCGGAATTTATGCGACTCTTGGTTGATGATTATGGTTTAGAATGGGATGATGCTTGGAAGGCGACCGTCAAGACTATGAGTTATACTAACCACACTATCATGTCTGAAGCTCTAGAAAAATGGGATGCGGAGCTCTTCAAGAAAGTTCTGCCGCGTGTTTATCAAATTATCTTGGAAATTGATAATCGCTTTGTTGCAGAGCTTGGTAAGGCAGGCTACGATGCAAATGTTGTCAATAATACTCGTATTGTAAAAGATGATCAAATCCACATGGCCAACTTAGCCATTATTGGTGGTCACTCTGTCAATGGGGTAGCCAAGCTGCACACGGAACTGTTGAAGGAAGATACCTTGCGGAGCTTCTATAAGCTTTATCCTGAAAAATTTAACAATAAAACGAATGGTATTATCCCTCGTCGCTGGACACAAATTGCGGCACCAGAATTATCCAGTGCTATTGACCAATTTATTGGTGATGGTTGGCGCAGTGATATCCACCAGTTGGAAGGCCTCTCAACTTATCTTGATGACCAAGAAGCTCTTGATACCTTCTATCAGGTTAAAAAGGATGCTAAGAGTCGTTTAGCTAACTATATTAGGGAGACAACAGGTTTCCAAGTGTCAACAGATGCTATTTTTGATGTTCAAGTTAAACGTCTTCATGCTTACAAGCGTCAACTGCTCAATGTTCTTCATATTATCAAGCTCTATTGGGATTTAAAAGATAATCCTAATAAAGATATGGTTCCTCGAGTTTTCATTTTTGGAGCTAAGGCAGCACCCGGCTATCACTTTGCTAAGTCGGTTATCAAGGTTATCAATGAGTTAGCTAATTTGATTAATAACGATGAAAGCTTGCAAGGCAAGCTCCATGTTTTCTTCTTGGAAAATTATAATGTGAGCTTGGCTGAATTGATTATTCCTGCTGCGGATGTGTCAGAGCAAATCTCCCTAGCATCGAAGGAAGCTTCTGGTACTTCAAATATGAAGTTCATGATGACTGGAGCTATTACTTTAGCGACCCTTGATGGCGCAAATATTGAAATCAAGGATGAAGTAGGGGACGACAATATTGTTATTTTTGGTATGGATAAGGATGCAGTCTATGCACACTACCATGCTAATGACTATCATTCTTGGGATTTGTATGAAAATGACTCAACCATTCACCGAGTGATTGACAGTTTTGTTAACGGTACCATTCCAAACATTCAAAGCGAAGGAATGGAAATTTATGAAGCCCTTATTCAACATAATGACGAGTACTTCTTGCTAGAGGATTTTCATTCTTATGTAGCAGCACAGGAAAAGATTGAAGCTCTTTATCGTGATAAAGATAAATGGGCTCGCATCAGTTTGACTAATATTGCCAAATCGCATAGGTTTACTGCTGATGATACAATTACTCAGTATGCTAAGGAAATTTGGGAACTACAAAAGTAGGCTTGTTTAGAATAAAAGATTAGATGGAAGTCCAATGTCATTAAGCTAGGAGATTTTATTCCAAGTTTGGGATAAGATCTCTTTTTTTCTCGAGTATATCACCTCTCAGAGTTACCTACTACAGTTGACAATGAGCCGTTTTTTCATGAGTTCAGTAGTTTTTATCAATTAGGCCTTCTGATTTTCTCAGTTTTTTCTGAAAGCTGTGAGCATATAATTTGTAATCGCTTACAAATTGTGGTAGGCTTTAGAAGTAACCAAAATAGAAAGTTGGAAAACTTATGGCAAAAATCGTTGTTGTCGGAACGAACCACGCTGGTACAGCAGCTATCAAAACGATTCTGACCAATTACGGTTCTGAAAATGAAGTTGTTACTTTTGATCAGAACTCAAATATCTCATTCTTAGGCTGCGGTATGGCTCTTTGGATTGGTGACCAAATCTCGACTGGTGATGGTCTATTTTATTCAAACAAAGAAGAACTTGAAAGCCTTGGTGCCAAGGTTTATATGAACTCACCTGTTACCCATATTGACTATGATAAAAAGATTGTGACAGCTTTGGTTGATGGTCAGGAACATCAAGAGTCATTTGATAAATTAATTTTAGCAACAGGTTCGCAACCTATTTTGCCACCAATTAAGGGGGCCGCTCTCAAAGAAGGTTCCCGTCAGTTTGAAGCAACTTTAGAGAACTTACAATTTGTTAAGCTTTACCAAAATGCTCAAGACGTTATTGAACGTTTGAAAGATAAGGATATTAGCCGTGTCGCTGTAGTTGGTGCAGGTTATATCGGAGTTGAATTAGCTGAAGCTTTCCAACGCAAGGGGAAAGAAGTCGTCTTAATTGATGTCGCTGATACCTGTATGGCAGGATACTACGATCGTGATTTGACTGACAAGATGGCTAAGAACTTATCGGATCACGGTATCCAGTTAGCCTTTGGCCAAACTGTTAAGGAAATTGCTGGTCAGCATAAGGTTGAAAAGATTATTACCGATAAGGCCGAATTTGATGTAGATATGGTCATCATGGCAGTTGGTTTCCGACCAAATACTGCTCTTGGGGAAGGTCGTTTAGATACCTTCCGCAATGGTGCATGGATTGTAAATAAAAAGCAAGAGACTAGTATCAAGGATGTCTATGCTATCGGGGATTGTGCAACCATCTATGATAATGCTATCGGAGATACAAACTACATTGCACTAGCTTCTAATGCTGTTCGAACTGGTATTGTGGCGGCTCACAATGCTACCGGACATGATTTAGAGGGTATTGGTGTCCAAGGATCTAATGGAATCTCTATCTATGGTTTCAACATGGTTTCGACTGGTTTAACCTTGGAGAAAGCCAAGCGGTTAGGCTTTAATGCGGCAGTAACTGAATTTACTGATTTACAGAAGCCTGAATTTATGGAAACTGCTAATGAGCCTGTTACTCTCAAAATTGTTTACGATAAGGATAACCGCAAAGTTCTAGGGGCTCAGATGGCTTCTAGGGAAAATATTTCTATGGGGATTCACATGTTCTCATTGGCTATTCAAGAAGGCGTCACTATTGATAAATTAGCCCTGACCGATATTTTCTTCCTCCCACATTTCAACAAGCCATATAACTATATTACAATGGCAGCTCTTGGAGCAGAGAAATAGATCCTGAAAAAGCCGCTGATGTCTTTAGCATCAACGGCCTTTTGCTTTTCATGAACACAATTTTGCCAAAATAAAAGATGTGGTTGTCAAGGCATTATTAGGTTCTATAATAATCAGTAAATTTGTTCGAAAACTAACGCCTTTCCTAATTGATAATGCCACAAACCAACTTAGCTTAACCATTTTAAATGTGCTGAGTAAGGTTTTAGGGCTTTTCGTATGCGGCTTTCATGAGTTTAGCATACCAGTTTTGGTTATCAAATAAGTCTAGTAAAAGAAAAAAGATTGAAAAATGAACTTTTCAACCTTTTTTCTTTATCTCATTTTTCGACTGCTTAGTTTTTAGAAGCAGCTTGGAATTCTGGATTGGCAAAAGCTTCATCAATGATAGCTTTCAAAGCCGTAGCAGAAGATTGCATCTTTTGCAATTCTGCATCGTTAAGAGGGATGTTTACTGGACGTACAATACCGTGGGCTCCAACGATAGCGGGTTGACCGATGAAACAATCTGAGACCCCATCGTATTGGCCTTCTTGGAAGACCGATAGTGGCAAGACAGCATTTTCATCATCGAGAATAGCCTTAGTGATACGAGCAAGGGCAACGGCGATACCATAGAAAGTAGCCCCTTTCTTTTCGATGATAGTGTAAGCAGCATCACGAACAGATTCGAACAAGCTAATCAAGCCTTCTGCATCAACATCGCGGTTATCTTGTAGCCATTGTTCCAATTTAACACCGGCAACGTTAGCATGTGACCAAACAGCGAATTCAGAGTCACCGTGTTCACCCATGATGTAAGCGTGGACAGAACGTGCATCAATACCAATTTTGTCTGCCAAAGCTTGACGATAACGGGCTGTATCAAGTGAAGTACCTGACCCGATAACGCGCTCTTTAGGGAATCCTGAGAATTTCCAAGTTGCATAAGTCAAGATATCAACTGGGTTAGCGGCAACTAAGAAGATACCGTTAAAACCAGATTTAACAACCTCTGTAACGATTGATTTGTTGATAGCAAGATTCTTACCAACCAAATCCAAACGAGTTTCACCTGGCTTTTGAGGAGCACCCGCAGTGATAACAACAAGGTCAGCATCAGCGCAGTCTTCGTACTTAGCAGCATAAATCTTCTTAGGTGAAGTGAAAGCAAGGGCGTGGCTGAGGTCAAGAGCATCACCAACAGCTTTTTCAAATAATTGTGGGATTTCGATGATACCAAGCTCTTGAGCGATTCCTTGGTTGACAAGTGAGAATGCGTAAGAAGAACCTACGGCACCGTCACCAACGAGGATGACTTTTTTATGTTGTTTAGTTGCAGTCATGTCTAAACATCTCCTTAATTTTTTTAGGCTTAAGCCCATACAGTATTATCTTACCACCTTTTATCGTAAATGTCACTAGCTAATGGTTGGAAAATGTAAACTTTGCAAACCCGTGAAAGCTTGATTTCATAGGTGAAATTGCTGAAAGAATCCCCCAAATATGCTATAATGATATGGTATACTTAAACAAGAAAGAGACAGATTTAATGCAAGATAATAATCTAGTAGATGTGAATCTGACCAGTGAAATGAAGACCAGCTTCATTGATTATGCCATGAGTGTTATTGTCGCTCGGGCCCTGCCAGATGTTAGAGACGGTCTCAAACCGGTTCACCGTCGTATTCTCTACGGGATGAATGAACTGGGAGTCACGCCGGACAAGCCCCATAAAAAATCCGCTCGGATTACTGGGGATGTCATGGGTAAATACCATCCCCACGGTGACTCCTCTATTTATGAAGCCATGGTGCGGATGGCTCAATGGTGGTCGTATCGTCACATGTTGGTTGATGGTCATGGAAATTTTGGGTCTATGGACGGTGATGGCGCTGCGGCTCAACGTTATACCGAAGCCCGTATGTCCAAAATAGCCTTGGAGATGCTCCGTGATATCAATAAAAATACCGTCGATTTTCAAGATAACTACGATGGTAGTGAAAAGGAGCCGCTGGTTTTGCCGGCTCGTTTTCCTAATTTGCTAGTCAATGGTGCAACAGGGATTGCTGTTGGGATGGCGACTAATATTCCTCCCCACAATCTGGGTGAAGCGATTGATGCGGTGAAGCTAGTGATGGATAAGCCAGATGCTACAACTAGAGATATTATGGAAGTTATGCCCGGTCCAGATTTTCCTACCGGTGCTCTTGTTATGGGGAAATCGGGTATTCATCGCGCTTATGAAACAGGTAAGGGGTCTATCGTTTTGCGCTCACGAACCGAGATTGAGACGACTAAATCGGGTCGTGAACGTATCGTTGTGACAGAGTTCCCTTACGGTGTCAATAAGACTAAGGTGCATGAGCATATTGTGCGCTTGGCTCAGGAAAAGCGCGTGGAAGGCATTACAGCTGTTCGTGATGAATCCAGCCGTGAAGGTGTTCGCTTTATCATTGAGGTCCGACGTGATGCCTCTGCCAACGTTATCCTCAATAACTTGTTCAAATTGACCAGCTTGCAAACGAACTTTAGTTTTAATATGCTGGCTATTGAAAAGGGTGTGCCAAAGATTTTGTCACTGCGACAAATCATTGATAACTATATTGAGCACCAGAAAGAAGTTATCGTTCGCCGGACTCGTTTTGATAAGGAAAAGGCTGAAGCTAGAGCCCATATTTTAGAGGGCTTGTTGATTGCTTTAGATCATTTGGATGAAGTTATTGCCATTATTCGGGGCAGCCAGACTGATGCTGAAGCTCAAGCCGAGCTCATGTCTCGTTTTGAATTATCAGAGCGCCAAAGTCAGGCAATTCTCGATATGCGTCTGCGCCGTTTGACCGGTTTGGAACGTGACAAGATTCAAAATGAATACAATGATCTCTTGGCTTTGATTGCTGACTTGGCTGATATTTTAGCTAAACCAGAGCGAGTTGTGACCATTATCAAAGAAGAAATGGATGACATCAAGCGAAAATTTGCTGATCCTCGTCGAACGGAGCTCATGGTTGGTGAAGTCCTTTCTCTAGAAGATGAAGATCTAATCGAAGAAGAGGACGTTCTCATTACTTTGTCAAATAAGGGCTATATCAAACGTTTGGCTCAGGATGAATTTCGAGCTCAAAAACGTGGCGGCCGTGGTGTTCAAGGTACAGGCGTTAATGATGACGACTTCGTGCGAGATTTGGTTTCAACCAGTACCCACGATGTGGTTCTCTTCTTTACCAACCAAGGCCGTGTCTATCGCCTCAAAGGGTATGAAATTCCAGAATATGGACGGACAGCCAAGGGCTTGCCGGTTGTTAACCTCCTGAAATTGACTGAAGGGGAAACTATTCAAACCATCATCAGTCTTAACCAAAAAGAGATTGCTGAAAAGTCTCTCTTCTTTACGACCAAGCAGGGGGTCGTCAAACGGACCAATATTTCGGAATTTGCTAATATTCGGCAGAATGGCTTGCGAGCCCTTAATCTTAAGGATGGTGATGAATTGATCAATGTCCTTCTGACAACTGGTCAAGATGATATTATCATCGGTACTCAGTTTGGTTATTCTGTTCGTTTTAAAGAAGAAGTGGTCCGAAATATGGGGCGTGGTGCGACAGGTGTCAAGGGGATTACCCTGCGTGATGGTGACCAGGTTATCGGTGCCTCAGTTATTACTGATGATCAAGAAGTACTGGTCATCACTGAAAGGGGTTATGGTAAGCGAACACTTGCCAGTGAATACCCAACTAAGGGTCGTGGTGGTAAAGGCATTAAGACTGCTAATATCACCGATAAGAACGGTTCTTTAGCAGGTTTAGTAACTGTACATGGCGATGAAGATATCATGATCATGACGGATACCGGTATTATTATCCGGACTGGTGTTTCTAATATCTCTCAAACAGGTCGTTCAACCATGGGAGTTAAGGTCATGCGCTTGGATGACAGTGCTAAGATTGTGACATTTGCACTCATTGAAAATGAAGAAGACAGTAAAGAGGAAGAGAAGGAGCAAAAGGTAAATGAAGACAGCTAAATCTCGGCAGTCAGATCACCGTAAGAAGAGGGATTCTTCTAAGAAAAAGCATCATTGGCTGAGAACAATTTTAGTTGTTTTGCTGTT
Organism: Streptococcus criceti HS-6; assembly: GCF_000187975.2. Taxonomy (NCBI): domain Bacteria; kingdom Bacillati; phylum Bacillota; class Bacilli; order Lactobacillales; family Streptococcaceae; genus Streptococcus; species Streptococcus criceti. The sequence continues at coordinate 1,347,434 of NZ_AEUV02000002.1, forward strand.
AGTAGTCGGCCTTGCTCTGGTTTTTAACCGTTCCATTCGTAATTCACTGATTGCTTGGAACACCAATAAATATCAAGTCTCTAAGGTGGATGAGAAGACTCTGAAAAAAAATAAAAAAGCCAAGGTGAATTACGATTTCGATTCGGTTGAATCAGTTTCAGCTCAGTCAGTTATCAGCTCTCAGATGGATGCTCAAGATTTGCCGGTTATTGGTGGAATTGCCATCCCTGATTTAGAGTTAAATCTGCCAATCTTTAAGGGATTGGGGAACACTGAGCTTTCTTATGGGGCTGGTACTATGAAGGAAAACCAAGTCATGGGCGGTGAGAATAACTATGCTCTGGCTAGTCACCACGTTTTTGGTGTCACTGGTGCTTCCAAGATGCTCTTTTCTCCTTTGGACCATGCAAAAAATGGGATGGATATTTATCTGACCGATAAAAATAAGGTTTATACCTATGTCATTACAGAGGTTAAGACGGTTGATCCATCTGATGTTGCCGTTATCGACGATACGCCGGGTGCTAAGACTTTAACCTTGGTTACCTGTGATGATGCAGAGGCCAGTCATCGAATTATTGTCTCGGCTAATTATAAGCAAGAGGTAGCCTATGATAAGGCTTCACAAAAAATGTTAGATGCCTTTAATCGCTCTTATAACCAATTATCTATGTAAATAAAAAAATCAGCTTCCGCAAAAGGCAGAAGCTGATTTTGAATTTCTAAAAACAGAAGCCTGCCCAGTTTGAAAGGAGAAGGCAGACCTAGGGTATTTTCAATAGAAAGTTGTTGAGAGTGGGACACGATTTTTTATATAAATTGACTTCGTTGTCCCACCTCCGCACAGTTGATTAGGATGGCCGCTAACACTTGCGGAGAAAGGGTTTAGGACCTCCAATCAGCAGTGGTTCATTGGTGCTAAAGCACCTAATGAACTGTGCAGGGGAAAGACTAAGTCGGCAGAGCCAACAAGTCTTTCTCCCAAGCACTGCGGCAAACTGTTATTACTGCAAAAATAGAAGGCTGGAATACTTTTTTCCCAGCCTCGCTGCAAGACCAACAACGGCACCAAGCAAAGCATCGTAATTAATTGGAATCGGACTTGGAAAATCCAGTCTCCTTCAATAGCCATGAGGCCCTTCTGTATCCATATCTTCAAATTCTTCAAATGCTAAAGTATTCATTATAATACTTCCCCCTGTTAAAAATATCTTTTTATACTCTCCAAAGCGAGCGGTACCAACCCGTCCGTCAAATATATTTTCGTTTTAATATAATTTAAGTAAAATTCAGGCAAAAAAGCTATTTGTTAAGAGATGTTAACTGTTTTGCAAATAGTTCCGATAATTTTCTGGAAGTTTATTTACACATTGGAATTAGGCCGATAATGAGCACACTGGTTAAAGGGTTATGATTGCTCTGCTGGTTGACCTTGCCAGCTAGGAGATTTGTGACCTGAAGAATAAGATTGGAATATGACTTAAGACTTATATGTGTAGCTATGATATTTAGCAGAGAGATCCATGGATTAATGTCTCCAAATATTATGCGGTAGGGTAAGATGCAAAGATTCCAGAATGCTTTGACTCTCTTTTTATACTGATAATTTTCGGAGCTACCTTTTCTTTTTGAGATAGGTTATAATAGAGAAACAGCTACGTGTAACTTGTTATTGGTTATATGAGAGGGGAGTTTTATGCGGAAGTTTTTGCAGGTAAGCTTTTATGAGATGGCGTTTTATGTCGAAATTTTGATTTCCTTTATTTTAATGATTGTTCTTATCCTTGCGACTGGTTCTTTGGCCATGACTATTATGGGGGTTTTTAATTCTCAAGGACCTATTGAAGACTATCTACAGCATTTTCTCAATCAAGCCATGAGTATTGCTATCGGTGTTGAGTTAATCAAGATGCTGAGTAAGCATACTTCGGCGACTGTCATTGAGGTTTTGCTCTTTGCCATAGCGAGGCATGTTGTTGTCGATCAAAGCAGAGGTTTGAATTCTCTATGAGTATTTTGGCGATTGTGTCTCTCTTTGCCACACGTAAATATCTTTTCACCAATTTTGATGATTCTGCTAATATCATTGTTCGAGGAAGTCAAAAGGTTAAGATTGCTAATATTTTAGCGCGTGTCAACTTGGCTGGTGAAAAGGGTGAGTTATTGCGAGATTTTGTTGCACGTCACTTGGAGGCTGAGGAAAAGCATGTTACGATTGGTGCAGCTGTTTATTTAAATGATGTTGCTTTGCGAGTTGACAGCATAAAAGATGGCGTGATTACCAGAGTGGAGATTATCAAGTCTCTTTCATAGTCTCTGATATTTTAAACAATTTTCGGCGGTTTTCGTCATTCCCTTAACCTTAATGATGTTCGAGTACGGAATGTGAAGGAAAAAATTTCTATAGTACCAAGAATTCGAGCCTTTAGGATATCTGGAAAAAATGGACAAATGCTTACAACTGAAGGAGAAGCAATACCCGTTTTCGTTTTATTTGCCCAATTGTTCATGATCAGCAGATCTTTAGACTGTAATATGATTTAAGGCTCCAATCTTCAGTTGATCTTTTTATCTTTCTAGTAAATTTTGGCACAAAATCAAAAGGGCTCCTGAATGGAGCTCCTTTTTGATGGTTTAATGTTAGATTCGTTAGCTAATAAAGTCATTGATTTCTGCTTCAATACTTGCAATTTTAGCTTTAGCATTAGCTTCAGAATCACCAACGGTTGCAATATAGAATTTAATTTTTGGTTCGGTACCAGACGGACGTACAGCAATCCAAGAATCATCGCTCAGATGGTATTTGAGCACATTGCTTGGCGGTGTGGTTAATTTCTCAACGCTGCCATCTTGGTCAGTGGCCGTTAAATCTAAGAAGTCTTCGATTTTGACGATAGCTGTTTTATTGAAGTCCTTAGGACCCTTGTTACGGAACTTATCCATAATTTTCTTGATTTCAGAGGCACCATCAACACCGGATAAGGTTACTGAGATCGTCTTTTCAGCATAGTAGCCATATTCCTTATAGATTTCAGCGATGCCATCAGCTAAGGTCATGCCTCGAGAGCGGTAGTAGGCGGCAATTTCAGCGACAATCAGGACAGCTTGGACAGCATCCTTATCACGAACGAACGGTTTGATGAGATAGCCGAAGCTTTCTTCAAAACCAAACATATAGGTATGATGGCCTGTATCTTCAAACTCTTGAATTTTTTCAGCGATGAATTTGAAACCAGTTAGAACATTGAACATGGTTGCACCATAGCTTTGGGCAATCTTGGTTACCAATTCGGTTGAAACGATAGACTTACAAAGAGCCGCATTGGCTGGCAAAGAGCCCGCTGTTTTGTGAGCCTCTAAGATGTATTTGGCAATCAGTGCACCGATTTGGTTACCTGAAAGGTTGAGGTAAGAGCCATCTGGTTGACGGATTTCAACACCGAGACGGTCAGCGTCAGGGTCAGTTGCCACCAAGACGTCAGCATCTACTTGGCGTCCCAATTCTTCGGAAAGGGCAAAGGCTGATTGATTTTCTGGGTTTGGGGATTTGACGGTTGAGAAGTCGGGGTCAGCGACTGCTTGAGCTTCAACCACTTGGACGGAATCAAAGCCAGCTTGAGCTAGAGCCCGGCGAGCCAGCATTTCACCTGTACCGTGAAGCGGTGTGTAGACAATCTTCATGTCTTTACCGTAGTCATCAATCAATTTTTGATTGATGTTCACACCTTTGACTTCTTTGAGGTATTCCTTATCAACATCTTCACCAATAACGGTAATAAGGCCAGACTCTTTTGCATTTTCTAAATCAGCTAGTTGGATATCAAAGGGATTATCAATAGCTCGGATAAAGTCTGTCAAGGCGTCAGCATCGTGAGGCGGCATTTGTCCACCATCTTCACCATAGACCTTGTAGCCGTTAAATTGTTTAGGATTATGGCTGGCGGTTACCATGATACCGGCAAAGGTTCCCAAATGGCGAACAGCAAAGGATAACTCGGGTGTTGGGCGCAAACTTTCAAAGACATAGGATTTAATACCGTGTTGAGCCAAGACTTGAGCTGATTCGAAGGCAAACTCAGAAGAGAAGTGACGGGAGTCATAGGCGATGGCTACTCCACGTTGTTTAATCGCTTGGTCTTTGGTTTCAATCAATTTCGCCAAGCCTTCGGTTGCTTGGCGGACCACGTAGATATTGATACGGTTAGTCCCAGCACCAATAACACCCCGCATACCAGCCGTTCCAAATTCAAGGTTGGTGTAGAATGCATCTTCCTTGGTCTTTTCATCCATCTTGACAAGTTCGTCATGGAGATAGTCGGGGAGTTCCGCATAGTTGAGCCATTTTTCATAGTTTTCTGTATAAGTCATGAGTGCCTCCTTTATTTTTTAAACGCTTTCATTATACCATATCATTAAGACAGCTTCAAGCTTGGACGGGGATGACGATGATCGCAAAAAAATAGCCAGAGAGGCTATTTTTCAGCATTTGTGGAGGATTGTAGAGCTATTTAACTGAGGATTATTTTTTCAAACGTTGCAAGACCGGAACAGAGGCTGTTGTCAAGAGAGCAGCGATAATCATTTCAGCCAGAGCATTTGTGGTAAATACTGCAGCTAATAAATGCTGAATATTACCAGTGTAAACCCCAGAGAAAAGCAGATAGATACCTAAGAAAACAAAAATGGTATTCGTTAAGGAGCCGATAATGCCTGATAGAATCAATCCCGCCTTATTTTGCATTGCTTTATATATGAAATAAGGGAAGATTCCAATCAAAATCCGCGGAATAAGGGCAACAATCACAGACCTCCAAGAACCGTTTGGGGCAAATGGAGAAAAGAGATAGCTGGTTGGTAAGAGGATAATTGAGTTTCTAATGATACTCATTATTCCCATAAAGCCGCCCAGACTGGCACCAATCTGAGGACCGTAAATAATAGAGGCGATGATGACAGGAATCATTGTTAAAGTTGGTTTGATGGGAAGAGCAAAGGTCGCAAAGACGATTTGACTGACGAATTCAATGACGACCATGGTGGCTAAGAGAAGGGCGGTTTGGGCAACTTTCTGCGACTTATTTTTACGATTCATTTAGAGCCTCCTCGATTCTTTTAATAATAGTCGAAAGATCTGCAAGGGCACCGCGGCCGATATCTCCACAGGCCAATTGGCTGGAGCGCGGTTCGATTTCTTGATAGCCAACTTCCTTAAGTGTTGATAGATTCCGCTGGGTGAGAGGATTGTCGTACATCTTGGTATTCATAGCGGGGGCAACTAGTTTTGGCAGGTCATTAGGAAGAGCTAGGGCAGTTGCCGTTACTAGATTATCAGCGAGGCCGTTAGCTAATTTGGCTATGGTATTGGCAGAAGCAGGAGCGATGATGAAAAGATCAGCCTCCTTAGCTAAATCGATATGATTGATGCGGTCTGGTTGTTCCTCAATCATGACATCGAGGTAGACAGGCTGTTTCGACAGGACCTGCAAGGTCAGTGGGGTGATAAAGTCTGTCGCTGCCTGGGACATGATAATTTGAACGCTGTAACCTAATTTTCTAAGTTGATTGGTTAAATCTGCTGCCTTGTAGGCTGAGATGGAGCCCGTTACAGCAAGTAGGATGCTTTTAGTCATGTGCGATTACCCTTTCGTAAATTTTTTGAGCAATTTCTGCCTTTGTGTGAGCCAGTTCTTCTGTGCTTTCATCAACCATATAAGCGATATGCTGCCGATCATTAATATTGGTCAAGTCATTGGCAATGATGAATTCTGCCTGATTACGTTTGAGGCTGTCTCTAGCAACCGAAAAAAGCTCTTCCTTGGGAACATCAACCAACAGTTTAAAGCCCACCAGACGGATAGTAGGGTTCCATTTCTTGACCAGACTGATAATCTTTGGTGTCTTTTTAAGAAAAAGCACTTGCGTATCAGCTGCCGATGAAATTTTAGCTTCTTGATTGCTTTTCTTTAATAATTGGTTCACATCACGAGCTGCCTGAAGCTCAGCCAAGTCGGTCATGTAGATAGGAGTATAGTCGGAAACCGCCATAGAGTGGATGAGAACTTGATGTGTCTTAACCAAGGGTTCCAAAGTAGCTTGCAGACTAGCAACATCACTGACAATTTTGAGAGTCAGGCCATCTTGCTTTTGTGGCTTTACTGCAGCCTTGGTTGTAACAAGAGTAACCTGATGGCCGTTTTGCAGGAAGAGCTCCGTTATCATTTTGCCCAAGTTGCCTGAAGCATGGTTAGTAATCGAACGGACTTGGTCAATTTTTTCAGATGTACCGCCCGATGTGATTAGAATTTTCATAGGACGATTATACTAAAAAGTCCTATTTTAGTAAACGATTTGATAGACTAAGGATAACAATCTTGGTAGATCTTGTTGAAGACATTAAAACCGAACGATAAAAAATAAATTGTAGGAAACATGCGTATTTTTTATAATGTCTGTTATAATAGTTTTATCCTATCAAAAGCGAGGTATTTCATGAAGTCTGATATTGAAATTGCACAGGACGTTAAGCTCCAGCCTATTGCCCAAATTGCTGAGAAAGTCGGCATTGAGACTGATAATTTAGAATTGTATGGCAAGTACAAAGCTAAGATTTCTTTTGATAAAATCAAGAGTTTGAAAAATCAGGAGTCTGGTAAATTAATTTTGGTAACAGCCATCAATCCAACACCAGCGGGTGAAGGGAAATCAACGGTGACTATTGGTTTAGCGGATGCCCTTAATCAACTGGGTAAGAAAACTATGATTGCCTTACGGGAACCTTCTTTAGGTCCGGTAATGGGAATCAAAGGAGGAGCTGCTGGGGGCGGTTATGCTCAAGTCCTGCCTATGGAAGATATCAACCTCCACTTTACTGGTGATATGCATGCCATCACAACGGCTAATAACGCCTTATCTGCTCTGATTGATAATCACCTCCATCAAGGCAATGAGCTGGGCATTGATCAGCGGCGGATTATTTGGAAACGGGTTGTGGATCTGAATGATCGTGCCCTGCGCCATGTAACTGTTGGTTTAGGCAGTCCAGTCAATGGAATTCCGCGGGAAGACGGTTTTGATATTACCGTGGCTTCAGAAATCATGGCTATTCTCTGTCTGGCAACAGATCTTAAGGACCTGAAGGAGCGTTTGTCAAATATTGTTATTGGTTATCGCTACGACCGTAGTCCGGTTTATGTCCGAGACCTTAAAGTCGAGGGAGCCCTGACCTTGATTTTGAAAGATGCTATTAAACCGAATCTAGTTCAAACCATCTATGGAACACCTGCTCTAGTTCATGGCGGTCCATTTGCGAATATTGCACATGGCTGTAACTCAGTACTGGCGACGACTACGGCCCTTGCTTTAGCGGACTATGCTGTTACTGAGGCTGGTTTTGGAGCTGATTTAGGAGCGGAAAAATTCCTTGACATTAAGACACCAAATCTACCGAAGTCACCAGATGCTGTGGTTATTGTGGCAACTCTGCGGGCTCTCAAGATGCATGGTGGGGTTGCTAAGGCTGATTTGAAGCAGGAAAATGTCCAAGCGGTTAAGGCCGGTTTTGCTAACCTTAAACGCCATGTGGAGAATATTCGTAAATTTGGTTTGCCGCTTGTCGTAGCTATCAATGAATTTGTTTCGGATACCAAAGAGGAGATTGCAGCTCTTAAAGAGCTTTGTGAGCAAATTGCTGTACCAGTTGAATTGACCAGTGTCTGGGCAGATGGTGCTGAGGGAGGTCAAGCTTTGGCTAAACGCTTAGTGGAGCTGGTCGAACACCAAACCAGCGACTATCACCGTCTCTATGATAACGGAGCTAGTTTGGAAGAGAAGATTGCGACGATTGTCAAAGAAATTTATGGTGGAAAGGGAGTTGAGTTTACAGCTAAAGCTAAGGCGCAACTCAAGCAATTTCAAGCTAACGGCTGGGATAAGCTACCTGTCTGTATGGCCAAGACCCAGTATTCTTTCTCAGATAATCAAAATTTACTGGGTGCGCCTAATGATTTCACCATTACTATCAGCGAGTTGGTTCCTAAAACGGGTGCAGGTTTTATTGTGGCCCTAACTGGCAATGTCATGACTATGCCTGGCTTGCCTAAGCAACCAGCCGCCCTTAAGATGGATGTTGACGAAGATGGCACAGCTTTGGGGTTGTTCTGATCAGGTGAAATCTCTGTTGATAACATTATTAAGATTAAGGATTTTTACCTTAAGTAGTAGATGGTGTTGTCAAAACCTGATTTGTGCATCAGTTGACGTTTCTCATATACACAATAAATCGCAGATTTCCTTCTGTGATTTTTTTCGTAGCAGATTTCTGACAAGTGGTCATAAGCCTTGCTATAATGATTTATATCACTAAAAGGAGCCATCATCATGAAAACTTATGATATGATTGTTATCGGCTTTGGTAAAGCTGGTAAGACGCTGGCTGCCAAAACAGCCGCTCAGGGAAAATCTGTTGCTATGATTGAAGCAGATGCTACGATGTACGGCGGTACCTGTATCAATATCGGATGTATTCCAACCAAGGTTCTTATTCATGCTGCGGAGACGGGGCATGATTTCCAATCAGCAATGGCAGAAAGAGAAGCGGTAACTTCTCGTCTGCGTGCTAAGAATTTTGCTATGTTAGACAATGCGGCAACAGCGGATGTTTACAATGCCAAAGCGCGCTTTCTTGCTGATAAAGTTGTGGAGATTTCATCGGATAATCAAACTGAGAAACTAACAGCAGAAGTTATTATTATCAATACAGGCGCTGTTTCTAATGTTCTTCCTATCCCTGGTCTGACCGAAAGCAAGCAGGTCTATGATTCTACGGGTATTCAAACTCTGAAAGAGCAGCCTAAGCGTTTGGGAATTATCGGTGGGGGCAATATTGGCTTAGAATTCGCTAGTCTATACGCTAAACTCGGCTCTGAAGTAACTGTTTTTGACCCACTGACACGCATTTTTAGTCGTGAAGAAGAGGAGATTTCTGCTCTTGCACAAAAGTATATGGAAGAAGCAGGCGTGAGATTTGAACTAGGTTCGAATATCTCACAAGTCTCTAATGAAGGCCAGTCAGTCCTTATTACAACACAAAACGGAACTTATTCCTTTGATGCTGTATTGTATGCGACAGGCCGCAGACCTAACACTGCGGACCTTGGGCTAGAAAATACTGCTATTGAACTAACAGAACGTGGGGCCATTAAGGTGGATGAATTCTGTCAGACAGCTGTCAGCAACGTCTTTGCTGTTGGTGATGTAACAGGCGGTTTGCAATTCACCTACGTTTCTTTAGACGATTTTCGTATTGTCTGGAATTATCTAAATGGGGATAAATCTTATTCTAATAAGAACCGGCACCATATTCCAAATACGACCTTTATCAATCCACCGCTTGCGCGTGTGGGGCTTGATGAGGCTCAAGCTAAAGCACAGGGCTTGCCTTATAAGGCTAACGTTCTGCCCGTTGCGGGTATGCCGCGTGCTCATGTTAATGCTGACTTGCGCGGTATTTTCAAAGTAGTGGTGGATACTAATACCAAGCTTATTTTGGGAGCGACTCTTTTTGGAGCAGAATCGCAAGAGTTAATCAATCTTATCACTATGGCTATGGATAATCAGGTTCCGTATACTTATTTTCAAAAGCAAATTTTCACGCATCCAACGATGGCTGAAAATTTGAATGATCTTTTTAATTTTTAACAAATGAGGCAGGAAAAATATTTTTTCTGCCTCAACTTTTTTACCTTAATCTTGTGATATAATGATAGGAAACTAATCTATGAAGGAGGAGATTGTCATAGACGAAGAAACAAAAACAAGGCGGCTCTTAAAACGAGGTCAACGGAGCTTACTGCGGGGGATTTTTAGCCGGACAACGGTCATTGTACTGCTTTTGATTTTGCAACTTTACGTGATTGCATCGGGTTATGTGTGGTTTCAACAATACCAAATTCATATTCAAATTGCTGGCTTACTTATTGCTGTTGCTTCGGTTCTCTATTTAATTAATAGTGATATGGATAGTACAGCTAAGCTGACCTGGATGCTGGTTGTTTTACCCATGCCAGTTTTGGGAGGCCTCTTTCTGCTCTACACTAAGATTGACTGGGGCTATAATGGCATGAAGCGGCAGTTAAAGGGGAATGTTGAAAAGACCGTTCCCTTACTCCGTCAAAATGATTCAGTCTTAGCCGAATTAAAGACCTCTCACAGTACAGCTTTTAATCTGGCTAAGTATCTCAGCTTTGGGGATAATCATTTCCCGGTTTATAAAAATAGCCAAGTTACCTATTTCTCATCTGGGGAGGAAAAATTTGCTGAACTCAAGAAGCAGTTGCGTCAGGCCAAGCACTATATTTTTATGGAATACTTCATCATTGATGAAGGTCTAATGTGGGGTGAAATCCTGTCCATTCTGGAAGAAAAGGTAGCTGAAGGCGTTGAAGTTCGAGTGATGTACGACGGTATGATTGAAATGACCACCTTGAGCTTTGATTATAGCAAGCGACTCGAGCGCTTAGGGATTCAATCGCGGGCCTTTGCTCCTTTATCACCTTTTCTATCAACCTATTACAACTACCGTGACCACCGTAAGATTGTCGTTATTGATGGTGAAGTAGCCTTCACTGGCGGAGTCAATCTGGCAGATGAATATATCAATGCGATTGAACGCTTCGGTCATTGGAAGGATACAGCCATTATGGTTCGCGGACGTGCTGTTGATACTTTCTTGATTCTGTTCTTACAAATGTGGAAAACTATTAAAGATGACGGAACAGAAGTAAAGGCCTATTTAGGTCAACATGCCAATAAGCTCTCGACTGATGGTTTTATTATTCCCTTTGGCGACTCGCCGATGGATAATGAAAAAGTTGGCGAGAATGTTTATATTGATATTCTCAATCAGGCGCGTGATTACGTTCATATCATGACTCCTTATCTTATTTTAGACAGTGAAATGGAGCATGCTCTCAAGTTTGCGGCTGAGCGGGGCGTGGATGTGAAAATTATCATGCCGGGGATTCCCGATAAGCAGGTGCCATACTATTTGGCTAAAACCTACTACAAATCACTGATGGCTTCGGGTGTAAAGATTTATGAATACAGTCCAGGATTTGTCCATGCCAAGGTCTTTGTGGCTGATGATAGTCGTTCGGTTGTCGGAACTATTAACCTAGATTACCGCAGCCTCTACCACCATTTTGAGTGTGCTGCCTACCTTTATCATTCTTCGGAAATTCCTAAGATTGAGCGAGACTTCCAAGCAACTTTGGCTGACTGCCGTCAAGTAACCGAGCAAAGCCTTAAAGAATTGCCGATTTCAGTCAAAGCAATTGGAGCAGTCGTTAAGGCTATTGCTCCCTTGCTTTAGAGTCTGCCCTGTGTTACAATGTAGTTATGCGATGAGTCGATTTGGTCTTTTGACCATATTGCGCAGGGAGGTCATTAACGCAGGAGCGGACCTTGATAGTCTGTGTGAACCTTTCTATCACACTTAATAAGTGCCCTTGAGTCTAGGTGAAAATCTAGGCTCTTTTATGTTTTAGAGGACACAAGAATTTTCATTTGATCTGAGGCCTTTGTGAAAAATAGAGATTGTATGGATTATTAAAGGACTTCTTGATGAAACCAGCCAGTTTGGACTTTTCAAGGGTCTTAAAAAAGTGTATAATGAACCTATTATAAATTTTTAGAAAATTTTGACGAACAATCTATTGAGGAAGGTCTAAACTATGGGATACACAGTAGCTGTTGTTGGCGCCACAGGTGCCGTTGGAACTCGCATGATTCAACAATTGGAGCAGTCCAGTCTGCCGATTGATAAGGTGCGCCTTTTGTCCTCTAGCCGTTCAGCGGGCAAGGTTCTTAAATATAAGGGGCAGGATGTGACAGTTGAATTGACGACGAAGGATTCTTTTGCAGGGGTTGACATTGCCCTCTTTTCTGCAGGTGGTTCTGTTTCAGCTAAGTTTGCTCCCTATGCCGTTAAGGCAGGAGCTGTTGTGGTTGATAACACCTCTTATTTCCGGCAAAATCCTGATGTCCCTTTGGTTGTTCCAGAAGTCAATGCACAGGCTTTGGAAGCTCACAATGGGATTGTCTCCTGCCCTAACTGTTCAACGATCCAAATGATGGTAGCCTTGGAGCCCGTTCGGCAAAAATGGGGTTTGGAACGTATCATTGTTTCTACCTATCAAGCTGTTTCAGGTGCTGGTCAATCAGCTATCAATGAAACCGAACGTGAACTCAAGGAAGTTCTTAATGATGGTAAGGACCCTAAGGAAGTCAAGGCAGATATTTTGCCAGCAGGTGGCGACAAAAAGCACTACCCAATCGCTTTCAATGCCTTGGCTCAAATTGATGTTTTTACTGACAATGATTACACCTATGAAGAAATGAAGATGACCAATGAGACCAAGAAAATCATGGATGATGATTCCATCGCTGTTTCAGCGACTTGTGTACGTATTCCTGTACTCTTGGCCCATTCAGAGTCTGTTTATATTGAAACCAAGGAAGTCGCACCGATTGAAGATGTTAAGGCAGCTATCGCCAACTTCCCAGGGGCTGTTTTGGAAGATGATGTGGCCCATCAAGTTTACCCACAAGCAGTCAATGCTGTCGGTAAACGGGAAACCTTTGTCGGTCGGATTCGCAAGGATTTAGATGTCGAAAAAGGTATTCACATGTGGGTTGTTTCTGACAACCTGCTCAAGGGTGCTGCTTGGAACTCTGTGCAAATTGCAGAAACGCTCCATGAAAAAGACCTGGTTCGTCCAACAAAGGATTTAAAATTTGAATTGAAATAAGTGTTTTTGATTATCTAAGAGAAAAGAGCTTCAAAAAATTGGTTTGCCAAACAATAGATGAATGGTAAGCCTATAAGTTCTAACTCTGTCTCATTTAAATTTTCTTTGATTATCTAGCTACCACTGGGGTCTGGGACAAGAGTCTCCAGCCCTCTTTTTGTAATGAGGATTGGGTCAGTCCCGCTAAGGGGAGTGGCCTTGGTTCAAGCATAATTAGGAGGTTATTATGACTGCTCAAGAATCCATCCAACAACTGCGTCATGCGAAACTTATTACAGCTATGATTACGCCCTTCAAGCCTGATGGCTCTATTAACTTTGAGGCTTTGCCTGATTTAGTTGAACATCTTTTGGCCCATCATACTCAAGGTCTGCTTTTAGCTGGAACAACGGCTGAAAGTCCAACCTTGACCCATGATGAGGAATTGGAGCTCTTTAAGGCTGTGCAAAAGATTGTCAATGGGCGTGTGCCTCTAATCGCTGGGGTGGGTACTAATGATACTCGGGACTCTGTTGATTTCGCCAAGGAAGTTGCTGCCTTTGGCGGTTTTGCAGCTGGTTTAGCCATTGTCCCTTATTACAATAAACCTTCCCAAGAAGGGATGTATCAGCATTTTAAGGCTATTGCAGATGCCAGTGATCTACCTATTATTATCTATAATATCCCAGGCCGGGTTGTGGTAGAAATGGCTCCAGATACCATGCTGCGTTTGGCGGAACATCCTAATATCATCGGGGTTAAAGAGTGTACTAGTCTGGATAATATGGCTTATCTGATTGAACATAAGCCTGATGATTTCTTGATTTATACCGGTGAAGATGGCGAAGCCTTCCATGCTATGAATATCGGAGCTGATGGTGTGATTTCGGTTGCTAGTCATTCCAATGGGGAAGAAATGTACCAAATGTTGCAGGCCATTGAGCAGAGTGATATTAAGAAAGCTGCGGGTATTCAACGCAAGTTCATTCCTAAGGTTAATGCTCTTTTCTCTGTTCCAAGTCCAGCCCCTGTCAAGGCCGTTCTCAATCATCTTGGCTTTGATGTTGGGCCTTTACGCTTACCTCTGGTAGCCTGTACACCAGAAGAAGAAAAACGTATTATCAAGGTAGTCTTAGAAGAAGACATCGAGGCCACCCGTCAAACGGTGACAGGTGTTGTGCGGCCGGATTACTAATTCTGGTATTTGGCGAATTGGAACTGGCAGACACTTATCTTGACAAAAGTGATTAAGCCAAGGATAATGGTTACAGTGAGAGTGTTTAAACTCAAGATAGATATCTTTATCCATTTGCGGCGGGGAGGAAGTAGAGCGATTCAGTATTTCGTTATCTATTTTCTTCCCAGCTTTTAAAAGCTTTGAGTTATCTAATCATTAAATATCAGAATAGAAAAGAGGCGATTTCATGCAAATTACCAAACGCAGCGGTCAAGTTGTTGAATTTGATCCAGATAAAATTTATCAGGCTATTCTCAAGGCGGCCCAATCTGTCTTTGTCCTTGATGATAAGCTTCGTCAAGAGTTGGCAGAAGTAACCAAGAAGGTTGTGATTGACTTAGAGGAAGCTCATGCTGACCGTCCAACTATCTCGATGGTGCAATCCCAAGTTGAAAATCGTCTCATGGACGCTGGTTATATTAATATTGCGGAGCATTATATTTCCTACCGTTTACAAAGAGATTTGGAACGTAATGGTTACGGCAACCAAATTGCAGTTCACCTGCGTTTTGAAAAATTGAAATAACGTTTAAAAGGCTGGGCAAAAACTTGTCCAGCCTTTCTATTATGGCTTCCAGCCAGTTTTTCTCTCTGAGAAAAACAAGAAAACCACCGGCTAAGCTGGTGGATGATAAAGCTTCTAGTTTCCATTTATTTAGAATAAACTCTTGATGTAATGATGGCTGGGAGCAAGCCTTTATGGCTACGTCAAGAAGTCTTACCCCTGCAAGTTCATTAGGTGCTTTAGCACCAATGAACCACTGCTGGTTGGTTTTCTTTTGCCACAGGGCCAAAGTAGAAAACCTAAACGAATGTGATGATCCTCATTCATCTTATTTCCAACCTCAAAAGGTCTCCCAGCCTCTCTTTGAGCTGTGCGGGGTGGGATGTGAACCAAAAGTTTTAATTTTTGGGTTAATTCCCCTTTTTTTTTGATGACTAAACAAGGGAAAGAATGAATTTTCTTACAAAGTCTTAAGGATTTGCGTAATCGTCTTCAGTTTTTTCGCTAGTGTTTGGTCGTTGGCTAGGTAGAGATAAGGAAGTTCATACTGGTCAACTCTTGTGGCCGGATCAAGAGTCTGTATGCCTCTTTCTTTAAAACGTCCTAATTTGAGTTTCTTTGGTAGTTTAATACTAATATGCTTTGGACCGATTTGGCAGCTTAAATAATCGGGTAAAGTTTGGCAGAGATCTGTAGCCTGATCTAGGCGTTGCTCAAAGAAGTGCTTGAGCTGACTAAGATTTTTAGCAAACATACCGTTATCTAAATACAAAGATAGAGCCTTCTGCATTATCAGACTAGTATCGTAATCCATCAATTTTTTGTAGGCAAGGAAATCGTGCATGAGCTTTTGTGGCAAAACGGACATCCCTAATCGCAGTGCTGGAAAGAGGGTAGTCGAAAACGATTTGAGGTAGATAACCCGCTCATGGGTATCGTAGTAATGTAAAGGTAGATTTTCAGATTTTGTGAAATCGCCCATGTAATCATCTTCGATAATATAGACATCATAACGATGGGCCAAATCAACTAGGGCTTGCTTTTCCTGAGAACTGTAAGAGAGGCCCAGAGGGTTGGAGATTCTTGGGATAGTATAGAAAAATTTGATAGGATGACTTTGAAGGAGTTTTTCCAGTCGCTCTAGATCAAGACCAGAAAAATCTCGGTCTATTGTTAAGTAGGGTAGCCCTTGATTTCTCACCAGACTATTCATTCGATGGTAGGTGGGCTGTTCTAAAAGAATAATTGGTTTCTGGTTGGGAAATGCCATCTGAGTTAAAATATAGAGGGCTTGTTGGGTTCCCGAGGTTACCACTAGATTTTCTATCTTGCTGTAAATATCTTGCTCAAGGAGATGATCCTGCAGAGAGCTTAACAATTCAGCTAACCCCTCTTGTTGGTGATAGTAGTTGAAGAGGTAATTTTCCCGCCCAACAAGGGTTTCAGATAAACAGGTTTTAAAGTCTTGATAGGCTAGCTTGTTATAGGCTTCAAGGCTAATTGCCAGATTGTCGCTATCTTGATCCTTACCCTCTAAAACATAGTAACCGCTCTTGGGGACTGCATATATCAGATTTTGATATTTGAGTTCAAGGAGGGCTCGCTGGGCTGTATCCTTGCTACAGCCGTAAGTTTGACTCAGTTTGCGAACCGAGGGCAGTTTATCGCCCTTTTTGAATTGTCCGCTTCGGATGGCTTGGGCTAGGTTTTGATAAAGAGTTTGAAATTTACTAGGCATAATCTGTCCCCATACAGTTTTAAGATAAGACTATTGTAACTTAATTGGTCTAGGCATACAATGGAAAGCATTAAGAGGGACTCGAAATGAGTTTCTTTACTAGATGAGGTGATGTTGATGTCAACGAAAAGAATTACACTTGCAGCTCTTTTTATGGCTTTGGTTATTATTTTGAGCTCGTCCTATCTGTCAGTGCCAGTTCCCGGCGGTCATTTTTATATTAATGGTATTGTGATCTGTCTGACTGGTCTGCTTTTCCCACCGACCGAGAGTGTAATAGTTGCTGGAATTGGTTCTTTTATCGGTGACTTTCTCTTTTATCCAACTCCAATGTTTGTAACCCTGATTAGTCATAGCCTTCAGGTCTTGGTTGTTAGCTTTTTAGTCAAGCAGTCGTATGAGAAGTTGTCTAAAAGCCGATTTTTTACAGCTCTGGTTTTGGGTGGTATCCTTAATTTAATTGGGTATTTTCTGGGGCGGAGTTTCCTTTATGCCAATCTGCCAACGGCTCTTGTGAAATTGCCTTTTGACAGCCTGGCAGCTGTCTTGTCCATCTTGATGGTTTACTTTATTTACTACCATACTCGATTTGTCACTATGTTTAAGCAAGCTTGGGAAAATTGAGTGAGAAATAGGAGGAGAGAGTGGGACAAACAGCCATGATGGCTTCGCTCTCACCCACAAAACATTGTAATCTTTGAAGATTACGTATAAGAAATCAATAATTCGAAGAATTTGATTTCGTTGTCTCATCTCCGCACAGTTGGTTAGGGATTGACATGAACTAACGTTCATAGAATTGGATATCCTCCAACAGTTGTTGGAGCTATCATTTGTATGGTAGTTAAACAGTCCAGTGGACTGTTTAAGGGGGTGCCTGAAAATGGGACTGCACTCCAAGATAAGGATATCCAACCAACCACTGCGCCGAGCAGATAAAATGACCAAATAAATAAGGTTGAAAACTTCTGTCCCACTCTCTTCTTTTTTTAACATAATTTTAAAGTTGTCAGTCAGGATTTTTGTCTAAATTCCATGATATAATACTGTTATTATTTAAAATTATTCGAGGGAAGTCATGGCTACTATTCAATGGTTTCCTGGTCACATGTCCAAGGCGAGACGGCAGGTCCAGGAAAATCTCAAATTTGTCGATTTTGTAACGGTTTTGGTGGATGCCCGTCTGCCCCTATCCAGCCAAAATCCTATGCTCAATAAGATCGTCGGCGATAAACCCAAACTCTTGGTTCTAAACAAGGCAGACTTAGCTGATCCGCTTCTAATCAAAGAGTGGCAGTCTTATTTTGAAAATCAGGGCCTTAAAACCCTTCTGATCAATGCCAAGGATCAGTCGACGGTTAAAAGGTTGACAGAAGCAGCTAAGAGTCTGATGGCGGATAAGTTGGAACGATTGAAGAAGAAGGGAATTAATAAAGAAACCCTGCGAACCATGATTATCGGTATTCCTAATGCAGGCAAGTCAACGCTGATGAACCGGCTGGCGGGCAAGAAGATTGCTGTAGTTGGTAATAAACCAGGTGTTACCAAGGGCCAGCAGTGGCTCAAGTCTAATAAAGATTTGGAAATCCTAGACACGCCGGGGATTCTATGGCCCAAGTTTGAGGACCAGTTAGTCGGCTTGAAATTAGCCCTGACCGGTGCTATCAAGGATAATCTGTTGCCTATGGATGAGGTCACGATCTTTGGCCTTAACTATTTCAAAGAAAATTACCCTGAGCGTTTAAAAGACCGCTTCAAGGGACTTGATTTGGAGCAAGAAGTGCCTGAGATGATTATGGACTTGACCCAGAAGTTGGGTTTTCGTGATGATTACGATCGTTTTTACAACCTTTTTGTCAAGGAAGTTCGTGATGGCAAGTTGGGGCGTTACACGCTAGATAAGGTCAGTGATAGCGATGGCAACCATTAAAGAAATTCAGACTCAATTAGCTGGGGTGACGGACCTATCCAGCTCCCTTTTTGCTAGTCTGGCTGAAGATGAGCGAGTTGGTGTTCAGGCTGCCATCAAGAAACGCCAGCGAGAGATTCAGGCTGACTTAGCTGAGGAGCAGCGTTTGGAAGCTATGCTGACTTATGAAAAAAAGCTTTATGCGAGTGGTCTTGAGCTGATTGCTGGCATTGATGAAGTCGGTCGCGGTCCTCTGGCTGGTCCAGTAGTAGCTGCTGCTGTTATCCTGCCAAAGAATTGTAAAATCAAGGGTCTAAATGACAGTAAGAAGATCCCTAAAAAGAAACACCAAGAAATATATGATCAAGTTATAGAGAAAGCCTTGGCCATCGGTCTTGGTTTTAAATCCAATCAGGTTATTGATCAGGTCAATATTTATGAGGCGACTAAGCTGGCTATGAAAGAAGCTGTGGCTAATTTACAGCTCTCACCGCAACACCTGCTGATTGATGCCATGCAATTGGATCTAGCCCTGCCCCAGACTTCGATTATCAAAGGGGATGCCAATAGCCTGTCTATCGCTGCGGCTTCGATTGTGGCTAAGGTCACTAGGGATCGCTTGATGAGGGATTACGATAGGAAATTTCCGGGTTATGACTTTGCTCACAATGCGGGTTATAGCACTCAGGCTCACTTGGAGGGACTGAAAAAATTGGGTATAAGCCCCATTCATCGACATAGTTTTGAACCAGTTAAATCAATGATAGATCTATAATTTTTATGAAGCTGTTTGCTTCACGTTTTGGAGGTGCATTATGGATATAGAAGAATTTCGGCAGGCCTTAAATGAAAGTTCCATTATTCAGGCGGGGTCTGAATTGGCTGCAGAATTTCATGCTTATAGTCAACGGGCTTTAACTATCACTGGTCGAATGAACGGTTCCTATCATGAGCCAGAAGTGATTGTTGCTTTGATGCGGGAGTTGACAGAGCAAGTAGTGCCGGATAATTTGCGAATCTTTCCGCCATTTTCAACGGATTGTGGTATTAATATTAAATTTGGACAAAATGTCTTCATCAATGCTGGCTGCCGTTTTCAAGATCAAGGTGGTATTAGTATTGGTGACAATTGTCTAATTGGCCATAATGTGGTTTTAGCAACTCTTAACCATGATTTGCAACCCAGTCGCAGGGGGAATCTCTATCTAGCTCCTATTGAGATTGGCAAAGATGTCTGGATTGGCTCCAATGTTACAATCACGCAAGGGGTGACCATCGGCGATGGAGCGGTAATTGCTGCAGGGGCTGTGGTAAATCGTGATGTTCCAGCCAATACAGTTGTTGGCGGAGTACCAGCTCGGCACATTAAAAAAATCGAGTGAGAAGATTAAATGAGCAAGGCAATCAGGCCTGATGATGAAATGAGAATAGTATGGGAACAGTAACGGAACGTGAGAAAATGTTGGCGGGGCGACTCTATGATGCCTCCGATCCAGAATTAGTTGATTTACGTCAGCAGGCTAGGGTCATTACGCGGATGTTCAATGCTGAGGAAGATGAGGAGCAGGCTCAAGCCCTGCTCAAGACCTTCTTTGGTAAAACAGGGCAAAATATCACTGTTAATCCGCGCTTTGTTTGTGATTACGGTAGCAATATTTATGTTGGGGAAAATTTTTATGCCAACTATAATTGTACCTTTTTAGATGTTTGTGAAATTCGGATTGGCGATAATGTCATGTTTGGCCCCAACTGTCAGCTTCTGACAGCTCTTCATCCATTAGAGGCAGAAGAGCGTATCAAGGGGAAGGAATTTGGCAGTCCGATTACCATTGGTGATAATGTCTGGTGCGGTGGTGGTTCGACCATTTTACCGGGAGTGACCTTAGGAGACAATGTGGTTGTTGGGGCCGGCTCTGTGGTTACCAAATCTTTTGGTGACAATGTGGTTATCGCTGGAAATCCGGCTCAGGTCATTAAGGACTTGACAGAAACGAGCTACTTGGCCATTGATATCGGGGGCAGTGCAATCAAGCACGCTCTGATTGATGAACAGCTGACTCTGACACAAGAAGGACAAGTGCCAACACCAGCTAGTTTGGAAGAATTTTGGACCAGTTTGACAGCGATTGTTGACCAATATCAGGATGAGATTAAGGCCATTGCCATTTCTTGTCCGGGAGAAATTAGTAAGAATGGTAGGGTTTATCGCGGCGGTCTTATTCCTTATTTGAAAAATGTTCCTCTTGCCAAAGATTTATCTGAACAATTTTCAATGCCCGTAACAGTTCTCAATGATGCTAATGCAGCTGCTCTGGCAGAGACCAAGTCAGGCGTTCTCAAAGACAGTCACTGCGGGGCGATTCTCGTTCTGGGAACCGGTGTCGGTTTAGGTGTGGTTTCTGAGAATCGTCTGATGACTTTTCCGTCACGTGATTTGCGGTCTAGTGTCCAAGACTTTCGTTCTAATGATGAGTCAGTCTGGCGTCAAATCAGCCATACCTTAGAACTTAATCGGATTGGGATTGAGAGCCTCTTTTCCAATGCTGGTTCAGCAGTTAAGTTTGTTGAGGATGCTAGCCGACTCTTGGGGCTTGAGGAAGCTGATGGTAGACAAGTTTTCCAAGCTTTGGAGGGAGAACCGCCAGAGGCCTTGCAGGAACTTTTTGAGACCTATTGTCGAGACATTGCTTATCTTGTCCTTAATCTCCAAACTTTCCTCAAGGTGGAAAATTTAGCCATCGGTGGTGGCATCAGTAGGCAACCGCTTTTAGTTAGGACGATCAATGAGCAATATGATAAGCTCTTCACCAGTGTTCTTGCCTTCCAGCATTTTGAACAGTTGGAAATCGAAGCGGCTGCCAATGGTAACGATGCCAATCTCATCGGTGCCTACCTTCACCTGATGGTCAATCGAAAATAGCAGTGAAACTTCTTATTTCATAGGGCTAAACTATCCTCCTTTTTCTATTAATATGTATCTATTTTTTAGCTCTGCTTTTTTGCGGGGCTTTTCGTATTAATAGGTAGAGGTGATTTTATGAATAATTTTGAGCTCTTTAAACTCAAAAAGGCTGGTTTGACTAATCTGCAGATACTCAATATTCTGGACTATCAAAAAAAAGTTGGCAAATCTCTGTCTTTGCGGGATATGGCTGTTGTCTCCCAGACCAGCAAGGCAGGACATTTTATGGAAAGCTACAAGCATTTAGACCTCAAGGCCCTTCGCCAACAGTTTAATCAATTTCCTTCCCTGTCCATTTTGGATAAGGAATATCCCGAAAATTTGATCCAAATCTATAATCCGCCTGTTCTTCTGTTTTATCAGGGGGACTTAACCCTTTTGGATACCCCAAAGCTCTCTATAGTGGGGTCACGAGATTGCACCAATCTTGGAACTAAGTCTGTTCAAAAACTTATTAGAGAATTGGAAAATCATTTTGTTATTGTTTCCGGCTTGGCTAGGGGAATTGATACAGCAGCCCACATTGCCTGCCTGAAAAATGGCGGGAAAACCATCGCTGTTATCGGTACAGGATTGGATATTTTTTATCCAAAGGAAAATCGTGATTTGCAGGAATATTTGACTAAACACCATCTGGTCTTGACTGAATACGAATCTGGCCAAGCCCCTCTAAAATTCCATTTTCCCGAGCGTAATCGGATTATAGCAGGTCTCTCTCAGGGGACAGTTGTTGTTGAAGCCAAGCAGAGGTCGGGCAGCTTGATTACCTGTGAGCGCGCCATGGAAGAAGGGCGCGATGTCTTTGCTGTACCAGGTAATATTCTGGATGGACGTTCCGATGGCTGTCACCATCTGATTCAAGAAGGCGCTAAGTGTCTCATGACTGGCTTGGATATTCTGGAAGAATATGATTAAGGGACAGGTTTTGACTTGTCTCTTTATGTTCAAAAAATAGAATTTTATAGTAAAAGTGTTTTAGTTGCTTCATATTTAGAACTTGTATTCACATTTTTTTGACAGTTAGCCTGATGTGGTAGGGACGCAAGCGACCTCTTAACGGAGCGCCATTGCTCATTTTCAAGCTTAGGGTCTTGAAAATCCCCTCGACGATTGACTTAAATAGGGCCAATCGTCTTTTTACCACGGCGGCAACTGTCTGTTTTGAGAGTGGGACAGAAGTCGATTTTTTATATAAATTGACTTCTGTCCCACCTCCGCACAGTTGATTAGGATGGCCGCTAACACTTGCGGAGTAGTTAAACAGTCCAGTGGACTGTTTAAGGGGGCGCCTGAAAATAAAACAGCGTCCCAGTTCAGGACCTCCAATCAGCAGTGGTTCATTGGTGCTAAAGCACCTAATGAACTGTGCAGGAGAAAGACTTCTTGGCAGAGCCAACAAGTCTTTCTCCCAACCCCTGCGTCAAACTGTTATTACTGCAAAAATAGAAGGCTGAAATACTTTTTTCCCAGACTTTTTTCAGCTGACGCTAAGAATTTAAACTTGTGAATACAGTTTCTTAGTCTGTAGGCTCTATTTGCCTTAACGGCCGTCTTTTCTTTACTCTTGGTTAAACTGATGGCTTTTTGCTTTTTCCTATAGGAGAAAGTTTTTTATTGACAGTCCCTAAAAAGTAGGTTATCATGCTAGAAGTTTATTCGAAAATTGAGGGAGTGATGCTGATGGCAGTAGCAACCAAGGCTAAAACTAGCAAAAAAACAACCAGTAAAAAAGCTACTAGTAAGGGAAAGAAGCGGACAACCCCCAAGAAAAACTTAGTGATCGTTGAGTCGCCAGCCAAGGCTAAAACCATTGAGAAGTATCTGGGACGAAGCTACAAGGTTGTTGCTTCTGTTGGACATATTCGGGATTTGAAGAAGTCTTCCATGTCCATTGATTTTGACAATAATTATGAACCGCAGTACATTAATATTCGTGGCAAGGGTCCTCTTATCAATGACTTAAAAAAAGAAGCTAAGAAGGCCAAACAAGTCTTTCTGGCTAGTGACCCGGACCGTGAAGGAGAAGCTATTTCTTGGCATTTAGCCCATATTCTGGACTTAGATGAAAAGGGCAAAAATCGGGTAGTTTTTAATGAAATTACCAAGGATGCTGTCAAAAATGCCTTCGTTGAGCCAAGGGCTATTGATATGGATTTGGTTGATGCCCAACAGGCCCGTCGGGTTTTAGATCGTATTGTTGGCTATTCTATTTCTCCGCTTTTGTGGAAGAAGGTCAAAAAAGGCCTGTCTGCTGGTCGAGTACAGTCTGTTGCCCTCAAACTGATTATTGATCGCGAAAATGAAATCAAGGCTTTTAAACCCCAAGAATACTGGACGATTGATGGGGCCTTCAAGAAGGGCAACAAGAAGTTTCAAGCTAGCTTCTATGGGTTGGATGGCAAGAAGTTAAAACTGGAAACCAATGATGATGTCAAAAAGGTTCTGGCCAAGATTACCAGTGATGACTTTAATGTTGATAAGGTTGAAAAGAAGGAGCGGCGTCGCAATGCTCCCTTACCTTATACGACTTCGTCTATGCAGCAGGATGCAGCTAATAAGATTAATTTTAGAACCCGCAAGACCATGATGGTAGCTCAGCAGCTCTATGAAGGAATCAGCCTAGGACGTGGCGGTCAGCAAGGCCTGATTACTTACATGCGTACGGACTCAACGCGGATTAGCCCCATAGCACAAAATGATGCGGCCAACTTTATCACCGATCGTTTTGGCGCTAAGTATTCTAGGCACGGCAGTAGGGTTCGCAATAGCTCCGGTGCTCAGGATGCTCACGAAGCTATTCGGCCGTCCAGTGTCTTCAATACACCGGAGTCTATTGCCAAGTACCTCAACAAGGATCAGCTCAAACTCTATACTCTGATTTGGAATCGTTTTGTGGCCAGTCAGATGACAGCAGCTGTCTTTGATACCATGAAGGTGACCTTGAGTCAAAATGGTGTCACCTTTACAGCCAACGGCAGTCAGGTCAAGTTTGACGGTTATTTAGCTGTTTACAACGACTCTGATAAAAATAAGATGCTGCCAGATATGGTACAAGGGGATACGGTTAAGAAAGTTTCTACCAGTCCTGAGCAGCATTTTACGCAGCCGCCTGCCCGTTATTCTGAAGCAACTTTGATTAAGACTTTGGAAGAAAACGGTGTTGGACGGCCATCAACCTATGCTCCCACTCTTGAAACCATCCAGAAGCGTTACTATGTTCGCCTAGTAGCTAAACGCTTTGAACCAACCGAATTAGGAGAAATTGTCAATAACCTGATTGTCGAATTCTTCCCAGATATTGTGGATGTGGCCTTTACGGCTGAAATGGAAGACAAGCTGGATGCTGTTGAGGTTGGTAAGGAGCAGTGGCAGAGGGTCGTTGATGAATTCTACAAGCCTTTTGAAAAGGAATTGGAAAAGGCTGAAGAAGGCATTGAAAAAATTCAAATCAAGGATGAGCCTGCCGGTTTTGACTGTGATCTCTGCGGCCACCCGATGGTCATTAAACTTGGCCGTTATGGTAAGTTCTATGCTTGCAGCAATTTTCCAGAATGTCACAATACCAAGGCTATCACTAAGGAAATTGGTGTGACTTGTCCGACCTGCGGTCAAGGTCAAGTCATCGAACGCAAGACCAAGCGCAATCGGATTTTCTATGGCTGTGATCGCTATCCTGATTGTGAATTTACTTCTTGGGATTTGCCAGTCGGACGTTCCTGTCCAAAGTGTGATCACTATCTTGTTGAAAAGAAGGTCCGGGGTGGTGGCAAACAGGTTGTTTGCAGCAATACTGACTGTGATTATCAAGAAGAAAAAGTGAAATAAGTAAAAAGGAGTCTCCTCTCCTTTTTATTATGGAAATTTAAGTTTGAATGCTGTAGTGGCTTGTAAACAGGTTTGAAAAAGTAAAAAATCGAGCAAAATCCTTTACATAAACTTAAAACATGTTAAGATAAACTAGTGTTTAATTTAGAAATAAACTAAAGCAAAGGAGTTAACAATGAATAATAAAGAAGCATGGGTCAAGCAGTTTGAAGTTTTGACTGGGCGCAAACCAACAGCCAAGGAATTTGCAAAGGCTAAAGAAACTGATTTTGATTTGGAACAACTGACAGCATCTATAAATGCTAATCAAACAAATGCTCAAGCTTCAGACATAAGAGTAAGCCCTGAAACAGCAGCGACAGAAAATGCCCAAGCCATGAATCAAGCAAATTTGACTGAGGATGCTAAGGCAAGCCAACCTCAAGAAGTTCCGGCTGGACAGACTGAACAGGCACCTCAAGGTCAAATGGCTATCTCTAGTCAGCAAATGCCAAATGATTTGTCACAACAGCCTCCGGTAGGGCAAGTGCCGCAGGGATATGAGTCACAAGGAGCATTTGACCAGCCTCAGACTTTCCAACAATCCTACTTCCAACAGCCGGCTTTCTCTGGTGCACAGCCGGGCCAAAATCGTTCCAATCAAGTTTTAGATTTGATCTTGCCAATTGTATCTTTGGTTTTATCTGTTTTGTTCGCAGCCTTCTCATTTACAAAGGTTGCCCCAGTCTTTCTTGGTCTTTCGGTATTGGGACTGATTTTTGCTATAGTTCTTCTGATTTTAAATCTTAAGGGCAAAAAGTTGCTGTCAATCATTGCTGGAGCTGTCGCTCTTTTGGCTGTTTTGATCAGCGTTCTTGGCCTTATTGTTAGTAATTCTCGCCACTCTGTATCTAAGTCCGATAACTCATCATCAGTGACTAGCGCGAAGGGTGGTAAGGTCAAAGATGATAGTACAGATGTCAATGACTATATGGATAAAAACTACAAGTTCGAATGGAAACAAGATGATGTTTCAGATTTGAAAGTTGAAAGTGATACAGTCGCTGATGTTATCAAGAAGCATGGTAAAGCAACTGAAGCAGAAATTTCTGGTGATGAGTTAACCCTGCGTTATGAAGACAAATCAAAAGAAGATACTGAACAGGAAGTTACGGTCTTTTTTGAGAAAGAACATGGTGGCACTTGGGTTATCTCTTATATTGAAGGAACTTTTGAGGCAGATGATATTGATATTAGTGATTCTTATAAGTCTGATTGGACCAAGGCTGATTTTGATGCCCTTAAAGTTGGTGATGATGAATCCGGTGCTGGTGGCACCAGCTGGTCTGATGTTAAGAGCAAGCATGCAAAACCCTCTGTAGCTTACTATACGGTAAGGACTTATTCCGCAGGTGAGCTTGAAAAAGGTTTGACAGTCGAATATGAAGATCTTGATGCTGATGATTCTCATGCTCAACGTATTTCATTGGAGTTCACAACAACTGATGATGGTGATACCTACCATTTGAGCTATAAATATGGTTATGGTGCTGGTATCTCTAACGATTAATGCTAATAATAGCTAACCTATCAAGAGGCTGGGCAAAGACTTGTCCAGTCTTCTTGTTTTGGAATAAGCTCTTGGCGCAGTGGTTGGGAATAAGGCTTGTTGGCTAGGCCAAGAAGTTTTACCCCTGGACAGTTGATTAGGTTAGTCGCTAACAATTGCGGAGTAGTTAAACAGTCCAGTAGACTGTTTAAGGGGGTACTTGAAAATGGGACTGCACCCCAAGATAAGGACTCCCAACCATTGCGTCAAACTGCTATGACTGCAAAACAAGAAGGCTGGAATACTTTTTTCCCAGCCTCACTGAACCACTGCTGACTGGTTTTCCTTTTGCTACAAGTCCAAAGTGGGAAGACTAAACAAGAGAGTGGAGCAAAAATCAGTAAATCCAGAACAATGCTAACGAGTCTGGACTTTTGTCCTAGACTCTTTCTAACCTCGAAAGGCCCTCCAGACCCTTTGAGCTGTTCGGGGTGGGAGTGAAACGGTCTGGGAAGAGGCCGTTTTAGGTCACCACCTTAAAACTAGGGCGTGGTGAGAACCCAAATTTTCAAGTTTTGGTTTCTTTCCCGCTCCCTTTTTATCGTTTAAATCATTTAATTGTATTTGGCACTTTCCTGAAATTTCTGCTAGACTAAATCCATGGCTATTAACTATAAAAGGCTTTATTACTCACCCATCAAGCAGGGGCTACCAGCATTTTCTTAGGGGAAAGATCAGCTGTTTCTAGTTTTATGAGTGCTCCTATAAGATTCTATTGTAGGGTTTTTCCGTTAAAAAGGCTTTTGGGACAGACAGGTATGATGGCTTTAACCTCACCCATAAAGTATTGTAATCTCTGAAGATTACGTATAAAAACAGTTCATCATGGAATCTCTGTCCGCCACTGACTAGTTGCTCGTATAAATCAGGTGATGGCGTTAGAAACAGGGTGCTTGTTGAGGTAATGGCAGCTTCCTTTAAGGATTGGTAGTATCTTTTGAACTGGCACTGCCTGCCTAGTTCTATCTTTTCACTGATCAAAAGTATCACTTTATGGAATGGAAGGTTTGGTTTAACCGCCAGTTTTCTGGATAGCTATTCTTGATTAATTCAGTAGTTTTGACTGGTCAATATTGACTCAGCTCCTTTTGACTACCTGCTCTCTTGGTGAGCTAGCCTAGGAATTTTTATATTTGGTTATTGGACAGAGCCTTTCAGTCATCGGTCGGGTTGGCATTGCGGTAAGTCAGTATTCTCTTGATTTTTGTTGGGTAGGTCTTGCGTGATGATTTTTTTAAGGTGAGGCAAGTTAGCGCCCAGAGCATTGCTGGCATTTGCTGGGGTTGGCCTTAAGAGTCAGTAGAATTTAGGAGTTTTTAGACATTTCTTCTTCCTTGTCTAATTTAATGCTGTTGGACTCAATCGCTCCCAGCTTTTTGTTATAATAGTCCTAATTTGTTGGAGGTGACCGTATTTATGAAAGTTGGCTTAGTACTGGAAGGCGGAGGAATGCGAGGGCTCTATAGCCAAGGGGTCATCGATGCCTTTTTAGATGAAGATCTTAAATTTGCTGGTGTCATTGGTGTCTCTGCTGGGGCTCTATTTGGCGTTAACCTCTTATCCAAACAGAGAGGACGTGGCCTGCGTTATAATAAACGATTTATTGGTCAGAAAAATTATATGAGTTTTTGGTCTTGGCTAAAAACGGGGAACTTTGTCAATAAAGAGTTTACCTACTATAAGGTTCCGATGGAGTTGGATGTCTTTGACCAAAAGACTTTTGAAGAATCAGGGGCAGAGTTTTATGCTGTTGCCACCAATGTTGAGACAGGACAACCGGCCTATCTTTCTGTCAAAAATGTATTTAAGGAGATGGAAGTTTTTCGGGCTAGTTCAGCTCTGCCCTTAGTTTCCAAGGTTGTTGACTGGCAAGGGAAAAAGTACCTAGATGGTGGTTTGTCGGATTCTATTCCAGTTGAATTTGCTAGGAGCTTGGGTTATGATAAACTCATTGTTGTTTTGACGCGTCCGCTGGACTACCGCAAGAAACCATCCAAGGGACGGCTATATCAGCTCTTTTATCGTAAGTACCCTGAATTTGTTAGAGTAGCCAGTCAGCGTTGGAAGACTTATAATCGTGAAGTAGAAGAGGTCATAAAACTTGAAGAGTCGGGAGATTTGTTTGCTATTCGTCCTGATAAAGATTTGGATATTGGCCGTTTGGAAACAGATCCTGAGAAGTTTGATGAGATTTACAATATTGGCCTTAGGGATGCTCAGAAAATGATGCCTCAATTAAAGGCTTACTTGCAAAGAAGAGATCATGACCAAGCTTGAGGTTTTCGCAGTGTCATCTTACCAATTTCTATCAAAAAAGACACTAGCTTTGCTGGCGATGTGGGGAAATGGCTAAATTAGTTTAGACTAAGAAACTGTATTCACAAGTTTAAATTCTTAGCATCAACTGGAAAAAGTCTGGGAAAAAAGTATTCCAGCCTTCTATTTTTGCAGTCATAACAGTTTGACGCAGTGGTTGGGAGAAAGACTTGTTGGCACTGCCAAGAAGTCTTTCCCCTGCACAGTTCATTAGGTGCCTTAGCACCAATGAACCACTGTTGATTGGAGGTCCTTATCTTGGGGTGCAGTCCCATTTTCAGACACCCCCTTAAACAGTCCATTGGACTGTTTAACCACTCCGCAAATGTTAGCGGCCATCCTAATCAACTGTGCGGAGGTGGGACAACGAAGTCAATTTATATAAAAAATCGACTCCTGTCCCACTCCCAAAACAGACAGTTGCCGCCGTGGTAAAAAGATGATTGAACCTATTTAAGTCAACTGTCGCGGGGATTTTCAAGACCCTAGGCTTGAAAATGAGCAATGGAACTCCGTTAGGAGGTCGCTTGCGTCCCTACCACATAAGGATAACTGTCAAAAAATGTGAATACAAGTTCTAAGTAATAAGGTTGACTGGTTTAGAAAATAAAAGAAAGAGGAGCAATAGATAAGTGATAAAAGACTATGCTAAATTTTATAACCGTCTAACGGCTCCCTTACGAGGGCGTCCTTGGGCAATAAAAGCGTTGCGAGCAAGCAATTGGATTTTAACCAAGTTTATGGCTGTTTTATACCCCTTCTTATTGCTTGATTTGCTTTGGCAGAGACAGTTTTACGACTTAGGTTTAACCATCCTTATTCCAGGTCTGGCTTTTACAGGACTCAGTTACTTCCGGATGAGCCTTAATCTCCCACGGCCTTATGAGACTTGGGCAATAAGTCCTCTGATTCACAAGGCTTCCAAGGGCAACTCCTTGCCTAGTCGACATGTCTTTTCGGCAGCCATGGTAAGCCTTTGTCTCTACCAAATCAGTTCTCGCGTCAGTGTTCTTTGCCTAGTTTTATCAGCTATTCTAGCCCTCTGCCGAGTTCTAGGGGGAGTTCATTATCCCAGAGACGTCATTCTAGGCTATTTGGTTGGTGTCCTAGCTGGACTTTTACTTCTCATTTTTCTCTAATTTTGCCCGTTCACGACAAATTAAGACCATTTCACGACATAGCTAACCTTTAGCTTGTCTTTTTTTGTATAATAAGTAAAATCGGGTTTCTTTTATCGTAAGTATTAAGGAGGTTTGTCTTTGCTGTATATTTATGCCTTAGAAGATGATTTTAAGCAATAGGCTAGGATTGAACGTGCCATTCGGAATATTGCCGAAGAAGAGAATTTAGATTATGAACTTTTAGTCTCTGGCAAACCCGACCAATTGATGGAAAGTATTAAAGGTAAAGGGGAGCAGCATATCTTCTTCTTAGATATTGATTTAAATGGCGAAAAAAAGAAGGGCTTTGAGGTGGCAAGAACTATTCGAGCTAGGGATAGTCAGGCTTTGATTGTTTTTGTCACTACCCATTCCAATTTTATGCCCCTGACTTTTAAGTATCAGGTTTCTGCCTTGGATTTTATCGATAAAGAATTGCCAGAAGAAGCATTTCGGCAGCGATTGGCTAATATTTTACGCCATGCACAGGAAAATCTTGGTAAGAATTTGTCAGAGGATTCCTTCCTTTTTGAAAATGAGCAGTTCCGTATCCAAATGCCTTACAGTGATATTTATTTTATTGAAGCTTCATCTAGTCCCCACAAGATTATTTTGCATGGTCGTAAGGATTATATGGAGTTTTATGGTAGTCTAGCTGAGGTTGATAAGGCAACGGATCGTTTTATTCGAGTCCATCGGTCTATCAGTCTCAATCCTGCCAATGTTGCTAAGGTCGATAAAATTCAGCGATTAGCTCATTTTCCCAATGGTGAAACCTGTGTCATTGCCAAAACTAAGATGCGAGCTTTAGCCAGCACTCTGAAGAAATTGCATAGGAGGTAGCGATGTTATCGTTATTGTATATCAATCGGACTTTTCAAATGTTTCTTTGGTCGGTTGTTGAGTTATTTATCATGCAGCGTTCTTTTAAGATTCGCATCCCTTGGGCTTACCAATTGGCTTTTCTTGTCTTAAATAGTTTT
The DNA here is from genome assembly GCF_000187975.2 of Streptococcus criceti HS-6. Lineage (NCBI taxonomy): Bacteria > Bacillati > Bacillota > Bacilli > Lactobacillales > Streptococcaceae > Streptococcus > Streptococcus criceti. Next base: position 1,378,442 of record NZ_AEUV02000002.1, read on the forward strand.
CCCTATGTCTGGTTAAAAGATTTTTATGCTAGCAATCAATTTTGGGAGTTGGCTTTAATTAGTTATCTCATCTTTAAGTTTAGCGATAAGGTTAAAGATTTCTCGTTAAGGCTTTTCTTTATATTTTATGTCAAACTAGGTATCGATATCATTGCTAGATTTATGATGTTTGTGGTCATCTACCCTTTTTTCCCTCAATTAACCAATAATTATTTTCCTGTGCTATCAATCCTGATTCAGACAGCCTTATCCCTTCTGGTCAATGAATTAATTCTTCATTATTTAAGAATGGATTTTTTGCAAATTAATGAGTTAATTGATGATCGGAGTGTTAAGTCTTCTATCATCTACTATAATATTTTCTTTATCGCTTATTTCATAACTTTATGGCTGAGCTATTTGATTACACCTGCTAATTTAGGTGTTACTTATCGTGTCAATACAAGCACCTTGTTTATGGTGTTTCTCTTGTCCTTTATTTCAGCACTTAATTACCGTGTTTCGATGATTTATGAGAAACGCTTGATACTTCAAAAGGAAAATGAACTCAAATATATTACTAACTACAGTCACCAGATTGAAGAACTTTACGGTCAGATTCGCTCCTTCCGCCATGACTACAGCAATATCCTAGCTAGTCTCCGATACAGCGCCGACAACGAGGATCTGACCAGTATTCGCCAGACCCTAGATGAGATTAGCCAGGAGTCGCATGAAATCCTTGATGCTCAGAAGTTTGAAATGGCCAACCTCTCCAATATTACCGATAATGCTCTTAAGAGTGTCCTGTCTTCCAAATTATCTAGAGCTATTGATTTAAAGCTGGATGTCAAGGTAGAGATTGCTGACCCAATAGGACTGCCGGCGGACTTTAGTACTCTTGACTTTGTCAGATTAGTATCGAATCTACTGGATAATGCTATCGAGGCCGCTGATGAGTCTGAAGCTAGACAGCTCTCCTTGTCTTATTTTAAACACGGTGGCGCTTTTGTTTTCATTCTGGTCAATAGTACCCAGTCAACTACAGAAAACATTGCTGATCTTTTTCAATTGGATGTCTCCACTAAGGGAAATGATAGGGGGATCGGCCTTGCTATTGTCAAGCAGATTTTGGCAAACTATCCTAATGCTGTCCTAAAAACCAGCAGTCAAAATGGTCTCTTCACTCAACAGCTAGAGGTAGAGGTGTGAACGATATGAAAACTCCCAAATCTGTTAGACTTGGGAGTTTTCGCATGCTAGCTTAGTTAAAGGTTGCGAGTATCTTTTCTTTGTAGTAATCAAAATAACTTTTTTAGCCACGATGCTGGTCACCTTACCTTGTAGACCATATTTGAGAGAGCTTTTATCTTGCTTTTTGAGCTTTATCTTAGCTGTTATTTTGAAAACATTACCTTGTTTTGTTGTGGTTGCTGTTTTATCAATGTGGCTGACCATTTTTCCTATCCTTATGAGGTTTGTAAGCAGGTTCTGGAGCTAAGAAGATGGAAACACCGTCCCATTCTTTTTCAAAGGTTTCCTTTTTCATCTTGGTAACCTTGACTTCACCAATAATGAAGTGATTTTTCTTGGCCTTGTAAACTACATAGTAGTGTTGCAGTTTTCCTTCTTTATTGACATGGACGATAAAAGGAAAAGGGATATCCTTTTCGTCAAAGAGGGTCATATCAGCTCGAACAGCTTGGGTCTCAAAGCCCATAGCTTTGGCAGCTTCAACAATTCCCAGAGCTGTCGTTCCTTCCTTATCAGTCTTAGCCAGTTCTCGCAAATGCGCTAAGGAATAGTTAGAGCCATAATATCTGGCAACGGATGCCAGAGCAGCTACTCCGCAATCTCTAGAATCAATCTGGGAAATAAATTTGTAAAAGTTCATAAAAACTCCTTTATCAAGATATAAAGAGCGCTAAAAAACCTATATAAAAATAGGAAATTGACACAGTGCCACTAAAGCACAAGGAAGTTTATCTTTTTTTAGCTCGTGTTCAATGAGGTGCGCAATCAGAGTTATTATGCCATAAAATCTCTCTAAAATTTTATCCAAGTCATGAAACGGCCTTATTTTGTCGTGAACGGGAAAATAAAACTATGACTAACTGGAAGCAATGCCCGTTCACTACATATTTTGGCCGTTTCACGACATAAACGGGCACAGCTCAAAATTTTTGGTAGCCTATAGGTGTCACTTGCAAGAGACAAAAAGAAAGTCATCTGGAATTGAACAGCCAGATACTTTCCAGCAAATTTAACTCTAGAAGTTACAAACTTCTCAATGCAGAAATTGGTTTATCCTTCTGAGGTTATTATATATCTAAAACATTCAAACATAAGAAAGTTGAAAATATGAAAAAAATAATTTCATATTTGAGAATATCAGGAAAGACTAGATTTTAATGGTAAGATAATAACCGTAAAGCGATTAATCAGTTTACAAAAATTTATTATGTTAATAAACTGGTTTAGCTAGCTAGTTTAATAACAATGTTTAAGAAGGTAGCAAAATGAAAACACAAGCTATTGAAAAATTTGATGTAATGGATGTTCAAGAACTCGCTGCTGTTGAAGGTGGGAAAACAATTTATTATGGTAATGGAGTATACTGTAATAAGACATGTTGGGTTGATTGGGGACAAACAATTAATTCAATTGCAACTAACTCTGCCATGAATTGGGCAACTCAAGGTAATGCAGGCTGGCACTCTGGAGGTGTGATTTAGTCAGTCTAGAGATGTTATTTTACTAACTGTAATTAAAAAATGAAGTTTTTGGAAAACAAAGAGTTGAGTGTTTCTTTTTGTTCAGCTCTTTGTTTTCTTGTTGCCGAATCCCAACATATCTTTTGATCAAATAAAAAATGTTTTGTTTAAAGTAGAAAGGTTTTTTATGTCTAAATTAAAGTGGTTTTCTGGTGGAAAAGAAAGACGGGATAATGCATTGGACTTACTTGAGTCTATAATTATAGAACTAAAAGAGATAGACGGTAGTGAATCCTTACAAAAATTTTTATTAGCTTATAAGGAAGAGCTTGAAAAGCAAAAGGCACCGATCCCAACAATTCTTAGCCGTTTTAATATAGAGCTATCTGAGGTACTTAGGAATAGCAATATTATTCTAAACAATAAGGTGAGGGAGCAGTTAGATTCTATAAGAAAGTTGTCATATATAAGATATGGTTATTATTAAATCCTCTCATAGAATTTAATTTTGATGTACACAAAAAATTGTTATTGTTATCAGAAGATTCATTACTTATCAATGGTGGTAAACATTGGCAAGATTGTCTTTACACTCAGGTTAAGTACAACATACTAATTGGATGGAATTGGTATCGAAAGTTGTAAGTCTCTTAGTAGTATGAGTAAAAGGAGCCAATAATTATGAAGCGTTCTACTCAGACTTCGGTAATAGGGGGAGGAGTAATAGGAGTGACTTTTGGATTGTGGGGAGAAAAATTGGTTTTCTTGTTGCCCTAGTTTATGTTCTGGCGGTTTTGTTGTATAAGTTTATTTCAAGAAAAAATAGACAGTAAGACAGTTGAGCGAAAGTTGGAAGATTTCAACTTTCGCTTTTATGAATCAATAATAAATTATGGCTTACTGCTACTAAGTGAGGTTAAATATAGAATCTAATGTGGCCTTAGTCTGTTTTATAATATTTTATTTTTTAAAATGAGTCGAATTTTGTCCTGAATAGACGTTTTAAAAATATGCAATCAAGAGTATTGAGACGAATTATTTTTAGAGGTGTCCTTATATTTAATTAAATTAAACAAAAAAAGATGAAAGGAAAGGTTACTTATGAATCGTTATAAATCATTATTACTATTCTCAGCAACAGCTTTGCTATTAGTGGGAGGTACAACTTACGCTGATGAAGTGAGTCAAAATGATGACCAAGGGCAAGTACCTGCAGCTACTGCGCAAGCTGATAGCCAAGCTAGTCAACAAGCTACAGCTAATCAGCAGTCCAACCAAATTGAAACAAATCAACAGGAACAGCTGCTGACAAGTTCCGAAGAAACTTCACAATCACAGGATTCTACGGCTAAGCAGGAAGAAGGCACTCGTTCTAATAATCAAGAAACTGAAGGATCAGCTAATCTGAGTCAACAAGTTACGGAATCTACAGCTGATGTTAGTACTGTAGCAGATAGTGATAGTCAAGAAGGTCAGGAGGCCCCTGATATTTCAACGGAAGAATATGAGGCAAATGTTGCCGGCCTTAAACAGGTTACAATGGCAGACGTTTATCACATGTTTGATGACCCGAACGGCAGCTATACCCTCTATTTAGGCCGTCCAACCTGTATCTATTGTCGGAAATTCTCACCTGTCATCAAGGACTTTAATAGTCTTTCTGGCGGGCAAGTCTATTACTACAATATAGACAGCACGGATTTTAGCTCAGTTGCTAAGGAATTTCTAAGGAGTAAAATCGGCGTTTTTGTGACACCAACTGTACTCCATCTTGAAAAAGGACAAATCGTTTCTGGTCAGTTAGGCAGTGGCGGTACGGCTCAAGACTTGTATAACAAGGTATTTAAATCTACAGATACTAGGCCCGATACCTCTCAGGTGGTTACACCTAGCCAGCAGTCCCCAACAGCGAATGAGAAAGCAGCTGAACAAACAATTACCGATGCAATTGCGAAAGCGGCAGATGCCTCATCAAAAACCAGTCACCAATCGCAAACAAAAGAAGTGGTGAAATCAGAAAAGTTAGATACGAATACTTTAACGAAGGTTATCAATAAAGTTTTGACACTTTTTGATAAGTTCTTGGCTAAGTTTGGAGCCTAAGCTGTTACTCGCAAAGGTGCCCACTATTTTAAAGTTTTTAGTCAAAAGTTCCCGTTCACGACATATTTTGGCCATTTTACGACATAAATATTGGGAAGGTTTATAAAAGTGGTATAGTAATAGTGTAAAATTTGTGCTGTCGGCTACAATAAAAATGGGTATTCTACCCCAAATAGAAAAGGAGACATTTATGATTTCAATTGAAAAACTTGAAACGACCCTCAAATCTTTAAACATGACGGTGTTTGTCTGGAAGATTTTGAGCCTTGTTTTCGATGTCTTTGGAATTATTGGTTACTACACCAATATAGCTTCCCTAAAGAACGGGACTTACGAAAAGGCGGGACTGTCCAGTCAGCAGATCGAGCAGGCGCGTCAAGCTGTGGCACCATGGTTTTTGGCTAGCTATTTACTCGCCCTCGTTCTCAATGCCGTTATTATTTATCTGCTCTTTAAGAATCACAAGGCTATTAAGAATAAGGACTATATTAGCTATTGGCCTTATTACTTGAGTTTAGGTTTCCTGATTCTGCCGATTATCACTCAAGTTATGACTGGATTTAGCTGGCTGGCAGTAGCTATTTATCTTGTCCAAGCAGTGATCATTGTCTTTACCTATCTCAAGGCTAAACAGCTTAATGAGGTTGGTTAATGAAAAGAGAGGCTCGGCTTCTCTTTTTTAAGAATCATAATGGCTGGAATGATCGTTTATGACATATTTTGGCCCTTTCATGACATTGGTCTCATAATCTATTTACAATAGTCTATAATGAAGGTATTCATTTTAGCGAGCTTGTTTCCCTAGGTTAGAAATAGGAGAGGTAGTACAAGAAAACTTTGAACTTTAAAGTAATTTTTAGCCTTTAAATTCAGGATGACAACGTTTTCTTGTTGACGGATTTTTGCTGATGTATTATACTTATATTATGAGAATAGTACAAATAGATAATCTTACAAAACTGTAAGGGAAGACTTGAGTATTATTGCTACAATTGACTTAGGAAGTTCTTGTTGAGAACATCTAGTCGTTTAATGTTTTTACAGTTGCTTCAGAGATAGTCAAAAAGTTTGGAAGACCTGATAACCAGTCTATTAAACTCTAGAGGATTTCTATCGAGATCATGGAACTTCATGAACTGATTGGGCTTTCTCTCGCATCTTTAGAAAAGGAGTAATCAAATGACGCGTACACGGAAGAAAAAGGCCATGTCTAAAAAGAAGAAATGGTCTCTGATAGGGGTTTCCATTCTAGGAGCTCTGGTTATTGCTTTTATGATCGTTAAGGCCTTCTTGGGGGGCGGTGCTCAAACGACCCAATATAAAACAGCCAAGGCTAACAAGGGCAGTCTAGCTTCTGCAACTATTTTGTCTGGTAAAGTTAAGTCTGTATCTGAGCAATATGTCTATTACGAGCCAAGCAAGGGCAGTAATCCTACCATTCCGGTGCATGTAGGCGATCAAGTTTCTGCTGGTCAGGCTCTGGTTCAGTACGATGCAACAGCGGCTCAGGCTGACTATGATAGTGCTGTTCGTGCGCTTAACAAGGCCGCTGCTGATATTCAAAACTTTAAAAATGCTAATGCTGCTGTAGCTGGAACGGCAGACTATAACAGTCAGCTGCAGGCTCTCAATGATGCTTATGCGGATGCTCAGTCTGTGGTCACTAAAGCTCAGCTGGCTCTAGATTCAACAACAGTTCTCAGCAATGTTTCCGGAACGGTCGTTGAGGTAGCCGAAAGCATTAATCCTTCTAGCCAAACCAGCCAAACTTTGGTTCATGTGGCTAGTGAAGGTCAGTTACAGATCCAAGGTACCTTAACCGAATATGATTTGGCCAATGTCAAGGTTGGTCAGGAGGTTACCATTAAGTCCAAGGTTTATCCTGATAAGGAGTGGACTGGTACCATCAGCTATATTTCAAACTACCCAAATGAAAAGTCTGATTCGAGCAGCGGTGACAGTCAGTCAGGCTCTAGTTCAGGTTCATCGTCCTCTTCAGGTTCAACCTATAAGTATAAGGTCGATATTACCAGCGATATTGGTGATCTCAAGCAAGGTTTTTCAACATCGATTGAAGTTAAGAGTGACAGTGAAGCTATTTTAGTGCCTGTCAAAGCCGTGACGACAATTGGCGATCGGTCTTATGTTTGGGTTTACGATAAGAAATCTGGTAAGATTTCTAAAACTCAAGTAACGTTGGGTAATGCCGATGCTAAGCAACAGCAGATTGTTGCTGGTCTTGACGAAGGTAAAACAGTCATTGCTAATCCAAGCAAGGACTTCAAGGATGGACAAAAGTTGTCTCAATCAGATATGGCATCATCTAATAAGGGGTGAGGACTATGGCTGATCAAAAAGTTTTAATGGCGCTCACAGGAATCACCAAGTCTTACCAGAACGGGGATCAAGAACTTCAGGTCCTGAAAGGCATTGACCTGACTGTTAAGGAGGGGGAATTTCTGGCTATTATGGGGCCTTCGGGTTCTGGGAAATCAACCTTGATGAATATCATCGGTCTTCTGGACAAGCCAACCTCGGGGGAATATACTCTGGCTGGGCAGGCTGTTGAGCGATTATCCCCAAAGGAACAGGCTCGCGTCCGTAACGAGGAGTTGGGATTCGTCTTTCAGCAGTTTTTCCTCTTATCCAAGCTTAATGCTCAAGATAATGTCGAGTTGCCTCTGATTTATGCAGGAGTTGGTGGTTCTCAAAGACGCAAATTAGCCCAGCAGTATTTGGAAAAGGTTGAATTGTCTGATCGCAGCAAGCACCTGCCATCTGAGTTATCAGGAGGACAGAAGCAGCGGGTGGCTATTGCCAGAGCTCTGGTTAACGATCCGTCAATTATCTTGGCCGATGAACCAACAGGAGCTTTGGATACCAAAACCAGCAATCAGATTTTGGAACTCTTATCCCAGCTCAATGAGGAAGGCAAGACCATTATCATGGTTACCCACGAGCCTGAGATTGCTGACTATGCCAAGCGTAAAATTGTTATTCGTGATGGTGAGATTACCCAAGACACGACCGAAAGTGTCCGGATTGATTAGGGAGGTTTATGATGCAAAATTGGAAATTCGCCCTTGGTTCAATCATGGGGCACAAGATGCGCTCCTTTCTGACAATGTTGGGGGTTATCATCGGAGTGGCGTCAGTGTCAGTTGTTATGGCCATCGGGACAGGCATGCGAAATTTTATTGGCGACCAAATTAGTAAATATCAGCATGATGTCCAAATCTATTATTCTTCTGATGAGGATCAATATCAAGATGAAGGTTTTGGAACTGATTCAGCTAGTAAGAATGCTCCAAAAATTAAAGAAGAATGGCTTCAAACAATATCAAAAAATGTTGATGGTGTCAGTGGATACTATGTAACGAATACGACTAATGCCGATGTTTCTTATAGCAGTAAAAAAGCAAAATCAGTAACTCTGACAGGAGTTAGCAGGACATATTTTGATGTAAAAAAATATAAGGTTGTTGCTGGTAGGCGTTTAGAAAAATCTGATTATACGCAATTTTCTCGTTACATCATGATTGATGAAGTTTTAGCTGGGAAACTATTTTCAACTTACGATGCTGCTCTTAATAATATTATTGACGTTGGTGGGAAACAATATCGAGTTGTAGGTGTTTATAAAGATCCCGATGCGGGTTCATCTGCTTATGGAATGAATTCAGGTGGTAATGCTATTTTGACTAATACTCAGTTAGCTTCAGAATTTAATGTTGATGAAATTGGCGGTGTTTATGTTCACATACCTGATGTTATTAATTCTTCATCATCTGGTAAAGAAGCAGCTAAACAACTGACCAAGCTGTCAGGTGCTAAGGAGGGTCACTTTAAGACTTTTGATCTCAAGAAGGTTATTGCCAGTGCTAATGCTCAGTTGGCCGGAATTACTTTGTTTATTGGGATTATTGGCGGAACCTCTCTTCTAGTAGGTGGTATTGGTGTCATGAATATTATGCTGGTATCTGTAACTGAACGGACACGAGAAATAGGGCTGCGTAAGGCACTGGGGGCTACGCGTCAGAATATCTTGCTTCAATTTTTGATAGAATCTATTATGTTAACATTGATTGGTGGTATAATCGGACTTGTTCTAGCCTATGGCTTAGTTGGTCTATTAGGAAATTCAGAAGGCCTAGTCAATCAAATAGGTAAGCCTATTATTGCTTTTAGGACTGTATTAACAAGTATCTTATTTGCGGTATTTGTCGGTATTGTCTTTGGAATCCTGCCGGCTAACAAGGCCAGCAAGCTGGATCCGATTGAAGCACTGCGTTATGAATAGCCGAACATTTTATCCTAAAACGGTATTGAACGATCTCTTAGAGGTCGTTTTCTTTTGGAATTTTTAACTGAATAATGGCGATGGACTCAGTTTTTAGAAAGTGAAGAAGGTGATTTTAATGATAAAACTATTTTATTCTTAAAAGCTTATTTTGTATTGTTGATAGGACTTTATACATTTTTATGATAACTGTCAAAAAGTTAACAAAACCATTGCATATTGATTGACAGTCTCTTCGTAAAAGAAGTAGAATGTTTATATTAACTTTAATTTTAGCAAGATAATCTCAGTTTTTTTGTTCGTAATTAACGAATATTTGGGAGAGAGTTAGTTGCTGATTTTTAGAAAGAGGTATGATAGCTGTTATGAAACATTCTATTAAGGAAAAACAGCGTTTTTCTATCAGAAAGCGGAAACACATCGGAGCGGGCTCAGTTCTTTTGGGCCTGACCTTACTGATGATGTCTCTGGGAGGGGGACAGGTTCAGTCAGATGATGTGAGTGGGGAAGGTAGTTCTAGCTCTGCTGCTCAAGTTACAGAGAATCCTGTGGCTGGTCCAGCTGCTAGTCCTACTGAGGATAATCAGTCTACTTCCGATGTTGCCACTAGCCAACCAGAGAAGCCAGATTCTGAAGATGGTAAGACCAGAACGGTGACGATTACCTATACTGTAGTTTATGTCAATGGGGCGGGTCAGGAAATTTATCGTACAACCAAGACTAAGACAATTACAATTGAGGGAGATAGTCCTGCTAGCCTGACGGTTACGGAGGATGGTTCGGCAGATTTGGCTAACCCTGCTTTGGTCAATTATGAATTAGCGGCTGGTCCAACTAGTCAAGTTGTTACTGAGAATGCTGACAATACTGTAACTGTACAGGTGAAGGAAAAGACAGCAGAGGAAAATAAGGTGACGGAAGCCAACTCTGACCAGACTTCAGAGTCTGCGACAGTGCCTGCCTCGGTATCTAATGTTAATGATGAGAAGCAAACAGTATCTGCAGACCAAACGCCTGCAGCACAGAGTGAAGCTGCCTCAAATCAGTTAGGAAATCCATCAGATGCAACAGAAGTGGCTAAACCGGCTGTTGAACTAAGTCCTGAGGAAAGTCAGCCCCTAATTCGTGATTTGCTGCGAGCTTCTATGGTTGCTGCTAATAGCCTTGATGATGCGGTAACGGTCCCGGGAAATACAGCGGATGCTGAAACACCATCAGATCCAGAGGAGGTTGCTGATATTTTAGGAACTGGCATTAGCAAGGTTAATTTCTACAATGAGAATGAACTGGTTTCAACACAGTACGTTAAATCAGGGGATTACCTCTTGGAACCAAATGTTCCCGAATCAGGGGATAAGGCTTTTAAGGGCTGGCTTTATAATGGGCAAATTTTAGATTTTACTAAACCAGTGGATTTTCCAGTTGGTCAAGAAGTCACTGTTACAGCCAATTATTCGGATACTGTTCGTGTAACTTTCAAAAATGATGAAGGGATTATTGTTTCTGTTAAGGAAATTCCAACAGGGACAAGGACTAACGCTAATGATGTAGCTATTTTGTCGCCTAAGGACTCCTTTATCTTTTCACATTGGTCAACGTCACCTAATGGCAGTGATGTTTTTGATTTTTCAACCCCAATTAATAGAGATACCACCCTTTACGCCGTGATTAAGAATCAAAAAACGATTTCCTTTGATTCTAACGGGCGGACACCTGTTAATAATGTCTATGTTGATTCGGGAAGTTTAGCTGATAATCTAGGCAGTCTGCCTGTACCAACGCGTCAAGGGTACAATTTTAAAGGTTGGATGGATAGCAAGACTGGTCAGGATGTTGATGAGACGACCGATGTTACCCGTGACTATCGTCTGCAAGCGCAATGGGAGGCTAAAACTGATACACCTTACATGGTTGTCCATTGGATTGAAAATCCGACCGGTCAGCGTGAGGTGAATGGTATTCAATATACGGTCGGGACGATTACTAATGAAACCGGAAGGACTGATGATCCGGCTACTTATACAAAGCCAGATTTCTTTTCTGCCTATACCTTATCAGACTACCAGCCTGAAGTAGGTGTGGTTAAGATAAGTGGAGATGGTCAAGCCACTCTTAATGTCTACTATGAGCGCCGTAAGTATGATCTTACGTTAGATAACTTTGGGGATGACTAAATTTCAAGTTCAAGTTAGCCAGTCTGTAAAAACTCTTTAGGAGATTTATAATTGAATAGTTTCTTTGGATAGTTGTTAATCCAGTTTTCAATAAATGCGACTTGTTGTTGAGTCGCATTTTTGCTTCCCTTAGGCAACCAGCGCCGGATGAGTCTATTATGATTCTCATTAGTTCCACGCTCCCAAGAAGAATAGGGGTGGGCATAGTAGATATGAGCAGGGTCAAAAACTTCTGCTAAACGACTGAATTCAGCCCCGTTATCAGCTGTGATAGAGTTAATTTGATAATCCCTGAGGATTGCTTTCAGAGCTTGATTGACTGAAGACGTGGACTTATCGGGAATGAGTCGAATGATTTGATAACGACTCTTTCTATCCGTTAGAGTCAACAGGCACTCGTTTTTTGCCCGAGTTTGAATAACCGTATCAATTTCAAAATCACCAACATTCTCACGCTTGTTAATGCTTTCTGGTCGTTCCTCGATAGACTTTCCAGCTGGCTTAAAGTTGGGACTGGCATGCTTTTTCTTAGTTTTCTCCTTGCGAGGATAAAGCATGTCAGCTTTAGTCAATCCTAAGTGTCCATGATGAATCCAGTAGTAAATAGTGGAGATGGGAACAGGTAATCCTTTTGCCTTTACTATCATCTCAGGAGAATATTTCTGTTTGATGTAGTGAGTTATCTTTTCTTTGAGTCCCTTGGTCAGGGAGACTTGTTTAACAGAACGTTTACGATTGTTTTGATAGGCTTTTTGGGCGAAGTCAGCTGAGTAGATCACCTCAAATTTTCCTTTACGCACTTGTTGTCTAACCTGACCACGTTTGACTTCGTTGTGAATGGTTTGAGGAGCTTTAGCCAATCTCCTAGCGATTTCACGATTTGAGAGCCCTTCTTGAAGCCAACGTTCAATTATTCTACGTTCAGTTAGTGTCAAATGTTTACTTTTTGGTGTATAATAGTTTTGCATCTCAGAGTCTTTCTAATTGTTATTGTGGTGATTACAATTATATCTCTCTGAGATGTTTTTTGATACTCTTAGGTGGCTAACTTCATTTTAGAACTTTCCAACTTTGGGGATGTTGCTGTTTATCAGGTGAAATGGGGAGAACCCTTGACACAGTATCTGGAGAATAAGGGTGTGCCTTCTTGGAGTATGTACAATCGTATTAGTCCAGGAGGAAGTCTCCTAGCTCGGACCAATTATCCAATGCCGGCCATGGATACTACAATTAGAGCGACTGGTAAAAGGTTTTCAGCCCGTCCTATCATGTACTATATTGATATAGATACAGGGGAAACCTTCTATCAGCAGCAAATTAATTCTAATGTCGGGGCGACTTTAAATCTGTCATCAAATGTGGAAGGTTATGACTTTATTAATTTTGCTGGTCAGCCACAGGGGGTCCGACAATTTATTGTTAGCGATAGCGATATTTGGGTTTATTTTAAAAAGAAGGCCTATAATGTGGCCTTCATCACCGACAGTGATATCCCAGACAGTCATACCATGGTTCCTTATAAATCTAGTGTGACCACTTTGGTTCCAACAAATATGACTCCTTATGTCACTAAAAAGACTGATGAACATGGTATTAATTATGTCTTTACTGGATGGTATGACAATGCGGCAACCAGTGGTAATCCTGTTGATTTTTCTAATGTAACGGTACCTGCTGGTGGTTTGGTTTATTATGCTGGCTGGACTAAGGAATATGTTGAAGTGACGGTTCATCGTGATACTACTCTGGATAAGGATGACAAGGATAAATATGTTCTTTTGGTCAGCTCGGGTAATAATGTTTTAAACACCGATAACAAATATGCCCAAGTAGATGCTGATGGTCATTCGAAAAAGGATGAAAATAATAGTCCGATTGTTGACAATAGCAAGACCTTTAACGGTAAGTTGGACGTTAACGATAAGACTAATTATGATGGAACAACTCTAGAGCCAATTTGGTACAAATTGGTGAATGGCCGTTTGGAAAAAGCTAACTTAGCTGATGAAATTATCGATCCTGGTACAATTTTGGTGCCAGTCTGGGAATACAAGACAAAGACGGTTGTCTACAATGCTAATGGCGGCAGCCAACCACCTGCAACTGAAGATCTGGAGTTCATGCGGAATGTTATTATTGCTGAACAAGGTGAGATGGCTGCTCCAAGCCAAGAGTATGTCTTTACGGGCTGGAATACACAGGCAAATGGTAGCGGTAAGACCTACCGTCCAAAAGATCTTCTTGGCTTCAACCAATTTTCTGGAGACAGTTTGACCCTTTATGCACAATGGCGTAAAAACCCAGACTATGATTTTGCAACGGTAACTTATAATCCTAATGGGGGCAATGGTTCGGTTGTTAGTAAACATCACAAGACAAATAGTCCCATTTATATTCGAAATCAAGGCTATTCCCGCCCCGGTTATAACCTCATTGGTTGGTCAACCAAGGAAGGAGCCAAAGAAGGGGATGAGCAATATGCGACTGGTGCCAAGATCCCAGTTAATAATCAGACGCTTTATGCAGTTTGGACCGAAAAGCTGGCTGCTGATGTGGTAAATCCTAATATCCTCACTGATAAAACCGATGCTGGAGATAAGGTGGTTGTAACTCCTAATAAAGAAAATGCCATGATGAGGCCAAGTGCAGTGGCCAATGGTTTGTCGGTAGATAGCAATGGTCATCTTGTTGGTCAGGCTGATGTTAAGGATTGGAGCGGTAATCAAGATGAAGAGCGAAACTTTAATCTTTCTGTTACGATAGTCTTGCAAGTTACACGTCCAAATGGTAATTCCACTAATGAAACCATTACTGTCAATGTCCCTGTTACCATTCAGCGCGATACGGATGGCGATAGTATCCCTGATGTCGATGATTCGGATGATGATAACGATGGTCTTCCAGACGATAAGGATAAAAATCCAAAGTCGAAAGATGCCGAAGGTCCAGTTATCACAGCTGACGATAAGACAGTCACAGAGAAAACCCCGTTTGAAGTACCTATATCTGTCACGGATAATGATGATCCAGACGCTAAAGTAACAGACGTTTCAGGTTTGCCAGAAGGTGTGACATACGATTCAAATAGTGGTAAGATTTCTGGCTCTGCAGGCCAAGAATCTTGGACTGGTGATTCCGATGAAGTTCACACTTATCCAGTAACGCTCAAAGCCACTGATGGTTCCGGCAATGAAAGTACTAAAGAAATCACCATTACGGTACAACGTGACAGTGATGGTGATGGAGAGCCAGATGTGACTGATCCAGATGATGATAATGACGGACTTCCAGATGATAAGGATAATAGTCCAAAATCGAAGGATACTGAAGGTCCAGTTATCACAGCTGACGATAAGACAGTCACAGAGAAAACCCCGTTTGAAGTACCTATATCTGTCACGGATAATGATGATCCAGACGCTAAAGTAACAGACGTTTCAGGTTTGCCAGAAGGTGTGATGTATGATTCGGACAGTGGCAAGATTTCAGGTTCTGCGGACCAAGAAACTTGGAACGATGATTCTGATGAAGTGCATACTTACCCAGTAATGCTCAAAGCCACTGATGGTTCTGGTAACGAAAGCACTAAAGAAATCACCATTATGGTACAACGTGATACGGACAGCGATGGCACACCTGATGTCGATGACTCGGATGATGATAACGACGGCCTCCCAGATAACAAGGATAAGCATCCGAAAGACCAGGATACTGAAGCTCCTGTTGGCAATACAAGTGTTGAGAAGGCTCTTAGACCAAATGACACTGCTCAGTCGCATCACGTTATCAATCGGTCTTCTTCGGAAACGAACTTGCCTAAGACGGGAGACTCGAATAATTATTTACCTTTAGTGGGTGTTTTCTTCTTGCTGTCAGCTTTAACATTCTTTGCTACCGGAAAAAGAAAAGAAGATGATGAGGAGGAGGATGTATTTTAATCTTTACATTGCTTTAGAGATTAAAAAAGAGATAAAACAAGGTTGGAATGATCGTTCCGACCTTGTTTTTATACGCAAAGGAAGTCAAAACTTGTATTCACATTTTTTGACAGTTAGCCTTATGTGGTAGGGACGCAAGCGACTTCCTAACGGAGTTCCATTGCTCATTTTCAAGCCTAGGGTCTTGAAAATCCCCGCGACAGTTGACTTAAATAGGGACAATCGTCTTTTTACCACGGCGGCAACTGTCTGTTTTGAGAGTGGGACAGAAGTCGATTTTTTATATAAATTGACTTCGTTGTCCCACCTCCGCACAGTTGATTAGGATGGCCGCTAACACTTGCGGAGTCGTTAAACAGTCCAGTGGACTGTTTAAGGGGGGGGGCCTGAAAATAGGAGTGCACCCCCACCCCAAGATAGGGACCTTCAATCAGCAGTGGTTCATTGGTGCTAAAGCACCTAATGAACCGTTCAGGGGAAAGACTTCTTGGCAGTGCCAACAAGTCTTTCTCCCAACCACTGCGTCAAACTGTTATTACTATAAAAATAGAAGACTGGAATACTTTTTTCCCAGACTTTTTCCAGCTGACGCTAAGAATTTAAACTTGTGAATACAGTTTCTCAAAAATGAGAGTGGGATGGGCTGGATTTCCCATTCATTTAGCCAAAAGCAGTGGCTGGCTAACTTTTCTTTTATCGCGTGGCCAAGAGGAAAGTCTAGCCGCCTTGCGAGGGTGGGAAAATGGAGCGATTTTCTGCACAAAGACACTTTTTTCCCACTTCCAGCTACCGCAGTAGCATTGATTGCTGCGGTTCTTATCGTGACAAAGTGCGGATAGTTCAAAAAATGGATAAAGCGAAACTTCTCATAAAAGTGCAGCAAGCTGAACGAAGATGCAAAGTCCTTAAGTAGTGTTTCAAAGAAAATTAGGAAGTTTGACGTAGCGTCGTTAATTGAAAGACTTAAGGAAAAATAATCTATTTTTGCAGCAACATAAGCGTGTTCGGTTTGCAATGACGTCTATTTTTGATTTTCAGTTTGGTGATAACATCAGTTGCAAGAAAGTTTTTAAAGAGTCCATTCGATTTTAAATTCATTTATATGTATTTTCAGCCAAATCCATAAGGCCATATCCTAGTAAAAGATAGACTTTGGGACTGCACTGCTCGTTTTTTCTTCAAATAGTTCTTAGCCGTTCAGTGAGAAACTTTTTCCCATTTGGCTGTATGCTATGTTATCTTTTTTGCTCTTAGTGTAGAAGTGATATAATGGTTTTATCATTCGATCGTGCTTTACGTTAACCACCGCTTTTTCAAAGCTTAACAAATGAAGGTTAATTTTATGAAAGATACTCATTTTAAGCGTTCTCTGAGATTTAGACACCAACTTTATCAGAGCTTCAGTGATGTTTTTCCTTTTGCGATGATTTATGCTTGGCTGGCTATCTGTCAAAATCTTTTTGTTTCAGAAAATTCCTTTTTGGCAGAAACCTGCCAATGGGATTTTTATCTGCAGGAGTGGTGGCTGTTTTTATCTCAGACACTGGGGAATGCTTTGCGGTTCTTGATGCTTTTTATAACAGCCTATTTTGTGGCTAGCTTTATTAGACACTATTTAAGCTTTATCAATCGGGAATTCTACCTGACTAGTCTATTAGGCTTTTTTGTCACTTGGCTCTTTCTAGCTCGGATGGGGCAGGGACTGGATCTCCTCGGTCCCAGTCAGCCATTTTGGTTGCTTTTGTTAGTTATTGCTTTTGTGTTTATCCTTGGTATTAAAATATGGGCTTTTAAATCTTCAGCCCTGACTTATACAGGCTTAGGAGGAGTGCTTATCGTGATTTGTCTTGGTTCCAATCTCTTGAAGCGCTTTCCCAGCTTTAAACCGGAATATCTCTTGCAGATGGGCTTTTCGAATTGGTTGGGGGACGGTCCTAGTCACTTGTGGCAGGTCTTACTCTGGTCTTTATTTGCGATTTTTATGCTAATCTTTGGCTTTCTGGTTCCTAATGCCCTCCTGCATCCTTATACTGAATTAACAGTTGTAGGGAATAATCTCGATGCGGCTCTAAGTCAGGCAACTGACAAGATTCCCCACCTTTTTACCCTTTATACCTTAAAGGATAGTTTTGCTATGTTTGGCGGGATTGGCCTCCTTTTGGCCCTCTTACTTGCTGTGTTGATTGAAAGTCGTCGAAGGTCCGGCTCACACTACCATCAATTAGCGCTGTGGACTCTTGTTCCTGTAATTTTTGATCAAAATCTTCCCTTCCTTTTAGGGCTGCCAGTTATCTTGCAACCTATTTTATTGCTTCCTATGATTTTGACAACTCTTTTAGCAGAAGGCTTAGGTGCCCTTTGCTTACAAATGGGTTGGTTAAATCCGGCGGTTTACACAGTCCCCAATGGTACTCCCAGTCTGCTCTTCGGTTTTTTGGCATCCAATGGGGATTGGCGTTACCTCTTGGTCACTGCCTTGATCTTGATTCTGGCAGTATTGGCCTACTTACCCTTTGTCAGACTTATCTTGAAAAGAGAGTCTCAAGCTGCTGAATGGCTGGAAGGAGAAGACTAATGAAAAAGCACCTGAAATCTCTGGCCTTTTCTCTCGTTGCTCTTCTTTTAATAGTCATGACAATTTTGGGAAAAGCCTATGTTAATGAAGTAACCAGACACAAGACCAAGCTTTATAATTCACAAATGATCCCAACGATTTTAGTACCAGGTTCAGATGCTACTCAAGAGCGTTTCAATGGACTGTTAGTTAGTCTGAATGAGCGTGGTCAAAGTCATAGTATTCTAAAACTAACTGTTAAAAAGGATGCTTCCATCACTTATTCTGGCAAACTCAACAGCAAGGACCGACGTCCGTTTATTGTTATTGCTTTTGAAAATAATCAGGACGGCTACACCAATATTAAGAAGCAGTCAGAGTGGCTTGACTTGGCCATGGAAACCCTGCAGGATAGGTATAAGTTCAAGCGTTTTAATGCTATTGGCCATTCTAATGGCGGACTCAACTGGACTATTTTTCTTGAGAAGTATTACAGCAAGGAGGATTTCCAAATGGAAACCCTGCTGACGATTGCCACTCCTTATAATTTTGAAGAAACTAATATTTCCAACAAGACTCAAATGCTTAAAGATTTGACGGCCGCAAAAGAACTGATTCCAGAAAATTTGACGGTTTATAATCTTGCAGGTACGACGTCTTATGATGGGGATAAAATTGTCCCTTTTACAAGTGTAGAGACTGGGAAATACATCTTTCAAAAGACGGCTAAGCACTATACTCAGGTAACGGTATCAGGAGATGAGGCTAGCCATTCTGATCTGCCTAGCAATCCCGAAGTCATTCAATATATTGCTGAAAAAATTGTGATTGATCGCCCAGATAGGCCAGTCAAGCCTGACCGTTAATGGGGCAATTTATCTGGAAAAACGATTATTTCTGTAGGGCTGTTTTTCAAAGCTATGAGGGCTAGGGGCTAGTATGAAAGTAAAAAAACGATGAAAACAATTATTCAAAGAAACTGTATTCACAAGTTTAAATTCTTAGCGTCAGCTGGAAAAAGTCTGGGAAAAAAAGTATTCCAGCCTTCTATTTTTGCAGTAATAACAGTTCATTAGGTGCTTTAGCCAGCACCAATGAACCACTGTTGATTGAAGGTCCTGATCTGGGACGCTGTCTTATTTTCAGGCGCCCCCTTAAACAGTTCACTGGACTGTTTAACTGCTCCGCATCCGCAAGTGTTAGCGGCCATCCTAATCAACTGTGCGGAGGTGGGACAACGAAGTCAATTTATATAAAAAATCGACTTCTGTCCCACTCTCAAAACAGACAGTTGCCGCCGTGGTAAAAAGACGATTGGACCTATTTAAGTCAACTGTCGCGGGGATTTTCAAGACCCTAGGCTTGAAAATGAGCAATGGAACTCCGTTAGGAGGTCGCTTGCGTCCCTGCCACATCAGGCTAACTGTCAAAAAAATGTGAATACAAGTTCTTACAGGTGGAACCTTGAGCATCGGACTGGAACTAGCTAAACTGTTTGCCAAAGAGGCTAGACAGATAAGTTCTGATCGCTCGAAACCAAACAAGATTATCTCAGGCTAAAGAAATCTTGGCAGTCTTAAATTCTAATCTGGAAGTTTTTACCATTAGTGCCGATCTATCAATATTCAAGGAGATTCACCAGTATATCCAGCAGGTTGAGGATTTGGATCTGAAGATCGATAGTTTGATTAATAACGTTGGCTATGGTGCAAGTGGTTTGGCTGATAGTCTCCCTTTAGATACTGTTGAGCGGGCTGTGGTAACTAATGCTATGGCACCACCCCTGATTACTCAAGCCTTTTTACCTGTCATTGTTGAAATCAAGGGGATGTACTCTTTATTGGAGCAGGAGCAGCGACTCATCCTCTGCCTAACCTAGTGCACTATTCTCCTAGCAAAAATCGTATTCACGGTCTTGTCAGTGGTCTCTGAGTTGATTTAAAGGGAACAGACGTTCATACTACAGAAGTTCAACCGGGCCCTGTGCTACGAATTTTGGAGTCAGCAGCGGTGGTTCTGATTTCTCACAAGATTTTGCGGACAATAATCCTCCCAGAAGAGTTGAAATCATATCGCAGCAGTGTGTAAAAGAGTCGCTTATCGCTTTAAGGAGCAATAAATTGCTATTTACCTAGGAGCTGGCTACTGCTTCCTGATTCGCCTGACGAAGCTCGTTCCTGCTTCTTGCTCTGCTAATGGAAAAAATGCTTCAAAAATTTATTTCACGCTAATATTGTTTGAGAAAATAATGAAGCGTTGAGATTTTAGCTGACTAATTTTTAGGACTGTCAAGTTTTTTTCTTGACAGCCTTTTTTCTTTCTGCTATACTGGCTAGGTAAAGTCATGGTAGAAGCTATGGCTAAGCAAGAATTATTATAGAAAAGAGACTTAAACATGTCAGTAAAAATTCGTTTGACTCGCATGGGTTCTAAGAAGAAACCTTTCTACCGTATCAATGTTGCCGACTCACGTGCACCGCGTGATGGCCGTTTTATCGAAACTGTTGGTACTTACAATCCATTGGTTGCTGAAAACCAAGTAACTTTAAAGGAAGACCGTATCCTTGACTGGATGTCTAAAGGGGCTCAACCTTCTGATACTGTTCGTAATATCCTTTCACGTGAAGGCGTTATGAAGAAATTCCACGATTCTAAATACTCAAAATAAAACCTTAGCTTATGGATACCATTGAAAATCTTATTATCGCTATCGTAAAACCTTTGATTTCAAAGCCCGATAGCTTCAGCATCAAAATTGAAGATGGTCCTGAATTTATGGAGTACCATCTGGATTTGGACCCTCAGGATATTGGTCGGATTATCGGCAAAAAAGGTCGAACTATCACAGCGATAAGGTCGATTGTCTATTCGGTACCCGTTGAGACCAAAAAAGTTAGAATCATTATCGATGAAAAGTAGCAGAAGTATCTGTTGCTTTTTAATCTGTTTAGATCCTTTCCTTATTTGGAAAAGCCCTATACAAGATATTAAGCCGTTAAGCGACTCAAAGAAATTTAGGGAGCTTGCCGAAGAATCTCTAAAGATTCTAGGAAAGCGAGTCCAATTTTACAGAGTCGTAGGAGTGTTCAATTTAGGCAGAATTTTTTATGATAACTGATGGCTGTCTATGATTCGCTAGCATACAATACTGTGGATTGCTCTATCAGTGACTTATAGGAGGCTGATCGGTTTTAACGGACTGCCCTCGCCGGCCAGAAGAATTTTAGGATTTACTTTTGGAATTTTCATTCCTAAGCTTCTTGACAAGTTTCTCATTTTTCAGTAAAATATAGGTTGTATTGGGGTATAGCCAAGCGGTAAGGCAAGGGACTTTGACTCCCTCATGCGTTGGTTCGAATCCAGCTACCCCAGTTTTTTTATTTGCTTCTAGGCCGGTGTGGCGGAATTGGCAGACGCGCTGGACTCAAAATCCAGTGTCCTCACGGACGTGCCGGTTCGACCCCGGCCGCCGGTATTAGGATCTTATTTGATAAGTCAAGCCCTAGAATAATGGTTCTAGGGTTGCGTACTGGTTTAGATTTTTCGCAAGTGATTTAGCACCCTTGGCTCAACTGGATAGAGTACCTGACTACGAATCAGGCGGTTAGAGGTTCGAATCCTCTAGGGTGCATCCTTAGGAGTGGGACAAACAGCCATGATGGCTTTGCTCTCACCCACAAAACATTGTAATCTTTGAAGATTACGTATAAAAAATCAGTAAATCGTGATAAAATCACGATTTAGATTTTCCTCGCTTGCCCAGACTGTTTGACCTATCTCTTGCGTGGTAGTTAAAACAGCCCAATGGACTGTTTAAGATGGACGCTTAAAAATTAAGAAGCTCCAGTTACAGAAAAAACCAACCACTGCGTCAATCTAGTAAATGTAGAATAATGCTAAAGAGTCTGGGCTTTTGTTCCAGACTCGTTTTTGATAGCTTGACTAAGACAACTTTTAGGGAAGGACTTGACTGGTATTTTTCGCCTTGTTAGATGATCGATTAAGGGATTTCACTCTTTACTTTAACGGTTAGGGAGTGGTAAAATACTAAGAAATGACTAAATAATATAAGGAAGTTGTATGAACTATTATAAAGTTGGGACTATTGTTAATACTCAGGGGCTTCAAGGAGAGATGCGAGTCCTATCGGTAACTGATTTTGCGGAAGAGCGATTCAAAAAAGGGAGTCAGTTGGCTCTTTTCGATGATAAGGATCAGCTTGTTCAAGTGGTAACCATTGCCAGCCATCGTAAGCATAAAAATTTTGATATCATCAAGTTCAAAGATATGTACCATATCAATGCTATTGAAAAATTTAAAGGCTGCACTCTTAAAGTAGCGGAGGAAAATTTGGCAGATTTGGCTGAAGGTGAATTTTATTATCACCAAATTATTGGCCTGCCCGTCTATGAGAACAATCAGCAGATCGGCCTTATTAAAGAAATTCTTCAACCCGGAGCCAATGATGTCTGGGTGGTTAAGCGAAAAAGCAAACGGGACTTACTCTTGCCCTATATTCCATCGGTGGTTAAGAAGGTTGATTTGGCCAATCAACGTGTTGAGGTTGAGCTTTTAGAAGGGTTAGATGACGATGAAGATTGATATTCTGACCCTTTTTCCTGAAATGTTTGCCCCTTTGGAATATTCCATTGTTGGCAAAGCTCAAGAGAAGGGGCTCTTAGACATCACTTACCATAATTTTCGTGAAAATGCGCAAAAATCCCGCCACGTTGATGATGAACCCTATGGAGGCGGCCAAGGTATGCTGCTGCGGGTTCAGCCAATTTTTGATACCATGGCAAAAATTGATATTCAGAACCAGCAGCCTCGGGTTTTGCTCTTGGATCCTGCCGGCCGAAAGTTTGATCAAGCTTATGCTGAGGAGCTGGCCCAAGAAGACCAATTGATTTTTATTTGCGGTCATTATGAGGGTTATGATGAACGCATCAAGACCTTGGTGACCGATGAGGTCTCCTTGGGTGATTTTATTTTGACAGGCGGTGAACTGGCAGCTATGACCATTGTCGATGCGACCGTTCGCCTTATTCCTGAGGTTTTGGGTAAGGAATCTAGTCATCAGGATGATAGCTTTTCATCCGGTCTCTTAGAATATCCCCAATACACCCGCCCGTATGACTTTCAAGGAATGGTGGTGCCTGATGTTCTGATGAGTGGTCACCACGAGAATATTCGTCGCTGGCGGTTGGAACAGAGTCTGCGCAAGACTTGGCAAAGGCGGCCTGACTTGCTGGATCAGTACCAAATGAGTGCTGAAGAAGCTGAGCTTTTGGAAAAAATTAAAAAAGAAGATAGAGAAATTGAGGAAACGAATGACGGAACAAAAGATTACTGATATTACTATTATCGGCGGTGGGCCGGTTGGGCTCTTTGCTGCTTTTTATGCCGGCCTGCGTGGTATGTCTGTTAAAATCATTGAAAGCCTGTCTGAACTAGGCGGACAGCCAGCTGTACTTTACCCTGAAAAGCTTATTTATGATATTCCTGCCTATCCTAAGACCAATGGGGTTGAGCTGACCGAAAATTTGTTGGCCCAGTTGGCCCGTTTTAAGGACACGACTGAGATTTGTCTCAAGGAAGAAGTCTTGAGTTTTGAAAAGACGGGTGAGCTCTTTACTATTGAAACCAACAAGGGACAACATTTGTCTCGGGCCATTATCATCGCTTGCGGTAATGGGGCTTTTGCTCCGCGAACCTTGGGCCTCGAAGGTGAAGAAGGCTATGCTGACAATAATCTTTTCTATAATGTTCATAAGCTAGACCAATTTGCTGGCCAGAAGGTGGTCATCTGCGGCGGCGGCGATTCAGCGGTTGATTGGGCCCTGCATCTGGAGCCAATCGCTGAGAGTGTGACCATTGTTCATCGGCGGGATGCTTTTCGGGCTCATGAACATAGTGTGGAACTTTTGAATGCTTCCTCGGTCAAGATTATGACGCCTTATGTCCCTTTGAGCTTACATGGAGATGGTAAAACTGTGACTGGACTGTCCATTCAAAAGGTGAAGGCAGAAGAAGTGGTAGATTTGGACCTAGATGCCTTGATTGTCAGTTTTGGTTTCTCAACCAATAATAAGAACTTGCGTAACTGGGGGATTGACTACAAGCGGACCAATATCGCCGTGTCACCGGTCTTTCAAACCAGTCAGGAAGGTGTCTATGCAATCGGTGATGCCGCTGACTATGATGGCAAGGTTGACCTGATTGCTACTGGCTTTGGTGAAGCTCCAACTGCCGTTAATCATGCTATCAAGTATATTTATCCTGATCGTGATAATCGAGCCGTTCACTCGACTTCCCTAATCAAAGACTGAGATATTTGTGTCCTTTCATTCATTAGCCTTAGTGACAACTGGTCTAATTTTGTGAGATAAATTTATCTAGTTATGAATCTAACCTCATCAGGGCTTTACTAATCTGATGCTGGTTGTCTGCCAATTTTAGATAATGACTAGTTTAGACTTGAATCCCTAGCTGGATTCTGTTAGTCTTACTTTCCTTTCTGGCAGTTGGCAGCTGGAAACTCAAAGGTTTTTAGATAGTTGTAATATAGACCAAGCGGTAGTTGCTGCTTGGTTTTTCTATCGGTGGGGCAAGGGTTTGACTGTTTTTGGAAGAAAGTGCTTGACATTGGAAGAAATTGGCTTATAATAAAGATTGTAAACGATTGCAGAGGGGGTGTTGCTATTCTTAAGTCAGAGCGTAAAAAGCTGATTATGGAGCGAATCAGCCAGTATGATTTTGTGACCTTAGACAGTTTAGTATCTCTGTTAGAAACGTCCGAATCGACAGTCCGCCGTGATTTGGACGAACTTGAGGCTGAGCGAAAACTACACCGCATTCATGGCGGGGCAGAAAGGCTTTCCAGCCTTCAAGAAGAGCTGAGCAACCAGCAAAAGGCTATCAAAAATGTTCAAGAGAAAAAACTGATTGCTCAGAAAGCCAAGGACCTGATTGATGATGGTGAAGTCATTTTTATTGAGGCCGGGACGACCAATGAACTTTTGGTGGACAAGTTAACGAGTCAAAATTTGACGGTGGTGACGAATTCTATCCATCATGGCATCAAGCTTGTTGAAAAGGGGATTCCTACGGTTATGATTGGGGGGAATGTTAAGATTCCTACTGACGCTAATATTGGGCCTATCGCCTTTCAGCAGATTAACCAGCTCAATTTTGATAAGGCTTTTTTGGGAACTAATGGGATTGATGGTGAGAATCTAACCACTCCCGATATTTATGAGGCAACCATTAAGCAGGCAGTCATTGCCAGCAGCAAGGAAGCCTTTGTACTGACTGATGCTACTAAGCTGGATCAGGTAGCCTTTGCGAAGTTTGCTAAACTGAAAGAGGTTACCTTGGTCATTAATCGCTCCTCTAAACCAATTGTCACTACTATAAAGGAAAAAACGAAGGTGATTGAAGTATGATTTATACCATAACCCTCAACCCATCTATCGACTACATCGTTCGTCTGGACAGTGTCGTTCTCGGCAGTGTCAATCGCGTGGACAGCGACGATAAGTTTTCTGGGGGGAAGGGCATCAATGTTAGTCGAATTTTGCAACGCTTAGGTGTGCCTAATACGGCAACAGGTTTCTTGGGCGGTTTCACTGGCAAGTTCGTTGAAGATGGACTCAAGACTGAAAACATCCCAACAAAATTTGTTCAGGTTGATCAAGATACTCGAATTAATGTCAAAATAAAGGCAAATGATGAGACAGAAATCAATGGTGCTGGTCCTGAAATTAGTTCAGAACAGTTGGCTGATCTGGAAGCTATTCTGGCAGGTCTCTCGGCCGATGATATTGTGGTCTTTGCAGGTTCTGCCCCAAACAATCTAGGCAACCAAGTTTATAATCGTTTGCTTCCTGTTGCTAAGAAAGCAGGAGCTCAAATCGTTTGTGACTTTGAGGGTCAAACCCTCTTAGATTCCCTGAACTATCAACCGCTCCTTGTTAAGCCTAATAACCACGAATTGGAAGCCATCTTTAATGTTAAGCTCAACGGCTTAGCAGATGTTGAAAAATATGCTAGAGAGATTTTGGCTAAAGGAGCTCAAAACGTTATCATCTCCATGGCAGGTGATGGGGCTCTGCTGGTAAGGCCAGAAGCTGCTTATTTTGCTAAACCAATCAAGGGGCAAGTTAAAAACTCGGTTGGTGCAGGCGATTCAATGGTTGCTGGTTTCACAGGAGAATTTGTCAAATCTGGTGATCCGGTCCAAGCTCTTAAGTGGGGCGTGGCTTGCGGAACATCGACCGCTTTTTCCGATGATTTAGCTAGCGTCGATTTTATCAAAGAAACTTATCAAAAAGTAGAGGTAGAAAAACTATGAAAATTCAAGATGTCTTGAGAAAAGAAGTCATGATCATGGATTTGCAGGCAACTACTAAGGAAGCTGCGATTGATGAAATGATTTCTTCCTTGGTTGACAAGGGAATTGTCACCGACTTTGATACCTTCAAAGCGGGTATCATGAATCGGGAAGCCCAAACCTCAACAGGTTTGGGTGATGGTATTGCCATGCCCCACAGTAAAAATGCTGCCGTTAAGGAGGCGACGGTGCTCTTTGCTAAATCAGCTAAGGGTGTTGATTATGAAGCTCTTGATGGTCAGCCGACCGACCTCTTCTTTATGATTGCAGCTCCAGATGGTGCCAACGACACTCACTTGGCTGCCTTGGCTGAATTATCTAAGTATCTGATGAAGGACGGCTTTGCTGATAAATTGCGTCAGGTAACCAGTCCTGAGGAAGTTATTGCAACTTTTGATGCAGCAGAAGAAGAAAATCAGGCGGAAGCTGCTGCTAAAGTTGCTCCAGCTGCTGACGATGACCAGCCACTGGTCGTTGCGGTTACTGCTTGTACCACTGGTATCGCCCACACCTACATGGCAGAAGAAGCACTGATTAAGCAAGGACAGGAAATGGGGGTCAATGTTCGAGTTGAGACTAATGGTGCTTCAGGCATTGGTAATGCCCTAACAGCTGATGAAATCAAACGGGCTAAGGGTGTTATTGTTGCTGCGGATAAGGCTGTTGAGATGCCTCGTTTTGATGGCAAACCATTGATTTCTCGCCCAGTCGCTGAAGGTATTAAAAAACCAGAGGAATTGATTAATGCTATTTTGGATGGTAAGGCAGAAACCTACCATGCGGCCGCAGGAGAAGCTAGCTCAGCTGCAGCTGATTCTGGTGAAAAGACCGGTCTTGGAGCAGCCTTCTACAAACATTTGATGAGCGGAGTTTCGCAAATGTTGCCATTCGTTATTGGTGGCGGTATCATTACAGCAATTTCTTTCTTGATTGATAACTTTATGGGTGTTCCGCAAAGTCATTTATCAGACTTAGGTCACTACCATACTGCTGCAGCTCTGTTTAATCAAATTGGAGGAGCGGCCTTCTTCTTCATGTTACCAATCTTGGCTGGTTACATTGCCTACTCTATTGCGGAAAAGCCTGGTTTAGTAGCCGGTGTTACGGCTGGTTATATTGCCAAAGTCGGTTACGCCATCAATATGATCGGTGCTGATGAAAGCAAGCTAATTCCGTCCGGATTTCTCGGTGCTTTAGTCGGTGGTTTCTTAGCTGGTGGTGTGGCTTTGATGCTGAAAAAATATGTCAAAGTCCCCCGCTCTTTGGAAGGTATCAAGTCTATATTGCTCTTACCTTTGCTTGGTGTTGCTATCACGGGCTTCTTAATGCTTTTGGTCAATGTACCAATGGGAGCTATCAACACAGCTTTAAGTAGCTTCTTGGAAGGTTTATCAGGAAGTTCGGCTGTTCTTCTGGGCTTGATTGTTGGTGCCATGATGGCTATCGATATGGGTGGTCCATTCAATAAGGCAGCTTATGTTTTCGCTACAGGTACGTTGGCAGATCCTAATGCTCTTGCGCATGGTGGTACAGTTGTTATGGCAGCAGTTATGGCTGGTGGTATGGTTCCGCCATTGGCAGTCTTTGTAGCGACTCGTCTTTTCCCTAAGAAGTTTAATAAAGAAGAACGCGATTCTGGTTTGACCAATATTGTTATGGGCTTGTCCTTTATTACCGAAGGAGCTATCCCATTTGGTGCCGCTGACCCAGGCCGGGCTATCCCAAGCTTTATGATCGGTTCAGCTTTGACAGGAGCTTTGGTTGGTGCTGCTGGTATCAAGCTTTTAGCTCCTCACGGTGGTATCTTCGTTGTTGCTTTGACAACAAACTGGTGGCTCTATCTGATCTTTGTTGCCATTGGAGCAGTCGTATCCGGTATCATCTTTGGTGCTCTTCGCAAGGAACAAGATGCTTAGCTTAATCTTCAAAAAATAACATCTAATCTCTTCAGTATCCATTTAGCTGGAGGGATTTTTAATTTTTAAAATGTTGCGGAAAAATAGGATTTTTGTTGCTGGCCTACGAATATAAAGTTAGGAGGTAGAACATGTATAGTGTAGAAATTCATGAAGAAGCTATGAGACCCAGAGAACGTTTGATTAGTCTTGGGGCAGAGAGTCTGAGTAATCAGGAGTTATTAGCAATCCTCTTGCGGACGGGAACCAGACAGCACCACGTTTTAACTTTGGCCAATAATATTTTGGAGAAAGTTGATAGCTTAGCCGATTTTCGCAGCTTATCCTTGGAGGAATTGCAGGCTATTCCAGGGATTGGTCGGGTTAAATCCATTGAGCTGAAAGCAGCCTTGGAATTCTCTAAGCGCATCAATCAAACACTGCCTGAGAAGTCCGAAAGGATTATTTCCAGTGACCGCCTGGCTAAGAAAATGATAGCAGAGTTGCGAGATAAAAGGCAGGAGCATTTGATAGCCCTCTATTTGGATACTCAAAATCGCCTGATTAAAAAGCAAACTATTTTTATCGGTAGTGTCCAGCGTTCTATTGCAGAACCGCGAGAGATTCTCCACTACGCTTGCCGGGTTATGGCAACGTCGGTTATCGTTGTTCATAACCATCCTTCGGGACAGCCTGATCCGAGTCGTTACGATATCGTGTTTACAGAGAAAATCAAACGCTGTTGCGATGACCTTGGCTTGGCCTTTTTGGATCATATCATCGTTGGTTCTGATCATTATTACAGTTTTCGGGAAGAAACGGATATCATCATTGACCTGCCCAGCTGAAAACATTGAAACTAGCTTGCTAATAAAAAAGGCCAGACAGTGGAAAAACTGTCTGGTCGAAATGATAAGTTTTAATTCTTGCTAGCTGCTTAATGACATGAGAGGAGGGCAGCTTCTTAATTTTCAATCGCTTTTTCATACCTATAACTCGTTGACAAAATAGTTGAAGAGCTCTTGATCTTCCTGCCGACTGCCAATCAGGTGTTCTGGGTGCCATTGGACTCCTAAAAAATGGATATCAGGATGATTGGAGGCAACCGCCTCGATGGTTGAATCTTCAGGATCCTCGGCAATAACATCTAGGTAGGGAGAGAGTTCCTTGATACTCTGATGGTGGAAGGAGTTGATGGTGGTTTCTGAGCCATAGATTTCAGCCAATTTTGTATTGGCCTTGATTGTCATTTCATGAGAGAGATAGTCAGTTGGAGCCTCCTGCCAGTGATTTTCAATGGCTTGGTTAAGATTACCTCCCAGAGCCACATTCATGAGCTGGGTACCACGGCAAACGGAGAATATAGGTTTTCTTTGACGGATAGCTTCGTCGATAATGGCAAACTCAAAAATATCTCGGCGATGAGAAAAATCATCATCTAAAGCCTGTTTTGTTTCGTGATAGAATTCAGGATCAACATTTTGTCCACCAATCAGTAGAATCTTATCCACCCTATCAACATACTCGATAGCATCATCGATGGAACCAATAGGGAGGAGCAGAGGAATTCCACCAGCCCTTTGAACGGCCTGGACAAATCCTCTAGGTGCATAGCTGGTGATTATATTATCGCTGTTGGGTCTTTCATTTGTTGTAATACCAATAATTGGTTTTTGCTTCATTAAGGAAAACCTCCTAGGGGTAGGTATATGAATTGAGAAGGGGATGGGACAGAACAGCCGTAGTGGCTTGGCCCCCACCCACACATGTGTTAATCTCTGAAGATGGCGCATAAGGCAACTATGAGGACTGTTGTCCCCATAGCCAAAACTCATAAGATGGCCTACAAAAGAGCCATTAAGCGTCTACCTGACACACTCTCTCCAGTTTTATTGAGCTGAAAACTTTTAGTGGTTCTGATTCATGAAGTAGAGCAGGGTCTGGAGCTCGCTAGTCAGGTCAACGTATTGCACAAAAACACCCTCGGGCAGGTGCAGATTGACTGGAGAGAAACTCAGAATTCCCTTAATACCAGCCTGTACTAGCCGATCAGCGACTTCTTGGGCTTTAAGACTGGGAACGGTTAGGATGGCCGTCTGACAGTTGGAATCTTTGAGATGCTCTTTGATGGTAGAAATACCGTAGATAGGGATACCATCATCTGTCTTAGTGTTGACCAGTTCATTATCATCAGTATCAAATGCCATTATAATTTGCATCTTATTGCGCTCATGGAAACGATAGTGGAGCAGGGCCCGGCCCATATTTCCACAACCGACTAGGGCCACACTGGTGATAGAATGATCGTTGAGGATATCAGCGAAGAAATTCATCAACTTCTTAACGTTATAGCCAAATCCCCGTCTTCCTAGTTCACCAAAATAGGAAAAGTCTCGGCGAACAGTGGCTGAGTCGATTCCGATAGCCTCAGCAATTTGCTTGGAACTGGCCTTTTCAATATTTCCTGCATTAAAGCGCTTAAAGGTTCGATAATAGAGCGACAGGCGCTTGGCTGTTGCTTTTGGAATAGATTTATCAATAACCATGATGGCACTATCTCCAATCTATTTTAAAATCAATAATTCTAAGTTAATTGTAGAACAAGATTGTGAAAACTGCAACAAATTTGTGATAAAAAAATCCTATGCCAGCATAGGATTCTTTTATCAAAATCAAAGATTTGGACTGTCATTTTCTGTTTTCGTAAAAATATCTCGCTCGACCAAGCTATCCATCAAAAAGTAAAATTTATCTTGAATAATAGCTGTTTTGTCTGATTTAAAGATATTGACCAAGCGCAGTCCAGACTGGTCGGTGATACTGAGTTTAAAGGAAGACAAATCCTTGTGAATAGTAATTTTAACAGGGAAACCTTGTCCAGAATTGGGAACCTCTTCCAGAAGACGGTTAAGTTCGTAATGACCAAGTTTATTTGGTTCAAAAGTTGTATCTCTCAGTGTATATTTTTTAATCTTAGGACTGATGGTATAGGTATACTTACAGTCGTCCAAGTGAATAGATTTTTCAAATGCCATGGTATCATCCTATAATTTCTTTTAATTGTTTTGCGAGTTTGATTAATTCCTCAGGGGTATTGAGTTCTGACAGGCTGATGCGAATGGACTCGTCCAAGCGAGAGGAGTCGCTCCCGTAGTAGGCTTCCAAAACATGACTGGGGTCAACAGTACCAGCGGTACAGGCAGAACCCGTCGATACAGCGAATCCTGCTAAGTCTAATTGGGTTAGGAGAAGATTGTTATGGCTTCGCGGAAAACCGATATTGATAACATAGGGAAGGCTGTTATCACTCCCGTTGAGATAGTAGTCTAGGCCTTGCTTAGTCAATTCTTTTAAGAAGACATTGCGGAGGTGAGCTACTTTTTGATAGTTCCCATCTAAGTTTTGGTCGGCCTCTTTGAGTGCTTGAGCCATACCTGTAATGCCAATCATATTCTCAGTGCTGGCCCGTCTTTTATCCTCTTGCTCGCCACCGTGCAGGAGATTGTCCATGTGATGAGGTTTGGCATAGAGAAAGCCCGTTCCCTTGGGACCGTGAAACTTATGAGCAGAAGCAGAAAGGAAATCAACACCGAGTTCTTCGGGCCGAATAGCCATTTTGCCCATGGCTTGGACAGCATCAACATGAAAAACTGCCTGATGGTCAGCCAAAAGCTGGGCAAAGTCGCTTATAGGGAAAAGATCTCCGGTTTCATTATTGGCCATCATAGTCGAGACTAGGATGGTATCTTCTCTAAGGGCAGCTTTGAGGGCCTCTACAGTGAACTGATGGTTGGCATTAGGCTGGAGATAGGTCACTTGGAAACCAAAGCGTTTTTCCAAGTAGTCCATGACATGGAGGACTGAATGGTGCTCAATGGCAGTGGTAATCAAGTGTTTGCCCTTATCTTGATTGGCTAAGGCATAGCCCTGAATGGCCATGTTATTGCTTTCGGTAGCTCCAGATGTAAAGATAATATTTCTGGGCTGGGTCTCTAAAATTTTAGCTATAGTAAGACGGTTCTCACGCAAGAGCTGGCTGGCTTGGCGTCCATAGGCATGGATACTGGAAGGATTGCCAAAATTGTCAGTCATAACCGCTGTCATTGCTTCGATAACACTTGGAATCAATGGAGTCGTCGCAGCATTATCAAGATAGATCATCTCTTAATCCTCGTCTTCGGCAGTATAAGTGAAGAGTGGACTGAGTGGTTTGTGGTTGTGAATGCGAGTGATAGCATCACCAATCAGCCCGCTAGCTGAGATATAGGTAACATTGCTGCTGACTCTTTCTTTGGTCGCTACAGAGTCAGTTACTAGGATTTCTTTAATAGGAGCTGCTTCGAGAATTTCAGCGGCCCCACCGGCGAAAAGGCCGTGGCTGGCGACCGCATAGATTTCGGAAGCGCCATTACGTTCGACAATTTTAGCCGCTTCGGCAAAGGTTTTACCGGTATTGAGAATATCATCAATCAAGATAGCTTTTTTTCCAGCGACCTCTCCGATAATGTAGCCTTCTTCACGATGAGCATCGTCTTGGGCATAGTCAACGATAGCAATTGGGGCATCTAGATATTCTGCCAAGCTACGAGCTCGTTTGATACCTGAGTTTTTGGGGCTGACGACAACAACATCAGAACCTTTGAGTCCCATGTGAACATAGCGTTCCGCAAAGAGAGGAACTGTAAAGAGGTTATCAACTGGAATATCGAAGAATCCTTGTACCTGAACAGCGTGCAAATCAAGCGTTAGGATACGATCAGCTCCGGCTTTGACCAACATATTAGCGACCAGCTTGGCTGTGATAGGTTCGCGCTGTTGAGCGATGCGGTCTTGGCGAGCATAACCAAAGTAAGGTATGATGATATTGACTGAATTAGCCGAAGCCCGTTTGCAGGCATCAATCATAATCAGGAGCTCCCATAGATTGTCATTAACAGGAAAGCTAGTCGACTGGATGACGTAGATATCATAACCGCGGACACTTTCTTCGATGTTAATCATGATTTCGCCGTCGGAAAATTGCTTAGACGCTAATTTGCTAAGCGGGATTCCAGCTGCTTTTGAGATTTTTTCTGCGATAGCAGTATTAGACGTCAGCGAAAATAATTTTGGGGTGCTAGTTTCTACCATGACAGTGTCATTCTCCTTTGAATAAGCGATAAGCTCTGAAGCTTATTGAGTGGGTAAGAAAATCAAGGGTGATTAAAGGGGAAGAGCTTCCCTAATTTCAAGTCTTGAAATCTTAGAATTTTTCCTTTATATTGTACCAAAAAAGGCTGATTTTTACAGCCATTTATCACTATTCGAAAAATCAATCATTTTGTTTTAAGGTTGAGCAGAAGCGGGCTACCTTACTCTTAGCATATTTAAGATCAATACCATTTTCTAGCAGAAAGGCTTCAAAATCGGCCTTGCCCTTATCAGCTTCCTCAACTTCCAGCTCTAGTTCATAATCAATTCGGCCTGCATAATTATTCTTATCTAGGGCCATGAGGCCAATGGAGGATTCTTTTTCCCGCCGGACGGTTGTCAGATGGCCCAAATTTCTAAGTTGGTTACAATCAACCCCCTGCTCATAGATGAGGTCCTTGATGGTATTGTCAGGAAATTGGCAGGATTCAATAATCTGCCTAGCTTCTTGACGACTGAGGTCAATATTATGTTCCAAGGTTCCCACCTCTTTAGGAATTTTCAGAGTCAGTTCGGCTCCCTTATCAAAGGTGCGAATGCGCAGAGACAGGTGCTTTTTTCGCATGATAAAGTCATCAGTATCAAAGTAGTAGTTGGTTTGAGTGATGGCTGGAATGTGTGAAAAGAGGGTCTCCATCCGATTGAACTCAGCCTTATTGAGCATAGTCTTGTATTCGATTTCCAAATGATTCATCTTGATTTTCCTTTTGTAGCCCTTTTTATGGTATAATTTTACTTAAACTAATTCTATAAAAATGTGGACTAATTGACAAGGCTTGACTGTCGATTAGCCTAGAAAAACAGGAGTTTAAAGCAGACAAATATGGAATGGGAAGCCTTCTTAGACCCCTATATTCAGACTGTTGGCGAATTGAAAATTAAATTTCGTGGCATTCGTAAACAATTTCGCAAGCAGAATCGTCACTCGCCCATTGAATTTGTGACCGGTCGGGTTAAGCCAATTGAAAGTATCAAGGAAAAAATGCTTCTTCGTGGTGTTAAGGAAGAGCATTTGGCCGAGGATATGCAAGATATTGCTGGTGTGCGTATTATGGTCCAGTTTGTTGATGACGTTCAAGAGGTTTTAGAATTAATTCGTCAGCGTCATGATATGACAATCGTCCAAGAGCGAGACTATATCAATAATCGTAAAGCCAGTGGCTATCGGTCTTACCATGTGATTATTGAATATCCAGTTGATACGATTGACGGACAAAAAAACGTGCTGGCCGAAATTCAGATTAGGACACTGGCGATGAATTTCTGGGCTACCATTGAGCACTCACTTAATTACAAATATAAAGGGGATTTCCCGGAAGAAATTAAGCAGCGGCTTGAGGTAACCTCCAGGATTGCGCGTGAGTTGGATGAAGAAATGCGAAAAATTCGGGATGATATCAAGGAAGCTCAGCTTCTGTATGATCCTGTTAGCAGAAAACTAAGTGATGGTGTAGGAAACAGTGATGACACAGATGAATTATACAGGTAAGCCTCAGACTAGGGTGGCCATTATTGCTAACGGTAAGTACCAAAGCAAACGAGTCGCCTCCAAAATTTTTGCGGCTCTCAAGCCCGATCGGGATTTTTATCTCAGTAAGGACAATCCTGATATTGTGATTTCCATTGGTGGCGATGGCATGCTTCTGTCGGCTTTTCACATGTATGAGAAATCTTTGGATAAGGTGCGTTTTGTTGGCATTCACACCGGTCATTTAGGTTTTTATACTGATTATCGGGACTTTGAAGTGGATACCTTTTTGAGAAATCTTCGGTCAAACCAAGGGGAGAAGATTTCCTATCCCCTTTTGCGAGTGACTGTAACTATGGCCGATGGTCGAGTGGTGACGGCTCGGGCTCTTAATGAAGCTAGCCTGCGTCGTTTGGAAAAGACCATGGTAGCGGATGTTTCTATCAATGGCACGCCTCTGGAACGTTTCCGCGGTGATGGGATTACGGTCTCAACACCGACAGGTAGCACAGCCTATAACAAATCCATTGGCGGAGCGGTCCTCCATCCAACGGTAGAGGCTTTTCAGATGACGGAAATTGCCAGTCTCAACAACCGTGTCTATCGGACCTTAGGGAGTTCAGCTATTATTCCTAAGGGGGAAACCGTGACCATCGAACCTAAACGCGTTGGCTCCTATACAGTCTCCTTTGATAATAAATCCTATAGTTATCGCAATGTGGCTAAGATGGAATTTTGTCTGGATGATAAGAAAATTAGTTTTCTGTCAACCCCCCATCATACGGGTTTCTGGGAGCGGGTTAAGGATGCCTTTATCGGTGAGGTAGAAACGTGAGATTTGAATTTATCGCTGATCGCTCTTGCAAGATCAAGACCTTCCTCAAGGGACATGATATTTCTAAGGGTCTTTTAGCTAAGATAAAATATCAGGGCGGACATATATGGGTAAATGGCATTGAACGAAATGCCATTTATTTATTGACTCAAGGAGATAAGGTAGCAGTTGATATTCCAGCAGAAGCGGGAAGCCCTAATCTGCTGCCTATTCATCACCCTTTGACTATCATTGCTGAGGATGATAATTTCTTAGTGGTTAATAAACCAGCGGGGTATGCTAGTATCCCTAGCATCCTTCATTCGGAAACTATCGCTAATTTTGTTAAGGCTTACTATCAGGAAAAAGGTTATGAAAATCAGCAGGTCCACATTGTTACGCGCTTAGACAAGGATACGAGCGGTCTCATGCTCTTTGCTAAGCACGGCTATGCCCATTCACGTATGGACAAGGCCCTGCAGGCTAAAACCATTGAGAAGCGCTATTATGCTTTGGTAGCTGGACAGGAGGACCTACCAGATCAGGGAGAAATTATTGCCCCTATTGCTCGAGTATCGGATAGTATTATTACCCGTCAAGTACATTCCTCAGGCAAGTATGCCCGTACTAGCTATCGGGTTTTAGAGCGTTTCGGTCGGGTGAAGTTGCTGGATATTCAGCTGCATACTGGTCGAACCCATCAAATTAGAGTACATTTTTCGCACATTGGTCAGCCTCTCCTTGGAGATGACCTCTATGGCGGCTCCTTGGATTATGGAATGAAACGTCAGGCTCTCCACTGTCATTCTCTATGTTTAACCGATCCTTTTACGGGTCAAGAACGGATCTATGAATCTGGCTTGACAGATGATTTCGAAAGCGCTATCATGAATCTACAACATAATTTAGAATAGAGGGTTTATCCTATGATAAGAAGCTTATTTGGGGAATTGCGCAGTAAGATTGCTGGTAAAGGTATTAAAATTGTTTTTCCAGAAGGAAATGATGAAAGAGTCGTTCGGGCGGCTGCTCGTTTGAAGTTTGAAGGTCTGGTTGATCCGATTATTTTAGGTGAAGCTGAGCAGATTAAGAATCTTCTTAAACGACTTGGTTTTGCTGACCAAAATTATACGATCATCAATCCTGATACTTATGCGGATTTTGCTAAGATGAAGGAACTTTTCTTGGAAATTCGTAAAGAAAAGGTGACGGCAGAAGATGCTGATAGGCTTTTGCGGGATGTCAACTATTTCGGCGTTATGCTGGTTAAGATGGGCTTGGCAGATGGCATGGTCTCAGGTGCCATTCATTCAACAGCTGATACGGTTCGGCCTGCCTTGCAAATTATTAAGACGAAACCTGGCATCTCTCGAACATCTGGTGTCTTTCTGATGAATCGGGAAAACACCAGTGAGCGTTATATCTTTGCCGATTGTGCTATCAATATTGATCCAAATCCTCAAGAGTTAGCTGAAATTGCGGTAAATACGGCTGATACAGCTAAGATTTTCGACTTGGATCCTAAAATTGCGCTGCTGAGCTTCTCTACCAAGGGGAGTGCCAAGGCACCTCAGGCTGAAAAGGTCCAAGAAGCTACTAAATTAGCTAAGGACTTGGCTCCTGAGCTAGCTTTGGATGGGGAACTGCAATTTGATGCAGCCTTTGTGCCAGAGACTGCGGCTATTAAGGCTCCAGACAGCAATATAGCCGGACATGCCAATGTCTTCATCTTCCCTGATTTGCAGTCGGGTAATCTTGGCTATAAGATTGCTCAACGCTTAGGAATGTTTGACGCAATTGGGCCAATTTTACAAGGTCTCAATATGCCGGTCAATGACTTATCTCGCGGTTCGAGTGCCGAAGATATCTATAAATTAGCTATTATTACAGCTGCACAAGCAGTAGAAGGATAAAAACTCTCCCCCTATACTTTTTTAAAACAATAAGCAAGGATGGATAGATCTGAGCTGGCGTTTAGCCTCTTATCTGCCAGCTAAGGCAGAAGGAAGTCTGACTCTCCTTTCTAGGCAAGCGATGAGTCTGGTGGGGGTGAAAAAGCTGAAAATCAACTGTGCGGAGGTGGGAAGGCAGTAGTCTATAATAGGCTATTTCCTTCCCTTTTCTATTAATGACAATGACGTTCTTCAAAATAGGAGGTATCAATGACTGAAACAGTAATGATTACAGGAGCAACAGCAGGCTTTGGTTTAGCCATGGCAGAGCTCTTTGTTAAGGAAGGCTACCGGGTGATCGGGACTGGTCGTCGTTTGGCTAAATTAGAAAAACTTGCTCAAGAACTGGGCGCTCATTTTTATCCCCTGCAGATGGATATGACATCCCAGGAAGCTATTGATTCTGCCTTGGCTAGCCTGCCATCTGATTGGCAAACCATTGATATTCTGATTAATAACGCTGGTCTGGCTTTGGGTTTAGATAAAGCTTATGAGGCAAATGTTGACGATTGGACTACCATGATTCAAACCAATATTGTTGGTTTGACCTATCTAACACGGCAGGTTCTGCCGCAAATGGTGGATCGCAAGTCTGGTTATATCATCAATATCGGTTCAACGGCAGGCACGGTTCCCTACCCAGGTGCCAATGTTTACGGTGCTAGTAAGGCTTTTGTCAAACAGTTCTCGCTGAATCTGCGGGCAGATTTAGCTGGTACCAAGATTCGGGTTTCTAATGTTGAACCGGGTCTTTGTGAGGGAACAGAATTTTCCAATATCCGCTTTAAAGGCGATGACCAACGGGCTAGCGACCTCTATAAGGGTGCTCACGCCATCAGGCCAGAAGATATTGCCAATACGGTTCTTTGGCTGGCTCAGCAGCCTAAACATGTCAATGTTAATCGGATTGAAATCATGCCGACCTCGCAAAGCTTTGGTCCTCAGCCAGTTGAACGGGGTGAGTAGAAGGATCTAAGAACGCCTTGCCTAACAAATCGATTAGTTGGCTGTTCAGGATAAAGAAAAACCTTCAGTAGAGGTGGAAAGAATCCGCTTGACTGGAGGCTTTTTGTTGTGCGTATCTTATGGAAATCAGTCTTCGCTTTTGAGAGAAGGGCCAGAAGTGGCATCGGACCAGCCAACTAAGGCTTGGGCGCTATCTTCCAAATAAGTTGTTAGTGGTTCTTTGAAATCTGTGATGGTTTCCATAATTCCGACGATTTGTCCTTGCTCATCCAAGGCTACTTGGTAGGTTTGCATTAAAATCTGGTCGAAAGCCTGAGTAGGCACCTGAAAGCTTAAAGATTTGGCGGGATTTTCAGCAAGTTCCTTTAGCAGCCAATCTTCTAAGGGCTGAGCTTTTTGGTCTGGCAAGAGACTGCCGTCAGCTTGACCATTATTGTAGAGAGGCAGGCCTTTCTTATTGTAAAAGGCTATTTTATTGGGAAGTTGGTTCATGATTGTTTTAATGGATGTCATGTCTTTATCATAACGGTTAGTCTCCTAGATTGCAAATCTTGTGATTAGCATAGGATAGTATCAGTTTTTCGAAGAAAAAGGGCATCATTTCTGGCATTAGCTCCTTATAATAGCATTATAAAGAAGTGGAGGTATCAGGATGACCCAAAAAGTTATATTTTTAGATGTGGATGGCACTCTAGTGGATTATAAGAATCATCTGCCTCAATCTGCTGTCAAGGCTGTGCAGAGGGCTCGAGCTAATGGGCATTTAGTCTATATCTGTACCGGCCGCAGTCATGCTGAAATCCAGCCTGAGCTCTGGAATATGGGCCTAGATGGAATGATTGGTGGAAATGGCTCCTATGTCGAACATCAAGGGACAGTCCTCATGCATCAAGTAATTTCTGAGGAAGATAGTCGGGCTATTGTTGATTGGCTGCATGAGCGCGGGCTGGAATTTTACTTGGAAAGCAATAACGGCCTCTTTGCCAGTGAACATTTCAAAGAAGCTGCTAGACCAGTTATGCGGGCTTATGCCCTGACCAAAGGGGCTAAAGAGACTCAAATTAAGAATATGGAAGCAGAAGATGTTTTGCATGGTTTGGTCTACGGTGGTAATCTCTATCGTAAGGACCTCAATAAAGTTAGTTTTATCCTCAAATCTTATCAGGACCACTTAGACTCCAAGGAAGCTTTTCCCAAGCTGAAGGCTGGCACCTGGGGCGGTCGTGGCGAAACAGCCCTCTTTGGCGACTTAGGTCTTGCCAATATTGATAAGGCTCATGCTATTGATGTCCTCTTGGGTTATCTGGGAAAGGATAAATCCCATACTATTGCTTTCGGTGATGCCAAGGTGGATATCCCTATGTTGGACTACTGTGCTGTGGGAATCGCCATGGGCAATGGTGGGCCTGAAATTTTGGCTATGGCTGACTTAGTGACCGCTGATGTGGAAGATGATGGCCTTTACAAGGCTTTTGAAAGATTGGGATTGGTAGATTAAACAGGAATGAAAGATGACTGATATCGGTTCATCTTTTTTTCTGCTTTAGAAAAATTTCTGAGAAACTGTATTCACAAGTTTAAATTCTTAGCGTCAGCTGGAAAAAGTCTAGGAAAAAAGTATTTCAGCCTTCTATTTTTGCAGTAATAACAGTTTGACGCAGTGGTTGGGAGAAAGACTTGTTAGCTCTGCCAAGAAGTCTTTCCCCTGCACAGTTCATTAGGTGCTTTAGCCAGCACCAATGAACCACTGCTGATTGGAGGTCCTTATCTTGGGGTGCAGTCCCATTTTCAGGCGCCCCCTTAAACAGTTCACTGGACTGTTTAACTGCTCCGCATCCGCAAGTGTTAGCGGCCATCCTAATCAACTGTGCGGAGGTGGGACAACGAAGTCAATTTATATAAAAAATCGCCTTCTGTCCCACTCTCAAAACAGACAGTTGCCGCTGTGGTAAAAAGACGATTGGCCCTATTTAGTTAATCGTCGAGGGGATTTTCAAGACTTTAGGCTTGAAAATGAGCAATGGAACTCCATTAGGAGATCGCTTGCGTCCCTACCACATAAGACTAACTGTCAAAAAATGTGAATACAAGTTCTGAAGAATTAATATTAAGGGCAAGCTCAAGTTATTGCCAACGGATTCAGGATAAGCTTAAACCCATCATACCTTTCACAAATGCTATCTTGCTTAAATTTATAAGGCCTTATAAACATTAACTATTTTACAGGCCCAGGCAATAGTGGTAAGCTGACTGTAAATTAGAGGTTTGGGACGGTGAACAAGGAGGTAAAGAAATAACCGCGAGTCCATTTCATGACTCTATTATTTTGGGAAACCTTGCCATAGTCAAGGAAACAAAATGATTAGAAACTTGGGATTAAAAACCCCATAAACTTATTTTACGAGGAGGTAGTTTTATGGCTCGAAAAGTTGGAATTATCGGAATGGGAAATGTTGGCAGTACACTGGCTGGTGACTTGGTCCGCTCAGGTCTTGTCGATGAGCTGGTACTTCTTGATAAGCGAGAAGATAAACTCTTTGCTGATCAGTTGGATCTTGAGGATAGTTTGGCAACGAGTCCGCATTATGTCAAGATTGCAGCTAATGATGATAGTCTTCTAGATAATGCCGATGTTCTGGTGGTTGCCGTTGGTGATATCAAGGCCTATTTTGGTGACAATCCTGATCGCTGGGTTGAACTGGCTATCAATATTGCTAATGCTAAGGAAATTGCTGTGCGTTTGAAAAGAACTAATTTCTCTGGCTTAATCGTTGTAATTTCCAATCCTTGCGATGCCATTACCACGGTCTTGCAACGAGAGTTGGACTATCCTAAGAATAGAATTATGGGGACTGGTACCCTGCTGGATAGCAGTCGGCTTAAAAATCAATTGGCTAAGGCAACAGGATTGGCACCTCAGTCTATCCAAGGCTATGTTCTGGGTGAACATGGAGATAGTCAGTTTACGGCTTGGTCA
Organism: Streptococcus criceti HS-6; assembly: GCF_000187975.2. Taxonomy (NCBI): domain Bacteria; kingdom Bacillati; phylum Bacillota; class Bacilli; order Lactobacillales; family Streptococcaceae; genus Streptococcus; species Streptococcus criceti. The sequence goes on from NZ_AEUV02000002.1 coordinate 1,419,858, forward strand.
ACGGTCAATCTGGACCAGCTAGGTTTGGTTGAGCAAGAGCATATTGAAGCAGCTGTACGCCGAGGTGGTCAGCAAGTTTTCAATGGTAAGCGCTACACCAATTTCGCTATTGCCAGCTCCACCCACCTGCTTTTGGAAGCTATTCTGACCGACAGTCATCAGATTTTACCGATCTCCAATTATGATGAAGACAATGCTATCTATCTCAGCTATCCAGCTATCATCGGTCGCCAGGGAGTGCTGGAGCGCGTGCATTTAGCCCTAAGTGAAGAGGAAGAACAAAAGCTCCAGAATTCTGCTAAGGCTATTAAGGAAAAGGCCTTCAGCTAGTTTAAAAATTTATGGGCAACCAATTGAAATAAGAACATAACAAGGGCAGACGATACAGATGGCACTCCTTGCCACTTTCATGTTTAGGACCCTTCTGGCACCAAAGCTACTCAACATTGTCTTAACCTTGATTCAATTTATTATAACTGGAAAAAAAGCTCGCTTATCTGAGAAATAAGTGAGCTTTTTCTAATCTTATTACATTTACCACGCGATAGTATTAAGCAGGTCATCGGCAGTAGTACTTGGCAGGATTCTTACTCGATTGAGGGCGTAGAGCCCATCATCTGCACTGGCCAGACCTTCATTGGTTGTCACGGCCATCTTGTAACCAGCCTGTTCAGCCAGTGATTTGGTACTGTCATTGAAGCGTCCGGATGGATAGGCGAGGGCTAAGGTATCTTGTTTGAGTAAACCATCTAACCAAGATTTAGATTCCCTCAGCTCAGTGTTTTGACTATCATCGGATTGGGTAGATAAATCTGGGTGGTTGACGGTGTGACTTTGGAAGGTCATACCATCCTTGACCATCTCTTTAATCTGATCGCTTGACAAAAATCCTTCCTTGTCAACGTAGCTGGTGATAATATTGTTGGTGCCGACTGCGCCGTATTTTTTCATAATAGCGGCTGCATTGACAAAATCGGCATCGCCATCGTCAAAGGTCAACCAGACAATTCTTTTATTTCCATCAGGGAGAACATTTTCTGATAAGACCTTGTAGGCTTCCTCAGGTGTAAGGAAGTAGTAGCCTTGGTCCTTGAGAGCCTTGATGTGGCTTTCAAAGGTATCAGGGCTGACAATCAGATTGGCACTGCCCTCCTCTGACGGATCCATAACATGGATAGCGTGGTACATAAGAATAGGTACCTTAACCGTTTCATCCTGCTTTTCCCAATTGACCTTCTTGCTGGTGCTGGATTTGGCCTTTGGAGCTTGCTTTGTCTCCTTAACTGTTTGACTGGTTTTTTCTGCTCTTAATAATTGGCTGGGCTTGAAACTGTGGTTCTTAAACATAAAAGCTAAGGCCCCAATGACAAATACTAAACCAATGATGGCCAGTAGATTGCGAATAGTGTGGTTGGGCTGTGTGGGCTTTTGATTCCTAGCAGTCATAAAGTCTAATTCCTCTTATAAAGTCTCTGATGTTGGTCGATGCGATCTAGGGTAAAACTATGGGTATCATAGCCGTCAAATTCGGCATTGCCTTGATCATCCAGCTGGGCTTCTTCAAAGAAGATTTTTTCATAGTCAGCGACTGACAGCGTTTGCCGCTGCTCCAGCTGAGCCTGACGGTTCTTTTCTAACCTGTTTTCAAAACCAGCAACTAACTGACCGCTGAAAATTTCTGATACTGCCCCAGAGCCGTAACTAAAGAAACCGATCTTATCGCCAGCCTTCAAGGTTTTAGCGTTTTCCAATAAAGACAAAAAACTCAGGTAAAGTGAACCCGTGTAAATATTTCCGATTTGGCGGCTATAATGAATAGAAGCCTCAAAGTTTTGCTGAATTTGTTCCCTCTTTGCATCTGGCAGCGACTTATCCAATAATTTATTAAGTCCTTTGCTGGCCAGTTTAGGATAAGGAATATGGAAGCAAAAGGCAGCGAAGTCTTTTAGATTCGTGTCATAGCGTTGTTGATATTCAGCCCATGTTGTTTTTAAACAGTCTAGGTATTGTTTGGTTGAAAACATCCCTTGAACAAAGGGAGTATTTGAGTAGTTAGGACGCCAGAAGTCCATGACATCACGGGTCTGGGCCATATTATCATCGTTGAGAGCCAAAATCCGAGGCTGACTGGTTACGAGCATAGCCACAGCTCCAGCTCCTTGAGTCGGTTCGCCAGAAGTTCTGAGACCGTATTTGGCGATATCACTGGCGATGACCAGAACCTTGGAGTGAGGTTTGGCGGTGACATGGAGCTTAGCGTAGTTTAAGGCTGCTGTCGCACTGTAGCAGGCCTCTTTCATTTCCAGACTGCGGGCAAAGGGTTGGATACCTAGCAAACCGTGAATAAAAATAGCCGCTGCCTTACTTTGGTCAATACTAGATTCCGTTGCGACGATGACCATATCAATAGTGGCTTTATCTTCCTTGGTGAGGATTTGATCAGCAGCAGCAGCCCCCAGCGTCACGATATCTTCAGTGATTGGGGCGATACTGAGACTGTCTAACATCAATCCGACTGAGTATTTATTGGGATCAGTGTCACGGGCCGCAGCTAAATCTGCCATCTTCAACTGGTATTTAGCTGTAGCAAAACCAATCTTATCAATTCCAATAGACATAAGATACCTTCTGTTAAGTGATTTATATAGTTCCATTGTAACATAAATGTCATGAGAGCCCTGCTAAAAAAACTGAAATCAAGTCCAAAGGTTGTTGAATCAGTCCTACGGCTGACTTCATAAAACCATCAAGATGGTGGACAGCAGCGACTTTTAGTCGATTTTTCAAACGTCTTGAGAGCAGCGGAAAAGTCCTCTTCGCTTTTTTGCCAAGGGCTGGCATTAGCATTTTCCAAAAAAATTAGCTAGAATAAGAGGCAATAAGATTTACCAAGAGAGGTACTTTCATGACTAAAGCAGATGTTATTTTTAAGGCTAATATCAAGAAAATTATGGACGAAGGGGTCTGGTCTGAACAGGCTCGGCCTAAATATAAGAATGGCCAAACAGCCAACTCAAAATATATCACAGGTTCTTTTGCTGAGTACAATCTGGCCAAAGGAGAGTTTCCCATTACGACTTTGCGGCCCATTCCTATTAAATCGGCTATCAAGGAAATTTTTTGGATTTATCAAGACCAGTCTAACGATTTAGGGCTTCTGAATGATAAGTACAAGGTTAAATACTGGAATGACTGGGAAGTCGGTAATACTGGGACTATTGGGCAGCGTTACGGTGCTGTTGTAAAAAAGCACGACATCATCAATAAAATTCTCAAGCAGCTAGAAGCCAATCCTTGGAATCGTCGCAATGTCATCTCTCTTTGGGATTATGAAGCGTTTGAGGAATCGGAAGGGCTGCTTCCTTGCGCCTTTCAGACTATGTTTGATGTTCGTCGGGTAGATGGGGATATCTATTTAGATGCCACCCTGACCCAGCGCTCCAATGATATGCTGGTGGCTCACCATATCAATGCCATGCAGTATGTGGCCTTGCAGATGATGATTGCTAAACACTTTGGCTGGAAGGTTGGTAAATTTTTCTATTTTGTCAATAATCTTCATATTTACGATAATCAGTTCGAACAGGCTCGGGAATTGCTGAAACGTCAGGCAACCGATTGCCAGCCTCACTTAGTGCTCAATGTTCCAGAGGGGACGAATTTTTTCGACATCAAGCCAGAAGATTTCGAACTGCTGGATTATGAGTCTGTTAAACCCCAGCTTAAGTTTGACTTGGCGATTTGATCCGCCTTTATTACCGATTATTAAGAATGTGTTTGAATTTTTTCAAATGCATTTTTTCTTAATTTCTGATAGAATGAAATCAGTATGGACAACGTTAAAAAAGGGAAGAAAATCATTGCTATCTGGGCTCAGGACGAGTCTGGCCTTATCGGTAGCAAGCAAACCATGCCTTGGCACTTGCCGGCTGAATTGGCTCACTTTAAAAAGACGACTATGGGTCAAGCAGTTCTGATGGGAAGAAAAACTTTTGATGGTATGGGGCGTCGGGTTTTGCCAGGACGAGAAATTCTCATCTTGACTCGCGATAAGACTTATCAGGTTGATGGGGTTAAGACAGTCTCTAGTCCGGAAGAAGTCTTAACATGGTTCAGTCAGCAGGATAAGGATCTCTATATTGCAGGAGGCTCTGGTGTTTATACCGCATTCAGGGATTATTATGATGGCTTGGTGAAGACAACCATCCATGCCTGCTTTGAAGGAGATACCTACTTCCCAGAGATCCCTTTAGAGGATTATCAGCTGGTTGAGCAGGAGGATTTCTCCAAGGACCAGAAGAATCCCTATAACTTTACTATTTCAAAACTTAACAAGATAAGATAAGGAAGACTTTCATGCAAAGAAGTATTTTTGGGGTGTTTACGGCACTATTAGCCATTATCTGTGTGCTCTGTGCTCTCCCCGCCTTTCGTAAGAATCGTTATGGCCTCGGGACTCTCTTTCTCCTCAATGCTTTAACCAACCTTATTAATACCATTCATGCCTTCTATGGCACACTTTTTTAAGAATAGGACGATTGTAAACGACTATGACAGATAATACCAATAATGATGTAATGGTCTATTGCTCATTTTGTGGCAAGAACCAAACCGAAGTCAGAAAGATTATTGCCGGAAACGGGGTTTTCATTTGTAATGAATGTGTGGCTCTCTCCCAAGAAATTATCAACGAAGAGTTAGCTGAAGAAGTTTTGGCTGATTTGACAGAAGTGCCCAAACCCAAAGAGCTCCTGCAGATTTTAGATGACTATGTCATCGGACAAGATCGGGCTAAACGGGCCTTAGCCGTTGCGGTTTATAATCACTACAAACGGATTAGCTTCGTCGAAAGTTCTCAAGATGAGGATGTCGATTTGCAAAAATCCAATATTCTCATGATTGGTCCGACAGGTTCGGGTAAAACTTTTTTGGCTCAAACGTTGGCCAAAAGTCTCAATGTGCCTTTTGCTATTGCAGATGCAACGGCTTTAACCGAGGCTGGTTATGTCGGAGAAGACGTGGAAAATATCCTGCTAAAACTAATTCAGGCAGCCGACTTCAATATCGAGCGGGCTGAGCGAGGGATTATCTATGTCGATGAAATCGACAAGATCGCCAAGAAGGGCGAAAATGTCTCTATTACTCGGGATGTTTCTGGTGAAGGAGTTCAGCAGGCTCTCTTGAAAATTGTTGAAGGAACCGTCGCCAGTGTTCCTCCTCAAGGCGGCCGCAAGCACCCTAATCAAGAGATGATTCAGATTGATACCAAGAATATTCTTTTTATTGTTGGCGGGGCCTTCGACGGGATTGAAGATATTGTCAAACAACGCTTGGGTGAGAAGGTCATCGGTTTTGGCCAAAACAACAAGTCACTGGATGATGATGCTTCTTATATGCAGCAAATTATCTCAGAAGATATTCAAAAATTTGGCTTGATTCCTGAATTTATCGGTCGTTTGCCTGTCTTGGCTGCCCTTGAGCAGTTGACGGTTGACGATTTGGTACGGATTCTGACTGAACCTAAGAACGCCCTAGTCAAACAGTACAAGACCCTCCTTTCCTACGATGGGGTTGATTTAGAATTTGACCAAGAAGCTCTTGAAGCGATTGCTCAAAAAGCTATCGAACGCAAGACTGGTGCCCGCGGTTTGCGGTCGATTATCGAAGAAACCATGATGGATATTATGTTTGAAGTGCCAAGTCAAGAAGAAGTGACTAGTGTGCGTGTGACCAAGGCTGCGGTCGAAGGGACAGACAAACCCATCTTGAAAACAGCGTAGAGGTTAATGATGGCAGAAGAAGTTTTGAATACCCATAATGCCTCAATTCTCCTGAGTGCTGCAAACAAATCCCATTACCCACAAGACGACTTACCGGAGGTAGCTTTGGCAGGTCGTTCTAATGTGGGCAAGTCTAGTTTTATCAATACTTTGCTGGATCGTAAAAATTTGGCTCGGACCTCTAGTAAGCCTGGCAAGACCCAACTGCTTAATTTTTATAATATTGATGATAAACTGCGTTTTGTCGATGTGCCTGGTTATGGCTATGCTAAGGTTTCCAAGACCGAGCGGGCTAAATGGGGGAAGATGATTGAGGAGTACCTCGTCACCCGCGATAACCTGCGGGTTGTGGTTAGTTTGGTGGATCTGCGTCATGAACCGACAGCTGACGATGTGCAGATGTATGAGTTCCTTAAGTACTACGAAATTCCTGTGATTATTGTAGCAACCAAGGCTGACAAGGTACCACGCGGCAAGTGGAACAAGCAGGAAGCTTTGATTAAGAAGAAACTCAACTTTGATAGCCAAGACAGTTTTATAGTTTTTTCATCAGAAACTAAGGACGGCTATAATCAAGCTTGGGATACGATTCTAGAAAATCTGGCCTGAAAAGGCCTTTTTTCTTTACCACTTTATTCAATCCACATTTTGACTTTATGTGAGAGGTTATTATCTTCTTTTTATGATGCCTGAAATCCTAATATGGTGATGATACATCGCAGCGTTCTAGCGGTCTTTTGGGGTAATGACATTTTTCAGTCAACCTCTGAAACAAAATTGTAATTATTTGTCATCAAAAACCCCTTGATTTTTTTTTTTTTTCAATAAGATACTATATAAGTGTCTTTAGGAAAGAAAAAATGAAGTCTGGTGAGATACCGGCATTGGCTGCCGACTCATTAGCTTGACGAGTACCAAGTCGTATGGCCTCGTCAGTCAGAAACAAAATCATAGCGGGCTTGAAGGGAGCAGGAAGGGACAGTCCCCCTTCCTGCTTTTATCATGCCAGCGAAACGCTCTCTATCTTTGAATAGAAAAGGAATGTACCAACAACCATGGAGATCATCGTCCTTCGTAAGACCTACCGTCAGGTCTTGACGGTCCCTAAAACAGGTGCCCTGCGCCTCAGTGATCAGCTCAGTCTCTCACAGACCAGTGAGGGGGTGGCCTATCACACGAAAGAAAAAACGGCTCCCCTAACGACAGCCATTCGTCTAGGGGATCTCGTCGTTTATCCCCAGCCGAATAACCGACGCCGTTACAGCATCGTTGGCCTGTCCCGTGTGGCTGTAAGCATGCAGCCAGGCAGTAACCTTTCGTCGGGAAGTCAGGTCATTAGCCTGCTGCTAACCAAGGCTGATAAAGGCAGCTGGCAGCTTCGCAATTTCGGGGCGCCCATCTACCTCAATAACCATCTCACTAGCCAACACCAAGCCCTGCCCTTCGGGGCAGAGGTGGCCTTTGGCAACAGCCTGCTCAAAGTCTTTCCCAAGGAAATTTGGGTTTCCGGTGCTGTCAAAAATGAGACCTTACTGGAGGTCGCTGATTCTGCTTATCACTACTACGATGGCTACCCAGATTACCACCGCTCGCCACGCTTAATCTACCATTTTAATGACGATCGGCTAACGGTCACCGCGCCGCCACAAGAGCCCCATAAACCACGCAATGAGCTGCTTCGGATGCTGGTGCCGCCTCTGGTCATGATCGGGGTGGTTATCCTGATTACCGTCTTTCAGCCGCGGGGGCTCTATATCCTCATGTCCGTGGCCATGAGCATCGTGACCGCTGTCTTCTCTGTTCAGAACTACTTTCGCAATAAGCGGGAGTACAAGCAGAGCTTGGCGGATCGGATCTCGGCTTACCGGGCCTACCTCTCTGACAAGTCCATTCAGCTGACCCAGCTTTCAAATACCCAGCGCCGCTGGCAGTCTTATCACTATCCGACGATTCAGGAATTGGATAGCTTAGTGCAGGAGTTCTCCCGCCGTATTTATGAAAAGATTCCCCAAGACGAAGACTTTCTCTCCTACCGTTTAGGCTTGGGAGAGGTACCGACCAGCTATCGGTTAGACTACTCTCAACAAGAGCGATCGGGGGTTAAGGATCCTCTGGAAGAAGAAGGGTTTGCCCTCTATGAGGCCCACAAAACCTTGACAGATATGCCGGTTCTGGCCACGCTCAAAAACGGCCCAGTCGGCTATGTTGGTGAGCGTTCGCTCGTACTGGAGCAGCTCCAGCTCCTCGTTTACCAGTTAGCTGTCTTTCAGTCTTACCATGATGTTCAGTTTATCACGATTATGCCTGAGGCCGAAAAAGACCAGTGGCAGTGGCTGCGTTGGCTGCCCCACGCCACCTTGCAGGACATCAACGTCCGCGGTTTTATCTATAATGAACGCACCCGCGATCAAATCCTCAACCGGCTGATGGAGATCTTAAGGCAGCGTGAGCTCCAACAAAAAGAAGCTGGGGCCAATCAAGAGTTGCTCCACCTGCCCCACTATGTGGTGCTGGTGACGGATGCCAGCTTAATCAGGGATCATGTCATCATGGAGTTCTTCGCCAAAGACCCGACCGCCTTGGGCTGCAGCTTGATCTTTGTGCAGGCTACCATCCGTTCCCTGCCGGAGAATGTCCAGACGGTCATCCACCTGAAAGACCAAGCGACTGGCGAGCTGGTCATGGCAGAGAGGCGTGTCAAGGAGCAGACTTTTACGCTGGATCATTTTCCAGAAGGGTACGACAAAGAGCGGATCAGCCGCCGGCTGGCCCCCCTCAATCACCTCGAAACCCTTAAATCTGCTATTCCAAACTCGGTTACTTTTCTGGAGATGTACCAAGTCGACAGGGTTGAGGAGTTAGGAATTTTCGAGCGCTGGCAATCTCACTCTCCGCACAACTCCTTGGCTGTTCCGTTAGGTTTGCGCGGAGGTGAGGATTATGTTAAGCTAGATTTGCATGAGCGGGCGCACGGACCGCATGGCTTGATTGCTGGGACCACTGGTTCTGGGAAATCCGAGCTGATCCAGTCCTATATCCTCTCTCTAGCGGTTAATTTCCATCCGCACGATGTGGCCTTTCTCTTGATTGACTATAAGGGTGGGGGCATGGCCAATCTCTTTAAAGACCTGCCTCATGTCTTAGGAACCATCACCAACTTGGATGGCAACCAGTCCATGCGGGCCTTGGCATCGATCCGAGCGGAGAATGAGCGCCGGCAGCGCCTCTTTAATGAAGCGGGGGTCAACCATATCCACGCCTATCAGAAGAAGTACGAGCAGGGGGACGTCTCAGAACCCCTGCCCCATCTCATCATCATCAGTGATGAGTTTGCGGAATTAAAAAGTGAGCAGCCCGATTTCATCACGCAGTTAGTATCAACGGCTCGGGTCGGGCGTTCCTTGGGTGTCAATCTCATTCTGGCGACCCAGAAACCCGCCGGGGTGGTCAATGACCAAATTTGGTCCAACTCCAACTTTCGGATTGCCCTTAAGGTGGCGGATAAGGCCGACTCACAGGAAATGTTACACACGCCGGATGCGGCTACTATCACTCAAGCGGGACGGGCTTATTTGCAGGTGGGAAATAACGAGGTTTATGAGCTCTTTCAAAGTGCTTGGTCAGGGGCGGATTACCAGCCCGATAAGGAAGATCAGGGCATAGAAGATCATACGATTTTTGCCATCAATGAGCTAGGGCAGTACGAGGCGCTCAATCAGGACCTCTCAGGACTCGATGAAGCAACTGATATCCGTGAAGTCCCGACAGAGCTGGAGGCGGTGGTCCAGCATATCCAGCAGGTGACCCAAGAAAAGCACATTGCCCAGCTGGCCCAGCCTTGGCTGCCGCCGTTGAAAACCCAAATCTTTCTCCAAGATCTACGACCAGATCGTTTCCAAGAACTCTGGCAAGGCGACAGCCGCCTAGAAGCTATTGTCGGTATGGTCGATATTCCAAGTGAACAAAGGCAAACGGTCGGAACTTATCAGTTAGCTGACGATGGGAACTTAGCTATTTTTGGTGGCCCAGCGATGGGAAAATCAACGTTCTTACAGACCATTGTTATGGACTTATCCAGACAAAATACACCTGAACAGGTTCATTTTTACATTTTTGACTTTGGAACGAGCGCCCTTTACTCCTTAAAAAACTTACCGCACACGGCTGATTTCATCACTTCAGATCAAGAAGAAAAGCTGACAAAGTTTATGGATCTCATGAAGCGGGAAATCCAGTCGCGCAAGCGGCTCTTTAACCGTCATAATGTCAATTCGAAAGAAATGTACCAAGCTGTCACCGGTGAAACCTTGCCTCAAATTATCATAGTCGTGGATAATTATGAGGGTTATAAAGACATTCAAACTGAGCAACTGCGAAACAACTTTGATATCTTTATCCAAACATTGGCAAGAGATGGTAACAGTCTTGGAATAACGGTTATTGTCAGTGGTGGTCGCTTGGCAGCTATTCGTCCCGTCTTACTGGCCAATTTCAAGACTCGTCTGAGCTTAAAATTAACAGATGAATCAGAGATAAAAACAATTATGGGGAATTACACCATATCTACGGAAAGTATTGCAGGTAGAGGACTTATAACGATAGAAGAAGTCGAAGTCTTCCAAGCAGCCCTTTCTCATCGAGGAGTAACTCCAGTCCAGCGGCTTCAAGCGTTACGTCAAGAAATTAGCCAAATGGATCAATTCTGGCAAGGCAACAGACCTGCAAAAATTCCAATTGTTCCAGAGGAAATTTCTCTAGAACAATTTATGGACCGAGCAGATACGAAAAATGCCATAGCCAAGCCAGCCTTACCGCTTGGTTTGGACGTGACAGCAGTCGAAACGATTGCCCTTGATTTTTCTACCTTCAGGCATCTTGTTGTCTTCTCAAATAACTCAGAACAGGTCCGCCTTATGGTAGATCGCCTCATCGCGACTGTGAGCCAGTCAAGCTGGAATATCACTGCCCTTGTGTTAGATGTTAATGGTGACTATCAAAACTATGAGACAACGGTATCGCACTATGTCAATGACCCGGCTCTCCTGAGTGATATGACTGATTTTATGGTTTCAGAAATTAAGAATCGAGAAACGGATGGCTGGGACCACTATGGTATCGCTTTTATTCCTGATTTAGAGAGCTATGAGAAAGTGTCTGGATTAAGCCAGACCGAGTTAGTGACGCTTATGACGAGAGGACCCAGAGTTGGCTTTTTCATCATAGTAGGGACAACTTACTCTTATTTAGTGAGCATTAATCCAGTGCCAAAGTATCTTAAGGAAAACGGTCAGTATCACTTTATTGGCATGAAACTAAATGATCAGAATTTCTTGGATAAGGCTTACGATTCTAAAGAAAGGCAGCCAGCTATGGATGAGGCCTATATCCATAATCGTAAAACCTATTATAAATTGAAATTGAGTCGCAACCTCACAGAAGAAACATTCTAAGCGCAAGATAAGGAGGCTTTTATGAAGAAAAGCACCAAGATCACATTAATCAGTCTAGCAGCGTTAGCCATTTTAGCAGGAATAGGAGGCAATCTGATCGCAGTCAGAGTTATTAGCAGTCGTTATCAGGCCTTTGGCAAAGCCAAACTAGCCCAAGATATAAAGGAAGCTGAGAAAAAGCAGCGAGAAGAAGAGAAGACGACCAAGGCAAAGCAGCTGGCTTATCTTAAGGAACATGAGCAGGAAATTGTGGATTTTGTAAAATCTGAATATCCGACGATTGAGTCGGTTCAAATTGATTGGTCAACGATGACTGTCGATCAAGCTGGTAACGGAACTCCACAAGGTGGTGACTATTACTTATCTATTAGTGGAACATTTAACCATATTGATGATACATTCATTGTTTTAGATTTTTATTTAGATTCAGAAGAATCTTTACCAGATATTAAAAATATTGGTATGCTAAATCCTCCGCATATTTTAAGAGGTGATGTTTGGGAGATTTATGAATAAATCTAGAACGAACTACCTATTAGGAGGTTTTGTGAAGAAAAGCACTGAGGTAGCATTAATAACAATTTTAGGAACAGGATGATGAAAAGGCGGTTAAGAAGCAGCAATTGGCTTATGTCAAAGAATACCAACAGGAGATTGTGGACTTTGTTAAATCACAGAGACCTAAGATTGAATCGGTTCAGATTAATTGGTAGGATACAAAATGGAGCTAAGGTTGGCTTTTTGAATCAGAATATTATTAATATTCATGGTGATATAAACCATATTGAAGATTCTAGTTTGGGGATTGGTATTTCCCTTAATGATGATAGTACAGTCAGTCTGTACAGGAAGGTCCGAGATGAAGCATCTAAGTTAAAAATGAGGAGGCTCTTATGAAAAAGTCAACAAAGATAACTTTGTTTAGTTTAGCAGCGTTAGCCATTTTAGCAGGAATAGGAGGAACTCTAATGGTAGCCAATGATTTTAACAGCCGCTTTGAAGCCTTTGTCAAAGCCAAACGAGAGCAACAAGCAAAAGAAGCTGAGAAAAAGAAGCAAGAAGAAAAGATGACACCACATGAACGGCAGTTAGCCTACCTCAAAAAACACCAGCAGAAAATTATAGATTTAGTCAAAAAGTCGAATCCGAAGGTTGAGAGCGTTCAGATTGACTGGAAGCAGACAAAGTGGGAAGAACCAGGAATGTTTCAGAAAAATGGTAATATATTAATTTTTGGAAAAGTCAATAACATTGAGGATTCTGATTGGAGAGTAGATGTTCCTGTGAATGATGATGATACTATTGATATTAACGGTATTGGTATAGGACAAAATGTGACAGTGGGAGGTGATTTTCTTTGAGCAACTGGAACTTGGATAATTTTAATGATATTTATGCTTCTTTAGCTGAAAGTGCATACACAGGAAGGCCTTCAAACTTCCCGTATGAATCACAGTCAGACGGGAGAAAGAAAAGGCTGGATTCTGGGCAGTCAGTCAAGTTTGATTTTTCAAAAGATGGAGAATACAAAGGTCAAGTCACCGAAGGTACTTCCGGAGGAAATTATCCCGATAAAAGCGATCCCAACGCCAGTAAAACGGAGCTCTACCTCCAGCCTGATGAAACGCTTCATACGGAGAAGGAGAAAGGGACTTATCGTGTCCCCGATCCTAATGGCGGCTATCATGATGAGGAGTATGAGACTGGCAAGTCTTATCAAAAGGGTCTCCTGACGGACGAAAAGGCAGGCTTCAATGCTTACTATGTCTCGGATACGGAGAAGATTGACAGCTCAACCAAAAACACTTACTTTGTTGTTCGCGGCAGTGATGGGATGGGGATGGATACCCTCAATGACTGGATCGGTAACGATGCTAAGTTTGCGGTAACGGGTCAGTATATCCCGCAAGCTAAGTTAGCCAACAAGGCTATGAAGGTCAAGATCGCAGAACTAAAAGAGGTCTCTCCTAAAGCCAAGATGAATGTGACAGGACACTCACTGGGAACCATCGTCTCCGCTCAGGCAGTCGCTAATCTTAGCTATGATGAGCTGGGTCATGTTGGCAAGGTCGTCCTCTTTGACGGTCCCGATGTCTCTGACAGTCTGAAAAAGATGGACGGCGTCTCTGACAAAAAAATTCAAGAGGCGGGAAAACATGTGACCTATTATGTCAATCCCTTTGATATTGTGAGCATGCTCAATCGGGACAAGCCTTGGAAAGACCAGTTCGGGAACGTCAAAGTGATTGTTCCCAGCAAGTATACGAAAACATTTGATGGGGACCACTCTTCCCATGATTTTGGCGCCTTTCAAATTGACAGTCATGGGGCTCCCTTAGTAGCTTCTAAACATTATCATCCCGAACTCTTAAAAGCCGGTCATGATTTAGCCAAGCTGGAGAAAAAGTGTCTGAACCAACTGCTTGGCAAAGACGTCGATCCCTCCTTCGCCTCAGCCATTATGGAAATGATAAAGAATGGGATTTCTAACACCAGTTTGGCTGCCACGCTAGGCATCAGCGTTGCAGAGGCAGCTAAAGTCATCAGTGATTTTAATTCAGAGTATAAGGCTATTGTCAAAAAGGCTCAAAAAGAAGGCATCAAATGGGATAGGGATAATATCAGCAGTTTTCACGATAAGATAAAACATGCGACAGGGGCACAGAAGATCCTGCTTCGGACCGAGTTGCTGTACATGGCGACCCAGCTGGCGGAAGAAGATGTCACGAATAAGGTTGAAGCGGCCAAGAAGCATATCAGTGACGTTAAGGACGAAGTGAAAGTACTTTCTGAGGTAACGATAGCCGCGTCAAAAGTCTTGGGGGCGCACCTCAGCGACAGTGAGATTGAAGAGCTGACGGCCGAGATAGAGATGTCCAATGTTTGGGATGACGGGACAGAAGAAGCCGATAAATCTGCGCTGGATACCTATAAGAATAAACTGAGCACCTTTTCTTCTGACCTAGTTTATGCGGCGCAAAATATCGAAGCTGTGGATGCTCAGCAGGCAGGAGATATTTTTGCCAATCTCTCACAATAGCGAAAAATAGGGGAAAACTACATGTCAAAAAAGAAAAAAAGTGATGAATTTGATCTAGAAGAATTTCTAAAAAAGCAGGAACGGGCGGCTATTAAGGCAATCGTTTCAGCAGCCTCCTCTGCTATTAAAAGTAAGGGAACCAGCTTGAAATCAAGCCTAGAGAAAGATGCGAAAGCTTTGAAAACTTATACTTCAACTTATAAAAAGAACATTGCGGATGGATTAGAAGGCCAAGCAGCTCAGGCAGCATCGGATTTTCTCACCCAGCTTCCTAAGCCTACCTTGGAAAATCCGATTAGTTAGGGGATGCAATGGTGACGATTAATAATAAGATTAGAGAACTTGATGACCAATATGAAAGTGATTTAAGGGTTATTCAAAGCAAACGAGACAGTTTAGAAGAGGATTACCAGCGTTTTATGCAGGTAACAGACGACTTGAAAGAACAAGTTTACCAAGCCACTTTAAAGCGTGAAATGGAACTGTCTCCAGAAGCAAAAGGTCATTTATATCAAATGGATATTAATACCGATGATTTCAAATCAAAGTTTCAGAAAGAAATAGCTGAATTGGATGAGGAGCAATCCCAACTGAAAAAAGAATATGACAAGCAGGTTGAAAAAATTTATGAAGAAAGCCGCCAAGATCAAGACGACAACACCGACAGTGCCACATGAGCGGGTACATAGTTGCGTATCGCAGACGATCAGTTCTTGCAAGTCGGATCTGATTCAGTCCTACATTTTAAGTTTGGCGGTCAATTTCCGTCCACAGGATGTAGGTCTTGTTTTTTTTTGTGATAGGCTAAACTAGGAAGAGTCTAGGGCAAAAATCCAAACTCGTTAGCATGGTTCTAGAGTTACCAGATTGACGTAGTAGTTGATTGGCAGTCCTTATCTTTGGGAGCCGTCCTATTTTCAATGATGATTAATTGGAGATGGGCTTATGAAAACATTTGAGTCAAAAAATTTTATTTGAACAGATCAGTTAGTAGATGTCAGTTATAACGCGGATACCATGGAGATGACCACAGCACCGCATACAGATCTCTGGCAAAAGACCTATTATCACTTTATTAATGATAACGCCCTTGTTCTTTTGGTACCAGTTGACGACCAGTATTTTCCGTTTACGGTTAATACGACCTTTGCGGACAGCCACCATCGTTTTGACCAATCTGGAATTGGCAACGCTACCTAGGATATGAAAAAAGCTCTCCTATTAAAAATAAGTGAGCTAAAAATCTATAAATCAGGTTTTAAAGGGCTGACCGCTAAGGTTGGCTTTTTGTTTATGATTTCCAGCCAGTTTTTCTCAGAGAGAAAAACAAGAAAACCACTAGCTAAGCTGGTGGCTGATAAAGATCCTAGCTTCCACTTATTTCTGTTTTTCTTTTATGAGCGTAAATATATTTATGTAAATTAAAAACTAGAAACTCACTGGCACCAATCAAAACTGCCCAATTAATTTTTTATATGACTTCATAGAAAATAACTATGTCCTAAGGGCTGCTGATTCGTGTTATCATAGATAGTAATTTGTTACTTGGAGGTAGTATGGACAATCATAATTTTGAAAACCAAGGAAAATTTCAGCGTAAGATGACCAGTCGCCATCTCTTTATGCTCTCCCTAGGTGGGGTTATTGGGACTGGATTGTTCCTGAGTTCAGGCTATACCATTGCCCAAGCAGGGCCACTGGGCGCTGTGCTGTCTTATTTAGTAGGGGCGGTAGTGGTCTATCTGGTCATGCTCTCCTTAGGGGAGCTGGCAGTAGCTATGCCGGTGACAGGCTCTTTTCACACTTATGCTACTAAATTTATTAGTCCGGGGACTGGTTTTACGGTAGCCTGGCTCTATTGGATTTGTTGGACGGTGGCCTTAGGGACAGAGTTCCTCGCAGCTGGTATGCTGGTTGAACGCTGGATTTCCATACCAGCTTGGATATCGGCGGCTTTCTTTGCCTTAGTTGTTTTTGCTATCAATGCCCTTTCAGTGCGATCCTTTGCTGAGACAGAATCGTTCTTTTCTAGTATTAAAGTACTAGCTATTGTCGTTTTTATTGCGCTAGGCTTGGGAGCCATGCTGGGCTTGGTTTCTTTCAATGGGCACCATCATCCTGTTCTCTTTGAGAATCTAACGGCTCAAGGTGCCTTTCCAAAAGGTTTTATTGCAGTGATTTCTGTCATGCTCAATGTCAACTATGCCTTTTCAGGAACTGAGCTGATCGGGATTGCAGCGGGGGAAACGGACAATCCAAAGGAGGCTGTACCAAAGGCTATCAAGACGACTATCGGCCGTTTGGTTATCTTTTTTGTCCTGACTATTCTAGTTTTAGCTTCCCTTTTGCCTATGAAAGAAGCGGGTGTAACAGATGCACCGTTTGTGCTGGTCTTTGACAAGATGGGTATTCCTTATGCTGGTGATATTATGAATTTCGTCATCCTGACGGCTATTCTGTCGGCCGGGAATTCCGGTCTCTATGCTTCCAGCCGGATGCTCTGGTCACTGGCTAACGAAGGCATGTTGGATAAGCGGGTCGTCAAAATCAATAAACACGGTGTTCCTATGCGGGCGATGTTACTGTCTATGCTGGGGGCTGGTTTGTCGCTCTTTGCTAGTTTCTATGCAGCCTCAACGGTCTATCTGGCTTTGGTCTCTATTGCCGGTTTTGCCGTGGTTGCAGTCTGGTTATCCATTCCGGTTTCTCAGATAAATTTCCGCAAGGTTTGGCTCAAAGATCACAGCGACAGTGACCTGGACTATAAAACGCCTTTTAATCCTATTTTGCCTTATATCACTATTATTCTTTTAGGCCTGTCTATCATCGGCATTGCTTGGGATAAGGAGCAGCGGGCTGGGCTATATTTCGGCCTTCCTTTTGTTGCTTTCTGTTACCTTTATCATTATTGGCGTTATAAAAAGTTTTGATAACAGTTCGAATCATTGTTTTGAGGAGGAAAATTCATGGGAAGATTTAAGGATTTATTGACCAGTCAAGACAACCTGATTTTGCATGGGGCTTTGGGAACAGAGTTGGAGTACCGTGGTTATGATGTCTCTGGTAAACTCTGGTCAGCCAAGTACCTTTTGGAAGATCCACAGGCTATTCAAGATATTCACGAAACTTATTTGCGGGCAGGCAGTGACATTGTCACTACGGCCTCCTATCAAGCAACCTTACCGGGACTTGAAGAATATGGCTTGTCTGAAGAGGAAGCTAAGGCGGTTATCGCTTCAACAGTCAGTATTGCCAAGGCTGCCCGAGATCAAGTCTGGTCTGAACTGGCAGGAGAAGAACAGGCTAAGCGTCCCTATCCTTTAATCTCTGGAGATATCGGTCCTTATGCTGCTTATTTGGCTGATGGTTCAGAGTATACCGGTGCCTATGGCTCTGTCACCAAGAAAGAACTGATGGACTTTCATCGCCCTCGGATAGCTATTTTGCAGGATCAGGGAGTGGACTTGCTGGCTTTAGAAACGATACCTAATCTTCTAGAAGTTCAGGCTCTGGTCGACTTGTTGGCTAGCGAATTTCCGGGCATGGAAGCTTATATGAGCTTTACTTCTCAAGACGGTTTGTCTATTTCAGATGGAACGCCTATTGCAGAAGTAGCTCCTCTAGTTGATGACAGTCGGCAGATTTTAGCACTTGGTCTCAATTGCAGTTCTCCCAGTGTTTACCCAAGTTTTTTGCAGGGGCTGAGGAACTATAGCCAGAAACCTTTGGTAACCTATCCTAACTCTGGTGAGGTCTACGATGGCGCTAGTCAGACTTGGACCAAGGATCCAGACCATTCACACACCCTCTTGGAAAATACGTTGGAATGGCAGAAGCTGGGAGCCAAAGTGGTCGGTGGCTGCTGCCGGACCAGACCGAGCGATATTCAAATCCTATCCAGTCGCTTAAGATAGGCTGTTGGCTGTTAAGTCTATTTACATTCTAGTATCTTCTATCCTTACTATTAGGAGGGGGGGGCGGACAGTCATGAGGGCTGTGCTCTCACCTGTGAAGATGATGTATAAAAGTCCGACAACAAGATTAAAAAACGAACAAAGCTAGATTTCCAATGATGAGAATTCTAATTTTGTTCGTTTTTTGTATCAAGCAGCAATGAAACTCTTCTTATCTCAGCCTCACTGCTTCATTTTATAAAATGCTATCAGTCTTTTCAAAAGCTACCAAGGAAAGTCCCATTATCCCAGCCATTAGCGCTAAAATCCAGAGCAGAGCCTCCCAAGATCCAAAAAGTTCTTGACTATATCCCAGGAGGAATGGACCGATGGCTGCTAAAAGGTAGCCGCCTGTTTGCACCATACCTGATAAGCGTGCGGTGTTTTGAGCTGTGGTCGTTTTAAGATTGAAACTAACGAGCATATAGGGAAATAAAGCCGCGACGGATAATCCTAGGCTGACATGCCCAAGAGCCCAAAAGAAATAGGTTTTTGGAGCAGAAAGGAGAATAGCAATCCCAAGAAAGGTCAAACCGGCAAATCCTAACATGGTCCAAGTGCGCTGCTGACTCTTTTGACTTGTAACCAGATTTGGGATTGTCAAAGACATAGGCAGACTAACCAGATTGTAGAGCCCTAGGAGTGATCCAGCCTGACTGGCTGAGAAACCAGCGGCCTGAGACAAGGTAGGAAGCCAGGTCATCTCGGTATAAAAAAGCAGCGATTGCAAGCCACCAAAAATCAAAAGGGCTAAGGCATATTTATTTGTCCAGAGATTTTGCTGGGAAGGCTCTGCTGTCTTAGTCTCCATTTGGACTTGAGCATTTTTGCTGACATTAGGCAGCCATAGGATAAAGGCCAATAAAACGATAGCAGATAGGCAAAGAATAAAGCCGCGCCAACGGATGATGTGAGTGATAGGAGAAGCCAATGAGGTAAAAATTGTAGATGATAAGCCCATAACGCTGGTGTAAAGAGTCGTATAAATCCCAACCTTATGCGGGAAATAGCGAGCCACGATACTAGGCAAAAGGACATTGACACAGGCAATAGTAGCCCCGACGACCACTGTTCCTAGGTAGAGAGTCGGTAGAGCAATAACCCGTAGGGCAGAGCCTATCGCCATAAGAAACAAGATGACTGCCATCAAGCGCTCTAGGCCAAAGCGCTGGGCCAGCTTAGGGGCCAAGGATGAAAAGAAGGCAAACATCAACAGCGGTATGGAGGTTAAAGCTCCCAAAGAGCTAACAGGGACCTCCAAACTCTTAGCGATATTAGATAATATAGTTGGGATAGTGGTAAATGGTGAGCGCATGACAATCCCCAGCATAACTAGACCAACGACTATCCAGATGCGTTTTTGTTTCATGATGAATACCTTTCGTAATAAATTTATTATCATCATATCAAATCTTATAGGAGTTTTCATCTCCTCACGCAAACTTCAACGTTAGTATGTTACAAAGGTAAGCTACTCCCCATAACACATGCTATCTTGTATTTATACAGGTGAGCCGTCATAAAGAAAAGTGCCAGCTACTTAAAATAAAAGTCTTGACAGGAATGTATTGGCATGTTAATATAGTTACGGTTTTAAGAAAACCGACCTAAGACAGCAGGGGAGTTCAACTCATAAACATCCTGCCGAGGCACAAAAACGTAAAATCTTGGCCAACTTGCTTGGCTAGTCTATAAACGTATTTGTACTTTCGTGTCTAGGTTTGGATGCGATTTTTTCGTTTCCAGACAAAATAAAAACGGAGGTAAAACTTAATGAGTGAAGCTGTTATTGCTAAAAAAGCTGAATTGGTTGATGCAGTTGCTGAAAAAATGAAAGCTGCTGCGTCTATCGTTGTCGTTGACTCACGCGGTCTGACAGTTGAGCAAGACACCAATCTTCGCCGTTCACTTCGTGAATCTGGTGTTGAATTTAAAGTCATTAAAAACTCAATCTTGACTCGTGCTGCTGAAAAAGCAGGTCTTGACGATATGAAGGACCTTTTTGTTGGACCATCTGCTGTAGCCTTCTCAAACGAAGACGTCGTAGCCCCAGCAAAAATCATCAACGATTTTGCTAAAGAAGCTGAAGCACTTGAAATTAAGGGTGGTGCCGTTGAGGGTGCTGTTTCTTCAGTCGAAGAAATCAAAGCTCTGGCTGCTCTGCCAAACCGCGAAGGTATGCTTTCTATGCTCCTTTCTGTGCTTCAAGCGCCTGTACGCAACGTTGCTTACGCTGTCAAGGCTGTTGCCGACAGCAAAGACGAAGTGGCATAAGTATCATCAGTCGCTTTTCAGACGCAGCCTAGTGCTGCAAACCATTAAACAATAAAATTTTTGGAGGAAATCACAATGGCATTGAACATTGAAAACATTATTGCTGAAATTAAAGAAGCGTCAATCCTTGAATTGAACGACCTTGTAAAAGCTATCGAAGAAGAATTTGGCGTAACTGCAGCTGCTCCTGTAGCTGCTGCTGGTGCTGCTGGCGGAGAAGAAGCTGCAGCTAAAGATTCATTCGATATCGAATTGACTGCTGGCGGCGACAAGAAAGTTGCTGTTATCAAAGTTGTTCGTGAAATCACAGGCGAAGGTCTTAAAGAAGCTAAAGGTCTTGTTGATAACGCACCATCTGTTCTTAAAGAAGGCGTTGCAGCAGCAGAAGCTGAAGAACTTAAGGCTAAACTTGAAGAAGCTGGAGCTACTGTTACTCTTAAATAATCATTTACTGATTGTTTAAAACAGAAAGCCGAATTTAAAAGCCTTTTCGTGTTAGTGTTAAGGCAATGAAATACCAAAGTCTCCTCGTTATTTTGCGGGGAGGCTTTTTTCTGTTTCTCGAGATGGGTATACTGTATATTGCTTATTTTCTGAATACTTCTCCTCATATTTGCCATATAGATTGTTTATGGCTGACCATAAAAAATTTAGACTATGCAGAGTGCGCGGGAGATGGTATCCTATCAGCAATATCAAAAGAATCGAGGTTATTTTATGTCTAAATTTACTATACATACCATCGACACTGCACCTGAGGAAGTCAAAGAAACCCTGCGCGCGGTTGAAAAGGATAACGGCGGTTATATTCCTAATCTTATCGGGTTATTGGCCAATGCACCGACAGCACTGGAAACTTACCGCACTGTTGGAGCTATTAACCGCCGCAATTCTCTGACACCGACAGAGAGGGAGGTTGTTCAGATTACTGCGGCTGTAACTAATGGCTGTGCCTTTTGTGTCGCCGGTCACACGGCCTTTTCGATTAAGCAAATTCAAATGTCCCCGGATCTTTTGGAAGCGCTGCGCAACAGTACGCCTATCGACAGCGATCCCAAGCTGGATACGCTGGCTAAATTTACCATTGCCGTGATTAACACCAAGGGACGTGTCGGAGATGAAGCCTTTGCTGATTTTTTGGAGGCGGGCTATACTCGAGAAAATGCTCTTGATGTTGTCTTAGGGGTTAGCCTAGCATCGCTCTGCAATTATGCTAATAATATGGCGGATACACCGATTAATCCAGAATTGCAGCAATATGCAAAATAATTCCGCATGAGGAAAAAGGGGGGGATGACGATGGCTTACTTTTCAGAAAAATTTATAACTTGGCTGGATGCCCATGCCGATCAGATTGACAAAGAATCCGGTGAACTGGCTGATCAGCTCTTGGAGCGCATTGCAGCAGAAGGTGTTTTTGGTATTGCGGTGCCTGAAATCTATGGCGGTCAAGGCGGCAGCAAGACAGAAGTCGTCGAATTTTTGTCAGAGCTGGCTCAGCATTCACTGACGGCTTCCTTTATATCGTGGGGCCATCGGACCTTTATTGAAATGCTTCTTGCTAGTAGCAATGACCTCCTGAAAAAGTCTTGGCTGCCGGATTTATTGACAGGGAAGCTGGCCGCCGGAACAGCTCTGTCAAATGCTACTAAATTTCTATCAAAGATTGAAGAGCTCAATGTTACCTTGGTAGAACAAGATGGGAAATACTATCTGAGAGGAAGGCTTCCTTGGGTAACGAATCTGCGTTCAGATCGTTTTGCGGCTGTTTTTGCGGCTCAATTTGAAGACAGCAGCAAAGAACCTATCGTTTTGGTCATTCCTTCCGAAGCAGCTGGATTATCGCGGTCAGCTGATTTAGAATTTGCAGCCCTGCAAGGTTCTAACACGGCAGCCTTAAGCTTTGATAATGTGCCTTTGGATGATCGTTGGATACTATCTGGTGATGCTAGAAGCTTTTTGGCTCAGACGCGTCCGGAATTTTTGGGCTATCAATTCGGTCTGGCCTTTGGCTTAATAGAGCGCTCATTGGATGAGGTAGCGCAAAGCCTAAGCAGCAATCGTTCAGTCCTTAAGCAGGAGTACGATGATACCAAGGACAAGCTGACAGCTCTTCGGCAGTGCCTGTTTACAGGTCTGGAATCAGAAAAGGACTTTATTGAAGATCCTCGTCAGCTCTTTCAGCTGCGTATTGATATTGTTGATATTGTCGCTGACAGCTTACTGTTAGAATTGCAGGCAAGCGGCGGCAGAGGTTATCTGAAAGGGTCTGCCTCTGGTTTTATCCGTCGCTGGAATGAAGGAGCTTTTTTGCCGATTGTTTCTCCAAGTGCTGTGCAGCTTCGGCATATTTTGACAAGGGCTTAATCAGACAAACATGGTATTGCTGTATGCTCCCTTCACAGTGGCCGGCGACAAATAAAGGTTCATACCGACTGTAGTGTTAGTAGTCAACGAAAAGCTAATAGCTTTAAAATCAAGCGATAGATCATTGCAAATTCAACACGCCTACGTTTTTGAGATAATAGATAAGATTTACCCTGAGTCTTTCGGTTAATGGCCTTACATCAAGCGCTATTTTTATACAGTTTTTTAAATGCTTCTTGTATCTTGATTTCAGCTTTTTGTACTGTTGAGAATGGAACAAAAGTCTTGCCTCCTATTTAACTTTATGATATAAGATAGAGCAGTTTGACGTAGCGGTTGAGCATAGGACTCGTTGTTCTGGCTGGCTTGATATGTTAATAGCAAGGTCGGTTTATGCTATCTAGAGTGCAGTTTAAAATACTCATCTCTTTGAGAGGTTTGATAGTCAAGGTGGATTGAGTGGTATTGATGCTCAGTCCGCTTTTTGAGTGTGCTCTTAAAGAAAAGTTAAGAAGCTTTACAAGGGCTGACATTTTAAGTTAACACCATTGAAATAGAAGTCTAAAAATGATAAAATTAAGCTACTTTATCGTGTGTTTTAAGCTATTTGGGAGAGCGATTGAAGATACATCCGTGTCTTTAAACGGAAGAGTAGAATTTAGATGGAGAGATGTTCCTGTGTTCAATGGTAGAACCTATAAACACAAAGTTCAAACGAGTATTTACAGTCGATTTATCAAGCGTTTATTGGATATTTTAGTCGGCCTGGTTGGGACGGTTGTTTTTTTCGTGCCCTTGGCTTTGATTATTGCTGTCTTTTACCTTTTTGGAAAAGATAGGGGCCCTATCATTTTCAGACAGGAGCGGATGGGCTTACATGGCAAAAGCTTTAAGATTATGAAGTTTCGATCCATGGTGGTTAATGCTGAGGAGCTCTTGGAGAGGGACGAAAAACTTTATCAAACCTACGTTGCTCACGGATATAAGTTTCCGGAAGGCCAAGATCCTCGCCTGACTAAGATTGGCGCCTTCATTCGTAAAACGAGCTTGGATGAATTTCCCCAGTTTATCAATATTCTCAAAGGAGATATGAGTCTGATTGGACCGCGGCCGATTTTAGCAGCGGAATTAGAAGAATATACTGAGCGGGAGCAAAAAAAGCTCTTGTCTGTTAAGCCAGGAGCGACTGGTTGGTGGCAAGTTTCTGGGCGCAGTGATGTCCATTATCCAGAGCGTTGTGAATTGGAGCTCTATTATCAGCGAAATTTTTCCTTTGGCTTAGATGTTAAAATTTTCTTTTTAACGATCAAGCAGGTGTTTCGGGGAGAAGGAGCTCATTGATGTGTAGACTTTTTGTTGTGAAGGGATTGGGGAATTGCTGATGGTTCAGAAAAAAGTTTCTGTTCAGATGAACATCATCATGAACTTCCTGCTGACGATTTCTAATATTATTTTTCCTCTGATAACGTTTCCTTATGTCTCTCGGGTCTTGATGCCTGTCGGGACTGGTAAGGTAGCCTTTGCCACCTCTATCGTGTCTTATTTTGCTATGGTGGGGATGCTGGGTATTCCAACCTATGGGATTCGGGCTTGTGCCAAGGTGCGCGATGATAAGGATAAACTGTCTAAGACGGTTCAGGAAATTATGGTCATCAACACTGTGGCTATGACCTTATCCTTGGTGACTTATATCATGGCCATTATGGCTGTTCCGAGGATGGCTCAGGATCGTACCCTCTTTATGATTAATATTGCTACGCTGGTATTCAATCTGATTGGCTGTGAGTGGCTCTACAAGGCCTTAGAGCAGTATACCTACATCACTGTTCGTTCTGTCGCTTTGAAATTTGTCTCGCTGGTTCTTATGTTTCTGGTGGTACGCCAAAGAGGAGACTATGTCCTCTACGGTGCTATTACCATTTTGGCTAGTGTTGGGTCTAATTTCTTTAACTTTATCAATTTGCGCAAGTACCTCAATCTCAAGTGGTACAGTGGCATGGATCTCAAGCAGCATATTCAGCCGATTTTCAGTTTCTTTATGATGACAGTAGCGACTACCATCTATACCAATTTGGATTCGGTCATGCTGGGCTTTATGAAGAATGATACAGCCGTCGGTTATTACAATGCTTCGGTCAAGATTAAGACGATTTTGGTCAGCTTAGTGACGTCTATGGGAAGTGTCCTCCTGCCTCGTCTCTCTTACTATGTCAAGCATGGTAAGAAGGAGGAGTTCAGAGTTTTGACCGTGCGCTCCTTGCAGTTTATTGGGTTTATTGCCATTCCCCTCTGGGCCTACTTTACTCTCTTTGCTAAACAGGGCATTGATTTCTTATCTGGACCGGATTATGCTGGCTCTGTTCTGCCTATGCAGCTCATTATGCCGACCCTCTTTTTCATCGGTCTATCTAATCTTTTAGGCATCCAAATTCTGGTTCCTATGGAGCGGGAAAATCAGGTGCTGAAATCGGTTATCCTCGGAGCTTTTGTTGATTTGATCATCAATGTTATGGCTATTCCGAGATTCGGGGCAGCAGGGGCTGCATTTGGCACGCTGGTAGCTGAATTTTTTGTTGTTGCCTATCAGATTTTTGTCCTAAGAGATTTCTTGAAAGAGGTATTGCCTCAGGTTCGGATCTATAAAAATATCTTGGCTACTGTTTTAGCGAGTTTAGCTGCCTGTATGCTCTACGCTAGCTGCTTAACCAGTTTGTCCAGCTTTCTGGTGTTAGTGGCATCAGCAGCGGTTTTTGGCTTGGTTTATCTGCTCGTCAGCTTCCTGCTCAAGGATGCCTTCTTGCTGTATTTCGTTAGTTATTATAAAAAATAAGAACAAGGAGACAAGGTGAAGAACATTCAACTTATCGTAGCGACCCACAAGTCTTTTGTCATGCCCGACGATAGCCGGCTCTACCTGCCCGTGCATGTGGGTGCTCAAGGAAAAGCGCCTATCGGCTATACTCCGGATAATACCGGCGATAATATCTCTGAACTCAATCCTTATTTCTGTGAATTGACGGGCCTTTACTGGGCTTGGAAGAATCTGGATTGTGATTATCTGGGGCTGGTACACTATCGGCGGTATTTTGCTAAAGATGGGGTGCGTTACAAGGAAGGTCTGGATATCAATCAGGCCATTCTCACGCAGGCTGACTGCGTGAGGCTCTTGGATCAGGCTGATGTCATTGTTCCTAAACGTCGTAAATATTACATTGAAACCCTTTATTCCCACTATGACCACACCTTTGACGGGGGGCATTTGGATGAGGCAAGGGCCATTATCGAGAAAATTCAGCCGGATTATCTGGCGGCCTTTGACCGTGTCATGCAGCAGCGCTCAGGTTATATGTTTAATATGTATCTGATGTCTAAGGCAAATTCGGATGCCTACTGTGCTTGGCTTTTCCCGATCTTGCAAGAGCTCTACCAAAGGATTGATACCAAGGTTTTAACAGCCTTTGAAGCCCGTCTCTTCGGCCGAGTCAGTGAGATCCTCTTCAATGTCTGGTTGGATAAGCAGGATCTCACAGTTAAAGAAGTGCCCTTTATCTACATGGAAAAGGTCAACCTGTGGAAGAAGGGGCTGTCCTTCTTGCAAGCCAAGTTCTTTGGTAAGAAATACGGAGCCAGCTTTTAAAAAGCAATCACTTTTAGGAGCTTGCTTCCTTTTGTCAAGAGATTATCATAGTAGATGAAATGATTTTTAAGTAAGAGAGAGAATACGATGTCACAATATGATTATTTAGTTGTTGGTGCGGGTTTGTTTGGGGCTGTCTTTGCCCACGAAGCGGCCCTCAAGGGTAAGAGAGTCAAAGTCATTGAAAAGCGCGACCATATCGCTGGAAATATCTATACCAAGGAAGTGGAAGGGATCCAAGTACATGAGTACGGGGCTCATATCTTCCATACGTCTGACAAGGAAATTTGGGATTATGTCAACCAGTTTGCAGAGTTTAACCGCTACACCAACAGTCCCATTGCTAATTATAAAGGTGAGATTTATAACCTTCCTTTCAATATGAATACCTTCAACAAGCTCTGGGGAGTGGTGACACCAGCAGAGGCGCAAGCTAAGATTGAGGAACAACGTGCTGTTCTAAATGGTAAAACTCCTGAAAATCTTGAGGAGCAAGCCATTTCTCTTGTCGGCACCGATATCTACGAAAAGCTCATCAAGGACTACACAGAAAAACAATGGGGCAAGCCAACGACGGAACTCCCTGCCTTTATCATCCGTCGTCTGCCGGTGCGCCTGACCTATGACAATAACTACTTCAATGATACCTATCAGGGGATCCCAATCGGGGGCTACACCCAGATTGTTGAGAAGATGCTGAATCATGACAATATTGATGTGGAGACAGGTGTTGATTTTTTTGCTGAGAAGGATCAATACTTGGTAAACTTCCCTAAGATTGTCTTTACTGGTATGATTGATCAGTTCTTTGATTACCAACTTGGTGAGCTGGAATACCGCAGCCTGCGCTTTGAGACAGAAACCCTCGATATGGAAAATTATCAGGGCAATGCGGTGGTCAACTATACGGATGCAGAGACACCGTACACACGGATCATTGAGCACAAGCATTTTGAATTTGGTACTCAGCCTAAAACCATCATCACCAAGGAACATTCTAAGACATGGAGCCGTGGAGATGAACCCTACTATCCCGTCAACAACGATCGCAACAACCACCTCTACAAGGAATACAAGAAATTAGCTGACCAAGAAGGTCAGGTTATCTTCGGCGGCCGTCTCGGACACTACCGTTACTATGACATGCATCAAGTCATCGCCGCCGCCCTGCAGTGCGTGGGAAGTGAAGTAAATTAAAGAATTTCAATGAAAAAACAGGAACGTATACAGTGG
Source organism: Streptococcus criceti HS-6 (assembly GCF_000187975.2). Lineage (NCBI taxonomy): Bacteria > Bacillati > Bacillota > Bacilli > Lactobacillales > Streptococcaceae > Streptococcus > Streptococcus criceti. Next base: position 1,447,592 of record NZ_AEUV02000002.1, read on the forward strand.
ATTGATTTTGCTAAAGGGTTGACGATTATACTTGTTATAGTTGGTCACACTTTTTCGAAAGGATATATTAGAGGTCCTATATTCTCCTTTCACATGCCACTTTTTTTCATGTTAAGTTTAGCAACTTATAGCTTTTCTAATGATTGGAAAGATTACAGGAAGAAGCAAAGGAAGGCTTTTAACCATCTCATACCTCCAGCTATTTTTATCTGGCTGGTTCAGTCTGTATTTCTTTATCGTGGGCAAGATTTTTTAGGATATGTTCTTCTCCAGATAAAGAGCCTTTTTTGGGCTAGTGGTTATTATGTTTTTGTTGATGGTGAAAAGATTCCCTATCTAGGTATAGCGTGGTTTTTAGTTGTTCTTTTCTTGTCGAGGGCTCTCTTAGATGGTCTTAGTTTAAGTATTAAATCTAAATCGCCAATTTTCTTTATTGTTTTAATTAATCTCCTAGGTATAGTAGGGGTCTACTTAGGCTATAGTCATCATTTTCTTCCCTTATCTTTTGATCTAGTTTTAGGGGTGCTTCCATTTTTGGGATTAGGTCATTATTTACTTAGGATTGATTACTCTAACAAGTCAGCTGCACGTTTACTTGTTTGCCTCTTATTTTGGTGTTTCAGTTTTGGGATTAGTCATATCTTAGGCTTTCACTATCTAGAACTGGCTATTCGTCAGTACTCGCTTTTCCCTTTATCTTATATGACAGCAGTTGCTGGAGTTTTGAGCATGTGTCAATTTTGTTTTCAAGCTGAACAATTATCAGCAAAGCCTTACTTTGATTCTGTTTTTAAAAAGGTAAAGGTATTAGGGCGCTACAGTTTGATCTTGCTTATTATACATGCATTGGAAGATAAGGCTTTCCGCATGGTTTGGGAATGGAGTAGCCATTCTTGGTTGAATTTGATAATAAGATTAACGCTTGATTTAATTATTTTTACTATTTGCCTTACATTCCTGCAATCAAAGAGAACAAGTAGGCAAGTAGTTTGAACTTTCATTGTATTATAAAAAATTCCGCCTAGACACTTTATGGAGGAGACATTTATGCTCTATCTGATAGCAGTAGTTATCACTTTATTCTTGGTTTTCAATCTAGTCGTTACAAAAGGGGACTGGTTAGACCCTGCTGTTGTTTTTTCTGCTATTTTTCTTATGCAGGTTATTCTATGTCTTCTGGCAACTAATTACTTAGATTTAGATTTTCACGCTGAGACTTTCTATATTCTTTTCGTTTCCCAAACTGTTTTTGCGGGATTTTCTCTTTGGAATCGGTCAAAAAAACGAAACGAACGACTTTTGATGGACTTACCTACCAATTCTACTCCATCCCTGAAGGCATTGGTTACTCCTAAATTCATAACCCTATTTTTTGTTGTCCTGGGTATAGTTTTGATTTACATAAAGTACCGCTATCTTCAACAGTTTTCTGGTGTTGTTGGTCAATCAAGAGCTTCTTTATCTGAAAAAATTGCACTTTATGATAGTTTTACTAAGTTCAATCCTAGGGCTTACAGAGCTCTCGGAATAAGTCCGCCAGCCATTACTAAATATCTTGATGTTTTAGCTAGTTCATTTGCTTATCTAACAGCCTATAGCCTTGTTAGTAATTGGGTTGTTAATCGTAAGTATCAGCTATCACAATTCCTTTATCTTTTTCTCTTTATGATAGTTGTTTATTTTGGGGGAAGTCGTAGTGGAATATTTAGGCTCTTTACTTTCATAGCTTTTATTCTCTACGTTCTTCTGATTAGAAACGGTGCAGATCGTTTAGCTATGAGAAAGCTTCTGGGACGCATGGGGCTGGTCAGTTTGGTTTTATTGATTTTATTTTTTGTATCCACCAATCTTTTTGGTCGTAACTTTAAGGGAAGTAATTTTCATTATTTGTTTATTTATGTCGGGGCTCCTTTGTATAACCTTGATCATTTCATTCAGCTTAACCATTTACCTATTCCTCAGAGCTATTGGGGAGGACAAACTTTTTGGGGATTCTATAATTGGTTGTTACCTAAACAGGGCAAGTTGACTTATCAATTGGATTTACCATTTGTCCAATACAGTGCACAGTATGGCCTAGGAAATGTCTATACAACCTTTTATCAATTCATCTATGATTTCGGTCTTTATGCAGTTTTGCCTTTAATTAGCCTGATTGCATGGTATTATACCAGTGCTTATCGAAAAATACGCTTGACTTTTTCTAATCAAAAAGCTTTCGATTTTCGCCTCTTCATTTACGCTTACTTATTTAATGATCTATTCATGCTTTTCTTTTCAAACCGTTTTTACGAAACTGTTGTTAACTTTGGAACTCTTAAATTTTTAGTTTGCAGCTATGTCCTGTCATGGTTCATTTCCAACGACTATTTATTTTTTAAAAAAATACCGGTTCACTTTAAATGGAAATAGTAAAAAATGCAATTCTAAAGATGTATAGATTTTTGAATAAAATTTCAATAAGACTCGTTTCTTTTAGTAATCTTAGAATCTTTTATATTTGTACTTCTCACCATCTAATTTACTAGTTTAGAAACAAGCTTTAAATCTGAAAGGAGCATGGGCTATGGCTGTTTTTGGTACCCCATTTATCAGCGTGATTATTCCTGTCCATAATGCCGAGACGACACTTTTGCGTGCTCTGGACAGTTTGGCTTTTCCCGACTGTGAAATCATTTTAGTTGAGAATGGCTCAACGGATCATTCCTACCAGCTAGCCTGTGATTATGCTATGGAGAATAACCGCCTCAAGGTCTTTCAGTCAGATTCGGGAGTTTCCAATGCCCGCAATAAAGGGCTGGAGCAGGCCAGCGGTGAATGGATTTTCTTCTTGGATGCCGATGACTTTTTCTTCAAGGAAAATCTGGCAAAAATCGCAGACAAGCTTAAGTCCAGCCAGAGTGACATCGTCACCTATAACTTCCACAAGGGAGGGCATCTGGTTGAGCTTTTTGAGGTGGTTGAGGATTTCCGCCGGCCAGAGGAAAGAGAGGCTTTTATCAGCCGCTGCCTTCATCAGCCAACCCAGTACATGACGGTCTGGAGTAAGGCTTTCCGAGCACGTTTAGTTAAAGGCTTGCGATTTGATTCCAATTTGCGAGTATCTGAGGATAGCAATTTCTTCCTTCAAGCGCTCTTGCGGGCTCAGGCTATTTCAACCTCACCTGATCTGCTTTACCACTATTCTATTGATAGTCCGTCAACCATGCGAACGTTTGATCAATCTAAATTAGAGGGGTATTTGGCAGCCCTGACTCGGGCTCAAACCATTATCGAAGATCAATCAGCAGCCCTACAGGAGGCCTTTGCTGCCTATAGTTTGGCGCAGTTCAATCTAGGAATGGTGCGAGAGGTCTTTCACCAAAACAATCCGCAGTCGTATAAGGTGAAACTTGCTAGGCTGAAGGAGCTCAGCCATTCAGAGCCCTTTGCTCCCGCTTTTGCTGGTATGAGTCTGAAAAAAATCAAAGGGCTGGGTGATATCCCCCACTGGTTGATCAAGTACCATGCTTATCGTTTGGCCTCGCTCGTCTATCTGGTTAGGGTCAGACAGAATGCCCGTAAAGAAAGGTAAACTTGTGAAAAAAGTTCTAATTTTTGGTATGAATGAGAACCCTGGCGGGGTAGAATCTTTTTTGATGAATTATGTTAGGCGATTTGATCAAACCAAACTTCATGTCGATTTTTTATGTAATTCCATGAATCCCATCGCCTATGAAGATGAGCTTGTTCAAAGGGGAGCAAGCGTTTTTCATGTGACGGCTCGCAGCCAAAATCCCTTCAAATACTATGGCGAGCTCCGTCAATTCTTTGAGGTACATGCCAAGGACTATGATGCCCTCTGGGTCAATATCAATAGCCTAGCTAATATTGACTATCTCAAGCAGGCTAAGAAGTACGGAATTCCCGTACGTATTGTTCACAGCCATAATAGCCAGAATATGGACAGCCGCTTGCGGGGGAAGCTTCACAACTACAATAAAAAGCGGATTGCTAAGTGGGCAACAGACTTTTGGGCCTGTTCGGACAAGGCCGCCGCTTGGTTCTATGAGGGAGAGGCCCTCAAGCAGGCTAAGATTATTCCCAATGCCATTGATATTGAGGCCAGTCGCTTTTCTGAAGCAGCCCGCCAGTCTATCCGTCAGCAGTATCAGCTCCAAGATGCCTATGTTATTGGCCATGTCGGCCGCCTGCATTTTCAGAAAAATCAAGATTTTATCCTCCGTGTGTTTGCTGAGCTGGTCAAAACGAAGTCCCAAGCTCGTTTGGTTTTGATTGGTCAGGGAGATGATGAAGCCATGCTCAAGGCTTTGGCTGACGAGTTAGGCGTGGCTGATAAGGTAATCTTTGCCGGTGTGCAAAAGAATGTTTCTGAATGGCTCAGTGCCTTTGATCTCTTTTTCTTCCCGTCCAAGTTTGAAGGCCTGCCCTTAGCACCTTTTGAAGCTCAGGCCAATGGCTTGCCAGTGTTAGTGTCAGCAGAAGGGGTGCCTGAGGAGAATAAGATTAATCCTAATGTTTATTTTGTCTCGTTAGAAAAATCGCCTAAGGACTGGGCAGAACTGATCCAAAAGCTGTCTGAACAGTATAGTCGCCTGTCTGAGCAAGAAACTGCTCAGCACTTTCAAAACTCTGGTTATGACATCCGCTATGCCGCACAAGAGTTAGAAAACAACCTGCTGAACATTCTTAGCCAGCGAGAGAGAGGAAATGATAATGCCCAAAATTGATTTTGTAGTTCCTTGGGTGGACGGCAGTGATCCCGATTGGCGCAAGAACAAGGCTAAGTATGAGGTCGGTCCAAGTGTGGAGGCGCCTCAGGCAGATAGTGTTAACCGTTACCGAGAAATGTCTGCTTTTAACTACTGGTTTCGGGCGGTTGAAGCCTATACTCCTTGGGTTAATAAAATTTTCTTTGTTACCTACGGCCATGTTCCTGACTGGCTGGATACCAGCCACCCCAAATTACGCTTGGTTCGACATGAGGATTATATTCCAAAGGATTACTTGCCAACCTTTAATTCTAACGTGATTGAGCTCAATCTGCATCGTATTCCTGACTTGAGTGAGCATTTTGTGTTGTTTAGTGATGATGTGTTTATCAATCGCCCTGTTGATCCGGATGATTTCTTTCACAAGGGATTGCCGAGGCTGCAAGCCATCTATCGTCCGATCATTCCTAGAGGTGAATTTGATCATATCGAGGTTAATAATGGCCGCCTGCTCAACAAGTATTTTTATCACAAGCCTAATTTAAAAAAACATTTAGGCAAATATTTTAATTATCGTTATGGCAAGTTTAATCTCTATAACTTCCTGAGTCTCTTTTATTCAGGAATTATGGGCTATGAAGATGCTCATGTGGGGATGCCTTCGCTCAAATCCACCTATGCCGAGGTTTGGGACAGGGAAGAGGCCTACCTAGACGAGATGTGCCGCAATCGCATCCGCAGCAGTCAGGATATCAACCATTGGGCTATGAGTTATTGGAACATTGAGACCAACCGTTTTTATCCGCAATCACTTAAAATAGGAAAGTATATTCCAATTGGTGATATAGATTCTATCAAAAAATTTATTCAGAATTCTAGTTACAAAATGGTCTGTATCAATGATGACGAGAGTTCTAGAGATTTTAGTAAGGAGACAGCTATTATTCGTCAGGTATTGTCCGAAAAGCTACCCCAGAAAAGTAAATTTGAATTAGAGGGAAAGTAGAAGTATGAAAAAATATCAAATTGTAGAAATAAGAGATGGTGACGTTAGACATGCAGGCAGTAAAGCAGTTAGTGATGTTGTAACTATTCTTGAGGGAGAGAGATTGCAGCCTCTTTATATTAAAACTCGGCGGGATAATCATGGCCTTAAGGCTAAGATTGTCAATCAATTAGGCTTTTATCAAGACTGGAAAGTGGCGTATGAGACTATTGAAGAAGGAAGTATCCTTTTTTTACAGCATCCTTTTCATCACCGACAAATCGGTCGAGAAAAATTCCTTAAGCAATTGAAAGAAAAGAAAAATATTAAAATCATTTCTTTAGTCCATGATGTTGAAGAATTACGTAATAATGGTATTACTAACGACAAGCGGCATCAAGAGGAATTTGATTTTATGTTGTCTATTGCTGATCAGTTCATTGTCCATAATCCTGTCATGAAGGAATTTTTCTTAAGTAAGGGTATAGCGGAAGATCAGTTAATTTGTTTGGGAATTTTTGATTATTCGACAGAGCAGACGATTAATCCCCCTAGGTTTTCAACCTCATTAATTTTTGCTGGAAACTTTGCCCCGCCAAAGAGTCTTTTTAGCAGTAAATTGGGAGAGTTAATTAAACTAAAATTTGAACTCTACGGTCCAAATTATGATAATTCACATTTAACGAATAATGTCGTCTATCATGGGTCTTTTCCTCCAGATGAATTACCAACTCAGCTTAATTCTGGCTTTGGCCTTGTTTGGGATGGAGATTCTTTAGATGAATGTAATGGTCCTTGGGGCAATTATTTACGTTATAATAATCCGCATAAGCTTTCTTTGTATTTAGCTTCGGGGATTCCTGTTGTTGTCTGGAAATCTTCTGCCCTTGCTGGATTTGTTAAAGACCGTCAAATTGGTCTTACTGTGGATAGCCTGAGAGACTTAGAAGATTTATTCGCTACAATTACCGAAACTTCCTACAAAACTATGTCCCAAAATGTTGCAAATCTTAGTAAAGAATTGAGGTCTGGGACTTTTACCAAGCAAGCTTTTAAGCAGGCTGTCAAAAATTTAGAAAATGAGTAAGAAAATAGTAAACCGAATTTTAATTGATTTCATCAGGGATGATGATACTACAGCAGCTTCTAAGGCCGAGCGAGATGTTAGTTATTTTCTGAAAACTATTGGCTTTTTTGGAAAAAATTACGATATGAGTTTACCAAGAGCTGTTAAGCTTCTAGCCGAAGATTATATTTTGACTAAGAAAATTAAGAGCATTGGTTCTGAGGACATCTGCTTTCTGCAGTACTCTATGTTTGGCCGTCCTTCATTGAAGAAGCTCTTCAAGAAATTAGCTTTTAATCGGCACAAAATTCTTCTCATCCATGATATTGAAACCCTGCGGGAGCAAAGGGAGGCCGATCACATTGCAGAAGAACTGGCTCTCTTTCAGGAAGCCCAGTGTCTGATTGTCCATAATGACCGGATGGCAAACTGGCTGCGTAACCAAGGCCTTGAAGTCCCGATAATCTCCTTAGAAATTTTTGACTACGCTCAGCCTATCGATCTACCAGAGGAAACTGTCCAGAATTGGAAAACAGTGGTCTTTGCAGGAAATTTGGATAAGAGCGGCTTTTTGAGTAAACTTCATACGCAAACACCTTTTTACCTCTACGGTCTCAAGAGCGATGCCCAGCCTTATCCGGAAAAATTGACCTATTGCGGGTCAAAGACATCTACGGAGATTCCATCAACAATTAGTCAATACGGTTTTGGCCTTGTTTGGGATGGTCCTGCGGTGGATTCTTGTCAAGGACCTTTTGGCGACTATATGCGCTACAACAATCCTCATAAGGTTTCGCTTTATCTCAGCACTAATCTGCCAGTCATCATCTGGAAAGAGGCGGCTCTAGCCTCCTTTATCGAGGAACATGGTTTGGGCTTAACCCTAGATTCTCTGGCAGACTTAGATAACCAACTGGCTCAACTGAGTCAAGATGACTATGACCAGATGAAAGCTAATTGCAAGGCTATGGGCAAACAGCTGCGAAATGGCTACTACACAACCAAGGCCGCTCAAGCAGCGGTGGAAGTGGTTATTAGTCAAAAATGTGATATATAAGGAATTATAGTGAGTAAGATGAAAATTTCACTTTTTATTGATGATTCGGGTGTATTTCATAGCAACAATGATATATTTGTTTATGCAGGGGACTGTTTTGTTTCTGATTATGAAAAAATGTCTGCCAAGCATAAATACAAAAAAATCAATAAAGAAATATCAAAGTCTTTAAATAGATCGGATGAATTGAAAGCCTCTAATTTAAAGAGAAAACACAAAAGAGCATTATATAAGGTTCTAGAAAAGGAAATTAGTTTTTCGGTTGTTATTGATATTCAAAAAATTAAAGAGTACGTAATTAAAGATAAAAAATCACGTCAGAGGTTCAAAGACTATGCATTAAAAAGAATAGTGAAAGAGCTTTTTAAAGTATTAATTGATCGTGGTATAATTTGTAAAACTGATGATATAAATTTATTTGTAAATATTGATCAACAAGGATTCTCTACTAATGGTTTTTATGGATTGGGTGATGGTATTTTTGAAGAATTGCATGAAGGAATAACTAATTTTAACTACGGGAATTTCTTTCCACCGATTTTGACAGGTAATCTTGATGTCATCACAAAATCTTGCGTTTCAGAAAATGATTATTTAATTCAAGCTGCCGATATATTAGCGAATAGAATTTGGAATTCTTATAGACTAGAAAAATCAGAAATGAGAAACATACCAAATCATGTTCAATTAGATTTGCCCTAGTTTGAATTTAATCGTTGTTTGATAAGAAAAATATGGTATAATATAACCACAGGTTATCTAACACTGTCTAACAATTAGAGATGATTAAAGCAATTAAGCGTATGTTAAGTACGTCATCCTGATTGGGGCCTCCTATTTATTATGGGAGGTTTTTTTGATAATCATATTTTTCACTTAATATCGGTTTTCTTCCTCCTGCAAGGAACCCTGCTCTGGTCTGGTATCTATTGTCTGGGACATTTCTTGAGTCAAGTATCACTGGAAAAATTAGCCACCCACCTAACTCAGAAAGTTTTAGTCATCTCGGCTTTAATAGCTCTTTACCTGTTCTGGTGGATCCAGTTTGATTCCAAAAATGGGGTCAGCTACCTAACCCCTGACCCAGAAGGACTGGTCTTTGTTCTTAGTGTTTTTCTGGCCTTCTTGATTTATCCGCGTCTGCCTCACAACAGCTTTTTCAACTATTTTGCGGATAAGGGAAAATCCAGCCTGATCATTTATATCTTCCATTCACCAGTACTCAGTGCCATTCGGATTATGCTTCTGCGGCTTGGAGTTCAAAGCATGCTCCTCCATGTCCTGATTGGTATTGCAGGCGGTTGGCTGATTAGCCTCTTTATCGCCTACCTCTTCAATAAGGTGAAATTTCTCAATTTCTTTGTTGCTCCGACTAAGTATATTAAGGTGTAGCAGAAGGGGTGTTTAAAATGACTAGGACTGGGCTGACCTTAGGTACTTATCATAAGATGGAGTGGTTTAGGTGAGTGTGTATAGGGCAAATAATTGAATAAACAGTCTAAATGATGTACAATGAGTGCAGGTATCGGATGTGGTGCCTGTACTATTTTTTGATAAACGGAGGTAGAAATGGTGAGCAAGACAATTGATGTTGCGAAATATTTAATTTATGCTTATGAGCAGATTTCTAACTCAAGGTTTGAAACGCAAGAATTAAAATTACAAAAGCTAATGTACTTCGCTCAACGAGAAAGTTTCGCTTTAACGGGTAAAGAATTGTTCCCAAGCGATTTTGAAGGTTGGGTTCACGGACCGGTTCTGGTAGAGTTACGATATTTTTTTGAAGAAGATTACATTCCATATAAAGGGGATAGCTCATCATTGAGTGAGACAGATAAATATATCATCGAAATGGTTATTAACAAATATGGCCAATATGATGCCTGGTATTTAAGGAATCTATCGCATGAAGAACTATCATGGCAAAATAGCCGTGACGGTTTAGAAGAGAGTGATCTTGGCAATAGGCTAATTTCAAAAGATGATATTAAGAAGGATGCAGAGAAAGTTCGTGCCTATGATCATCAATATGACATGTACCTAGATGAATTCGATGACTTTGATGAGGAGAGTTATATTGCTTGATAACGCTTCTTTAATTGGAACAATCAAATCCTCTAGGATGCCCTATTATGATAATATGTCCAAATCAATTAGATTTAAAGCACGCCCTGTTCTTATTTTAAAAGCTGAAAGAGAGTTAGGATTGAGTGACTTTACAGTATTACCCATTTCATCGGTCAGCTTCAAAAAGAATATTAATCCCGCTTATGATGTAGAAATTACCAAACAGCTATACCCGCAGTTAAATTTAACTAAAGAAATCTGTTATATCCGTTGCGGTAAGATTATGACCATCAACAAAAAGGATCTAGCAGTTGATACCATTAGTAATTTAAAGCAAACTTACCCCGATCTGTGGCAAGTAATTATTGATAGAACCAAAACATATATGGCCGATATTGACTAGTTTTAGACCAGTGTTACTTGTATTTTGTATTTAGCGATAGAGGACGGAGTCTTTCGTAAAAGTTAACTCTAATATAGGTACAAGGCAAGTCTCAGCATATAGTCTGAGGCTTTTTTGAACGGAAAAAGCGACCAACATGGGTTGATCGCCTTATTAATTATAGAATTCCCTGTTTCACGCACGCATGAAATATAGGGCACTGAACTTAATCAGTCTTACACTAATAGGATGGTATCATAATAGCTATTAAATCTCAAGTTACCAACTTGCCTATTAAAGACGCTGTTGGATTATTAGGTATGTTATCATTCATGATTATCAGATATATATGAGAGCCACGACGGCGTGAATTCCTTGCGAGAGGTTTTCAAAAGTCACTGGGAGGGAAGCACTGCTTCTCTCCTTTTTTACTTTAGGAATGGTATGTCTTAGAGGTGGATGGATTGTCTAAGTGGAACGATATCCTTATAAAGGAAATATTGTTGCAGCGATTACTGTTAAGATAGCATTAGCGCTATTTTCTATAGCTAGGGTTGTGAAGCTAAAGAAGATAATTAGTTTGCCCACTGTTGAATCCGCCAGAGACATTATGAATAGGTTACACTAAACTAGACAGAATTTATAAAGCGTTCTACACTTAAACCAACAAGGAGAACCATATCCTAATATATTGGTGGAGAATATCGTCATGCAGTTTTAGATGATAACATAAAAGCCACTATTGTTCCGCAAATGTCTTAATGTTATTCCGCAAATAGACCTATTGTTCCGAAAATGCTACAATTGAAGTCAGAAAAGAGGTGGAGCAGATGTATATTACAGCACAAGAAGCTGCTGAATGTTGGGGAATCTCTGATAGGCGCGTGCGAACCTTGTGTGTTCAAGGGAAAATTGAAGGCGCTTATCGCGATGGGAAAATTTGGAGAATACCAGCGGATGCAGCACAGCCAAGTGATGGTCGTTATAAAAAGGCTTCTAGTTTACTATCAGTGATTGAAGAGAAAAAGTCACTCCTAGCAACAAGGAGGCCTTTGACTAGCGGTGAGCTAGATCGGCTAAATGAGGAATTTCTTGTAGAGTACACCTATAATTCTAATGCAATTGAAGGAAATACCTTGACCCTTCGGGAAACTGATATGGTGCTAAGAGGGTTGACCATTGATCAGAAACCTTTGAAGGATCACCTTGAGGCTATTGGTCACAAGGAAGCCTTTCAATTTGTGCAAAGACTGGTCTCAGAAAACCATCCCTTAACGGAGCAAGTCATTAAAGATATTCATTACCTTGTTCTGTCAGATAAAAAGGAAGATAGAGGTGTTTATAGAAAAGTTCCTGTTAGAATCATGGGAGCTGCTAACGAACCGGCTCCACCTTATATGATACGCCCTAAGATAGAGCAGCTTCTGCAAGATTATCAAAAGGATTCAAGCTCAATCATTACCAAGCTAGCCAAATTTCATATCAATTTTGAAAGTATCCATCCCTTTATTGATGGCAACGACAGAACAGGCCGGCTTTTGGTCAATCTTGAGCTGATGAAAGCGGGATTGCCACCGATTGATATTAAATTTACAGATCGTCTATCTTATTATAAAGCTTTTGATGACTTTCATGCCAAAGGCCAAGTGTCTACCATGGAAGATTTGTTGGCTAAGTATGTCAATGACCGTCTAGATGAGTACTTAGCAATGTTAGCAGAGTAAAAAAGAGGACAACAAACCACGAGGTGTAGTTGAACCCACTGAAAAAGTCATCAATTGATGGCCTTTTTTCTAGACTAAAGTTTAGGCGATTGTATGCTTGATAATCAGTTGACTTTAGAAGTTAGTCCCTATTTTAAACTCTATGATATCGTTGTTCCAAAGACTTATTTTTTACGCCAGTTAACGGAGCTCTGTGATTTCAGTTTTATTTATAATGAATTGTAAAAGAACTATTGTCCTGACTTTGGACGCAAAGCCTATTTATCAATCATGATGTTTAAATATCTCTTATTTTAAAAGACATTTATAAGTTGTCCGATGCCGATGTGGTGGAGCGCTCGTCTTCAGATATAGCCTTTAAATGTTTTTCTCGGTTTAGCTCCAGAGGATTCTGTCATTGAACCGTCCTCTCTGACAAAATTCCGGAAACTTCGGATCAAAGATGAACACTTACTTGACTTATTAATCCATAAATCCGTTCAAATCGCCATTGAACACCATTTGATTACCAGTAAGATTCTCATTATGGATGCGACTCATACCAAAGCTTATTATAATCCCAAGAAAGCGCATGAAGTTCTTCAGGAACCTCAAAAGCTGTGTGTAAAACAATCTATCAATACGCTGAAGATATTAAAGCAGAATTTCTTAGTAAGCCTCGAGAAGATAATCTTGAGGCTGAATTAAGCTATACACAAGCATTGATAGAAGCCAAACTTATATGGCCGATATTGGCTAGTTTTAGATCAGTGTTACTTGTATTTAGTTAGCGAGAGAGGACAGAGTCTTTCGCAGAAGCTAAGCCTACCATTTGGCTGCCTTCTAGGGCCTTCTGGGTTTCCTGCGGCCTGATAATTCAAGACGTTCAGTTACAACTATACATTGGCCTTCTAGTGGTTTGCTGCTAGAAGTTTTTTTTATGGAAAAATGGCGGAAAAGCAGAAGTTCTCGTAGCTGTTCAGACTATTAAAGCATACTTTGATAAGCAAAACGAGGCCTATTGTCTGCACCGCCTTGTTTATTTTTGATTTTTTGCGCCTAAGGGGTGCTCCCAGATAGTTGCCACTCCATAAAATAAGGTTATGGCTTACTATAAAAAATATAGATTATACAGAGTCGGCAGGTTAGGGTATGATGGTAGCATAAACTTATTTTTCAAGGAGGTAGCTGTGGGAAAACGTCCGATTATTGGAATTAGCAGCAATGAGAAGCCTGTTAGCCCAGATTTGCCTATCATTCACCTCAATGTTTCCAGAAATTTTGGTGACGGAGTCAAGCGGGCTGGCGGCCTGCCTTTCTACATCCCCATGAGTGAGCAGGAGCTGGCTGCTGATTACATTGCAGCTATTGATAAACTGATTTTGACAGGCGGTCAGAATGTTAGTCTTGAATTATACGGAGAGGAAAAGGTGACGGATAGTCAGGATTATTTCCCCGAACGGGATCGCTGGGAACTAGCCCTGATCAAAGAGGCCCTGAGGCAGGCTAAACCCATCTTTGCAGTCTGCCGCGGTCTTCAGCTCTACAATGTTGCTCAGGGAGGCAGTCTTTATCAAGACCTCCCCAAGCATGCTGGTCAGCCCCCGACCCAATTAGCCCATCCGATTAAGATTAAGGAGGGCAGTCGCCTGTCTCGTTTACTGGCTGATGGCAGTCTGGTTAATTCAGTTCACCATCAGGCTATCAAAGACTTGGCTTCCCATTTGGAAGCGACAGCTTGGAGCGGAGACGGTGTGATTGAAGCTGTAGAGTCCAATGATAACACCAAACTCATCGGCGTCCAGTGGCATCCAGAATTTTTATTGGATGGTGGCCCCTCAAGCCAGCAGGCTCTATTTGATTACTTTGTCCAAGAACTCTAGCTTGGAAAAGCAATCCAGACACGTTTGCAAGGTTTTTGATGGCTGTGTGGTGATTAAGCCATTTTCACATGTCATCTTGCTGAAGAATTAGAAGAAGGAGTATTCTATGCGATTTAAAAAATTATTAGGACTTGTCGGTCTGGGACTATCATTGGTTTTCATCGTCAGCGGCTGCTCAAAAGCTTCCTCAGGGAAGAGGACTGTTACCTTTGCGACCGTTGGGACTACTCGGCCCTTTTCTTATCAAAATAAACAGGGCAAGTTAACTGGTTTCGATGTTGAGTTAGCCAGAGAGATCTTCAAGGGGTCTAAGGACTATCGATTGAAAATTCAGCAGATTGAGGGTGATAATATCTACTCCGGTCTGGATTCTGCCAAATTTGATTTTGTCGGCAATAATCTCAGCTATACTAAGGAGAGGGGCAAGAAGTATCTCTATTCCTATCCAACGGCTGCAACTCCTTCGGTTTTAGTTGTCCCTAAGGACAGCGCGATCAAGTCTTTCGATGATATCGGAGGCCACACCAGCCCTGTTGTTCAAGGAACTACGGGGGCCAGTCAGCTGGAGGATTTTAATAAGAAGCATCCAGATAACCCAGCTAAATTAAAGTACAGTGAAGAAAATATTACCCAGATGCTGACGGGGCTCAACGATGGCAAGTATGATTTCAAGATTTTCGATGCCCCATCCGTCAATAGTATTATCAAGTCTCAGGGGCTCACTAATCTCAAAACGATTGATTTAAAATCTTCGGAAAAACCCTATATTTATTACCTCTTCACCAGTGATAACAAAGACTTACAGGCCTTTGTCAATAAACGCATTAAAGCCTTGCAAAAGGGTGGCACATTGGATCGATTAAATAAGAAATTCTTAGGCGGTGACTATGCTCCAAGCAGTAAGGATTTAGTCGTCCCCAATAAGTCTAAGTAATGAACTGTACAAACTGTACATAGTCTGCCAGTTCCCGCCGTGGGAGTGGGCTCAACTCCAAAATTGAAAATTTTGGTTCTCACCACATCCTGTTTTAAGGTGGTGACCTGAAACGGTCTCTTCCAAGACCGTTTTGACACTTGCTTTGCAAGCTTCATTTCCTGGTTAAAAAGGTCTGAGAGACCTTTTTAACCACCATGGATTTTTGAATTGAAATGAGCTGAATATTAAATAAAAAACTGTCCGGATTGAAGGAAGCGGGCAGTTTTTGTCTGTGTGGGGCTGGTTTTGGCTTGACAGTCCAGTCCTGCTAGCGATGCTAGCGCTGGATTTTGAGGCTGATGGGCTTAGGTCAACTTGAAGTTTGATGAGTGCTGATGTTAGGGAGATCTCAGTCCGCCCTGATCTTAGTGCCTTCAACCGTGCAGAGACGGTAGAGGGCTTGGGCATAAATGATGGTAGCTTGCCAGAGCTCTTCTAATTTTATGCCTTCATTGGGCTGGTGGAGTGTATGGATGGACCAAGGAAAGGCGGGACCAAAAGAGACTCCGTTTTTTAGGAGACGGCCATAGGTTGAGCCGCCAATGGCCAGTGCTGGGCTGGTGTCGCCAGTCTCCATCTGATAAACATTAAGCAGAGTCTGAATCCTAGGGTCGTCAAGAGCGGTATAGCTTGGCAGAAGGTGGCTTTTCTCGCGTATTTCAAAGCCTGCTTGCTGGGCAAGCTGGTTAAGTTTTTCCTGTAGAGAAGCAAAGATGACGGATTGCGGATACCTGAGATTGACTCCGATTCGGGCTTGTCCCTTTTCAAATGAGAAGACAGCTGGGTTAACGGTCACTTCTCCCAATTCTTGATCCTTGTAGGCGATTCCTAGTTTCTCTCCCTTATTATCTGCAAAAAAGTAGCTGTCAATGAAGTCTAGATAATCCTTGGCAGATGGGTCGAGAGGAAGGGTTCTTAGGAAGTGGGCTAAGTAGAGGGCGGCATTGATACCTTTATCAGGACCAGCACCGTGGGCAGCCAGCCCTTTCAGACTGAGCGTTTGCTGTTGGCCTTGGCGCTGCCAGCTTCCTTCAAGATTAAATCGTTTGAGATAGGCTTGAAAATCATTCTGGAGATTTGTCTGGCCGGTCAGGCGGGCTTGAGCCCAGTCCGGAACAACATTATAAGCCTGACCAGACTCAAAAATTAGGGAAGAAGGGGCCTGTTCGGAATAGGTCTTGTGAAAATCAAAGGAGATGATACCTTTTTCAGCATAAATCAGCGGAAAAATAGCATCGGGAACGAAGCCAAAATCAGGCATAGCTTCCTTGGCAAAGTAGACCTTGACACCGTCCCAGTCGTTTTCCTCATCGGTTCCGTAGATGAGGCGAATCCGCTGGTTGAGTGATAAACCAGCGTCGAGAATCATTTTTAAGGCATAATAGGCCGCTAGGGTGGGGCCCTTATCATCAGAAACCCCGCGGCCGTAGAGCCAACCATTTTTTTGGGTTAGATTGAAAGGGGCTGTTTGCCAGTCGTTTTCTTGAACTGGGACGACATCCAAGTGGGAGAGGATACCAAAAATCGTCTGCCCTTGACCGACTTCCAGATGGCCGGCAACGTTATCTATGATTTGCGTCTTAAAGCCGTCCCGTTCTCCTAGGGCCATCATGTAGGTTAGAGCATCTTTGACTGGCTGACCGAAAGGAGCACTCTCATCAGCACTGGCAGCGTCTTTGACAGATGGAATGGCAATCAATCCTGTTAAATCCTGCAAAAAGTTTTCTTTATAGCTTTCTAGTAAGGTTTCCCAATTTGGCATAGCGTCCTCCCTAAATTATAACTAGGTCTGACTTTAGGGGGGGATATTAGGCAGTCGAACTCTGAACCAAAGGTCTTGATGGCAGCGGCTATCCCCAAGTCAAACTTGTTGAATTTTATCTATTATCTTACATCAAAAATTATGATGAGGGAGCTTCTGCCTCTATAAAGTTTTTTTATAGCGAGCCATAAAAAAGAGTGATTTTTCAAGTCTGTTAGATTGCGGTAAGATAGGGGCAATCATTGCTTAGGAAGTTGGTGTTAGGATGGCAAGTAAAAAGAAGTGGACAATTGCTATAGCAGTTCTGATTGTTTTAGGATTGTTGCTTAGCGTATTTTCCCTAAAGGGGGCCAATCACAAGCAGGCAGTCAAGCAGACGACAGTGACCGTAGCAACCTCTGGCGGTCCCAAACCCTTTACTTATACCGATGGCAAGGATCAGCTGACGGGGCAGAATATCGAACTGCTCAAGGCAGTTTTTAAAAAGCTGCCCCAATATAAGCTAAAACTCGAGAAGACGGAATTTGATTCAATCTTCTCAGGTCTTAATTCTGGCCGCTATCAGATGGGGGTTAATAATATTGCCAAGAATGCAGAGCGGCAGAAGAACTATCTCTTTTCTGACCCTATGTTCAAGAATGCTTATGTGGTTATCTACAAGTCTGGCAGCAAGGCGGCTAAAAAGGCTGATTCTTGGGATGATCTGGCTGGTCATTCAACGGTAGGGGCTACGGGTGTTAATACCTCAACGGCTATCGAAGATTTTAATAAGAAGCATCCTGACAAGAAGATTAACCTAAACTATAGCGAGGAAGACTTATCTAGTCAGCTGCAGGGCGTTGAATCTGGCAAGTACGATTTTTTGCTTATGGATAAACCGATGTTTGAATACTATCAAAAAGAATTAGGACTCAATCTGGTCGGTAAACCTGTCACTGGTTCCCTGCAAAAGGAGCTGCTGGCCGAACCTTATAGCTATTTTGTCTTTGCCAAGGACCAGAAACAGCTGCAAAAGGATGTCAACAAGGCCCTCAAAGAGGTCATAAAAGATGGCACCTCGAAAAAGATTAACCAAAAATATTTCGATGAGGACTACTCACCAAGTTACAAGTAGGAGGCGTTTGGTATGGCATTTAACTATCAGATTGAAACCGATCCTCAATCAGTTGACTACGACCAAGTGACAGCTGTCCTGCAGAGTGCTGGTCTCAGTCAATCGAGCAGCCAAGAGCATGAAAAAGCTTTTAAAAACAGCGATATTACCATCTTTATAAAGGACGGTCAAGAGGTGATTGGCGTCGGCCGAGCGCTGACGGACTTTGTTTCTCAAGGGGCTATCTATAACGTGGCTGTCGCTCCCGATTATCAGGGCCAAGGAGTAGGGCATATCATTATTACAGGACTTTTGGAGCGCCTCCAAGGTATTAATGTCATCCTATATACTCATCCGCAGACCCTTAAGCTTTATGAAAAATATGGCTTTCGCCGCAACAAGACGGCCTTTGTGCATTTTGAACACAGCAGTCCGGAAGGTCGTCAGTGGATGGAAGATGAGGGCTTCTTTTTACCCGAAGGCTACCGTTTTGAAAGTGAAGTGGGGAGGTATTAGGATGTCACTTTTGAAAAAACATTTAAAAAAACATGGTGGAGAAAGCATGGACCAGATCTGGCTGGCCTTCATTTTCCAAGAATTGCAGGCCATGGGTTACGGTCAGGATGTACCTGAGTCCTTGGTTGGTCCAATCCCAGAAATTCCAAGGAGGGAAGCCTATGCCAACTAGTTTTGTTGCTAAAGAAGTTGATAAAGAGGGAAATTTCCGCCGTCAAAAGACTCGGTTTACCAGACCTTTTGGCACTGGACCAGATCAGCTACCTGTCGAGAAAAATCGCTATCGGCTTCTGGTCTCTTATGCCTGCCCTTGGGCCCATAGGCAGTTGATTGCGCTCAAGTTATTGGGCTTAGAAGATGCTGTCAGTGTCGGAGTCGTAGATCCTGTTCGGCCGACAGATGTTAAGCGGACGGACTGGGCTTTCACCCTAGATCCTGATGGTAAGGATCCTGTCTTAGGGATTCGCTACCTAAGTGAGATATATTTGAGGACAGACCCTAACTATCAGGGACGCTTTACGGTGCCAGCTCTAGTCGATTTAAAAACAGGGCAGTTGGCCAATAACGACTTTTATAATCTGCTCAAAATTTGGGAGACTGACTGGCGGCCTTTGCATAAGGAGGGGGCTCCAGACCTCTATCCAGCTGAGCTGGCGAATGAGATTGACGCACTTAATGAAGTTATTTTTCATGATATCAACAATGGTGTCTATAAGGCGGGCTTCGCGGGCAGTCAGGCTGCTTACGAAGCTGCTTACGACCGGCTCTTTGCACGGCTGGATGACTTGGAAGAACGCCTGAGTCATTCTCGATTCTTGTTTGGTGATCAGATTAGGGACACAGATATTCGCCTCTATGTCAGCCTAGCTCGATTTGATGCTGCTTATTACAACGGCTTTCGCTGCAATCGCAACCGACTAATTGATTTTCCCAATCTCTGGGCCTATGCTAGGGACTTGTACAGTCTGCCTGCTTTTAAGGAAACCACTCATTTCGACCATATTAAAAAGCACTACCATCTCAGTGCTGTTGACAATCCGCATCAGATTCTTCCCAAAGGACCAGATACGACGGAATGGCTAAAACCACAGGATCGTGCGATCAGACGTTACCACTAGAAAAGAGGTTATGACTATGACAAAACATACGCATGCAATCAAACCCGTTACCTTAAAAATTCGTCCAGTTGAAACAAAGACAGAAATAGATGATCGCGGTGCCTTCCAGCGTCAGCCCAATCATTTCACCCGCCCTTTTGGTGATGGTCCTAATGATTTGAAAGCACAAGCTGGCAAATACCGTCTCTTCTGGGCTCGGGGCTGTCACTGGTCCAATCGGGCGTCAATCGTTCGTGAGCTCCTAGGCCTAGAGGATGTTATCTCCATCAATCAAGTCGGCCACACGGACGATCCCGACCGCCGTAAGTATGGCTGGGAATTCGCCTATGATGCCGATGGCAGAGATCCTGTCACTGGCGCTGAGTATCTGGCTGAATTTTACTATCGGGCAGATCCTGACTATGCTGGCCGAACAACAGTCCCAGCCCTGATTGATGTCGATAAGCAGGAGGTCGTCAACAACGACTATCATCGTTTAACCAACTATTTTGAAGTGGCTTTCAAGCCTTTCCAAAAGCCCGATGCGCCTAATCTTTATCCAGAAGCCCTGAGAGATGATATCGATAATTTTAATGATCAGGTCCTTTTTCCCTTTGTTAACAATGGGGTCTATCGAATGATGTTTGCCCAATCCTTAGTGGCCTATCAAGAGGCCTTTGACGACTTTTTTAATACTCTGGACATTATTGAAAAGCGGTTGGCCACCCAGCGTTTTCTTTTTGGCGATTATGTCACCGATTCGGATGTCCGTCTCTATGTGACTTTGGCGCGCTTTGATACCCATTATTATCGCAATTTGGGTCCAATCAAGCATCGGATTGTTGATTACCCAAATATCTGGGGTTACGCGAGAGATTTGTACGCAATACCAGCCTTTAAGAACAATACTTATTTTCATGATATTGCCCGTGGCTGGGATACCAAGAAAGAGAAGCTCTTTGTCGATTTCAACTCCCGCTTTGCCGATGACATAGATTTTGATGCTCAGTGGTCTCAACCGCACAATCGGCACTATCTGTCAAAAACGCCAGAGCAGAAGTTCCTAGTTGATTAGGTAAGCATGGAATAAGTAGAGGAAAATGCCTGTGATGGGGAAATTCCCCGAAAACTAGCAATGTTTAAAATGTTACGGAAGGAGGATGTTATGCCAGCAGACTTTTATGAAAAATTAGCTCAGACCCGCCATTATATCCACGCTCACCCAGAAATTTCGGAACAAGAGCATGCGACAACAGCCTTTCTCAAATCTTATCTGGCCGATTTAGGGATTGAAGCGCTGAATTATCCTCTGAAAACGGGTTTGATTGCTGAGATTGGTTCTGGTCACCCCATTATTGCTCTGCGGGCAGACATTGATGCCCTGCCGATTCAGGAAAATACTGGTCTCGACTATGCTAGTGACAACGGTGCCATGCACGCCTGCGGTCATGATTTTCACCAGACCAGCCTGCTGGG
This sequence comes from Streptococcus criceti HS-6, assembly GCF_000187975.2. Classification (NCBI taxonomy): domain Bacteria; kingdom Bacillati; phylum Bacillota; class Bacilli; order Lactobacillales; family Streptococcaceae; genus Streptococcus; species Streptococcus criceti. The sequence goes on from NZ_AEUV02000002.1 coordinate 1,468,367, forward strand.
GGCCGCAGAAATCTTGAAGGAGCGGGAAAATGAATTGAAAGGGACTGTTCGTCTGATCTTTCAACCAGCCGAAGAAAACTTCCAAGGTGCCTATCAGGTGATTGAGGTCGGTGGCCTTGACGGTGTTGCTGCCATTGTTGGCTATCATAATTACCCCCATCTTAAGCCTGGTCAGCTGGGGTTAAAAAGCGGTGCTATCATGGCAGGTGTCGAACAGTTTGAAGTGACTGTTGAGGGTGTTTCCTCCCATGCCGCACGGCCGGATTTGGGCGTGGATACGGTTTTAGCGGTAACGACCATGGTTAATAATCTTCAAGCTATTGTTGCTAGGACGGTCTCCCCCTTTGATTCAGCTGTTCTGTCTGTTACCCATATTGATGTCGGAACGACTTGGAATGTCCTACCAGCCAAGGGGTTTTTTGAAGGAACTATACGAACATTTGCCCCCCAAGTTCGCTTGGAAGTCATCGAACAGTTTGAGCGGGTAATTCATACGACTGCCGAACAATTCGGAGCTCAAGTAGCCATCAAGTGGGGGAATTCGCCTAAGGTGACCTTCAATGATCAAACTATTACACCTCTAATCATTGAGCATTCTAAATCTTTTGCAGAGGTGGTTGAAACCCTGCCATCGACTGGTGGGGAAGACTTTGCGGCCTATCAGGAACGGATTCCCGGAGTCTTTGCTCTTATCGGCTCTAATGGTGAAGCAGGGGCACCCGACTGGCACCATGATGATTTTATTGTCAAGGATAAAGCCCTCCCTGTCGCTGTCAATTATTTTGTTGAATCGGCTGTTAAGCTGTTGGCATATTATCAAGCCAACTAAACGATATGGATAGCATAGAAAAAATAGGCTGAGATAAAAGTTCTCAGCCTTATGATTTGATCAATTTTATTTGCTAGGCGCAGTGGTTGATTGGACGTCCTAAACCTTTTCTCTGCAAGTGTTAGCGGTCATCCTAATCAACTGTGCGGAGGTGGGACAGAAGTCAATTTATATAAAAAATCGACTTCTGCCCCACTCTCTTCTACCTAAGCTTTAAAATAAGGAAGCGAGAACACGAATGATTGATTTCTATCCTGCTCTCTCTTTATGGTACAACATGCTTACATTAAAATTGTCCTGGTGTCGGTAGGTTGAAATTCTTCAAACTTGCTAGATAGATAGAACCACCGATAATAGCAAGGATACCGCCGATCCATCCAAAGAAAGGGATGAGAGAGATGGCACCGCCGACAATAAGCAGAACGCTTGGTGCTGCCGAAACACGATTGTCATCTTTATAATAAACGGCCCCGACGATACCGAGGATGAGGACAGCCAATTTGACGATGTAAATAAAAATCGTCACTAAAATTGTTACTGTTGGGACATCGCTCTCAACTTCAGCACCTGCAGCACCAATGATAAACAAAATGGCAAAGAGGAGGAAGATACCAGCGACAAGACCAACGATTCCATTAATCGTGGCCAGTGTTTTAGTTTTTGTATTAGTGTTCATGTAAAATTCCTTTCTAGTCATCATTATAAGGGTCTTTGAGGGCTCTGTCAATATCACTTGACAGATTCCAGTTCCCTTGTGCTGCGCAAATTTCCTCCTTGCGACCGAAGCTTTTTAGAGCTTGAGGTCGCTTTTTTTGCTTTTTTAAGCTAAAATATTAGAAGAAATAGAACGAAAGAAATTGATGATGACGCAGAAAATTGGAATTGGAAGAGCTCACAGCAAGATTATTTTAATCGGTGAGCATTCAGTGGTATATGGCTATTCAGCTATTGCACTTCCTCTCAAAAACATCGAAGTGGTCTGTCAGGTGCAGGCTTCCGAAGCCCCCTTGACTATTAACATTGACGATCCTCTGTCTACAGCGGTTTTGGCCGCTTTGGAATTTTTGGACCGCTCGGATCAAAATATTTCAGTCAAGATCGAGTCTAATGTTCCTGCTAAGCGGGGGATGGGGTCGTCAGCAGCAGTAGCTATCGCAGCTATTCGGGCGGTTTTTGATTATTTTGATCAGCCCCTATCTATTTTAGATTTGGAAATGCTGGCCAATCAAGCGGAAATTATTGCCCATGAAAATCCCAGTGGTCTGGACGCTAAGACGTGTCTCAGTGACACAGCGATAAAGTTCATTCGCAATCTAGGTTTTTCAGAAATGGCTATTGATCTGGGTGCCTGTCTGGTGATTGCCGATACAGGAATTCACGGGCATACCAGAGAGGCTGTAGCCAAGGTTCGTGAGTTGGAAGAGAAAGCCCTGCCCTATTTGCATCATTTGGGGAACTTAGCCAATGCTATCGAGGTTGGGATTCTAGCTAAAGACCTCAGCGTTATCGGTCAGGCTATGAACCGTGCCCATCAAGAATTGGATCGGCTGGGGGTTTCTAGCCCAGAGGCCAACCATCTGGTCCAAGTTGCTCAAAGCCGAGGAGCTATGGGAGCTAAGATGTCTGGCGGTGGTCTGGGCGGCTGTATTATTGCCCTCTGCCGTAATCAAGAGCAGGCTGAAACCCTAGCCTTAGAACTCGAAAAAGAAGGAGCCGTAAACACGTGGATAGAAAATCTGTAAGTGTAAAATCCTATGCCAACATTGCTATTGTTAAGTATTGGGGGAAAGCTGATGCGGAGAAGATGATACCAGCGACCAGCAGTATCTCGCTGACCTTGGAAAATATGTACACCAAGACCGACCTGTCCTTTTTACCCGAGGGAGCTCGAGGCGATGAATTTTATATCGGCGGAGTTCTGCAAAGCCCGCAGGAACATGCTAAGATGACTACGATTATTGACTTTTTCCGCAAGGAGGGTCAGCCCTTTGTCAAGATTGAAACCAGCAATAATATGCCAACCGCAGCAGGACTTTCCTCAAGTTCCAGCGGCCTTTCGGCCTTGGTCAAGGCCTGCAACCAGCTCTTTGACTTTGGACTCAGTCAAAAGGAACTAGTTCAGTATGCCAAGTTTGCTTCTGGATCCTCGGCACGGTCCTTTTTTGGACCGCTGTCTGCTTGGGACAAGGACTCGGGTGAGATTTACCAGATCAAGACCGATTTGGATTTGGCCATGATTATGCTGGTGCTCAATGACCAGCCAAAGACGATTTCCAGCCGAGAAGGGATGAAACGCTGTGCAGAAACGTCGAGCGATTTTCAGGACTGGGTAGAGCAGTCGGTCCTTGATTATCAGGCCATGCTGGGCTACCTGACTGCTAATGATTTTGCCAAGGTTGGCCAATTGGCAGAAGAAAATGCTCTGAGAATGCATGCGACGACAAGGTCAGCCCATCCGCCTTTTTCTTATTTGACAGAAGAATCCTATCAGGCTATGGATTTCGTTAGAAGTCTGCGTGAACAGGGATATGATTGTTATTTCACCATGGATGCAGGACCTAATGTTAAGGTTCTCTGTCAGACCAAAGATTTGGATAGGCTGGCTCAAATTTTGGGGCAGCATTACCGCACCATTGTATCAAAGACCAAGGACCCAGCCCATGACTAAGTATGCTGTTAAAACTGGTGGCAAGCTCTATCTGGCCGGTGAATACGCTATCCTGACACCTGGCCAGCAGGCCTTGATTAAAAACATTCCCATTTATCTAACGGGGGAAATCGATACAGCAAGAGACTATCAGCTCTATTCGGATATGTTTGACTATGCGGTTGGTTTGGAAACAGATGATAACTACAGCCTGATTCAGGAAACTATCGCAGTTGTTCACGACTTTATTAAGAGTCAGGGGCTCGAGCCTCATCCCTTTCGTCTGTCTATCACAGGCAAGCTCGAAAAAGATGGCAAGAAGTTTGGAATTGGCTCCAGCGGCAGTGTGACCATCTTAGTCGTTAAGGCTTTAGCTGCTTTTTATGAACAGGACTGGTCAGTTGATTTGATTTTTAAATTAGCGACCTATGTTCTTCTTAAGCGTGGCGATAACGGTTCGATGGGGGACTTGGCCTGTATTGCCTATGAGGATTTGGTCCTCTTTAAAGCTTTTGACCGAGCTCAGGTACGTTCTTGGATTGCAGAGGAAAGTCTGGTGGACGTTCTGGCTAAAGATTGGGGATACCAGATTGAGATCATTAAACCTGCTCTCGCTGTTGACTTCCTCGTTGGCTGGACCGGTCAGCCTGCAATCTCTAAGGATATGATTAAGCACGTTAAATCAGCCATCACTGCTGATTTTTTAGAGCAAACACAAGCAGCTGTCAAGACTGCAGCCAGTGGTCTGGAAACTGGGAATAAGGAGCTTATCAAGACGTCCTTGCAAGGAGCCAGTCATCTGCTGAAGGAATTGCACCCTGCCATCTATACCGAGGAACTTTTGGTTTTAGAAGGAGCGGTACAAGATTTAGATGCTGTCGCCAAGTCTTCAGGTTCAGGCGGAGGCGATTGTGGTATTGCCCTATCATTCAATTCAGATGACAGTCAAAAACTTATAGAAAGGTGGCAGGTAGCTGGTATTGAGCTACTATTTTGCCAAGAATCTTTATGACAAATCGAAAAGACCAGCACATCAAGCACGCTCTGGCCTATCAGTCCCCCTACAATAGTTTTGATGACATTGAGCTGATTCAGTCTTCCTTGCCCAAGTATGATTTGGCGGAGATTGATCTGAAAACTCATTTTGCTGGACGGGACTGGGATTTTCCTTTTTATATCAATGCCATGACTGGTGGTTCTGCCAAGGCTAAGGCCGTCAACCAAAAACTTGCCCAAGTGGCGGCGGCTTGTGGTCTGCTTTTTATCACGGGTTCCTATAGCCCGGCCCTGAAAAATCTTAGTGATGATTCTTATGCTGTCCGGTCAGCTGCTCCCGATGTTCTTTTGGGAACCAATATCGGCCTTGATAAGCCTGTTGAATTGGGACAAAAGGCTGTGGAAGCCATGCAGCCCTTACTTTTGCAGCTTCATGTCAATCTCATGCAGGAATTGCTGATGCCAGAAGGGGAGCGAGCATTTAAATCTTGGCGGACTAATCTAGCCGATTATGCCCAAATTATTTCGGTGCCGCTCGTTCTCAAAGAAGTTGGCTTTGGAATGGATAAGAAGGCTGTTCAAGCCGGTCTTGATTTGGGGCTTAAGACCTTTGACATCTCAGGACGCGGCGGCACCAGTTTTGCCTATATTGAGAATCAGCGAGCCGAGCAGGACCGATCCTATCTGAACACTTGGGGCCAATCTACGGTCCAAACCCTCTTAAATCTAGGTGACCTTAGAGAACAAGCCGAAATTTTGGCCAGCGGTGGGGTTAGAAATCCTCTGGATATGGTTAAAGCCTTGGTCCTGGGAGCCAGAGCAGTCGGCCTTTCTCGAACCATGCTTGAGCTCGTTGAGCGCTACCCTCTGGATAAGGCCATCGCTATCGTCAATGGCTGGAAGGAGGACCTGCGGCTGCTGATGTGTGCCCTTAATTGTCGTACTATTGCTGATTTGAGACAGGTTGATTATTTGCTCTATGGCAAATTGGCTCAGGCTAACTCTTGAATTCAGAGGCTAGCAGAAAAGTCAGAATCTTTGACCTCTGGGCTAAAAAGTTTTAGACTAGAGGCAAAGGAGATGATCTCATGATTGAAATGACCTTTAGAGATGCCTATGATATTGAACGTCAGCAGAGCTTTGAAAATCCGAGTGATTTTATCCGAGTTCTTATGGGCTGTTCAACTGTACCGGAGTACTATCCCGTTAAGAGTGTCACTTACAAGGGAAAAGATCTTGGTTTTCATGGAACTTACGGTGAACTCTTTCCAACCTTTGTCGATTTTGATTGGTCGGCTTACGAAGGAGTTTAGACTTATCCATATAGAAAAAGAGTCTGGGACAAAACCTGTTCCGCGGCAGACAAAAAGCAACGGTTTTGATGCCGTTGCTTTTTGCTTTAGTGAGCTAGCCTTGATAAAATAGAGTTGACTAAAACCTACTAGAAAGGCTACCCCATGTATATTCACTATAACACAAATCAAACCACTTTACCACTAGAAACGCGTTCCTTGTTGCCCTCCAATCACCTGGTGTTTACAATTGAAAAGGTGGTTCATGCGCTTGATGATAGTAACTTTGACACCTTTTACCACGACTATGGGCGCCCATCCTACCATCCTAAAATGCTCCTAGCTTCTTTACTGTTTGCTTATACGCAAGGAATTTTCTCTGGGCGTAAAATCGAAAAAATGATGGTAGAAAATATCGCCATGCAGTATCTGACAGGACAACTGGTGGTTTCCTACCGCACCATCAATCGTTTTCGAGTGGCATCTGGTATGGAGAAACTCATTCGTGATTTGTTCATTGACCTCAATCTTCGTTTGAAAATGGAAGAGTTGGTTACTTTGGATTGTCTCTTTATTGATGGGACTAAGATTGAAGCCAACGCCAATAAATACAGCTTTGTTTGGAAGAAAGCACCGATAAGTTTTCAGCCAAACTTCAAGCTAACTTACGCCACTATTTCCAAGAGGAAATTACTCCTCTCATTCAAGAGGCTATCATTTTAGATGAGGAAGAGCCCGTTACTTCCCAACAGTTATCAGAATTCGCTCAGCTCTTGGAGAATGAGTTACAGGCTGTTAACCAAACTATTGAAGAAAATCCTGTTAAAGGTAAGGACGAGCGAAAAGTGAAACGTCGCAAACTCAAGAAAGTCCTGCACAAAGTTCAGAATGACTTTTCTGTGCGGGCTAAAAAATATGAGGCCTACCAAGAGACCTTTGATGGGCGTAACAGTTTTTCTAAGACGGACACAGCTGCCACTTTTATGAGAATGAAGGATGATCACATGAGAAATGGCCAGCTCAAGGCAGGCTATAATCTTCAAATCGCCACTGAAAATCAATTTGTTCTTCACTATGATGTCTTCCCAAATCCTACGGATACCAGAACCCTTTTGCCATTTCTTGAAACCTACCCGCATGAATTGAAGACGGTTGTCGCAGATGCGGGCTACGGCAGTGAGGAGAATTTACTGAAGCTGGATCAACAGGAAATTAACCACTTGATTAAGTACGCCATGTTTGATAAGGAGCAGAAGAAAAAGCACCAACAGTCGGCTAAGAACTTGACCAACTGGCACTATGATGAGACAGAGGACAGCTACACCCATCCTGAAGGCTGGCGCTATCAGTTTCATCATCTCAAGCACCAGAAGACCCCAACTGGTTTTGAACAAGAAATCAAGGTCTATTACGCTGAAGAACCAGATTTAGCTCCTCAAAAGGGGCTCTACATCAACGAACGTTATCAAAAACTCAAAGCTAAAGAATGTCAAGCGCTTTTATCTCCTGAAGGCAGACAGATTTTTGCCCAACGCAAGATTGAGGTGGAACCTGTCTTTGGGCAGATAAAGGCTTGTTTGGGTTACAAGCGATGTCACCTGAGAGGCAAGCAGAAAGTAAACATTGACATGGGATTAGTTCTCATGGCCAACAATCTCCTAAAATACAACAGAAGAACCGTTCAAAACTAAAAAAGAGACTCACAAAAGTGAATCTCTAGTTTTTTTGTCACTGGGAATTGATTTTGTCCCGGACTCTTTTAAGTGCTCTGTATTTAAAGCATACAGTAAACAATAGCAATATATTGCAGGGCCGATGCCAGCAGGATAAAAAGATGCCAGATCATGTGGTCGTAAGGACGTTTACGGGAATAGAAGAAGGCACCTATTGTATAGGAAAGGCCGCCTGCTAACATGAGACTCCAAAAAAGCGGACCAGTCTTGGTGATGATGGCTGGAATGATGAAAATCACCAGCCAGCCCATGAGTAGGTAGAGAAAGAGGCTAAATTTCTCATTGATTTTTTTAGCAAAAATCTTATACAAAATACCAAAGATGGTGGTCCCCCATTGGAGGACGATAATGAGATAACCTAACCAGCCACCGACCAAGGATAAGGCTACCGGGGTGTAGGAGCCAGCGATGGCAATATAGATCATGCTGTGGTCAATAATCCGAAGGACATACTTTTGCGGTGAGGCATACTGCATGGAGTGGTAGATGGTCGAGGACATGAACATGAGAAAGAGGCTGATGACGAAGACCGACATGCCAACCGCTGCCTTAAGTCCAAAGACTTGATAGCTGTAAGAAGCCGTAATCGGTAACAGGACCAGCATAGCTGCCGAACCGACAGCGTGGGTTACAGCATTGGCGACTTCTTCACCGAAGGTTAATTGTTTACTGAGTTTTAGAGTTGCTGTGTTCATGGTGATCTCCTTGAAGATTTTCGGCAAGTTTATGAGTATAGTGGTAGAGTTTCAGAGTTTGACAGGCCGAGACAATCAATTCAGGAATGTCTTGCTCCTTTTCTTCATTCATACAGGCGACAAAGGCGTCATAGCAGGCCTGCGACTGATCGTTAGCTGTTAGTTGTTCCAAAACTTGACTGAGCTCCTGAATAGAAAAGACAGGCTTAAAAGTCGTGATAGCAATCAGACGGGCCAGCTGCTTGCGACTGTATTTTTTCTTGACAGGCTTTTCGACCAGACCGTGCTTGACATAATTGTTAATCATAGAAGCCGTCAGTCCCTTGTCTGTTGCTGTTGCTAACGGCTTAGTGACTTGATTGACGTAGAGCAGGACCTGATCTAAGTAGAGGTCCAGCTGGGGCAAATCAGTCCATTTAGGATAAGTGCTTGTCATTTGTTTAACTACTCCCTATCATCTAGTCTTGATAACTAGATTATACATTTATAAAAAACGAAGGTCAACTAAAAAGTGTGCAAATGATTTTTTAATAGCCATTTAAAATTATGCAGAGGAGCTTTCTGTTATAATAGGTACAAAAATTGGAGGTGTTCTAATGAAATCTAGCAAAGATAAGCGGTTTAAGAAGATATTCTCAGAAAGGGCCGCGATGAATAACATTACTGAGATTTGGATTGATTGCAAGACAGGTGTCAACTATCTATGGCACGGTGCTAGCTCCGGCGGTGGTTTGACGCCTCTCTTGGATAAGGACGGCCAGCCGGTCGTCACACTCGTAGAAGATGGAGATTCTGCCTACTAGTGAATAAGGTCTTTGAAAAATGTCTGAGCATGAGAGGCCGAGGAATTTGTTGGATGATACAAAGCACTGACTGCTTTATCTTTTGCGTTAGCCAGAACAGAATGAAAAGTGACTCATTATTAGGATAGGAATGGGGTCAACTCAAAAATTGAAAATTTTAGTTCTAACCACGACCTAATTTTACGGTGGTGACCTGAAATGGTCTCTCTAAGACCGTTTTTGACACTTGCTTTGCCAAGCTCCATTTCCCGATTAAAAAGGTCTCCTTGACCTTTTTAACCCACCCCCGCATACTCTCAAAGGGGGGTGGGGAGCTTTTGAGGTTGGAAATAAGATGAACGATGTCCATCACATTTGTTTTTTCGCTTTGGTCTTGTGGCAGCAGAAAAACCAACCAGCAGTGTGGAGTCTGGGACAAAAGTCCAGACTCGCCAGAATAATGAGAGCTTTATATTATTTCGATCTTCACTTTTAAACAGATTTGCCTAGTCCGCTATTTTATGTTATATTTTGATGACAACAGCTTTTGCATAAAGGATTGGGACATGAAAAAACGTTACATTACTGGTTTTGACGGCTTGCGAACCATCGGTCTCTTGTCCGTCATTTTTTACCATATTTATCCAGCAATTTTCAAGGGAGGCTATCTTGGCGTCGCGCTCTTCTTTGTACTATCGGGGTATTTGATTACTGATCTGTTGCTGAGAGAGTACGAAGCGACTGGCAAGATTACTGTTAAGGCTTTTCTTTTGCGGCGTTTTAAGCGGCTCTACCCCAATATGATTGCCGTTATGCTTTTGAGCACGGTTTATATGTACTTTTTCCAGCCCAATCTGCTCAATGGCATGCGTCATGTCTTCTTATCCAGTTTTTTCTCGGTTAATAACTGGTGGCAAATTGCTAAAGGGGGGTCTTATTTTGCTAAGTTACTAGCTGAGGCACCGTTTGAGCATTTTTACAGTCTGTCTATCGAAGGGCAATTCTATCTTTTTTGGCCCCTGATCATTATTGTTCTCATGCGGATTTTCCGCAAAAACAGAACGCTCATTTTTAATGTCCTTGATATTATTTTGCTGCTTTCTTTCGTGGAAATGTCTCTGCTTTACAAGGCCCATGTGGACCCGACAAGGATTTACTATGGAACAGATACGCGGCTCTTTTCGATTCTGATGGGGGCAGCTCTGGCCTTTATCTATCCCAGCGACAAGGTTGAAAAGATTAAACTCTCCAGTTGGGACCGTCAAATCTTCAATGGTATGGGCATCATTACTCTGGTAGTCTTGACCATTTGTTTCTTTGCTCTGCCTGACCAAGAGTGGTTCACTTATCGCGGTGGTATGTGGCTCTTTTCCTTTCTCAGCTGTGTCCTGATTGCTATTATCGTTCACCCCAAATTATCGGCCAACAAGTGGCTGTCTAATCCCGTGACCAGCTATCTGGGGACGCGTTCTTATGGGATGTACCTCTGGCAGATTCCAGTTCTGACCTTTGCAGAATTAAAATTGCCTAATCCCAAGTCGCCTCTATCGGTTCTGATTGCGCTAGCTCTGGTTGTCCTGTTGACGGAGATCACTTATCGATTGGTAGAAGTTCCTCTGCGACGCATCACTTGGCAGCAGATTAAGAGCTTTTATCAAGATAAGCGCCATGCTTGGATTTCCCTTGTCAAATGGCCTATCACGCTCTTCGTTTCTTTGGCGGTAGTCGGTGCTCTCTTCTTAGTCTTTACGGCTCCAGACAAGACCTCTGCTCAAAACAAGATTACTGACCACCTCAAGCAAAATGAAGCCAAGATGAAGCAGCAGGGACAGGCACAGCAGGCACCTGGGACGCCAGCAGACCCTGCTATTCTCAATAAGTATGGAATTAGTCAAGAAGAGTACGACATTGTCAACCAAAAGAAGGTTGGCATTCTGGGTGATTCTATGATTGCTATGACTTACGATGATTTGCAGGAAGTTTTTCCCAATGCCTTCTTTGATGGGGCGATCGGTCGTAAGCCTCAGCATACTCTAGAGATGGTTCAAGAGGCAGTAGCCAATCATCCTGACTTAGATACCTTGGTTATTGGTATTGGCATTAACCGGGATGAAAACGGCGGAACCCTGACAGCAGACCAGATTGATCAGGTCATGCAGGCTGCAGGTGGTCGGCAGGTTTACTGGATTAATATCAATTTGGAAAAATCCCAATACTACTGGACCAATGATGTTAACCAAGTGTTGACGGCTGCGGATCAAAAGTATGATAACCTACATATTGTTGATTGGTATGCCACCTCTCATGATAAGGAAGGTCAGTTATTGAGCGAGGATATGACCCACCCTAACGAGCAAGGAGCTGTTGCCTATACCAAGGTGATTGCAGATACTATCTCGAAATAGCATTTTTAAGAGGCTCATTGTCAAGTGTAGTGGGTGACTTATAATGAATAACACCAGCTTGGTCTTCTTTTTAAGAAGACTAAAAGGACTTAAGCGACAGCTTAAGTCCTTTTAGCGTTGGGGTTATTTCGGATATCGTCTAAAATTTTTTGGGCGGTTTCCAAGTTGAGGTGCTGGGCTGCTAGGAGTTCCTGAACGAGTGGAGGAATTTCCCTTTCAGTTGCTCCGGCCAGTAGGGCTAAGGATTTGGCCTGCAGCTTCATGTGACCGGCTTGGATTCCCTTTCCGACCAAGGCCTTGAGGGCGGCAAAATTTTGAGCCAAGCCTAGGGAAACGATAAGTCCAGCCAAGGTTTTAGCATCTGGCTGCCCCAGCAGGTCAAAAGCAACGGTGACGCTGGGATTGAGACCAATAGACCCGCCCTTGGTCGCGATTGGCATGGGCAGGGTCAGACGTCCCTTGACTTTGCCAGCTTCCTTATCATAGGTCCATTGTGAAAGCCCGCGATAGGAGCCAGAAGCAGCAGCGTAGGTATGGCCGCCAGCCTCAATAGCCCGCCAGTCGTTGCCGGTGGCTAGAACGAGGGCATCAATACCGTTAAAAATCCCCTTGTTGTGAGTGCTGGCCCGATAGGGATCAATCTGGGCCAGTTGAGAGGCTTGTTCCAGTTTCTCAGCTAGTTTCTTAGCTTCTTCCTTGTTACGGCTGAGAAAGCGGAGATCAACCGCACATTGGGCGGTCACCAAACTATCGGTTGCATAATTAGATAGGATTGCCATGAGGCTTTGGCCGCCAGAAAGCTCTTCTAATTTGGGTACTAGGGCTTCCATCATAGTATTGACCATATTAGCTCCCATAGCTTCCTGAGTATCAACTGCTAAATAAACGATGAGGAAATTTTCCTTTTGTTCCACGGTCAGCTCTCTGGCACCGCCCCCTCTCTTGACGATGGAGGGATGAGCCTGATTTGCCAAATCAATTAAGTCAGCCTTGCCAGCCAAAATAGCTTCTTTAGCTGACTGCCAGTCACTGCAGCCCGTGAGCGCAACCTGCCCCAGCATCTGCCGCTGGTGGATCTCGGTGGTGAAGCCGCCTGAGCGCTTAATGAGCTTAGCTGCATAGGAAGCAGCAGCTACGACAGAAGGTTCTTCAGTCACCATGGGGAGATTATAGGTCTGGCCATTGACTAAGAAATCAGGTGCCAAACTCATCGGCAGAGCTAGCCGACCAATCAAGTTTTCTGTCATCTGGTTGGCAGTCTCAAGCGGAAGAAGCTCTTCCTTATTTAATTTTTCGAAGCTTGCTGGCGATAGCGCTTGATTGTTTTTGAGAGCTTGCCGCCTCTCCTGTGGGCTCTTTTTAGCAAATCCTGTCCAAGATACCATGTCTGTCCTCTTTTTTTGTTCGTCATTTCTTCTTGAATTATACCATAAGCACTGATTTTCTGTAACTTCCTAAGGGATTTTGTTATAATGGGAGGGTATCAATATTCGTTAATGAGGTAAATACTATGGCTATAAAAATTGGATTGTTAGGTTTTGGGACAGTTGCCAGCGGGATCCCATTTTTGCTCAAGGAAAATGAAGATAAAATTACAGCAGCAGCTAGGGATGAGTTCGTTATTGCTAAGGTCTTGGTCAAAGACGATGATGAAAAGAACCGTCTCTTAGCTGCTGGTCATGATTATCATTTTGTCACCAACGTTGATGACATTGTAAAAGATCCAGAGATTGACATTGTTGTTGAATTGATGGGGCGGATTGAACCAGCCAAGACCTTTATCACTAAGGCTTTAGAGGCTGGCAAACATGTGGTTTCTGCCAATAAGGACCTGATTGCTACCCATGGTAAGGAAATTATCGGTCTAGCTAAAGACAGAGGCTTGGCCTTCTACTATGAAGCAGCCGTAGCGGGTGGTATTCCGATTTTACGGACACTGGCTAATTCCTTAACGTCAGACAAGGTGACGCGAATTTTGGGCGTGCTCAATGGGACGTCTAACTTTATGATGACCAAGATGGTTGATGAAGGCTGGACCTACGAAGACGCTTTGAAAACTGCTCAAGAGCTGGGTTACGCAGAAAGCGATCCGACCAATGATGTGGAAGGGATCGACGCAGCGTATAAGGCGGTAATCCTCAGCCAGTTTGGCTTTGGCATGACCATTGATTTTGAAGATGTCAGCCACCAAGGTATTTCCACCATCACACCTGATGATGTTGCAGTCGCTCAAGAATTGGGTTATGTCATCAAGCTGGTTGGTGATGTTCGTGAGACAGATTCTGGCATTTCTGCCCAAGTGTCTCCAACTTTCTTGCCTAAGGAACATCCTCTGGCTAGTGTCAAGGGTGTTATGAATGCTGTTTTTGTTGAGTCCATCGGTATCGGGGAGTCTATGTATTACGGTCCCGGTGCAGGGCAAAAACCAACAGCGACTTCGGTTGTAGCGGACATTATCCGCATTGGCCGCCGTATTGTGGACGGTAATGTTGGTAAATCCTTCAATGAATTCAGCCGTCCAGCTCAGTTGGCTAATCCTGCTGATGTCAAGAGTGGCTATTATTTCTCTCTAACTGTTCCAGACAAGAAGGGGCAAATCTTGCGTTTGGCTGAAATCTTCAATGGCGAAGATGTTTCCTTCTCCCAAGTTCTGCAGCAAAGAGGAGATGGTCAAAAGGCACGGATTGTTATCGTGACCCACGCCCTCAGTTTGACTCAATTAGAAAATGTCAAGGCTAAATTAAAAGCTCAAAGCGACTTTACCCTCCTGAATAGCTTTAAGGTATTGGGGGACTAAGATGAAAATTACAGTTCCGGCAACATCGGCCAATCTTGGGCCGGGTTTTGATTCGGTGGGTGTGGCTCTCTCTAAATATTTAACGATTGAGGTGCTTGAGGCCAGTTCTGACTGGGAAGTTCTTCATGATTTGGGGGATATTCCGGCTGATGCCAATAATCTTTTGGTTAAAACTGCTCTGCAGGTTGCCCCTAATTTAGCCCCCCATCGTATTAAGATGACCTCTGATATTCCGCTGGCTCGGGGACTTGGCTCCTCTAGTTCAGTTATTGTAGCAGGAATTGAGCTAGCCAATCAATTAGCGCATTTAGAGCTCTCCAAGCAGGAAAAGCTCCGTTTAGCCACGGAGATTGAAGGCCATCCTGACAATGTTGCACCAGCTATATTGGGTAATCTGGTAGTGGCTTCCTATGTTAACGGACAAGTTTCTGGTGTCCGAGCTGATTTTCCTGCCTGCGATTTTGTCGCTTTCATTCCCAACTATGAGTTAAAAACCAGTGACAGTCGGGGGGTTCTGCCGACTTCTATGGCTTATAAGGAAGCTGTAGCGGCCTCCTCAATCGCCAATGTGGCGATTGCCGGTCTTTTAACAGGAGACTTACTGACGGCTGGTCAAGCGATCCAAGGCGACCGTTTCCATGAAGCTTATCGGCAAAAATTAGTCAAGGAATTCGCTCCGATTAAGGATCTCGCTCAAGGGTTCGGAGCTTATGCAACCTACTTATCAGGGGCTGGCCCGACAGTCATGAGTTTGGTCCCGAAAGGAGAAGGAGCGGCCTTAAAAACTGCTCTAGATGACTTGGGACTGGACGGTCAAACCTTTGTCCTGACAGTTGATGAGGAAGGTGTTCGTCTTGACTAAAACGCATAAGGGACTTTTGCTCGGAGTATCAGCTTATCTGCTCTGGGCTTTTTTATCTCTCTACTGGAAACTCTTGGCTGGGGTTAATGCTTACAGTACTTTTTCTTATCGGATTATTTGGACCCTTTTGACCATGGCAGCCTATATGGTAATTAGTAAGAACCATCAGCGCTATAGGCATGAGTTTAGGGAGCTTTGGCTGGATAAACAACAGTTCTATCGGGCTGTGGCAGCCGCCTTTTTGATTGCCATCAACTGGCTGACCTATATCTATGCGATAGCCAATGGTCATGCGACTGAATCCAGTCTGGGATATTATATGATGCCACTGGTTTCGGTGCTTCTGGCTCTCGTTATTCTTAAGGAAAGTCTGACACCAGCTACTAGCTTGGCTGTTCTTATTGCGGTAGCGGGGGTGGGAGTCTTGGTCTGGCAGACCGGTCACCTGCCTTGGATTGCTTTGCTACTGGCTTTTACTTTTGGTTTTTACGGCCTGCTAAAAAAGGGCACAAGGCTGTCCAGCGATGTCGCCATGTTTTTTGAAGCCGGCATTATTCTGCCTTTTGTGCTGGTCTACTTGATTTTTTTCAGTCATGAAAGGCTGGTAGATTACAGTCTGCTGGAGAATATCCTCTTAGCCCTATCGGGAATAGTCACAGCCATTCCTCTCTTGCTCTACGCGGAGAGTCTCAAGCGAGCGCCTTTGAATGTGATTGGTTTTATCCAGTATCTCAATCCGACCATTCAGCTCCTGATTGCCCTGACCATTTTCAAGGAAAGTCTCAGTCAGGGTCAGTTCTATGGTTTGATGTTCATCTGGCTGGCGATTGGTCTCTTTGTTATCGGTCAGATTCTTTTACTAAAAAGGCAGAAAACTTGATCAAGTCGGGATTTTTATTGCTCTGTGCTATACTGATAAGCGACGAGGGTACTTGTGACTCGTATTTTTAAAGCTTTTAAGGAAGGAAAGAGATGAATTATCAAGAAGCATTGGCTTGGATTCACAGTCGGTTGAAGTTTGGGATTAAACCAGGTATTGAGCGGATGGCTTGGATGCTGGAGCAATTGGGAAATCCTCAAGAAAATTTGCAGGCTGTTCATGTGGTCGGGACTAACGGTAAGGGCTCGGTGGTCAATAATCTCCAGCATATTTTTACAGCAGCGGGTTATCAGGTCGGTACCTTTACCTCCCCCTATATCGTTGACTTTAGGGAGCGGATTTCTGTGGACGGTCAGCTGATGCCAAAAGAAGACTTGGTCACCTGTGTGGACTTGGTCAAGCCAGTTGTTGAGGCCTTGCCAGAATCTCTAGAAACTGCGACTGAGTTTGAGGTTATCAGCCTCATGATGTTTCTCTATTTTGGCCGCCTGCGTCCTGTTGATTTGGCTGTCATTGAAGCTGGCATGGGCGGACGCGATGATTCGACCAATCTTTTCCAAGCCCTTGCTGTCGTCTGTCCCTCTATCGGGTTGGATCATCAAGCTGTGCTGGGGGAGACTTATGGTCAAATTGCCCAGAATAAGGCGGGCGTGCTTAAGCTTGGTGAGCCCTTGGTCATGGCCGTAGCTCAGGAAGAAGCTAGACAGGTCTTTCTGGAGCGAGCTCAAACAGTTGGTTCGCCCGTTTATGAGTGGAAGCAAGAGTTTACGTTGACGACGTCTGATAATAAGGCCATGGCCTTTCGTAATAGCTCGACAACTATAGGTGATTTAGTTTTAGCCATGCCGGGTCAGCATCAGGTGGCTAACGCAGCTCTAGCTATTGAAACCGCCTTGCTCCTTCAGGACCGCTATCCAACGTTGGATGATGAAGCGATTCGAGAGGGGCTGGCAAGAGCTAAGTGGCTGGGGCGAACAGAGCTCCTAAGACCTAATCTGATGATTGATGGAGCCCACAATAACGAAAGCATTCAAGCACTGGTGGATCTACTGCAGAAAGATTATGGCAATCGCAAGATTCAGATTCTCTTTGCTGCCATTGATACCAAGCCAATTGCTGCCATGCTGAAAAAATTGGACAAAATAGGTCAGGTCACTGTAACAACCTTTCCTTACTACAATAGTTTAGCCTTGGCTGATTACCCTCAGGGTCATGAGCGGGTGGCTGATTTTAGGACTTGGCTGAATCAGGTTTACCAAGAAGATTCAGCAGATTTCTATCTGATAACAGGTTCCCTCTATTTTATCTCCCAAGTTCGTAAGGAGCTTTTGAAGAATTCCCACCAATAGGGTATAATGAAGGGAATTAAACACGAGACTAATTCCTTCGGAGATGACTGTTCTTGTGTGGTAGCACTCAGCAGCAAGTTTCTATTTCTCTGTCGGGAATTCTCGCTAAAGCGAACCCTATCCTAGTATCTTTAGAAAGTATCAAGTTTAAGAGGACATTATGATCAATCAAGAAAAAGCAGAAGCAGCCATCTACCAGTTACTAGAGGCCGTTGGCGAAGATCCCCACCGCGAAGGGCTTTTAGATACTCCTCAGCGCGTGGCCAGGATGTACGCTGAGATGTTTGCTGGTTTAGATGAAAATCCCAAGGATCAGTTTACCGCTGTCTTTAGTGAAAACCATGAGGAAGTCGTCTTGGTTAAGGATATTCCTTTTTACTCCATGTGCGAGCACCACTTGGTGCCTTTTTATGGAGTAGCTCATGTGGCTTATCTTCCCGATCAGGGCAAGGTAACAGGTCTGTCTAAATTGGCTCGAGCTGTTGAAGTAGCCAGCAAGCGGCCCCAGCTGCAAGAACGCCTGACAGAACAGGTAGCGACAGCGCTCGAAGAGGCTTTAGCTCCTAAAGGAGTCTTTGTTATGGTCGAAGCTGAGCACATGTGCATGACGATGCGAGGGATTAAAAAGCCCGGCAGTAAAACGGTGACCACAGTTGCGCGCGGTATCTTCCAAGAAGATAAGGGCCAACGTCAAGAATTATTGCACTTGATCAAGGAGTTTTAGGATGAAAATGGGATCATTTGAGGTTGCGGGAAAAGCCTGTATTATGGGGGTGCTTAATGTAACACCAGATTCTTTTTCAGACGGCGGTTCCTATATCCAACTTGAAAAAGCCCTGGCTCAGGTTGGGACTATGGTTGAAGAAGGAGCTGCTATTATTGATGTCGGCGGAGAATCGACGCGTCCAGGTGCTGATTTTGTTTCTCAGAAAGAGGAGATCGCTAGAGTTGTGCCGGTTATCAAGGCTATCAAAGAAAAATACGATATTTTAGTCAGTATTGATACCTATAAGACAGGGACAGCTCGGGCAGCTCTAGAGGCAGGGGCAGATATCCTCAATGATGTCTGGGCCGGACTTTACGACGGTCAGATGTTGGCTCTAGCAGCTGAAAAGGGAGTTCCCATCATCCTCATGCACAATCAGGAAGATGAGGTTTATGGGGATATCACTCAGGATGTTTGTTATTTTCTCAAAGAACGAGCGAATGCAGCCTTGGCTGCTGGCGTTAGCAAGGACTATATCTGGCTGGATCCGGGCTTTGGCTTTGCTAAAAATGAGCAGCAAAATCTAGCACTCTTAAAGGGCTTGGATCAAGTAACTAGCCTAGGTTACCCTGTTCTTTTCGGTATTTCCCGCAAACGAGTAGTTGATTATCTGCTAGGTGGTCATACTAGACCGCTGGAGCGGGATATGGGGACGGCTGCCTTATCCGGTTATGCTATTGAGAAGGGCTGCCAGATTGTTCGGGTGCATAATGTTGCTGCTAATCGTGATATTGTCAAGGTTATCAGTCAATTAAGGTGAGGAAGATGGATAAAATACTTTTGAGGGGCTGCCGTTTTTACGGTTACCATGGCGCTCTGCCAGAAGAAAACCGGCTGGGCCAGATTTTTGTAGTGGATGCGGAACTTTCTCTTGAGCTGACCCAAGCTTCTGTCAGCGATGATTTGGCCGATACGGTTCATTACGGTCTGATCTTTGACGTGATTAAGCATCAGGTTGAAAATCAGACCTATCAACTGCTGGAAAAGCTGGGAGGAGCAATTTGTCAGGCTATTTTTGAACAGTTTCCTCCTGTTCAGGCTATCCAGTTGCGAATTTTCAAGGAGAATCCCCCCATTGCCGGTCATTATGAGAGTGTTGGTGTAGAATTGGAGCGCACCCGATGAACTCTGTTTTTCTCAGCCTTGGTTCCAATATGGGAGACCGGAGGACTTATCTGAACGAAGCTTTGGAACGATTAGACCAACTGCCTCAAACGAGCTTAGCAGCTGTTTCCTCTATCTATCAAACACCGGCTTGGGGCCTGACAGACCAGCCTGACTTTCTCAATCTCGCCTGCCGTTTGGAGACAGACTTGACCCCTTTGGATTTACTGCAAGCCTGCCAGAAGATAGAAAATGATTTAGGACGGGTTCGGCAGCAGCATTGGGGTCCTCGGACTTTAGATATTGATATCTTGCTCTATGGGCAAGAAGTAATAGCTGGGCCAAACTTAATCCTGCCCCATCCCTATATGAAAGAGCGGGCCTTTGTCTTGGTGCCTCTGTTGGAGTTAGATGAAAAGGCATTTGATCCAGCAACTGGTCACGCTTATCAAAGCGATTTAGCCAAACTGTCAACCGAGGCTATCGAAAAATTTTTGGGTTAAACTTCTTTACCTCACTTCCCAGTACCATTTACTTGGAAACTTTGGGGCAGGAACGTTCTGGGAAATTTCTGCTAAATTACTAAATTTGCTAAATTCCCTGGCTGATGCTATCGCCAAAATCCCTAGTTTTTGATATAATGATTATCGGCCTTGTGCCGATTTTTTAAGGTCTTGTGACCTTTATGAGATCGGTAGGCCAGCCAGATGACTGTCCCTTATTGCTTTTGAGGCGTCTTTTCTGGTTAGACAAGAATGGAATTAAAAAATAATGTTAGAAAAAATGAAAAATGCTCTTAAGGGAATTGATATTCGCATTGATGAACCCTTGCGTCACTATACTTATACCAAGGTTGGAGGACCAGCCGATTATTTAGCTTTTCCCCGCAATCGTTACGAGTTGGCCCACATTGTCAAGTTTGCCAATGAAAATGCCATCCCATGGATGGTCTTGGGTAATGCCAGCAACCTGATTGTCCGTGAAGGAGGGATTCGCGGCTTTGTCATTATGTTTGACAAGCTAAGTACCGTTACAGTTGATGGTTACACTATCGAAGCAGAAGCCGGGGCCAACCTCATTGAAACGACCAAGGTCGCTGAGTTTCATAGCCTGACTGGTTTTGAATTTGCAGCAGGGATTCCCGGTTCTATTGGTGGGGCCGTCTTTATGAATGCTGGTGCTTATGGTGGTGAAATATCCCATATTCTGGTTTCGGCCACAGTTTTGTCCAAAGAAGGAGAAATCCGAACAATTGAGGCCCGCGATATGGCCTTTGGCTATCGCCGGTCAGCTATTCAAAGTACAGGTGAAGTGGTGATTTCTGCTAAATTCGCCCTCAAGCCAGGCGTGCATTCGCAGATCAAGAATGAAATGACTCGCCTCAATCATCTGCGGCAGCTCAAGCAACCTTTGGAGTACCCATCTTGCGGTTCCGTCTTTAAGCGGCCTGTTGACCATTTTGCCGGTCAGCTCATTATGGAAGCCGGTTTAATGGGCCATCGCATCGGCGGTGTTGAAGTCAGTAAGAAGCATGCTGGCTTTATGGTTAATGTGGCCAATGGAACGGCTGATGACTATGAAAACCTAATTGCTGATGTTATTGAGAAGGTCCAAGCCCATTCAGGTGTTCGTCTGGAGCCAGAAGTTCGGATTATTGGAGATTATAAGTCTTAATAAAACGAGCATAGCTTATCTTAAAACCATCAAGTAGAGCTGGCTAGAGGGAATTTAGCCGGTTCTTTTTATTTCTTATCGCCTGTGTGGAGGAAAACGAGCGTGACTAAACCAATTATTGCCTTTCGCCATGTGACGAAAACCTTCGAAGACAACGGAACTCATGTTCTTAAAGATATTAATTTCGAGCTGGAAGAAGGAAAATTTTATACGCTTCTGGGAGCCTCTGGTTCTGGAAAATCGACCATTCTAAATATCATTGCGGGGCTCTTAAATGTGAGTTCGGGTGATGTTTATCTGGATGGCAAGCGGATTAATGATGTTCCCATCAACAAGCGGGATGTCCATACGGTTTTTCAGAATTATGCGCTTTTTCCGCATATGTCCGTTTTTGATAATGTAGCCTTTCCTTTAAAATTAAAAAAGATTGCAAAAGAAGAAATTGCGGAGCGGGTTCAGGAAGCTCTCAAGATGGTGCGACTGGAGGGCTATGGCAATCGTTCCATTAAAAAGCTCTCAGGCGGCCAGCGCCAGCGGGTGGCCATTGCTAGAGCCATTATCAATCAGCCCAAGGTTGTCCTCCTAGACGAGCCTTTATCTGCCTTGGATTTGAAATTACGGACAGAGATGCAGTATGAATTGAGAGATCTGCAGCAGCGACTGGGGATCACCTTTGTTTTTGTCACCCATGACCAAGAGGAGGCTCTGGCCATGTCAGACTGGATTTTTGTGATGAATGAGGGTCAGATTGTTCAATCGGGAACGCCTGTAGATATCTATGACGAACCCATCAACCATTTTGTGGCTACCTTTATTGGTGAGTCCAATATCATCAACGGGACCATGATTGAGGACTATCTGGTTGAATTTAATGGCAAGCGTTTTGAAGCTGTCGATGGTGGAATGAGGCCCAATGAGGCAGTAGAAGTGGTCATTCGGCCAGAGGACCTGCAGATTACTCTGCCCGAAGAAGGCAAATTAAGAGTTACTGTCGATACCCAGCTTTTTCGCGGTGTCCACTATGAAATTATCGCTCATGATGAGCGGGATCATGAGTGGTTAATTCATTCGACGCGCAAGGCCATTGAAGGTGAAGTGATTGGGTTAAACTTTACACCCGAAGACATTCATATCATGCGCCTCAATGAAACCGAAGAAGAGTTTGATGCCCGAATTGAAGAATACGTGGAAATGGATGAGCATGAGGATGGCTTAATTAATGCCATTGAGGAGGAGCGCTATGAAGCAGACGACTAAATTCTTTGCGGTTCCTTACTTCCTCTGGCTCTTACTTTTCATCTTAGCTCCTCTGGCTTTGATTGTCTATCAATCTTTTTTCAACCTGCAGGGACAGGCTGGTATAACTAATTATGAAACCTTTTTTAGCTCTTGGACGTATCTCCGGATGAGCTTTAATTCCGTTCTCTATGCAGGGATTATTACGCTAGTGACCTTTCTGCTTAGTTATCCGACAGCTCTGGCCTTAACGAAGCTCAAACACAAGCAGCTTTGGCTCATGCTGATTGTGCTGCCGACTTGGATAAATCTTCTGCTCAAGGCCTATGCCTTTATGGGGATTTTTGGCCAAGATGGCGGGGTTAATCATTTCTTGGCCTTTGTGGGAATTGGCCCTAAGCAACTGCTCTTTACGGATTTTTCTTTTATCTTTGTCGCTGCCTACATCGAGCTGCCCTTTATGATTCTCCCCATTTTTAATGCTCTGGATGACTTGGATGTCAACTTAATCAATGCCAGTCGTGACTTGGGAGCCAGTGGCTGGCAGACCTTTAGTCGGGTTGTTTTCCCGCTTTCTTTGTCTGGCGTGCGCTCGGGTGTTCAGTCAGTCTTTATTCCCAGTCTCAGTCTCTTTATGCTGACCCGTCTGATTAGCGGTAATCGTGTCATCACACTGGGGACAGCTATTGAACAGCACTTTTTGACAACTCAGAATTGGGGGATGGGCTCTACCATCGGTGTGGTCCTCATCTTAGCTATGCTGGCCATTATGGCTATCACTAAGGAAAGGAGAAAAGGCCTATGAAAAAGTTGAGTCATTTTTACTTGGGACTGGTCTTTGCACTTCTCTATCTGCCGATTTTCTATTTGATCTTTTATTCTTTCAATAGTGGTGGTGATATGGCTGGCTTTTCTGGCTTCACTTGGGAGCATTACCAGCAGGTTTTCTCTGACAGCCATCTCATTTTAATTCTGGTTCAGACCTTCTTTTTGGCCTTTCTGAGTGCCTTGCTGGCGACAGCTATCGGTACTTTTGGCGCCATTTTTATCGATCAAACCAAAAGCAAGAAGCAGAATGCCTTGCTCTCTCTCAACAATATCCTCATGGTTTCGCCTGATGTCATGATGGGAGCCAGTTTTTTGATCCTTTTTACAGTCCTCGGCTTCCGACTTGGCTTTAGTTCGGTATTGCTTAGCCATATTGCCTTTTCTGTTCCTATTGTTGTTCTTATGGTTTTGCCAAGGCTCAAGGAGATGAATCAGGATATGATTCATGCTGCCTACGATTTAGGCGCTAGTCATTGGCAAATGCTCAAGGAGGTTATGCTGCCCTATCTAACGCCCAGTATTATCGCTGGCTATTTTATGGCCTTCACCTATTCCCTAGATGATTTTGCAGTGAACTTTTTTGTGACGGGAAATGGTTTCTCAACTCTCTCAGTTGAAATTTATTCACGCGCTAGGCGGGGGATTTCCTTAGAAATTAACGCTCTGTCCACCATCATCTTTATCTTTTCCATTCTCTTAGTGATTGGCTATTATTTCATCAGCAAGGAAGAAGGTGATCAGGATGCGTAGATTAAATGCCTTACTTCTCGGTATCATCCTGATGATCGCTAGTTTAGCCGTGCTTATGGTGACTATGGAGAAAAAGAATAGCAGCAGCTCAAAGTCCAATAGTCTGGTGGTTTATAACTGGGGGGACTATATTGACCCTGACCTCGTTACAAGGTTTCAGAAGGAAACAGGTATTGATGTCCAGTATGAAACCTTTGATTCTAATGAAGCCATGTATACTAAGATTGAGCAGGGCGGGACTCGCTATGATATTGCTATCCCTAGCGACTATATGATTGATAAGATGCGTCGCGAGGACCTCTTAGTTAAGCTTGATAAATCGCAGATTAAGGGACTGAACAATCTTGGACTGCAGTTTATGGGCAAGTCTTTTGATCCGAAAAATGATTATTCCATCCCTTATTTCTGGGGGACAGTTGGGATTGTCTACAATGACCAGCAGGTCAAAAACCCTCCCCAGCATTGGACAGATCTCTGGAATCCTCGGTATAAGAATGCCATCATGCTGATTGATGGAGCCAGAGAGGTTATGGGACTGGGGCTTAACGCTCTAGGCTACAGCCTCAATACCAAGAATATGGAGCAGTTAAATCAGGCTTCTGATAAGTTAAACCAGTTAACGCCTAACATCAAGGCCATCGTTGGCGATGAGATGAAAGGGTATTTAAAAAATGGCGATGCCGCCCTAGGGGTGACCTTCTCGGGCGAAGCTAGAGATATGCTGGACGCCAATTCTCATCTACACTATGTTTTGCCTAGCGAAGGGTCAAACCTCTGGTTTGATAATATCGTCATTCCTAAGACCGTCAAAAATAAAAAGGCCGCCTACGCCTTTATCAACTTTATGCTGGAGCCTAAAAATGCGGCCCAGAATGCTGAGTATATCGGCTATGCCACACCAAATAAGGCAGCTCAGGCTCTTCTGCCAAAGGAAGTGACTTCTGATCCGGCTTTTTATCCGTCTGATCAGGTTATCAGCCATCTGGAAGTCTATGATAATCTTGGGCCTAAGTGGTTAGGCACCTACAATGATCTCTATCTGCAATTTAAGATGTATCGGCATTAAGCTGCCTCTATAACCTTGAAAGTCTGGAAGCACTAGTTTTTCGGGCTTTTCTTATAAGCCAATGCTGGTGCTTTGAAATTTTTCTTTTGAGCTAGTGTCTGATGATGTTTAGTAAACCTTATACTCAATTAATTCAGCCAAGTTTTATGGCTAGTATCTCTGACTTTTCCTAACCAATGGAAAATGGTAAGATAAATCTATGAAAAATATTATTCCTAAAAAAGTATCTAACTATGAACTCTTTTACGACTTAGTATTTGTTTTTGCTGTTTCAGTATTGACGGGGATGATGCACGGAAAAGGTGTCCACCTCACCTTTTTTAGTTACTTGCAATTCATTATCTCCTTTATCATGCTGATTAAACTTTGGTACCATGAGACTATGTATCTCAATAAGTATGGAGAGCGTGATCTCATGGATATTGTGACCATTATCCTCAATATGTTTGTGATTGGTTACATGGCTAGAGAGTTGACGCTGGATTGGCAAAAGACTTACGTTTCCTTTAATGTGCTCTTTTTATTGAGCAATGTTTCGGTCTTGCTCCAGTATGTCTTGCGTGCTCGAAGGTTGGGCGCTTTCAGCCAAACGATGATTTATCACATGAAGGATATCGGGGTAGACATGGTAGTCCAGATCATCTGGTTTATCTGGTTGACAGTAAATCCGCACATGAATATCTTCTGGGCCTACCTCCTCTACGGGATGAGTTTCCTATTTGTTTATCTGACACGCGCTAAGAAGGAAGATGATAAAGCCAATTTTCCTCATCTGGTGGAGCGTGTTCAGCTAATTACTATCATTTATTTTGGAGAAACGCTCATTGCTAGTATCAAAACATTTGATTTAGCGACACATTTTCCAGAAGCAGTCATCAGCTTTGCCATGATTGGCCTTATGTTTATTGGCTACATCACACAAACCGCTGTCATTATGAAGCATCATCAAGAGCGTACGGGGCTTCAGATGATTTATGTCCACATCGCTCTCTTGATCGGTATTCTTTTTACAACCTTGATGATTGAGATGGCTGGGGATTCACACCATTTCCATGATATGAAAACCCTGCTTATCTTAGGTCTGAGCCTATTCTATGGCAGCTTGCAATTGCTGGCTCCTTATAATCGTAAGGACTTAGCTTTGACACCGAAATGGCTGACTGCCCACTTAGTTAGTCTGGTTCTGGCTTTGGGGCTTCTGACTTTTTATGCTGATAGTCCCATTTTAATGCTGAGCTTTGGCTTGCTAGCTGGTTTGGGACAGTTTACAGTGGCTTGGTATCGCCTGCCTTAAAGATACAAATTTATGGCATTAGCCACGGCCTTCTTGTCTTAACCCTGCTTAGTTTTGATGATTTACAGTGGTTTATTTCTTTAAAAACAGTACATGCTATCCAGATGGGGGACTGATTATCAGATAACTGGAGCGTTTACTTATAAAATATTTTTAAGATAGTATAAATAGGCTATAGTGCTAATAAATCGTTTAGTAGCTGTTTCGTTATTTCTTGATTGGAGGTTTATCATGAGGGTGCGTCGTATATTTTCAGATATGGATGGGACGCTGTTGAATACTAAGGGCGATGTCTCATCTGGCAATGCTGAACTGATGAGACAGGCTGGTATTCCTGTAACCTTGGTTTCAGCGCGTGCCCCTATCGAGATGAAGACAGCGATTGATAGCTTAGGACTGACAGGTACTCAGATTGGATTTAATGGGGGGCTCATCTACCGTTATAAGGATAATCAGGTGCAAGTTATCAGAGAGCAAGCCATGGAAACCAAGGATGTCAGGACAATTCTGGCTTATCTCTATGAGCATTTCCCAAATCTTTGTCAGTCTTACTATGACAAAGATAGCTGGTATAGTTTCAAGGAAGATAAAGGAACCCGCTATGAGACCAGCATTACCCACCAAGATGTAACGCTGCTAGATAGGCAAGCCTATCTAAATCCGGTTCACCCTGTCTTTAAAATTATGCTTTTGACCTTTGATCCTAGTGAAATGCTAGTGCTAAAAGAGAAGTTAGCTGAACTTCCCCTCAAGGCTGCCTCTATCCAGCAGTCCGGTCCCTTACATCTGGAAATCACGCATGAATTGGCCAAAAAATCAAGCGGTCTGGATTATGTGATGGCAGCAGAAGGACTGACCAAGAAAGACCTAGCCTGCTTTGGCGATGGCCACAACGATCTCCCTATGTTTAGCCGGGTGGGTACGTCGATTGCTATGGCTAATGCAACCGATGACATCAAAGCAAAAGCAACCTACATCACCAAGTCCAATGATGAAGATGGCGTTGGCCGTGGCATCTGGGAGTATTTGATGGATTCAGATGGCAAATAGTGTATGGCAAAAAGCTAAGCACCCTATGCACGATTGAAGTCGAAAAGTCATCCAAGACTATATTTTTAGAAATTCCCCAAGGAAGATCAGCAATATGCTTGGTCTATGCCTAAAATAATGTCGCTGGTAAGAGAATGCGGTAGAGCATTGAAGGGAGCTCCTTGCCAGCTGTGGGCTTTATCAGTGGCAATTCGTAAGAGATGCCAAAACTATAGTATAGTATTTAAAAATCTGAGCTCGCTGTCTCAGATTTTTTGCTAGTTATCGAAAAAAATTTAGAAAAGGTGAAGAAAAGTCTTGACTTATAGTTGACTATAAGTGATACACTACAGTTGATAAAGGTAAAAAGGTTTGAAATCCATTAAAACTTGTTCGAAAACTAAGGCATTTCATAGTGGATAATGCCACAAATCAATTCAACTTAACCATTTTAAATGTTCTGAGTAAGGTTTTAGGGATTTTCGTATGTGGTTTTCATGTGTTGAGCTGTGCCAATTTTGATTATCGAACAAGTCTATTGTTGATTTTATGCTGATACCGCCTTGTATGACGGTGTGTTTCTAACAGGAGGTTCTATTATGAAAACACTTATTATTTATTTTTCTGAAACAGGAACAACCAAAGAGCGTGCGCAAGCGATTGCACGTGAACTAGGGGCAGATTTGTATGAGATCAAGGCGAAAATCCCTTACACCAGCCAAGATAGGAATTGGTATGATGATTCCAGCCGCTGCAATCTTGAGCAGTACGATGAGCGCAGCCGTCCCGACTTTGCAGGAAATCTGCCAGATATCTCACACTATGAGCGTATTTTAATCGGCCATCCGACCTGGTGGGGAATTCCTCCGAGGATTGTCCAAACGGTTATGGATCAAATGGACTTTTCCGACAAGATCCTAGGCAGTTTTTCGACATCAGGCGGTTCAAGCTATGCAAAGGCTCAGCCGATTTTTAACCAATACGCCGCCAAACATCATATTGCAGGTGATGTCTTGAATAGCACAGCGGCCATGAAAGGTTGGCTAAAGCGATTAAACTAAAGGAGTGGTAGGATAATATGCAATATGTCACACTAAACACAGGGGAGAGGATGCCTCAGCTCGGTTTTGGGGTCTACCAAGTGCCGGCGGCTGATACTGAAAGAGTAGTCTCTCAGGCTATCAAAACAGGTTACCGCCATATTGATACGGCCCAGTATTACCGCAATGAAGCTGGGGTGGGTAAGGCCATCAAGGCTTCCGGTCTTCCTAGAGAAGAGTTTTTCATCACGACAAAATTAGGAACGTCGGGATATAGAGCAACCAAAAAACAGATTGAAAAAGCCTTAAAAAATTTGCAAACGGATTATATTGATCTGATGCTGATTCACTGGGTGGTTTCTGACTATCTAGGCACTTGGGACGCCTTAACCGAAGCCTATCATACTGGTAAAATTCGCTCTATTGGTTTGTCAAATTTCCAGCCGGACCTGATCGAAGAAATCC
The DNA here is from genome assembly GCF_000187975.2 of Streptococcus criceti HS-6. Taxonomy (NCBI): domain Bacteria; kingdom Bacillati; phylum Bacillota; class Bacilli; order Lactobacillales; family Streptococcaceae; genus Streptococcus; species Streptococcus criceti. Next base: position 1,496,886 of record NZ_AEUV02000002.1, read on the forward strand.
GCCAGCATTCTGACGTGACCCCAGCAGTTTTGCAAAATGAAATGCATGTCCTCCAGCAGCAAGTTGATACACGTCACTATTGTCAGGAAGTAGGGATTCAATTTGAATCTTGGGCACCATTTGGCGAGGGAAAACAGGGCATTTTTACAGATCCTACGCTAACAAGGATCGGGCAAGCCTATGGAAAAACCGCAGCTCAGGTCATTTTGCGCTTCTTGATGCAAGAGGGTATCGTGGCTATTCCCAAATCAGCCAATGCAGATCGCATGGTTGAAAACTTTGCTATTTTTGATTTTGAATTGTCTCACGATGATATGGCAACCATTCGTCAGATGGATACTGGACAAGGATTATTTGGCTGGAATGGCTAAATCGTAATCGCGAAAGTAATCCATTTACAATGACTGAAGTAAGCAGAAAGGAAACAATATGATTTTAGAACAGATCAACTCGCCCAAAGATATTAAAAAATTATCACACGAAGATTTACAGACCCTTGTTGACGAAGCACGCCAGGCTTTGTTAGAAAAAACGAGCCAGCACGGTGGGCATAACGGTCCTAATTTTGGCGTTGTTGAAATGACAGTGGCCCTCCACTATGTCTTTGACTCACCAAAAGACAAGATAATCTTTGATGTCTCTCATCAGTCCTACGTTCACAAGATGCTCACTGGACGAGCTCAGGCATTTTTAGATCCTGAGCACTACGATGATGTCTCTGGTTACACCAATCCTAAGGAAAGTGAGCACGATCTTTTTACTGTAGGCCATACGTCAACATCTCTGGCCCTAGCATCCGGAGTTGCCAAAGCGCGTGATTTAAAAGGTGAAGACAGTAATGTTATCGCCGTGATTGGTGATGGTTCCATGTCAGGTGGCCTAGCTTATGAAGGGCTTAATCAAATTGCAACGGAAGGTACAAACACTATTGTAATCCTTAACGATAATGACCAGTCTATAGCAGTCAATCCAACTGGCGGACTCTATACTGCTTTGAGAAATCTTCGTGAAAGTAAAGGCGCTGCAAGTGATAACTTGTTTAAGGCGCTTGGATTTGATTATTGTTACTTGGATGATGGGAACAACTTAGAGGATCTGATTGCTCTTTTTAAGGAAGTCAAAGATAGTGATCACCCTGTTCTTCTCCATATCCATACTCAAAAAGGGCATGGTGTCTCATTTATGGAAGAAAATCGCGAGGCCTATCACGCTGGGGGACCGTACGATCCTGAAACGGGGGCCTATCTTGGCGGTAGCCAATCGGGTGAAACCTACAGCAGTGTGACGACTGACTTAGTCTTGGATAAGATTGCTAAAGATACACGGGTTGTCGTTGTTAATGCTGGTACACCGATGTTTATTTTCGATCAGGAACAGCGCAAGCAGGCTGGTAAACAATTTGTAGATGTTGGGATCGCTGAAGAAGAAGCAGCGACAATGACAGCAGGTCTTGCAAAGAACGGTGCTAAACCGATCTGGGCTGTAGCCTCTACCTTTATGCAACGGGCTTATGACCAATTGTCCCATGATATCGCGCTGAATAATCAAGCTACAACTATTTTGGTCTATATGGCATCAGCTGATGCCATGAATGATGAAAGTCACCTTGGTTTCTTTGATATTCCGTTTCTTTCCCATATCCCCAATATGGTCTACCTTGCTCCAACCAATAAGGAAGAACATCAGGCCATGTTAGATTGGGCCATTGATCAGAACCAGCATCCCGTAGCCATTCGTGTACCTGTCGGTCCACTGGTTGAGACAGGCGGTAAAGACACCACTGATTACAGTCAATTAAACAAGAATAAAGTCACTCAAAAAGGCTCCCAAGTTGCTTTGTTTGGATTGGGCAATTTCTACCATCTAGCAGAAGAGGCAGCGAAAATCTTGAAAAAAGATCACGGCATTACCGCTATAGTGGTAAACCCTCGCTATATCACAGGCTTAGATACAGAACTACTTGATAATCTTGTCAACGACCACCAAGTATTTGTGACGCTGGAAGATGGTATTCTTGAAGGTGGCTACGGTCAAACAGTGGCTAGTTACCTAGGTAAAGCAGCTGTGCAAGTACAAAATTACGGTATTGATAAAGCTTTTCATGACCGCTATGATAGGGCAGAATTGCTGGAAAGTAACGGTTTAACTGCTGAAAATATTGTAGCCAAAGTCATAGATGCTTTGTAATGAGATCACATTAAAAACTCATTACTGAAGGCTAAAGCCTATACCCCTTGCTTGATGTTGTTGAGCTTAGCTTAATAAAGCCCAATAAAAAAATTGACGAGATGGGTATGCGGTCATAAAAGGACAATAAAGGAGAAGAAAGAAAATGAAAGTATTTTTAGCTGGAGCGACTGGGCGTGTCGCTACAGAAGCTCTTAAAGCTTTGGTAGCAAAGGGGCATAAGGTTATAGCAGGAGCCAGACAGTCTGGAAGGATTGCCCTTATGGATGGCGTAACGCCGGTCACTATGGATTTGCATGCCCCTGTCGAATCTCTGGTGGAACTGGTCAAGGGTTGTGATGCTGTAATTTTTGCAGCAGGATCACGGGGCAGGGATCTTTTGCAGACCGACGCTTACGGTGCGGTTAAACTCATGCAGGCGGCTGAAACTGCAGGTCTGAAGCGCTTCATCATGCTCAGTGCGCTCTATAGTCTGACCCCAGAGAAATGGGGCGACCGTTTAAAAGATTACTATATCGCCAAGTATTTTGCGGATAATTACTTGGTTCACCAGACTGACTTAGACTATACTATTGTTCAACCAGGGCGACTGTTAGAGGAAAAAGGGACTGGTCGAATCTCGTTAGGAGATGAAGGACTTACCAGTATTCCAATCGCTGATGTCGGTGCCGTTTTAGCCACCCTTGCGGATTCTCCGGCAATGAGCTTAAAAGTGATTGAAATTCATCCGGGAACGCTTCCTATTTCTGAAGCTTTCACTAAGTTGTAAAGAAATATGTGAATCAATGGATAAGGAAGAAGCGCATCCTAAATGAACAACTAAAGGCATAATAAACGCCACTTGTTTACAGAAATAGGTGGTGTTTATCTTTGATCTGGTTAATAAAGTCCCTAGCTTCTTTATCTGTTTCAAAAAAATAATAAAAAAGGCTTGACTTACAGTGAACTATAAGTGATAAAGTATCCTTATAAATGATAGAAGTTGGAACAATAATGATTGAGGACTTATATCATTTTATTTGAATAGGCCTACAACGCTTTGCAAAAAGATGAAGCCTTTCTAAATATGTTAGCTTAGCGTCTTCATCAGTTTATCTGTTTTGCTTTGCCTTGCTTAAGGGCTTTATATCACAAAAAGGAGGTCATTAAGATGACAGAAAATACAGCACCAATCGTACTTGGAACATGGTCTTGGGGAACGGGCGGATTTGCCGGTGGAAACGTGGTCTTTGGAAATAATCTTGACACCGCAGACCTCAAGGATGTTTTCAAAACAGCTATGGATGGAGGGCTCAACACCTTTGATACGGCTTTCGCCTATGCTAATGGTGAATCCGAACGTATCTTGGGTGAACTTGCTGGTCAATACGATCGCTCAAAAGTGATCCTATCAGACAAGTTTACCCCTGGTATGCAGGATGACACGAAGGACAATCCTGTAGAAGATATGCTGGAAGGCAGCCTCAAACGTCTCGGTACTGATTACATTGATATTTATTGGATTCACAATTCAGCAGATGTTGAACGCTGGACACCATTCTTGGCTGACTTGGTCAAATCAGGCCGTGTTAAGCGTATCGGGGTATCTAACCACAGTCTTGCACAAGTCAAACGTGTCCAAGACATTTTGAAACCTGCTGGTGTTCAAATCTCAGCTGTCCAAAATCACTTTAGCCTGCTTTACCGCAACTCTATTGATGATGGTCTTCTTGACTACTGTAAAGAAAATCATATCCAATTCTTCTCCTATATGGTCTTGGAACAAGGGGCTTTGTCTGGTAAGTATGATAGCCAACATCCAATGCCTGCTGACTCTAACCGTGGTAAAACCTATAATCCACTGTTCCCAGCTTTGAGTGATTTACTGGCTGAGCTGAAACGTTTGGCAGACCATTACAAGGTCAGTCCAGCTCAAATTGCGACCGCCTGGGCTATTGGACGCGGCACAACACCAATCCTTGGTGTGACAAAGGTAGAGCAAGTCGACGATGCTGCTAAGGCTAGTCATGTGCATCTTACAAATGGAGAAATGGCTAATCTTGAAAATCTAGCGACTCAATCAGGTGTCGATACACGTGGTGGCTGGGAAGGTCAAGCTTAAGGAGGTTCTTATGTTTTTAATCACTATTACCATCAAATCAGATCAAGTGCCTAAAGATCAAGCAGAAGAGCTTTTGGCTAAGCACCGAGCTTGGTTCAAGTCAGAATTTGATGCCGGTAACTTCAAGATTGTCGGCCCTCTCAAAGATCGTGGTATGGCAGGGATTGTCATTGCTAAGGCGGATTCCCGTCAGGAACTTGATGCTATGATTGCAAAAGACGCCTACTATCCAAATCTTGCGACTTATGATGTAGCAGAATTTAAAGCCAATCTGGTAGCAGATGATATCGAAGGAGATTGAGATGACAACAAACATTTTTCTATTCCATCCCAATTTAGCATCTTCTAGGGCTAATAAAGCCTTGGCTAAGGCTGCCCAAGGTGCGGGGATTGAGGTCCGTAATCTCTATGCCCTTTATCCTGACGGTAAGGTTGATGTCAAAAAAGAACAGGCTGCGCTTACAGCTACAGATCGCATTGTCTTGCAGTTTCCAATGTACTGGTATTCCATGCCATCCTTGATGAAGGAGTGGCTGGACCAGGTACTAGAATATGGCTGGGCTTACGGTTCATCTGGTAATGCCCTTCAAGGCAAGAAAGTCCTTCTCGCTGTCACTCAAGGTGCGGGTGCGGATGACTACACAGCTGATGGCCGATTCCATGTGACCACACAGGAATTGCTCAAACCCATAGAGACCATCCAGTACCATACAGGTCTCGTCTTTGAAGAACCCTTTGTCGTATCTGGCGTACTCAATCTGTCAGATGAGGAGCTGGCTCAAGAGGCAGCTGATTATGCTAGCCGTTTACAAGAATCATAGTCAAGGCCTTTAAAATTGTGTATACTGAAGAGAGAATCAAACTTACATATCTGTATTGAAAGGTGATCGAATATGCCAAAAGAAGGAACTTACACCATTACTCAGGTGTCTCAAATGTATGATATTAAACCCAATACCCTGCGTTATTACGAGCGCATTGGGCTCCTGCCTGAGATCCCCCGTCAGGCGAATGGCAATCGCTATTTTACAGATGATCTCAACAAGTGGTTAGAGATGGTCATTTGTCTGCGTCATTCAGGTGTTTCTATCGAGGTGTTAATTGATTACTGCCAGTTGCTCATGCAGGGGGATAAGACCGTCGAGGCGCGTGAGGAGCTCCTTCGTGAGCAGTTAGCTCTCCTTGAGACCAAGAAAAAGAATCTCCAGCGCTCGATTGATCGTCTGACCCATAAGATAGGACTCTACGAGTCTGGGGAAATTCTCAATAAAGACACCTATTATGAGGAATACGGAATCATCTTTGACGAAAATGGCAGCTGGAAGGAGCGCTTGGATGACTTTGAAAATTGATGCCTTTGCCCATGTACTTTTGCCTGATTTTTATAAAGAAATGCTCACGCTGGATGAGGTGTTAGTGCAGAAGATGCCCTTTATCCAAAATCCAGTCTTGAGCGATATGGACAAGCGCCGTGCGACCATGCCAGCGAACACCAAGCAGATTATCAGCTATGTTAATGCCAACCCAGAGGATTACTTGGAAGCTAATGAGGCCGCTAAACTTGTGGAACAGGCTAATAAAGAGCTCTTGAAAACGGCACAAGACAATCAGGATATTTTTGCTGGCGGTGTTGCTATGGTCGCTATGAATAATATCCCAGAGGCCGTGCGCGTGGTGGAAGAATTTGTCCCTGCTCATCCTGAGATACTAGGCATTCAGCTCTTTACCCGTCATCTAGGAAAGTCTGTGGCTGATGAGGAATTTAAACCGGTCTTTGAAGCTGCGGCTAAGCACCATGTGCCCATCTGGCTTCATCCTGTTTTTGATGCCCGTAAACCAGACAACAATATTATTTTCAGCTGGGAATATGAGCTGACCCAAGCCATGCTTGAGCTTGTGCAGGCTGGTTATTTTCAGGCAATACCAAATTTGAAAATTTTGGTCCACCACGGTGGTGCCATGGTTCCCTACTTTGCCGGTCGTATTGAGCGGATTCTGCCGGAAGAGCAGGCGGCTGATTTTAAGAAGTTTTATGTGGATACCGCTCTTTTGGGCAATCCAAAGGCCCTTGAGCTCTGTGTAGACTATTATGGTGTTGACCATGTCCTCTTTGGTACAGATGCACCACTAGGGATTTTGCCGGCGGGTGCGACAGAGGTCATTGCTCAAGCGATTGAAACTCTTGCGCTCAGTGATGAGGAGAAGGGGCAGATTTTCATAGGCAATGCCCAGAAATTATACGGATTGGATGATTAAGATGACAGAGATTTTTAGATTGTTTAGATTGGGACTTGATTTGTCCTATGAGACTGACTTTAATCAAATCGGCTATAATAACTTTACCCAGTCAATGGAGCTGGAGCCAGGAACCTTGGCCATGTATGGCAGTCATGTCCCCGGTGACAAGAGTCAGCAGGTTGTCCTTGAGCGTTATGCCAGTGATGAGGCCTATCAGAGACATGTAGATTCGCCGCATTTTAAAGCCTTTGCCAGTTTGGCGCAAAAGGCCATCACCAGTCGTGAGGTAGTTACACTGACGCCTGAGATTTTTCTCCAAAAACCAACAGCATTGAGAGTTTTGGAGCCAAACGATTTTTCAGTGCGTCTAGCAAGAGTGACAGTGAGTGACAGTCAGGCTTTTGCAGCTATCGTCCTACCAGAGATGAGGGCCAGTATGGACAAGGAAGCAGGTGTCCTTGTCATGTATGCAGGGACTGATGTCGACAATCCAGATACTTGGTATTTCTTTGAGGTCTATAAAGATGAGGCTGCCTATGAGACGCATTATGAGACTCCTCATTTTAAAGACTATATCGATCGCAGTTCCGCTTTTGTTTTAGATAAGAGCCTGCAACCCCTGACAGCCGATATGCTGGTTAATAGAGGCTAGTGTTCAAGCCTCTGATCGAGTAGGGACATTAAATTTTAACAGATATGCCTTTTAAGCATAGTAATTAGTCATTATTGGTATTTGTAGATTTTTCCTTGCAGAGCTATACTAATAGCGAAAAAATATACATTTAGAGAAAGAAGTGATGAGTCATGGTTAAACATGAAGACGTGAAAACAAATCCTTTGTTTGCCTTTGGTGAAGAAAACCCTTATGGTGCTAGTTTTACAGGACAATCTTACCTAGCTATGTTAGCTCAAGCACCAGATGGTTATACTAATGTTGGAAATGTAACCTTTGAACCGGGCTGCCGCAACAACTGGCACGTCCACTTGGATGGCTATCAAATCCTACTAGTGACAGGTGGGGAAGGACTTTACCAAGAAGAAGGCAAGCCTGCGCGTCACTTAAAAGCCGGTGATGTCGTAGTGACTGATAAGGGTGTTCGGCACTGGCATGGTGCTACTAAGGATTCTTGGTTCAGCCATATCGCTATTACGGCCGGACCCGGTGAATTTTATGAACCAGTCAGCGATGAGGACTACCTCAATGCCAATCAGGAAGGAGACTAGGATGACTATCAAACAAACGGCTGGCCGTGACCAGCTGGGAGAATTCGCTCCCGAATTTGCCCATTTTAATGACGATGTTCTCTTTGGCGAAAACTGGAACAATGAGTCCATCGACCTGAAAACCCGCTGTATCATTACAGTGACAGCTCTGATGAGTTCGGGCATCACAGATTCTTCACTGCTTTATCACCTGGAAAATGCCAAGAAAAATGGTGTCACGCAGGAAGAAATCTCAGCCATCATCACCCATCTAGCCTTCTATGTCGGCTGGCCAAAAGCTTGGGCTGTCTTCAACTTGGCTAAGGAAATCTGGGGGGAAGAATAGAAAAGGCCAGTAGGCCTTTTGAGTTTGAAGACAAAGTCTCATTTTTTCATAACTCATCGGCTTAAGTTTTATAGAATACCAGCACATATTTACGTCAAAAAAGAGGAGGATGATATGATGACCATTACCATCAAGCCTTACCAACATCGCTACAAAGACGCAATCTTATCTCTGTCAATTGAAAGCTGGGCAACGGTCTTTTACCAAATGCGCTCTGCTGTACCGGCTTTTGTCTATGATAATTTTTATCCTCAAGGGTGGGAATCCCGTCAAACAGCAGATTTGTCGCAGGTCTTGGATGAAGCAAGCAGTCAGACTCTGCTGGCCTTTTCAGATGACGAACTAGCAGGCTGGCTTGCTTATCGCATACACCCAGAAGATAGGATGGGGGAAATCTATGTTGTGGCCGTTTCACCAAAACACCAAGGTAGGGGCATTGCTACAAGGTTGCTGGAAACTGCTTGTCAGAAAATCACTCAAGCTGGCATGAAGATGGTTATGGTGGAAACTGGCGGAGATCCGGGACACTTACCCGCCCGCCAAACTTACGAAGCTTTTGGCTTTGAACCTTGGCCGGTTGCAAGGTATTTTAAAAAACTATAAAACGAAAAAAGCGCCATTGAAAAGAGTGAATGGCGCTTTTTTGGATCTAAAAAATGACAGTCAGCAAATAGCCACTAAGACTCGTACGCTCAGCCAACGGTTGAGGGCTGAGCATAGGGATCAATTTGCCCCAGCTCAATGCAGAAGGTAAATTCATGATAGGCGTAAATCCCACTGATTTGCTTATATGCGCCCCATCCCTTGCCGTCTATCGCCTCTAATTTTTTCTGCTAATCAGTCATGGTCATGCCCCTTACCTTTCTTTTAACCGAAATGTCTTCTGTGCAAGCCATGCTGTTAACAGGATAGATATGACCAGTAGACCAAAGGCGAGCATATAAGCTGAAATTTCATGACTGAAAATAGCTCGGTAACCTTTTTGGAGCCATTCAAAGGAGTTGATCCATGAGATTGCCTGAACGAATCGGGGAGCATGATCCAAGGACCAGAAAATACTGCTGGGTAAAAGCAAAGCAAACATGATTAAATTGGAAAAGGTACTTAAATGCGCTTCGTCTTTTGGAAACTGTGACAAGGCAAAGCCAAATAAACAAAACAGAATAGCACTTTCTGCCTAGATACCTGATTATTGGGCGGTTACACTTCTTTTAATAATTCCTTTAATTGTTTCTTTATAAATTCCAAAAAAGTTTTTTAGTCATGATATAAAAGAAGCTTTTTAAAGTACTATTGCTTCAATTATAAAAAGCAACTGGGAGTTTGACAAGTGATTTGTTTATAGGTGTAAAAATAGAAGAGATATTCATTTCTGCTTGTCAATGGCAAATAATCTTGTTTTCTACCAATCGGTTTGATGAGGACAAAAACTTGGTGATGATGTTGTTTGAAAAAGTGAGTTTTCTTAAGTTGAAATTTTTCAAATCATGAACAGCCTGATGAAGATACTGCATAACAGTCGCCAGTTTCCATGGATAGAATCAAAACGGAAATTTTTAGTATCATTTTCAATTAACTCACCACTTGACTATAACGTAAGGGTATGGTTTAACATATAGTTGAAAGGAGAATGGATGCTTAAGATTACCAATTTTGCCAAGCTAGCTGGAACCACTCGAAGGACTCTTATTTTTTATGACCGAGAGGGTTTATTTAAGCCGGCCTTTATTGATAAGGAGAATGGCTATCGTTATTATGACTATGATCAGCTCTATGAGTTTGATTTTATCAACGGTTTGCGTCAACTCGGTCTTTCGATTGAAGAAATCAAAAAGGTTTTGTCTGAAAAAGATAAAGACATCTTGAATGTATACTTGGCAGATTATCAACTTAAATTGCAACAGGAAATCAAACAGTTGCAGGTATTGGATAATTTGTTAGAGGAACGAAAAACACAAAACTATGATCCGTTTGAAACGCTGCCTTTATATTCCGTAGAAAAGCTTATTCAAAAATCTGAAGAATTCTGGTGTACGGACCGTGAGGTGGACTGTACTCCTGAGGAACTTGCCATTCTTTATGCTGATTTTGTTCATGAGTTGGGAGACTTATCTGCCATGGCAACGGGAAGGAGTGGTTTTATGACCTATCTATCGTCCGAGACTCCAGAAGCTTATATGGATGCTCCTTTCCGCTTTATCAAAGAGACTAGTTCGTATCAAGTCAAAGGTTTTGTGACCAAACTGGAACGCAAAGCGGGGCATTACCTTTCTGTTAAAGTGGAGAATACACTTGAAGGTATCACTAAGGGACTGGAGCTGTTGAAAGGCTATGCGATTGAACACCAACTGACTTTGTCCGATAAACTTTGGCAAATTAATACGGATCCCCAGTTGATTAAAAATGGGAGTTCAAAAGAAGGTGTTTTGCAGTATCAAATTGTAGAATAAGAAGAGGGAAATGTGCGATAGGAACTTGTGTAGGTTATCTTGTCTTATTATATAGAAAAGAGGAAAAACATGAAAACAATTGAACTAGCAATCGATACCTTAGATCGTGCACAAGAGCGTTTTTTGGAAACATTGGAAATAATGACTGTTCAGGAAGCCAATGCCATGCCAAACGATTTAATCAAGTCGGTGACTTGGCTGATTTGGCATAGTAGTCGTATGTTGGATTACCAGATTTCTCCTTTAGCTGGTTTACCAGAACTTTATGAATCCAAAGGCTATAAGGAACGCTTTAACCTTGATTTGCCAGATAATACAGAGGATTGGCATTACACTCCAGAAGAAGCTAAGAAAGTTGTTGTGGAAGATAAGCAAGTTCTAGTGGACTATTTAGTAGAAAGTGTTGAGCGAGCCAAGACTTATTTGGCAAGTGTCAAGGAAGCAGATTTAGAGGATATTATCGATCGCTCTTGGACACCTGCAGTAACCCGAGGCGTCCGTTTGGTGTCCAGCATTGATGACACTATCATGCATTCTGGTCAAGCTGTTTATAGTCGGCGGTTGGTGCTTGGGAAGTAAGTTCAGTTTGACCTAGAAAAAAGAAGTAGGGAGAATCACCTTGGTAAAGCAACTGAAACGACCGCATAAGGGACAGAGTTTATTGCTTGGTCTAGCTGATTATACAGTAGTGGATATTGAGACAACGGGCATGTCTGGAGCTGCGGCAAAAATCATTGAAATTTCAGCTATCCAGGTTCGACAGCATCAGCCGGTCGCAGAATTTTCCATGCTCATTAATCCACATCAAAAATTGACCTATTTTATTAAGCAACTGACTGGTATTACCGATGCTATGCTTGATAGGGCACCTGAGATAGAGGAGGTCTTGGCACAGTTCAAAGATTTTCTCGGTCAGGATGTGATTGTTGGACACAATGTGCATTTTGATGTAAATTTTTTGTATGACAATTTTCTCCATTATCGCAAGGAGTATCTGACCAATGATTTTGTGGACACCTTGCGTTTATCTCGGAAATATCTTGATTTAAGCCGAAATCGTTTGGATGATTTGATTGATTATTATGGTTTTGCCAAACGAGACAAGCACCGCGCGCTTAATGATTGCTTGTTAACCCAACAGGTTTATGAAGTCTTGGCAAAGCAGATAACGAAATAAGGTGTTATGTTACTAATAAAAATAAGAAAGTTGAGGAAAAATCATGAAAGCTATTAAATTAACCGGAAAATGTGAACCGGATGACATGAAACCAGTAGAAGTTGAGAAACCGCAGGTCAAGGAAGGTTATGCCTTGATTCGTGTCAAAGCCTTTGGCGTTAATGAATCGGAAGTGACCAGTCGCAAAGGAGAATCCGATAGTGAATTTTCTTTCCCTCGTATTTTAGGGATTGAAGGAGTAGGAGTCATTGAAGAAGTAGCTCCTACTAGCTCTCTAAAGGTGGGGCAAAAGGTCGCTACCATGATGCAAGGCTTAGGCCGTGCCATTGATGGTTCTTATGCAGAGTATATGCTGGTCAAGGAAGAAAACTTGATTGGCATAGATACAGACCTGTCTTGGGATCTTGTGGGGGCTTTGCCTGAAATGCTACAAACTGCCTACGGTTCCTTGAACAAAGGTTTGCAACTCCAAGAAGGTGATGTCTTATTGATTCGTGGAGGTTCATCAACTGTTGGCTTGATGGCTGCTAGTCTAGCCAAGGAAATGGGGGCAACTGCTATTGCAACCAGCCGGAAAGCGGATAAATTGTCCTTGTTGAGTGAGTTTGGAGCGGATTATCCTGTTTTGGATAATGAAACCTTATCTGATGAAATCGCAAAGATTGCGCCAAATGGAGTCGATAAGGTTCTGGAATTAGTTGGTTTCACCACCCTCTTCCAAGATATGAGTTTTTTACGCAAAGGAGGTTATGCTTGCTTTACAGGAGCATTAGGAGGCCAATGGACCTTACAAGATTTCTCTCCTTATGTCATTCCATCAGGTACCTATTTGACCAGTTATGGTGGAGGCGTACATGATTTACCAAGTCACGTCTTTAATGACATTCTTCAAAAAGTAGAGAACCAAGCCATCAAAGTGCCAATTGCTCAGGTTTATCACGGTTTGGAGGAAGTTGGACAAGCCCATATCAATTTAGAATCCCATCAATTTATCGGTAAACATGTGGTTGTTTTATAAGTAGAAAGGAAAAAGAATGTCTAAACAAAATAAAAAATTTCCAAATGTCAGAGAGTGGTTAGGAGTGCCTTATGCGCGTGCGGAGCGTTTCAAAAAGCCAACTCTTCTCCCTTATGATGCTTCACAGGCTTATGATCAAAGTGGTCCAGCAGCCATGCAAACGGTTAGCGTGAACTGGCTTACCACAGATAAAGGGCTTAGTGAAGACTGTCTGAATTTGAGTATCTGGGCACCGGAAAGGGTGACAGAACCCCTACCAGTTGTGGTCTACACTCATGGTGGTGGCTGGACCATTGGTTCCAATACCCAAGATACCTCTGATTTATCTGGTTTGGTTTCCAGCGGTAAAGTCATTGGAGTAGCCATCAACTATCGTTTAGGAGCTCTTGGTTGGCTTTCCCTTTCCCAATACGGTGGAGCTTTGAAAGATGCAACGAATTTAGGCTTGCAAGATATTGTCGTGGCCCTTCAATGGATCCAAGAAAATATTGCACAATTTGGTGGAGATCCCAAGCAAGTCACCTTAACTGGGCATAGTGCGGGTGCTTACAATTCTCTCGCTTTACTAGGTGTCAAAGGAACCCAGGGACTTTTCCATCGGATTGTCGCTTTTTCTGGTTTCCCATCTCGTTATGTTCCAAGATGGTTTGCGGAAGAATTAGCGGATAGGACACTGAAAAAATTGCAGCTAGATAACCCAGAAGAGTTATTGAGTGTTGATGCAGAAACCTTGCTTAATGCAACCATGAGCTGTCTTGATAAGGATCCCATTCGGCTACATGCTTTGGATAATCGCAATATTGGTATGGTGGCAGATTGGGATTTACCAAATGGCGTCTTCGCTAGGAATCCTTATGAAGTGATCGCTTCAGGTGAGCGCAGTGATATTGACATTTTGATTAGTTCAACCACCTACGAAGTTGGTTGGTATGTGCTTTATGGTGGAAAAGACCTTTCCATTGGTGGCCTAGACGCTTTGGTCGATGAATTGGTTGAGTACTTCCATGTTCCACGCTTGCAGGCGGAAAAGATTGTTCAGTTCCACTATCAGGAAGGTATGCCGTTTGATGAATTGCGCGCTCTCATTTATACGAGCTTCAGTTTTACTTTGCCAGCAACACGTAGTCTGTTAAACCATGCCAAGGCAGGAGGCCGTGCTTACCAATTAAATATTGGTCCAGCTCAAGGGGCTCTAGCTGTCCATGGAACAGAAATGTATGGAATCGTTGGGCAAGAAGCTCCCAATGCCAGTCAGGAACAAAAGGAACGCGATCAATTTGTTAGCCAAACTGTTCTCAATATGGCGTTAGGACAATTTGATCAATTATGGACACCTGTTACGGAGCTGGTAGAAGTCAAAGACATTGGTCAACGTCCTTTTGAGAGCAATACCTATATCCCTGAGATTTTAAATTTATTTGAGGGGGTTCAGAGAACCTAAAAAGGAGAAAAAATGACACAGGCATCGCTTTTTGAACAAGTTATGGAGCAAACTGCCCCTCTTGCCAGTCGCATGCGTCCCACTGATTTGGATCATTTTATTGGACAAAAGCACTTGGTAGGGGAGGGGAAGTTCCTGCGGGACATGATTGAGCGGGATACCATTTCCTCCATGATTTTCTGGGGACCACCCGGGGTCGGTAAGACAACCTTGGCTGAGATTATTGCGAAAACAACTCATTCTAAGTTTGTAACCTTTTCTGCGGTTATGAATGGAATTAAGGAAATCCGCACCATTATGAACCAAGCCGAAGAAAACCGGAAATTGGGGGAGCGGACCATTGTTTTTATCGATGAAATCCATCGCTTCAATAAAGCACAACAAGATGCCTTTTTACCTTATGTTGAAAAGGGCAGTATTATTCTCATTGGGGCCACAACCGAAAATCCTTCTTTTGAGGTGAATTCTGCTCTCTTATCACGGACTAGAGTTTTTGTCTTGAAACAATTAACCAAGGAAGATTTGGTTGATTTGTTACAGCAAACCTTAGCCAGTCCCCAAGCTTTTCCTGATTTAACTGTTCAAGCCTCAAGGGATATTTTAGAGCAAATTGCTATTTATGCCAATGGCGATGCCCGCTCGGCTCTCAATACCTTGGAAATGCTGATTATCAATAGTGAAGCCCAAGACCAGACGGTCATCTTAACGCAGGACTTTCTGGAAGATTTGCTGGGCAAAAAGACTCTCTACTATGACAAGGATGGTGAAGAGCACTATAATATTATCTCTGCTCTTCATAAATCCATGCGAAATAGTGATGTTGATTCAGCTATTTATTGGTTGGGACGGATGATTGATGGTGGAGAAGACCCCATCTATATTGCCAGACGTTTGATTCGATTTGCTAGTGAGGATATTGGCTTGGCGGACAACAATGCTCTGAATTTAGCCATCAATGTCTTTCAAGCCTGCCGCTATATCGGCTTGCCCGAATGTGATGTCCATCTAACCCAATGTGTGATTTATTTATCCTTAGCACCTAAGTCCAATGCAACTTATAAGGCGAGAACAGCTGTTCAAAGGGATATCAAACAAACCATCAATGAACCTGTTCCTTTGCACTTACGCAATGCGACAACCAAACTCATGAAAGAAGTTGGCTATGGCAAAGGGTATCAGTTGGCGCACTTTTATGAAGACAAACTCACCACTATGCCAACCCGACCAGATAGCATAGCGGACCATGTTTATTATCAGCCAACAGAAGAAGGCAATGAAAGCAAAATCAAAGCAAGACTACAGTATATAAAAGACTGGAAAGCCGGTCATACAACCCATTTTGACCCAGGAGAGTAGGAATAGAAGTTCAGATGAGATAAGGAGGATGCCATGCATGACACTTGGAACCCTTGGCACGGCTGTCGTAAAGTCAGTGAGGGTTGTAACAATTGCTACATGTATTATTTGGACCATCTAAGAGGGAAAGACGGCAGACAGATTTACCGAACCAAACTGGATTTTACCTATCCCTTGCAGAAAGATAGGCAGGGAAACTATAAGGTTAAGTCGGGAGAGATGCTCCGTGTCTGTATGACCTCTGACTTTTTCTTAGAAGAGGCAGATGAGTGGAGAGAGGAAGTTTGGAATATAATCTGGCAGCGACCAGATGTCAAATTTTGGCTTTTAACCAAACGTCCTGAGCGCGTACGTGACTGTTTACCCAAAGATTGGGGAGATGGTTGGGAAAATGTCATGCTCAATGTCTCCTGTGAAAATCAAAAGCGGGCTGATGAACGAATCCCTCTTTTACTCGATTTACCCTTCAAGCATAAGGGAATCATGTGCGCCCCACTCTTAGGTCCCATAGACATCAAGGAGTATCTTGCCACCGGGCAATTAGAACAAGTCAATTGTGGAGGCGAAAACTATGGAGGAGCCAGACCCTGTCACTATGAATGGGTCAAACAACTAAGTGAGGAGTGCCGTGCTTTTGATGTCCTCTTTGCTTTCGTTGAAACTGGGACAAACTTTGTCAAAGATGGGAAAACCTATCACCTACCAAATAAACGCCTCCAAAGTCAGATGGCTTTCAAGTCCAACCTCAGTCATAAAGGAAAGCCGATTCAGTTTAAGCTATTTGACAGTCTAGGCTTGCCTTTAGCAGAGGAAGAGTTACATAAACCAACTTTCAAAGATAGATGCCAAGAATGTGGCATTCGGATTATCTGCAATGGCTATGACAAGGCCTGTGATGTGACAAGGGGATAAAGGAGCAAAAAGAGGCTGAGACAAAAGTCCAATGTCATTAAGTTAAGAGACACTATTTCGTTTTAAGGATAGCGTCCCTTTTTTTTCTGTGCTAAACTAAGGTCAAAGGGGGGGATGATGTTGACCACAATCAAAAACAACCTGTTGGACAGTATTCAAACCATCAGTGACCAACGCCATCAATTTGTCACTCATCCTGACAAGACCCTTACTCGCAACAGAGCCTTAACTTTCGACACGTTTCTTCGCACCATTCTAAGTATGGGAGGTCAGTCATTGGCCAAAGAATTGCTCGACACTCATCTATCGGTTTCTAATGCCGCCTTCGTCCAGAGACGCTATGCTATAAACTCTAGGACTTTCTATGAACTCTTTCGTGACTTTACAGTTAAAATTCCTCAAGCCGATACGATACCGGTTTTAGCTGTAGATAGCAGTGATGTCTGTATTCCCAGAAATCCCAATGATGGCTCAACGATCATACGGACTCATAAATCTGGCCGATCCTATAATGTCATCCACCTTAATGCCCTATTTGATCTCCATCGCGGCATTTATGTCGATGTCTGCTCTCAGGATAAACGACAGGCTATGAGCAAGTCTGGCTTGATTCACATGATGCAGGCCTCTCCCTTTCCAGACAGCCCTCTTGATCATGGATCGCGGTTATGAGAGCCATAACCTTATGGCTCATTGTCAGGAAAAGAACTGGTTTTACATCATGCGGATCAAAGATGGAAAAATGGGGATAAAGTCAGGGCTAGACTTGCCTCAGTCGTCTTCTTTTGATGTAGACTGTCGGCTTAAACTCTGTCGGAAACAAACCAAAGAATGGAAACATGATTACAAAGCTTATCCCAATCAGTATCGCTATATTCCTTATTCGGCAACCTTTGATTTCTTACCAGCTAAAAATCGAAAAAAGAATCCTGCACAGGTCTATGAGCTAGCGTTTCGGGTCGTCCGGCTTAAGATTTCTTCTGGTCATTATGAAACATTACTCACCAATACGGACTATCCCCCTGACCAACTTAAAAAGCTCTATGCCAGCAGATGGGGCATAGAGACCAGTTTTTGTGACCTAAAATACAGTATCGGCCTGGTTAACTTTCACGCTAAAAAGAAGGAAGGGATTCTCCAAGAACTGTTGACCAGAGTTATCAACTATAATTTTTGTCAATGGCTGGTATCGGCTATCCCCATCAAACCGTCTCGCGGCCAATACAGCTATAAGATCTGTTTCTCTGATGCCGCTTATGGCTGTCGCCAATTCTTTAGGGGAATCTTGTCTTCCTTCCAGTTGGAAGCTTTTCTGAGACGGCATGTTTCTGTCATCCGACCGAATCGCTCATTTGACCGACGACTACGAGCGCAATCTTCCGTAAGCTTCACCTATAGAGTACCATAATTTCAACGACTTAGGGGATAATCTCTTCTTTAGTGTACACAAAAATAACCAGCCGAGGGCCGAAACGGTGACATCGCAGACTCTCAGTTGGTTAATAGAAACTAGTCTTAGCTTAACTTAATGACATTGGAAAAAAGTGAATGGCGCTTTTTTGGATCTAAAAAATGACAGTCAGCAAATAGCCACTGAGACTCGTACAATCAGCCCTCAGCAATGGTTGAGGGCTGAGCATAGGGATAATTTGCCCCAGCTCAATGCAGAAGGTAAATTCATGATAGGCGTAAATCCCACTGATTTGCTTATATGCGCCCCATCCCTTGCCGTCTATCGCCTCTAATTTTTTCTGCTAATCAGTCATGGTCATGCCCCTTACCTTTCTTTTAACCGAAATGTCTTCTGTGCAAGCCATGACGCTAAGAGAACAGATGTGACCAGTAGACCAAAGGCGAGCATATAAGCTGAAATTTCATGACTGAAAATAGCTCGGTAACCTTTTTGGAGCCATTCAAAGGGGTTAATCCATGAGATTGCCTGAACGAATCGGGGAGCATGATCCAAGGACCAGAAAATACTACTTGGTAAAAGCAAAGCAAACATGGTTAAGTTAGTAAAGGTACTTAAGTGCGCTTCGTCTTTTGGAAACCGTGACAAGACAAAGCTAAATAAACTAAACAGGACAGCTTCTGTCAAAAATAGAGGAACGAAGGACAATATTCCCCCAAAGGTTATTGCTAGTGAAAACAATTTAACCTCAATGCTTAAGAGCAGCAGAGCAATGATACTGGCCAGCAATGCCTGACTGAGAACAATGCCACTTAGATACTTCCAGATAGAAAAGGGGGTGACAGACAGCAATTCAAATACGCCCCGCTTTCTTTGCGAAAAGATGGAGAAGGACTGTGTAATGCAGGCCTGACAAAAAATACTAAAGGTTATGATACCAAAGAGAGTGTCTGCGCCTAGCGTGACTTTAAAATAGTGAAGTCCGATAATAAAGGCCAAGGGCAGGCAAATCGACCAGAATAAGAGGACAATGTCCTTTAAGCTGTTTTTTAATGAAATGGTGAATACATTAAACATGAGTGTCCTCCTTATTGGCTGTTAATTCGTAGAATAATTCTTCTAGGTTCGTGACCTGATAGTTTCTAATTAGTTCATCGGGATCCCCGCTTTCTAAGATGGTTCCTTCGTGAAGAAACATTACGCGATCGGCTATATTCTTAATTTCAGTCATATCATGGGAAGCAAAAAGTACAGTCTTTCCATCTTGTTTTAACCGTTGAATCATCTGCTGAACCTCTCTTTGTCCGCTTGGGTCAAGACCGGCCGAGGGTTCATCCAGTATCACCAAGTCTGGCTGGTGAATCGTGGTAATGATAATTGCCAGTCTTTTTTGCTGCCCCAGTGACAATTTGGCAGCCTTGGTTTTCCTTGCTTCATAGAGATTGTGTTCTTTTAGTAACTGCTCAATCTCATCTTCAGACAAAGAAACAGCGTAAAAGGTTGCAAATAATTTGAGGTTATCAATAATATTCAGCGCTTCAAAGAAGGGTGTTGTCTGCAGCTGGGCGCCAACCTTTTTATTAAAGTCTGGCATTCCAGAGCTGATCTGCCCCTTGTCAGGATTAATAATTCCAAGCAGGAGCCGAATGGTGGTTGTTTTCCCAGCTCCGTTTTTTCCTAGTAGGGCAAGGATCTCATTTTCTTTGATGGTAAAGTTCATATCCTTGATGATTTTGCGATCTCTAAACTGCTTGTAAACATGATGAAATTCAATTAGATTCATAGTATTCTCCTTTGTATAATCAACTTTGACTATATTGGTAAAAAGAAAGTCGGTCTAAGACTCGTCTTTTTGCCGACTCAAGATAGTCAGAGTTTTATCGATTAGCTCGATTTGAGACCTGACCGTCTCAAACATATGTTCAAAAATAATTTGCGTGAGTTCTGGAATATGATTGCCCATTGATTTTTTCTTACTGTCCATCCCCTTACTTAACATATCATATTCCATTTCAAGCTGCTCCTTGTTTTTTTTCAGGTCGTCCATTGCTTCTTGCAGAGGAAGCTGGTCGACAAAAGAGAGGCCGGTGTAAAGCTGCGTAGGGTAGTGAATTTTGTCAGCTGTTAGACATTCTTTGACGAGTTCGATTTGGTACTTTCTCCCTGATTCTGTTATTTTGTAAATGGCCTTTTGTCTGTTTCCGTTAGCTTCGAGACTCTCGATTTCAATGTAGCCATCTCTTTCGAGTTTCCGCAGGGCATTGTAAATGGATCCAGGTAACACCCCCGCCCACCTCTGTGTATCGCTGATCTCTAATAGTGATTTAATATCGTAACCAGACATGGGTTTTACATTTAAAATAGCCAGAACTAAAAGCTTAATCACTCAATAACCTCCTTTGTTTATTCAACGTTGAACATTTATAGCTTAGCAATTTCTTTCTTAGATGTCAAGATATAAAAGTTAAATCTTAAAACCAAAATTCAAATAAACTCTTAAAGCAGTAGTGGATAATGAGTCTAACTCCTTTGAGTTTTTACCCTGCCACTTTATTCAATCCACGTTTTGACTTTATGTGAGAGGTTATTATCTTCTTTTTATGATGCCTGAAATCCTAATATGGTGATGATACATCGCAGCGTTCTAGCGGTCTTTTGGGGTAATGACATTTTTCAGTCAACCTCTGAAACAAAATTGTAATTATTTGTCATCAAAAACCCCTTGATTTTTTTTTTTCAATAAGATACTATATAAGTGTCTTTAGGAAAGAAAAAATGAAGTCTGGTGAGATACCGGCATTGGCTGCCGACTCATTAGCTTGACGAGTACCAAGTCGTATGGCCTCGTCAGTCAGAAACAAAATCATAGCGGGCTTGAAGGGAGCAGGAAGGGACAGTCCCCCTTCCTGCTTTTATCATGCCAGCGAAACGCTCTCTATCTTTGAATAGAAAAGGAATGTACCAACAACCATGGAGATCATCGTCCTTCGTAAGACCTACCGTCAGGTCTTGACGGTCCCTAAAACAGGTGCCCTGCGCCTCAGTGATCAGCTCAGTCTCTCACAGACCAGTGAGGGGGTGGCCTATCACACGAAAGAAAAAACGGCTCCCCTAACGACAGCCATTCGTCTAGGGGATCTCGTCGTTTATCCCCAGCCGAATAACCGACGCCGTTACAGCATCGTTGGCCTGTCCCGTGTGGCTGTAAGCATGCAGCCAGGCAGTAACCTTTCGTCGGGAAGTCAGGTCATTAGCCTGCTGCTAACCAAGGCTGATAAAGGCAGCTGGCAGCTTCGCAATTTCGGGGCGCCCATCTACCTCAATAACCATCTCACTAGCCAACACCAAGCCCTGCCCTTCGGGGCAGAGGTGGCCTTTGGCAACAGCCTGCTCAAAGTCTTTCCCAAGGAAATTTGGGTTTCCGGTGCTGTCAAAAATGAGACCTTACTGGAGGTCGCTGATTCTGCTTATCACTACTACGATGGCTACCCAGATTACCACCGCTCGCCACGCTTAATCTACCATTTTAATGACGATCGGCTAACGGTCACCGCGCCGCCACAAGAGCCCCATAAACCACGCAATGAGCTGCTTCGGATGCTGGTGCCGCCTCTGGTCATGATCGGGGTGGTTATCCTGATTACCGTCTTTCAGCCGCGGGGGCTCTATATCCTCATGTCCGTGGCCATGAGCATCGTGACCGCTGTCTTCTCTGTTCAGAACTACTTTCGCAATAAGCGGGAGTACAAGCAGAGCTTGGCGGATCGGATCTCGGCTTACCGGGCCTACCTCTCTGACAAGTCCATTCAGCTGACCCAGCTTTCAAATACCCAGCGCCGCTGGCAGTCTTATCACTATCCGACGATTCAGGAATTGGATAGCTTAGTGCAGGAGTTCTCCCGCCGTATTTATGAAAAGATTCCCCAAGACGAAGACTTTCTCTCCTACCGTTTAGGCTTGGGAGAGGTACCGACCAGCTATCGGTTAGACTACTCTCAACAAGAGCGATCGGGGGTTAAGGATCCTCTGGAAGAAGAAGGGTTTGCCCTCTATGAGGCCCACAAAACCTTGACAGATATGCCGGTTCTGGCCACGCTCAAAAACGGCCCAGTCGGCTATGTTGGTGAGCGTTCGCTCGTACTGGAGCAGCTCCAGCTCCTCGTTTACCAGTTAGCTGTCTTTCAGTCTTACCATGATGTTCAGTTTATCACGATTATGCCTGAGGCCGAAAAAGACCAGTGGCAGTGGCTGCGTTGGCTGCCCCACGCCACCTTGCAGGACATCAACGTCCGCGGTTTTATCTATAATGAACGCACCCGCGATCAAATCCTCAACCGGCTGATGGAGATCTTAAGGCAGCGTGAGCTCCAACAAAAAGAAGCTGGGGCCAATCAAGAGTTGCTCCACCTGCCCCACTATGTGGTGCTGGTGACGGATGCCAGCTTAATCAGGGATCATGTCATCATGGAGTTCTTCGCCAAAGACCCGACCGCCTTGGGCTGCAGCTTGATCTTTGTGCAGGCTACCATCCGTTCCCTGCCGGAGAATGTCCAGACGGTCATCCACCTGAAAGACCAAGCGACTGGCGAGCTGGTCATGGCAGAGAGGCGTGTCAAGGAGCAGACTTTTACGCTGGATCATTTTCCAGAAGGGTACGACAAAGAGCGGATCAGCCGCCGGCTGGCCCCCCTCAATCACCTCGAAACCCTTAAATCTGCTATTCCAAACTCGGTTACTTTTCTGGAGATGTACCAAGTCGACAGGGTTGAGGAGTTAGGAATTTTCGAGCGCTGGCAATCTCACTCTCCGCACAACTCCTTGGCTGTTCCGTTAGGTTTGCGCGGAGGTGAGGATTATGTTAAGCTAGATTTGCATGAGCGGGCGCACGGACCGCATGGCTTGATTGCTGGGACCACTGGTTCTGGGAAATCCGAGCTGATCCAGTCCTATATCCTCTCTCTAGCGGTTAATTTCCATCCGCACGATGTGGCCTTTCTCTTGATTGACTATAAGGGTGGGGGCATGGCCAATCTCTTTAAAGACCTGCCTCATGTCTTAGGAACCATCACCAACTTGGATGGCAACCAGTCCATGCGGGCCTTGGCATCGATCCGAGCGGAGAATGAGCGCCGGCAGCGCCTCTTTAATGAAGCGGGGGTCAACCATATCCACGCCTATCAGAAGAAGTACGAGCAGGGGGACGTCTCAGAACCCCTGCCCCATCTCATCATCATCAGTGATGAGTTTGCGGAATTAAAAAGTGAGCAGCCCGATTTCATCACGCAGTTAGTATCAACGGCTCGGGTCGGGCGTTCCTTGGGTGTCAATCTCATTCTGGCGACCCAGAAACCCGCCGGGGTGGTCAATGACCAAATTTGGTCCAACTCCAACTTTCGGATTGCCCTTAAGGTGGCGGATAAGGCCGACTCACAGGAAATGTTACACACGCCGGATGCGGCTACTATCACTCAAGCGGGACGGGCTTATTTGCAGGTGGGAAATAACGAGGTTTATGAGCTCTTTCAAAGTGCTTGGTCAGGGGCGGATTACCAGCCCGATAAGGAAGATCAGGGCATAGAAGATCATACGATTTTTGCCATCAATGAGCTAGGGCAGTACGAGGCGCTCAATCAGGACCTTTCAGGGCTTGATGACGCGAGTGATATCCGTGAAGTGCCGACAGAGCTGGAGGCTGTGGTCCAGCATATCCAGCAGGTGACCCAAGAAAAGCACATCGCACAGCTATCTCAGCCTTGGCTGCCGCCGTTGGAGGAAAAAATCTACCTAGAGAAAGTCGATTTCCAAAAGGCATGGTCAAAAAAGGCAGTGAGCGCTTTACAATTTACCATTGGCCTTGCGGATATGCCCTACGCCCAAAAGCAAGAAGAGGTCAGCATCGATCTTATCAGTGATGGGCATGTAGCCCTTTTTGGCGGCCCAAGTACGGGGAAGACGACCTTTTTACAAACCGCTATTCTTGATCTCATTCGGCATTACTCGCCGGAGGATTTGGAACTGTATTTGGTCGATTTTGGAACCAATGGGTTATCAAACTTCCAAAGCTTCCCACAAGTTGCCGACAGTTTCTCTCTCGATCGGACGGATAAACTGCTGAAATTGATCCAACGCCTGAAATCTATCCGAAGTCACCGTAAACGGTTATTAGCCAGAGCGGGTGTTGCGACCTTGAGCCTCTATGAGGAACTGACGGGTGAAAAACTGTCCCATGTCGTGGTGGTGTTAGATAATTATGATGCCATGAAAAATGAAAGTTTTGAGACAACACTGGTTAATGAATTGATTGTATTGGCCCGTGAGGGTATTGCTTTAGGGATGCATTTGATGCTGACGGCAGGGCGCCAGCTCAACGTTCGGATTGCCTTGCACTCCAACATTAACACCCAGTTAGTCTTACATCAAAATGATGCCAGTGACGTGACCAATGTAGTGGGCAGCACGCCTTATCGCCACATGGACGCTATCAAAGGTCGAGGGCTGATGGCTCGAGAAAAGGCTGTCGATGTGGTGCAATTCTACCTGCCTGTAGCTGCGGCGAACTCTATGGCTCTCTTGCAGACTTTGAAGGCTGAGGCTGAGCAGATGTGGCAGGCTTGGTCAGGTGTCCTACCCAAGGCTATTCCAATGGTTCCTGATATCTTGGTGCTTGAGGAATTCCGCCGACGTCAAGACTACCAGCAAGCCGTGCAGGATGGCCACTTGGCCTTGGGCTTGCATAAGGATACAGTAGAGCTGATCAGCTGGAAACGTCGTCAGTCTAATCTGCTCTATCTGAGCAATGATCAGGAACATCAGGGACTGTTCTTGGATTATGCCTTGGATAATCTGGACTTAGCGGATGAACAGGTTTTTGTGTTTGCTCCGCCTTTGCATCTTTTACCAGAGGATGATCGCTATGAGCTGGTTTCGGATATCAAAGAGATTAGCGAGCTGCTGGAGGCAAGTGAGTTCCGCTTAAAAGAAAAATTCAAGGCACAAGATACCCAAAAGGAGAACCTCTTTGTTTTTTATGATTTTGCCAATTTGATTTCCCAGCTGGATCGCAAGGTCCAGCACCACTTGACCTATATTTTGGATAAGGGCCGTCAGGCTGGCTATAGCAGCCTGATCTTATCTGATACGGGGCTGGCCACTAGGATTGATGTGGCTAGTAAATTTGTCAAGACCACCAAGCAAATGGTCTTTGATATGAAGCTTGGGGAACAAAGTCTTTTGACCCCAAGCAACAAGCCCAAACAAGAACCGCCGCTAGGTTTCCAAGAGCAATGGTATTTAGAGGACAAAAAAGCATCTAAATTACAAGTGACTTATATAGGAGAAGATAATGAGTGATCATGATAAAGCCGCTTTAAAAGCGCAAATCAGTGAGGCAGAAGGGTTATCGGCTATGGCTGCCGCAAAAGCAGAGGCTATTCAGCGAGCGATTGCCTTAGTCGCGAGTGCTGAGACTAAGGTGGAGTGGACACCTAAGAGCCACTCTAATATCAAAGAAACCTATAAATTAGCCGGTAAGCCCTATGCCGATATGTCGGACGATGAAGAAGAGATCGCTAATACTGCCAGCACGGACTTGGACGGGAAGCGTGAGGAACTGCTGGAGGACTTGCAGAGTGCCTATTCAGCGGCAAGCGCTAAGGCGTCAGCGGCACGCTCCCGCGTCGCCTCCCTCAAGGCCCAGCTTTAGTTAGATATCAAAGAAAAGGAGGACATTATGGGGGAAACCTTTCCAAAAGTAGAAGATATCGGTGGCTTGGGTGACTATGCCCAGCAAATTTATCGATTTACAGACAGCTACACGTCAGCTGCTAATAAGACTTACCGCACCTATACGACGACCTTTGAGGAAAACGACCAGCAGGGTCAGGTGATTGCCGCTTTTATGGACAAGCTCAACACCATGCAGGCTCAGTTGTTCGATCAGTTTCCGGTGGCTTTGGATGCCTATGCTCAGACGGTGGCGACCTATGAAGAGGCCCTGACCGGCCTAGGCTTTCACAGCCGCATGTGGTCCAAGCAGTCTGGTGCAGAAGATTTGAAAAAAGTCTATTCAGAAGGGGGCAGTCAGATTAATGCGCTGAATGATAAGGTGGATGAGCTCAAGAAGATTTTTGAGGAGGCGGCTTCGGTGGCTGACCTCGAAGCGCCTGACCTCAGTGCCATCAAGGAGACAGCTGTTTCGGATTTCTCAAGCGCCGGTAACAAGCGCACGACCATGGCCAGTAATGTCCAATCGGCCTGGAGCAGCTTCACTAGCAACCTGACGTCGCAGGCGTCTGCCATTAAGGCCTTTGAGCAGGTGATCAACGCGGCTCGCTACATGGGCCAGTGGAGCCCTAAAGAGGTCTATGCGGCCATCAAGCGTGGTGACTTCACCGCCGATGAGATGTACTATATCGACGCTATCACCAGCAAGGAGGACGGCCAAGCCCTCAAAGCTATCATGAGTGAAGCACCAGAGACTTTATATGAGCTTAATCCAGACAAGATTAGCGAGTCTATGTATAACAATATTATGTCTGAGCAAATTGACTGGATTTATGATGGAAAGGATAATCGTCTTAGTAGATTCTTAAATGGTCAAGGAAGCTTAGAATTAGATAAGGCTAAAAAGTTTAGGGAGCAATTTTTATATGCTGGTGATAGGTTAGCTGCAACGACATTAGCATTCATGTATGACGCATATGAGAATCCAAATTCTTATCCTCCAGAGACCTTGGAAAAATTTCAAGAATATCTAACCCATATCAACAGTTTAAATGGGGTCTATATGACCTTAGAAGAATTGGGAATTGGGGCAAAACAAGGCGACATGTACGCTTCTGGTAAATATAAACACATTTCCTATACTATTGATGTAAAACTTGATCGTTCAGCAGGTTATTTTAATGGGACAGTGGTAATTAACGTTGAACAATGGGAAGATCTTCCGGGTGAAAAGGGTGCTACACCGTATATATCGTATGCTGAGTCATCTAAAACCGGTCAATATACTAGTGGCATAAGTTATTCAGCAGCAACTTCTAATAACAGACAGGAAGAAGCTGCTATAGCTGAGCTAAATAGGAAAAGAGATGCTAGATTAGAGGACTTTGTAAAAAGTTTGGCAGTAGGGAGTGCTACCTTTCCATTTGTAACAATATCTCTTTCGTTAGTGGCTGGTGCTAATGTTTTAACAGCGGTAGGGCTTATTTCACCTGATGAGCAATCACAAGTAGGAGAAGTAACGGCAAATCGTGTTGGTGCCATAAAAGAAGGGGTAGATTTTGTAAAAAGCTATATTACGTCAGAAATAGAGATTAAAGATGGGAAACAAGGCTCTCGGGATAATATTGTCGGAAATTTAGTCAATAAAGGTGGTTGGAGTTACTCAAAAGGTGAAACGACTCAACAATTTTCAAGGGATCATTTTTATGATTTTGAATCAATGATTCAGGAAAAATATATTGATGATTATGGTGTCACAGAGTTTTTAAGTTCAGAAGAATTGAGTGACTATAAGAATGAATTAGTAACAGCCAGAGATGAAAATAATAATAAAGCCTATAGTAATGACGTCATTGACTATCTCACCAATCCAAATTCCGAGGTTCAACTGTCTGATTTAAGCCCAGATGAGGTTTCTCAAGTTTCTCAGGCTTTGAAAAGATTAGATGGGTATGAATATACAGATACAGATACTGGTACTGTTTACATGGGCGAGGAAGGCTATATAAGTTATGTAGACGATCAATATCAAGACAGTTTTGAAGGAAAAAAGGAGGAATAGTTTTGACAAAAAAGGGTGTTTTAATTACATTTCTGTTTTTCATTTCCTTACTATTAACTTTTGCTTGGTTTATATATGTAACCTATCCAACTAGTCCAAAATCTCCATATTCATTGTTGGGGACTCCCTTAAAAATATGGTTTGTTTTTGCGGTTTTAGCATATTTTATTAAGCATTGGAAAAAATAGCTGATCATTTTAAGCTAGAAAACAAACTGGGAGATAATGACATGGTAAAACTTAAACGTTATTGGAAATTACTCATTTCTTTATTGGCCATTTTGTTAGCACTTGGTGTATATCTAGGAATTGAGCACTACAAAGAGCAGCAATTGAAAAATTACTACGGAAAATTTTTATCATATAGACCCCCAAAAAGAATCAAAAGGGCGGAGTTTTTAGATGGTCAGTCTGTAGCTATTGACTGGGAAAATACAGATAAAAAGGCAGACCGTTATATTCCAAAAATATTTGATTTTGATGGACTGACTGACTCTACTTCTTGTTATATTATTAGAGAACAGCGTCGTTTACGAGGGGAAACGGGTAGTGTAAACAGCAGTTTTACTCGTAATAAATTACAAAAAGGCGAATATTGGTTTGTTAATATTTATAAAAAAACGGGACAAAAACTTGGTCAGCCTACTAAAATTGATATTCCTAAAGTAGTGAGAAAGTATAAGTCTAGTTATTATCCTACTGGGGTAGATATCTTGAAACAAGACGGTAAAAGTTTCTTAACTATTTTTATAGACAAAATTTCTACCGCAGGGGGGAGTGACTATGGAGATAATTCACGTATCTATATGGATTTAGAGACACAAGAGATTTTAGATGAAAGAGAAATAAAGAGAGCCGAAAAAAGGATTTCTCCATTTATTGGTGTTGAATTATACAAGAAAGTAGAAAAACAAGGATTATACTTTAGTGATAATGATATTAGTCTGACAAAAGAAGGTATCAAACAGTCTAGACACTGGCGAATTGCTAAAAAATATCCTAAAGTCTATAAGATTCTCAAAAATGGTGGCAATCTATATCTCATGCAAGACGAAACGGACATGGATTATACCGCTAAGATTTTACAACTTTTTGCACCTAAAGGCAAAGATATCTTTGACGGAGTGGCAATCCCTAGTGAATACTCTACAGATGGACAGGCTCATACCGTGAAGTCTTATGAGGAGTTCAAGAAGTATTATAAAACAGAAGGAATGGAGTGATGATTCTATTCAAAGAGAGAGGCCTTCTCAACACCATGCAGGCTCAGCTGTTCGATCAGTTTCCGGTGGCTTTGGATGCCTATGCCCAGACGGTGGCGACCTATGAAGAGGCCTTGACCGGTCTAGACTTTCATAGCCGCATGTGGTCCAAGCAGTCTGGTGCAGAAGATTTGAAAAAAGTCTATTCAGAAGGGGGCAGTCAGATTAATGCGCTGAATGATAAGGTGGATGAGCTCAAGAAGATTTTTGAGGAGGCGGCTTCGGTGGCTGACCTTGAAGCGCCTGACCTTAGTGCCGTTAAGGAGACAGCTGTTTCGGATTTCTCAAGCGCCGGTAACAAGCGCACGACCATGGCCAGTAATGTCCAATCGGCCTGGAGCAGCTTCACTAGCAACCTGACGTCGCAGGCTGCGACGATCCAATCTTTTGAGCAGGTGATCAACGCGGCTCGCTACATGGGCCAGTGGAGCCCTAAAGAGGTTTATGCAGCAATTAAGCGTGGTGATTTCACCGCCGATGAGATGTACTACATCGACGCCATCTCCAGCAAAGATGATGGTAAAGCCCTCAAAGCTATCATGAGTGAGGATCCCGGAAAGGTCACCGATGTTGATCCGAATCAAATCAGTGAGGGCATGTATACGGTGGTCGCCTCGGAAGTGACGGATATGGTAGCGGAACAAAAGGCCAGCCGTTTGGAAAAACTGGCTAATGGCATTGGTGACACCGACGAGGAGTGGGCTAAAGTCTTCACCGAGCAGATGTTATATGCGGGTGACCGCCTTGCTTCAGGTCAGATCCTGATCATGGGGGCACAGTACGAGACCGCCTCTCCTGAAGCTTTGTCACAAATGCAGTCCCATCTCAATGCCATCAACCAGATGAACGGTCTCTTTGAAACCATCTATATCCATAAGGCTTGGCGTATTGATGACGTCAAGGATACCCCTTATTTACAGGATGAGCAGTGGCATGAGTTTAAGATCTCCTTTAGCGATACGGGTGGTATTAACATTAAAGATACCACTATGCGCCACAACGATATTCCTAATACGCCTAGAAGTAAGGAAGTCGATTATGAGTGGGAAGTTCATGAATATACATCTGACATCACGAGTGACGTCAAATCACAAGAAGCTAAGGAACTCCGCAAGGCCTACTATGATATCGAGCAGAAGCGTGCTAAAGCTCAGGCTAAATACGTGGAGAAGACTCTCAAATTGGCTACAGATACGGTAGCGATGGCAACGACCTTGGTTGTGGCCCCAGAAATGGTGCCCTTGATGTCAGCTGTCTTAGCGGGAACACCAGAGGCTGCCAAGGGGCTGGCGCCTACCGAAATCCAGCTTTTACTTAATCAGTCAGAGTTTTCCGATTACTACAAGGATTACACTAAGAAAATGGCCCAGTATGATAAAAAGGAACTAGAACTGCGTGAGCAATCCAGCAGTAACCTCTTTGATGAGGGAGGTTGGTACTTGGAAGAATCCTCCAGCAAGGACGCTTATGGCAAGGACCGTTATGGCAAAGGTGATACGCCTAACGTTGTGGCAACCGGACGCGATCATTTCAATGACTTCGGTGCTATTATGCGGGAGAAATATCTGGATGATCATGGGGTGACTGAGTATCTCAATGATCAGCAGCTGGAAGAATATAAAGAAGTATTGACATCTTCAAAGAATAATATTGATCCGAAAGTTGTGGACTATCTGACTAACCCTAATTCTCAATACACTTACGAAG
Source organism: Streptococcus criceti HS-6 (assembly GCF_000187975.2). Taxonomy (NCBI): domain Bacteria; kingdom Bacillati; phylum Bacillota; class Bacilli; order Lactobacillales; family Streptococcaceae; genus Streptococcus; species Streptococcus criceti. The sequence goes on from NZ_AEUV02000002.1 coordinate 1,527,478, forward strand.
AGTTGGATTGGCAGGCACTTGATGATGCCCTGGAACTTCTCAAGAATACTGATCTTGATAAGGTTGGAGATAAGGTATCTGAAACAGGATTTAGACAAGATTTATCGGGTAGGTATGTGATTGAACCAGAAAATCCTGCCAGCAATATTGGGGGATAGTGACATGGCCAAATTTAAACGCTATTGGAAAGTAGTCCTTCCCCTCTCAATCGTTCTCCTAGCTATTGGTTTGTATTTTGGGACTGAACGTTATCAAGCCTATAAAGAGAAAGAGGCAAAAGAGTATTATGGAAAATTTTTATCGTACGTTCCTCCGCAAAAAATTAAACGTGCAGAATTTTTAGATGATCAGTCAGTGGCTATTGACTGGGAAAATACAGATAAAGAGGCAGATCGCTATATCCCAGTTAAAAATATTGATTCTCATGGGCTAACTGCCTCCCTTTCTGACTATATCGTTACCGAGCAACGTCGTTTGAAAGGTAAAGTACTCAGTTTTGGTATGACTAAAGAAACAAGTTCGACCATCCGAGTGCGTAACACTTTGGAAAAAGGGGAGTACTGGTCTGTTAAGGTTTATAAAAAAAGAGGGGAAAAGCTTAGCTCACCGACTGAAATCAATATTCCTAAAATTGTCAGAGAATACAAGCCAGATTACTCTCCTTATGACATCCAAGTTAGGGAGAAAGATGGTAAAAGCTATCTAGAGATCTACACACAGAAATTCTTGAAAGTGAATAAGAAGGAATATTCCACTATTTATTTTGATTTAGAAAAACAAACCATAGCTGAACCATCTGTCGATTCTGATGGTGAAATAGAATTTTCTAAAAGGGAGCTTAGATTGTCCAATTTTGTTACGTCTGATTTAGATAATAAATTGGCGAAGCAAGGCGTTGCGTTTTCCGATGATAATAGATCTATCAGTCTGACTAAAAAGGGCATTAAAAACTCCAAACAGTGGCAAATTGCTAAAAAGTATCCAGAAGCCTATAAGATTCTCAAAAATGGTGGAGAATTGTATCTCATGCAGAATCCAACGGACATGGATTATACCGTTAAGATTTTACAGCTCTTTGCACCGAAAGGTAAAGATATCTTTGATGGTACTAAAATCCCAGCCTACGATACGAAAGATGGGCAGGAACACACCGTGACATCTTATGAGGAATTCAAAAAATTCTATAAAACAGAAGGAATGGAGTGATGAGTCGAGTCGATTCGCAGAGAGGGGAACCCTCAACACCATGCAGTCCCATCTCAACGCCATCAACCAGATGAACGGTTTCTTTGAAACCATCTATATCCACAAAGCTTGGCGTATTGACGACGTCGAGGAGACGCCTTATTTGGTTGATGAGCAGTGGCATGAGTTCAAGATCTCCTTTAGCGATACGGGTGGGATTAACATTAAAGATACCACTATGCGGCACAATGACATCCCCAATACGCCGAGAAGTAAAGAGGTGGACATCGCTTGGGAGACGCATGAGTATAGATCTGATATTACGGGTGATTATAAATCCCAGATGGACAAGGAACTCCGCAAGGCCTACTATGATATCGAGCAGAAGCGTGCTAAGGCTCAGGCTGAGTATGTTGAGAAAGTTGTGAAGCAGGCTGTCGATACGACTGCTATGGCAACGACCTTGGTTGTAGCTCCTGAAATGGTGCCCTTGATGTCAGCTGTCTTGGCGGGGACGCCAGAGGCTGTCAAGGGGCTGGCGCCTACTGAAATCCAGCTCTTGCTCAATCAGTCAGAGTTTTCCGAATACTACAAGGATTACACCAAGCAGATGGCCCAGTACGATAAAAAGGAACTAGAATTACGTGAGAAATCTAGTAGTAACCTATTTAACGAGGGAGGCTGGTACTTAGAAGAATCCTCTAGCAAGGACGCCTATGGCAAGGATGTTTACGGCAAAGATGATGATCCTAATATTGTGGCGACCTCTAGAGACCACTTCAATGACTTCGGTGCCATTATGCGTGAGAAATACCTTGATGATCATGGAGTGACAGAATATCTAAATGGCCAACAGCTCGAAAAATATGAACAAACGTTAAGGGACTCTAACATAATAGATGATAAAACAATTGATTATCTGACTAATCCTGACTCACAGTATACTTACGAAGAGTTAGATTGGAAAGATGTTAGTCAGGCGTTAGAACTCTTAGATGATAGAGATATTCCAGATGCTTCGGATAAAATTGATGAGAGTGGATTTAGAGAGGATCTCTCTAATCGGTATGTGATTTAGAGAAAAAAGGTGATCATCATGCGTATAATTAGACGACACTGGAAGCTAACATTAATACTATTATTTGTGACTCTTAGTTTTGGCCTTTATAAAGGCTACAATGCGTACCAGGACTATCAGAGAGATAAGACTAAAGATTATTATTCTAAGTTTCTTTCTTATATATCCCCACAAAAAATAGATAGCTCTGCTTTTCTAGATGCTAAAACTGTAGCTCTTTCTTGGAAAAATACAGATACAAAGGCTGACCACTATATTCCTTCTGATTCGATTGATGAGAGTGGAATAAATCAGTCATCATCTAATTATATTGTCAAGGAAAAACAGCGTTTACGTGATAAAGTTCAGTTTGGGGGTATTGGAAATGATTATTATACCCGTAATACTTTAGAAAAGGGAGAGTACTGGTCTGTTATGGTTTATAAAATTGGGAAGAATCAGATTCATGATCCTGTTGAAATTAATATCCCTAAAACTGTTAGAAAGTACTATCCAGACTATTATCCTAATTTTGTACAGGTATTTGAGAGAAGAGGGAAGAGCTATCTTGGTATTTCTGCGTACAAACATAAGAAAACAAATAGTGATAAGGAATGGTCCTACGACTCAATAGAAATAAATATAAGCCTAGATACTCAAAAAATAGTAAGTGAACAAGAACTTGGTACCCCATCACCTTTTTCACCAGTTGGTTCATTTTACTATGAGACTAATTTACAAGATAAATTGCGAAAACAAGGAGTCACTTTCCATGGTAATGGTCTCTATCTAACCAAGAAGGGTATGAAAAATTCCAAACAGTGGCAAATTGCTAAAAAGTATCCTAAAGTCTATAAGATTCTCAAAAATGGTGGCAGTCTATATCTCATGCAAGACAAAACGGATATGGAGTATACTGCTAAAATCTTGCAGCTCTTTGCGCCTAAAGGAACAGATATCTTTGATGGTACTAAGATTCCAGCCAACTATTCCATAGATGGGCAAGAGCATACCGTCCACTCTTACGAGGAATTCAAAAAGTATTATAAAACAGAAGGAATGGAGTGATGGTTCTATTCAAAGAGAGAGGAACCCTCAATACCATAGAGTCTTAGGTTTTTTGACCGTAAGATCACGTGTAGCTCTTGGGCTTTGGCAGTAGCTAACTGTACTAAATATAATATAAGGAGAAAACTTAATGAGCAGTACGAAAAAAATTAATACCAATGCATTAGCTAGTGTAAAAAACGCCTACGAAGATCTGAGCGATCAAATCACTGATATAGGTGATGACACTTTAGATGCAACGGCTGCTGCAGCTATTAAATCGGGCAATACAGCTATTAAAGCGACAGCTGCCAATACTAAGAATATGCTGGAGTCTTTTGACAAGTATCTAGGAGATGTTGCAGCAGCCTTCAAGGATGTTGACGACAAGCTGGCCGAGTCCATAGGCGATCCAACGCCCAACACGTTAAAAGATATTAAAAGTTCCGATTCATACAAGCGATTAGTTGGTAAGAAAAAGAAAAAATAAAAGGGCTATCGGTGCCAACTATTATCTAAAATTCCTAATGATTTGATTAGACTGATTATCTATCATAGAAATAAGATCTTCTGTCAGAAGGAGAACACATGTCGAAAGGTATGGATATAATGTAATGCTCGATATTGTGTCATAATTCTAGAAACAAGTAAAATTTCTGAGCCGGTTCCAAGTGCAGCATATTGTGTTGTTAGATTTATAAAAGTGTAGCAAAAGGCAATCATATCTTCTGTGACTAAGATATGATTGCCTTTTTTCAATTATCTAAAGATTTTCTTTGAGGAATTTTAGAAAGCTTTGAACAACTCGTGACTGCTGGCTATTTCGCTTCCAGATCAGGTGAAGGTTAATATCTGGCAAATCATCAGTCAATGGGATAAAGGTAAGGGGGCCGGTTGGACTATCAGTATTGATGAGATTTGGCCAAGTAATCGCAACTCCCATGCCGGACTCAACCATGAGACTAGCATTATAGACTAGGTTAAATGTAGCAGCCAGCTTTGCTTTTTTTCCAACCCTTTCAAGAAATAAGTTTCTGCCCTCCTTCTGATTGGTGATAATAAGGGGGTAGGGCTCAAGATCCTTCAGCTGAAGACTCTTTTGACTTGCCAATGGATGATCTTTTGGCAGGAGAACCCCCCAAGCTTCCTGAGATGGCAAGGCCATGCTCTTGAAGTGTTCATGATTAACCTCACGAGCGACAATCCCTAAATCGAGGATACCGGCATTAATTTTTTCGATGATGTCATCGGCATTGCCGCTGGTCACATCTAATCTAGTATTGGGGAATTCCTCTTGGAAAGCTTTAGCTTGGTCGATGACCGTTTTAATAGATCGCCCTTCAGCAGCACCAATAGCGATCGGCCCTGAGATGGGGCCCTTATCGACTAGATTGTTGGTGGTTTTATCAACTAGAGATAGGATTTCTAAGGCTCGGTTGTAGAGGTAGTGACCATCCTCAGTCAGGCTTATTTCACGACTCCCGCGATGGAGGAGCTGGGTGCCAAGTTCTTCCTCTAAATCCTTCATTTGACGCGAGAGGGTTGGCTGAGTAATGTGACGCTTTTGAGCTGCTTTGGAAATCGATTTTTCTTCAGCAATGCTCACAAAGTATTGTAAAACACGGATATCCATAGTTAGTCATAGTCCTTTCTAAGCTAAGTATACCATGAAACTACAATATATGCTTAATAGGCATTTTATAAATACAATATAATTATTTGTAATGATGCACATGTTGACTTATACTATAGTTACCAACAAAGAATTTAAGGAGAATGATTATGACTGAACAACGTTTTAACCTGACACAGGAATGGGATAAGGTTTTTCCAAAAAGCAATCGAGTGACTCACCAAAAGGTGACCTTCCAAAACCATTTTGGTATCACCCTGGCTGCGGATTTATATGTTCCCAAAAATGTTGATGGTAAATTACCGGGACTTGCAGTAGCTGGACCTTTTGGGGCTGTCAAAGAGCAGTCTTCAGGCCTCTATGCTCAAGAAATGGCGGAGCGCGGCTTTGTGACAATGGCTTTCGATCCGTCCTATACTGGCGAATCCAGTGGTTTTCCGCGCTTCATGCAATCACCGGACATCAATACAGAAGATTTTCAAGCAGCAGTCGACTATTTGAGTACCAGTGACCTTGTTGACGCTGAAAAGATTGGCATTATTGGGATCTGTGGTTTTGGCGGGATTGCCCTCAATGCAGCAGCTATTGATCCTCGTATCAAAGTCACTGTGGTCTCTACCATGTATGATATGTCGCGAGTGGCTGGAAATGGTTATTTTGACCAAGGTGACAATGAAGAAGCTCGCTACCAACAACGTTTGAGCCTAGCTAAGCAGCGGACAGTTGATTATAAGAATGGCAGCTATGCCCTTGCCGGCGGGGTTGTGGATCCCTTGCCAGATGATGCACCGCAGTTTGTCAAAGACTATTACGCCTACTACAAGCAACCCCGCGGTTACCATGCCCGCAGTGTCAATTCAAACGATGGCTGGGCTGTGCAGTCCAATACCAGCTTTGCTAACACACGTTTTCTCTATTACAGCGATGAAATCCGAAATAGCGTCCTTCTTATTCACGGGGATGCTGCCCATTCTTATTATATGGGTAAAGATGCTTTTGCCAAACTCAAAGGTGATAACAAGAAGATGATTACTGTCAAAGGGGCAAGCCATGTTGACCTCTATGACCAAAAGGACAAGATTCCGTTTGATGAGATTGAAAATTTTGTCAAGGAAAACTTATGATCAAGCGTCTTTTCATTTTAGGTCTCATTTTTTTGGCAGCTGTCAGCTTATGCGCCTGTCAGCAGCCCAAAAAAGCAGGGCCTGAATCAAGAAGATATCAATCTCGTATGGCAAAAGAAGAGAAAAGGGATAAGATGACAAATCACATTACTCTGAAACTCAAAAATCAGACAATTTCTCTGGAATTAGAGGATAATCAAGCTACCCGCACCTTAGTAGATAAATTATCGCAGGGTGATATCAAAATCTCTCTGTCAGATTACGGCGGTTTTGAAAAAGTGGGAGACTTACCTTTTTCTCTGCCGACGAGCGATACCCAGCAAACGGCGAAAGCTAGTGATGTCATGCTCTATCAGGGGGATAAGCTGGTGATTTTCTATGGTTCTAACAGCTGGTCTTATACGAAACTCGGTCATATCTCCGGCTACTCAGGCAAGGAGTTACAGCAGATATTGGGGCAAGGGAAAGTGACCCTCAGCTTGTCTTTAAAGGACTAGGTACTGTAAAACTTAACTAACTAATAAATAGTAAGATAGGATTGGAAACATATGGGTTCCAGTCCTTATTTATCTTAAAAACGATAGCAGTAGAATGAGTTATGCGTGACATCAACTCATTCTATCCATTGACGATATTCGTTGAGACAGGTAATGATTTGTGATACAATCTAACTAATAACACTAGAACTAGAACAGAGGGATTAGGATGCCTAAGGAACGGTTAGTCGCCTTTACAGATGCTATTCTTGCTATTATCATGACGATTTTGGTTTTGGAATTGGAGAAGCCAAGTGCTCTCAGCTGGTCTGCCTTCTGGGATTTGCGGATGAACTTTTTTGCCTATACGGTCTCTTTCTTCTGGCTGGGAGCTATGTGGGTCAACCTGCACCAGTCTTGGCATGATGTGGAGAAGATAACCAACAAGCAGGTCTGGCAGTCGCTTTTTCTTCTCTTTTTTGCTTCCTTCTTTCCTTATGCCACCAGTATCGTTGCGACTAATTTTGAGAGCAGTGTTGCCCAAGGGTTTTACGGTCTGATTGTGCTTTTAGTCAGCTTTGCCAACGTTTGGATGTATAATAGCTTGGCTCATATCAGTAGCAGTCCGAAAGCAAAACTATTTGCCATCGGACACAATCGAGCCATGGTTTACGATATTGCTGTCAAGATTATCGGTTTAGCTGTTAGTCTGACGATTTACCCGCCAGCTATGATGTATTCTGTCGTATTGGCAGCCTTCTTTGTTGTTGGTCCCATGTCAGCACGTTTCACAATATGACAGGTTAGTTAGTAAAGATGAGAAAGAAAGGAGAAACTGCCTCCTTTCTTTTTGCAGTAGAATAGGATGATTTGGAGGATTTATGACATCACTTATTAAGCATAAAAAAGTTGAGCTGACTGAGCTCTTTTATGATTTGGTCTTTGTTTATGGGATGAGTCAAGGGACATCCATGATTCATCATGTGCATCATGGGGTGATTCCTTGGGTGAACTTTACTTCGTTTGCTATTGGGATGATCATCATGATTAATACGTGGATGGTGCAGACAGTATTTACTAATCGTTTTGGGAAGAATTCGTTGACCAATATTCTTTTTATGTTTGTGCAGATGTGTCTTTTAATGACCTCTCTAGCCTCATCGACAGGAGAATTTACTCAGCGAAACTTCCAGTATTTTTATGGACCCTATGCTGGGATTTCTTTTGTGCTTTTGTTACAGTACCTTGTCGAGTACATAAGAGCTGAGGAGAAAGCCGATCGGCTCTTTATGAAACAATTCTTTTACATTTTAGGGCTAAGAACGGCAGGTCTCTTGCTGGCTGTGCTCCTACCTATGTCTATTGGTCTGTGGGTGGCGGCTGCCAGTATCTTGATTAGCTGGATTTTGCCGGGCCTTTTGACCAGCAGAAGTGCGGTCAGCCCAGAGATTCGTCCGGTTAACTTTCCTCATCTAGTAGAGCGCCTATCTTTGCTGGTCATTATCACATTTGGAGAGATGATTATTGGCATCGCTAAGTATTTTACCCCAGAGACCTTATCTATCTACTCCGTTTTGATTTTTTCAGTGGTAGCCAATCTCTTTATGATCTATATCGTTGAGATTGATCACATGATTGATGTCAATAAGCCAGTGAAAAAAAGCAACAGCCTGATCTACTGGCATTATCCAATTTTCTTTGGCCTCAGTTTTGTAACAGTGGCCCTTGGTTTTCTAGGAGATGCTGAAGCGTATAATGGATATGCGATGACGTTATTTTATCTTGGATTCCTCTTGTTATTATTGGGGATTAGTCGGTTTAACAGCTTTAATAAACCAACGCATTGGTTTACTAGGAAGCTCGTCATCCGTTGTTTAGCGACTTGGTCGGTTGGCTTTGTCTTAAGTTATATTTTCCTAGCAAACAGCTCTATCTTAATGGTAATTGCTGCTATAGTGACTTGTCTCATAGCAATTATAGCTGTGCGATTTAACTTGAAAAATATTCCAAATACCTGAGTTAAAAATAACAGACAGGTGAGTCTTAATAAACAGTTTTGGCAGGCTCTGATTTTGCTAGATTTCTTTTCCTTTTCTTGTGTGCGACTAGTAATGTTACCACGAATGTCAACAGCAGCGCGGCTTAGGTCTTTTATGCATTATTATGTTATTAGCCATTTTTTCTAAGATCTTGATGCATGAGAGTGGGACAGCGTCTCAGATCAGAACCTTCAATCAGCAGTGTTTCATTGGTACTAAAGCACCCAATGAACTGTGCAGGAGTAAGACTTCTTGGCTTAGCCAACAAGTCTTACTCCCAACCACTGCGTAAACTGTTATTACTGCAAAAGTAGAAGGCTGGAATACTTTTTCCCGGCCTCAGCATTGAACGGGCTCAACAATTTGCTGTTATATACAACAAGAGAATGATCCATGATGTGGTTGTCAAAGTGTTCGTCCTTATCCTGAGCCTGACTGTTTTTCTGCCAGTCACGATGCATTAGGGCAGTTGTCGCAGCTGTATTTGTCTCGTTGGTCTGGTATCCGTGCAGTTTAAAACCTAGAATAACACCATCTCGCTTGAGGTGGTGTTATTTTGTGTATTTATAGATGTAAAAAGTTGGAGATTTTTGGACCTCCAACTTTTTTTAGCATTAATCCTCCTCGATAAAGCTGAAGCCCGCTAATTTAGCTAGTGCAAAGCAGACAAAGAACGTTATCATGGCGCTGACAGTGACGTCTGATAGGAAGTGTGCTTGTACACGCACACGTAAGATCGCCATGAGAAAGCCGTAAGTCAGGCAGGTGTAGGTAGCGATTTTTTGTCCCTTGATATTATCACGGTCTACTAAGAATGGGAAAAACATAGCGCTCATACCTGCTAAGGTATGCCCTGATGGGAAGGAACGATGACCGTTTTCCCCATTGATTTGCCACCAGTTGGTAAAGTGAGCCCCGTCAACTTGTCCGAAAACTTCGTAGGGGCGAAAGCGTCCCCACGTTTCTTTCATGGTATCGATGATACTTTCAGATAGGAAATGAAAGGCAATTCCCATAATGGCGACTGAAATTAAATACTGAAGAGCTTTTGGCTCTTTTTTGGATAGCCATTTGAATTGAATGAAAGTTCCTAATGCCCAAATGACTAGACTAACACTATATTTCAAACTTATAGGGTAGCTAATGGCACTGCCAGTATCATTGTTAGCAGTAGCGATTGGGAGTCCTTTATCAATGTTGGTCATGGTAGAGTAGCCATAGTAAAGCCAATCATCAACCATGTGGGAAATGGCCCAGAATGATAGGAGTAATCCTGCCAGCGTCAGGATGAGTTTAAGTCCTGTGGATCGGCTTCGCTGGTAGCCTGCAAAACTTAAAATATTAGCTGATAAGAAGAGGACTAAAGGTTCAGGAAACATCCCAAAGTTTTGAAAAAGTGTTCCAAAGATGGAATCTTGGCTACTAAAGTTCTGGGAAATCTGCTGATCAAAAAGACTAGCTAGTATAAGTAGAAAGATAGCACTAACATAAGTTATGGCAAACAAACGTTTGTCGTGACGATTAAGGGTAAACATATCAAACCTCGTTTCAATTGTGATGACTACATTCTATCAATCAATTTCAATGTTCTTATCAAATTCCTGTAAAATCATTGAAAAATTATACTCCAGCTGATTTTACAAAAACTTTACAAAACTATGGGAATAGATTTGATAATTGGGACTTAGAATAAGACTTGTCAAAATAAGAAATAAGGAGAATCTTACAGATGAAAAAAATCACTCGTCTCTCACTCATTGCCTTAGCTGGATTGACTGGTCTTAGTATACTGACAGCTTGTGGCGGTTCTAAATCAGGTTCTAGCAATCAACCCATTAATATCATTACCCGTGAAGATGGTTCAGGAACACGCGGTGCCTTCATTGAACTTTTCGGTATTGAAGAAAAAAGCAGCGATGGTAAAAAGGTTGACCATACAACCCAACAAGCCACGGTTACTAACTCTACAGCAGTTATGTTGACCACTGTAGCCGATGATAAGAACGCTATCGGTTATGCTTCACTTGGTTCTGTCAATAACAAGGTCAAGGTTCTCAAAGTCGATGGGACCAAGGCTAGTGCTAAGGCTGTTAAAGATGGCAGTTATAAGATTTCTCGTCCATTTAATATCGTCACTAAAGATAATATCAGCAGCCAATCCAAGGACTTTATCAATTATATTCTGAGTGAAGAAGGGCAAAAGATTGTCGAAGATAATGGCTACATCTCGGATTCCAATACAGGTGCTTACAAGTCTCAGGCCCAGAGTGGTAAGATCGTCATTGCTGGCTCAAGCTCGGTCACTCCAGTTATGGAAAAACTCAAGGAAGCCTATGTCAAGAAAAATCCGGATGTGACCATCGAGATTCAGCAAAGCGACTCAACAACAGGGGTAACCAGTGCCATTGATGAAACTTGTGATATCGGTATGGCCTCACGTGAACTGGATAAGTCTGAAACTGACAAGGGGGTCAAATCACAAGCTATTGCCCTTGACGGTATCGCTATTATCGTCAATAAAAATAACAAACTTAACAATATTACAAGTGACCAAGTTAAAGCTATCTACACAGGTAAGACAAACACTTGGGGTGCACTTGATAAATAAGGAGTCTTAAATGGCCCAAACAAAAGAAAAAGCGATGCAAGCGGTCTTCTTTCTGACTGCCTGCATTTCTGTATTATCAGTCTTACTCATTTGTATCTTCCTCTTTGCCAATGGAATTCCAGCTATCACTAAAATTGGGTTTGGAAACTTTATCTTTGGCAAGGTTTGGCAGCCAGCAAATAATAGCTATGGTATTTTTCCTATGATTATCGGCTCTATCTATGTGACTGCTGGAGCCTTACTCCTTGGAGTCCCTATTGGGATCTTGAGTGCTATTTATATGGCTAAGTTTTGTCCAGATAAGATCTATAAGCCACTCAAGATGGCCGTTAATCTCATGGCGGGGATTCCATCGGTTGTCTATGGTTTCTTTGGCCTAGTAGTCTTGGTTCCCTTCGTCAGAGAACAAACCTTGAGTATGGGAACAGGCGTGCTAACAGCATCAGTCTTGCTGGGATTGATGATATTACCAACCATTATCACTGTGTCAGAGACAGCGATAGGGGCGGTACCTGAGTCCTATTATGAAGGGGGCTTAGCGCTTGGGGCTTCTCATGAGCGCAGTATCTTCTTTATCGTAGTCCCGGCAGCTAAGCGCAGTATCCTTGCTGCGATTATTTTAGGTTTGGGACGGGCTATTGGTGAGACTATGGCAGTGATTATGGTAGCGGGAAATCAGGCTGTTATCCCGACCTCTGTCACGTCTGGGGTCAGAACATTGACGACTAATATCGTCATGGAAATGGGCTATTCGACTGGACTTCATCGTGAAGCTCTCATTGGGACAGCTGTGGTATTGTTCGTGTTTGTATTGTTGATCAATGTCAGCTTCTCGCTGATGCGTAAAGAGGAGTGAGTATGAAGCCAGTAGTATTAAAAAAGATGAAGGAGAAGTGGTTGTGTTATAAGGACGATCCGATTTCTCTTATCCTAGCAGTTTTGGTCCATCTTGGAATCGTTTTAACGATACTCTCTATTTTGACCATTGTAGGATATGTTTTGATTAAAGGAATTCCTAATATCACACCCGAGCTCTTTTCCATGACCTATACAACGAAAAATGTCAGTCTCATGCCGGCTATGATTAATACAGTCTTTATGACTTTTTTGGCTCTCATTTTTGCCGTACCAGTGGCTGTTGGCGCTTCGATTTACTTGGCAGAATATGCTAGACGAGACAATCCTTTTGTAGCGGTTATACGAATTGCGACGGAAACTTTGGCGGGAATTCCATCTATTATTTACGGTTTGTTCGGTGCCCTCTTTTTTGTTAAGTATGCCCACATGGGACTCTCGCTCTTATCTGGAGCGGTTACACTTGCCATCATGGTTCTTCCCGTAGTGATGCGGACGACCGAAGAAGCGCTCTTATCTGTACCTGATGGCTATCGCGAGGGAAGTTTTGCCCTTGGCGTCGGAAAACTTCGGACCGTTTTCCAGATTGTTCTGCCTAGCGCAATGGCAGGTATCTTTTCAGGCGTTATCCTAGCTATTGGTCGTATTGTCGGGGAATCAGCTGCTCTGATTTTCACAGCCGGTACGGTCGCAGAAGTGGCCAAGAGCCTCTTTAGTTCTAGCCGTACCTTAGCAGTCCACATGTATGCTATCTCAGGGGAAGGTCTTTATATCAACCAAACCTATGCTACAGCTGTGATTTTGCTGGTTTTAGTTATTGTGATTAATCTGCTGTCTGAATTTGTTGCTAAGCAACTAGAAAGAAAGATCAATGGGGAATAAATTAGAAATCAACCAATTAAACCTCTACTACGGTGAGCATCATGCGCTTAAGGAGATTAATCTGGCTATCGCTGAGAAGGAGATTACCGCTTTTATCGGACCATCTGGTTGTGGAAAATCCACTCTTCTCAAAAGCCTCAACCGTATGAATGACTTAGTCAGAAATTGTCGGATTCAAGGTTTGGTAACCTTGGATGGGCAAGATATCTATAAGGATGTAGATACGAATATTCTGCGCAAAAAGATCGGTATGGTCTTTCAAAAGCCGAATCCATTTCCAAAGAGCATCTACGATAATATCGCTTTTGGTCCTCGTTCGCATAGGATTCATAACAAAGCTAAGTTAGATGAAATCGTAGAACGCTCTTTGCGCCAAGCAGCTATCTGGGACGAAGTCAAGGACTGGCTTAATAAGTCAGCTCTGGGCCTTTCTGGTGGACAACAGCAACGTCTATGTATTGCAAGAGCCCTTGCCATCAAACCAGAAATTCTGCTCATGGATGAGCCGACTAGTGCTTTGGACCCTGTATCGACTGCTAAAATTGAAGAATTGGTTCTGGAGTTGAAGAAGAGCTACACCATCGTCATGGTCACTCATAATATGCAGCAGGCAGTGCGGGTGTCAGATAAGACAGCTTTCTTCTTATCTGGTGAGTTGGTTGAATATGACAAAACCAGTCAACTTTTTTCAGTCCCTAAAGATAAACGCACCGAAGACTATATTACAGGGAGGTTTGGTTAATGCGTAGTAAATTTGATCATCAGTTGAATGACTTAGATAAGGATCTTAGTATCATGGGGTCCCTCTGTGAAGAAGCTATTACCCTGTCATTAGACATCCTGAAAGACGATGAGTTTCACTTAGCTGAGCAAGTGTCTGAGACAGCTAGGCGTATCGATCATTTAGAGCGAGATATTGAGTCTCAGTGTCTGAAACTCTTGTTGCGGCAGCAACCGGTGGCTAAGGACTTGCGCCGTATCTCGGCTGCTCTTAAGATGGTTTACGATATGAAGCGTATTGGTGCTCAGTCTGGTGAGATGGCATCCATCATGTCGCAAAAGCACATTGTTTCAGGACCTGAAGTCGAACTCCTTGAAGATATGACTAAGCGAGTGAGTACGATGGTGACAACTAGTATCGATGCCTTTGTCGAAGAGGATATGGCGAAAGCTCAAAAAGTTATTCAAGACGATGAGAAAGTCAACCAACAATTTGATACAATAAAGAAAAGACTCATCACCTACTTTTCTCAGCCGAATGCCGATGGGGAGTATGCTGTAGATCTCTTAATGGTGGCTAAGTATGTTGAGCGTATCGGAGATCATACGGTGAATATTGCCAAGTGGGTGCTCTACTCAATTACAGGACAGTTAGATGGAGATAGTGCATGATTTATTGCGTGGAAGATGATGATGACATTCGTGAACTGGTTATTTATACTTTGCAGACAGCGGGATTTGATGCTAAGGGGTTTGAGAGCAGTGCTCCATTTTGGGCAGCTCTTAAACTGCAGCAGCCCCAGCTCATTCTACTAGATATCATGATGCCTGATGAGGATGGGCTTAGTATTCTCAAGAAGCTAAAAGAAAAATCGTCAACCAAGGATATTCCAGTTATCATGGCAACAGCCAAAGGGACGGAGTTTGATAAAGTTAAGGGTCTGGATTTAGGAGCGGATGATTACTTGGTCAAACCCTTTGGCATGATGGAAATGATTTCTCGCATCAAGGCGGTGCTGCGTCGTAGTCGACCAAAGGACAGTAGTCTCCAGCTAGGGATAATTAGTCTTGACAGTGAGCAGCATTTGGTAACAGTAGGTGATCAGCGTCTGACCTTGACTCGAAAGGAATTCGACCTCCTAGAGATTATGATGCGTTATCCAAAACGTGTCTTTTCCCGTCAGGAGCTATTAGATGCAGTCTGGGGAGAGCAAGCGGTTCTTGAGACACGGACAGTTGATGTTCATATTGGAACGCTGCGTACCAAGTTGGGTGAGAGTGGTTCCTCTATCCAGACAGTCCGAGGTATCGGGTATCGGATGGAGGTAGAAGATGACACGTAGGATTTTCAGCGCAACTTTATTGGCCACTCTAGGGGTGTTGTTAGCGACTTTACTAATGATTTCAGGTGTGCTCTATCGCTATTTCACTGAAAATCAGTTTGACCAATTGCGTACAGAGACTCGTTTAGTAGCTCAAGGAATCGATTTATCTGGACCGGAGTACTTTGAGCACTTGGATACTTCCTTGATTCGGGTGACTTGGATCGATCGGTCAGGCCAAGTTCTTTATGATAGCGAGACGGATACAGCAAAAATGGGAAATCATGCCAACCGTCAGGAAATCAAAGATGCTCTAGCGCACGGGACTGGAGAAAGTTCCAGATACTCATCAACCCTAACGCAGCGCTCTCTCTATACAGCTAAGCGGTTAGAGAATGGGACAGTGGTTCGTCTATCTGTGACCCAGCATACAATCCTCTTACTCTTGGTACGAATGAGTCAACCGATCTTTTTAGTCGTATTGGTAGCCGTATTCTTGTCAGTCTTTTTAGCCCGCAGGACAGCCAATCGTCTGGTAGCACCTATCAATCAGCTCAATCTTGAGGCACCCCTTGAGAATGATGCTTATGAAGAGTTATCACCACTCTTGCGCCGCATTGACCATCATCAGCAAGAAATCAGTCAGCGTGAAAATCTTTTAGCTCAGCGTCAGCAGGAGTTTGACACCATTACCTCGCGGATTAAAGAGGGGATGATCCTCCTCAACAGCAACCGTCAGATTATCAGTATCAATGGAGCAGCTCAGCATCTGTTTGAAACGGATGAGACTAGTATTGGTCGTGATATTATAGATGTTAGCAGGGATTATCAGCTTAATGATTTAGTTGACAAAGGGTTAAATGGCCATAAGGGGGAAGGCTATCTGGAGATGGACCAGGCCGTCTTTCGTGTCTTGGCTAGGCCGGTTGGTGAGTACGATGCGGTGACTGGCGTAGTCCTCTTGCTCTTTGATATTACCGATCAGGTGCAGATCGAGCGGATGCGTCGTGAATTTACAGCTAATGTCTCTCATGAGCTCAAAACACCACTCCATGTCATTTCGGGCTATTCTGAAATGATGGCGAATCGGCTGGTCACGGGAGAGGATGTGCCAAAATTTGCTCAGAAAATCTATCAAGAATCTAAACGAATGATTCAGCTGGTTGAAGACATCATCAATCTCTCCCACTTAGATGAGCGGGAGCAAATGGAAATGTCCTTAGTTGATGTTCACGAAGTAGCAGAAGATGTTATCAAGACTCTCCTGCCTAAGGCTGATAAGCATGGGATTTCTCTCAATCTCATCGGCCAGTCAGCTAGGATTAAGGCGAATCCGGCCTTGTTGGAATCTATTATTTACAATCTCTGTGACAATGCTATTACCTATAATCATGATGGCGGTAAGGTGGACGTCCGTATCGCTCTCAAGGCCAATCAAGTTATCCTAGAAGTGGAAGACAACGGTATTGGTATGTCAGAACAGGACAAGTCTCGCATCTTTGAACGCTTCTACCGCATCGATAAAAGCCGCTCCAAGAAGGTCGGTGGTACAGGCCTAGGTCTCTCCATCGTCAAACACGCCGTCCAAATTCATGAAGCCCAGATTTTAGTTGACAGCCATGAAGGCAAGGGAACCAAGATGACGGTAATTTTTAAGGCTGTGAAATAAGAATAACGAAAGCACTACTGACTTCATTCAAAGAAGCAGTAGTTTTTAACTTATGGTAGCGATTTTCTTGCCTTATCGTATCGGTTTGGAACTTTTGGATTAAGGATTCTGAAATGTATACCCAGATCATCAATTGGTATTTTAATACTAGAATTTGAAGTAGTATAATAACAGTGTCAAATGAATAATCTTTCTAGAAAAGAGGCATCTATATGGAATACATCAAATTAGGCGATACTGGTCTTGAGGTTTCAAAGCTCTGCTTAGGCTGCATGAGTTTTGGGGATCCTAAAGCAGGCTTCCACTCTGGCTGGGTCTTAGACGAGGATAAAAGCCGTGTTATCATTAAGAAAGCTCTAGATCAGGGCATTAATTTCTTTGATACGGCTAATATTTACGGTCATGGAACCAGTGAAGAGATTCTAGGCCGTGCTATCAAAGATTTTACTAAGCGCGATGAGGTTGTGATTGCGACTAAGGTTTTCTTTGGGGATGGTCGCAGCGATGCGCCGAACACAACTAAACTGTCTCGCAAGGCGATTTTCCATCAGGTAGAAGCCAGCCTGGAGCGTTTGGGAACTGACTATATCGATATCCTTTACATTCACCGTTGGGACTATGATACCCCAATCGAAGAAACCATGTCCGCCCTCAATGATCTGGTTCGAGCAGGTAAGATTCACTATCTAGGAGCCTCTGCTATGTATGCTTGGCAGTTTCAAAAGGCGCAATATACGGCTGAAAAGAATGGTTGGACTAAATTTTCCGTGATGCAAAATCACTATAATCTTCTCTATCGTGAGGATGAACGTGAAATGATTCCTTTCTGTCAGGATTCAGGTGTCGGTTTAGCACCGTACAGTCCACTAGCTGCAGGCCGAGTGGTTCGCGATTGGACAGCAGATACGGCTAGAAGCAAGACCGATGAAACCGCCAAGGCTAAATACGATTCGACAGAAAAAGAAGATATCAAGATTGTTGAGCGTGTGGCTGAGATTGCTGATAAATACGACAAATCCCGCTCACAAGTAGCCCTAGCTTGGCTTTGGCAAAAAGGCATTCATAGTCCGATTGTCGGTGTGACTAAGGAGAAGTACTTGGATGATTTCATGGGTGCCTTTGGCTTTGAATTGAGTCAGGAAGATATGGATTATCTGGATGCTCTCTATAAACCGCACAAAATCGTGGGAGCCCTGTAAAGATTGAAAGCCTCAGCATGATAGCAGAGGATCTTTTATGAAAATTCTGGTCTCTCTATACCTGCTGTGGTTTTGGGAAGGCCCCTGAGTCAGGAAGCTGCCAAGAAAGGGATTCCACCAATACTCAGGGGGATCGTGTTGTCTATACTAGACGATTCAGTCATTGATAAGTGAAAGGAGGTTCCTCTTATTATGAAAGCATTTGTTGTGAGTAGGCCTGGAGGACCTGAAGTTTTAGAATTAAAAGAAATCCCAAGGCCAGAACTAAAACAGGGCTGGTCCCTGATTAAGGTCAAGGGATTTGGTGTCAATCGCTCGGAAATCTTTACCAGACAAGGTTTATCACCCAGTGTCCATTTTCCTAGGATTCTGGGAATTGAAGTTGTCGGTGTTATTGAAGAAACGACAGATAATCAGCGGCTTCCCATTGGGCAGACAGTTGTCTCTCTAATGGGAGAAATGGGACGTGACTTTGATGGCAGCTATGCTGAGTATGTCCTAGTTCCCAATCATCAGATCTATCCGATTGAGACGCATCTTGATTGGGCAACCTTGGCAACGATCCCCGAGACGTATTATACGGCTTTTTTAGCTTATAAGAATCTTCAGCTAAAAGATGGTGATAAGGTCCTAGTCAGAGGAGCGACGAGTGGGCTAGGTATTGCTTTCATGCAACTCGCCAGAGCCAAATTTCCTCAGCTTAATATTGCGGGAACGACAAGGAATCTAAAAAAATCGTCTAGTCTAATGGACCTTGGCTTCACAAGTGCTGTCCAAGAAGCAGACGGCCAGCTGCACACGACTGACCAGTATGATAAGATTTTGGAATTAATTGGGCCAGCTACCATTAAGGATAGTCTAACTCACTTAAAGGCTTATGGAATTGTCTGCAGTGCGGGTCAGCTAGGAGGCAAGTGGTTCTTGGAAGACTTTGATCCAATCATGGAACTCCAGCATCACAAGTATCTCTCGACAGCCTATTCTGGTGTCGTCGAAGAATCGGAAGTCAAGGAGCTCTTTGACTTTATTGAGACTTACCAAGTTCCTGCTAAACCAGCCAAGGTTCATATATTTGAGGAATTACCAGATGTTCATCGTCAAATGGAAGATAGCCGCAATCTTGGAAAACATGTTGTTTTATTAGAGGAGGCCCAAAATGACACAAACCTCTCTATTTGATCAAGATATGGAGGCGACTGCCCCCTTAGCCAGTCGTGTGCGCCCAAAGACCTTAGATGATTTTATCGGCCAGACACACTTGGTAGGAGAAGGTAAATTTTTACGCCAGATGATCGATAGCGATCAGATTGCGTCGATGATCTTCTGGGGGCCGCCTGGTGTTGGTAAGACAACCTTGGCAGAAATCATTGCTAAGAGTACCAAATCACGTTTTATCACCTTTAGTGCAGTCATGAATGGCATTAAAGAAATTCGGCAGATTATGGCTGAAGCGCAGGAACTGCGTCAGCTCGGTGAGCGCACCATCGTTTTTATTGATGAGATTCATCGTTTTAATAAGGCTCAGCAGGATGCTTTTCTGCCCTATGTTGAAAGAGGAAGTATTATCCTGATTGGAGCAACAACGGAAAATCCTTCTTTTGAGGTTAATGCAGCGCTTTTGTCTCGCTGTCGGGTTTTTGTGCTCAATCAGCTAGGGCAAGAAGATCTCTTAGGGCTTCTTGAGAAAGTGTTGGCCTCTCCCTTGGCTTTTCCTAATATCAGTGTGTCTGTTTCTCAGGAAGCGCTCAGGCGGATGGCTATTTATGCCAATGGAGATGCCAGATCAGCGCTCAATACCTTGGAGATGGTTGTCCTCAATAGTGATTTAGAAGGGAACAAAGTGACCGTCTCTGACGAGATTTTAGATACCCTGCTGGGCAATAAGACCGCTTATTATGACAAGGATGGCGAAGAGCACTACAATATTATTTCTGCCCTCCACAAATCCATGCGTAACAGTGATGCCGACTCGGCCATTTACTGGCTGGGCCGGATGATCGAAGGAGGGGAAGATCCAATCTATATTGCCAGACGCTTAATACGATTCGCCAGCGAAGATATTGGTTTAGCGGATAATGGAGCTCTTAATCTTGCTATCAATACCTTTCAGGCTTGTCGTTATATTGGCCTTCCAGAATGTGACGTGCATCTTACCCAATGTGTCATTTATCTGTCTCTCGCGCCAAAGTCCAATGCAGTCTATAAGGCAAGGCAAGCGGTTCAAAAGGACATCAAACAGACAATTGACCAACCAGTTCCGCTTCATCTACGAAACGGAACAACCAAGCTCATGAAGGAGCTCGGCTATGGGAAGGGCTACCAGTTAGCACATTTTTACGATGAAAAATTGACAACCATGCCGACTAGGCCTGAAAGCATCAATGATCACATTTATTATAAGCCGACAGATGAGGGGCACGAAAGTAGGATTAAGCGGCGTCTGAACTCTATTAAAGACTGGAAAGCCAGTCATTCGACAAATTTTGGGGAATAGAAAGAAGCGGTTCTCGTTCAGGTTGCTTTTCCTTTGTAGAACTTATTATAGCGGTGGTCGTAGGAAAGGGCTAAAATACCATTTGATAACGGCTAAAAGGTACCTCACCGACTAAGAACTTAAAAGTCATTTCCTCCCCAATCTCATCTGTATTGCCTGCCTTAAAAGTTTGGTTTGCTTAATAAAAGACAAGTGCAGCGTTTTTAGCAGGCTCACTTGTTTTTTCTATTGTCGGGTGCTATAATGATGAGCAAATCGAATACGCTCTAAAGGCTGTGTAAAAAAGATAAATCGTAGAAAATTAAGGATTTTCTGCCGATTTCCTATTTTCTTTGAGTCGCTTAACGGCTTAGCGACATGACGTTTGGTTAGTCGATTTTACTAACCAAACGAAGTTAGTGGGAGAGGTAGAGAGTGGGACAAAAATCAGTAAATCGTGGCAAAATCACGATTTTGATTTTGTTGTCCCACCTCCGCACAGTTGATTAGGATGGCCGCTATCACTTGCCTAGCAAGGGATAAGGACCTCCAATCAACCACTGCGTCAAACTGCTATATCTTAAATAATGAAAGGAGGAAGGACTTTTGTTCCAGACTCGTTTGGTATCAAGTGCGAAGCGCTTAGATAACAAGCCTCTGCCGTATCTTATTAATTGAACACAAAGATAATCTCTTCGGAAAAAAGACCGACTTTTTTGTGTCCAAGGACACGGCGTCTGTCGCCTATTTTTCGGTCAGAGATTTTCGCTAAGCGAATCGCTTCTTTGTATCTTGTTAATTGAACACGGGCTGTGGACTTGGCTAAAAAGATAGCTTCTCCTAGAGTCTTTTGGACTCTGCGTCGAATCTTCTATTTTTAGCTGTGTCCACGGACGCCCTTAGTATCTTGTTAATTGAACATGCCTACACTTCTGCGAAAAAGACTCACCTTCCTTGAATCTTTAGTGATTCATCGTCAGGTTCCCTATTTTTCTTTGGAGTACTTAACGGCTTTGTATCTTAATTAACTGAACATGAAGCTAATCTCTTCGGAAAAAAGACCGACTTCCTTGTGTCCAAGGACACGGCGTCTGTCGCCTATTTTTCGGTCAGAGATTTTCGCTAAGCGAATCGCTTCTTTGTATCTTAGTATAAGGAGGACTGCTATGCCCTATAATGAATTTCAGCAAAAAATTGGAGAACCTCTTCCTGACTTCACTCCCGGTGCCTTTCCAGATGTTGCGGTGCTTACTGGAAGGACAGTTGTCTTGGAGCATCTGGATGTTGAGAAACATTTGGAGGATATTTACGACTTTGCTGTTACCAATAGACAAGTGCAAGATTGGACCTATCTACCTGTCGGTCCCTTTGAAACGCGTCAGGAAGTGTCTGATTGGTTAGTGAGTTTATCGCACAAAACAGATGCCTATTTCTTTGCTATTCGGGATAAAGCAAGAGATAGAGTCGTCGGCCTCTTTTCTCTGATGCGTATCAATCCTGCCAGCCGAACCATTGAAATGGGATGGGTCATTTATTCTCCGACTTTACAGCATTCTATTGCAGCGACAGAAGCCCAGTATCTGGCTATGTCCTATGTCTTTGAAGAGTTGCAGTATCGCCGCTATGAATGGAAGTGCGATGCCCTTAATCAGCGTTCGCATCAAGCTGCCCTTCGTTTGGGTTTCACCTTTGAGGGGACATTTCGTCAGCACACTGTTTATAAGGGACGCAGCCGTGATACTAGCTGGTTTTCGATTCTCGACAAGGAATGGCCTGCTCAGAAAATGAGCTTTGAGCGGTGGCTTTCGCCTGATAACTTCGATGCCAACGGCCATCAGAAGAAATCCTTGCAGGATTGAACATAGCAAAGACGGAAACTAAAAAACACTTCTGATTCTAGTTTACTAGATTGTAGCAGAAGTGTTTTTTTATACCTGATTTATGAGTGCAGTTTAATGCTTTGTATTACGACCAATTCCCATCAAGCGCTAGCCTATCAATCAGCTCTTGATACTCAGGAAAGGCAATTATCAGATCACTTTTATTGGGGATTTGGATAATCCCTTTGGATGCAAATGGACTGTTGATCGAAATCTGTGAGAAACCAGCTAAACCATCTGGATCATGTTCAATAGCCATCAAGCTACCTGCCTCAATGTAGGCACCGTGGACATCTCCCTTTGATTTATCCAAACCAATGCGGATATGTTTGTACTCTCCACCAGGAGAGATACAGTGGACAGTAGCTGTATCCCCGATAGCATAGAGGAGAGACTGGCCATATTGGACAGAGTGAAAATGCGACACATGTTCTGCATCAAGTGTGACATATCTTGGGACACCGCCGTAGCGACTCCCCTGAGTCTGTGTCATAGATGGATAAACTTGCTTAAAGAGCTGTGTTTCCTGAGTTTGTTGCTTTTTATCAATTTTAGGAGCCCTAAATTGGCTGCCAGCTTCCTTACCAGTCAAGAGTTCCTCTAGGGCAGTGATTAGGAGTCCATCGATACCAATAGCTTGATCGGTGACCGATGGTGCAATATAAACTTCCCCCTTATTAATAGTAATATAGCGGTGGTTGGGATGACTGGCTACGAGTTCCATACTGGGAGCCTTGATCAGCTGATTGCTGGCGCCAATACCAAGTTCAATCACCAGAAGGCTTTTCCCTTGGTAGTTAGAGATAAAATCTTGTATCTCGGTTAATTTTTTCTGGTTGATTTGAAAATGGTCTCCTGGTAGATTCAATTCTAGTGACTCACCGCAAACCTGACAAACGGGGAGATCCCGATCTTGGAGGCTGCCTGCTCTTGTTTTTTTGGCTAATTCGTGAATTTTTATACTCAAGTCTTGGCTATGTCCGTTAGAACAAATCCCTTCTAGCCAATTTCCTTCGATTTCAAAAACGTTTTTCAAACCAGCCTGAACGAAATGATGATCAGTATTCGAGGTCCAGATGTAGTAATCTTTATCGGCAATCAGTGCTTTTAACTGCTTCATCACGGCAGAATCCTGATAACCATAGGAGAAGTAGTTGATAACGGGTGCCAAGACAGACCAGCGCTCTAAAGGACTGTCGTAGGGGTAGGCAAAAGCTGACAACAGGTTTTGAAAATGATAACGGTCGAAAGTACCTTTTAGGGCTTTTCGCATATTTGGGTTATCGGTAAAGAGGTTGAGTCCTTCGCTAATGGCAAAACCATTGCTGGCTGTGATGAGCAGGGCATCACTGTCTTTTATCCACTTTTTTGCTAGTTCTAGGGCTGTCTGGGTCATTTGCTGTCCTCCATTTGGCTTACGGCTTCCTCTAAAATAGTATTGATATCATCGTGAATAAGGAGGGAGCGTTCAGCAATCTGTGGGTGGGTCAAGGCATCCTTGGGATTGATATTGACATAAAAGCTGTCTGGCATATAGTTGGTCATCTCCCAGAAGGGTTCTTGGATAAACATTGGGGTCATACGCCCAACACCCAGCTCGATAAATAAGATTTTCTGACCGCGGTGCTTACCCAGAAAGCAACTAATCTTTTGATGCTCTTTAAAATAGCGGTCCCCTTCTAAAAACTCAGGACCACGCGCCCAAGGAATCAAAGGACTACCATCCACCTTACTTTTTGGAATGTATTGGCTAGGGAGTTTGTGGGCTTCTAGCTTGGGCAAAAGTTCCTGTAAAAGGATTTTTGTGCTGTAGAGGGTCTCATCGCTGTACGTATGCTGACTCTGAAAATAGTGCCAAGATCCTTGGATCTCGCTGATGACTGCTTCAGGAAAATAGCGAAAGGCGACGGTATCCTGATTGGTTGTAACAATATGGAAAGGTTTATCCCCCAAGAGATGTTTGAGATAAGCATAGGTTGGCTTAGGTGCCTTTAAGTTGAGAATCATGTCCAAGGCTCCTAGATAATAACCCCATTGTTCTTCCTCAGTATGATAATGGGTGTAAAATCCTTCAAACATCCCATTAAAGCCGTATTTATCGGCATAGTAACGCATGGTAGCGTTGTAGAGGTCGCTGTCCTCATACCAAAAATTAAGACCAGTAGCAGCAGACATCCCTGAGCCGGTTCCGACTAGAATAGCATCAGCTTGTTGGATTTTCTCTAATAGTGTCGTAATCGTTGACATATCCTACCTCTCATTGCTTTAGATCGTAAAGGTTGCATCTTTTAAACTAGTAATATAATAAAGTAATTTGTTATTGTACAAATAACAACTAAAACAAGTCTAACGAAACCAACTCTAAATGTCAACTAATGTTAGTTATGAGATAACAACTTTTTCGCTTAAGACTTGAAAAGCTTTACCATTAAGGAAGATTGCACACAATAAGTCATAAAAAGAAGCCCTAACTTTATAAGTAGGGTCTCAGATAGTTTTCTTATCTTGCTTGACTTGTTGGATCAACTGATCTAGAGTAATGGTCTTCATCTCTTCTTCAGCTTGTTTTTGAATCTGGTTGTAGTAGTCTTGCAGATGACTATGGATAGATGGAGCTATCTCACAAGTCATGTTAGTCTGGGCATCCAGCGGAATCAAGCGATTATTAGGCTCGACAATTTGATAGATATCATAGAGGCTTATTTGATCTAGCGGTTTGGCAATCTCAGGCTTGGCGGCTCCCTGAGTAGAGCTAATAATCCCAGCTTTTTTAAGTTTAGACATAATCTGTCTGACAAAGGCAGGATGGGTCATGAGGCTGGTTGCAATGGACTGACTAGTAATTTTTTCTCCCTGCATGATATGAATATAGGCTAGGATGTGCATAGCATCTGCTAACTTAGTGGATTTTCTCATCTTAAATCCTTTCTCTTTGACAATCAATTTTTGGCATGGTACTATTGTACCACAAACACTTGTTATATAAGAAATAACAGGTTTTGTTTTATCACTGCAACTACCGTTTTTGAATGAATCTTATCAATAAAGTCAATGATGAGATAAACGATGAAGCAGTAGGTCTGCTAGGATTTGCAGTTCTATAAAAGTGTTAGGATGGTTCTGTATGCTTGAGTTAAACTCTTATTTAGAAGACAGAAAAGCAGGGCTTGAAGATCTATTGGTCAAGTGGTCTGATTTCTTATACAAAAATGTCAACTTTTATCGTGAAAGTCAGATTCATGGGCGTCAACATTGTCAGCGTGTCTTGCTCTACGCTCTCTTGCTGGCAGATGATCAGGGCTTAGAATTACAAGACAAAGAACGTCTAGCCTTAGCGGCCGTTTTCCATGACAGTCAGCGCTATGATGATGGCTTTGATACTGGTCACGGGCAAAGAGGGGCTGAGGCCTATCGCTCTCACTGTCAAGAGCGAGGAGCCGAAGCAGATAGGCTGATTTACTGGATTATCTACTATCATGATTTAGCGGATGATGAAGGGTTAAAGCATTTTTCAAATGATGAGCATGGCAAACTCTTGTTTCAAACTTTTAAAGATGCCGACGGTTTGGATCGTTTCCGGCTGGGCGAGCAGTATTTTGATGCCCATTATCTGAGAAAGCCCCAAGCCCATAACTATATCCATCTTGCCAAAGAATTAAATGCAGAACACTAACTGGACTGCCTACGGCTCTGTGAAAATGATGAAGTTTCCTTCGAGTCGTTTAAGGGCTTGATCTCTTACATAAAAGGAGAAAATCATGAAATTTCAACATATTCGTAATGCCACAGCTCTGCTAGACTATGCCGATAAGCGCCTCTTAATTGATCCGATGTTTGCCCCAAAACACGGTCTGCTGTCAGCACCTGCCTTCACAGGGAATACTGACATCACCCCTCTAGTAGATCTTCCTGTGCCGGTAGAGGAGATCATGGCTGGTATAGACGCAGTTATCGTTACCCACACCCATCCAGATCATTGGGATCGCTTTGCTGCTCAAGCTCTCGATAAATCTCTTCCTATTTTCGTCCAATCATCTGATGATCAAAAGTTGATTCAAAGTCAAGGATTTCAAGATGTCCGGGTCCTTTCAGAAAATGAGCCAGCAGCATTTGGGAATCTATCGATGTTTAAAACACCAGGTCACCATGGAACTCAGGATCAAGTTTTACGCGAGTTGGGTGTAAAATTAGGGTTACAACTAGCTATTGATCAGGTCATGGGGGTTATTTTCAAACACACTGATGAGAAAACATTATATCTAGCGGGAGATACCGTTTGGTATGATGGCCTAGCCAAGACCATTGCCAGTTACAAGCCAGAGGTTATTATTGTCAATGGGAGTGCAGCTCGTATGATTGAAGGCGATGCGCTAACCATGACTGTTTCAGATATTGAGCAGGTTGCTCTAAAGGCTCCGTTGGCCCGTATCATTGCAGTCCATTATGGTGCTGTTAATCACTATACCCAGACACGCGACGATTTGGATCAGTACGCCAGTGAAAAAGGATTTAGAAATCGTATTGAAATTCCTGAAGATGGTGAAAGTTTTCAAGTGTAAGGGAGTATCCTTGGGCTAAAAATGAATTAAACATAATTTTATACCCAAGATGATTTTGCTAAGCAGTTATAGGCTTGGCAGTATTCGGTGGTTCCCAAATAACTATTTGAGTGTTATCACAGTACCCTAAACTTATAAGTGAATTGAAGCGGAATTCTCAATTCTTAACTTGTCTTTCATGTATAAGTAAAAAGAGAAAAGTAGTACAAAACTTGATTTGGGGAGCTGGCTATAATATTCTAGCTATTTCGCTAGCTGCTGGAATATTAGCCCCAATCGGATTTAACTTAAATCCAGCTGTTGATGCTATTCTCATGTCATTATCCACGGTTATTGTGGCGATTAATGCGATGACCCTGAAAATGGAATGATAAAGGTTAAAGATAGAAAAAAAGGAGAACTGGAATGTCTGAGCAGGTCAACTTTTTACCCGATAAATTATGGTTAATGCTTAAGAAACTCTTGCAAGATACTGACCTAGATAGGGTTACCGTAAAGAATCTTTGCACAGAGGCTAAGATTCATCGCGCGACTTTTTATCGCTATTTCAGCGATATCCTTGCCTTGTTGGAATACGGTCTAAAAAAAGAGTTATCAGACAGTCTCAATCATATTATTGATGATAAGGGTTCGGTGTCCAGTTTCAAATCATTTTTTAAGTCATGCTATGACTTGAAAGAAATTGCTTTGAATATCCAAGAAACGAAATACCATTCTATCATTCGGGATATTAAGCTTGATTTCGTTCAAGCCTATATCAAGCAGAGCTTTGAGGAAGAGGATGTTCTTTCACATCAAATTCTTATTCATTTTTATACTACTGGTTTTATTGGCTTGGTCGATTTATTTTTTACTAATTCTAGTCTTGATATTGATTCTTTTTCAGCTGATATGTCCTGTATTTACCAGCATATCCACGATGATTTTAACACACATTTGCGACACAAATAGAAATCTGTCGCCTTATTTTTATTGCTCATCAAAAGATAACACGTTAAAATGACCTTAATCAATGAGTAAATTAGAAACTTGTTGATAGTTGATATTCACTAGTATTGTCTTACCAGTCAATACTAAATCCTAAAGGTAAGTAGTTACAGTTTACCTTATGTGAAAATGAAAGAGGTGCATTTTATGGAAAATCTAGTTGTATCAATTTTTAGGACAGAAAGCCAAGCTTATCAAGCTTTTGCAGAGCTCAAGGCTTTCAAACAAACAACCGCTACAAAAGTGGCGCAAATCGTATTAGTTAAAAACGAAAATGGTCACATTCTGGAGCAGGAGCGTTTTGATTTTGAAGATTCAACAGCAAATGCTAGCTTAGCAGGTGGTCTGCTTGGCGGTGTTATCGGTCTTATCGGCGGTCCCGTAGGTGTTCTTTACGGAGCTGCAGCAGGTGGTCTTTATGGACTTGCTGCTGGAGATACAGTCGATACAACTGAAACTGGTTTGATTGATGTCGTATCAAGAAAGTTGGTTGCTGGTGAAACTGCGATTGTAGCCCTTGTTCAAGAAGATAATGAAGCTGTCATCAATGGCTATTTCACAAAATATGACACAGAAGTTTTGCGCTGGGATGTTGACACTGTTACAGCTGAAGTAGAAGCGGCTATTAAAGTGGAAGCTGATCTCTATAATCAAGCGCGGGCACAAATGAAAGCCGAGCGCAAGGCTGAACGCAAGGCCAAAGTTGAACAATTTAAATCAAATGTTAAGGCCAAATTTGAGAAATTAAAACCATAAGACTAAGGATGTGACTGCCTTAGCAAGAACCAAGCCTGAAGAAATTGTTCTAGGCTTGGTTTTTTTATAAGCTTTTGCTATTATTTATAATAACTAGAATCATTAGAAAGTGACTGTGCTATCATGGAATCCCTTAATCTTATGTTTGTTGTTGACGATGGCTATGTTGATCAGCTCAAGGTTACACTGTATTCGGTTAGGCAGCAAATGTCTGGGTCGTCTATTCATATTTATCTCCTGCAAAAGACAGTTCTGAAAAAGAGTGATGAATTGGAGCAATTCTGCCAAAAGCTAGATTGTACCTATCATCCGATCACAATCGGTGAGGATTTATTTAAGGATGCACCAACGACTGATCGTTATCCTGATACCATTTACTACCGCCTTTTGGCTCACGAATTTCTGCCTCAAGACTTGGACAGAATCCTCTACTTAGATGCTGATATCCTCTGTCTCAACGGTTTTATGGACTTTTACCAGCAGGACTTAGGTGACAAGCTTTATGCGGCTGCCAGCCACAATGCTGATGGCTCTATTATGGAGCTGGTCAACAAGTTGCGCCTGCAAAACTACGAGATGGACTCTTCTTATTTCAATACGGGAGTCCTTTTGATGAATCTGGACCAGATTCGGCGGACGGTTGAACGTCAAGATATCTTGGATTATATTGCTAAGAACCGCCTCAAACTGATTCTACCCGATCAAGATGTTTTGAATGGTCTCTATGCCGATCGTGTCCTTGCTGTTTCTGACGAGATTTATAATTTTGATGCAAGATACAGTCGTTTGTACCAAGCACGCAGCAATGGCATTTGGGATATCGACTGGGTCATGGCCAACACTGTTTTTCTTCATTTCGCTGGACGTGATAAACCGTGGTACGCTAATTACACGACACGTTATGCCGCTCTTTATAAGTATCTGGCTAGACAAGCAGAAGCACTGTAGTATCGAAACAGTATTGTTAATTGGTATACTCTCTCATAGTGAATTCTTTCACTGTCCACTGTGAGGGGGCATTACCAATTTTTTAGTTTTTCTTTTAAGCAAGAGTACCTTAAAAGAAATTTCTTAGCTGTCTTATACTTTAGTCTTTTATAAAACCGATTAAAATTCTTGACATCCAGCCACATCAGCCCTAAACTACAAGTGTAAACCAAACTACAATTGTAGTTTAGAGGTGGGGGAGCATCGATGACTGATATAACTGGGAGTGAGTGGCAAATCATGAGGGCCATTTGGGCTTACGAAAGATTGACTAGTGCTGACATTATCAAAAATCTAAGTCCTAGATCATGGAAGCCCAATTCTATTTGCACCTTGCTTAGTCGACTGGTCAGCAAAGGTTATCTACATAACAAGGAAGAGGGGGAGAAACTGCCGTTACTTTGCTAATATCGGCGAAGCAAAGCAGAACGAGTATGAGCAGGATTGTCTTGTTTCAAATGTCTGCCACACTAAGAATGCTGCTTTAATAAAGTATCAGATTGATAGCTTAGATTTATCTATCACTTGATATCGAAACCTTAATGATTTTGCTTGAAGAAAAGAAAAAAGCAGTACCCAAAGTGGTCCAGTGTTCGTGTCCTAGGGGTCAATGTTATTGCCATAATTTCTTAAAAAACTAAAAGGAGCATGTTATGAATCATCAACACAATCATCATAATCACCATCATACGAATCAGGATTATTCTTCACACTCTCACCACAGTCATGGGGGTGGAATGGCTCACAGTGGCCATGCTGAAATGTTCAAGGAAAAGTTTTGGATAAGCCTTATCCTATTTCTCCCTGTGCTATTTTTATCACCGGTTATGGGGTTAAATCTACCTTTTCAATTTACTTTTTCTGGGTCTAACTGGATCGTATTAGTTCTCTCTACTGCTGTATTTTTCTACGGTGGCGTGCCTTTTATTACTGGTGCTAAAGACGAAATCAAGACGAAGAGTCCTGGTATAATGACCTTGGTTGCTATGGGGATATCTGTTGCCTATTTCTATAGTGTCTATGCCTTCATTGCCAATAACTTTATCGGTGGCGATCATGTCATGGATTTTTTCTGGGAACTGGTGACCCTAGTAGTTATTATGCTATTAGGCCACTGGATTGAGATGAAAGCCATATCTAATGCTAGCTCTTCATTAGAGCAATTAGCCAAACTTTTACCCGATGTAAGGAGGAAAATGTAGCTCTCGAAAACGTAAAAGAGGGAGATGTTCTCTTGGTCCGTGCTGGTGATAAAATGCCTGCTGATGGAATCATCGAATCTGGCTCAACCATTGCGGATGAATCAGCCGTTACCGGTGAATCTAGAGGAATTGTTAAAGATGTAGGAGATAGTATCATCGGAGGTTCCATTAATGGCAATGGAACTATCCAAGTTAGAGTAACTGGTACTGGAGAAAGCAGCTTCCTAGCTCAAGTCATGGAGCTGGTGCGAAAAGCGCAGGACGAAAAGTCTCATTTGGAAGTTCTTTCAGATAAGGTGGCTAAATGGCTATTCTATGTAGCTACTAGTGTTGGTATTGTGACTTTTATTATTTGGTTACTGATAGCTGATTTGCCAACAGCACTTAAATTTACAGTAACAGTACTGGTTATTGCCTGCCCGCACGCTCTTGGCTTAGCTATTCCACTTGTCGTTTCTCGTTCAACGTCAATGGCTGCTCAAAACGGACTATTATTAAAACGTCGCTCGGCTCTCGAAGTTTCCAGTCATTTAAATAAAATGGTTTTGGATAAAACTGGCACTTTAACAGAAGGGAAATTTGATGTTACAGGTGTTGAATCTTTCTTCCATTACACTATTAAAGAAGTTTTAGCTTTTTACGGGGCACTGGAAAAAACGTCAAAGCATCCTATCTCAACCAGTATTGTTAACTATATTTCTGAACGCAACATTCCCGTGAGAGATGCGCAGGAGACAGAGAATATCTCTGGTAAAGGAATTCGAGGTTTGATTGATAATCAAGAAGTCCAAATTTTAAGCTACAAAGCCATCATGCACCTTGGATTTAACATTGACCCAAAAGTTATCAAACCTTACCAAGAACAGGGGAATACATTGACCTTTCTTACTGTCGATGGTATATTGGTAGGTATGATTGCTCTGGGTGATACTGTTAAATCTGATTCAGCCGAATTTATTAAGTCACTAAAAAATCGTGGGATTACCCCAATCATGATGACTGGAGATAATAAAGATTCAGCCAAGGCTGTTGCTGACTACTTAGGAATCACAACCTATTTCGCAGAGATGTTACCAAGTGATAAAGAAAAAAAGGTAGCCGAGTTAGTAGCTCAGGGGGATCAAGTGGCAATGGTAGGCGATGGGATCAATGATGCGCCAAGCTTAGCCAGTGCTACTCTTGGTATTGCAATAGGGGCAGGTACTGATATCGCTATTGAATCTGCAGATCTTGTTTTGATAAATAGTAGGCTAAAAGATATCTTGTACTTCTTGGACCTAGCCAAAAATACAAGAAGCAAAATGGTACAAAACTTGATTTGGGGAGCTGGCTATAATATTCTAGCTATTCCACTAGCTGCTGGAATATTAACCCCAGTCGGATTTATTTTAAATCCAGCTGCCGGTGCTATCCTCATGTCATTATCTACAGTTATTGTTGCGATCAATGCGATGACGCTAAAAATGAAATGATAAAGATGGAAAAGGAATTTGGTAGAACGCCCAACCCAACTTTAATGTAAAACCTAGCAAGCGTTTTATACAAGGGCTTATCTATTCGTAATAGTAATCCGAACACTTCTTCGAAGGTTCAGACATTAATCATGTTGCTTTAAAAATTTCGCCAGCACATATGCTAATGAAAAGTGGCAGAAACTTGCTTGTGGAATAAGCATATAGGTAAGACTTTTTAAAGAGGAAAAATTTTCAAGACTCAGTAATGATTTTCCGAGAAGGCCAAGCAACTACAAAAAATATCTATACTTTACCCAAGAAAAATAAGGAGTTAGCCAATTCCTATTTATGCTCAATCTGCACTTTATGAGGGGGGATAAAAAAGAGAAGTGTTGGCTTATCTGCGTCAAAATCCACTTGTAACAGTAAGGGATAAGTTTAAAGGAAAATCAGATAGGCATTGAGAAGAGCGATATATTTAGTGATAGGTAATAAGAGATAGACGGATTTTAAACGAATGTCAAGCGTCAGTTCGTTTAGAAAATATCGAAGCAGTGGTAGCTGGATTAACCAGTTTAGGGATTGGATCCCTCTCCATTCGGACAGATGATTTCACCGGAGAAAAAATGACCTTTTTCTTCCTTGACGTTTTATTTAAGATAATATATACTTGTATCACTAACAAGAACAATTGCTCGCTAAACGATATACTGTTCTTCTGGGATTGAACCCGCCTAGACTCCTGTGAAAAACTCATCTTGCTTTAAGCGGTGTGACTTTTCGTCCGGTTTCCTATTTCTCTTTGGAGTGCTTAAAGGCTTAGTATCTTACTTACTTATTTGAAAGGAGTATTATGGACACAAAATTTTCAGTTGCGTTGCATATCTTAACAATGATTAGTGAGAGTAAAGAAAATCTCTCTTCACAGGCTTTAGCAACCAGTGTCGGAACCAATGCCAGCTATATCCGAAAGGTCATTGCTCTGTTGAAAAATGCAGAGCTCATCACATCGCATCAGGGTAAGGTCGGTTATGAGTTGACCAAGAACTCGGCGGACATCAGTCTGCTTGATATCTACTATGCGACACAAGAAGTGGCTCAGGTCAAGCTTTTTCAGGTCCACCAACATGCTAATCTGGAGTGCCCTGTTGGTAAGCATATCGAAGGGGCGATCAGCCCAGTCTTCCAACAGGCGGAGAATCAACTAGCTCAGGAGCTAGCTGATCAAAGTCTGGCAGATGTCATTGCAAACCTCTATAAACAAGCCAGTTTAGCCAAGTGACGCGCTTGGTTAATAATTTAGATCAACTTGTATCTGTATCGAAAACAAGAACAAGAAAAACCAACACTCACGTCAATCATTAGCAGATTAATTCTGCCATTTTCAAAAAAAGAAAGAAGAAAATCATGAAAGCAGCACAATTAAATGCCTACAACAAAAACAACCTCAACCTCGACCTCATCGATGTCCCAACACCAGAGCCACAAGACGACCAAGTCCTGATTAAGGTTCTGACAGCTGGTGTCAATCCTCTAGATAATATGATCACCCGTGGGGAGGTCAAGATGATTGTTCCCTACAAGACCCCTTTGATCGCTGGTAATGAAGTGGTTGGTATCATTGAGCAGGTCGGCAGTAAGGTGAGCGATTTTAACCTTGGTGACCGTGTCTTTGGGCGTTTGCCGCTGGACAGTATCGGTGCTTTTGCCGAATACGTGGCAGTAGATGTAGCAGCCCTTGCCAAAGTGCCTGACTATTTGACTGACGAAGAAGCCGCTGGTGTCCCACTGACTGCTCTGACCATTATGCAGGCTCTTGATTTGATGGGGGCCAAAGCAGGGCAGACTCTCTTTATCTCTGGCGGAACCGGCGGTGTCGGTGCCATGGCGATTCCCCTAGCCAAGGCCAAGGGCTTAACCGTTATCACTAATGGCGGAGCTGATAGTCGTGATCGTGTTCTTGAACTTGGTGCGGATCAATTTTTGGATTACAAGACACAGAATTATACAGAGCTCTTGTCAAATATTGACTTGGTCTTAGATACGCTAGGTAGTTCTGAAACGGAGAAACAGATGACCATCATGAAGCAGGGCGGACATTTGGTGTCTCTGCGGGCCATGCCCAACGGCAGCTTTGCTAAACGCATGAACCTCCCCAAATACAAACAAGTTCTCTTTGCCCAAGCTGGTCGTAAATTCGATAAAATGGCTGATAAATATGGGGTTCACTATGATTTTATCTTCGTTGAAAGCAATGGCAAACAGTTGCAGGAAGTGGCAGATATCTTCACCGAGCGTCAAATCAAGCCATCGGTGGATACGGTCTTTGCCTTTTCAGATATCAATAAGGCTTTGGACAAGGTTGCTAATGGTCGCTCACGCGGAAAAACAGTTCTCAGCATGAAAGGGTAAAACTCATGGCCTATTTAGAAACGAAAAATCAATATATAACCGTTAAAGGAATGAAAATCGCCTACCGTGAAATCGGTAAAGGCAAATCTGAACGTCCCTTGGTGATGCTGGTTCACTTAGCCGCTACCATGGATAATTGGGATCCCAAGCTGATCGATCTTTTAACGAAGCGGCAGCATGTTGTTCTACTTGATTTACCCGGTGTTGGGTCAAGCGGAGGGAAGGTCGCCACGACCATTTCAGGCATGGCTGAGCAGGTGATTGCTATCGTCAAGACCATGGGCTACTCTAGTATCAATCTTTTGGGACTGTCTATGGGAGGCATGATAGCCCAAGAAGTGGTACGTCTTGCACCAAATCTGGTCCAACGCCTAATTCTTGTAGGAACTGGCCACCGAGGCGGTGTCGGTATTGATAAGGTGACATCAATAACCTTTCGTTACATGGCGCGTGCTAGTTTCCACCGTGTGGACCCTAAACGTTATATTTTTTACGGCCATGATGATAAGGGTAAAATAGAAGCCGATAAGGTTCTTAGTCGTCTAGACAGTCGTGAAAAAGCTTATGCCGATAAGGCGATGGCTGTGCCGTCCTTCTTACGTCAATTAAAAGCAATCAAAGCTTGGGGCAAGTCAGCAGAGGACGACCTGAGCTTTATCAGCCAACCGACCTTGATTGTCAATGGTGACAAGGACATGATGGTGCCTACGGAAAATTCTTATATCATGAACGATAAGATTAGTAACAGCCAGCTCATCATCTTCCCAAATGCAGGTCACGGCTCACTCTTTCAGTATGCCGACCAATTTGCCAAGGACTTAGAAGAATTCCTAGGAGATTAAGATGACTAAAACCATCCTCATCACCGGCTCAACCGACAGTATCGGCAAGCACTTAGCAACAAAGCTAGCCAGCCAAGGCCATGAGATTGTCTTATATGGTCGCAATTCAAAGAATTGCAGGGAATGGTTCAGGAAATCGAAGAGAAGACAGAGAATACTAGACCTCATGCCTATTTAACTGATTTGTCCAAGTGATTACAAAAAGAAAATGGGTATCTTAATAGGGGGGGCATTCCGTGATTATGACTGCATGAAATGGAGCTAAACCGGTTGAAATTCTATTGTTTAGTCAAGGCTATAAACATGCTGGTGCTCTAGTTCTCCATAAACAGTTCTTTACCTAAGCTGATATTCTTGTTACAATAATAGTCCTGTCTTCTTGTAAGCTGGCAAGTAATAGCAGTGACAGAACTTATAGATAAGATTAGGAAGTGAACCATGAGCAAACTATCTACCAAACTCATCGCACAAAATACTATGATCGCAGCCATCTATCTAGTGCTGACTCTCATCAATCCTATCTCAAGTGGAATTTTCCAATTTCGTCTATCCACACTTTT
This sequence comes from Streptococcus criceti HS-6, assembly GCF_000187975.2. Classification (NCBI taxonomy): domain Bacteria; kingdom Bacillati; phylum Bacillota; class Bacilli; order Lactobacillales; family Streptococcaceae; genus Streptococcus; species Streptococcus criceti. Next base: position 1,563,406 of record NZ_AEUV02000002.1, read on the forward strand.
GATGGCAGTTCCCTTTTTCTTTCCGAGACTATCTTATGGTCTAGTGATCGGTGTCATGGTCAGTAACTTTTTTACAGGTTTCGGCCTGATTGATGTCTTGGGTGGCTTTGTCATCCAAACCCTATCCCTATTCGTCTATAATAGTGCCTTCAAATCAGCTTACCTAAAAAGTTTTTTGTATGCCCTAACAGCTGGTCTCGTCGTTTCAAGCGTCATTTTTTACGTGACCAAGATTCCATTTGAAAGCAAGGCCTTTGCCCTCAGCGTCTTCTCCGTAGCGATTTCAAACTTCTTGATTGCCATCATTGGCGTCTTTATTGTTGATAAATACCTAAAGGGTCTTTTAGCAAGATTTCTTATCTGAGTAGTGACATGACAGGTGACTACGGGAAATGGTGTTTAAGTAAAATAGTGAGATCTCTTGGTTGATAGTCTTCAACCAAGGCTTTTTGATTTAGTCTTCTCCAATACAGAACCAAATCCTTTCAATAATTTCTTGTCCAACTTTTTTGTGATCAATACAGTCAGCTATGTTTTTTCTTTAGGATGTTTAAGAGACTAAAGCTGAGTTGGTCTGTAGGGGGCTTAGCTTTTTTGTAGATTAGGTCAGTCTTAAGTTTCCAATAGTGGCAAAAAGTTTTTCCTGTGCTTTTTCTAGACTTAAGTTGGTGTCTAAAAGCCAATAGTTGACAAAGGAGACAATAGCCCCTGAAAAGATGTGGATAGAGGCTGGATCTATGGTCAAGCCATGTTCATGACTGCCTTCTAGGTTGGTGGTGACGATCATCTGATGAAAGGCAGCCGAAAAGCTAGCGGGTTGGCTGGTTAAGAGCTGGTGGATAATAAAGCGGTTGTGATCCACGGCATGCAGAATATTATTGAGAAAGAGTCGGTTTTCTGCTGGTGTGATATGGCTGAGATCTTTAGCGACTGGTCGGCAGGCCTCCTCCATAGACAGAAGGATTTTCTGCAGGAGGCTCTCGTATAAATGTTCTTTGGGTCTCATAATGTTGATAAAAGGCATTGCGTGATACTTGAGCTAGCTGGCAGATTTCTTTGACAGAAATTTTTGTAAGATCCTTGGCTTGTAGGAGGTGTAAAAAAGCCTCTTGCAGGTTTTTTTCAGTTTTTTCAAAACGTAAGTCTTTTTTCAAGATGACAGTCCTTTCTAATGTGTCCTTTAAGTGACAGATACGGGGATAATGACCATTGCATTAATTAAATGACAGGTGTACTATAAATACTATAACATATTGCCAAAGAGAAAGGGAACTGATAGATAGTAAATTGTATTACAGTTATTTTAGGCATAGCAAGTCAATTGTTCAAAGGTAAACAAATGGATGATGCAGTACGGTAGATAAAATGGTAGAGGCTTATAACTGTTCCAGCTGATTAGTCTAACTGCTAGAAGTGTTTGCCGACTTAACTTCTGGCATTAAAAAATACAGAGCGGTGATGAATGTCTCTTAGGATGAGACATGATCAGTATCGTATAAATAAAGAGGAGTAACTATTATGACAGAAAAGAAACAAATGAAGCTTGGTCTTGCCATGTTTGGCGCAGCAGGCTTAAATTTTAAATCCTGGCTGGATCCAGAGGTTCACTTGGAAGACTACCCTGATATTTCCGTGGATGTCAAGGCAGCCCAATTAGCTGAAAAAGGAAAATTCCAGTTCATGTTCTTTGGAGATTTCCCGGGGACTAAGGCTGCGGACAATGGTGACATGCAGACGATGGGAATGGATCCTCTCTTGATTGCTACAGTCATTGCCAGTCAGACAAAACATATTGGTCTCGGGATTACCAGAGCGACTTCTTGGAACAATCCTTATGAAGTTGCTAGACAGTTTAAGACTCTAGATGCGATTAGTAAGGGCCGTGTGGCTTGGAATGCTGTGACCGGTGCCAATGGGGTCAGTGCCAATGCTTATGGTGTTTCTTTGCCGTCCAGTTTTGATCGTTATGGCAAGGCAGCTGAATTTGTAGAAGTAGTCCAAGCCTTATGGGCTAGCTGGGGAGAAGATGCTCTTAAACTCGATCATGACAACCAAATTTTTGCGGATTATGACAAGGTGAAGTCCGTGTCCATCAAAGGAAAATATGTTGAAACGTCTGGTACACTGCCAATTCCGCCATCAAAACAGGGGCAGCCGCCGATTTTCCATTCAGGCGGTTCTAGCAATAGTGTGGCCTTTGCTGGTCAGCATGCGGATGTCTATGTTGGTGAAGTGTGGACCATTGAGCAAGGGAAAGCCATGCGTCAGGCCCTCAGCCAAGCAGGTGTTGTCAATGGCAGAAAACCTGATGCTATTGCCTTTATTGCAGGGGTCATGCCTCTCATCGGAGATAGTAAAAAAGAAGCTCTTGAGCGCCATGCCAAGTTTATAAGCGAGGACACCTTCTACCAACGGGTTGCCCATGTCGGCTATGCCTTGGGCGTTCAATTTACCATGGCAGATATTGAGAAGCCTATTGATTCTGAGATTCTAGACAGTGTTGAAATCACGCCTTATAGTGACCCACGGACTGAAAACATCATCCGAGTGGCGCGTGAAGGCTGGACCTTACGAGAAGTGGTTTACCACTCAGTCATTGACTATCACCCTGCAGCAGTCGGAACAGCTGAAGATATCGCTGATCACTTGACAGAATGGTTTGAAAGTGGGGCAGCTGATGGCTTTTGGGTCATGCCTGATGTCTATGAAACTGATCTTAAGCGTTTTGTTGAGGAGGTTGTCCCGATTTTGCAAGAACGAGGTATTTTCCATACCGATTATGAAGGTGAAACGCTCCGAGAAAATCTAGGCCTTCCTTATCAATATGGTGTGCGAAAAGAAGACTAGGTGACAGTTTTGACCAATTTGTCACCTAAGTGACAAACAGACTTTATCTGCCATTTGACCGAATTAAATGACAGATGTACTATTAGGCTGTAGAAAATAAAGAATCGAGGTCAGCTTATGACAAATCGTGTGGCAGAAATTTTAGGAATTGAGAAGCCGATCATTCAAGGTCCCCTAGCTTGGTTGACTGATGGGCACTATGCAGGTGCAGTCAGCGCGGCGGGTGGTCTCGGAGTGCTTGGCATCAGTGCTGGTCAAAAGGTCGCAGCAACAACCGTAGAGGAAACGATTGAAAATATGCGCCGCGAAATTTATATTGTACGCGGGATTACTGATAGACCATTGGGGATTAATGTAGCACCGGGCAGTGAACTGACTGATATTTTTACCGGTCCAATGCTTGATCTCATGGTTGAAGAAAAAGTACCTGTTGCTATCATGGTCGGTCAATTTTCTGCCTACTGGACGGCTAAATTCAAGGAAAAAGGCATCAAGGTTGTCTTTCGGGCAGAAACGCCAGATGTTAAAAATACGGAAGAAGCTATTCAAGGTGGTGCCGATATCATTGTGGCGACTGGTTTTGATGAAGGCGGGACAGTTCCAAGCAAGGTTATCGGGACCTTCTCAATTGTTCCTATGATTGTGGATGCGGCTAAGGGGCGTGTACCAGTCATGGCGGCCGGCGGTATCGCTGACAGTCGTACAGCACGGGCAGCTTTTGCCCTGGGTGCAGAAGGGCTCTACGTTGGTACTGCCTTCATGATGTCAGAGGAGTCTATCTTAGCACAAAACATCAAGGAGATGGCCTTGAAAGCTGACGCTTCTGATCTCTTGCTCTACCGTACAGTGCCTGCCTATTACCGTTCATTACCGGGAGAAATTCCTAATAAACTCTTAGAGATGAGCAAGGACGGAGCGACAGAAGAAGCGATTTTTGAAGTGCAGCGAGGCTACAATGGCATGCGTGATGGGATGCTCTTTGGAGATCTGACCAAGGGCTTCGCTTCTTTTGGACTTGGTATCTCAATGATTGATAAAATCGAACCTGTTTCTGTTATTATGGATAAACTCATGAGCGGGATTGCGGATTTGGTGTAGATAATATAAGTTTCGGCTATTTAGCTGGAACTTTTTTTGATGTTTATGTCATAATAGAGACAAGAATGACTAGGAGGACAAGAAAAACATGCATGCGGGATATCTCTATGATGCCAACTGTGAGGGTTGGTTAGTAGAATAACGATGCTGTCAATTAAGAGCCTAAGTATAATTTTAAAAATGTAGCTTTATGAATGGTATCAGCCAACTCTAAATTTTTAAATGCATTACCCGATAATAAAAACATGATGAAAAGGTTACAGAGAGGCATTAAAGCATGGTATTCAATAGTTTGATCTAATATTCGATTGGTAATCTAATGATGTTTGGGGAGGGGCATTATGCATATCGAAAAGCTTAAATACTTTATTGATTTATATGATTGTAGAAATTTTACTGAAACGGCGAAGAAAAACTATATTTCTCAAGCTACCATTAGTCAATATATTTCTAGCTTGGAGAAAGAGTTTGATACGGTATTTTTCGATCGTTCTACAAATCCTATCGGTTCTACAGAAGCTGGGAAAATATTTTATGATCATGCTAAGCTCTTGCTAAAGCAATACGAAGAAACTAAGGAAGATGTCAACCATACTAAACTTGCGGAAATTCCAAAGTTAACGTTGGCTTATACTTCCTTAAGTGATATAAAATTACTGCTACCTTTTATCAGTTATTTACAGAATCAACCTCAGACTTTCAGCATAGAACTGGAAAAAGTTGATTGTAAAGACATTGAAAATTACGTGTTAAAAGGACTGGCTGATATTGCTTTGTCCTTTTCAGATGAATTTGCAAGTAATAGATTAGTCAAAATAACCATTAAGTCAGGAACATATAGGGCTTTAGTTCCAAAGGGGCACAACTTATTCGATAAAGAAGTTATTGACATTGAAGATTTATATCAGTATCCTATGCTCATGCTAAGTGAAGGCAAAATGGGGACGCCTTATCAAACGATGCAAGAACGATCTCTTAAAGAGGGCTTTTTCCCAAATATTGCTCGGACTGTAGATGATTTTGAAGAAGGCTTCTTCTATATCCTCACTGAGCAGTTGGTTGGATTTGCAACTGATGAGTATACTCTTGATAATTTAGAAGGGGTCATTAAGAGTATCCCTATAAATAGTAGTCAGCATACTTACGAACTTGTGCTAGCCTATCAGTTTGATACCGAGAATGAAGCATTAGTACAGTTCATAAAGCAGTTAAAGACCTACTTATTATAAAAATTTATAGCCCATAATAAATCAGAATTGGCTATTTGATAATGTTTGCACTATAATGAAGGTATCTTATGAAAGTGAGGAAATTCACATGAGTAAATTATTATTAACAGGTGTCGATGGAAATCTAGGTGGCCTTGCTGCAGATTATCTGCTTGGCTTGGCAGAAAAATCTAGTCTTATCTTTGGCGGTTATAGTAGGTCAGCCCTTGAAAAATATGCTAATCAAGGCATCGAAACTCGCCAAATGAATTTCAATCATAAAGAAGGTTTGGCTGAAAAATTTGAAGGTGCAGAGGTTTTGGCACTTATTTCCATGCCATTTGTCGGTGAAAAGCGGCAAACGGCTCATAAAAATGTTGTAGATGCTGCTAAAGAAGCAGGGGTCAAGAAAATTATCTACACCTCTTTAGTCAATGCATCTGATCCAACCAATCCTAGTAAGGAAAAGATTGACCATGCCTTTACTGAAAAGTATATTGAAGAATCTGGTCTCGATTATATTTTCTTACGTAACTCACAGTATGCTGAAGCTATGATCACGAACTATTTCACTTTTGTTCACGCAAATGCACCGCTTGCTAATAGTCAAGGTGAAGGGAAGATGGCCTATATTTCTCGAAGAGACTGCGCCAAAGCAGTAGCTTACGCCTTGCTAGCAGATGACTTGCATCAATCTATACAAAATATTAATGGACCAGAGCTTCTGACCATGGCAGAGTTCGTGGCTATTGGTAATGACGTTACTGGAAATCATATTGCCTATAAGGCAATTACTGATGAAGAAAACTATGCTATCTTTGATGCCATGGGTGTCCCTCGTACAACTGACGGTGATTTCAAAAAAGATTCTGAAGCCCCTTATTCATCGGAAGGTATGGTGACGTTTGCCCAAGCCATTCGTGAGGGCAAGATGGATCTTTGCACTGATGATTTTAAAAATCTTACGGGAGACAAGGCTTTGAGCGTTCGGTATATGTTTGAGCATGCGGCAGAATTCCAAGTTGGAGAGCGGCACTCTCAGGATAATTAAAAGAATACAGCCAACGACACTTGCAAAAATCCAAAGACTTACTAGCCACTTCAGGCATTTATGATAGTTTTCCTATTTTGTGCTGTGTATCGCTTACACTTTTGTATCTTGATTAAAAGGAGGACGTTATGACTAAAATTGTAGTTAATGGAGTTGATGGCAACTTTGGAGCTCAGGTTGCCAAAGATATTTTAAAATTGCTGCCTAAGGAATCATTGCTCTTTACAGCGCCTAGAGAAGATGGTTTAGAGCAGTACAAGCAGGAAGGAATTGCAACAGCGGTTGCCGATTTTACCTCTCAGGAAAGCTTGGTTGAGGTCTTTGAAAATGCTGATAAGGTATTGCTCGTATCGATGCCATTTGTTGGTGAAAACCGTCGCTTTGCCCATAAAAATGTAGTGGAAGCCTGCATAAAAGCAAATGTTAAGCAAATTATTTATACCTCAGTTCTTTCAGCAAGTCACCCCTTCAATCCAAGTATTGAAAATGTCGATCACAGCTATACAGAAGCACTGATTGAAAATTCACCATTAGATTATATTATACTGAGAAACTCTTTGTTTGCCGAAGCTTTTATTAGTGATTATCTGCGAGCTGTGGAGTCTGGCGAAGATACGATTTCAAAAAATATGGGAGATGGCCGTGTTTGGTTTATTTCAAGAAGAGATGCTGCCCTTGCAGCTAGTTGTGCCTTAGCAAATGATTTATTGCACCGAGAAATCTTGAACATCAACGGTCTGGAACCAGTGTCTTATCAATGTTTTTTAGATATTGCTAATCAGGCAACTCACAATAATATTACCTATACAAAACTCACAGATGAAGCGCTTTATGCTTATTTCGACAGTATTGGTGTCCCTCGTGATACTGACGGTGATTTCAGTAAGAGCCCTATTCAGGCAACTTCTGAAGGAATGGTCAGCTTTGGTACGACTGTTACTCAAGGCTTCTTAGACGTAGCCGTTAGTGATTTTGTCAAACTGACAGGAAGGCGACCGATCACACTAGCTCAAATGTTTAAAAATCCAAAGGACTATCTCTTAGGCGATAGACATGTGGCGGAGTGAAGAGAAAGTATAAAATAGTCATAGTCAGAGAAGGTCACTTAGATCTTCTTTTTTATTGGAGTTATTTTAATTAAATTTATGGAAAATTTCCATAAAACTATTGTGAAAGCGCTTTTAAAATAGTAACATTTAAGTAACAATTCGAAATTAAAATCAGAGAGCTGCTTTTATCGGCTTATAATAATATTAGGGTGTACTGCACTATTAACTAACTGGGGATCGTCCAATGTACTCATTGAAACCGAGAAGCAGGAATTTTCAGAATCTAGTAAGATATATTTAGATTTCTAGGTGAATTTTATGGATTTAACAGTTGATAAACGAGACAGACTAGTTGAACTTTTAGCTTCAGAGTATACTGTACCAGAGCAGTATATTGATTGTGTAAAGGTAGCAATTAAGCAATATGCTACTAAGAACTACTCTGATAAAACCATTAGTAGTATGGCGAAAACGCCACAAAGTCTTTCAAAAGGTTTAGCTTTACTTAGGGAGAGAAGTGGGAAAACTGATTTAAGTCTGTTTAGAGGTATAATTTCTGAATGGTTGGTATGCGCTGAATACAATGCTCTGAAGAATAAGGGGGCAGTTGTAATAACAATAACCAATCCAGATCCATCATCTAAAGCTGATTTACTTCATATTATTGATACTAGTAATGGGTTTAAGGCGGTTCCTGGGCCTGATGTGAAGAGTGGTGGTAGTAGCTATGTTTTTAATCAATGGAAAAAAATAGTTCAAAATAGGTATGAAATTCCAATGGTAGATGTGGATGATATTCTGACTACTGAGGAAGGATTGAAGCAGTTAACTAAAAAACAAAGAGCTGAATTTGAAGAACTTAGCATACAATTTCCTAATAAACGACCAATTCCATCAGCTTGGAACAAAGATGATATTATGAGGGTGATTGCTGATTACCTAAAATATGTGGAATTTGACTTGTTGCCTAGTACAGAGTCAGCACTTTCTATCAAAGATATCAGTGTTCCTAGAATTAAAGATAAGTTATATAGCGGTAAAATTTCTAATGCGCAATCTTATGATTGGACAGTATTTTTAAGCGAAGTTAAAACTATTTTTAATACTCAAGAATCATCTAAAGATGTTGATACAGTTGAATTCGGTATTCAATCGGATTCAGGCAATTCTATTAGCTCTCATTCACAAAAGGCAAATATAGTAACACACAAGTCCAAGTCTCTTAAGTTGGTAGACAAAGCCAAATCATTTTTTAATACAGGATTAAATACTGTATTAAATTCTGGTAAGGGAGCTGTGAAATGGCTAGCTAATCATCCTGAGGAGAGAACTGCAATAGTTGCTGCAGTTGGGGAAATAATTGCTGAAGTCGCTATTAATAATTCAAATAGGTCAAATTCTGAGTATATAGGTGGTTATGATGATAAAAACTACAAACCGACATATTATCAATACGATAACAGTGAAGATACTATTTTAACAAATTCAGAAGAGGTTAAAAATGTTCCCGAGTCTTCAAGTTCACATCATGATTATCCAGAACAACGGAAATCACCTAGAGTGCATATTGCACATAGGGATGGCAAGCCTTATCTAAGGGGAGGAACAGCTGAGGAGAAACAGCAGTTTAGAGAAGAAAATGATTTAGATTTTTGAGGGAAATTATATGTAAATAAATCGCTATTGTAATGATTGCCTTTGAAGTCGTACAAACGACTCTTGGTTTTGGTAGCTTACTATTGCTTTGATTAGCTTGTGCTATAAAATCTTCAAAGATAGAGACAAAAAATAGATCCGTCCCCACTTTTGGCTAGTTGGACGGATTTATTCTGTAAAACAAGCTGCCATTGTTTAACAGTTCTACATTGGAGTTGGATCGCCCGCCGTCCAGCTCCTTTTCTGCTTTATTGTGCCATACTTGATCTTTTTTCAAATAAGTGTGTAATTCGTCCTGACGAAAATGTTAGGTATTTTCTTTATCTTTGATTAAATTTCTATACTCATTTGGTAGCATACCATACCTATCTTTAAATTTCTGATAGAGTTGATTTTGGTTAGAGAAGCCTGCTTTTTCAGCGATTTCAGAGATAGTATATGTGGAGTTGACAAGATAATTTTCTACCTCGGCTATTCGTTTAGTCATCTGTATTTCTTTAAAAGATTTACCGTATGAGTTTTTCAAAAGACTCGAGAGATACTTTTCGTGGTAACCATATAGCTTGGCAAGCTTTTTAAGATTAATCTCTTTATAATTATTTTCAATGTAATTGACGATATTAAAAATATTATTGGATAATGCATCTGAGAAATGAATTTCTGTTTGATTCTGATGTTCCCCAATATACAGCAATTCAAGGAAAATCAGCGAGAAATAATACTGGATAGCTTGGTGCTTGTAGTCTCTGTCACTGTAGTGTTCCAGAAGGAGGTCTTGAAATAGCCGTCTTATTTTATTGCTGTCCTTTGTTTTAAAAATAATATAGTTATTATGACTAGCGTTTGAGTAGAGAGTCCTACTAATAAACGTAGACAATAAATTAGAAGTATCCACTGTTAGTAATGATTTGAGATAACTGTTTTTCATGACTATATTAATAATAATATCATCATAATCTGGTTTTCGTTTTTCACGTATCACTTGTGTATCAAAAAAGCAAATATCTCCAGCTTCCAGTGTTACCTCCTTATTATTTATAACATAGGTGCATTTGCCGGAGTAGATGAAATTAAGATTAATGTTGGAATAAATATGAGGAGGCATGGGGGTGAAACGAGAATCTTTACGAATGTGGAGAGGTGATATTTTTAGCTTATAATCGTTAATCTCAAAAATTTCTTTTCCATTCAGTATTCGTCGGGGCGTGCTGCCATTGCTGTAACGCTTTGAAAGACTATTGGGATGGGAAAGATAGTAACTTTCATTTTCTGTATAGGCAAATAAATGTTTCTCTAAAGATTTTATATCTTGCTCAAAATTCATAATACTATATTATCTTACTTTTTGATAGTAATCAACTATCTTTTTGACATTGTATGCGAGTGTTGGCTCATCTATAATAAAAGTGTAAAAACAAAGAAGGGAGCCTAGAATATGGCAAAAGACTATTCAGCTTTAGCCAAGGATATTGTGGCGCATGTTGGTGGAAAAGATAATATCATTGACTTACGTCATTGCGTCACACGTCTGCGCTTTACATTAAGGGATCAGTCCAAAGCTGATACCGATTACCTCAAAAAGAGAGAGGGGATAGTAACGGTCGTTCAAGCTAGTGGACAGTATCAGGTTGTAATCGGCAATCATGTACCCGATGTTTATGCTGCAGTCCTTGAGCAAGGCGTCATGGCAACGACAACTTCTGATGACTTGAGTCAGAAAGACACTGATACCAATATTTTTAACAGGGTTATTGATGTTATTTCTGGTATTTTTCAACCAATTCTAGGAGTGATGGCAGCAGCTGGGATTATTAAAGGGATCGTAGCATTATTAAAAGCAGTTTTTGCTATTACTCCAGACAATTCGGCCCTAGCATTAGTACTCAATGCTGCAGGTGATGGACTTTATCAATTTTTACCGATTATTCTAGCTGTTACAGCAGCTAGAAAATTTAAGATGTCAGAATTTACCGCGGCAGCTATTGGTGCTGCCTTGGTATATCCAACTCTTCCTGCAGGTGTTGAAACGCTTGAGAAAGCAGGAATTACTCATATGCTTGGTTTGCCGTTTGCGCTGCCATCATCAGGTAGTTATTTATCAACGGTTATTCCGATTATTTTAGCCGTTTGGTTTGCTTCACATGTTGAAAAGTTTGTCAAAAAAGTGTCACCTGAAGTAGCAAAAATGTTCTTGGTTCCATTTACTACATTATTGGTGACAGTTCCATTAACATTTGCTATTGTGGGACCAGTCGCAAATCTTATCTCAGATCTGCTCTCAAAAGGATTTATGGCAATACTAGACTTTAGTCCATTTGTTTATGGTGCAGTCTTGGCTGGCCTTTGGCAAATATTGGTGATGTTTGGTTTGCATTGGGCCATTATTCCATTAGCTATTCTCCAATTTGCTGATAAGGGGTGGACAACAATTATTGTGCAAAATTCAATTGTTGCCTTTACCCAAACAGGTGTCCTTTTAGCAATTCTTCTTAAAACTAAAGAGAAAAAGGTAAAATCAGTTGGCTGGCCAGCATTTATTTCATCTATTTTTGGTGTAACGGAACCATCCATTTATGGTATTACATTGCCAATGAAAATGCCGTTTTTAATTTCTTGTATTGTTTCAGCTGTTTTAGGTGGATGGACTCAGTTTTTTGGACTAAAGAATTATGCAATGGGTGCGCTCGGTATTTTTGGGGTCCCTGGGTATGTCAGCCCTAGCCAAGGATTGCGGCCTATGTTTATTCTTATCGCTCTTGACATTCTTGCCGTTCTGATTTCGTTTACTATTCAAATGTTTGTTCCTGTTCCAAATTTATATGGGACACCTGATGAAAAATCTACTGTTAAGCAACAGTCTGAAGTTACAACTTCAGCGGTTGAACCAGTTGGAGAAGACATCCAAAGTCCCATGATTGGCTCTGTCATTCGACTTTCTGAAGTGCCTGATGAGGTCTTCGCTTCTGGTGCCATGGGGCAAGGTCTTGCGATTAATCCTACAGACGGTACAGTTGTTGCGCCGGCTGCTGGTGAAATCACATTAGTATTTCCAACTGGTCACGCTGTTGGAATGAAAACTGAGCACGGTGCAGAAATTCTGATCCATATTGGTATGGATACTGTGTCATTGGCTGGTAAAGGATTCAAGTCTTTTGTTAAACCTGGTGATAAAGTAAGAGCGGGTGATCAATTGCTTGAATTTAACTTGTCAGAAATCAGGGAAGCGAAATTGTCAGTTATTTCACCTATTATCATTACCAACGCTTCAGAATATCAGGCTATTGAGCCGACAGTAGCAGGTACCATTAATTCTGGTGATTTCTTGATGAAGACAGTCAAGTAACTAAGAAAATAAGAGTCTGGAAATATCTCAGACTCTTTCTTGGATTAGAGATGAGGAAGAATGTTTACTAATATTCTTAATCAAGTATTTTTGATGTTTGTATTGGTTGGAATTGGGTTTATACTAAATAAAATTCAATTTCTTCATAAAGAGACAGGTTCTGATTTAACCAATATTTTGCTATATGTCATAAGTCCAGCGCTTATACTAAAGTCAATGCAGCAAGATCGGAGTTCCTATAGTTTAAAAATAATTGCCCTTGTTGTTATTGCTCTGGTGATTCTCTATTTTATAGCTATTTTGCTATCTAATGCGAGCTTTTCACATTTACACTCTTTAGACATGAAACGTAGTGCAATTATGGGAACAGTATATTCTAATATTGGCTTTGTTGGAATACCGATTGCAAGTGCTTTATTTGGTGACAGAGGAGTGTTTTATTCAGCCATTGGTATTATGGTTTACAATACTTTTGTCTGGACACACGGAATGACTCTTTTTGACAATGGTGACGGAAGTTCAAAAGAGAAGCTTCTAAAGATGTTTAAAAATCCTAACACCATAGCAATAGGTGTAGGTCTGGTGCTGTTTTTCTCAGGTGTAAGACTTCCAACTCCCCTTAATCAAGGTCTGGGATATCTGGCGGGTGCCAATACTCCTTTATCAATGTTTTTGATAGGGAATAGTTTGGCAAATATAGCGATGGATAGAAAAGTTGTCAAACCTTGGATGATTGTAACAGTGTTTTACCGTAATCTATTGATGCCAGTTATTGGAGTATTGATATTTGCACTTCTGGGAATAAAAGGAATAGACTATTTTGCAAATGTCATTTTATTCGCTTGTCCAATCGGGTCTTTAGTTACTTTATTTATAATCCAAGCCAAAGGAAATCCTGAGTTTTCAATTATTGAAATTGGTCTCTCGATTGTGACTTGTATTATATCAATACCAGTAATTTATCTTATAGCACAATTAGTCATGCAACAATTGTTTTAAAGAAAGGAATTCAGAATGTCAAATAAATTTCCAAAAAATTTTTTATGGGGTGGTGCAATTGCTGCAACGCAAGCAGAAGGAGCCTACAAGGAAGATGGGCGTGGTTTAATCAAACTTGATGTGACTACGGGAGGAACAAAAGATACTCCCCGTATGACAACGTACATTGATAAGGATGGTAATTCGGGTGAGGCACCGGGTCGTGGTCACCATGCAGTTATTCCAGAGGGAGCACACTATGCGGTTTTGGAGGATCACTATTATCCCAATCATGATGGTGTAGATTTTTACCATCGCTATAAGGAAGATATTAAGCTCTTTGCCGAAATGGGCTACTCCATTTTTCGATTATCGATTTCTTGGAGTCGTATTTTCCCGAATGGTGACGATAAAGAGCCCAATCAAAAGGGTTTAGATTTTTATCGCCAAGTATTTGAAGAGTGTCATAAATATGGTATTGAGCCCTTGGTTTCAATTTGGCACTTTGATACACCTTTAAATCTGGAAGTAAACTATGGCGGTTGGAACAATCGTCAATTGATTGACTTTTATGAAAGATATGCAAGAACAATCTTTACAGCATACAAAGGCCTTGTTAAGTATTGGCTAACGTTCAATGAAATTAATAATACGGTCATGATGTTGGATATGTTTGGCAGAAAGGCTACTAAAGAGATGTACCAACAGGGCTATCAGCAACTGCATTATCAATTTGTAGCCAGCGCGCGTGCTATTAAAATTGGACATGAAATTGACCCTGAAAATAAGATTGGTTGCATGATTTGTGGCATTACATTTTATCCGGCAACGTGCGATCCCAATGACATTCTGGCCAATGAACATAAATGGCAACAAGGAATTTATTATTGTGGAGATGTGCAGGTGAAAGGGCAATATCCTACCTATGCGAAGCGCCTTTGGAAGCTGCATGATGTGGAACTTGATATCACAAATAAAGATTTAGAAGAGCTGCGTGAAGGCTGTGTGGATATGTATACTTTTTCATACTACATGTCGAACAATGTGACAACTCACCACTTGGATTCCAAAGATATGGTAGACGGAAATTATTCTACTGGGGCTCGTAATGAGTATCTAACTTATTCTGAGTGGGGATGGGCAGAAGATCCGCTCGGATTAACTTATTATCTTGAAAAAATTTATGATCGCTATGGAATTCCATTAATGGTCGTCGAAAATGGACTCGGAGCCGTCGATACAGTATCCGAAGATGGCAGCATTCACGATGATTATCGCATCAACTATCACAGAAATCATATCGATGCTATGGCAAAAGCCATAGCAAATGGAGTTGATTTAATTGCTTATACAACTTGGGGCTGTATTGATATTGTATCTTCCGGTACAGGTGAAATGCGTAAACGCTATGGCTTCATTTATGTCGATAAAGATGACAAAGGCAAAGGGACATTTAACCGGACACCGAAAGACTCTTTCTACTGGTATAAGAAGGTTATTGCTTCTAATGGAGAGGACTTAGGATAATTAACAGTCAGGACCGCGATTGAAGTTTTTGCTATAATAAGCGTAAAAACTTTTGAAAGGATCATCATGCTCTACAAATACCTTCTTTTTGATCTCGATCATACCCTGCTGGATTTTGATGCTGCGGAAAACCTTGCGCTGCACCAACTTTTGCTTGAGGCGCAAGTGTCAGATATTGCAGCTTATATGGACTATTATGTCCCCATGAATCGTGGGCTTTGGGATGATTTGAGCTTGGGTAAGATCAGCAAGCAAGAGTTGATCGATACGCGTTTTGCCCGACTATTTGCCCACTTTGATCAAGATGTGGATGGCCGCTATTATGCCCAGCGTTATCAGCACTTCCTCAGCCAGCAGGGACAGGTTTTAGAGGGGGCTAAGGAACTTCTGGGGATCCTTGGGGCGCGTGGTTATCGTCTCTTTGCTGCGACTAATGGGGTGACTTTTATCCAAAACGGTCGTTTGGATCGCTCTGGTATTAAAGACTATTTCGAGCAGGTGTTTATCTCGGATGATCTGGGTCATCAAAAACCGACTGTTGCTTACTTTGACAAGGTTGCGCAGGCTATCAAGGGCTTTGACCGCAAGCAGGCCCTTATGATCGGTGATGGTCTTCTCAGTGATATTCAAGGCGGTAACAATGCTGGGATTGATACGGTTTGGTACAATCCAGATGGTAAGGAGAATACCAATCAGGCTCAGCCGACCTATACGGTAGCTACTTACCAGAAGCTACTAGAAATTCTCGATTAAGATGATAAATGGGTAGACTCAGTTCCTCCTTGGGATTGAGTCTAATTTTTGAGCCAACCTTACGGTTTCATAACAAGGAATTTATTCTACTAACTTTGGAGAATAGCGAAGAGGTTGAGACAAAAGTTCTCAGCCTTATTATTTGGTCAATTTTATTTGCTAGGCGCAGTGGTTGGGAGAAAAACTGGTTGGCTCTGCCAGAAGTCTTTCCCCTGCACAGTTCATGAGGTGCTTCAGCACCAATGAACCACTACTGATTGGAATTCCTTATCTTGGTGGGGTGCAGTCCCATTTTCAGCCACCCCCTTAAACAGTTCACTGGACTGTTTAAGGATCATACAAGTGATAGCCTCAACAGTTTGGGAAACTATTCAGAAGTTATCTAATACCATGAACCTTGTTCATCTTATTTCCAACCTTAAAAGGTCTCCTGGGCATTTTGAGCTGTTCGGAGGTGGGTTAAAAAGGTCTAGTAGACCTTTTTAATTGGGAAATAAAGCTTGCAAAGCAAGTGTCAAAATCCTTCACTGAAGGATTTCTACCTGAGTTTTAAAATAAGGAAGCGAGGACAATCACATTCTCCGAATGATTAATTTCCGTATCACTCTCCCATAGCTTCTCATAAAAATTTCTGAGCCGAATTCTTGAAATCCAAAATCGATTGAGTTAAACTGATTCCACAAGATCAACCTAAGTACAAGCTGGGGCATCGCTTCACGGCTTGGTATCTTGTTGATTGAACACGCCTACGGACTTTGTGAAATTAGGTACGTCTTCCTAGAATCTTTAGCGATTCCTTGTCAGGCTTCCTAAATTTCTTTGAGTCGCTTAATGGCTTAGTGGCATAATGTTGGTTAGTTGATCTTGCTGACCAAACGGCGTTAGTGGGAGAGACTTAGCAATGTCCACAGACGCCTTTTGTATCTTATGAAAGAGGGAGGACTTTCTATGGCAAAAGAAAATGAACAAGAGTTACGCCAGCGTATCGGAGATCTGGCTTATGAGGTGACACAGAACGCTGTTACTGAGCGTGCCTTTACAGGAGAGTATGATGAGCACTTTGAAAAAGGGATCTATGTAGATATTGTTAGTGGACAGCCTCTGTTTTCATCGACAGACAAGTATGATTCAGGTTGTGGCTGGCCGGCTTTTACTAAGCCGATTGAAGAGCAGAAGGTGACCAACCACAAGGACTTATCGTACGGGATGAGACGTATTGAAGTTCGTAGTCAAGAAGCAGATTCTCACCTTGGGCATGTCTTCAATGATGGCCCGATTGATAAGGGAGGTTTACGCTACTGTATCAATTCTGCAGCCCTTAGATTTGTCCCCTATGAGAATATGGCAACAGAAGGTTACGCAGACTACTTGAAGCTCTTTGATGATTAAAATAAAAGAAGGAGTGCTACTTATGAAAAAAATTTATCTAGCTGGTGGCTGTTTTTGGGGTGTTGAAGGATACTTTGACTTGATCGATGGCGTTACAGCTACCCGTGTCGGATATGCCAATGGTCAGTCTGAGGTTACCTCTTACGAACTTGTCGATGCGACTGATCACGCTGAGACAGTGGCTGTGACCTATGATCCTGAGCGTGTGAGTTTGTTAGAGATTCTAGCCCATTACTTCCGTATCATCGATCCATTTTCGATTAATCGTCAAGGAAACGATATTGGCAGGCAGTACCGTACCGGCATCTATTATGAAGATGAGGCAGATAGGGCTATCGCGGAAGCTATCATGCAAAAGGTCAGCCAAGAACATGGCGGTCGTCCTCTAGCAGTTGAGCTAGAACCGCTTCGTCACTTTATTGATGCTGAAGAGTACCATCAGGATTACTTGAAAAAGAATCCAAATGGCTATTGCCATATTGATTTAGGCTTGGCAAAAGTCCCGCTGGCTTAAATAGCCTTATGGAACGATTGATTTGGACTATCAAGCTAATCAGTTGTCGCTTCAGATAGAATTTGACTAAGCTAGTTTTACAAAATCAATTGAACAAAATTGACTAGGAGAAAGTCGGATGCCTCACACTGCTATTGACGAACATGCTATGGAAAATCCACCATCATTACTATTAGAAAATAACCTCTGTTTTTCCTTATATGTGACTTCACGGGAATTCATTAACCGTTACACACCGCTGCTGGCAGGTATTGGGTTAACCTATACTCAGTATGTCACCATGATGGTGCTTTGGCAGGAGAAGCAGATCCTTACCAAGGACCTTCGCGCGAAACTATTTCTTGATAGCGGAACCTTGACGCCTGTTTTGAAGAAACTGGAAGACAAGAAGCTGATCACCAAGGAGCGCTCAAAAATGGATGCTAGGGATGTGATTGTCACTATTACCGCTGATGGCTTAGCGCTAGAAGAGGAGGCCTTAGGGGTGCAAGCAGAGGTCGCAAAAAGTTTTGAAGGTATGGAAGCTGCCGGCCATCTGATGGCGTCACTGCAGGACATGATGGCTTTCTTCCGGGCACAAAGAAAGGAAAACTAATATGGTAAAAGTCGCTTATGCCAGCCGTTCTGGTAATGTCGAAAAAATTGTTAACACACTTGGCGTCCCTGATGTACTTAAGATTGAGACAGGTCAGGAAGTTATTGATGGGGACTACATTATTTTTACTTATTCAACTGGTCAAGGTCAGGTGCCAAAAATAGTTGAGACTTTTTTGGCTAAGAATTCTGGTGTGAAGGCTGTTGTCGGCAGTGGCTCTATGGCTAAGCATGCGAAAACCTTTAATTTTGCAGCCGAAACAATCAGTCAGCACTATCAGATTCCTATTCTGGCCAAGTTAGACGGCACCGGAACGAAAGAAGAACTGGAAAAACTAGCACGGACCTTGGAGCAGTATTAAGGCAAGGGTAAAAGGAGGACTGTCTAATGACACGTATACAAACTGCAGTCTTTACTGTTGAGGCGGACTATAAAGCATTGTTTGCAGAAAAGATTGAGCGTGATGTCGCTTCGATGAAAGCTTGGCCTGGTAATGTTTCTGCCGAAGGCTGGCAGGGTGATGAGAAAGATGGAACAGTTGAATTTATTCTCGTTTCAAAATGGAACTATAAGGCTGACTTTGAAGCCTGGTTGAAACGTCCCGGGCATGCTGAAAGTCACGAGAAACCTGGTATTCAGGATGTCCGTCAGCATGTAACTCGAAGCGTAGCGAGCTACCGGATTTTAGCAGATTAATTTTATCATGAGGAGGAAATTTTTATGACTTACGTACAAACCGCAGTATTTACAGTAGAAGCTGACTATCAAGAACAATTTGCGCAAAAAATTAAAAATGATGTGACTTCACTCAAAGCTTGGGATGGCAATATCTCTGCCGAAGGTTGGCAAGGCGATGAGCAAGATGGCAAAGTGGATTTCATTTTGATGTCAAAATGGGCCAACAAAGACGATTTTGGAGCTTGGCTCAACCGCCCAGAGCATGCTGAAAGGCATCAAAGACCAGAAGTCAAAGAAGTTCGCAAACACGTGACGAGAAAAGTAGCCAGCTACCAAATTTTGGCAGATTAAAAACATATAATAAACCCCATCAGAAATTTATTTTCTGGTGGGGTTTTTGATAGAAAAATTAATTTGATCTCGTTTTCAAGTTTAGAAGAGTTATTCCCACTCTACAGTTGCTGGTGGCTTGCTGGTAATGTCGTAAACGATGCGGTTAACGTGGTCAACTTCATTGACGATGCGGGTTGAGATTTTTTGTAGCACATCCCAAGGGAGTTTGGCAAAATCTGCAGTCATACCGTCGATGGAAGTGATAGCACGAATGGCAATGGTGTAGTCATAAGTTCGACCGTCGCCCATGACACCGACAGATCGTACACCAGTATTAACCGTAAAGTATTGCCAAACATCACGTTGAAGACCGGCTTTGGCGATTTCTTCTCGAAGAATAGCGTCGGATTCCCGAACCGTTTTCAATTTTTCAGCTGTGACATCTCCCATGACACGGATAGCTAGACCGGGACCAGGGAAGGGTTGTCGCCAGACAATATCATCAGGCATACCTAGTGCAGTACCTAGAGCCCTAACTTCATCTTTAAATAGGGTGTTAAGGGGTTCAATTAATTGAAACTGCATATCTTCTGGCAGACCACCGACATTATGATGGGATTTGATAGTCTGGGCTGTTTCGGTTCCGGACTCAATGATGTCTGTGTAGAGCGTACCCTGCGCCAAGAAGTTAACCCCTTTGAGTTTGCCGGCTTCGTCATCAAAGACATAGACGAATTCATTTCCAATAATCTTGCGTTTTTTCTCAGGGTCGTCAACGCCAGCTAGAAGGTTAAGAAAGCGCTCGGAAGCATCCACACGGATGATATTGAGCCCAAACTTTCCTCCTAGCATATTCATAACTTGATCACCTTCGTTTTTCCGAAGTAAGCCATGGTCAACAAAAATGCAGGTCAATTGGTCGCCGATGGCCTTTTGTAAAAGGACACCAACAACAGACGAATCGACACCGCCTGATAGACCGAGGAGAACCTTCCGCTCACCAACTGTTTGGCGAATCTTAGTGATTTCCATTTCGATAAAATTATCCATAGACCAATCACCCTTGGCCTCACAGATATTTAGGGCGAAGTTCCTCAAAATATCATTACCATAGACTGAATGACGAACCTCGGGGTGAAACTGAATGCCATAGATCTTTCGATTGGAATTTTCAATAGCTGCATAGGGACAATCAGCTGAGTCACCAACCAGATGGAAGCCCTGAGGAATTTCGGTGACGGCATCGCCATGGCTCATGAGAACAACTTGTTCCTTTGGTGTGTCAGTAAAGAGTTCGGAGTCCTGACGTAGATGCAAGGTGGATTGACCATACTCGCTGCTTCCAGTTTGACCAGCTGGTACTACCTTACCACCTAGTCGGTCAGTAAGGAGCTGCATGCCGTAACAAATACCCAGTATTGGAATACCAAGCTGGAAGATTTCTTCATCAATACCAAAAGAATTTTCTGCATAGACAGAGTTAGGACCACCAGAGAGGATGATACCAATTGGATTTATTTCTCTAACTTCCTGGGCAGTAATCTTATGGCTTTTGAGTTCAGAAAAGACACCGATTTCACGAATTCGACGAGCAATCAATTGATTGTATTGACTACCGTAGTCCAAAACGATGATCTTTTCAAGATTGTTAAATTCAGTCATCAATAAGCCTTTCCAATTTTGTCGATTAAGTCGACAGATTATTGAATCCATTGTAACACACTTTGAGTGGAAGTGCACCAGAAATTCAGGGTGAAAATTCCTGCCATATCCCTATTCTAGCTGATTAATCTATGTTATAATATGACCTATGCGTAAAGAAATGCCACCCACACAAAGAAGAAAAGAAAGTCGTAAGGAATCTCTTCTCAGGGAGAAAAATCATAAGGGGCTCTTTCGGCCTCAAGAACTGATCGCTTTAGGAGTTCTTGTCATTTCTGTTATTATCCTTTTAGCTGTTACTCATAGTTTTGGTGTGCTCAAAAGGGATGTTCGAAGTATTACCAACCATCTGCAAATTGGCTCTGAAAATCTAAAAGCGAAATATCAAGCTGATGAAAGCGTACAACTTTCAGACAAAGCCAAGCAATCCATCGGCGGTAAGGATTTGACTGACTATCACAATTGGATCGGTAAGGTCAAATCTGAAAATCAGGTTGATACCAAAAATGGTAAATCGGTCATGACCTATTCCATTACATTTGAAAATGGCGATAGTCTAAACGGTGTTAAGGAATCTGATTTGACCAAAGCACCAGATGCTAAATTTAAAAAGGATGCGACCATCCAGATTAGTCATTCAGCAGAATCTGACTTGGATGGTTATGATTTAAGCAATTATCAGGGAGACGCAGCAAAGGTCGAAAAGGTTAGCTACAATTATACATCTGGCGGCGGTTATAAGTATGATGTTAAGCTGGATGATGGCACAGATATTTCTAATATCGCAGAAGCCAGTGTCAACGATATTTACCACGTCCCTCTAAAAGAAGAAAATTCTGCAGCAGATAATAATCAGGTATTAAAAGACGCCTTTAATTACGCCAAAGAGAATCCTGGAACAATCCTTGGTCTTCCAAGTGGAGATTTCACCATCGGAACACAGACTCCTGAAACAGACTATATTACTTTAGCATCAGATACACAGATTCGCGGTGATAATACCAATCTCATTGTTGATGGTGCTCAATATTGGTTCGGTTTTGCGACAGGGCCTGGTGCAACAGATGGCGTACAAAACTTTACTATGAGAGATATCACTGTCAAAGCCAAAGATTTAAAAAAAGGAAACCAATTTATGATTATGGTTAATCATGGTAGCGACTGGACTGTTGACAATAATACCTTTATCATGGTTCATAAAATGGGGAGTCATATTTTTGACTTAGGCGGCTTGCAAAACTCCAGTTTTGATGGCAATACCTTCGAGGGCTATGCACCAGAGCTGACTGATAAAACTGATTTATCGGAAGTCAGCAAAGATCATGATATTTACGCTGAGGCTATTCAGTTTGATACTTCCGACAATAGGGGAGAATGGGATGGCAATTTCTTGAAAAATATCGACCCTAATTATGGTAATTTCAATCAAACAAAAGCAGTTACTAGCAACATCAGTGTAACTAATAATTCCTTTATCCCTTATAAGGATGGGTCAGGAAAAATTATTGCTTACGGTGCTAGCATCGGTCAGCATTCTGGAGATGTTAATAATGTCACGGTATCTGGAAACACGCTTACTGATACTTTAACCAGCCGTTTCCATCAAGATAATAACTGGATGTTTAAACCTATTCATTTTACACCAAGTTCATCAATGTCTGTCTATGGCAACACAACTAATTAGTTGGGGAGTTGAGTGACAGTGGAGTTGTAGATTATTTTCGTATTTGAATATGAGATTTGCTTGGGCAGAAGCTCTGTGTGTGCTTTTCTCGAATTAGAAAAAAGCCAGAGCTCTTCTGCTTTTTTGTGCTACAATATTGGTATAGATTAAGCAGGAGGAAGCTATGTTACCAGCTTATATTCGGATTCATGATGCCATCAAGAATGAAATAGATCAGGGGGTTTGGAAAATTGGCAGCCGTCTGCCCAGTGAAAGGGATTTATCTGATCAGTTTGAAGTCAGTCGGATGACCTTGCGACAGGCCGTTACACTCTTGGTTGATGAAGGCATCTTAGAAAGACGGATAGGCAGTGGCACTTATGTGGCCAGCCAACGAGTCCAAGAAAAAATCCGCGGAACAACCAGTTTCACAGAGATCATCAAAGCTCAGGGCAAAGAGCCATCGAGCAAATTGATTTCTTATGAAAGAACTTATCCAAATGAACAAGAAATCCGTCATCTGGGTGTCACACCTAAATCTTATATTATTCGGATGGAACGGGTTCGCTATGCCGATAATATCCCTGTCGTTTATGAGGTAACCAGTATTCCTGAACGGCTAATTCGCAACTTTAAGAGAAAAGAAGTTACCAATCATTTTTTTCAGACATTGACAGACCATGGTTATATTATTGGGAAGAGTCAACAAACTATTTCTGCTGACATTGTTGATCCTCAACTGACCAAAGAGCTAGCTGTTGAACAGGGACATGCTATTTTGTCCTTAACGCAGACCTCCTACCTAGATGATGGCACAGCTTTTGAATTTGTCCGCAGTCAATATGTAGCTGGACGTTTTGAATTTTATTTAGAAAACCACTAAAAGAGCCGACTTAATTAATCGGCTCTTTTAAGTGTTATGGGAATACAATATTTACATAATTATATATATGTATTATTTCTGTCGCTCTGGAAAACAAGGGGAAATGACTGTCATCGCATCCAGAGGAAATCCATAAAGATGGGAACTTGCTTCTGCCAATCCGCTTCACGGTGGCGACTGCCTTCTTGACAGTAAATATAAGTAGCAGCACCGTAACTTTGAAAAGCTGCTTCAATGGCTAGATTTGCCTTAGCTGTCGGACTGTCCAAAGGGTCACCATGAGTATGACCAGCCTCAAGGCGTCCCCAAGACAGATAGATTCGGCTATTAGAATCAAGGTTGCTTGCTGCAACATCGGCTTGCAAGTCGCCCAAGATGGCAGAGGAGAGGCAGGCCGCCTTTGAGAAAATATGATTATATTTAGCCAGAGCATAAATGGCCATCAAGCCTCCCATTGAGGAGCCAGCAATAGCTGTAGCTTCACGAAAGACATAGGTGCGATAAGTTTTGTCAACATAGGGCTTGATATCGTTAACCAGCCAATCCATAGTTTCTTGGCCTAGGCCATTAATATGACCGCCAAAAAAATCTGAGTCAATATCATAAGGACTGTATTCTGATAAGCGTTCATTGCCTTCGTGACCGCATTCAAGCCCAACAACAATCATCTTCTTCGGCCAGTTTTCTAGGAAATCGTAAAGTCCCCAAGATTTGCCATAAGTTGCCATCTGGTCAAAGAAAAGGTTCTGTCCATCAAAGAAATACATAACAGGATAGGTATCCTGACTATTATAGTAATCGTCAGGCAGGTAAATATGCAATTTTCGCCACTTACCAACAGCTGGAAAATAAGAATCATGATACTCAATCATTTTGCGGATGCCTCCTATTGGATTTTTAATCAGTCAAAGCTATTATAGAGAAAATATCTAGTATGGACAAATCTAAACGGCTATAAAATGTGTGAAATTTTTGCTATAATAAGGCTTATGGAAATTGAAAAAACCAATCGCATGAATGCGCTTTTCGAGTTTTATGCTCCACTCCTGACGGACAAGCAGATGAACTATATTGAGCTCTACTATGCAGATGATTATAGCTTAGCTGAGATTGCTGATGAGTTTGGCGTCAGTCGTCAGGCGGTTTATGATAATATCAAGCGAACTGAGAAAATTTTGGAAGACTATGAGCGAAAGCTCCACATGTATTCCGATTATATTGTTCGTAGCCAGATTTTCGACAGTATTTTAGAGAACTATCCTAATGATGCGTATCTGCAGGAAAATATTTCTCTCTTAACCAGTATTGATAATCGAGATTAATTAGTAAAATAAAGGAATAGGAATTACAATGGCTTTTGAAAGTTTAACTGAACGTTTACAAGGCGTTTTCAAAAATATTCGCGGCAAGAAGAAGCTCTCTGACAAAGATGTCCAAGAGGTTACTAAGGAAATTCGTCTGGCTCTGCTAGAAGCTGATGTCGCATTACCAGTTGTTAAAGATTTTATCAAACGGGTACGCGAACGGGCTGTTGGCCATGAAATTATTGACACCTTGGATCCAACTCAACAAATTATCAAGATTGTCAATGAAGAATTGACAGCAATTCTGGGTTCTGAAACGGCGGAAATTGAAAAATCTCCTAAGATTCCAACCATTATTATGATTATTGGTCTTCAAGGGGCGGGTAAAACAACTTTTGCTGGTAAATTGGCTAATAAATTAGTCAAAGAAGAAAATGCCCGTCCTTTGATGATTGCAGCTGATATTTACCGTCCAGCGGCTATTGATCAGCTGAAAACCTTAGGTCAGCAAATTAGCGTGCCAGTTTTTGATATGGGAACTGATGTCCCTGCGACTGAAATCGTTAAAAGTGGTCTGGCTCAAGCTCGGGAAAATCATAATGACTATGTCTTGATCGATACGGCTGGTCGTCTGCAGATTGATGAGACCCTGATGCAGGAACTGCGGGATGTCAAAGACTTGGCCCAGCCCAATGAAATTCTCTTGGTTGTTGATTCTATGATTGGTCAAGAAGCAGCCAACGTTGCCCGTGAGTTCAACCAGAAACTGGATATCACAGGTGTCGTCCTCACCAAGATTGATGGTGATACACGCGGTGGTGCAGCCTTGTCTGTTCGCCAAATTACTGGCCGTCCGATTAAATTTACCGGTACTGGTGAAAAGATTACTGACATCGAAACCTTCCACCCAGATCGGATGTCTAGCCGTATTTTGGGTATGGGAGACCTATTGACACTGATTGAAAAGGCCAGTCAAGAATACGATGAAAAGCGCTCAGCAGAAATTGCTGAAAAAATGCGCGAAAATACTTTCGATTTTAATGATTTTATTGAGCAGCTGGATCAAATGCAAAGTATGGGACCGATGGAAGATCTTCTGAAAATGCTTCCTGGTATGGCTGGAAATCCTGCACTTAGCAATCTTAAAGTAGATGAGCGTGCGATTGCTCGCAAGCGTGCGATTGTCTCATCGATGACACCAGAAGAACGTGAGAATCCTGATTTGCTCAACCCAAGCCGTCGCCGCCGAATCGCAGCAGGGTCCGGAAATAGCTTTGTTGATGTCAATAAATTTATCAAGGATTTTAATCAGGCTAAGTCTATGATGCAGGGCGTTATGAGCGGTGATATGAACAAGGCTATGAAACAAATGGGCTTGGATCCTAATCAATTGCCTAAAAATGGTTCTGGTATGGACATGTCAGCCCTTGAGGGTATGATGGGACAAGGAGGTATGCCTGATATATCAGCCTTGGCTGGTACTAATGGTATGCCCGATATGAGTCAAATGCTTGGCGGTGGCTTGAAGGGGAAAATTGGTCAGTTCGCTGTTAATCAAGCTATGAAACGTCAGGCCAATAAACTTAAAAAAGCCAAGAAAAAACGCGGCAAGAAGAAGTAGTAACCGGTAATTTGTTTACAGTCAGAAAAAACGCTATTCTTGCAATTAAAACTATAAAAATACATGAGGCTGGGCTAGGTGTCCCAGCCTCATAACACCTCATAACAGGAAAACAATGACGAATAATACAATGCAACAACCCCAGCCAAATAATCACAGTTCTAATCGAAAGCAATTGGATAATGTTTTAGATATCCTAAGAAAATTATGGCTTATCTTAAAAGAGACCTGCCGGATGCTAATCAAGTATCTTAAATTCCGTGCTTCTGATCCGCTAAAGGTGTTTTTAGTAGCTCTATTAATCAGTTTGATTTATATCATTCCTTTGATGATGAGCAACGGTGCCTTGTATGGTGATGATTTGCACTTTCATCTTAACCGTGTCCTCAGTCTGGCCAGCATCCATGAAACTCCAGTCAATTTCAAAGCTTTTTATAAGGTCGGACAAGGGGTTAATTTTTTCTATCCTTACTTAACCTATTATCCTTATTATTTGCTTTATAGGTTGACTGGCAGTCTTTACAGTGGTTGGATACTTTATATTTATGGCTTAACAGCGGTAACATACCTAATTTCTTACTATTCAGGCAAAGGAATTACCCATAACCCTTTTAGTTCACATATTTTTGCCATATTTTACGTATTTTCGGCCTATCGCCTTGGCAATATTGTGATTCGCTTTGCAACTGGCGAGGTTATCGCGATGAGCTTTCTTCCCCTAGCTTTTTATGGGCTTTATAATATCGTTATAGGCAATTATCATAAATGGTATCCTCTGACTTTTGGCATGGCTTTGCTTATTTATAGCCATATTTTAACGGCTTTTATGGCTTCAGCTGTAGTTGGTCTAATCTTTATCACAACAATTGCTTTTCAGCAAAATAGGCTTCAGCGCTGTTGGAATTTCTTTATTGCCGTGATGGCTAGTTTAGCTTTGAGTGCTTTTCAGTTTTTTACCATGTTAGAGCAGTTTCGCTACAGTCGTATTGATAATCCTGGGGGGATATCACTAAACGATTCTACCAGAACGCTCGGTGATATTTTTCACTTTAGCCTTAATAATGCCATTAAGGAGTTAGTGCCTGGAATTCTTGTCATTGTCTGCCTCCTTCTGATTTTACTTCAATTTCGAAAATTAAGAATTGAAGACTACTATCTCATAGGCTGGATAGTGTTGCTTATTTTATTGGAGAGCAAGGTTATCAAATGGCCTGATAGTCCTAATAGTAGTGTCAGTGTTATTCAGTTTGCTTGGCGAGTTAATAGTTTTCTCACCCTCTTTGCTACGTTTTTAGCATCCAAACTTTTTCTTCTTAGAAATCCATCGGTAGGTAGACGGCGACTTTTCTATGTTGAGACTATAGCAGTTCTGGTTGCTTTGTCTGCTATTAATATCAGCAGTTCAGTAACTATATTTAAGACGTTGTCCAGTCATAAACCGATCATTTTTAGCGAACTATCTCATCGTAATAAACAAAAAAGGGTTCTTAACGCTATATCACTCAGAGACTATGCCAATAGGTCGACTAGAGAAAAAAATGAAGTAGCTGATACTGGTAAGAAGCTAGGACATCAGGTTATAGTTAAAGACAGTGATGTTCTTTTAGAATCCAAATTTCGTTTTAGGGATAGCTATGCGACTGGGGTTATCACTAATGATACGGGCAGTGAACAGCGGATTGAACTTCCTTTTTATCGCTATAAGGGACAGGTCGTCACCGTTGATGGTCAAGAAGTTCCGACAACCCTTAGTAAAGCTGGCGCTACGACCATTCATTTTCCCGAGGGAACTCATGAGATCAAGATAACCTACCATTATACTCAGTTGGCTCGCGTAGCTTGGGCAGCTTCAGTGATCAGTTGTCTGTCTATTATTCTTTATGCTATTGCCTACGGACTAGCTGACAGAGGAATTCTTATCTTCCGAAAAGACGGCCTAGTGATTTATCACCCTGAATGGAATTCAGCTGCAACTGAGCGATAAATAAGATATAGGTTGATAAGGGAAAATCCATAAAATGTCTATTTTGATAGACATTTTTGTTTTTGTCTGTTACAATAGACAAAAACAAAGTTTTTTAAAGATTAAAACAGAGATGATGCGCATTATCTTTAGATAGTCAATGAATAATATAGAATTCATTGAGAGGATATTGTTGTAAGTAGTAAAATTGGTGGCTAAAGAGAATTTATTAAAGGGGGACTCGTTCGTACCGACGAGAAAAATACTTGATTTTAATAAGTATAGAAAGGAGAAGACGATGACTTATCTTGCTCTTATTGGTGATATTATCAATTCCAAAGAACTCAAAGACCGTGCTCAGGTGCAGGAGCAGTTGCTGGGCTTAATGCAGGCAATCAATAAGGATTATGCTTCTGTTATTGTGTCACCATTCACAGTAACGACAGGTGATGAATTTCAGGCTTTATTACGACCCAGTGATAATATTTTTCAAATTATTGATAATATACAGATGCAACTGTTGCCTGTTCAAATTCGTTTCGGATTAGGTCTAGGAGAGATGCTGACTCCTATCAACGATAAGCAGAGCATTGGGTCGGACGGCCCAGCCTTTTGGTGGGCTCGTGAAGCTATCAACCATGTTCATGATAAGACTGATTATGGGGTTGCGCGTATCGCACTGTCTTGTGATAATCAGCTGATTCAAGAAAGTGTTAATAGCCTGCTGGCCTCTGGAGATTTTATTAAGTCTAAATGGACTGCAAATCAACTGGCTATTTTAAAAGCCCTGCTGGAACAGCAGAGCTATCAAGAACAATTTGAACATCAAATGATTGCAGATGCTTTAGGAATTAAACCCAGTGGCTTTAGCAAACGACTGAAAGCCAGCGGTTTAAAGCATTATTTACGCAGCCGCAAGGCAGCAGCACATTTGATTATTGCAGCAAGTAGAAGCAATGATCAACAACAAAGTAGCGAGGAGGAGAACCATGCTTGAAATTTTAACTTTCTCGGACTACCTCATAGAGAACCCTTTGCTAACCTTGACCTTATTGGCCCATTTTCTAGCAGATTTTCAATGGCAAAGCCAAAGAATGGCTGATCAGAAATCTTACAGTATACGAGTGCTATTGCAGCACCTTATTATTGTCGCCTTACCTCTGTTAGTCTGTTTGGTTTTGAATCCTGCAGCCGGAATCTATCTTTTGGTTGTTTGGCTTAGCCATGTCGTTATCGATAGTGCTAAGTTTTATTTTGTACCAAATATGCACAGCCAATCCGGACAGCAGGTGATTTTTGTTGGTGACCAGATTTTGCATTATTTGGCTATCTTTTCTGCCTATATTTGCTTTAAACCTGATACCATATTGCTTATCAGCCAGAATAGTGAACTGATTCGTTTGGGCTTATTTTTGACTTTGATTACTAAGCCGATTAATATTGTGTTTAAACTCTTTTTCAGCAAGTATCAAGTTTCTGAGGAACCCCACGAACCAACTGTAGCTGGTGCTGGTGCTCTTATTGGTTTGTTGGAGCGTCTTATTATGGGGATTTTCTTATTGTTTGGGCAATTTGCAGCCATAGGTCTGGTATTTACGGCTAAATCTATTGCTCGTTACGATAGGATTTCGAAAAACCAAGCTTTTGCAGAATATTACCTGATTGGGTCCCTATTCAGCATCATCAGTGTTTTGCTAGTCTATGGTATCTTATTGGTGTGATAGTTTAGTAAATACATTTCAGCTTCGCATAAAATTAGGACAAGCATATTTTTATTTTAATTGATATCTTTAAAAAACAGTTCACTTCAATGTGAGCTGTTTTTTAAATAGGCTCATCTAAAAATAGTGCTTTTACGATAATATCAGCCATATCAGCTGTACTTTTGCCAGCACCTTGATTGATCCAATAGGTAATGAGGCTTTCACTACTAGCTAGGTAAACTTCTAAGGCATAGTCTTCCGGAATATCATAGTGCTTGGCGATAATCTTTTTCCAATGAGGGTTGTTAGGGTGGCTGATAATGAGTTGAAAGACAAAATCCTTGATGATTTGGGAGAAATTGACATAAGAAGTTTTTGCAATCACAGAGACAAAGTCGAAGTCTCCCACCAGATAGTCCAAAACCTCTTTTATCACAGGCTTAGGATCTTCATCTAAGTCTTCTTTTTGCAAAATATTAAAAAGCTGAGTCAGCATTTCTTCTTTCATCTGATTAATCATGTCATATTTATCCCGATAATGGAGATAGAAGGTTCCGCGATTAATTCCCGCTGTCTTGGTCAAGTCCGAGATAGTAATCGTTTCAAAATCCTTTTCCGATAGTAGGCGGATTAGAGCCTTCTTGAGATAGTTTTTGGTTTCAGTCTGTCGTTTTTGAGCCATATGCTTTCCTTAAATCAACACTTTGTTTATTTTTGTTCTTGTTAAATCAACAGGCTGATTATATAATATTTCCTGTTATAAATCAACAATGTGTCCAATTAAGGAGGAAAGAGATGGCTTATATCGAAGTTAAACATTCTACTAAGCGTTATCATATGGGGGATACCACTATCTCAGCTAATGATGATGTCAATTTCGAGATTGAAAAAGGAGAGTTAGTGATTATTCTGGGATCATCAGGGGCAGGGAAATCAACCCTGCTCAATATTCTGGGAGGAATGGATACCAATGATGAAGGGCAGGTCATTATTGATGGCACAGATATTGCTCAGCTCAATTCGCACCAGCGGACCAATTACCGCCGCGATGATGTGGGCTTTGTTTTTCAATTTTACAATCTGGTAGCCAATCTGACGGCCAAGGAAAATGTCGAATTAGCCTCAGAAATTGTCAAAGATGCCATGGATCCTGTAACGATTCTAAAAGAAGTCGGACTTGAGAAACGGATCAACAATTTTCCAGCGCAACTGTCTGGCGGGGAGCAGCAGCGTGTTTCCATTGCACGCGCCGTAGCTAAAAAACCAAAGATTCTGCTATGTGATGAACCGACCGGTGCCCTTGATTATCAAACTGGTAAACAGGTTCTGCAAATCCTGCAGGACATGTCTCGCCAACAAGGCGCAACGGTCATCATCGTAACCCATAATTCAGCTTTAGCGCCTATTGCAGACCGTGTGATTCATATGCGGGATGCTAGCGTAAAATCTATCAAAACTAATGATCATCCGCAAGATATTGCAAGCCTGGAATACTAGGAGGGAGCTATGTCTAAAAAAATCTATTGGAAAGATATGCGCAAGGCTATTACAGGATCCAAGGGACGTTTTATTTCGATTGTTCTGCTCTTGATGCTGGGTTCCTTTGCCTTGGTCGGTCTCAAGTCGACCACACCCGATATGCAAACAACGGCCAGTGACTACTTATCCAAGTATCACACGATGGACCTGAGCATTATGGCCGATTATGGACTGAGCAAGAACGACCAAAAGGAACTGTCTGCTATCAAAGAGGCAAAAGTAGAGTACGGCTATCTGGATGATGTCACGATCAGACATCGTTCTGATGCTGTCCGTATTTTCTCCTATGATAATACTGTTAATGACATCTCTCGCTATGAACTTGAATCAGGAAAATTTCCTAAAAAAGCTAAAGAAATTGCCCTATCCAAGGCTTACCGTAAGGATTATAAAATTGGCGATCACATTACTTTTAAAAGGGGCAATAAAACTTCATTAAAATATGATACCTACACGATCACGGGCTTTGTCAATTCAACAGAAATCCTCTCTAAGACAAGCTTGGGCAGCTCAACAGCTGGTGATGGTAGTCTATCAGGGTATGCTGTTACTTTACCAGAAGCCTTCGACAGTGATGTCTATAGTATCGCTCGCATTCGCTATGATGATCTGGCTGGACTTAATCCTTTTAAAAACACCTATAAGAAAAGACTAGCCGACCATCAAAAAGACCTAAATGACTTGCTAAAGGATAATGGTGCCAAGCGTTTGGCTGACCTCAAAGCTGATGCTCAGGAAAAAATTAATAAGAAGCAAGTTCAGGTAGATAAGGTCAAGGAGCAATTAGCACAAGCAGGTACTCAAGCTCAATTACCACCTCAGCAAGCAGCAGAGGTCAGCAAGCAAATAAGTCAGGCGCAAGCAAAGATTGCTGCCGCCCAAAAAGAAAAGAACCGGTTAACAGAACCAACCTACACCAGCTATACACGCGCTACGCTTCCAGGTGGCGATGGCTATACCTCTTTTTCGGCAACAACTGATAGTATCTCAATCGTCGCAGATCTTTTCCCCATTGTTCTCTACCTAGTTGCTGCCATGGTCACCTTTACGACTATGACGCGCTTTGTCGATGAGGAACGACAAAATTCAGGACTCTTCAAGGCCCTTGGTTACTCCAATCGAGATATCATCCGTAAATTTGTGGTTTATGGCGCTACAGCTGGTATCGTCGGAACAATCCTAGGAGTGATAGCAGGTACCTATTACCTCCCTGTCAATATCGGTAATATCGCTATGAGCGATCTGACCCTAAATAAGATGAAATTGTCTCCTCATGCTTCTTACATTCTCTTAGCATTTGGCCTAGCCATTCTCTCCAGTATTCTACCAGCTTTCTGGGTGGCCTATCGTGAACTGCGCGATAAACCAGCCCAGCTCTTGCTGCCCAAACCGCCAGCAGCAGGTTCTAAAATTTTCTTAGAGCGGTTAACTTTTCTTTGGAATCGTCTCAGCTTTACCCACAAGGTAACCGCACGCAATATCTTTCGTTATAAACAGCGCATGCTGATGACCATCTTTGGGGTGGCTGGCTCAGTTGCTTTATTATTTGCTGGATTGGGCATCCAGTCGTCCATTTCCGGAGTTGCCGACAAGCAGTTTGGACAGATTTTCTCCTATGACATGATTGCCGTTCGCAACAAACAAGCCTCATCGCAGGAGAAAGCAGCTGTCAAAAAAGCCATTGCTTCCAAAGACTTCGGTAAAAACTTGGACATCTACTATGAAAAGAGCGAGCAGAGCATAAAAAATGTTACGGAAGAGCGGACGGTGACAAGCTTGGTAACATCAGGTAAAGATTTTTCTGGTATGATTAATCTATCTTCATCCAAAGGACAAAGATTCAAACTCTCAGATGATGGGGTTATTCTATCTGAAAAACTCGCCCAACTCTATCAGGTAAAGGTCGGCGATCACTTTGACTATATTGATAAGGATGGCCATAAGGTCTCCTTGAAAGTATCTGGCATTGCTCAGATCTATACTGGTCATTTTATCTTCATGACCCAGAATTATTACCAAAAGGCCTTTAAAACTGATCTCTCAACCAACGCCTATCTCCTACAGACCAAAGATCATTCAGACAGCAAGATTAAAAACCTTTCGACGGATTTGCTGGACTTAAAAGGAGTAGAAGCTGCCTCACAGAATATTGCCATGGTCAATTCTCTGGAAAAGATAGTGGACTCTCTCAACAGCGTCATGCTGATTTTGATTATCGTCTCAATTTTACTGGCCCTCGTGATTCTTTATAATCTCACCACTATCAATGTTGCCGAACGTATTCGTGAACTCTCAACTATCAAGGTGCTTGGATTTCACAGCAAAGAAGTCACCATGTATATCTACCGCGAAACCATCACCCTATCGCTAATTGGTATTCTGGTGGGCCTTGCCAGTGGTTTTGGACTCCACAGACTTTTGATCACTCAGATGGGCGGAGATGATTTCAACTTTAGTTACTCGTTAACCTGGTCTGTTTATCTCATTCCAGTACTAGCTATTATCATCATTCTGAGCGCCCTAGGCTGGCTAGTTAACCATAGACTAAAAGCCGTTGACATGTTAGAAGCACTCAAAAGCGTTGACTGATAAAATAAAAATATTACCAGAACAATTCCTGAAAAATCTCTGCCATAAGGTTGGTTTTTGTGTACTCTTTTTTTGAAAAAAGCCATTCAATTCAGTTTGGTTATAAGCTAACAAACGGTCTTTTGGTAATGTTATTCACATAACTATTGACAAATGGTAGAAAAAGCCATCACTTATACTGTAACAGAAGATACTGTAGCTGATTACACAACAACTTATGATGGTTACAATATCACCAATAACTATACACCGGGTAAAACAAGCCTTACAGTTACAAAAGTTTGGGATGATAACAATGACCAAGATGGTATCCGTCCAGATACTATAGGTATATGATATATCATCCTATTACTTTTCTTTTTTTCATAAATTTTTAGCAGGTACCAACCATCAGTACCTGCTTTGTTTTTATAGATTTCGTCATTCTCATTTCAAATTTGCCCAAGCAGTTTGAATGGCGGTAATGTCGTCTTTGAATTGTGATTTGTTCGTTTTCAGATAGGCAAGGTAAAAATCAATCTGTGCTGTTTCGTCGGTAATCAGCATTTCTAAACGGCGATTGTGGACTTGCCTTTCGCGCGTGAGGTGCGTAATGTTGGTAGTGAAATAAGGTAGACTCGAATAGCGCCTAATTTCATTGAAATCATCAACTTCATCTTGGTAAATGAATTTCGCATTTGGAATATTATCCTCGATAATTTGTTGCCAAATACCAATGTCGCGAAGAACCACAAAACTAAAACCAGCCATTTCTTGAAACGTCGTTTCGGTTTTATTAGCTGGAACAACCATGGCATCACTGTTAACACGTAAACTTTCCGTGCCGACATAAAGTGATTCGATGTCATCTGTTTGAATTTCTTGGTGCGTGAAAATGAGCTGATAATCTTGAGACAGCAATTTAGTAATGACATCATTTTCCGAAAGTAAATTATTATCAATGCTAATATGCTCGGATGCCACATCTTCAGCAATATAAAGTGGACCAGGAGCTACCGAACCTAATCTAATCTTTCCTGAGTGTTTCTCAAAATCTTGGATATGCTCGATAAAGGCTTGTTTGGCTTCTAGCAATTTTTCAGCTTCTTTAGCAGCTAATTGACCTGTTTCCGTTAAGCTAATGCGATTAGGAGTTCGTTTGAATAAAGTTACTCCGAGTTCGTCTTCGAGTTTTTGCATGCCTCGTGTGACCGTTGGCTGAGTGACCATAAGGTGCTCTGCTGTGGCAGAGAGCGTACCGTATTTAGCAAAAGCAACGAGGGCTTCTAAGAGGTAGTCATCAATCATGAATACTTTCCTTTCTGGTGAGTATACGTTACAAGTATACTACCATAGAAGAGAAGTAATTTTCAAATAAAAAGCCTTGGTATATAGTTTAAGTATCAAAAGGAAAGAGAGTTATTTTGAAAACAATCTTTCCTAAAGGTTAGTTGGAGGAAAAAGTATGAGTATTTTGTTTATTAATAGTAGTCCAAATCATAATGGCAATACTGCCAAATTAGCACGTGTTTTGTTGGCAGGACATGACTATCAAACGCTAGATTTAGCAGATTATAAATTGTATGCTTATGGTCAAAATTTCGCTGATGATCAACTAGACGATGTGATGACAGAAGTTGCCAAGGCTGACACAATCGTTATTGGCTCTCCTGTTTATTGGCATAATTTAAATGGTTTATTGCGTAATTTCTTAGACCGTCAATACGGTCGAGTGGCTCCTGAATTTGCTGGAAAACGTTTGTTCTTTCTCTTTCAAGGACAAGCACCAACTCCAGAAATTCTAGCTGCTGGTGAATACACAATGAGTCGTTTTGCAGGTTATTATGACATGGATTATATGGGAATGGCCTACAATGCCAGCCAAGCCAAGAAATTAGCTAAGGAAGTTTAAGGAAGGGTTTGATGATGAAAAAAATATTACTTGCGGGAATGTTGCTATTCTCAACTTTAACCATAACAGCATGCCGTCAGGGAAATCAATCTTCAAATACTTCAGATAGTAGTACCACGCAAATTTCTGGCGGAAAGATGGATACTAGTCAGATTAATGCACCACAAGTTGGTTTATCAGATGACGATTGGAACAATAGTCTTGGAACAGTTTCTGATGGTCAAGACACCAATAGTGAGAATCCAGCCACACGAATTCTTACGGATGATGCTGATAGTATTGTGATTTACTTTTCACGGTCAGGATCAACGGAATTACTTGCCAGTAAAGTTCAAGCAGTTTCAAATGCAGATGTTTTAGAATTGACGGTTTCAGAGCCTTATAGTTCAGATTATGGTGAAACGGTTGAACGCGCAAATGAGGAGCGTGAAGTTGATAATGATCCTGTGCTAAATGTAGATGTCTCTGATTTATCGCAATATCAAACGGTTTATCTCGGTTATCCTATCTGGGGCATGACCTTAGCAGAACCAATGGCTAGTTTTTTAGAAGAATATGGAGATGAGCTAGCAGGTAAAACCCTTGCGCCCTTTTCAACGAATGGTGGATATGGTTTAGGCTCAAGCGTTGATCGGATAGCATCAATTCTTAGTGACCAAGGAGTTGATGCCAACATTACAGATGCTTACGAAATCGAAGGTAATAAAGTTGACCAAGCAGACGCAAGCTTACTAGATTGGTTTGAACAATTACCATAGGATAAAACTGTTGACTTGGAGTTAACTCTAAAGTGTATACTAAGAAAAATTGAAAAAGGGGAATACTATGAAAAAACGGTTAATGATTTTTGTAGCGGTTATTGCCGTTGCAGTTGTCGCAGTAGGAGGTTGGTTATTTTATCGTCGTTCACAAACAACGAATGCTGGGTCCAATGCTGATTCTGTGACGACAGCATCAACAAGTCTCCAAACAGATAGTGATTTGTCTGGAGATCATGATGTCTTGGTGGTTTATTTTTCACGCACAGAAGGTGTTTGGAATGGTCCGCTAGAAATTGGAAATACGGCGCGTGTTGCTAATTTCATCCAAGAGGCAACCAATGCTGATACTTATGAAATTATTCCTGAGGAAGATTACCCAACGGACTACGAAGAAACGACTGAGCGAGCTCAAGAGGAACAAGATGAAGATGCTCGTCCAGCCATAAAAGGTGATTTACCAGATGTGACAGGTTATGAATATATCTTTATCGGAGCACCTGTTTGGTGGGGAGAATATCCGATGATTGTCAGAACATTCTTGGACGTTGAAGCAAATGATTTGCAAGATAAGACATTGATTCCATTTACAACACATGAGGGGTCAGGTCTTGGAAATACGCAAAGTCAACTAGAAAGTCAATTTCCAAATGCAACTGTCTTGGACGGCTTTTCCGTTCGTGGGTCAAATGCTGCTGACGCTCAAGATGATGTGACAGACTGGTTAGAAGATATTGGAGTAACAAATTAATGTTAAAACGCTATCCCTTAGCTTTATACATCACTTGGATACTTATTTTAGGTATCGTACCCTTGCCCTTGATTTTTGTGTTAAATCATCAATTGGTGTCGAGTTTTAGTGATTTGCTTATTTATGATTTTGGGCTTTTGGCTTATGTTTGGTGGCTTGTGATTATTTATTTATCGACACGTCCAAAATGGTTAGACCGTTTAATTGGTTTACCAGCCATGTACTTTGTGCATGGTTTTCTGGGTGTTCTGGCTCTAGTGGTTGCCTTTTTGCACCGTCAGTTAGCATTTACGTATCATGAAGCCATTCGTTTGACGGGAGATTTGGCTTTTTACCTAGCCTTGTTTGGCATTTTATACGCGAGTTTCTTTATGTCAGGTTGGTTTGTCGATCGTTTTCCTTTGGCAAAAATAGCAAAGCAGAAGTTGCAGGTCTTTTTTAAACACCAATTGTCCGTTTGGATACATCGCTTGCATTTCTTTGTTGTTGGGTTAATTTGGTTACATGTTCATCTGATACCACGAATAGCAAATCTGACAGCTTTTATACTGCTATTTGACATCTATACTGCATTAGCAATTGGTTGTTATGCCTATCAAAAATTTGTTGGGCGCTACGCTGAAAAAACGATTGGAACCATCGTGGCAAATGAGTCTTTATCCCCCACTGTTCAAGCTTTGACTGTAGCATTGGCAGACAAACAAGCATATCAAGCAGGTGATTTTTATTTTATGCGGTTAAATGGTAAAGGCTTGTCAAAAGAAAATCATCCTTTTTCGGTTGCTTCTTCTCCAGATGAGCTTCCAAATCAAGTCCGTTTTATGATTCAATCTGTTGGAGATTACACAGCCAAAATCAACCAAATTCCAATCGGAACAAAAGTCTACTTGGAAGGACCATTTGGACGCTTTGATAGACTTGTTAAACAAGACCCTAGTGCGCCACTGATTTTATATGGTTTAGGTTCAGGAATTGCTCCGCTTTATAGCATGGCAAAAACTTATGCACCATTAGGACGTCAGATTCATGTGATTTGGTCTGCTAAAAATGAAAAGG
The DNA here is from genome assembly GCF_000187975.2 of Streptococcus criceti HS-6. Classification (NCBI taxonomy): domain Bacteria; kingdom Bacillati; phylum Bacillota; class Bacilli; order Lactobacillales; family Streptococcaceae; genus Streptococcus; species Streptococcus criceti. The sequence continues at coordinate 1,601,808 of NZ_AEUV02000002.1, forward strand.
AAATGTATTTGCACCAAGATTTCCAAAATTTAGCCGAACAATACGATAACGTCATTTATACAGGAAAAGCTCACCGTTTCACGCAGGAAGAGTTAAATGACATCATGTCTTTGAAAGAAATCAACACAGGACAATTTTTCATTGTCGGCTCAGCTCAAATCGTTCTAAAAGTTGAAGCACAACTCAACGCCATGGGAATTGATAAAAAGAGGTTACATGATGAACGGTTGACCATGTAATTCAATGTATTGAATCAAAGGAGGATGACCATGCAAAAACGATTGATTTTAGTAGTCATAGGACTTGTCATTTTAGCAGTAGCAGGCGGTGGCTGGCTAATCTATCAACAAAATGCCAGCCAAGCAAAGGAGGTAACTCAAACGACTAATCATAAAACCACAAGCAGCCAATTACAAACCTTGGATTATAAGATAGATTATGACGGAAAAACATATGACAAAAATGCCGTTGTCTACGTTCCAGACAGTTACCAAGACAATAGTCCGATGAATATTTTTTACCTCATGCACGGCTCAACGATGAATAATGTTGATTTTGCAGAAACCATGCAACCTTTGTTTGACCAATGGATTGCCTCTGGTGATATGGCTCCCATGCTCGTTGTTTTTCCGACTTATTATCCAGATAGTAGTTTTGTGGTAAGCAATTATACTGAAGATTACCCGCTTAATCATTTTTTTGCTACCGATGAGGTAAAAACAGTAATGAAAACCGTTGAGTCGCAATTGACAACCTACGCTGCCAAGGATACTAGTGATACTTCTTTTGAAAATAGCAGAGCTCACAGAGCATTTGGTGGTTATTCAATGGGTGGCATTACAACATGGGATGTTTTAGTATCTCAAAGTCAGTTTTTCCACGATTACATGCCAATGGCTGGGGATAGTTGGATAGGACAAATCACAGGAGATTCTAGTGATGAAGCCGTCGCAGACACCTTGGCTTCTGGCTTAGAAGATAATAATTACCAAACAAATGATGTCAAAATAATAGCTATGGTTGGTGAAAACGATGGTACCAAATATAGTATGCAACCCCAAATCAATGCCCTTTTAAGAAATCATAGTGACCTCATTACTGATGATAATCTGATTTATTGGGAAAATGCTAATGGTGGGCATAATCAAGAATCCTTAGAATTAGAAGTTCAACATGGCGTAGCTTATCTTTTTCAATAAAAGAAGGTAGGTGTTTTGATGAAGAAAACGTTAATTCTGCTTATTTCCATTATCGGTCTATCTTTTGCGTTTATAGTCATACGAAATATGACTTCTCAGAGAGAAAATTCGGCATCAAATGCAGAAGTCACCAGTTATCAAGTTAGTGATAATAAAACGATATATGTTTATGGGAAGGAATCCCTTTTAGAAGGAAATAAAAAGCTTCCTTTGGTTCTCTTTTTAAATGGAACAGGTAGAAATCCTAGACAACAAGCTTTAGAGTCTGGTTGGGTAGCAAAGGCGCGTGAAGAAAATATTATTCTTATTGTGCCCGAATATAACGATTATGCCACTTATTCTGAAGTTGACTATCTTGTGTCTGTTATTGAGCAGGCAGAGCAACTTTTTCCAGTTGATACTAGTCGTATCTATTCACTTGGTTTTTCAAATGGTGGTGCAATATCAGTCGCTTTAGCAGCAAGGTATCCTGAACTTTTGGCAGGAATTGCAGCTTATGGTTGGCAAGTTAGTTTGGAAGAACCAAAAATGGGCTATCAAATTCCTTTTCAAGTCACTCAAGGGACAAATGAAGCCACAGAATATGATAATGTGGGTAATCCTATGGTTAGAAGTGATACTGCAGATTCAATTCGAAGCCTATTGCTTTATAATAATATGATTACAAATAGCACACAAGTGGATTATGCTTCTACCCCGTACTGGGGATATGAAGCTGACGAACAATTTAGCCAAACAGTAAATCACACAACGTGGACAATCAGTAACTATTTTAAAGATGATTATGCTTATCCTTTTGCTCAATTCATTTTAATTGAAGGTGCTGATCATCGTGTTCATCGATCAGAAGCAGATTATTCTTGGGATTTTCTTAATCATTTTATGCGTCAAGAAGATGCTTCTTTAGAGGAATCTAGTTAGGAGGGAGAATGTTTACTGAGAAAACAACTTTACAAGACATTTATGATACGCAGGAGTTTGCAGGCTTTGCGCGCAGATTATTCCCGCTTGACCTTAATCTATCTCCCAAAATGACTTTGGCCGAGGTAACCAAAGCACTCCCGTGGTACAATTCCTATGCTTTACCATCACGTACCGTATCGATTATGAATGAATTACGGGGACATGTGCGAGCAGGACAGACCATATTTTATGAGATTTATAGCCCAGAGGAGCAAGCAAAAGACCCTAGCAAGAAACGAACGGGGCTTGTCTTTTTTCAAGGCAATCCGAATCAACGTGTTGCTATTGTCAATGCAGGCGGAGCTTTTCAATTTGTAGGTGCTTTACAAGATAGTTTTCCACATTGCCAATACCTTGCACGACAAGGCTATAATGCTTTTGCTTTAATTTATAGACCTGGGGCGAAAACAGGTCAAGAGGATTTAGCCAGAGCAATTGCTTTTTTACATGAGCATGAAAAAGAGCTTGAAATTGATATGACTGATTACTCTCTTTGGGGAGGTTCAGCTGGTGCTCGTCTTGCTGCTTGGCTTGGAAATAAGGGAACAGAACCTTTTGGAGAATTCGCTTATCCAAAAGCAGGAGCCATTGTGATGCAATATACTGGCTTTAATCAAGTGACTGGTCAAGAACCATCGACGATGGCTGTTGTAGGAACAGCAGATTGGATAGCTGATTATCAGGTAATGCAAGCAAGAATTGCTGCTATTTGTAAAAATGGAACGCCAGCTATTTGCAATGTTTATCAGCACCTTAACCATGGTTTTGGTCTGGGTGAAGGAACTGTGGCAGAAGGCTGGATTGATAAAGCAATTCATTTCTGGAAAGAAAATATGAGATGAGGTGATGTTGATGACAGTTTCAAAACAATTGCGCGACATTCCTAAAGACTACTTTTTGCCATGTTCAAAAGCAGGGCGGTTAGAAGTTTTAAAATACAGCACTTATGAATCATTTTCGTATACCTCTTCTCAGCCAATTCCTTTGGAAAAAGAAGCGATTGTCTATCTGCCCTATGGTTATACGGAAAGTCAATCCTATCCTGTCGTTTATCTTAGCCATGGTGGCTGGTCAAATGAGAAAACAACCATGGGAACAGCGCAATCTCCTCGACCATTCAAGCATATCGTTGATCATGCTATCTTAAATGGTGATATGGTACCGATGATTATTGTTAATTTAACCTACAATAACACAAGTCCTAAAGACAGTAGTGATTATCATTTAGCTATTGACTTGACCAATCGTTATCACCATGAATTTGTCAATGATTTAATTCCTGCTGTTGAGGAAAAATATGCTACTTTTGCAACATCAACAAGTCAAGAAGATTTGAAAAAATCACGATACTATCGCGCCTTTAGTGGTTTTTCAATGGGGTCAGTTAATACTTGGAGAATATTTGAGCATGCCCTTGACTATGTTTACTATTTCAATCCAATGAGTGGTAATGTGTCAACACCAGCGCGTGTTTTTGCAGAAATAGCAGAGCAGAAACAGGCTGATTTTTTCATTTATGCTGCAACAGGAACAGCAGATTTTGCTTATCAAGCTTTTAAAAATCAAATTTTAGCATTAGCCAGTGAGGCTCCAAAACAATTTAAATGGGAAGATAATCTGATTTTCAGAGAACGAAAAGGCGCTAAGCATGATTATGATGCCGTTTGTGTTTATACTTACAATGCTTTAAGTATCTTTTGGAAATCCTAAGCTAAATCGAACTAAACCAGCATACGTAAAACGCATGCTAGCTTAGCACATAAGTAATGTACTTTTGAGCCATTTAGACGTAAAATGTAGGCATAAAAAAGAACGAGGTAAAAATAATGACAGAAACAATTACTTTAAATGATGGCAATCGTATTCCAGCAGTTGGGTTTGGTGTTTTCCAAATTCCTGCAGACGGTTCGACCTATACAGCTGTTAAGGAAGCTTTAGAAGTTGGTTACCGTCATATTGACACAGCGCAAGCTTATTTTAACGAAAAAGAAGTTGGACAAGCTATCAAAGATTCAGGCATTCCACGTGATGAAATCTTTGTCACTAGCAAACTTTGGATTCAAGATTATGCTTACGAAACTGCTAAAGCAACCATTGATGCAACCTTGGAAAAAATGGGGCTTGATTACCTTGACCTCTACCTGCTTCACCAACCTTATGGCAAAGTCTAGGAAGCTTGGAAAGCTCTAGAAGAAGCCAAAGCAGCTGGTAAAATCAAATCAATCGGTGTGTCAAACTTCACGCCAAACTTTTGGAATCAATTTGTTCCACATTTCAATACGATTCCAGCTGTTAACCAAGTAGAATTCAACCCCTATTTCCAACAAAAAGCTCTACGTGACTTGCTTGCAAAAGATGATGTTAAAATCGAAGCTTGGGCGCCACTCGGACAAGGAAATAAAGACTTATTTGCCGAACCAATCATCACAGCCTTGGCTAACAAATATGGCAAAGATGCTGGGCAAATTATTTTGAGATTTGAAGTGCAAGAAGGCATCATTGTCTTGCCAAAATCAACCAAGAAAGTTCGCATGGCATCAAACAAAGAACTCTTTGATTTTGAATTGACCGCTGAAGAAATGGCAGAGCTTCGTGCCCTTGACAAAGGAAAAGGTGCTCATGACCCAGACGCACCAGGTGTTGGAGATTATCTCTTGTCAGCTTATGACATTCATGCTAATGATTAATCTTTAAGATTGTTTGAGGAATAGTAGATGAAAAATGTTTTAATTTTGGGTGCCAATGGACAAATTGCACGGATTGTGGCGAAGCGTCTTTTGAGCGAACAAGCTGATGTTCAATTGACACTTTATTTACGAAAAAGTCATCGTGTTGATGACTTAGTGGCTATTAATTCTGCACGTGTAAGGACAGTAGATGCTGATATTCATGACCAAGAAGCGTTAGATAAGGCTGTTCAAGGACAAGATATTGTTTTTATTTCAAATGTTGACCATGACCCTAATAACGAACTGACTCAAGGCGTTATTACAGCAATGATTAAAAATGATGTTAAACGTGTTATAGCTTCAAATGTTTTAGGAATTTACGGAGAAGTTCCTGGAGAATATGGTCGTTGGAATACAGAAATGCTTACGCAAGCAGGGCTCAATCGAGCTCGACGTTCTGACGAATTGTTAGAAAAATCAGGCTTAGATTACACAACTTTACGTTTGCCTTGGTTAAATGACCGTGATGAGGTGAAATACAGTATTACGCACAAAGGAGAATCGTATGTCGGTGTCTCTGGCTCACGTCAAAGTATGGCAGACGTTGTCGTCAAAATGATTGCTGATCCAACTTACCTCAATAGAGAAAGTATAGGTCTTGCAGACCCCGATACTCAAGGATTGACACGTCCTGTTTATTAAGATAAATAGAGAAGGAGAAAAAATGAAAGTCGCAACATTTATTGAACCAGGGAAAATGACAGTTACTGAAGCACCTGTACCAGACATTCAAAAAGACACAGATGCCATTATTAAGATTGTTCGCGCGTGTGTCTGTGGTTCCGACCTTTGGTGGTTTAGAGGCATTTCTAAACGCGAACCAAATTCTTATACTGGACATGAAGCTATCGGCATTGTTGAAACAGTCGGAAATGCGGTGACCTCAGTTAAAGCTGGCGATTTTGTCATTGTTCCATTTACACATGGTTGTGGTAAATGCGCTGCTTGCCGTGCTGGTTTTGATGGCAATTGTACCAATATGGAACCAGGTGGTAACGCTGGCTATCAAGGTGAATATCTCCGTTTTACAAATGCTGATTGGGCACTTATTAAAATTCCTGGACAACCGTCTGACTATTCAGATGACGTATTGAATTCCCTCTTGACTTTGGCTGATGTGATGGCAACTGGTTATCATTCTGCTAAAACAGCAGAGGTCAAAGCTGGCGATACTGTTGTTGTCATGGGAGACGGTGCCGTTGGTTTGTGTGGCGTTATTGGCGCTAAATTATTGGGGGCAACACGCATTATTGCCATGAGCCGCCATGCTGATCGACAAGCTTTAGCAAAAGAATTCGGCGCAACTGATATTGTAGCTGAACGTGGTGATGAAGCCGTTGAAAAAGTTATGGCATTGACAAATGGTGCTGACGCTGTTTTAGAATGTGTTGGAACTGAGCAATCAGTTGAAACAGCTGTCAATGTCTGCCGTCCAGGTGCCGTGATTGGTCGTGTAGGTGTTCCTCAAAAAGCAGAAATGAACACCAATGCACTCTTCTGGAAAAATATTGGTTTACGAGGTGGTGTTGCCTCAGTAACTACTTATGACAAAGAACTACTTCTTGATGCTGTCTTAACTGGAAAAATTAATCCAGGTAAAGTCTTTACCAAACGCTTCAATCTCGATGATATTCAAGCGGCTTATGAAGCTATGGATAAACGTGAAGCGATTAAATCTTTAGTCATTGTATCAGAATAAAGTAACTTAAAACCAGCTGTTCAAAGCTGGATTTTCATTTGAATTCAGTATACGTATAGTGTATACTAGCTTGCTTTAAAAGTAATTTTCAAGTGAAGCAGTAAGCAGTATACTAATGATGTTGAAAGGTTGATAACCTCTCGCTATTTTTAGAATCAGCTAAAAATTGATGAATTATCCTAAAATGGAGGAAATGATGATGTCTAAACAATTTGAAAATAAAGTTGCCGTTGTAACGGGCGGCGGTTCTGGAATTGGTCGTACTATTGCTGAACGGTATGCCAACGAAGGAGCAAAAGTTATTATCGCAGGACGTCGAGAAAATGTGTTAAAAGAAGTGGCAGATAACAATAAAAATATTTCTTATGTTGTGGCTGATATTACAAATTCAGATGACGTTGCTAAAATTGTTAAAACCGTTGAAACTGATTTTAATGGTCAGTTAGATATCTTGGTAAATAATGCAGGTTGGGCTCCTGTAACGCCGCTAAAAGAATTGACATTAGCGGATTATGACCGTGCTTTTGCCCTAGATGTTCGAGCTCTTTTGGATATGACTATTCAAACTTTACCATTTATTCTCAAAGCCAAGGGAACGATTATTAATTTATCAACTGTTGGAGCGCAACACCGTGGTCCGAATATGTCGATGTATCTTGGTGCCAAGGCTGCTGTTGAAAACTTTACACGTGTTTGGGCAATGGAATTGGCTGCTGACGGCGTGCGTGTTAATGCTATTGCCCCTGGAACTATTGCAACTGATATCTGGAATCAAACTGATTTGTCAGAAGAAGATGCTAAGGCGCATATGGATAATATTATCAGTATGATTCCTTTGCGTTATGTTGGAGCGAGTGAGGATATTGCGAATGCTGCCGCTTATCTCGCTTCTGAACAAGCACGATACGTTACTGGTGCTATTCTAGCAGTTGATGGTGGTATGGGAGCGAGTTAATGGTATGCAAATGGCGTATGCTTGGTATGCTCCAAAAGTAATTTTCAAAGTTTAGTGAAGAGGTTATACTATAACCAATATTAGTAAAGCAAGTTTTGCTTACGGCTAAGTCAGTTGACTGACTTAAATACAAGAAATGAGGAAAACATCATGACAATTCAAAATGTAACATTTAAAAATAAAGCTTTAGACCTTCGTTTGGCTGGGCAACTTTATTTGCCAGCAGAATTTGATGGGACTAAAAATTATGCGGCTATTGTTGTTACAGGACCAATGCTTTCAGTTAAAGAACAAGCACAAGCAACTTATGCTAATCTCTTGGCAAAAGCTGGTTATGTTGCCCTAACTTTTGACGGGGCTTACTTTGGTGAAAGCGAAGGTTTCCCACGCCAACAAGAACTTCCTGATGTTAAAGAAACAGACATTGAAGGGGCAGTTGATTTCTTAGAAAGTTTGCCATATGTTGACAATAATCGTATTGGTGGACTTGGTATTTGCGGTTCTGGTTCATACATGTCAGTTGCAGGTGTTAAAGAACCACGTCTCAAAGCCATTACAGCGGTAGTGCCAGCTATTTCAGATATTTCAACATCTCCAATGACGAATTTCTTTATGCCAGAAGATGAAGTGAAAGCAGCGAAAGAAGCTTATGAAAATGGTTCAGGTGAATTAGTTCATCTTAATTTCCAACCACGTGCTTTTGAAGAAGGCGCTCAATACTATTACAGTGCTCGTGGAAATCGTCCACGTTGGAGCAATCAAGTCGTTGCTTGGAGCCAATTAGAACTCATCAAGTACAATGTCACAGAAATCATGAAAGAGATGACAAAACCTTACTTGGTTATCACTGCTGAAAATGCTTGGAGTCAACCAGCATCACGTGAAATCTTTGACGCCGCTAAAAGCGCTATCAAAGAATGGGTTGTCATTCCTGAAGCAAGCCATTTCGATATGTATGACTTGTATCCCTTCGTTGATGAAGCAGCAGAAGCCATTCTACCATTCTTTAATGATAATCTTTAATCATTACTATTAAAATAGATTTCTATGTCAACTTATTTTTAGTACAATATACGATTTTTTAGGTACAGTCTACTTGTTAAACTGTACCTTTTATTTTCCAATTTCTAACCATACGCCAACTGCATACTAGCATAGAAAAGAAGTAATTTTAAAAGTAGCAGTAGCATTTTATAATAAAATCATCAAGAAAATGATTAACCAAGGGAGAAAAAATAATGATTCAACAACCTACAATAACACTTAATAATGGCGTTAAAATGCCCATGGTCGGCTTTGGTGTTTTCCAAATTCCTGACCCAGATGTTTGTCAAAAAGCTGTCGAAGAAGCTATCGAAACAGGCTACCGTTTAATCGACACCGCGGAAGCTTATGGCAACGAAGAAGCCGTCGGCAAAGCTATCAAAGCTTCAGGTGTTCCGCGTGAAGAACTCTTTATCACAACAAAAGCTTTCATTCAACACATTAATTACGAAGGTGCCAAGGAGGCTTTTGAAGAATCGCTGCGTAAACTTGATACTGATTACATCGACCTTTATTTGCTTCACCAACCTGCGGGTGATACTTTTGGAGCATGGCGTGCGCTGGAAGAACTTTACAAAGACGGAAAAATTCGTGCCATTGGTGTAGCAAATTTCGAAGATGACCAATTAGCTAACCTTGCTATTTTCAATGATGTCATTCCTGCTGTAAATCAGATTGAACTTCATGTCTTTAATCAAAAAGATGATTCTGTCGCTTACCAAGCGTCTAAAGGTGTTCAAGTTGAAAGCTGGGGTGCTTTTGCTGAAGGACGATTTGATGTCTTTAACAATCCTGTTCTAAAAGCTATCGCTGATAAATACGGCAAAACAACTGCCCAAGTCATGCTTCGCTGGCAATTACAACGTGGTATCGTTAGCTTATCAAAATCAGCCAAACCAGAACGTGTCCGCCAAAATTTTGATATTTTTGACTTCAAATTATCTGACGACGACATGGCACAAATCAAAACACTCAATACGAATACAACTGTCTTTGCAGACCACCACGAAGCCGCAACAGTTGAACTCCTAGCGGGTTTTGTCGGAAAATCGTTTTAAAATAGAGGAGAATTGTTATGGTCGAAGTAGTACAAAAATTATCAGAGAAAATCTTAGCTGCAATTCAGACAGGAAATTTACAAACAGTAGATAGTCTCATCTCAAATAATGCTGTATTTGTACACATGGGTGTTTGCCTTGATAAAAAAGTGAATTTGAAGCTATTGGGAAGGGCTTAATTGCAGTCAAAAAGGTTGATGTTGCTGAAGAAAAAACGATTCTTAGCGGAGCAACAACCGTTATTCTTAGAAAATTGCAATTAACAGCAGTAGTGCAAGGAAATGAAGTGACCAATCCTTTTGTTGTTGCGGAAACGTACACCAAAGACAATGCAGGAAATTGGTTGCTGATGTCAACGACCTATACTCGTATCGCTATCGACTACGACGATTATCATATTTAGTAGAAAATTCGTTATTAATCAAGAAGGTCATATTACTATGGCTTTTCTTATTGAAAAGGAGAAACATGGCTCAAAAAGTTCAAAAATTTGGTATGGTATTACCAATTGTATTGCTTAGTTATTTAAAGAAGCCAAAAAAAAGATTTACCAACATGCCTATGACTTACTCGAAACAATAGCAATAGCAGATTTGGCAGATATGAATATCCGCCAAGTACCGGGCGGTCAGCTCCAGCGTGCCAGTATCTGTCGGGCGCTTATTAATCAGCCTGATATCATATTTGCGGACGAACCAACAGGAGCACTCAATTCCCAAATGAGCCTAGAAGTTATGAGTATTTTCCAAAAACTAAACCAAGAAGGAAGGACCATCATCCTCATCACCCATGACAGCCATGTAGCCTCCTATGGAAAACGCTGCCTGTTCATGAAAGACGGCCAGATCATTTCTGAAATCATAAAGGAGGAAACAGAAGATTTCCTACTAAATATTGAACACGAAGCGAAAAAATTAGGGATATAAGACATAAGACTAGTCCTTGATAAAAACCAGTTGCATAAAAGAAATTTATGTGGCTGGTTTTAGTTACTCGAAAAGTTTGGGTATTAATCGTTTCGAGTATTTGTTATAACTTCTTTCCGAAAAACTGTAATTTTCTTGAAAAATATATAGGGGCGTGATATACTACTGTCTAGATAAAAACTATTTATTTAAACCTAAGGAAAACGAACTTATGAAACGTGAACGATTGTTAGAAAAAATCGAGGAATTAAAGGCTCTTATGCCCTGGTATGTGCTGGACTATTACCAATCCAAGCTCTCCATTCCTTATAGCTTTACGACCCTCTATGAATATCTCAAGGAATATCGCCGTTTCTTTGAATGGCTCATAGATGCTGATTTGACAGATGTTAAAGCTATTGCTGACATTCCTCTTGATGTACTGGAGCATTTGACCAAGAAAGATATGGAGACTTTTATCCTCTATTTGCGTGAACGTCCCTCGCTCAATACCTATTCAACCAAGCAAGGGGTTTCTCAGACAACAATCAATCGCACCTTGTCAGCCTTATCCAGTCTCTACAAGTATCTGACTGAGGAGGTTGAGAACGATCAAGGTGAGCCTTATTTCTACCGCAATGTTATGAAAAAAGTTTCCACTAAAAAGAAAAAGGAAACACTTGCTGCCAGAGCGGAAAATATCAAGCAGAAACTCTTTTTAGGTGATGAAACCATGGAGTTTTTGGACTATGTCGATAAGGAATATGAAGGTAAACTTTCCAATCGGGCCAAATCATCTTTCCGAAAAAATAAGGAACGTGATCTAGCCATTATCGCCTTGCTGCTGGCTTCTGGTGTGCGTTTGTCCGAGGCAGTTAATCTGGATATGAAGGACCTTAACCTCAATATGATGGTCATCGAGGTTACTCGTAAAGGCGGCAAGCGGGATTCGGTTAATGTTGCAGGCTTTGCTAAGCCCTACTTAGAAGACTATCTCAAAGTCCGTAAAAGCCGCTACAAGGCTGAAAAGCAAGATACTGCGCTTTTTCTTTCCGAATATCGTGGGGTTCCCAATCGTATGGATGCCTCTAGCATTGAAAAAATGGTCGGTAAATACTCTCAGGATTTTAAAATCCGTGTGACACCTCATAAACTTCGACATACATTGGCGACTCGCCTTTATGATGCCACCAAATCCCAAGTACTCGTCAGTCACCAATTGGGTCACGCTTCTACTCAGGTCACTGACCTCTACACCCATATCGTCAACGATGAGCAAAAGAATGCTTTAGACAACCTATAGAAACGTAATATAAATTATGTAAACCATGTAATTAAACAAAACTGCAATTCCGATTGGGAGCTGCAGTTTTTTGGGTGTCTTAACGATTATCAATCGTTTCTGGATACAGATCGTGGTTCATCAAACGGTAATTAGCCATCTCTTCATACTTGGTACCCGGACGACCGTAATTGAAGTAAGGGTCGATGGAAATACCGCCCCGTGGGGTGAATTTGCCCCAGACTTCTAGGTAGCGTGGCTTAAGTAAGTCGATCAGATCCTTACCGATGGTATTGATACAATTTTCATGGAAATCACCGTGGTTGCGATACGAAAAAAGATAGAGTTTAAGCGATTTGGACTCAACGCAGAGCTCGTCTGGAATGTAGGAGAGATAAATCGTGGCAAAGTCCGGCTGTCCGGTGATAGGGCAGAGTGAGGTGAATTCAGGACAGTTGAACTTGATAAAATAATCGTTGTCCTGATGACGGTTTTGAAAGGATTCTAAGATACTTGGATCGTAATCAAAAACATAAGGGACCTGCTGATTGCCCAGCAGGGTTAGGTCTTTCATTTCTTTGGAGTTATTTGCCATGCTGCTACTTCTTTCTGTTTGATATTTTGTTAATTAATGGTGAGGGTACTTGGCCGTTCTACTTCTCAGCTATTAGGCTGGTTTGAAAGGCAGACCCCAAAAGATTCTAGACCCCTCTTTGGTTGTCATAAACTAGGGTGTGGAGTTGGGGCAGAACTCGGACGTTTCCCCAATTATCATCTTTGGCAACCTTGTCCCACAGAGCATGCAGCCGATCCAATTGATGGCGGACAATATCTCCTTGGGCCTTGGGTTCAGGATTGCCAACTGATAGGTAGAGGACATCAGGCTGGTAGCGGGCTTGGATTTTTTTAGCGAAAGCTAAATCTTCATCGTTAAAGATAGGAATCTTGTAGGTTACTTTTTCAGGATCCAACCTCCCCACAATAAAGTCCAAGGTTTCCATATTAACGTCCATCTTGCTGGAGGGTGGTTTGGGACTGAGGGTCACCTGATCGATATCCAACAGCCAATCCTGCCAGCGAGATCCTTGAGTTTCGACAGCTAGAGTGACATCGCGCTCTTTGAGCTTGTGGACTAATTCAGCCATATTAGCTGCCTGAAGGCAGGGATTGCCGCCCGAAAGGGTGACATAATCATAGGTTCCCAACTTGTCTAGCTCGGCGATGACTTGGTCCGTCGTCATAGGTGTAGCTTTTTCAGAACCATCCCATGTAAAGGCAGAATCGCACCAATCGCAATGGTAGTCACAGCCGCCTGTCCGAATAAACATGGTTTTTTGGCCGATAGCCCGTCCTTCTCCTTGAAAAGTGGGGCCAAAAATTTCCAAGATCGGTAGCTTGAGGTCGCGCTTTTTTCTCATGTCAGGTCCCATCCCCTTCTAAATTCGGCATAGGAGCTAGGGGTTTCATAGAGCCGAACATATTCCATCCGGAGGTCATGCTGATCAGGGAGGTGGGCTTCTACTGTCTTATAAATCCAATAGACCATATTTTCTGCCGTCGTATTCATATAAGGCAGGCTTTCGTTGAGATAGCGATGATCCAGTTGAGGCTCTAAGTGCTCCTTGTAAATGGACTTGAGGTCGCCGAAATCATAGACCATGCCCCGTTCATCTAGCATTCCGCTGACAGCAATTTGCAAGCGATAGGTATGACCGTGGAGGAATTTGCACTTACCCTCATATTGGAAGAGATGGTGGGCCGCATCGAAGGTAAATTCTTTGGAAACCAGCACCCGTTTTGGGGCGTAAATTAGAGATTTATTAGGGACTTCCTTCTTGATTTCTTTAGGAGTAAAAAACATCAGGCTTCACCTCTTCTTGCTAGGTAGGTATCTAAGCCATGCTGACGGAGTTTGCAGGCAGGACACTCTCCGCAGCCGGTCCCCATAACTCCATTGTAGCATGTTAGGGTCTTGTCTTTTACGTAGTCGAAAGCTCCTAACTGATCAGCCAATGCCCAAGTTTCTGCCTTATCTAACCACATCAGAGGTGTTTGAATCACAAAATCATAATCCATGGCTAAATTGAGGGTAACATTGAGGGATTTGACAAAAGCATCACGGCAATCAGGGTAGCCTGAAAAGTCAGTTTCGCAAACACCTGTCACGATATCGGTAATGCCCTTTTGTTTTGCAAGGACAGCCGCAAAAGAGAGAAACAGATGATTGCGGCCATCGACAAAAGTATTAGGGACTTCTCCTTCTTGAGCTTCGATTTCTATGTCAGAGGTTAAGGCATTATTCGTTATTTGGCCCAAGAGAGACATGTCAAGAATGTGATGCTCGATTTCTAAGTCTTTAGCAATTCCCTTAGCGACTTCAACTTCTTGACTGTGACGCTGACCGTAGGCAAAGGTTACGGCTTCGACGTGGTCATAGTGCCTGAGTGCCCAAAAAAGGCAAGTGGTAGAATCCTGACCGCCAGAAAAGACGACTAGGGCGGATTGACGTTTCATATTTTTCCTCCAAGTATTGTGACTGCATAAGAAAAAGCCCTTACCAAACGGTAAAAGCCACTAAAATAACACTTTGCTAGGTTTTTTTTAGTGATGGCTTTTCCCAAACATCAATATTTATGCTTCCTTATCTTAGCATGTTGTCAGTTTTAATTCAAGTTTTTCTTATGATTCTCTCGTGCTTAATGATTGGTTTAATTAGGTAAATTTTGATACCTGTTTACTCCGCAAACTCCAAAGTTGTCACTTAAAAAAAGAGAGTGGGAAAAATCGATTTTTTATATAAATTGACTTCTGTCCCACCTCCGCACAGTTGATTAGGATGGCCGCTAACACTTTGCGGAGTAGTTAAACAGTCCGGTGGACTGTTTAAGGGGGTGCCTGAAAATGGGACTGCACCCCAAGATAAGGACCCCCAACCACTGCGTCAAGCTGTTATTACTGCAAAAATAGAAGGCTGGAATACTTTTTCCCAGCCTCTTCTTATCTTATTTCTAGTGACGATCTTTGCGAGAACGGCGTCCGACTGGCTTTGGTACTTCCAGATAGTCGTCATCGTCACTTGTTTTAGTAACCTTGTCAGCTCTTCTTGTAGGAAGTTCTTCTAATTCAGTATCAACTGCTGTACTATCTTTATCAGACTCACCTTCTTCATCATAATCATCTCTAAATTCAGTTGAAACGTGACGGCGTCTAGTTCGACTCGCTTCTTTTTCTTCGCGTTCCGAACTCCGATGACGAGGTGTTTCTTCCTCATCTTCTTCATGACGACGGCGTCTATGATGGGAGCTGTCATTCACTCGGCGACTGTCTTGTTCCTGATCGTTTTTTGTCGCTTTGAAGAAATGGATCAAAAGTCCTAGGAAGAAAACGATTTGTAGCGCTAGCCAAATCGCAAAGATAAAGATGAGTTTTTGCACTGGGCTATCAAGCGATGCTAACTTACCCGTTTTATTGGTGAAGTGTACCCCAATCTGGGTTGCTAATTCCTGAATATGCCAAGCCTCAATCATTAACCAGACAAATAAGGCTAGGGAAACTAACAAAGCTAAGATAACGAGAATCCGCTGTAAAATATTTTTCGTACGTTTTGACATAACCTGTCCAACTTTCTTAGAAAATCTTTTACCATTATAACACGATTGAGCCTATTAGGAAAGGGGTTACAGGGCTTGATTGCTCCTCTGCTCCTCTTTAGCCCTCTTATTATACACGTGATTTCTAATCAGCTTATAGATTGTTGCAGCTGTTGGAACAGCAACCAGCATACCTAAGATACCCCAGAGGGAGGCGCCGATAGTGATGACCAAGATAACCCACATAGGTGGCAGACCGATTGAATGGCCAACAACACGGGGATAAATCAGGTTACCTTCAAACTGTTGCAGGATAACAAGGAAGACAACAAAGAAAATTGCCTTAGGAATGGATAGGGTCATAATCAGGATAGCACCGATTGAGAGGCCGATATAGGCCCCGACAACTGGAATAAGGGCAGTAAAACCGACTAAAATACCAACCGTTCCGGCGTATGGGATTTTGAAAATCAACATGCCTAAGGCACAGAGACTGCCCAAAATCATGGCTTCCAAAGTCTGGCCGACGAAGAAGCCGTGAAAACTTTCGTGGGTAATCCGTCTGACATAGTGGAATTTCTCCTCGTACTTGGGCAAATAGGCATGAACTAACATGTTTCCCTGACGGCCCAATTTCTCTTTGCCTGCCAAAACATAGATTGAAAAAACAAAGCTGATAAAGAGAGAAACAAGGCCTGAAGCTAGACTCGTTGCTGATGTCAGAAGGCCGCTCAGAATACCAATCACAGTTGTTGAAATCTGTTTATTGTACTTATTTAGCAAACTCGAAGCACTCTTGTTCAAATCAATATGGAAATAGTGCATCAGTCGCTGAACATTGGAATCCTTTTGGACATGATTGAACAATTTACCCAGCCCCTCGAAATCAATCGCTAGCAGCGCTTTTAAACTAGTGATAAGATCTGGTAGGACAATTGAGAAAATTAAGAAGATGGCAATAACAAACGTTAAGTAGGACAGGATTAAACTGATGGCTCTCCTTCCTGGGATATCGCGTCCTAGAATTTTCCTCAGCAGATGCTCATAGCCTGACATGACAATATTGATGATATAGGCCATTCCGGCACCGGCTAAAAAGGGGAGGCTGGCTCGATAAATCGTCAGGAGGATTCTCTGTCCCAGCGACCAATAAGTAACGGTGGCATAGATTAATGCTATCACAAGAAAGAGATAGCCAAAATGTCTCTTGGTTAATTTCATAGGTCTTATTATAGCTCAAAAAGTTAGTGAGCTCAAGCAGGCTTTATATCTAGCTGTAAAAAAAAGATCAGCCTCGATAGGCTGAACTCTTGTGCTGGTGATTGCTTTGTCTCGTTCGCTGATTTCAAGGGTGAAATTGATCTGAAATACAGGTTTTTTCTTAGAGGGACAGCTTGAATAGATCCTCTAAAGCACGCTGGGCGATTTTTTCATAGCGCTCCTTCTTATCACGGATACGCGGACCTTCCAATTCCTTGATGATACCGAAATTAACATTCATCGGCTGGAAGTGCTTGCTGTCGGTGTGGGTCACGTAATGAGGGAGACTGCCTATAGCTGTCGTCTCTGGGAAAATCAAAGGAGTCTCGTTATTGAACAAACGAACCGCATTGATACCCGCGACAAGTCCAGAAGCTGCTGATTCAACATAGCCCTCTACCCCAGTCATCTGACCCGCAAAGAAGAGATTGGGATTTTTACGGGACTGGAAGGTTTGAGTTAAAAGATTTGGCGAATCCATGTAAGAATTGCGGTGCATGACGCCATAACGGACAAACTCTGCATTTTCAAGTCCGGGAATCATCTGGAAAACACGCTTTTGTTCTCCCCATTTAAGATGGGTCTGGAAGCCAACGATATTGTAGAGACTTCCTGCTGCATTATCCTGACGGAGCTGTACGACTGCGTAAGGCGTCTTATACTCTCCATCACGTGGCCCTTTGTAGTCGTCTGGGTATTCCAGGCCAACTGGTTTCATCGGTCCATAGAGCATGGTTTTAATGCCCCGTTTGGCCATGACCTCAATCGGCATACAGCCCTCAAAGTATTTTTCTTTTTCAAACTCATTGAGCGGAGCTTCTTCTGCTGTAATCAAGGCTTCATAGAAAGCTGTAAACTGCTCCTTGTTCATTGGAGAATTCAGATAGGCAGCTTCTCCCTTGTCATAACGTGATTTGAGATAGACCAAGTCCATATTGATGGTGTTCACATCAACAATCGGTGCGGCTGCATCATAAAAGTAAAAACCTTCCCCACCATTGAGTTCGTGAATTTTTTTCGCTAAAGCATCAGATGTCAATGGACCTGTTGCGATAACTGTAATAATATCATCGGGGATTTCTGTAATTTCCTCGCGAATGACTTCTATCAAGGGATGATTTTCGATTTCAGCCGTCACTGCCTCAGCATAACCCTCGCGATCTACTGCCATAGCGCCTCCTGCTGGTACACGGTGAGCTTCACCATTACGCATAATAATGGAATCCAAGCGTCGCATTTCTTCTTTGAGCAGGCCGACAGCATTGGTCAGACTATCTCCACGGAAGGAATTGGAACAAACCAATTCAGCAAAGTTTGCTGTCTTATGCTGGGGTGTTGGCTTAATGCCACGCATTTCATAGAGTTTAACCGGAATGCCGCGCTTAGCAATCTGGTAGGCTGCTTCTGAACCTGCCAAGCCCGCTCCGATAACATTGATGTAAGATTGAGACAAAACTAATACCTCTTTGCTAGGGATTCCTAGCTCAAATCTTTCTAAAAAATATAGCTTAAGTATATCAAAAAAAGCTTATTTAAGCGAGTCAGCTCACTAAACTCAACTCTATCAAAGAGTAACTTAAAAAGAGAGTGGGGACAAAAATCGGTAAATCGTAATGACATTACGATTTCGATTTTGTCGTCCCACCTCCGCATAGTTGATTAGGATGGCCGCTATCACTTGCAAGGCAAGGGATAAGGACCTCCAATCAACCACTGCGTCAAACTGCTATATCTTAAATAAATTAAATGAGGCAGGACTTTTGTCCAATGTCATTAAGTTAAGAGACACTATTTCGTTTTAGGGATAGCGTCCCTTTTTTTTCTGTGCTAAACTAAGGTCAAAGGGGGGGATGATGTTGACCACAATCAAAAACAACCTGTTGGACAGTATTCAAACCATCAGTGACCAACGCCATCAATTTGTCACTCATCCTGACAAGACCCTTACTCGCAACAGAGCCTTAACTTTCGACACGTTTCTTCGCACCATTCTAAGTATGGGAGGTCAGTCATTGGCCAAAGAATTGCTCGACACTCATCTATCGGTTTCTAATGCCGCCTTCGTCCAGAGACGCTATGCTATAAACTCTAGGACTTTCTATGAACTCTTTCGTGACTTTACAGTTAAAATTCCTCAAGCCGATACGATACCGGTTTTAGCTGTAGATAGCAGTGATGTCTGTATTCCCAGAAATCCCAATGATGGCTCAACGATCATACGGACTCATAAATCTGGCCGATCCTATAATGTCATCCACCTTAATGCCCTATTTGATCTCCATCGCGGCATTTATGTCGATGTCTGCTCTCAGGATAAACGACAGGCTAATGAGCAAGCTGGCTTGATTCACATGATGCAGGCCTCTCCCTTTCCAGACAGCCCTCTTGATCATGGATCGCGGTTATGAGAGCCATAACCTTATGGCTCATTGTCAGGAAAAGAACTGGTTTTACATCATGCGGATCAAAGATGGAAAAATGGGGATAAAGTCAGGACTAGACTTGCCTCAGTCGTCTTCTTTTGATGTAGACTGTCGGCTTAAACTCTGTCGGAAACAAACCAAAGAATGGAAAACTTATTATAAAGATTATCCCAATCAGTATCGCTATATTCCTTATTCGGCAACCTTTGATTTCTTACCAGCTAAAAATCGAAAAAAGAATCCTGCACAGGTCTATGAGCTAGCGTTTCGGGTCGTCCGGCTTAAGATTTCTTCTGGTCATTATGAAACATTACTCACCAATACGGACTATCCCCCTGACCAACTTAAAAAGCTCTATGCCAGCAGATGGGGCATAGAGACCAGTTTTCGTGACCTAAAATACAGTATCGGCCTGGTTAACTTTCACGCTAAAAAGAAGGAAGGGATTCTCCAAGAACTGTTGGCCAGAGTTATCAACTATAATTTTTGTCAATGGCTGGTATCGGCTATCCCCATCAAACCGTCTCGCGGCCAATACAGCTATAAGATCTGTTTCTCTGATGCCGCTTATGGCTGTCGCCAATTCTTTAGGGGAATCTTGTCTTCCTTCCAGTTGGAAGCTTTTCTGAGACGGCATGTTTCTGTCATCCGACCGAATCGCTCATTTGACCGACGACTACGAGCGCAATCTTCCGTAAGCTTCACCTATAGAGTACCATAATTTCAACGACTTAGGGGATAATCTCTTCTTTAGTGTACACAAAAATAACCAGCTGAGGGCCGAAACGGTGACATCGCAGACTCTCAGTTGGTTAATAGAAACTAGTCTTAGCTTAACTTAATGACATTGGACTTTTGTCCCAGCCTCTTGATAAGTTTTACAAACTAACCATTTGTCTCATAGATACTATTAAATACTTGCTTTTGGTATTTGTTCCTGACGATAAGATATAAGATAATTTCTATGACGGTACACACACCATAGCAGATAAAAGCTAATTCAGTATAAGACGTTAGGGTAATCTGATTGATAATAATCACAAAGAGCCCAGATATTCCGAGGGCAATTGCAAATGGCGCTAGAAACAGCCATCTAAGCGTACTTGCTGTAACAGCTTTTAAACGTGATTGGCTTAGGCCAATCTTCATCATGATGCTATACTTCTTACTTTCTTCCTCTAGAGCAGAATAGAGTCTTGAGTAGATAATGCTGGCCATTCCGATTAAAAAGGAGACGCATAAAATACTGCCGACATAAGAGACTAACTTTCTGGTTAAACTTTCATTGTCATAATACATATAATACGATATCAAGGTCTCTTTTCCTTTTTCAAATCCGATCGCTTTCTCCAGTTCTTCCATTTTTCCTGCCTTATCCTCTTGATAGCGGACTTGGTCAAAAGCATAGATAGTGTCTTTAGTTAATGTCTGGGATAGCTCTTCATATTTTTTATCTGAAACAACAGTAACACTTGTAAAATAGCCTGATAAGGCAATCACTCTCTTATCTAAGCCATTTTTCTTTGTGATGTGATAATCTGCCAATTTTTCTCTAACATTATCTGGTAAAACTGGCGCTGCTTTACCATCAACTCCGACCAGAAAATAGCTGTCGTCTGTAAGGTTGAGCTTATTTCTATGCAAAAAGTCAGCGACTGCATTGTACATGGTATTGGATAGGATAATATGTCTGGTTGTTCTAAGGTTACTTTTTAGCTGAGCATAGTCAATAGTCAGCTGTTTAAAGTCATCAGTCTCGGATAATGTTTTAGAAAGGGTATCTGCCTTTTTAGCGCTCTTTGCTTGATTTTCCCAATTAGCGTACATATAAGAGTAAGGAACTACTTTTTTTGTGTCCTGCGCAATATTTCTAGGTGCTCCAACGATATAAACGAGAGAAGTTAAGACGATACTAAATAAAATCATAACGCCGGTCATCGTTTTGATATTCGTATTGATTTTGTATTTAAAATCGCTCACCGTTACCAAGTTCTGCTTGCTATACAGCCGTCCGCTCTTTTTCATGACAGAGGCATAGATGGTAAAGATAAGATAGCAGATAAAGTAGGTGCTGCTCACATAAGATAATAAATCTAATACATAGATAAAAATTGACGGTGTCTCACCAGAGATTAAATGCAAATATACGGTTAGGGGTAAAATTAATACGATAGCTAGCAAGGATAGGATAAAATGATTTTTTTCCGTCACTTCTTCTTTTTTTAGAAGAACGATGATTTCTTTCTTTCTCAGAATGACTGGAGCAAGTAGGGCTACAACTAAGAATAAGCTTCCCATGAACACTATGGTTAGTAAGACTGCCACCAGCGGAAAGTAAAAGTGAAGGTCTAATCTGCCTATCATTTGTTGCGCTAGCATTAAGAAGAGCTTAGAAAAAATAATTCCCATGATAATCCCTGAAATCATGGCTGACGTTGACAGAATCATATTTTCAAGGAAAATCAGCTTACTAAACTGTTTCTTGCTGGCTCCGATAATATTTAAGATGGCAAATTGCTTGCTTCGGATTTTCAAAAAATTGCCTACTGAATACAGAATCAGAACAAAGGCAAAAGCTACGGAGACGATACGCGTTAGAAACAGGACGAGACCAATCGTACCACTTGAATCCACAATGGCTAAGGCTGGATGCTGGGCCAAGGTTGTAAAGAGAAAGAAGATAAAGACAGAAAAAGTACAGCTTAGAAAATGGTATAAATAGGTTCTAAAGTCTCTTTTTATATTATTTAGTGCAAAATCAAATAGTGTCACTGTCATCACCTCCAAGCAGGCTCATCGTATTCAAAATTTCTTTTCGATAGATTTCAGCGTTATTTCTGTTGATGATTTTCATATAAATGTTGCCATCTTTTATGATATAAGTCTTATCACAGTAAGCTGCAATGTTAGGGTCATGAGTTACCATGATAATCGTTACCTTCATGGATTCATTTAACTTTTTAAAAAGCTTCATCACATCTCGGGCTGATTTCGAATCTAAATTTCCGGTAGGTTCATCTGCCAGTAAAATTGATGGATTGTTTATGACAGCTCTGGCGATAGCTACCCGCTGCGCCTGCCCACCTGAAATTTCATAAGTCCTTTTATTGAGCAAATGGGAAATACCTAAAAATTCGCTGATTTGCTCAAGCTTTGTTCTCATACTATCCAAGGGGACATTGTCTAATGTGAGTGGCAGAATAATATTTTCTCCTACCGTTAAAGTGTTGATCAAGTTAAACTGTTGAAAGACAAAGCCCAATTCTTTTCTTCTGAAGGTTGATAGCTGTTCATCATTCATGTCATAAGGATTGCGTCCGGCAATGAAAACAGAACCTCCCGTAGGTTTATCAATGGTTGATATGGCATTTAAAAAGGTACTTTTCCCACTTCCGCTGGGACCCATTATGGCGATAAATTCTCCTTCTGCCACTTCCATATTGATATCGTTTAAGGCTTTGAAAGAGACCTTTCCCTTGTATGTTTTTTCTAAATTTGAAACTGTTAGTATCATGTTATGCTTCCTTTCAAAATGATTATTAACGAGGTTGATACAAAAGTTCTCGGCCTTATTTATTTTGTCAATTTTATATGCAAGGCACAGTGGTTGGGAGAAAGACTTGTTGGTTTTGCCAAGAAGTCTTTCTCCTGCACAGTTTATTAGGTGCTTTAGCACCAATGAACCACTGCTGATTGGTGGTCTTTATTCTTGGGGCGCATTCTTATTTTTAGGCGCCCCCTTAACTACCACGCAAGTGATAACAGCCAACCTAATCAACTGTGCGGAGGTGATACAACGAAATCAAATTCTTTGAATGATTGATTTCTGTCACATTCTCATTTATCTTTTGCAAGTATAGTTTACCAAGTAGGGCTTAAACCAAAAATCCGATAACATGACAGAATCTTACAGTTTTGTCATGTTATCGGATAGGGGTTCTCTAAAATCTTATCGTCATTGTGGTTCCTTTATTTACTTGGGAGTTTACCTCTACATCATGTCCCAAATGCTCGACAACCCTTTTGACAATATAGAGACCAATTCCGCTTGAATCAGCAGTGTTTCTTCCGTTTTTTCCTACATAGAACAAGTCAAAAATATTTTGCAAGTCAGCTTTTTCGATTCCAATCCCCTCATCTCTAACAGACAAGAAAACATGATCTCCTTCTCTTTTGGCACAAACTGTTATTGTTTGTCCCTTACCGCTGTATTTTATAGCATTTGTCAGAAGTTGATGAATAATCAATTTCAGCCATTTCGAATCCGAATAGACATAAATGGTGTCATCAACGGCTAATTTAGGGTAAATCCCTGATGTGATGAAATAATCTTTCAACCCATTGATAGTATCCCGGCAGATTTCTTTTAAGAATACCTTTTCGGAGACAAAATCATTCTTAAAGTCATCTAACCTATAGATGTCTAACATCTGATTTAAGTCATACTCAATCGTACTGATATTCCTTCGTATCTTTTGATACTCAGCTGTATCATGCAGATTTTCACTAGTTAGTCTTAATACCGACAGCGGGGTCTTTATTTGGTGTACAAATCTGTATACCATAACCTTTTGTAATTTTTTATCTTGCTTTTGCTTTATTTCTTTTAAACTATTATTTGTAATCAGGCCATCAATCATCTGATTAAAGGTCTCTTCAAATAGACTTCTCGGTTCTGGAATTAAGTAGTCGTTTAAGCCATCACTTTTCAGCAGTAATTTTTCATAGACCCGCACTCTTTTATAGAATCTAATGATAACTAAAATGAGCAAAATCACAAAGACTAGAAAGCTAAAATAAAAAATCTCTTCAAGCCATATTCCTTTAAGATAAAACAACAATCCAAAGAAAAGAACCTGGGTTAAAAAACTAGCCAAAAACAGAGGAGCACAGTCTGCAATGAATAATTTTAGGACACTTTTACGCTTCATATTCCACCTTATAGCCCATACCTCTCACGGTTGTGACTTTTAATCGTGAGTTCAAATCTTTCAGCTTCTTTCTAACCCTGCTAATCGTTACATTCAGCGTATTTTCTTCGACAAAAAGCTCGCTGTCCCAGATGCCCGACAGCAACTTTTCACGACTAATCACGTTTGGATAACTGTCAAACAAAAGTTCTATTAAGATAGCTTCATTTTTAGATAAATCCATTTGATTATCCTGACACATCAAGGTAAATCTGAGTTTGTTAAAGGCACAATCTCCACAGACAATGTCAGTTTCATTATGAGCATATTCACCATAGGCTCGCCGCAACTGTGAATTAACCTTGGCGAGCAATAAGTCATGTGAAAAAGGTTTAATAAGGTAATCATCTCCTCCGCTCATAATAGCTCTGACTTGGTCAGTATCTTCTTTTCTTGCAGACATAAAGATGATAGGAACCTTGGTTATTTTTCTAATCTCACTACACCAATAAAAACCGTCGTAATAAGGAATGTTAATGTCCAGCAAAACCAGATGCGGGGCATATTCTTCAACAAATTTATCAATATGCCTAAATTCCTTACAAATTAGCACCTCAAAACCATACCTAACAAGGTGTTCTTTGATACTTGTTGCCAGATCTGAATCATCTTCAACCATTCCTATTTTAAATACCATATAGCTCTCCTTCATTCATTACGTTACCGGCAAGATATTTCGTTGTTTATTAGGCTTGTTCGAAAACTAAGGCCTTTCATAATTGATAATGCCATAAACCAACTCAGCTTAACCATTTTAAATGTTCTGAGCAACGTTTTAGGGCTTTTCGTATGCGGTTTTCATGAGTGTAACATACCAGTTTCGGTTACCGAACAAATCTATTATACAATAATTTAACCCAAATGAAACCGCTCTACTAGGGAAACCAGCCGCGGAGGGTTAGGTTCCATACCTCCTACCCTATCAATTGACTTTTGATCAATTGTAGCGTTTTGAATACGTAAAAAAGAAGGCCAAGCTGACCTTCCCTCACTGTTAACGATGAACAACAGTGCTTCCTCAATTAACCTATATTTTATCAATAATTCATCTATTAGCTTCTTAGTCCAGCCTTCCTCTCACACTTCATAGTATATTTGAGATTGGGCGTTTCGAATACTTTATCGATTTTAAATCCAAGTTTATCATAAAGCTTCTTGGCATTTTGGTTGAAATCAAAAACAGTTAAGGTAATACTTTTTATGTTTGCATTCTCAAAAATGAGATTCATAAATCTGCTCAGTGCTTCTTTTCCAAGCCCCATTCCTGTTTTTTGGGGGTCTAATACGAATCTCCCTATGTGTATATTATTGCTTTTAACCTCCACTTTTTGTATCACACCTATAAATTCATCATCATTGAAGATTGAAAATATATTTTCTAATTGTTTTATCTTGTCATCATTCAATGGATAAGAAATCTGCGGTCCCATCCATTGCTCTTGGAAGTCCTTTCCCTCTTTATTAGACCACTCACATAACAGCAAAGCATGGTCTTTATTTATCCCTTCTTCAAATCTGATAGTCATCTCACACCCCCACATAAGTTCAAAATATTTGTGCTGTTATCCCCACTCTGTAGCGCTCTCACACAAACTGTTACAATCTTTTACTCACAGCATCTCTGTTCAGCTCTGCTTTACCTTCCCTGCAACTGAAAACAATTTATCCATTAGCCGATGCGCTCGAACATTTTCGAGAAAAATAAAAGGTCCAAAAAACGGTTAGTTTTACTTATAGGGTACCATAATTGAAGGATAAAAACCTTTCTTTAGTGCGCTCAAAAATAGCCCAAGCTAAAAAACTATTCCATTTTATGTCGAAAAATCAACACTTTGGAATAGTTTCTTTTACTTTAGTACCTTAGTTGACTGATATTATAAAATACCAGTGTTTTTGATTCCCGTATAAAAACATTAATGATTATCCTCTGGCGGTGTTCCGCTTCCAGGGAAGGCCGGATGATGGCCGTTGGGTAAGAGAGGAATCGTATCTTTAGGAATATCACGGCGAATTTCTGGATGAGGAGTTGTTTCTTTGGTTGCCCTTACCTTTGCCGGATGACCATCAGCTGTTGTAATGGTGTAAGTCTTTCCTTCCTTGAGGTCTTTACTCGAGTAGACAACATTATCAAAATCAACCTCAGCCTTGGTTTCGGCCACCACTTCGCCATTTTCATCTATAACGGTAATAGTATCACCGGCTAATCCTGAGATGATACCGATAATATAGGCCTGCTTGGTTCCTGTTGAGAAGCCTTGGGCAAATCCCATGTGTCCAATTCCCCAGATAGTGCCGCCAGAAGCCAGACCGATACCATCGTAGTCAATGGCTGAGCTGTAATCAGTCTTAGACTGAATCTTAAGATTACCGCCAGTAACAGTTAAATTACCATTGGAGTCCACACCATCATCATAGCCAATGCCACTAACATCGGCACCAGAGAGAATGATAGCGACGTCGTTTTTAATATCAGATGGACTGTTGGTCAACTGAGAGAGGTCGGCATCGTCCTTGGCTGTCCACTCAGTAGCATTGATGACATCATCACCGGAATCAATGGTGATAGTCCCTTTTTTCAGTTCAACATGGCGGCCTTCAATCCCTTCGGAATCAGACTTAATGGTTATAGTCGTAGAGCCTTTAACAGTTACTTCGTCGTTAGCTGTGATGCCTTTACTTGCGGCTGTGATGTTCACGGTTGAATCTTTGATTTTGAGATCACCGGCATTAACATCGGTATCATCGCTGACTTGAATACCATCGTCACCAGCGGTAATCGCGATGTTGGATTCTTTGATGCTCACCTCTGTTTGGGCATTGATACCGTCTTTCGTAGCTGAATTCAGATTTAGATTAACTTCTTTAGCCTCGAGTCCTTTCGCTTTAATAGCATGTGACTCGGAACTGGTCAATGTCAGGGTACTTTTTTTCTTACCAGTAATGAAGAGTGCTCCACCCGCTTCAATCGTGGCTTCAGACGATGACAGGGAGCTATCCGCTGAAACCTTGATGGCCAAATCTCCTGCAGAAGAAATAGTTGATTCCGTCAAATTGACAGCCTTGAGTTTCAGTTTGACCTTTCCTGTTACACCGTCAGCTACTGCAATATGGTAGCCATTGGCAGAACCCGTTAAGGTGTAGGTGCCAGCAGCTGAAATAGTGACATTTTGACCATCAATAGTGACACGAGATGATGACGACTGTGCAGCAGCATCGCTGAATGCAATGGTTGTTTTGTCCTCTTCGTCGTCGCCATCGTTATCCTCATCGTATTTTTTACTGTAGGCTACAGCATTGTCAGACGATTCTGTATTTTCATCCCCCTCTTCTTCATCTTCCTCTGATTCGTTATCTTCTTCTTCCTCATCATCGGACACGGTTTGCCTATCGTTAAACAGAGCTGCTTGGTTTTCTGTCTGTTCCTTTGTTTCATTGACTGGCTGCTCTTCTGTTTGGTCAGAATCACCAGAGAGAGCACGGTCTGCAGCTGCCGCTTGCTGATCCTCTGTTGTTTGCGAAAGGCCATCGGGACTAGCGGTTTCTGTAACCTTGTCTTCTGGTGCAGTGGCATGATCATCGGCTGAAACCGTTTGACCAGCTCCCAATATGATCAGCGTTCCCGCTAAGATAATCCCTGCTAAGAGACCTTTAGATGAGCGACGCTTAATCCCATGCCCTTTAGCGTTTGCAAAGTTCTGACGGTTAAATAAATAATTTTTGTTCATACTACTTCATAAACCTCCTAAATATTGAAAAGTTGAACGTCGTCTAAATGCTACAATGTTAATACTGCCATTGTAGACAGTGCCCATTGTAGCAACAAATCGTAAACTTAACAAATATTTAAAGTAATCTCAGCTATTAAATCTAACGAAATTAAGACCGCCAAGTCCAGAAAAACTCGGATGGGCGGGGAAACTCACTATTAGTTAATCTAAGAGGCAATCTTGCAATTCTAGCCAAAAAACATCCCAGATGTCAGATACTCTATCTAACATTTGGGATGCTATTCAAATTTCTTTTATCAATGAGTATTAATCAAAGAGGGAGGCACCGTTGGTTGCAATGACTTCCTTATACCAATTGAAGGATTTCTTCTTATAACGCGCTAGGCTGCCGCTGCCATCATCGTTGCGGTCCACATAGATGAAACCGTAGCGTTTGCTGAGTTGGGCTGTGGAAGCTGAAACAAGGTCAATTGGTCCCCAAGTGGTGTAGCCAAGAAGTTCGACACCATCTTTCAAGGCTTCGCCGACTTGAACTAAATGCTTTTGTAGGTAGTCAATGCGGTAGTCATCTTCGACAGTTGGACCATTAGGACCATCCACTAAGACATCCTTGGCGCCCAGACCGTTCTCAACGATGAAGAGCGGCAACTGATAGCGATCGTAGAAATGATTGAGAACAAGTCGGAGACCAACTGGGTCGATCTGCCAGCCCCATTCAGATGCTTCTAGGTAAGGATTGTTGATGCCTCCCATAATATTTCCGCGGCCTGAGTTGTAGTTTTCAGGGTCATGCGCTTGAGCGACACTCATGTAATAAGAGAAAGAAATAAAATCAACAGTATTTTTGAGAATTTCCTCGTCCTCTGGTGCAAATTGAATCTCGATGTTATTTTCTTCAAAATAGCGCTTGATATAGTTTGGATATTTTCCACGCGCGTGAATATCTGAGAAGAGATAGTTTTGATTTTCAAAATCACGAACAGCCAACTGATCCAACGGATTTGACGTCATAGGATAGGCTGGCATGGCAAGAACCATGCAGCCAATTTTGAAATCTGGATTGATTTCATGACCGACCTTGGTGGCTAAAGCTGAAGCCACTAATTCGTGATGGGCGGCTTGGTAGAGGTCCTGTTTGCTGAGCTCTTCAACTGGTGTGGCAATACCGCCTGACATAAATGGCGCGTGGAGGACAGAGTTAACTTCGTTGAAGGTCAGCCAGTATTTTACCTTATCCTTATAGCGGGTAAAAACTGTGCGGGCATAACGTTCGTAGAAGCCGATCAAGTCACGGCTTGCCCAGCCATTGTACTGGCGCGCCAAGTGCAGAGGCGTTTCATAGTGAGAGAGGGTCACTAGGGGTTCAATGCCATACTTAGCCAATTCGTCAAAAACATCATCGTAAAATTGCAAACCAGCCTCGTTAGGCTCAGTTTCGTCACCATTTGGAAAAATTCGGCTCCAAGCGATGGACAGACGGAAAACTTTGAAGCCCATTTCAGCAAAAAGAGCAATATCTTCCTTATAGCGGTGGTAAAAATCGATGCCTTCCAGTTTTAGATTATCCTTGGTTGGCTCCTCAGTAATCAAGGGATTGAGATCGCCTTCTTGTGCGGGAATCCCACCTTGTGGAGTGACGTCTTGGACCGACAATCCTTTGCCGTCCACATTGTAAGCCCCTTCGAATTGGTTGGCAGCAGTTGCTCCGCCCCAGAGGAAATTCTTTGGAAAAATATTTTTAGTCATATCCTAACACTCCTATTTTCTTGATAATTATAGTATAAATGGTTATTTAGGAAATCTCTGACATTATTATCGGAAAATATGATACTATCCTATGAATCTATGGTAAACTAAACTTAATGAGGTTCTTGAAGGCTTGCTTTAATTTAGAAACTTATGGTTTTGGCGCAGTCTAAGCAGAAAATTATTCTAAGATTGGAAATAAAAAAGTATGGTTAAAAAAGATTTACAACAAGATTACAGAGAAAACCCAGAGGCTAGTCATGATACCCTGCCCTACACCTTCTATCATACCGTGATTAAGGATGGGCGTCCTGATGTCCTTTTTCACTGGCATCCTGAGCTGGAAGTTAGCTATATCTATGAAGGGACTGCCCAGTTTCACATTGACTACGATTATTTTGATAGTCAGGCCGGTGATATTATTCTTATTCGTCCTAATGGTATGCACTCCATTCATCCTAAAGGACGAGAGCGTCAAGTTAGTGATACGCTGCAGTTTCACCTCGATTTGATCGGCCACTCCTATCTTGATGCTGTCAGTCTTCGCTATCTTCAGCCTTTGCAAAATAGCATTTATAAATTTATCCCAGTCATCAAACCCGACATGGTGGGTTATACCGAAATTAAAGATTGTCTCTTTGAAATTTTTAAGCTGATTAAGGAAAAGGGACGGCATTTTGAACTCCTTCTCAAGGCTAAACTCAATGAATTCATCTACTTACTTTTCTACTACCGCTATGTTATCCGCAAAACTACCGACGATGCCTATCGGAAGAATGAGAAAATTCGCCAGCTGATTGACTATATCAATCAGCACTATGATCAGACCCTCTCTATCGAGGTTTTGGCCAAGAGAATGGGCTACAGTAAAACACATTTTATGACGGTGTTTAAAAAACAGACCGGAACCTCCTGCACGGAATTCATTATACAGGTCCGCCTAAGTAAGGCCTGCGAGGAACTGATTAACACCAGTGCTTCAATTTTGGAGATTGCAACTAACGTCGGCTTTAATAACCTGTCCAACTTCAACCGCCAGTTCAAGCGTTATTATCAGCTAACTCCCAGTCAATACCGCCGTAAGGAAAAGCAAGCTAAGAGCGGCACGGTTTTAGTCAATCCCAGTTGATAGTAAGATGCCCAGCTAATATTCTAGTGGGCTTTTTTACTAGACTTATTGGCCATATTGCTCATCAATCGGTTGGCTGAACCAGCGGCCATTGAGGACATTGTGATTAAGGTAATCTTTTGATTCTTGAGAAATGCTAGTGTCAGCATCCATCTGATTAAGTACGTCTTGGGCGGTTTGGGTATCACTTGTCGCTTTAATATCAGCCTTATCTTTTGTTGCGTCAATCGTGAGAACTTCTCCATTCGAAGTCCATGGTTCCCATGAAACCAGCCCTTTTTGGTTGGGATTTCCATCGGCTAAGAAGGCTTTGAGATAGGTCTTGAAAGCTTGTGACATATCCCTGCCCCCTTGGGTTTGGAAATAGTCGCCGATGTAGTCCTGATAATTAGACGGCTTTTGCAGCATGGGCTCAAAAATACCATGGAAGGAACCCAGCGTCTTAGTCAAGTCTGGTGTCACCTCAGCATTATCACCATAATAGATCTGGCCAACATAAATATTTGACTGATACTTACCGTCCATTTGTCGCGTACTATCAATGGTGTTGGACATGCGGTAGAGCTGACCGCCATACTTTTTAGCATAAGTAAATTCGGCTGTCTTTTCAGGATCTTTGAAAAGGTCGCCACTCTTAAAATCTTCTTGGAAGTAAGGATCACCGGCCGCAAACATCGAGAACTCGTCTGTACCGCTTACCAACATCAATGGCACATCATTGTACGTTTTAGTGGCAAATCCTTCCTTAGGGATAACAGTACCATCTTTATAAAGATGGGGGAAAACAGACATCCGAATACCGGCATTCCCCATTAGACCAGCCAAGCGTTTAGCATCTAATTTGTAAAGATAATCTTTAACCTCCTTGCTGTCCGACTGTAACCAAGCTTGGGCTTCGATCTCGTTGGCCTTGACACCATCTTGGACGGCCAGAGGGGCAATAGCCTTGGCAAATGTTTCTTGGCTGGCAGTTTCATCGGATAAGGTCATGCCGCCGCTAAAAGAGATAGCCTTATTAAATTTGCCTTTGAAAATTGGCGAAATTAAACTAGCCATGACATCCCGTCCCCCTGCTGAGAAGCCTGCCAGAGTGATGTTATTTTTATCGCCGCCAAAAGTTTCAACATTTTCCTTGACCCAATCTAGGGCTGCAGCAATATCCAATAGGCTAAAGTTACCGGAATTTTCCTCAGCCGTGCCAGTTTTCAGAGACTGCAAGGGATTAAAACCGAGAGCGCCAAGACGATAATTGACAGAAATATAGACCGCGTCCAGGTCATTGACAAAGGAATTGCCCTTAATTTCCTGTGCCGAACCGGTTTGGTTGTTACCGCCGTGGATGTAGACAATGACTGGCAGCTTTTTCTTTTTACTATCGGGACGGACAACATCGAGGTTGAGAGCGTCCTCAGCCCCCGTTACCTTACCATTTGACAATTGAATGGCTTGCTTGCCGGGTTTGCTGGCATCTCTGGTCCCTTTCCAATTTTTGACCCTTTGCGGTGCCTTCCAGCGAAGGTCTTTTACCGGAGCCTGAGCGTAAGGAATGCCCAACCACTCAAGAGCCTTATTTTTACTATCGCGGTGACCTTTGATTTTACCGCTTTGAACGGTCTTGACAAGGGAAGTGTCAAAGTTATTCTTGGAGGTTTTGGCTAAATCGCAAGCAGCTAAAAGGCTAAACGCAGACAGCACTAGTAATAATCGCCAAAGTCTTTTCATAGGAAGCTCCTTTCTACAAGATACCAAGCCGTTAAACGACTCACAGAATTTTAGGAAAATAGACGACGAAGCACCAAAGCTTCTAGGACATTTTATCTAAATTCACAGAGTCGTAGGCGAGTTCAATTACAATATGAAAATCGTAAGCGGTTACAAAATCGACTATAAGAAAATGCCCCTATAGGCATTTTCAAATCATTATTTGACTGCTGTTAGGAGATAATCTCCTGCATTGACACGGCTTTCTTGAGTCACAAGGACATCATCAAAGTCAGCAGAATTAGTGACAATAACTGGGGAAATAACTGGCAGGCCAGCATCGCGAACAGTTGCTAAGTCAAATTCTAAGAGCTTTTGCCCCGCTTCAACTTTTTGGCCCGCTTCAACAAAACTCTTGAAGCCTTTACCAGCAAGGGATACCGTATCCATACCGATGTGGATAAGAATTTCAGCTCCATTTTCGGTCTTCATTCCAACGGCGTGGCCTGTCGGGAACACGAGAGTGATTTCACCATTAGCCGGTGCGACAACGGTACCGTCAGTTGGATCTATAGCAACCCCTTTACCCATAGCACCTGACGCGAAGACTTGATCCGGAACGTTTTCGAGTTTGACAACATTACCAATCAATGGAGATGCGATAATCTCTTGCTTGAGTTCTTTAAGCGGCTGAGCTTGAGGGGCTTCAGCAGATTTAGTATCTGCTGCTTCTTTTGGTCCACCGTAGAGGTAAGGGATTTTAACAAATTGTGTCAAGACGAAACCAAGGATAAGAGAAGCTACGCAGGCGATGAGATAGTAGGTTAGGTTCATTGAGTTTTTACCTGAAATGAACGATGGGATGGTAAAGATTCCGAGTCCTCCCCAGACAAACATTTTGACATCCATCAAACCAAGGAAAGCCCCTTGGATAGCACCGGCGATACAAGTCATAATAAACGGTGTACGCATCGGCAGCGTAATACCGTAAATAGCGGGTTCGGTAACGCCAAAGAAGGCGGAAATCATAGCTGGAACAGCTAGTTCTCGTACTTTTTCTTCCTTGGTCCGCATCATAATGTTGATAAGAGAACCAGCTTGTGAGAAACAGATAGCGACAGTTGCTACCAAGATAACACCAGAACCCTTCGTTTGAATTTCAAGGAGTGCCAAAGGAACAAGTCCCCAGTGGAGTCCAAACATAACCAGCACTTGCCAAAGGGCACCAAGAATGAGACCGTAAACAATTGGACTAAAGCCATAAATACCTGTAAAGATACTACCGACAAGGTCACTCGCATAATTCATAACCGGACCAATGGCCAAGTAAGCTAACGGTACTGTTATTAAAAGAACAAAGAAGGGAACAAGGAAGACTTTGACGACGTCTGGAATAATCTTCTTCAAGAAATACTCAACTTTGGATCCTACCCAGACCGTCAAAATAATCGGCAAGACCGTTTGTAAGTAACTGGAAGCTGGGAAGATTACAGGAATCCCTAAGAAGGTCACGCCTCCCTTGGCAAAACTTGCCGCGATATCAGGATAAACCAGAGCAAAGCCAAGAGCAATAGCTGTAAATTGCTCCATCTTAAAGCGTTTAGCTGCAGTTAGAGCCAAGATTAAAGGCAGAAATTGGAAGAAACCATCACCAGCTGCATTTAAAATGATATAGAGACCATCAGTTTTGGCAACCCCCACTCCTGCTAAAATAGCAACAATCCCTTTAAGCATACCGGCAGCCGAAAGCACACCAAGCATAGGCTGGAACAGTCCGGAAATCAAGGCGATAAAGCGATCAAGAATATTTCCCTTTGGAACATCTCCTTCATCAACATCGATACCGCCATCGCCGGAAATACCAGCAACTTTCAAAACAGCATCGTAAACATCCGGTACATGGTTGCCAATAACCACTTGGAATTGACCGCCGGCTTTAACAACGGTTACAATACCATCACGCT
The DNA here is from genome assembly GCF_000187975.2 of Streptococcus criceti HS-6. NCBI lineage: Bacteria > Bacillati > Bacillota > Bacilli > Lactobacillales > Streptococcaceae > Streptococcus > Streptococcus criceti. Next base: position 1,636,153 of record NZ_AEUV02000002.1, read on the forward strand.
GTTTGAGATAGTCCTCGTCTGCCTTACCTTCATCTTTAAGTGAGAAACGCAGACGCGTCACACAGTGGACAAGCTTGCCGATATTGTCTTTGCCACCGACGTGATCAACAATATCCTGAGCTAATTCAGTATAATCTTTAGCCATATGTAGGCTCCTTTCATAAGATGCTAAGCCTTGAATGACACACGGGAAAATAGGAACCATTACAAAGATGCTTGCATCTAGGAAATGGTTATCATTTTCCAAAGTGTCATAGGCGAGCTTAATTAAAATAAGATGCTAAGCCGTACACGACTCAAAGGAAAATAGGGAAGACAACGAAGAGTTATTGAAGACTCAAGGTGGCTTCATCCTTTTTCAAAGAGTCGTAGGCGAGCTCAATTAAAGCAAGATGCTAAACTATAACAGCTCGTTTGCCTAATCAAACCCAGCTAAGACTAGTCCTAGCATAATATTTTTAGGAAAGTCGCCGGTCGTGGCAAACAAAAAACCTAAACAAATACCAAACAGCTATCTGCACTCCTAGTGCAAACCATTTTGTATTTATTTAGGTTTTGCCTGCTTACCAGTAACAATCCTTTTGATGTTATTATCATAACAGAATAATTTTGGTTTTGCAAGGGCTTTCATGAAATAATTTAGCTAATTTAAAAATTTCGTCATTAAAAACTCCCCCAAAATTTTGGAGGAGAAGGTTAACTCTCATTTTGCCTTTGGATATGAATAGTGAGGTAGACCTGCTCATCCTTACTCATTTGAAAAGCAAAATGGCCTTCGATATAGTCCTTAATTTTTTGTGTGCAGGCAAAAGCCTCTTGATAATTAGCCTTAACTTGGTCATAGAGAAAATCGTCATTATTGCCCTGAACACTGCCAGAAACTACCCGCTGGGCAAAGTATTGGAGGTGGGTGACAAAACGGTTGTAACTGACAGAATCCTCTGCTGCTAGATGACCGAAATGCAGACGGACAATTTCCAAGCAGTTGATAACAATTTGGCTGACTTGCTGGCTAGCCTCAATCAAACTGCCGTCTTTCTGGGCATTGATGAAATGTAAGGCGATAGAGGCTGCTTCAGAGGCTTCCATGCTCAAGCCGATATGACTTTCAATTAATTTAAGGCTTTCTTGACCTAGTTCGTATTCTTTCGGGTAAAATTTACGGATTTCCCATGCTAGAGGATTTTGCAAACTAATTCCGTCTCGTGTTCTTTGAATAGCATACTGCAAGTGATCGGCTAAAGCAATATACAGGGAAATCTCAAAAGTCTGCTTTAAGACCTCTTGGCCTCGCTCGATAATGGTCAAAACAAGATTGATTTCCTGACTCGTTAAATCTTGATAGACACGGGATAACTCGCCGATCATATCTTGGTCGCTTTCCTGCAGGATAAAGCGCTTTTCAATTTTATTTACATCAACGTCATCTCCTGGTTTCTTTTGAAAACCCAGTCCTTTTCCCATGATGATTTCTTCGTGCTGCTTGTCGGTGACCTGAACGACATTATTATTATAAACACGCTCGATTTTCATGCCAGACCTCTTAAAAATTATTCGATAGTTTTATTTTAACAGAAAAACACTAAAATTAGTAATAGTCGGAAAAATTTTCAGGTTGGATAAATAATAGTTTAATACTAAAAAGAGAGTGGGACAGAAGTCGATTTTTTATATAAATTGACTTCGTTGTCCCACCTCCGCACAGTTGATTAGGATGGCCGCTAACACTTGCGGAGTAGTTAAAACAGTCCAGTGGACTGTTTGTTTAAGGGGGTGCCTGAAAATGGGACTGCACCCCAAGATAAGGACTTCCAATCAGCAGTGGTTCATTGGTGCTAAAGCATCTAATGAACTGTGCAGGGGAAAGACTAAGTTGGCAGAGCCAACAAGTCTTTCTCCCAACCACTGCGTCAAACTGTTATTACTGCAAAAATAGAAGGCTGGAATACTTTTTCCCAGCCTCTAGAAGAATCTGGAATATATGCTAGGTAGGTTTGCATCATTAGGGTTATGTGTGCTATTCATGAAGTTCCAAGGGGAGGCCGTCAGGATCGAAGAAAAAGGTCATTTTTTCTCCAGTGAAATCATCTGTCCGAATGGGGAGGGATTCAATCCCTAGACTAGTTAATTCAGTTACCACTGCTTCGATATTTTCTACCCGAAAAGCCAAATGTCTTAAGCCACAGGCTTCTGGGAAGGATAGCCGTTTGGGCGGTGCTTGATAAGCAGGATCAGAAGGTTTATTGCCGAAAATCTCTAGTTCTGCATTCCCGCAGCGCAGGTCCAGTTTGTAGTCGTGGCGTTCCGGCCGATGATTCTCGCGGATGACTTCAAAACCTAATTGATTAACATAAAAGTCCCGAGATTTTTCATAATCAGAAACGATAATAGCAACATGGTGAATGGCTGTTAAATTCATAAACATCTCCTTCTTTTTAGGCTTGATTCTGGACGGTCTGCATCCTGTAATAGACTCCCTGAGCCTGCATAAGTTCCTGATGATTACCGTGTTCAACGATATTGCCATCAACCATAACGAGGATGATATCAGCGTTTTGGATGGTTGAAAGGCGGTGGGCGATGATAAAACTGGTTCGCCCTTGCATCAGCTTTTCAAAGGAATCTTGGATGAGACTTTCGGTTCTGGTGTCAATGGAGGAGGTGGCTTCATCCAAAATCAAAATCTTGGGAACAGCAACAAAAATTCGAGCGATAGTCAGGAGCTGCCGCTGTCCTTGCGAAAGCGAAGCGCCGGCATCGGCCAGGTAGGTATCGTAAGCATCTGGCAGCTGCTTGATGAAGAAGTCTGCATTAGCAGCCTTGGCAGCTTCTATAACTAATTCTCGGGTAGCATTTGGGTGGCCGAAAGCTATATTATCGTGAACGGTTGCTTCCTGCAGCCAGGTGTCCTGAAGGACCATGCCAATTTGCTTGCGCAGACTCTCACGAGTATAGGACCTAGTCGGGACACCATCTAAAAGAATTTGGCCAGAATTGACCTCGTAGAAGCGCATAAGAAGGTTAATCAGCGTAGATTTTCCCGCTCCTGTTGGACCAACAATAGCCACTCGGCTGGCAGCTGGTATGTCAATACTAAGATCCTTTATAAGCGTTCTGTGAGGGGTGTAACCAAAATTAACATGCTTAAAAGTTAAACGCCCTTGAACCTGATCGCTGGTCAGGATATCTTGTCCTGTTTCTTCCAGACTATCTTGATCCAGAACTTGATAGAGCCTTTGGGCACAGGCTAGAGCCCCTTGTAATTCTGCTAAGACAGAGGAAATGTCATTGAAGGGCTTAGTATACTGGGTGACATAGTTGAGGAAGGTGGTCAGTTGGCCGATGGAGAAGGCGCCGTTCATAATGCGAATAGCTCCTACTGCGGCTAAGAGGGCATAGATTAATGCATTGATAAAACGGGTTGCAGGATTAACCGTAGATGAGTAAAAAATCGCCCCCTGCGAGTAATCTGCATAGGTCTCATTTACAGCAATGAAACGCTCAACGAATTCATCCTGGGCATTGAAACTGTGGATTAAGCTTTCCTGATTGAGACTTTCTTCAATCAGCTGAGTTTGCCGGCCGCGAGATTGGGTCTGCTTTTGGAAGAGGCTAAATGATTTACGCGCAATGAAACGAGCCAAAAAGAGGGATAAGGGGGTCAAGAGCAAGACTAGGAGCATCATGAGCCAATCAATCTTAGCCATAGTGACAAGGAGAACCAGGATAGTCAAAAGCCCAACGAAGAACTGATTGAAAACCATGAGCAGGCCATTGTTAAGCTGTTCGACATCGGTCGTTACCCGGCTCACCATATCACCAACAGATTGTCCTAGAGATGCAATTGGCAGTTCATGAACCTTATCAATAACCCTTTGCCGCAAATCTTGGCTAAAGCTAAAAACTAATTTATTGTAAATCAGAGGATTGAGGTACTGAATTAAGGTGTTGCTCGCAATAACCAGCAGCATTTTGGCGATGATACCCCCAATTAGCTGACGATTGGCTGGTACCAAGACGGCATCAACAGCATTTCCGATTAAAATTGGAAGATAAATGGTCAAAGCCACTTGCAGACAGATTCCCACCAAAGCCAGACCTAATAGAACTTTTTGTTTGGCGAAATCACGGATCAAACGTTTTAAGGGTGATGGTCTCATGCTCGATCCTCCTTGTGTTGCGAATAATGAATGGCTTGGTAAGTCGGACAGTTAGCCAGCAAGCTTTCATGACTGCCAAGGCCGACTTGGTTGCCCTTATCTAAAACCAGAATCTTATCAGCCGACTTAAGGCTATTGGTTCGTTGGGAGATGACGATTAGACTAGTTTTGAGTTCAGACTTGATAGCCTTGAGCAGTTTACTTTCGGTCAGATAATCAAGGGCTGAAGTAGAATCGTCCAAGATTAAGATAGGGGCTTGCCTGAGGACGGCTCGAGCAATGGTCAAACGTTGCCGCTGACCGCCTGAGAAGTTACGGCCGAATTCCTTGACCTCAGAATCTAGTCCTCCCTCCTTCTCCTTGACAAAATCACTGGCTTGAGCGATATCTAGAGCCCACCAGAGCTGTTCATCCGACACTTTATTAGTCTCCATACCTAGGGTCAAATTGGAACGAATAGTCCCCAAGAACAGTTCAGCCTTCTGAGGAACTAGTCCGACCCAGTTGCGCCATTGAGCCAGATTGGCTGGACTTTGCCCATCATTAAAGATAGTCAGCTGACCTTTCTGGGCTTGATAGAGTCCCATAATGAGTTGAACAAGAGTCGATTTACCAGAGCCGGTACCGCCGATAACTCCTAAGGTTTGGCCTTGTCCCAAACTTAGAGAAAGGTCTGTCAGAGAAGGACGGGCGGCCGCTGGATAGGTAAATGTCATATCAGAAATTGACAGAACTTCTCCTTTATCTGTATTTAGTTGTTCAATACTATCATGGAGATTCTCTTCTTCTTGACCGAATACCTCTGTAATTCGTCTGGCACTAATGAAACTCTGATTGATATTGGTTACCATCATGGCTAATTTGAGCAACTCAGCCAGAATATTTAAAAGATAGTTGACAAGGGCAATCAGTGAACCTTGGGTCAAGAGTTTATCGCCGATAGCTAGGTTCCCCTGCCAGATAACGATGACTAGGGTGGCGTTGACAATCAAATAAGTCAGGGGACTGACCAGACTGGAGAGTAAACCTGTTTTAAGCTGCGCCTTGGTATAAGACTGATTGAGGCTGGCAAATTCCTGCTTGACTCTTTCGATCTGTCCGAAAGCACGGATAACCTGCATACCTTCCAGCTGTTCGCGCGTCCGGCTGACCAGTCTATCGGTCAATTGTCTGATAACCAGATAGAGGGGATTAACCAGACGCGACATGGTGTAAATTAAAAGAAACAAGAGACCAACCATGAGAACGAACCAGATAGTAATTTTAGGGCTGATGAGAAAAGCCATGATAACCGATCCAAAAACAATAATCGGTGCCCGCAAAAAGAGGCGCAGAAATTGGTTGATGCCTGTCTGAATCTGATAGGTATCGCTTGAGAGTCTAGTGACCAAGCTGGATGTTGTCAGACGGTCCCTGCTTTCCTTAGGCAGCTTCATTATTTTTTTATAGAGGTCCTTAGTCAGCTGTCTAGTATAGCCTACTGCAGCTTTTGAGGAATAATACTGAGCAGTGATAGCTACCAAAACACCAAAGACAGCCAGACAGACCAAAAGACCAATCATCATAAAGAGGTGAATGGTGTCTTTATGAGGAATGGTCTTGTCGACTATCCTAGCAATGATGATGGGAACTAACAGCTCAAAGCTTGCTTCCAAAAGTTTAAAGAGGGGGCCGAGGATCGTTTCCTTGATGTAGCCTCGGAAGTATTTCAATAAGTCTTTCATTTCTATAACCTGTCAACCAATCGGATTAAGAAAAGGTTGAATTGCACTTGCTTGGCATAATAGTGGTTGCCACCATTAACATACAGCTTGCCGCCGCCATAAAGAATGGAAATGGTATTGATATGATAATAGGTCTTACCAGTCTTATTCCCCAAGCTTGGTGCAACAACATCTCTGGAGTAGGCCTTGGCCAGCTGGGGAGTGTTCTTCCCGCCATGGTCAGCTACATAGTCGATATAGTTGGAGCCAAAGTTATAGGCTTGAATTGCAGTCCAAGAATCCGTTTTAGCTGTTTGAGCCTTTTTCAAATTCTCATCTAAGACCTTGGTTCCCTGCTTGATACTTTCTTTATTATCTTTGATGGATTTGGTGGTCCCTGTCGAGCTCTCACTGGCCTGCATGACATCGCCATCACGACCCTTGGTCTCCGTATATATTACTGCTAATACTAAATCTTCATTGGTACTATTATCATCCTCAGCTAAGACTTGCTCCACTAACGGTCGATAGGTCAATACCCGCTTGACGGATTGGTAGACCTTGACCCCTTGGTAAACTAGGAGCAAGACAATAATCACATAGATGATTCGTCTAATTTTTTTAAACATATTATTTGTTTTGGATATCCTCAATATTTTTGATTAGAATGGAATAGGTACCATCATTATTTTGGATAAATTCTACCGACTCTGCATCCTGATAAACGCCATTAGGAACAATTAGTTCAATGCCATTTGAAAGAGAGAGCTTCTGACTTTCCAACTTCTTCGACTGGCGGGAATAGTCCACATCAGCCACTGGAATCGGCTCCGGAATAGCTTCTTTAAGCTGATCTACAAAGGTTAAACGAGCCGTGAGATTATCATCAAAAAGCTGGTTGGCCAATTTCTCCGGAGACAGTTCTTGGTCTTCCTCCAAGTTCTTGAAAATAGCTGATTTCATCTTGGATTGGAAATTAAAATCATCTTTGTTAAAATCATCGGCCACCTTCTGAGCTGTCTTCTCCAACTGTTTGATGGACTTATTGATTGATGGCTCAGGCTGGACCTTAAGCAGGTTTTCAGAGAAATAGTTGGCAAAACTGCCATTGTGCTTAATGCGTTTTTCAATCAAATAATAACGGTAGGTTTGGCGGTCAATCACCAAGGCCTCATCAGGCGTTTGAGCCGCAGATGGCAGATTATTCTGGGTGACTTTTAGCGGCTGCTCATCATCTCCCAGAATATGCGCTAAACTATCCTTAAGCACCAACCGCAAGAAGGCGAAATGTTCAACACCATCCTTATCAAATTGGATAAAGATCAGATCATTGGTTTTTTGATCCTCACTGATGACAAACTCTTCCTTCCAGAGCTGGGCTATTTTGCGGGCAGATTCCATAAAATCATCACCGAGGTTGGCGATAAAGTCATTTTCAGGCTCAAAGGTCCCTCGCTTAGCGTCGGCGGTAAAAACCTTAGCCAGCTTTTTACGGAAATACTCATCCAGACTTGGTGTCAAGGTCAGCGGCCTATCCGCAAAGCGAAGCTCGGTGTCGTCGGGACTGAATTGGTGGATAATAATTTTTTTTAAATATAAATCTAGCATGTTAGTAAAGTGGGAAAGTGTCTGTCAATAACTTGACATCTTGGCGAATGCGTTCCAGTACAGCCTCATCGCTGTAATTTTCCAGAGCTTGAATCATCAGCTCAGCAATCTTGGTGCTTTCAGCTACCCCCATACCGCGGCTGGTAATAGCTGGACTGCCGATACGGATACCCGATGTCTTAAATGGTGACAGCGTTTCAAATGGGATGCTGTTTTTATTGAGGGTAATATTAACCTCTTCAAGGATATTCTGAGCCAGTTTACCGTTTTCAACAACCTTAGTCACATCAACGAGGAAGACATGGTTATCAGTCCCGCCAGACACGACATGAAAATCAGGGTGGGCAGCAAAAACATTAGCCATAGCCTGAGCATTTTTGATGACATTTTGACCGTATTCTTTAAAAGCTGGGTCCAAGGCTTCCTTGAGGGCAACCGCTTTAGCTGCGATCACATGCTCCAAGGGACCGCCCTGCAAACCTGGGAAAACAGCGGAATTGATTTTCTTAGCCAAATTTTCATCATTGGTCAAAATCAAGCCGCCGCGCGGTCCGCGCAAGGTCTTATGAGTCGTTGTTGTGGTGATATGGGCATAAGGAACTGGGCTAGGATGATGGCCAGACGCAACCAAACCGGCAATATGCGCCATATCGACCATGAGATAGGCACCAACACTGTCAGCAATAGCGCGGAATTTGGCAAAATCAATAATCCGTGAATAGGCTGAAGCCCCCGCTACAATTAGCTTAGACTGATGTTGGACAGCCAGCCGCTGGATTTCATCATAATCCAAAACTTCTGTCTCCTTATTAACATTATAAGGGACAAAATTGTAGGTTTTACCTGAAAAGCTGACGGGCGAGCCATGAGTCAGGTGACCGCCGGCCGACAAATCCATTCCCATGACGGTATCTCCGGGTTGGATCAAGGCCATATAGGCTGCAGCATTAGCTTGACTGCCTGAGTGGGGCTGGACATTAGCGAACTTGGCACCAAAGAGCTCCTTGGCCCGCTCAATAGCGAGATTTTCAGCCACATCAACACAGTCAGTTCCGCCGTAGTAACGCTTGCCGGGGTAGCCTTCAGCGTACTTATTGGTTAAAACGGAACCTTGGGCAGCCATAACAGCCTTTGAAACCACATTTTCAGATGCAATCAACTCGATGTTGTTTTGCTGTCGCACTTCTTCTGCTTGAATGGCCTGCCAGAGCTCTGGGTCATAGGCCTTGTAATCATCTTTGTCAAAAATCATAAAATTACCTCATAGATTTAATAAATCGCTTTTGGGAGTGGGAAAGAAATCACAAATCATAGAATTTTGACTTCGTCTTCCCACCCCCGCACAGTTGGCTAGGCTGGTCGCTATCACTGCCTAGCAAGAGATAAGAACAGCCAGCCAACCACTGCGTTAAATGGGTTGGCCATTTTCATTAAAAGTAAGCCTGATAATAGTTGGCCAAAACTATCCTATAGTGCAATAAAAAGCATGAGCTTCTTTTCGATTGGCGCTTGAATTGAGCATACTGTCGTTTCCTAGCCTCTGTTTCTAGCCCCTGCATAGTTTTTTACCAATGCCTTGATTTTGATAGGCCGGTAAAACAGCTAAACCAAGAACATTGAAGCCAGTTTCTGAATAAAATGTGTCATAAAACTCAGCATGGACATAGGCAACCAATTCTTGGCTAACCTCATCTTCAAATCCTAAAAGAAAATGATGAGAATCCTTTAGAAGCTTTTCTAGCTGCTGCTCAGCCTTTTCCTGAGCTAGGGTATAACCGAGCGAATAATGGTTGATGGACTGAACAGCGGCAGTGTCCGATAAAACCAAAGCTCTCAACATCAGTCATTTCTCCTTTAGAAATTTAATTCGGGCACTGCCTCCAGCAAGGCCTCTTTGCTGATGGTACCTTGGCGAAGAATAATGGCCCTATCTCCAGATAAGTCTAGGATAGTCGAATCCAAACCTTGAATGGCTGGATCATCTGCTACTCCTATCACCTGATTGCCCAACTGCTCGATAATGTCTTTGAAGTTTGTGCCAGACGCTCGACCGGATAAGTTGGCCGACGGACCGATTAAGGGGCCGTATTCCCTAATGAGTTCCCGAGTTAGGGGGTGATCAGGAAGGCGAAAGCCAACCGTTGACAGACCAGAATTAACCCAGCTTGGGACCTTGTCATTAGCCTTGAGGATAATGGTTAGCGGACCTGGTAGGAAAGCTTGATAGAGCTTAGCTAGATAGACTGGCTGATCCTTGCTGTAGGCCAAAATATCTTCCAAGCTGGCTACGTTGAGGTTCATGGCCTTATCGAGTGGACGTTGCTTCAGGTCATAGACACGCTCAACGGCTTGCTGGTTCAAGGCCTTGGCAAAAAGGCCATAAACGGTTTCAGTCGGGAGGACAACTGCTCCTCCTGCAGCTAAAATTTTAGCAACGGCTGCTTTATCAACCATCATCAACCACCACCATTCTATCCTGACCAAATTGGTCGGGCAAAACTCTTACCCGCTTATCTGGAAAGGCAGCTTGAAACATCTGTGAGACTGCCAGCCCCTGTTTATAACCAATTTCCAGATAAATCTTGCCATTAGATTTGAGATAGGACTCTGCTCCTTCAGCAATTCTGCGGTAGACAGCCAGCCCTTGCTCCTTGGCAAAAAGGGCCAAATGAGGCTCGGAGGTCAAAACATTGAGACCAACCTCCTCTTTATCTGCTCGGGAAATGTAAGGCGGGTTGCTGACGATGATAGCAAAGCTTTCTTCAATCCGACTAAAGACATCCGATTGAAGAAAATCTACCTGCACCTTGTTAGCTAGGGCATTCTCACCAGCCAAGTCCAAAGCATCCTGAGAGATATCAGACGCCATCACCTGCCAAGCTGGCCGACTGTGTGCTAGCGATACAGCAATAGCACCGCTTCCAGTGCCCAGATCAAGCAAGCTCAGCTCACTGTCTGCATTCTCCTCTAAAATCAAATCAACCAATTCAGCTGTTTCAGGGCGAGGGATCAGCACCCGCTTATCCACCTTGAAGCATAAGTCATGAAAAGTTTCACAGCCAATGATATATTGAGCCGGTTCGTGAGCCAAAAGGCGCTTAGCAATCTGAGCAAGAAGTTCTTGATCCTGAGCGGTGATTTCCTGTCTCAAGAGCAGGACAAACTCAGTCATATTAAGCCCTTTGAGATTTCTAAACGTAAAGGTTAAGCTCTCAGGTTCTTCATGGGCTTTTTCCAGTTCGAGCTCATACTGCAAAAATAATTGGGCGTAGGTCATTGGGTTAATTCTTCCAGTTTCTTGGTTTGGTCATAAAGAACCAAAGCATCAATGACTTCATCCATCTTACCGGAGAGAATAGAGTCCAGCTTTTGCAGAGTGAGGCCGATTCGGTGATCCGTCACACGATTTTGCGGGAAATTATAGGTGCGAATTCGTTCAGATCGGTCGCCCGTACCGATGGTAGACTTGCGTTCGGCATCCTGCTCATCCTGAGCAATCTGGGCAAAGTGATCAGCCACCCGAGCACGGATAATTTTCATAGCCTTATCGCGGTTCTTCTGCTGGGTTCGCTCTTCTTGCATCTCCACCTTGATACCTGTAGGGATGTGAACCATGCGAACTGCTGTCGCCACCTTATTGACATTTTGTCCGCCAGCACCGGAAGCGTGATAGATGTCTACCCGCAGGTCTTTAGGATCAATATCGTATTCTACTTCTTCCACTTCTGGCATAACCAAAACGGTTGCTGTTGACGTATGGACGCGGCCTTGACTCTCAGTCACTGGGACACGCTGCACACGGTGGGCACCGGATTCATATTTGAGTTTGGAATAGACCGATTGGCCTGACACCATGGCCACGACTTCTTTGATGCCGCCAACACCATTGTACGAGGCTTCCATGATCTCAAAACGCCAGCCCTGACTTTCGGCGTACTTCTGGTACATATTGAGCAGGTCACCTGCGAATAAGGCGGCTTCATCTCCGCCGGCGGCTCCACGGATTTCCAAGATAATATTCTTATCATCATTAGGATCTTTAGGCAGCAAAAGAATTTTTAAGCGTTCTTCATAATCTTCTTTGGCAGCTTTGGCGTCTTTGAGCTCTTCTTTGGCCATTTCTTCAAGCTCAGGATCACCGCCAGCATCTTTAATCATCTCTTCGGCATCGTCGATAGTTTGTAAAACTTGTTTGTATTCTCGATAGACGGTCACGGTTTCACGCGTACTAGCTTCTTCGCGCGACAACTCCATAAAGCGCTTGGTGTCAGAAACGACATCAGGGTCACTGAGCAGCTCACCCAATTCTTCATAGCGGTCTTCCACCGCCTGCAGTTGTTCGTAGATATTCATTAACCTTATTTTTTCTCACTTTCTAGTTGGGGATGGTAATAGTGCTTGCGGCAAACCGAGACATAGGTTTCATTGCCGCCGATTTGCACCTGTTGGCCTTCATAGACCGGCTGGCCACCCTTCATCCGCAGGACCATGGTGGCCTTTTTGCTGCAGTATTGACAGATGGTTTTGATTTCTTCGATTTTATCTGCCAAGAGCAAGAGTTCCCTCGACCCTTCAAAAAGATGGTTGCGGAAATCGTTTTTCAGCCCAAAGGCCATGACAGGAACATCCAGTTCGTCCACGACTCGGGCCAAGTCAAAAACATTTCCCTTGGTCAGAAATTGACATTCATCAACTAAGACACAGTAAGGCTTCTCAGGTAAACTTTCGATATAACCAAAGATGTCTGTATCGCCCGAAATTGGCTTAGCCTGACGCTTGAGACCGATTCGACTGGAAACCCAGCCAATGCCATCACGTGTATCCAGGGCCGAGGTCAAGAGAACAACTGGCTTGCCTTGTTCCTCATAGTTGTAGGCCACCTTCAAAATCTCAATAGATTTACCCGAATTCATAGTCCCATAGCGATAATATAACTGTGCCAAAATATCCATCCTGTCTAAAACATTAATGGTTCTATTTTACCATAAATTACCCTTCACTGGCAGGGGAGGAAGTCTAAAAATTCCTGCTAACTTTTAGAGCCCTTACTTTTAAAACGTAATATTTTCAGGCCTTTCTTAAGACGCTAGAGACTTGTTGGGAGTGAAACGGTCTGGAAATTAAGAAGTGGTGAGAACCAAAATTTTCAATTTTTGGGTTGAGCTCACTCCTTACCCCTCCCACTACTCCTATTTTGCTTAGTAAAATTGACTAGCCGAATGCCATGTTTGCTTAGCCCTTAAGCAGTGCTAAGGACTTTAGGGAACTTGATGACGAATCTCCTATCCTCCCGAAAATTGATTAACCGACAGCGGTTTATTCACTTTTTTCTCAAGCGCTATTGACTGATTCATGTTAGAATGGTGATGTTCATTAAAAATTTAGGAGGAATCTCTATGCCATTTGTAAAAATTGACCTTTTTGAAGGTCGTACGCAAGACCAAAAGATCGAATTAGCCCGCGAAGTGACTGAAGTTGTCTCCCGTATTGCCAATGCGCCCAAAGAAAACATCCATGTCATCATCAGAGACCTGCCAGAAGGCAGTTACTTCCCGCATGGTGAGATGAAGAAGAAATAAGGTCAGTGGGCTTATTGATTACCAAACATGAAAACCAAAAAGCGCTTGGAAATCTTGTTCCAAACGCTTTTTCAATATAAATGTAAAAGTTTAGCTTAAATCAGCCGATTAATCCTTTTAGTACCAGTGCGATAGGACCTTACTACCAGAAATTAACACCGGGGGCAACATCAGTATCTGCATAATTTTGCAAGAGATACCCACCAGTACCAAACAAAACGCCAGCAGCAGCACCTACAAGGGGATAGTCGTCCCAATAACCCCCGCCTTCTACAGCAGCCAGTGCTTGTTCATCCATCACGTCAAATTGTTCTAAAGTTTTTGTAGTCATAGGATTAACTCCTTTTCTTCTTATTCTGTCATACTTTTTATCTGACAAAGCCAGTATAAAATTGTTTGTGAACCCCCAAACGCCTGATGTTAGGGGAAAACAATCGTTTTGTCAAATAGGAAAGCTTTTACACATACTAGTTTAAAATTTTTAATAGATTAACTTAGATTATAAAAATCAAGTTTTACAGCTGTATTAGCCTTTTTGCTATAAAAAGCGTTTGGAATGAACAAGAAGTTCCGAACGCTTTTTCAATGTAATTATCAGACTTAAATCAGCCGATAAATTCTTTAGCACAATGGATTTATCAGGGATTACGAGTAGTATCTTGAGATGGCGTCAGGGCCAGTCCAGCACAGAGAGTCACCTTGACCATTATAATCTTCAACGCAACCTGCATTTCCCATTAAATAATCAATAAAAAATAGACAATCATGAAGAATACTATCACCGCCTCCTACAGCAGCCAGAGCCTGAGTGTCCATTACGTCAAATTGTTCAAATGCTTGTGTTGTCATAAGATCAACTCCTTTTCTTTTTATTAGTTTATCTGACAAAGCTAGTATAAAGCTTTTTAAACAGTTTGTGAACCCCAAAATGCCTGATGTTAGAGGAAAACAATCGTTTCGTCAAAGAAGAAATACACGATCAACTTTAGCGCAAAAATTCTTTCAAATGAAACTAAATGAGAAAATCCAGCCAAGTAGCCACTCTGCCAGTCGTAGTCGGAATTGATGCCGCAGATTGGTAAAGGACTGGTGCTTTCACAATTCCTTGATATTCTACGTAAAACGTTAAACCAAAAAGAGCGAGCACTGTACAAGTCATATCCCTTGCAAATAGGTGGGGAGCAACCTATAATGGATAGGAATTATTAAGAAGTGAGGAATTTTAATTGTCAATTTATACTACTGCTTTGTCCATTCTAGTTGCCCTAGAATTTTTCTATATCATGTATCTGGAAACCTTTGCCACCGCTTCTGCTTCCACTGCGCGGGTTTTCGGTATGTCTCAAGAGGAGCTCAAGACTAAAAATCTCAATACCCTCTTTAAAAATCAGGGGATCTATAATGGGCTGATCGGGGTCGGTATTCTCTATGCTCTGGTCTACAATCCCAGCATGATTTTACCGATTATGGTTTATATTGTAGCTGTCGCCGCCTATGGCGCTGCAACTTCTAATCCTAAGATTCTCTTGACTCAAGGAGGTCTGGCAATATTAACGATTGCTGCAAGTGTTTTCTTTGGTTAAGCAAACAACTCATAAAATTTGAAAAAACTAGGAACTTTTTCCTAGTTTTTATATGCTTTGAATTTAGTATTCTTAGTAGTCATCATAGCTGTCGTCATAGTCATCATAATCATCTATGCGCTTCTTAAAGTCAGATTTTATATCCTTCATGTCGTCTTGGACGGAGTTTGCTTTTTCCTTGGACAAGCGCTTGTAATGAGCTGTATAAACGACTTTGCCAGTGCTGATCTTGATACGTTTAACTGTCAGCCGATCGCCATCGATCTTATAGGTGAAGTCATATTTAGGTTTATCCCCCATCAACTTGCCATAATCCTTAGCGTCTTCTTCAGCCTGATATTCAGCATCTGATTTATCTAAGCCCAGTTTATCCTTATAAATATCTTTTAAGTTATCTTCATAGTTTGACTTGGACATGGAAGGTTTGATTTTTTTATTCCATTGATCGACTTTGTCAAAAGACCCTAGGTAGCTTTCAGCAGTCACAGCTGAATAATCTTCTGCATCCAAGTAGTTTTTAGAGGAATCATCAAAATAATTATAGACATAATCTGTAGCTGTATAATAAGCGAAATATTGAACAGATTTGTCCTTGTTGACTTTCATATAGGAATGCAAATCCTTTGGTGCGTCGTCATCCTTGGAAGTCGACCAGCGTTTCTTATCCTCATTGAAGGCCTTGTAATCTATCATTTCCCAAGTCCCCTCAATATTACCTGATGTATAGCGCCAGGTAGAATAGCTGCCGCCGATTAGCAGAATTGCTCCAACCAAGGATGCTAAAGAGATCAAAATCCATTTTAACTTTTTATTGGTCTTCTTGGCCGGGATCATTTGCCCAAAATATTGAGGATTCTGAATCTGCCCAGTTAGAGGTACTTGACCAGCTGAACCAGATTGAGGGGAAAATGGATTTTGGGTGCTTTGGTTTGCTGATCCTAGTGGACTAGTCACTGCGCTGGTTTTTGCTACATTTGGAACGGGGGTAGGTACTCCTTGGGGTTGCTTGATATTGTGAGCCGATACTGAATCGGGCGATACCGGCTCTGAGACCTCCGCTTGAGTTAATTGACTTTCTTGAGCTAAGTCAGGAATCCTTTCCGACTCTGTTTTTTGGCTGACTTGGTCTTGAGGGGCTTCTGTAACTTCCTCTGTCTGAAATTCTCTGTTAAGTAATGCCATTTTTATCTCTTCAGGACTGGCATCACGCCCGTTTACTAATTGGAAATATTCTAACCATTCGTTTTTTGTCATCTTTTACCTCTAATTCATATTTATAATTATCTTAATAGTTTAGATTGGCAAGCCCTCTTTTTTACCTGTCCATCTACACCCCCTTAGTTTTTAGATGATACTCAGTAATGGACTTTGCGACTATACTTACTTTCGCTGAAAAAATGCTGTCAACTAGTCAGAAGTCAGCGATGCGGATGACGAATGTTCCAGCTTTATCACTCGATATCACTAGCTTTTTTGAATTTCTATTTTTTGAGAATAGGTTTCCTTATGATAATCATCATCTCATCGGCTTCTCTAGCCTAATTGATTTCCAGTCGGCTCGGCTATCGCCCCTTAATAAGTCAAAATATTCACTCCACCTTTTCTTTGTCGCTTAAATAATCCTTAAGTGTTATACCATAAAAGACATTAAAAGCCAGACCCTTTTGCTCTGGCTTTCTATTTTTTAGTGGCCATGCTCTGAATCGTATTCGGCCTTTTTAAAGTCTTCTTTTCGTTGATTCGCTTGTGATTTCGAAAGCTTCTTATAGGTTATCTTAGATACAACCTTGCCTTTTTTATCCTTACGGCTAATTGTTAATCTATTTTCTTTAATTTGATAGGACTCTTGATAATCATAGACACTATCAACATCGCTCTTGATCAAATTTTCGATATCCGATTTTGGTGTATAGGATAACTCTTTATAAGAAGCCTTGCTGACCATCTTTTTATAGTCGGCTCTGGACATACTGGTTTCAATTTTCCGATTCCATTGATCGACACGGCGGAAACTCCTGTATTTATTAGAATAAGGAACAAAGGTATAGTCGTATTCGCTGGTCATAACTGTAAAGGAAATATTTTTAACCTGATTGTCTTTATCAATGGTCATGACTTCAGTATAAACTTCGTTAAGTCTAGTGTAGTCCTTAAGGCGACTTTCCCACTTTTTCTTCTTTTTATTGTAGTAGAGAGAGTCGGTCATCTCCCAAGTTCCTCGAATGTCACCAGATTTATAGTGCCACCAGGCAAAGCCGCCGCCACCTGCACCGAGGATCAAGACTGCGATAACAACTAGAGCCAGAATTTTCCAAACTAAATTTATCTTTTTCTTGGGGAGCTGATTAACTGGAGTCTGCATGCTGGGGACACCCGTCTGCATCTGCCCCGTAAAGGCTTGACTACTGGTAGGGGCAGATGCTTGGGCTTGGGGGTGAGCTATATTCTCTGACCCTGAGCCGGCTTGGACAGTTTCCGTCTGGTTCGCTTGGGCTGATTGATTGGGGCTTGTTTGCTGGTCTTCTCCTTCAGGTCTAAAGACGCCAGAGGCCTGAGCCGCATCGATTTCTGTCTGACTTGGTTCTCTGCCATTGACAGACTTATAAAATTCAATCCATTCTTCTTTTGTCATGATTCGCCTCGCTTTATTTCTAGTTATATTGTTTCTTCATGTTTTTTTCAAATTTGAGCCTAACCGACTTGAGTTGCTTTTGAAAATCCTCAGTCCCTTTTTTAGACAATTTTCTATAGGTTAGCGTTTCTACTTTTTTGCCCTTTTTGTCTCGAGCTACCAAGGTCAAGGTATCTCCTTTCACCTGATAGCTGTAGGTATAAGCAAATCTCTCTTGCAAATCTCGGTCAGTATCAAAGTAGCTAAGATCCCTTATCTTGAGCGTTTCTTTAACACCGATGCGACTGAAGAACCGATTGTAGGATTTGACAACCATCTTCTTGGCCTCCTTTTTAGAGTAGGTCGTCCTAATTGTTTTCTTCCAATAATTTGCTTTGAGAGAGTTTTGGAAGTAATTAGTGATAGGAAGGCCGACGGAATCCTTATCCTGCTTATCTTGGAGATAGGCAAAAGTATAGAGATTCCTTGCTCTATCGACTGTCAGATATTCCTTATAAGCAACATTGGTCTGAGTGGTAGAGTTAGCATTGCCTTGAACCAGTTTAATCTTATCACCAGAGCTATAGACAATCT
This sequence comes from Streptococcus criceti HS-6, assembly GCF_000187975.2. NCBI lineage: Bacteria > Bacillati > Bacillota > Bacilli > Lactobacillales > Streptococcaceae > Streptococcus > Streptococcus criceti. Next base: position 1,653,991 of record NZ_AEUV02000002.1, read on the forward strand.
TTTTCTCCAACTTCCAAGTACCGGAGATATTGCCAGATTGGTAGCGCCAAGTGCCATAGCTGGCTGCGGCCAAGATTAGCGCAAGAAACAGGCAGGCTAAACTGATTAAGCTGACCTTCAGAACCTTCTGTTTGGCAAAGCACGGCTGGGCCTGCTGAGGCTTGTCCGAACTTCTCTGTATCAAGTTCAGGTTCTGCTGCTCCTGAGCTGCGTCTACTGATTTTTCCTCAGCCACTGAATTAACTGGAGTTGCTGAGGGCTGAGGGACTGAACGCTGTCCAACTTCAGTTTCCTTTTGAAAGCTGTGAGTTTTCGGGAGCTGTGGGGTTGATTTGCGGGCGGGTTTAGCTTCTTCTGGGACTTGGTCGATAACCCCATTTCTGATAGCCGCTTCAATTTCCTGCGCTTCTGGATCCCGTCCATTAACTTCTTTAAATAATGTTATCCAATCTTCTTTAGTCATGGCTTACCTCGCTTAAACTAGTCTTGATCATTATAGCATAGCCAGATTAAAAAAAGCTAGACATTTTTCAGCTCTAGCTTTTTTATGACTTTGGAAAAACAACCGTGAAGGTGATTGTATCTTCCTTGTAAGTAGCAAAAATACGGCCTCGAAAGAGTTTCGCAACGCTTTGAGCCATAGAAAGCCCAATACCAAAACCAGACTTCTTCTTGTTGTTGTGGGATTCTTCCTCTCGGTAAAAACGCTCGAAAAACTTACTGTAATCAATACCCCTGCCTTCTTTATAGGTATTGGAAATTTGCAGACGGGCCCGTTTTCGAGTGCGGCCGACTTGACTGAGATGAACGCTGACTTGGCCGTCTGGATCACAGTATTTATTAGCGTTATCGACTAGGATAGTTACCAGTTCAAAGACTGATTTTTCTTCGGCCTGAATGTGAATATCTGGAGCAATTTCCATGACAAAGCTCTTACCATCGCGGACAACAGGCCCTTTAAAGTCTTCGGCAGCATCTTGTGTCACTTCTGATAGATTGACATCCGTTAAAACCAAATCGGGCTGTTCTTCCAAACGTGCCAGAGCCACCATGGCATTGATCAGATTGGTCAGGCGGGTTACCTGATCCTTGGTGGAGGTTGACCAATCCGTCTCCCCAGTCATTAATTCTTGGAGCTCTGTATTGGCCTGAATGATGGCTAAAGGGGTCTTCAGTTCATGACCGGCATTAGTGATAAAACGCCTTTGCTTGTCCATATTTCTGACAAAAGGACGGATAATGCGGCCGGAGAAAATCGTAAAAATCACGAGAAAGACAACAAAACTGATGACAGACATGACATAAGTCAGACGACTGAGACGGTTGCTGGACTCATAAAACTCACTGCTGTCTAGGACAACGATGAGTGTTCGATGATTATCTAAAAGGGTTTTCCGATAAGAAAAGGTAATTCCTCTCAGGGTAAATTTTCCATCCGGTTCATCGGAACGCAAAAGTTTCTGCATAATATTATCAATATCGCCATCCTTAACAGAGCGGATATTTTCTATAGAGGCAGAAACCAGCTGGTTATTTTTATTCAAGATGAGACTGAAATAACGATATTTATAAAGGGCATCCGGCGACGTAATACCCAGACGCTCTGACGTTTGGCTATTATAGGCTAATTCCCCCTTATTGGTCGATAAAAGCTGAAGCGCACTGTCAATTTGTCGATTTGTCGTGAGATAATAAGCGGAATTAAGGACACTGGCAAAGAGAAAAAGAGCAGCCAAGAGTGCTGCGGCGGCAATCATAATAATGCGAATCCGTAAGTGCCTAAACATGACGGTCACCTGCTTCTATTAATTCGAAACTCCCGCCTTTCTCACCAACAATTTCCAAATCAGCTTGGATGGACTTGAGCTTTTGGCGCAGGTAGGAAACATAAACGTAAACGTAATCCTCAGTGACTCCGTCCTCATCCTTGCTCCAGACTTGCTGAAAAATTTCTGAGGTAGACAGCATTTTAGCAGGATTGAGCATAAAGAATTCCATCAGTTTGTTTTCTTTACCGGCCAGACGGATGGTATTTTCGGCTGTCATTTCCTGTTCAGCGACATTAAGTGTGACAGAGCCGTATTTTAAAATCTTGGTCGTAAAACTGCCGTCAAGTCTGCGCTCCATTGAGCGCAGACGGGCCAAAAGTTCTTTTAAGGAGATGGGTTTGGTCAGATACTCGTCTGCTCCGGCATCCAAGCCAGTTACTCGGTCATTGATTTCAGACATAGCCGTCAGCATGATGATATGGGTGCGATCCCCCAAGGCACGAATCTCACTTAATGCTTCCAGCCCTGTTTTAATCGGCATCATAATGTCGAGAATGATAACATCATAAGGATTTTCACGGCTTAAATCAACAGCCTCTTGCCCATTTGGGGCGTGATCAACTTGATAACCTTGATGCTCCAAGGCTGCCTGATAAACACGGGCTAGTTGTTCCTCATCTTCTGCCAATAAAATACGTAAAGTCATTTAGTCACCGCCTTCCTCAATTAAATCGCGAATAGTCTGCATACTCAGATCACAAGACGCTAACTCATCCGCACAGCGCTTGAGTTCACGGGTAATCAATTCAGGATTCTTGATATCATGTTTGTACTTCATCTGATGTTCCAGACTGGCCCACGAATCCTGAGCGATAGTGCGGAGCTGGACCTCGGCAAAATATCTGCCTCTGGCATTGCCATCAATATCAGGGAAATCTGTCTCTAACTGCAAGATAAGGTGGTAGGACCGATAGCCGTTGGGCTTGGCCTGGGCGATATAGTCTTTTTCAGATACGACCTCAACCCCGGACATATTCTTAAGGATGTCAACGGTTTTGTAGATATCATCAACGAAGCCGCAGACGACACGAATACCAATACTATCGCGGATTTCCTTGAGGGCTGACCTCGGAGTTGCTGGCAGGTTCTTGCGGCCGCATTTTTCAATCATACTGTCTTCTGATTTGATGCGAGCCAGTAAATGTTCGTAGAGCTTAAAACCAGTTGCTGCCTTTTGCTCTTGGCTAGCTGTCTTGATAGCATCGGTTAATGTTTTCAAAATCTGCGGCAGATAATCTGCATAGTCGCCATAGATACCTGTCATAAAATCTTCCTCTAAAGCAATAATGGGTTTATTATAGCACAATCACGTGTATAATTCCCGACATTCGAGTAGGGTCTGAGACAAAAAAGTCCAGACTCGTTAACATTGTTCTAGATTTATCGGATTAACGCAGTGGTTGGCAGTAAGACTTGTTAGCTATGCCAAGAAGTCTTACCTCTGCACAGTTCATTAGGTGCTTTAGCACCAATTAACCACTGCTGATTGGCTTTTTCTGTAACTGGAGCTTCTTAGTTTTTAAGTGGATCCCTTCAACAGTCCACCGAACTGTTGAAAAACTTGTATTCACATTTTTTGACAGTTAGCCTGATGTGGTAGGGACGCAAGCGACCTCCTAACGGAGTTCCATTGCTCATTTTCAAGCCTAGGGTCTTGAAAATCCCCTCGATGATTGACTTAAATAGGGGCAATCGTTTTTTACCACAGCGGCAACTGTCTGTTTTGAGAGTGGGACAGAAGTCGATTTTTTATATAAATTGACTTCGTTGTCCCACCTCCGCACTCCCTACTGATTGAGTCCCCGACTCTCTCACCGCCGTACGTGCTATTCGACATATAGCGGTTAGACTGATTATGCTTTTAACGCTCATCACTCTAAATAGCAACCCAAACCAAACAGCTGCCCAGTTTTTGTTTTATACGGTTTTGAACATGATTACCTGCTGGATAGAAAAAAGCAGCTACCATCAGGCAGCTGTCTGATTTTCTTTTAAAATCTCTTCAACGAGATAGAGGATAACGTTAGCGATCAGGCTGAGGGTCACTGTTAGCAGAATACCCCAAGCCATTTTAGGAAAACTCATTGTACGCAGGCCATCAAAAAGAATAGTGCCAAGCCCGCCGGCATTGACTGTCGAAGCAATGGTGGCGATGGCTATGATTGCGGTTGCCGCTAAACGGATACCAGCTATAATAGCTGGGGCCGCTAGAGGCAGCTGGATTTTATATAAAATCTGTAGCGGGGTCATTCCCATACCTACAGCTGCTTCCATTACATTTTGATCCACCTGAAGCAACCCTTCGAGAAAGGTTCTGACCATCGTATACTGTGCGTAAACAACGAGGGTAATAATTGCGGTTGTTGTCCCTAGGCCCGTCCAAGGAATCAGGAGTGCAAAAAGGGCGAAGCTGGGAACAGCATATAAAAGCGATAGTGTGTACACAGAGGGCTGACGCAGCTTGGGTACAAAGAGTAAAACGAACGTGATAGCACTGGCAACCAGCAAGGCGATCAGCAGGGCTGTTCCTGCAAGGATAATATGTTCAATTGTTGCCGACACCAGCTGGTCGGATGCCGTTTTAAAATAGTCAATCATGGGCAAGACTCCACAAAGATTCCTGTGCACGGGCAGTTTCAATGAGTTTGCTGACAAAATCGTTCTGCGGATTTTTAATAATCGTCTGAGGTTGATCAAACTGGCAAACCCGCCCTTGGTCCATTATAAGGATGCGATTTCCTAATTTAAAAGCCTCTGTAATATCGTGGGTGATAAAAATAAAAGTTTTATTGGCTAGTTGCTGATGGATACTCAGCAGCTGATCCTGTAAATCAGTTCGTGTAATCGCATCAATGGCACCAAAGGGCTCATCAAAAAGAATGACATTGGGGTCGCAGGCCAGAGCGCGAGCCACACCGACGCGCTGCTGCTGGCCGCCTGAGAGCTCGTGCGGATAGCGTTCAGCATACTCTTGAGCCGGCAGCTGTACCAATTCTAAGAGCCTATTGGTCTCTTGATAAATACGTTCCTTATCCCATTTTAATAATTTGGGAACGGTGGCAATGTTGTCAGCTACTGTCATGTGCGGAAAAAGACCAATCTGTTGCACCACGTACCCTATATGTCGCCGATGGGCTATGGGGTCAAGCGCCAGCAAATCCTGCCCATTAAATTCAATCTTTCCTTTGCTGGGCTCGATGAGACGGTTGATCATTTTCAAGGTTGTGGTTTTACCAGAACCAGAACTCCCCAAAATGGTGATGAACTCTCCCTTTTCAATGGTAAAGCTAACATCATCAACAACAGCTTTGCCATTATAGAGTTTACTGACATGATCAAAGTTAATAATTGCGGTCATGCTCTCTCCTTTTTCTAATTTGCGACTCTATCTATAGTCGTTATTTTATACTGTTATAATAATCCTTAGCCACCTCTTTGTAGTCCTTGCCATCTACATCAACTTGAGCATTGAGCTTGGTGACTGTCTTGGTTGATAAGGTTTTAGTCACCTTATTCAGGATTCCCTTCACTTCCGGATATTTTTTAAGCGTTTTATCGCGGATAACAGGGGCTAAATTATACGGCGGCCAAAAGTTTTTATCATCCTTTAGCAGGGTATACTTGTCTGTGTTGACTAATTGACCTTCTGTGGTATAAGCAGGTGTTACATCGGCTTTGTTATTGTCGAGAATGTTATATTTCAGGCTGTTGTCATAAACTTTCGAGGACTTCCATGCAAAATCTCCGTAAGTCTTTTTAAGGCCTGGCAACCCATCATCTCGCTGATCAAATTCCCCTTGGGAAGCAAAGCGTAATTCTTGCGCATGTTTTTGCAAATCGGAAATTGTCTTGATTCCCAATTTTTTGGCAACCTCCGTCCGAATTACTAAACCTTGGCTGTCATTAGCCTGTGCATAGTCCAACCACGTTAGGTTAAACTTTTTCTCGTAATCCGTTTTAACTGTCTTATAGACCGCTTTAGGATCGGTCTGCATGTCCTCTCCGAGAACCGATAAGAGACCTGTTCCGGTATATTCTGGGTAAACATCAATCTCATCATTTTTCAGAGAATTATGAATGAGCGAGCTTCCGATATTGGCTTTGCGTTCAACCTTGTAACCATGGTCTTCCAAGGCTAGAGAATAGACTTCGGCAACAACTAGATTTTCTGTGAAATCTTTGGAACCAAGGCGGATAGTTCCCTTGTTTCCTGCCTTATCAGTTGTTTGTTTGCCCAAGAAGAAGAATCCCCCTACAGCAATCAACAAGATAGCTAAAATAAGACCTAATAATAATTTTTTGTTCATTTGACACTACTCCATTTAATTCCTAAATCTAAAATCAGCATACTAAGAAAGGATAAGAGAGCTACCGATCCACCGCCGATAATCAGCAAATCATACCTAAAAAGCTGCAAACCTGTGAAGATGAGATTGCCCAGCCCCCCTGCACCAATATAAGTTGCTAATGTGGCACTGGCAATAATTTCAACCAAAGATAGCTTGATGCCATTTAAAATATAGGGCAAAGCCAAAGGAAAACTGACCTTGACCATCAGCTGGCGCTGGGTCATCCCTAACCCTCGCCCTGTTTCCAACAGAGCATCCGGCACCTGTTCAAATCCCACTACTGTATTAACAAGGATAGGCGGCAAACCAAGAAAAATCAGAGCAATCAGAGCCGGCAGGACCCCAACACCAATGAAAGGGATAAGAATGAAGAGAACGCCGAGACTGGGAATGACCCTCAGGGCCTGACTGGTTCCTGTTATCCACTGCCTGAGGCGCGGACTTCTGTAAGCCCAGTCACCCAGAGAAAGTCCGAGTACTAAAGAAACCAGTAAGGCAGCTAAGCTAAGGCTGATATGTTGCCAAACATAGCTCCAGTAGGTAGAGCCGTTAGCTGAAAAATAGTGAATGATTTTATTAATCATAGGTCGTCTCCCGTATTTTCTATCAGCTCTTTAAACTTTTGTGAATAGGCCTGAGTCGCCGCTAAAAGCTGCTCCTGCTGCTCCTCAGATAAACTGGCCATAGCTTCGGCTTCATAACGCTGCAGTGGGCCGATCAGTTCTTTAACCTGCTCATTTCCGTTTTCTGTCAATTTCACAATTTTTTGGCGCCTGTCTAACTGGCTGGCTTCCAAGTAAACCCAGCCCTTTTTTAAATAATTTTTGATAATAGCCTGCATGACCTGTTTGGTCGAAAAGGTCCTCTCAGCTAGCTGTCTTTGTGTCATGCCTGAGGGAAAATGATAGACCCACATCAAGACTAAAAGAGATTTGCTGTTCATGCCATGTTTTCTGGCATAATCTTCAAACAAGGAAAACTGTTCATCTCGCAGTCGTGCATAAGACTGAGCTTTAGTGAGTTTCATGATTCCTATCTCCTCTCCTAGATTTAATATAGTAAAAATCTTTTACTATATTAGTCTAACATACCCGAGACAAGCCTGCAACTATTTGCTATATATATACGCTCAGCCTTTGGCTGTTTAGCCTAACCAACCCCTATATTAATTAGCCGCCGAAGCTAAAACAGTTATTAGATGATAAGAGCTGACCGATGCGGATTAGCCACTTTTTACCCCTTAATTTGCTAAAAAGAGCAGAAATCAGCGAGACTTATAGACCATCCGCCACAATCTTCAGCAGGTTTCAAAATAGGTGACAATGTCTAAATAGAGCCTATTCTAAATCACAGCTGTGATTTAGAATTTCTCCTAGGATACCATAAATTGCTAAAATGGTTAAAAATTTGATATAGATAAAGTAAAACAGCTGAGATTATTCCCAACTGTTTGCTATTTCGATACAAGTTTAAGCTGATCTTTCGAGAATCACTTTCTTAGTCTATTCTTGTGTCTTCTCAAGGTCAAGCTGAGCAAAAAGGCGATTGCTGCCAAACCTAAGGTGAAATAAAATCCATAGTGAACACCATTGGTAAAGGCAAGAGCCTTGCTTTCACCTTGGTAATGCTTTTGACCGAGGACCAAGAAACTGGTTGCCAACGCTGTGGCAATAGCACCAATGATTTGTTGCATGGTGTTCATGATGGTTGAACCATCAGCAGATTCTGCCCCCCTTAAACTATTGAGAGCATGGGTTTGGGCAGGTGACATAGCCAAAGGACAACCAATCATTAAGACGATGTGAGCTGTAATAATGTAGGCGACAGATGAGCTCGGTTTTACCAAAAGCAGCATGATAGCCCCGATTACCGCAATAGCAAATCCCAGTCTAGCAAGAATTGGTGCCCCTAGAGTATCATAAAGACGGCCAGATACTGCTGAAACTATAGCATTGACAATGCCGCCGGGTAACATGATAATCCCGGTCATCGCAACTGGCAGGCTCATCCCATTTTGAATGAATTGCGGGAAGAGATACATAGCTGACAGGATAATTGCAAAGTCTAACATTACCAGAATGGCTGCCGTACTAAAGTCCAGTTTAGAAAAGATTCTCAAATTGAGGATAGGGTGTTTCAGTTGCAGCTGGCGATAGGTATAGAAAGCTAAAATTAGAATACCAATAACAAGTGAACCTAGGACAATCGAAGACCCCCAGCCGTTTTCGCTGGCGAAGCTGACACCGACAACTAAGGCACCAAAGCCAAGAACACTTGACAAAACAGACAGGAAGTCAACCTTGGGTTTGGTCAGCTCTGCGATGTTCTTCAGAAAAGCAAGAGATAAGATCAAAGCGATGGTCAAGATAAGAGCAAAAGCCCAGAAAATATATCGCCAAGACAGTTTGGCCAAGAGCAGTCCTGTCAAGGTAGGGCCCACTGCTGGTGCAAACATGATAACTAGGGCATTGACCCCCATAGCAGCCCCCAATTTTTGCATAGGGAATATTTTCATGGCTACGGTAAAAAGCAAGGGGATAATCAAGCCAGTTCCGATACCCTGAATCATTCGACCAGCCAGTACCATACCGAAGTCTGTTCCCAAGGCTGAAATAATTGAACCACCAATAAAAGCGATTAAGGCGAAGATTACCGTTTGGCGGGTTGTAAACCACTTAGAAATCAGACTAGACAAGGGCAGGACAATTCCGATAACCAGCATATAACCGGTTACCAGCCATTGTAGGGAGGAGGTCCCTACGCCCAGAGCTGTTTCTAATTTAGGCAGGGCAATATTGAGTGATGTTTCGGACAACATCCCAACAAAGGCACCAATGAGCAACCCCGCCATAGCTAGCCAAGGATGTTTGACAGGGACAGCTGCCTTGCCAGTAGTCATTTGCGTATGTTCTTTCAAAAAATTCTCCTTTCAATCGGTAAAAGCGATTTACAAGCCAATAAAAAAGAGTCTTTCAAAAAGAGAGAACATCAAAACCATAGAAGGGTCTGTTTCTCCTCGAAAAAGCTCATTTTTACAGACTACTAATAATACTTTTATCGCTATATAAGCTATTTGAACTCATTGAGTCACTACTTATCTTAGCAAAATAAAAATGTTTTCGTAAGTCTTTTTTTGAAAAAATAATCATTTTCTGAAATTGTTTGAAAACACACTTAAAAACAGGAAGAATCTCCTCTTTCGTAGGTGCATCTGAATTTGCTAACCTTTCTTATAACTGCTATTCATCTCTCGCTGCTCTGCTGCCTGTCCAGTGCATCCTCTTTGAAAATTACAAGGATCGGTCATTGAAAACGGAACACGCCTACAATGCTGTGCAAAAATCTCAGTTTTCCTTGAATCTTTAAATTAATGATCCTGTATAGGACTTCCTAATTTTTTGGCTATCAGCTATTTCGTACCTAAAAAATCCCGGCCTTTTGGGCTCGGGATTTGCTGCCAGCATTAGGCAGAAACAAATTGTGAATTATAGAGATCCGCATAGAAGCCATTCTGAGTCATTAGCTCATTGTGGTTACCTTGTTCGATGATATTGCCATCTTTCATGACCAAAATCAAATCGGCATTGCGAATAGTGGACAGGCGGTGGGCGATGACGAAGGACGTCCGTCCTTCCATCAGTTTATCCATAGCCTTTTGAATCAGCTCCTCTGTCCGAGTATCAACCGATGAGGTTGCTTCGTCTAAAATCAGGAGCGGTGAGTCCTTGAGTAAGGCTCGAGCGATAGTCATGAGCTGCTTTTGTCCGACAGATAGGGTAACCGAGTCATCCAAAACAGTATCGTAGCCCTTAGGCAGGGTCTTGATGTAGTGGTGGACACCGACAGCCTTGGTCGCTGCCAGCACCTGTTCATCCGTGATATGGTCTTGGTTGAAAATCAGATTTTCTTTGACAGTTCCTTCAAAGAGCCAGGTATCTTGCAAGACCATGGAGAAGGCATCATGGACTTCCGAGCGTTTCATGTCATGGATATTAATACCATCGATAGAAATTTTACCCTTATTGATTTCATAGAAGCGCATGAGTAAATTAACGATGGTCGTTTTACCAGCACCTGTTGGACCGACAATCGCAATTTTTTGACCGGCCTTGGCTTGTGCTGAGAAGTCATGGATGATTGTCTTATCAGGATTATAGCCAAAGAAGACATCTTCAAAGGCGACATCTCCCTTAACCTTGTCCAGTTGCTTGGATTTAGCATCTTCTACTTCCATTTCTTCTTCACCAAGGAATTCAAAGACCCGTCCCATAGCAGCTCTGGCTGCTTGGAGTTGGGTAATGCCTTGGGCGATTTGAGAAATCGGCTGGGTAAAAATGCGAACATAGGTCATGAAGGCAACAATGGTTCCCATAGTAATATCGCCATTGATGGCCATGCGGGCCCCAACAATACAAACCATGACATAACCAAAGTTTCCGATGAACTGCATCATGGGCATCATAATACCAGAGAAAAATTGGGACTTCCACATGCTAGTGTAGAGGTTCTTATTAAGTTTTTCAAAGACTTCTTTGGTTTCTTGGCGGGCATTATAGCTAGTCACAATATTGTGGCCAGTATAGATTTCTTCAACATAACCAGAAACTTCGGCTAGGTTAGCCTGTTGTTTTTTAAAGAGCGGCTGACTGCGAGCCATGATAAAGCCAGTCAGCACAAACCCTGCTAGGACTGAGCCGATAGCCGTTCCTGCTAAGGCACCGTTAGTTTTAATCATCATCAAGATGGATCCGATTAAAAGTACAATAGCCGAAACCATGGTGACCAGACTTTGGTTAAAGGACTGGGTCATCAAGTCAACGTCATTAGTTACCCGAGACAGGGTATCTCCTTGGGCGTGACTATCAAAGTATTTGAGGGGAACCTTGTTGATTTTATCAGCAATAGCATCCCGCAAGCGTTGTGAAAAACGTTGAATCAGGGTTGAAACGATAAAGCTTGCCAGATAAGAGACGACCGCCCCACCAATATACAAGAGGGCAAGTGTCAGGGCAATGGAACCGATTTTATCCAAGTCAATCTTACCAGCCAGACCCTTGGTCATGGTATCGGTCATTTCTTTCAGCTTATCTGGTCCAATAACGGTAATGGTACTGGAAACAATTGAAAAGATGACAGCTAAACCAAAGAGAGCCTTGTACCCTTTCAAATAAGGAGTCATTTGGCTGATTAGAGAGGTCTTTTTAGTCTTCATTGTCCAATTCCTCCTTTGAAAGTTGTGAGTAGGCAATTTCTTGATAGACAGGGTTGCTGGCCAACAGTTCCCTATGAGTTCCTTGGCCGACAACCTTACCTTGATCAAGTACAATGATTTGATCAGCATCCATGATGGTTGAAATCCGTTGAGCAACAATCAGTTTGGTTAGATCGCTAGTTTTCTTATTGAGTTCCTCACGTAAAATCCTGTCAGTCTTATAGTCCAAAGCTGAGAAGGAATCATCAAAGATGAGGATTTCAGGTTTACGGGCAAGAGCACGGGCAATAGCCAACCTTTGTTTTTGCCTGCCTGAGAAATTGGTTCCTCCTTGGGCCACCTCGGTATCCAGACCCTTGTCCTTACTTTGGACAAAGTCCTTGGCCTGAGCTAATTCGAGAGCATCCCAAATAGCGTCATCACTCAAGTGACCTTGAGCACTTTCACCGAATTCCATATTGGAACGGATGGTGCCGCTAAAGAGGACAGCCGTTTGAGGAATATAGCCCACCTTGTTGTTGAGGTCATCGTGGCTGTAGTCCTGCACCTTGACACCATCGATCTTGATCCAACCCTCGGTGGCATCATAGAAACGTGGAATGAGATTAACTAAGGTAGATTTACCAGAACCGGTCGAGCCGATGAAGGCAATCGTCTGTCCTTTTTCTGCCTTGAAAGAGACATGCTCAATAACCGCTGCTGAATTCTTACTGTAGCGGAAAGAAACATCGTGGACTTCTACTTCTCCTTTATGACCGTTATCGGATTTGGACACTTTCTTGAATGTTACAGATGGTCCTAAGGCCAATACCTCATTAATCCGCTTAGCAGAAACCAAGGCTCTTGGCAGAATGATAAAGATAGCCACCATCATCATAAAGCCGATAACAACCTGCATGGCATAAGAAGAGAAGACCACCATATCACTAAAGATGGAGATACGGTCTTTAATAGCCTTGGCTGCTTCTGCCACCATTTTCATAACCATAGGGCTAGTTTTATCGACCTTAGGAATGGAAACATCCGAAATCAAATGCGCCCCGATCCAATAGATCGCTAGCGTCAAACCGCTGGAAACCATCGTCATCACAGGGTTCATCAAAGACATGAGCCGATAAACAAAGAGGTTCAGCTTGGTCAAGCTTTCATTTTCCTCGCGGAATTTTTTATCTTGGTAAGCCTCGGCGTTGTAAGCACGAACGACTCGGACACCTGTCAAAGATTCACGGGTCGTTGCATTAAGGGCATCAGTCAAGCCCTGAACCTTACGCTGGCGGGGAAAAGCCACAAATAAGAGAACAGATAAGAGAATGAAAACAATTAAAACAGCCACACCGACAGCTTTGGTCCAGTCACCGCTCTTGCCCCAAATCTTTGTCAGAGCCCAGACTGCCATAATCGGTCCCCGTGTAACCACCTGCATCGCCATGGTAATCATAATCTGCAGCTGGGTCAGGTCATTGGTTGTCCGTGTCAAGAGACTCGGAACAGAAAACTGCTTGATTTCAGCCTGCGAATAATCCGCTACTTGATTGAAAATATCCGAGCGCAAACGGGTGGTAAAACTAGCAGCTGTTCTGGCTGCTAAGAAACCAACACAGACGGCCATCAAAAAGCTGCCGAATGAGAACATCAGCATCTTCGAACCGGGGTCCATGATGTCTGAGGTTGTCGTCCCCTTGTTCTGCAGTAAGGTTGTAATTTTAGACATATATTCAGGTGTCTTCAAATCCATCCAAACTGCTAAACAGATAAAGACGGTCGACAGAACAATCATGCCCCATTCTTTAGCGCTTAAGCGTTTAAATATTTTAAACATACTCTTCCTACTTTTCTAAATTTGATTTCAGTTGCTTAAAAACCCGACGGGCCACTTCCATGTCTTGCTTATCAATGCCATTCAGAAGCTTCTCATGGATCTTGGCTCGGAAAACCTTTAGCTTCTCTGCCTTGTCCAAACCTAGCTCAGTCAGAACAATCTGCTTGTAACGTTTGTCCTTTTGAGAAGATTTGACCAGAATGAAGCCATTCTTTTCCATTCGTTTGATGAGATTACTAGCGACAGACTTGGAAATCTCCAGTTTTTCCTCTATGTCTTTAATGAAAATTTCTTTACCCCGGTTTTCAAAGAGATAGGAGACAGTGAACCCCTGAGGGCCAGCCAAATGCTCAACTCCGTGAACCTTGGCCAATTCCTGAACACTAGTTTCCATAGAATTGATGAAGTTTCTGAAAGTATCAAAAGGATCTTTCATGAAAACACCTCGCTTTTTCTTGAAAACATTTTAGTTCTCGTGAGAATTATTATAGTCTCCTGGGTTAGCAAAGTCAAGAAATAAGTTTCTATGAAAACTATTCAGCAAATCGCGACTTCCTCTTTTTATCTTGTTCGCTTTAATTTGAATGATAAAACAAAATACTCTTGAAATATTCGGATTTTCATTGTAAACTTATGCTGGTTAGAAAAAATTATGGAGGTGTTTATGAAAAAACACATATTTTTAAAAAGTTCACTGCTTGCTTTGGTAGCTGGAGCCAGTTTTTTATCCATTCAGGCAGCGGCGGATCAAGTAGATGTCCAAGTTCTTGGAGTCAATGACTTTCACGGAGCCTTGGATACGACGGGGACGGCTTCTATGCCAGATGGGCCTGTCAGGGATGCCGGCGGTGTTGCCCAGCTTGATGCTTATATGGATGATGCTCAGACGCAATTCCAAGCTGAGCATCCACAGGGTGACACGACTCGAGTACAAGCAGGTGATATGGTTGGAGCCAGTCCTGCCAATTCAGGTCTTCTGCAGGACGAACCAACTGTTAAAGCCTTTAATCAAATGGATGTCCAATTCGGAACTATTGGTAATCACGAATTTGATGAAGGTTTAGCTGAGTACAACCGAATCGTTCAAGGACAAGCACCGGAACCGGGTAAATTCGATCCTATTGTCGACCAATATTCAGCTGATGGCCAGCAAGAAGCTGCTAAACAGCAGATCCTAGCCGCCAATATCATTGACCAAAAGACGAATCAGATTCCCTTTGGCTGGCAGCCCTATGCTATCAAAACTATTCCTATTAATGGTAAAAAAGTCAAGATGGGCTATATTGGTATTGTTACGACTGAAATTCCCAATCTCGTCTTGAGGAAAAATCTCGAAGGCTACACTTTCCTAGATGAGGCTGAAACCATTGCCAAATATGCCAAGGAATTAAATGACCAAGGCGTCCATGCTATTGGTGTTCTGGCTCACGTCGCTGCTGACAATGATGCGGGTGAACTCGAAGGTGATGCTGTGCCGATCCTTAATAAGCTCAACCAAATTTATCCAGACAACAGTGTCGATATTTTCTTTGCCGGTCACAGTCACAAGTACGCTAATGGGGTGGTTGGCAGAACACGTGTCGTTCAGGCCACTTCCCAAGGTAAGGCTTTTGAAGATGTTCGCGGCGTCTTAGATACCGATACAGGTGATTTTACTGATATCCCAAGCGCTCAAATTATTCCTGTAGCACCAGGTAAGGCAGGTAGTCCTGACCTTCAAGCTATTGTTGACGATGCCAGCAGGCGAGTGAAAACTGTCACGCAGGCTAAAATCGGAACTGCTACATTTCCTCAAGCTATCACTCGGGAGACCAACCAAGATAAGGAAACAGCTGTTGGTGATTTGGTTACTCAAGGACAATTGACCATTGCTCGTAAAACCTATCCTGATGTTGATTTCGCTTTAACAAATAATGGTGGTGTTCGTTCAGATTTGATTGTTAATCCTGACAAATCTATCACTTGGGGAGCTGCCCAAGCCGTTCAGCCATTTGGTAATGTCTTACAAGTTGTTCAGCTGACAGGCCAACAGATTTATGACGCCCTTAACCAACAATATGACGAGCAACAACGCTATTTCTTTCAAATGGCTGGGCTTCACTATCTCTATACCGATAATCCTGCTGGGGGCAAGGAAACACCTTATAAAGTGGTCAAAGCTTATAAGGATGACGGCAGCGAAATTGATCCGAATCAGACCTACAAGGTGGTCATCAACGACTTCCTCTATGGTGGTGGTGATGGTTTCTCTGTGTTGCGCAATGCTCCTCTGATCGGTGCGATTGATCCTGATACCGAAACCTTTGTCCAATACATCAAAGATCAAGAGGCCGCCGGTAAAACGGTTGATATACCGGAGATGAACCACAAGACCTATGTCACCGTTCAAACGGCCCATACCTATCAAGACCGACCTGATGGTCGCCATCTGCTGACTATAGAGACCTATGTCAATCGTCAAGGTCAGCCAGTCGGTCAAGCTATTATCAGCGACCAATTGATTAAAGAAAATCAGTCTGAAGCAAGAGCTCAACGAGAAACTCAAGATCTACCAAGTGCTAGCTTTAACCTCACACCTCTCGCTGACAAGACAGGAAATCAGTCAACCGCTGCTCAAGCTAAACAAGTTAAGCGAACTGAGGCTAAGTCCTTGCCGGAAACGGGGACCGAGGAGAAATCAGCAACCGCCCTCAGCCTAGTCGGTCTGATCATGACATTTACAGTCTTCTTTACGGGAAAGAAAAAGGAAGAAAACTAGCTCTAGCTTAAGAATTTTTCTATGAAATGAAAAAAG
The DNA here is from genome assembly GCF_000187975.2 of Streptococcus criceti HS-6. Taxonomy (NCBI): domain Bacteria; kingdom Bacillati; phylum Bacillota; class Bacilli; order Lactobacillales; family Streptococcaceae; genus Streptococcus; species Streptococcus criceti. The sequence continues at coordinate 1,669,994 of NZ_AEUV02000002.1, forward strand.
CATGACATTTTCCCTTCGTTTGAGGAATGAGATGTCATGCTTTTTTTGTGACAGGTAAAACTAGATTTTCAAGCGGATAAATCAGATCCTTCTTATAGCATAAGAAAACCGAGAATGAGCCAAAGGCGATTATGCCAATCGATACTAAGAAAAAATTAGATTCTAGCTTTACTGTAGGTGATGGCATCAGAACCGTTGGCTAGTTTTTTCGCTTTAGCCTTGCGGCAAAAGGAAAAACAGCCAGCAGGGGTTCATTGGTGCTAAAATATCTGATGAACTGTGCGGAGGTTGGATAGAAGTCAATTTTTTATATAAATCGACTTCTGCCCATTCTCTCTTTGATCTCGAAAAGGGCTGAGAAATTATTTTATCTCAGCCCTTTTTGTCTGCCAACTGCAGTTGATAAAGGTTCCCTTAGGATTACCATTGGTAGTTGAAAACTATAGATGACTTCGTAAGCTTATTAAAGTTTCTCTTTATTTTTCATCTTTGCGTTTTTTACCAAATGCCAGTATGCTTCCTACAAATAGTGCCAGCAGGCCTACTAGTGAAGGCTGAGCCCCCTTATCCCCAGTTTTAGGAAGTTCTTTAGCAGTCACGGCTGGTCCTTCAGCAATCGGAGTTTCAGCTTCAGCCTTAGCTGATTGAGCAAGCATTTCTGCTTTTTTCGGAATAGCTGGTTCATTCGGAACTTCTTTTTCTGGTAGGTTTGGAACATAGTTGATTGGTGTATCTTTAGTTGGATCCTCTGGGATTGGTGGAATATAACCCTTACTTGGATCGTTAGGGTCCACTGGTGTCAATGGCATGTTGGTGTTTGGGTTAATTGGTGTGTAGCCAGGATTATACGGAATCACCGGATAATCTGGATCTTCTGGCTGCTTTGGTTTAGTTGGATCTGTCGGATCATTCGGATAAGCATTAGCTGGGAAGTTTGGCACTGGCACGTTTGGTACGTAGCGGCCAAGTTTCGTGTACTTAACAACTTCTTCAGAATCCGGATCTTTCACTTGAACACCTGTCACTTCCGCAACTTTTGCTTTATCTGCGATAAAGCCAGCAATCACCGGCGAGGTAACGGCATCGAATATTGTATCAGTTGCTGTCCATTCATCAAATGTCACTTCACCAGTTACTAAGTTAACCTTAGCTTGGCGAGTGAAGGTCAATGTTTCTGATACTGGAGCAGACGCTTGTGACCCGTCTTTAGCGTAGACATACTTAACGGTCCTAGTAACTGTCTCAGTTCCCGATTGATCTTTAACATTATCTGGCCATACTGGGCTGCTAGGATCGTTCGGTTCTACTGGCTGACCTGGTACTGGTGGGTTAGATGGATCGAATGGTTCGATGCGTTCTCTGAGAATGATGGTAAAGATTTGGTCTGCAAGTTTATCTTTATCAAATACTTGATAGCCACCGAAGTCATCGCTAACAAGAGCGTAACCTGTTTTGAGGTAGCCCGCAAGTGTGATGGTATAGTCTGTTGACGGAATTGCTTCTTCTGACTTACCAGCTTCCGTTAATTGTGATAGTTGACGATTAGTCTCGGTTACGAAGTTGATAATGGCTTTTTGAGTATCTGCTTCGTAATTGATCGGGGTATCCTTTGTTGGATCTTCTGGCGTTGGTGGTATATAGCCTTTAGATGGATCGTTAGGATCTACCGGAGTCAAGGGTGTGTTGGTGTTTGGATCAACTGGTGTATAGCCGGGATTATGCGGAATCACCGGATAATCTGGATCGCTTGGCTGCTTTGGCTTAGTTGAATCTGTCGGATCGTTTGGATATGGATTATCCGGGAAGTTTGGTACTGGCATGTTTGGTATGTAGTGACCAAGAATTTTATAAATAACCACATGACTGTCATCTGCAGAGTTTTGTGTCAAACCCGTTTTTTCAGCGATTGCTGCCTTATCTGCGATGTAACCAGCAATAACCGGTGAGGTAACGGCATCAAAGGTTGTATCACCATCTACTGCTGTCCATGATTCATCAATAATAACACCTGTCACCAAATTAACTTTAGCTGTATGTTCAAATCTTACTGCATCAGTCACATCCACACTGGCTTGAGAACCATCTTCGAATCTATACCTGATGATACGATGAATGTCCTTAGTTGTTTGGAAATCGCGTACAGATTCCGGCCAATTTGGATTTGGCTTGTTTGGCTCTGGCTGATCTACCGGTTGACCAGGATTAAATGGAATGTTTGGTCCGATTGGTTCGAGACGCTCTTTAAGAACTACAGTGAAGGTCTGATCGCGATTTGAATCGGTATCGAATGTCTTAGTGCCTTTGAAATCATCGCTCACAACAGCATAACCAGCATTAAGATAGCCATCTAATACTCTTTGATAACCAGTCGCAGGAATAGTTAAGCCTGTTTCACCTGTTTCATCAATTGATGTCATCGGAGTGCGTGTAGTACTATCTTGATTTTCCTGTACAAAATCAATCACTGCTTTTTGAATATCCGCAAGATAGTTTACAGGGGTATCTTTAGTCGGATCTATTGGTGCCGGCGGGATATAGCCCTGAGTAGGATTACCTGGAACTACCGGTTGCAATGGATTGCCTTCTGGATCGTAAGGTGTGTATCCTGGCTTGATTGGAATCACAGGATAGTTGGGATTACCAGGTTGTTCTGGTTGGGTTGGATCGTCAGGATCATTCGGATAAGGATTGTCTGGGAAGTTTGGCACTGGAATATTTGGGACGTAGTGACCAAGTTTCGTGTACTTAACATTTTCTTCAGAATCGGCATCCGTAGCCTGAACACCTGTCTTAGCTGGAACTTATTTACGGTCTGTGATGTAGCTATTTATAACTGGGGAGACAACAGCATCAAAGGTTGTATCGGTTGCCATCCATTCGCCAAATGCCACTTCACCAGTTACTAAGTTAACCTTAGCTTGACGTGTGAAGGTCAAGGTTTCTGATACTGGGGCAGATGCTTGTGACCCATCTGCTGCATAGACGTAACGGATGGTACGTGTAACTGCTTCAGTACCTTGTTGATTTTCAACCGTACTTGGCCACTTTGGACTGTTAGGATCGTTTGGATTTACGGGCTGATCTGGTACTGGTGGATTTGCTGGATCGAATGGTTCGATACGTTCCTTAAGAACAACTGTAAAGGTTTGGTCTACCAGCTGATTTTTGTCAAATACTTGATGGCCACCGAAGTCATCGCTAACAAGAGCGTAACCTGTTTTGAGGTAGCCCGCAAGTGCGGCAGTATAGTTCGCTGATGGAATAGCTTCTTCTGACTTGCCAGCTTCCGTTAATTGTGATAGTTGACGGCCTGTTTCGGTTACGAAGTTGATAATGGCTTTTTGAGTATCTGCTTCGTAATTGATCGGGGTATCTTCCGTTGGATCCTCTGGGATTGGTGGAATATAACCCTTACTTGGCTCGTTAGGGTCCACCGGAGTCAACGGCGTGTTGGTGTTTGGATCAATTGGTGTGTAACCAGGATTATGCGGAATCACTGGGTAATCTGGATCAACTGGCTGCTTTGGCTTAGTTGGATCTGTCGGATCATTCGGATAAGGATTGTCTGGGAAATTTAGCACTGGAATATTTGGGACGTAGTGACCAAGTTTCGTGTACTTAACAATTTCTTCAGAATCGGCATCCGTAGCCTGAACACCTGTCTTAGCTGGAACTTCTTTACGGTCTGTGATGTAGCTATTTATAACTGGGGAGACAACAACATCAAAGGTTGTATCGGTTGCTGTCCATTCGCCAAATGCCACTTCACCAGTTACTAAGTTAACCTTAGCTTGACGTGTGAAGGTCAAGGTTTCTGACACTGGGGCAGATGCTTGTGAACCATCTGCTGCGTAGACGTAACGGATGATACGTGTAACTGTTTCAGTACCTTTTTGGTCCTTAACATTATCTGGCCATCTTGGGCTGTTAGGATCATTTGGATCAACTGGTTGCCCTGGAACTGGTGGATTTGCTGGATCGAATGGTTCGATACGTTCCTTGAGAACAACTGTAAATTCTTGATCAGTATCGAAGTCAGTATCAAACGTTTTACCACCTGTAAAGTTATCACTCTTAACAGAGTAACCAGCTTTGAGGTAATCATTCAACGTTGTCTTATAATCGACCGTTGGAATCGCATATCCGTTATTACCAGACTCTGAAACAGTAGTCATAGCAACTGTTGGCTCCGTATCATTCACAAACTTAATGTTCGCTTTTTGTTTAGCGACGATAAGTTGGTAAGTACCAGATGCTGACAAGTCATGAATATCTTTATCAAGAAGTTTAACTGTTTTAGGCGTTGCTTCATCATAACCAATGTCTTCGGTTTTACCATTATATTGAGTTGCCGAATTATCAGTTACTGAAACTTTAACCGTATAAGTACCTTCTGTCGTCGGTGCGGTAAAGTCACCGAGTTCCCCAGCGTAAACTACGGATCCACTAGCATCAGTAACTTCAACTGTTTGTGAGCGATAACCAGAATTATCCTGATCAGCAATTGTCACGTTTGCAGCTGGACTATAAGTAACACCTGGGTTAACCGCTACAACTGGATTAATTGGTGTAACACTCGGAGCTACAGAATATCCGTAATTAACAGTATAGTCCATGCTACCAAGAACATCACCGGTCATAGTATTTCCGTAAGTCACTCGGATAGTTGCAGTATTATTTGTTCCTGTGCTAGCAATCGGTGTCAGGATTTCCATCTTCTGAACAAAGTCGTGGAATGGTTTGATCGCAACAAGAGTACTATTTTCAGCTTTATAGAAATTGCGGTTAGAGAATACATTCCCATTCTTCATCAAGTAATCAAGCGGTTCTTCACCATAACTAGTTCCCATCCACGTACGGAAGCGAATCAGCTTCTTTAATTCATCTTCTGTGAAGGTTTCGCCTTCATTCTTCACACCAGACAAGCCTTTAACCACTACGTGAGCAAAGTTAACCGCATTGTTATCGTCTGACATCGCTGTACCTGTACTGTCGGTAGCGACAACAGTTACCCCATTAACCATTGCACCTTCACGTCCACCAGCTAGTAATCCGCCAACAGTACCAGTTATAATACCAGTTGCAGGATCGAAGGTAACATCAGCACTTCCGCCTAATTGAGATTGCAACGTTCCATTGACTTGGTTAACAATGTTATTTCCACCAAACGCAACCGCCCGGCTATATATTTGGTCAATTGTTACGCTGCCCGTTGCCTTGGGATTTCCATCGACGATTGCACGAACATTTGAATCTTTAGTCAAGGTCAAACCTATCGGTAAGAAATAGATGGCCGGTTGGATAGTTGGCCCTTGATCCATTGAATAATCTTGCAACCAAAGGTTTACAGAGTCCTTAGCCGCCGCATCGTCTGCTACTCCCCCTGCTGCCATATCGCGTGCTGCTTGTTCAGTTTTACCTTGTGCCACATTGATGGTTAACCCTGTTCCAGTAAGCGATGTTGTATTGACAAGAACCCGGAAACCAACACCAGTTGGGTTAGTAATCGAAGCATTTGGGTTGGTTGTGGATGAAATCACATCAGAAACTAATACTGGGGAATTCGTATACTTGCGATCACCATCAGTACTTGTATAAGCATCTGTGCCACTTGGATAATGTAAACCTGTAGAACCTGTATCGGTCCAGGAATAGTAGGAACCAACAGTTGTATTATCATCTGTACTTACCATAACAGCTGCATACGGATCCGTAATCATGTTCCCACGCAAGTAAATTTGATACTCAATGGTATAGCTTCCATCAGGATTTCGGTTATAGTTATGAAGGTAAACCGCACGAATTAGTTTGTTAGCTGTATTTGAATTTGTAACTTGAAGTGCAATATCTTTTGTATGCAGGTGCGGTGCATAAATTGGCGGGGTTTCACCAGTTCCTTCTGCCATAAATACTGTAACTGGGCTTGCTGATGTCACTGGAGTACTGCCAAGTTTGCCGCTCACTTGGTTAACTTCTTTATCGTTTAACAAGCCTGCACGATACGCTGAGCGAAGATCACTAACCTGAGTATCTGTTGCTAAACCTTGCCGCTTCATATCTTCAAGGGCTGCAGCAAATGCTGATGGCATCTCTGGAGATTGCGATTGCCGTTCAGAGATAATGTTAGATGAGACTAATGGCATCGCTGAAACAGTTTGATTATTAATTTGGCTAGCTGCCGATCTTTCATTACCTCCAAGTTCTGAATTAGCACCAGATGCTGAAACTGCACTAGTTGAGGATTCAGAAGTTTGTACATCTGATGGAGTGCTAATTTGTGAAGCCGCAGTTGGTGTAAGATCCACAGTACTTGTTGCCGGACTTACAGGAGTAGCCTCGTTCTGATTAGTCACAGGAGTCCCAGTTGCTCGAGCAACTTCTGTTTGAGGTGCAGCTGCTTCGGTAGAATTCGCAGTTTCTGCCGAAGTTGCTGCTACAGTATTATCTAAAGTTGGCGATACTTGTGTGTCTGCCTGCTGAGTAATTGCCGCTATTGAAGCAGGCGGCTCTGATGCCGGAGACACTGCCCCATCCGCATACACTTGGTCAGCCTGAACACCAAACATTAATGCAGTACCAAGTAAAACCGATGCTGCACCAAAATGGTATTTACGAATTGAAAAACGCTGATAGAGTCCATACCAATTAAAACTCCTTCTAGAGCGTATGGCTTTAGAAATTTTCATATTAGATACCTCTCTCTCCCCAAAGGCGTATTTCATTTATTTATGGCCATGTTGGGATTTTCATTGTAATATAAACCATTTTATATTTCAATAATTTTCTAATTTTTCTTAATTTTTTAATCTGCGATTAAGATATAAGGTCAAAAATGCACTTCTCTCCCTGTTTTTCCCTTATATCTTACTTTTGGCTTAAATTGTTTTATACTTCAAAGTATATCATTTTAAAGTATTTGCTCATTTTCTGATGGAAGAACATCAGTGACATTTAGTTATCATTTTGGGTGTTCTTATATTCTGTCTCCGTTCCAAATAGAATTTTTTACCACGACATAATTAACACGTGTCAAACTTTTAAGATCACGTCCGCCAGCATAAGAAATTGAACTCTGCAAATCTTGTTCCATTTCGGCTAAGGTATCTTTGAGATAGCCCTTAGTTGGAAGGAGAATTTTCTTACCCTCAATGTTTTTGCGCTCACCCTTTTGGTATTCCGAAGCCGACCCATAATATTCTTTGAACGTTTCTCCGTCCACTTCTACCAATTTCCCGGGACTTTCGATATGACCGGCAAACAGCGATCCGATCATAACCATTGTTGCTCCGAAGCGAATTGACTTAGCGATATCACCATGCGTGCGGATTCCGCCATCAGCTATAATAGGCTTACGAGCAGCTTTTGCGCACCAACGAAGGGCGGCCAACTGCCAGCCACCTGTTCCAAATCCCGTTTTAACTTTTGTAATACAGACCTTTCCAGGACCAATACCAACTTTAGTAGCATCGGCACCAGCATTTTCCAATTCACGCACAGCTTCAGGAGTACCAACATTCCCTGCGATAACAAACGTATCCGGTAATTCAGTCTTGATGTGCCGAATCATCCTAATCACACTGTCAGCATGACCGTGAGCGATATCAATAGTAATGAACTCAGGGACATTATCTTTCAAACTTGTCACGAAATCATATTCAGAATCCTTAACCCCAATTGATATTGAGGCGATGAGGCCTTGCTCATGCATGCGTGCGATAAAAGATTTACGTGACGCTTCATCAAAACGATGCATAATATAGAAATACCCTTCTTTAGCTAACAATTCAGCAACGTCTGCATCAATAATTGTTTGCATATTCGCGGGAACGACCGGTAATTTAAAACTATAACGACCTAAAGTTACTGCTGTATCAACCTCCGACCGGCTATCAATAGTACACTTATTGGGAATCAGCTGAATGTCTTCATAATCAAAAACTGGGAAATCATTAAGCATAAAAAATCCTCTTTCAGCCATGAACACTGATAGAGGATTTTCTGTGTATCAGAAAAGTCATCTTCAGCCTCTGGCATTAATATGATGACCTTCCTATAACTCTGAAAACTAGCACTGTTATCAGAGCATCGCTAGGTAAATTCTTACCTTTCCGCGATTATATTATAATAATATATTGATTTTGTCCAAAAAGATAACTATATTAAAATATAATGTTCGGTTTTTACACTTTACAATCCGTTTTATACCAAAATGCAAAGCAATAAGACAGCTGTCACTAATGATTTATAGAGAAATTTACTTAATTAAAAGAATTGCTCCATCAACACGCATCGTAAGTTCGCTTTAAAAATTGAAAAGCCCCTTTTCTATTGTAGTGGCCTTATTAAAACTTGTCAGCTCTTATCTGCGACAAGAACACTTGGCGTGGTGTAGTCTTTAAAAGGCATGTTCTACAAATAGGACAAGTTTTCGAAGACATACCAATTTGAAATGAACAAACAAGGCCTTATATAACATATTTATCTATAAACTCACCAATCAACTTATTTACAATTTCCGCTTGATCGGTATTGGAATTATGCCCAGCATGATCAATCCATTCAACAGGTTTATTAGTACATTTCTCATATTTCTTTAAACATCGTATACAAGAGCCTGCCCGATCCTCTTCCCCGCATATTATCATATGCGGACATTTTATTTCATAGGGCAAATCTTTTTCTACTGCTTTTGCTATCATTTTATAGCCATGTCCTGAAAGATGAGAATATCTTTTCTGATCTCCATCGTAAACCATCATCATGTCAAGCATCAATTTTCTTCCATATTCAGTTGTCGAAGCGCCTTTTGGTCCTGCTTTTAAAAGAGCTTTCCAAGGATATATTTTATAAATCGGCTCCACTATTTTTAATAGCCATAATTCTATAGCTGTATAGTATTTTCTTTGAAGAGGCGGGGTATCAATCATAACAAGTCCCTTAAGCTTATCCGGGAACAGCTCCGCATAAACCTGACCTAAATAGCCTCCCATTGACTGACCGATTAAAACAGGTTTTTCAATCCCCTCTTTTATCAATATTTCATCTAACCATTTTGCCTTATCAAACAAGTCAAAATCGAGTTTAAAAGGATAGGATGAAGCATGACCCGGAGCATCCCAAACCAATAGTCTGAACTTATCATTGAAATAATTTATCTGCTTCTCAAATAATCTATGGTCAGCAGTCAATCCGGGTAAAAATATAAGGGCCGTTTTTTTAGTTTTATCAAAATCATTTATCCAATAATGAATCACTCCTAATGGTGTTTCATATTTTTTTCCAAGCATTATTATCTCCTTACAAATTCAAATTTGTTAATTATTTCTATTTGAACATTATATGTTTTTCTATTTCCTCAGCTAAGACTTTTGCCGATTTAGAGTTGAAATGTGCTCCGTCAACAGTTGTCGTTAAACCTCTCATTTTTGCAAAATAATCTTTGGTAAAAGGAAATAAGGTCATTATCAATGTATCTAAAATTCTAACTAAAAATCTGTATTTCCAAGTATATACACGATTGTCCTCATCTATATTTTCTCTTTGAAGTTTGTAAATATCAACAAATGGACAATTATGTTTTTCAGCCAATTCTCTTATGATTTTATTTCTGTTCATTAAGTGTTCATTCGGAAAATTTTTCAAATTGATAAATGGTATTCCAAAAATGATAACTTTTTTATTTTTTTCACAGAGAAATTTCAAAACTTTATCATATTCCTCATAAAATATATTGTCATCTTCAATGCACTTCTTTATCTTACAACGCAAACTCATCTGTAAAAACCAAAACCAAGAGACCGACCTCAAATATGGTAAAAAAATATCATTTGTTCCAATCCCAAGAATGTATATTTCTGATTTATATTTCGGTTTGTCAATCAAATTTTTCAATCTGTTATATGCTCCCCTTACCGTATCCCCGTTCTTTCCCTTATTGATGTATTTGCGATGAGATTTTTTACCCAAAAAATAAATGTATGAATATCCAACATTTCCAAAAGTCAAGCTATCTCCAATACAAATTATTTTCATTCCATCACCCTCACACACAGCCTTAATTTTATCCGTTTTTACAAACTAGAATTTATTTCTCTAAATTTTTGCCCTATTATATTAAATAAGTATTTTCCCAGAGTTAAAGGTCCTGCTTATTTTCAAACCTACTTATGAACCGTTTGCTTAGTCGCTCAAGTCCTTTTTCTGGTAAATCACAGCCCCTAGTACCTAGTATGATACTAACTGCAATAAGAATAAAAGCGACGCCGTGATAGGCTGGCTCCAATTTTTCCTGACTGAAAACATCTGCACCACTAGCGAAATGGTAGGGCGTTAGATAGTTAAGATCTTCAATATTCGAAACAATACGGCCCATTACATCCATGACATAAAGCAGTAAAACCAACCCAAGCGAGAGGCCGATTTGCTTTTTACGGCTGACAGCAGAAACCAAGAAAGCAAGGCTGACGATTTCAACCTGCATCAACAAGGCCTGAGCATGGTAGCGTAGAAATAAATCGAAAGAAAAATCCAAATTAACCTGCCAGATCCCCAAAGCCTCCAATCCTACAACTATCAGATTGAAGATCAGTAGCATACAGAGCAGACTGAGATATTTCCAAACCAAGATATTCAAGCGTCCATAAGGAAGTGTATGCAGAAATTCGCTGGTATGCCCTTCCTCTTCCTTAGACAGGCTGGCCGCTCCCTGCATAGCCGCAAACATCCCTACTCCAAGTCCAAATATCATCGTGATTTGAGTCCCAAAGTAACCATCCAGACTGGCAATGCTAAGTTCATCCATCCCAAAAGCCCGAGTCATGCTTCCCATATTGCTGAAAATTTCTGCCTTGGTTGCTAACTGATCTTCAACACTCTTATAGAGCAGAATACAAGCCCAACAAATAACTCCAACTGTAAAAGCCCAAACTAGAAGAGTTTTAAAACTTTGTCTTAGTTCATGTGTGAATAAAGTCATTAAGCTGCTTCCTCATAATACTGCAAAAAGAGGTCTTCCAGCGGCGGTTCTTCAACCAGAAAATCATCTGACTGCATGTCTGTCAAACGTTCTAACAGTTCGCTGCTGGAGCCTGTAAACCTAAAGTTCTCTTGATGATTATCCTTCCAGACTGTCACATGCTTAGTTTGGCTGCGTGTCAGATTAGCAAGCCTATCCACTTTAAGAATTCTTCCGCTTCTTGCGAACAGTCTTTTTTCTAGATTTAGCCGCAAAAGCAATGACATCTTTAACCTTCATATTCGGATAAAACATAGCTTCTGATGGCATATAGCCGATATGTTTGAGATTTTTTACTAAAGTCCCATATTTACCGTCAAAGAGCATCATCTGACCGCTGCTTGCTTGGATCAATCCCAGCAGACAGCGAATAGTCGTTGACTTTCCAGCACCATTGGAACCTAAAAAACCGAAGATTTCTCCCTTTTTAACAGACAAGGTCACATCTTCTGCACCCATATGCCTGCCATAGTATTTGCGCAAATGCTTGATATCAATAACAGTTTCCATGTGATTACTTCCTTTCCTTAGATAGAAGTGTTTAAGAATTCCAATAACAGTTGATTATACTTATCAGGCTTGAGCATATTAGACGGATCAAAGGAATCTTCAATAACTTTAATTTGGCTGGATGGCATAACTTGATGAATTCTCTTCATATAGTCGATCAAAAGATTATAACGGCCCCCCACCAACAACAAGATAGGTATTTTTAACTGACCAATCTTCTCAGTATAATTAATTTGGTTAATAGCCCTGCGCTGTAAAACCACTTCCCGACTGCGTAGGTTTCCCATAATGGTCTCCATATAACTTTGTGCTTCTGGAAATCCTTTATACTGTGATTTTACCGACCATTTAAGAAGACCGCGACAATAATAGAGCCATAAACTAGCACTTATAGCCATTTTATTAAGAAACTCCCTGATGTTATGAATAGTCGTATCAGAAAATGTATCAGTTAAAACCAATCCCTTAACATAATTTGGATAGTTGACTGCAATATGCTGACAGACAATCCCACCATATGACGTTCCACAAAATACTGCCTCTTTAATGTTAAGTTCATCCAGTAAAGCAATCACAGCAGCAGCCTGCTTTTCAATCACTTGCTTAACAGGGACTTTTAAAATAGAGGATTTTCCGTTTCCCAATAAATCAGGGCAAATTACTCTATATTGATGCTGAAAAGCTAGAATTTGCTGTAAAAACATTCGTCCATCGCAGCCAAGACCATGTAAAAAAACTAGGGCGATACCTTCCCCAGTATCACTGTAATACATCTCGTCATTATTTAATTTCATTAATTTTATCTCTGACATAATATTCCACTTATCACTTTCTTTGATTCTTATAATCATTCAACAATCTATTTAGCTTCTTGCTGTCAATGTTACGCTTGATTTTGTTGGCAATAAAAATAGTCAAGTATTCCAGCATCATATAGAGGACAAAGCAAGCAGCTGCTAGAAGATTACCATCAAACCAGCTCAGCCATTGTCCAACAAGGCCATAGAGGCAGGAACAAACAATTAAGCCTAATAACTCTCTTCTCGCTAATCTATCGGCTTCATCAAAATTTTTAAACAGGAAAACCTGAACCTGAGTGATAACATAAGCCGCAATAACCATTTCAATTAAATAATAGATATTAGCTGTTGTTCTTCCCTGCAAAAGCTGGCAAACAGCATAGAAAAAATAAACACAAAAGCAATAGATGGCTGCCTTATATTCATTGGCAATTTCCTGACTTAAGAAACGTTCCCACCACTTAGTCTTCATCTTTAATTCCCTCCTGTAAGACCTGTCTGAGTTTATTGGCGTATTTACGTGAAATAAGGACACGTTCACCATTGTCCAGAGTGGCTTCAATCCGCCCATAAGCCTGACTTTGGAAGGAGTGAATCTTGTAGATATTGACTACCATAGCCTTGGCACAGCGAAAAAAGCCATGCCTGCGGTAGCGCTCTGCCAGCTGACTCAGGCTTGCAGTAATCTGATAAATCCCCCTATCCGTGTAGGCAAAGGTCCTGCTATCGACACTTTCAATATACAATATATCATCCAGTAGGAGATAGCGTTCACCCTGATCGTTTCTGCCGAGAATTTTCTCCTGTTCTGCTGCCAGCAAATCGCTGATTGCCTGAACAGTCGGAGTCATCTGACGGTAACGCACGATTACTTCTTCGTCCCCTTCAGAAATTTGTTCTAATCGTAACTTCACTGCTTTTCTCCTTTGCGATCATTATAGCAAAATTTCAGACCATAAAATCTATTTTGAGATAGGGTGCAAAAATCTCATCCAAGATGCAATCGTTATTCTTTTGCCGCTGTTTTTTTACTGTAATGACAGTCGGAAACAGGAACCCGCTCATCTTAAAACTAACTAGAGAAAATCACTCCTACTTATTCGTTATACGGCTGCTAGCCACTACTAATACTCGCAGAAAAGCAAGGAAGGGCCAAGACAATGAAGTGCAGGCAGCAACAAAAGGTTTGGAAAGGTTATAAGGACCACATTTCTAAATTTAATCACTATTTTAAAATATTTTATGGTATACTCAAGGTAAGCAAGCGCTTTCTTTTTAAAAAATAAGATGAGCTGGAGAACTCTTTCCATCCTCATCATTTAAAAATTATTGAATCATTTCAGTCTGTCAGAGGCCTGGATAGCTGCTCCCTTACTTAGCCGTAACTGACGGAAATATTCACTCCTGTCACATTACTGATGCTCTCCCAACTATATAATCGAATGACATTTAGCGAGGAAGCTATTATGAAAAAAATTTTTAAATCCAAAATTGGGCGTTTTATTCTAGGGATTTTAGGGATATCGTTGATAGCTCTGCTATCTACGGTGGGCTATGGAGTCTTAGTCTCCTGGCGTGAAGACAATACGTCAGACTACTACAGTGCTCTCATTAATAAGCACGCGCCTTATACTGAAGCAGAAATTGACTATATGGCCGCCGTGCGAAAATATCAAGATCCCCTCTTCTTTATCTTTAAAGAAAAGGATTATCGCAAGGCCATGAATTCTTCTACAGGAACCTTAACTAAGGAGCAGCAACAAAGCTCCCTGATTGACTGGGCTGATACCTATCAAAAGACCAAACCGCAAGAACTAAGGGGCAATGAGTCTTGGCTTCCAGGCACTGATATTGCTGTCCCGATCCCTAAGCAATGGCAACAAACTTATAAAGATCGACAGGCCCCTATTGATTTTGGCGGTAAATACGGCCTGATCCTCAATAGCGAAGACAATTCGGGCGCCTTCGTCTTTTTTGAAATTGCAGCCTCTGGCGGACAATATAAGACTGCAGGAGATTATGCTGCTTCAAAGGATGCTAAGCGGTTTGCGAAAATAGATAAGTCCCAGTACGATTTTACCCATGAATTAGAGAGGCAAGAGGATATACAATTTAACAGAAATTTAGACAATGTTGGGAATGCCCTTAATCTTACGCATGGAACTATTACTTATGATTCTCTAACACTTCGCGACCGAACTGTCTATATCTACCAGCAAACGATGTCTTATGCTGACGGTGATGTTATTGAGGCTATCTATCTCTTTAAAGTAGGCTACAATATTGTCACTGCTAATGTCTACTATCCTGCAAAAGATAAGGATAAATTTGAAAATGCCATAGAAAAGTCTATCGCCCAAGCTCATACTTTTAAATTAGACTATATGAGAAAAGATGAACCAAGCCGTCATGGTATTACTAAAAAAGAAGAAAAGGAAAAGGAAAAACAAAGCCAAAAACAGTGAAGGACTTTGTCCCATTTCGTTAACGATTATCTCTCTTGCTTCATTAACCATATCAGATGGTAAAGGGACAGTATTTTGGAAAGTCAGACAGAATTTCTGATGACGCAGCTATCATCCCTCTTAGTCTCTTATTTATCGCAAAAATCTCTGGACTCCTTGTGCTCCTATAAGTATTGATACCACCAATGCTTATAGGAGTTTTCATCTAGAGTCTTTAAAAAGAAAATAGATCGAAGAAATGTGCCCAAAACGGACTTTTCTCTTCAATCTATTTTTTTAAGATCTCTCCAGTTTCTTTATTAGTATATTACCGTAGGCTCTTTCTCAGATTCGAATTGACCTTTGTCAACAGTAAGCTCTAGGAAAATGGATTGGTAATATAGTCATCACTACCATTTATAACGCTCTTATCTGGTCGTATTCTTTTGTTCCGGCAGATATAAAGATAGTTGGGACTGTAGTATTGTTCCTAATTTCAGAGCACCAGTAAAAACCACCATAATAAGGAATATAATATCCAGCAAAATAAGGTCATGCTGCTGGGCATCAATAAATTGGTCAATAGACCTAAAATCCTCATAGAGAACTATTTCAAAGTCATATCTTATTAAGTGGCCTTGGACAAGATTGACCAAATCTAAACATCTTCAACGATACCTATTGTAATGGTCATCACAAACTCTTATTTTAATGAAAAGTAGACTAACAGGAGAAAAACTACCGAAATCACAATCAATATTCCCTTTATCTTATTCAAAATGGCAAGGTATTCTCGCAAAAAGGCGCTGGGAATATAGTAACCGGCCGTTTTAGCTCCAACCCCCTCACCATCCATGTGGAGCCGTCTAGCGTACAGGGTCGCACGAAAGACATGGTAGTTATTACTGACAAAGAGGTATTTAGGATTTTCCTTTTGCCCTCTTGTAAGTTCTTGCGAAAATTTTAAATTTTCATAAGTTGAAGTCGATTGCTCTTCTAATATGATACGGTCTTCTTTAATCCCTTTCGCTATTAGATAATCAGCAATTGCTCTCGCCTCAGAAATTATTTCATCACGTCCTTTTCCCCCGCTGGCAATGATGCGAACATCGTCCTTGGTCGCTGCACGATAGGCCTCTATTGCTTTATCTATCCTTGAAGCCAATAATGGAGGAATCTTATACCCCTCTATCAAGCCCGACCCATGAATAATGATATAATCGTAATCTTTATTCTTAGGTAAAGTCAAATACAAAATGGAGTAAGCTAAGAAAGCAAAAAAGATAAAGAGAAAAACAATAAAGAAGAAACTAAGGATAATATAACTATATTGAGCAATATAGCCCTGCATACTATTTTGAACATAGAGCCTAAACCAATAGCGCACATATAAGATCGTCATCGCTAAATAAAATAAAATCCCTATTCCAAAGAAGATAGACAAACTATTGGCTAGGCTTTTGCGCTCTTTTCTCAAAATAAGGATACCATTGATAATCATGTAAGTCGCAAATATCATCAAACTGACTGGGATAAAGCCATATACAAACAAGATAAAAAGGCCATGAATCGTTTCCCACTGGCGTTCGTAGGCAAAATAAGCAAAACTGAGAAATAACAAGCCTAATGAAAATAAAAACAAGAAGGCATTTGATAACTTTCGCCGATCTATTTTAAACGAAATGATAAACCAAATGACAACAACTGCAGTCAGCGCATACAAGGTCATAGTTTCCCCTTATCCTTTTCTTGCATAAAGTTGAATATGTATAACTACTAAAAGAATTATACCATAAACGCCTGATGGTTATTACAAAAATCAGAGTTCCTAACCATCATGTTTTAGAGTAACTATCAGGACACATTAAGATAATAATAGTCTTTGAACATCGAAACGATAGGCACTGCCATGCAATTCGCCTACGATGCTGTAAATTTAAAGGGAAGTACAGAAAAATTGATGCTCGAAAAGCCAATTTCGTAGTAGCCCCTCTGCAAAGTTGATTAAGGTTGGACGCTATCACAAAGTGATAGGTACTGCCAATTGACCACTGTAACTCACTTTTCCTGAGTCTTTAGTAACTCTATTACGTTAAGTTCCTTAAATAACACACAGACCTCTAAAGATTTCCTCAACCTTTGGATCACTCAATGGCCTAGTTTGCACCTGTCTATGTTTCTGTGAAAATTGATAAGCTTTCTCAGGACTTGCTATCCCTTGCCAAATGACCTAATTTTCTGCTCGTTTTCTTAGTATCCTTTGTACCCGAATTTTAGCTTCCCTTTAAAATACAATACATGAACTTGAGCAAGAAAAAGGCTCGGAAAAAGATATTCCGAGCCTAATCTATTGAAAAATATCGATCGTGCATTAGATCACAGTAAGATCTTTGCCATACGTGTTGGACTAAACAATCCCTTGAGCAGACATTGCTTCAGCGACTTTGAGGAAGCCAGCGATATTAGCACCAACAACGAGATTGCCTTCATGACCGAATTCTTTAGCTGCTGCTGCTGAATTTTCGTAGATACCTTTCATGATGTCATAGAGTTTAGAGTCAACTTCTTCAAATGACCATGATGTCCGTTGGCTATTTTGTGCCATTTCAAGTGCTGATACAGCAACACCACCAGCATTGGCAGCCTTAGCAGGGCCAAAGGCTACACCTGCTTTAAGGAAGACATCAATAGCGCCAAGCGTTGACGGCATATTTGCCCCTTCAGAAACGGCGATAACACCATTCTTCACAAGCGTTTCAGCGTCTGTCTCACTCAATTCATTTTGAGTAGCACATGGGAAGGCCAAATCCGCTTTTATAGACCAAACAGTCTTGTCACCACCAGCTGGTGTGAACGTGGCATTTGGACGAGCATCAGCGTATTTGACGATACGTTCACGCTTAACTTCCTTGATTTCTTTCAAGAGAGTAACATCAATACCATCCGGATCATAGACGAAACCTGACGAATCAGAAACAGTCACAGCCTTAGCACCGAGAGCTTCCAATTTTTCACAGGCGTAAATAGCAACATTACCGGCACCTGAGACAAGAGCTGTTTTACCCTTGAAGGTTTCACCGCGATCCTTGAGCATTTGTTCAGCAAAGTAAACAGCTCCATAACCAGTTGCTTCTGTACGAGCGAGTGATCCACCCCATTGCAGGCCTTTACCAGTAAGAACGCCAGTATATTCATTGCGAAGGCGCTTGTATTGACCGTAGAGGTAGCCAATTTCACGTCCACCAACACCGATATCACCGGCAGGAACATCAGTATCTGCACCGATGTGTTTGCTCAATTCAGTCATGAAGCTTTGACAGAAGCGCATGATTTCATTGTCAGACTTACCTTTAGGATCAAAATTTGATCCCCCTTTACCGCCTCCGATAGGCTGACCAGTTAACGAATTTTTAAAGATTTGTTCAAATCCGAGGAACTTGATAATGGATTGGTTCACCGATGGGTGGAAACGCAGGCCGCCTTTATAAGGACCAATGGCAGACGAGAATTGCACGCGGAAACCACGGTTTACTTGAACCTTTCCTTGGTCATCAACCCATGGGACACGGAAAGACACGATACGTTCAGGTTCAACCAAACGTTCCAAAAGATTTTCTTCAATATACTTAGGATACTTATCAAAGACAGGCACCAAAGATTGGAAAACCTCTTCTACTGCTTGCAGGAATTCCGGCTCATGGCTATTTTGCTTTTTCACCTTTTCAAAGACACCGTCAACGTACTGCTTACCTGTTGTCATAATTATAAATCCTCCAATACGATTAATTCGTAAATCTAATTACGTGTGCTATTATACAAATTTTCAGAATATTTTGTCAAGACTTTTGTGTAATTTTTTTAATTTTTTTCGATTTTTATGTTAGATTTTATAACACGACTCTCAGGCTGCTCCCCTTCTTATCTGGTGGAAAATTAAATCTCAAAAGGGATGATCACTATCTCTAAGTGACTTCTAGCTAAATTTCAAGGAAATCCTTTTTATATCTGATGAATCATTGAGGAGCATTCAAAACGATGCAAAGTTTTGATACTTTAAAATACTTAAAAACGATCTCTCGCCCCATCGTATAAATCTTGTAAGATGTCAATCAGGACCTTGACACTAGTGATACGATTATCCTCATGTGTCACTAAGACAAAGTCAAACTGCTCTGGACAATCAAATGGTACCCAAGCAAACTGTCCCGAGTAATCATTGAGGAAACCTGGCGAGAGGCAAATGGCTTTGCCACTTGCGACTTGGATCAGAGTAAAATCATGCGTCGGACTGTTATAGTAATGAATAGGAACACTTGATAAGACGCGCTGCTGGACTTGGCGAAGTTTTGACGATGAACCTCCGTTTACCAGCAAAGTACGGTGGGCCAAGTCATCAGCTGTGATGATTTCTTTCTGAGCGAGCAGATCTGAATTTTGGCACAAGAGATAGATGTGACTTATAAAAAGTGGATGAAGGCTGACGCCAGCTAACTTTTCAGCCTCTTCCCTTAGCAGCAAAATCATGTCCAGCTCTCTGCGCATGAAGGAACTGACGAAATCATCGGGTGACTGAATCTCTGGCACAATCTGCACCGATGGTTGTTTTTCTTCAAAGATTTTGATAGCCTCAGGCAGATAATAGAGGGACGTTCGGGTTGAAAATCCAATTTTAATCGAATCCTTGTAACGCTCCCCCATATTTTGTGCCTGCTCAATGGCAAACTGCAGCTCCTGCAAAATGCGCTGCAGCGACACAACCAATTCTTCTCCAGCAGGCGTCAGACGAATGCTTTTTCCAATACGATCAAAAATTGCAAAGCCAACTTCTTCCTCAATAACTTTGATTTGGTAAGATAGGGATGGCTGAGAAATGTAGAGATTTTCAGCGGCACGGCTCAAATTCAGGGTCTTAGCCGTTTCAATCAGATAGGTTATTTGTTTGGTATTCATAATTAAAATAGGCTATTAAGCGAACGTGGCTAAGATAGAAAGCTAACCGAAGATACTTGCATCTCAGGGATAAATAACTTTTAACTCACTTCACACACAGCCTGTGTTTAGTTCCTTTCTTTTTCTTATAAAATAATTTTATAAATAATCGAAAATAAGTATTGGATAATTTGATTATAAGGTTTTATACTGAATTCATCAACCAAAAGGAGGTAATGCTTGTGACAGATGATGAAATCTTGAAAAATCTTTACCGCCAAATCAATCAAGCTATGGTGACCAAGGATATTAACACGCTTGAAAAACTGCTGAAGCCAGATACCTTATTAATTCACACGACAGGTTATCATCAGCCGGTGAGCGAATGGCTGGACCAGATCGCTTCAGGGGAGATGGCCTACTACTCCTGGCAGGAGGATGCCATCAAGGAGGTGACTGTCGGGGAAAACAGCGCCAGTCTCATCGGGCAAAGCCGTGTCAAAGCGCGGGTTTGGGGCATAGGGCCTTCGATCTGGCGCTTGCAAACCAAAATGTATTTTGAAAAAGTAAATGGTCAGTGGAAAATTACCAAGCAAGTGGCTAGCACCTATTGAGAAAGGATTTTTTACTCTAGCACTCTTAAGTTACTAAGTATGATAATGACTGGAGTAGAAATTTACCGGCTAGCCGTGTAAAATTGATTAAAACTATAGGATAAGGAATAAGGAAGGAAAAAACATGAAAAAATCAAAGGATATTGTAGTCTTGTTAGGTGCAGGAGCCATCGGACTTGAAATTGTGCGCCGCATCGCAACCAGCAAAACACTTATTTTAGGAGATATCAATCAAATAAATCTTGAGAATGCCAAGGAAGATTTGGAGAATGCTGGCTTCACCGTCGAAACAGTCATTGTTGACGCAGGTGAACGCGCCTCTATCCAAGCCTTTGCTGATAAGGCCAAACAACTAGGCGATATCAACTATTACGTCCATACAGCGGGACTTTCACCAAATCAAGCGACTTTTGCGGACGTCCTTCGGGTGGATCTGGTTGGTACAGCTATCGCTCTAGAAATTTTCGGAAAAATTATAGCACCCGGCGGTTCCGGTCTTGTCATTTCAAGTATGGCTGGGCACATGTTTACGGACTTTGTGACAGTTGAACAACGTCAAGCCTTGATGACAACTCCAGCAGATGATTTAGGCAAATTGGATTTTATTCAAGAAGATATGCCTGGAGGTGCCTACGGTATCTCCAAGCAGGGCAATATTCTGAGGGTGCAAGCAGAAAGTCTAAATTGGGCAGAACGTGGGGCTCGACTCAATAGTATCAGTCCTGGTATCATCATTACACCTTTGGCTCGTCACGAACTGAAAGCAAATCCGACTGGTTATCAATCTTTGATTGATAATTCGGCCACTAAACGTGTTGGAACAACAGCTGAAGTTGCAACTGCGAGTGCCTATTTACTTAGCGAGGAGGCTAGCTTCATTACAGGAACAGACCTTCTTATCGACGGCGGTGTCATTGCTGCCATGAAGAATGGCCGTATGGGATAGAAAGAGGATATTAAATGACAAAAGTAACAATCATCGGCGCGACAGGGTCACTCGGCCGTGCCACAACAAAAATCTTACTGAATGAGACTGAGGTGGAGCTGACCTTGTTTTCACGGTCAGCCAATCGATTGCCAGATAGCGCTCGTACGATAAAAATCGCAGCCAGTGTCTTTGATAAAGCTGCCTTGGAACAAGCTCTTATCGGTAGTGATCTTGTTTTCGTTGCTTTATCAGGCGATCTGCCAAGAATGGTAACAGCCATCGTCAATGCCATGCAGGCAACGCAGACCAAGCGCATTATTTTCATCTCATCCTATGGTATTTATGGTGAATTGCCTGGCCAAAATGGTCAAGTTGCAAGAATTCTAAAACCTTATCGACAGGCTGCCGATATTCTGGAAAACTCAGGCCTTGACATCACAATCTTACGACCAGGTTGGCTTGATAATTCAAGCGACCGCTCTTATGATTTAATCCCCAAAGGTGATATCATTTATGCCAACAATATTTCGCGGCTGGCTATCGCTGATTTTATAAAGGAAGTCGCACTGGAACCAAGCAAATTTGTCAATACAAACTTTGGTATTATACGCGATTAGCGTACATTACTTGCTTAGCAATAGCTTATGTTATTAGCTTGCTTTTGCTATATTTTAGAAAAAATAAAACTAGAAGCAGCCAATTCACTCTTATCATTAGCCTTTGTTACCAAGTGCATAACACTTAGCTAACAGATATCTGGCTGTATCTTGTTAATTGAACACGCCTACACTCCTGTGAAAAAAGACTCACCTTCCTAGAATTTTATTAATTCTTTGTCAGGTTCCCTGTTTTTCTTTGGAGTGCTTAACGGCTTTGTATCTTGTTAAAAAGGAGAAAAACCATGGTACAAACATTTACACTTAACGACGGCAATACTATCCCCGCAGTTGGTTTCGGGGTCTTCCGCATCCCTGCGGGCGGCTCGACTTATACGGCAGTCAAAGAAGCTCTCGCGGTGGGCTATCGCCACATCGACACCGCACAGGCTTACATGAATGAAAAAGAAGTTGGCCAAGCTATTGCGGACTCTGGCATTCCGCGCGAAGAAATCTTCGTGACTACCAAGCTCTGGCTGCAGGATTACGCCTATGATTTAGCCGTCAAAGGCTTAAATACTTCGTTAGAAAAGCTTAATTTAGACTACATCGATTTGGTCCTGCTTCATCAGCCTTACGGAGAAGTCTTAGATGGCTGGCGTGCCTTGGAGAATTTTCAGGCTGCTGGCAAAATCAAATCTATCGGTGTCTCTAATATGACACCTAAACTATGGAAAGAGTATGTGCCACAGTTTAAAACTAGGCCTGCTGTCAACCAAGTTGAAATGCACCCCTATGCCCAACAAAAAGAATTGCGAGAACTGCTAGCTAAAGATAATGTCCTCATCGAGGCTTGGGGACCACTTGGTCAGGGGAATAAGGAGCTGCTGTCTGATCCAGTCATCAAAAAGCTGGCTGAAAAATACGGTAAAGATGTCGGACAAATTATCCTTCGCTTTGAGAACCAAGAAGGTATCCTTGTCTTGCCAAAATCAACTAAACCAGCTCGTATCAAATCGAATCTTGATATTTTCGAATTTGAATTGACGAGCCAAGAAATGGAAGAACTGCGCGCTCTTGATAAAAATCAACCTGCTCACAACCCAGACGCACCGGGCGTTGGTGATTGGCTACTCAACAATTATGACATTCATGCTAATGAGTAACAACATAGAAACTTGCCACGAATGTATTAGGCTGTGTACTCGAAGGCTTATTATTTTGACTTTCAAAGAGTATAAACTACTAGATCTTCTGAGAAAAGGACATAGCGATGGTCTCGAACTATTGCCATGTCCCTATTTTTATTAATAATGATGGGTTCTCTTTGCTTTTCTTTTATTGCTAAACTATAATAGGGATAAACATAGAAGTGAGGTCTACTTATGAAATGGTTTCCTTTAATCGGAGGAGTGTTTTCAATCCTGTACGCTGTCTTTCTCTTTGCTAATCCACTAACCAGCGTGGCTACGATTGCCTGGATCATCGCCTTGATTATCTTTGTGACTGGAATTGCTAGTTTTTTGGAATATTTGAACAGTCCCCAATACCGCAGCATTTGGCAGCTCATTCAAAGTCTTCTTTCTGTCGTCTTTGGCTTTGTACTTCTGAGCAGCTCTGTCTTTTCCTTGACTAAAGCCTTTATGACCATCATTGCTTACTGGGTCTTGCTATCTGGACTGCTGCGCCTAGTCACTGGCGTCCAGCTACGTCGGGCTGGCTATCCGAGATACTCCATCAATCTCTCCTCGGCTGTTCTTACTATCCTATTTGGCCTTATTCTACTGGGCAGCCCCCTGTTTTCGGCCAGTATTATTGGCATTATGGTCGCTTTCTTCTTCTTGATGATTGGCATTGCCCTTCTCTCGCTCTACTTTAGGATTCGCTGAACTGTAAACTATTAAATAACAACAAAAGATCCGAAAAATTTCGGACCTTTTTAATTATGTGACTTTTAGTCCGTCTCGCACCTTGCGGTGCGAGACAAATCATAAAATATTTTCAAAAATTTGGTCAATGGTCAATCCATCCTTTTAATATCCAAATCCAATCTGGCTAATCATAATAAGAAATATTAGCTTCATAACTACAAAGTATTATCAGCCTTGTAAAATATAAAAATTCAAAAAAGATCGGTAGTGCGAAACACATACTATAAAAAGCCGCTGATGAAATGGCCTGGAGTTCCTGTGTCAAAGCTTCAGAAGTCATAAAGTCTCTTTGTCTAGCAGAAAGGTGTATAACTTCTTGACCTTTATCTTTCAAAATCATCATGCACTTCTCTCCCCTCCTTACATTCTTATCATAGCAATTTTCTTCTAGACATTTGCGAGTGATTTATTTGTTTGGCATCCAAAGCCGCAAAGCGAACTGACAATCGCATAATAAATGGAAACTAGAAGTCTTTATCAGCCACCAGCTAAGCTGGTGGTTTTCTTGTTTTTCTCTTTGAGAAAAACTAGCTTCAAGCCATAATGAAAAATCCTGCATCATGGCCGATGCAGGATTGACAAATGATTAACACTTCAATTGTTTGGCTATCTGTCAAACCGAGGAAAGTAGGCTGTATTATAGGATTTTCCTATTCTTATCACCCTTTTGCTTTTCTAATTCAGTATATTTCCTGATAAAGTCTGCTTTAGCCTCCGTATAACTATTACGGTCGTGTTCGAATTTTTTCCAGAGAGAAAGTTTCAACTCTTCATAAGCTTTAGCCGTTTTCGGATGTTTAATCAGATAGTCTCTAAAATAGAGTTCATCACAATCTCCCAAAAGTCGCAGATGCAGATGAAAAACTCTTGGAGCAAAACCACTTGTTGTGTAACCTTTCTTAAGCGATATGCGAGTTTCAGTCTTGCTCATAAAAAGCCAACCGTTAGCCAGCAGGATGGTCTTAATCTCTTGAAGACTTTGTCTGTTATCAGCTTCCAGTAAAATATCCACAATGTTTTTAGCCCAAATCTTGGGAATAGCGGTGCTGCCAATATGATGAACGCTGACAGAAAATTTATCCGCAAGTAAGTCCAAAATACTCTTTTTCTCCTCTTCATACCAATTTGTCCAGTCATCATTGTGGGCTACCAAAAAGATAGGAAAAAGCTGCCGAAGTTCTTCTGAGCTCATATCTTCTAATCCATTCATTGTTAACTCCTTTGTTTAAAATAGACTTTCCGTGCTTTTTTCATTCTCGATACGCTTCTCCCATAAATACTTTCATTCAAAAGGGCAAAAGAGGTTAGCCTGCAGTGAAGGAATTGATAGCACTGTTTTAAGACTGGCTGAATTGACTCATATAAAGATCATGATAGAAGCCCTTATCAGCCAAGAGCCTGTCGTGAGTGCCCTGCTCAATAATTTGACCGTCCTTGAGGACCAGAATCTTATCAGCTTCTTGAATGGTTGATAAGCGATGGGCAATGACGAAGCTTGTCCGTCCCTCCATAAGTCGACTCATGGCTTTTTGAATCAAGAGTTCTAAACGGGTATCAACCGAGGAAGTCGCCTCATCCAAAATCAGAATCTTTGGATCGGCCAAAAGAGCTCTAGCGATGGTTAAGAGCTGCTTCTGCCCCAGAGAAACATTGCTGGATTCTTGGTTCATTTCCATATTGTAACCGCCTGGCAGGGTTCGAATAAAGTGGTCAACATTAGCCGCCTTGGCTGCTGCGATAATTTCCTCATCTGTCGCATCTAACTTAGCAAAGCGTAAGTTTTCCTTGATGGTTCCTTCATAAAGCCAAGCATCTTGGAGCACCATACCGAACTGTTGACGGTACTCCTGCCGAGATAGATGGCGAATATCGTGGCCATCTACTGTAATAGCGCCCTTGGTCACATCATAAAAGCGCATAAGCAGGTTGATTAAGGTTGTTTTGCCTGCTCCAGTCGGCCCAACAATAGCAATCATCTGACCAGGCTGAACATCCAAATTAAAGTCCTTAATCAATGGCTTTCCTTCTGCGTATTGGAAATCTACATGCCTGAAGGACACCTGACCGGTTAAATTATGGGAGAGGTGCTCGGTGACATCAGATACTTCATTCTCTTCATCCAGAACAGCAAAAATCCGTTCTAGAGATGAGCGGGCTGATTGGAGCATAGAAGCTAATTGAGTCAATGTTTGAATGGGCTGCCCAATTTGCCAGAGGTATTGGACAAAAGCTTGAAGATTACCAATGGTCAATTTTCCGGCGATAACCTTGAGGCCGCCCCAGACAGCAATAATCAAATAGGAAGTATCTGAGATGGCATTGAGGATAGGCATCATGATACCTGAAATAAAGCTGGCCTTGAAACCAACCTCCTGCAACTCGTCGAGAATACCGTCGAATTCCTGCGCAGAAGCCTCTTCTCGGCCGTAGAGCTTGATAACATTAAAGCCCGTCAGATTTTCTTGAACAAAACCATTCATATCTCCTAAAACATCAGCCTGACGTTTGAAATAGGGCTGGGATTTTTTCAGAAGATAAGACGCTGAGAAATAAGTGATGGGAATCGTTGCAATAACGAAAAGGCCCAATTGGATATTGAGGTAGAGAACCATAGCGATGACCATGGCTAGAGTTAGAACTGCATTGATAATCTGCAAGAAGGATTGCTGCAGGGCGTTAGAAACAGTTTCAACATCGCTGGTAAAGCGCCCCAGCATATCCCCAAACTTGTGCTTATCAAAATAAGATACAGGAATCTTATTGATTTTATGACTGAGATCATGACGCAAATCGTGGATAGAGCGTTGCACTGTTCTGGTCATGAAATAATTAGAACCATAACTACCAATTTCAGATAAAAGACCACGAATAGCATAAACAATAATGAGAAAGAGAATTTTCTTCCCATCAATAGCTCGACCGGATAAAAGGCTGGAGGTCAGTTCTGTCACCATGAGACCCAAAACAAAGGGTTCAACAACACTGGCCACTGCTCCCACAATTTTAAGAAAGATTGCCAGATAGAGGGTGCTCTGATAATGTTTTAAATAGGACCACAAGCGTAAAAAGACATTTTTTGACATAAGCCCCTCCTTTCTAGTTTTCTTCCAAGAGCTTGCCAGCATTGAGCTGGGAGTTAGCGATTTCGCGGTAGATATCATTGGTTTTCATGAGTTCTTCATGGGTACCTCTACCGACGATCTGACCTTCGTTAAGAACAATGATTTGATCTGCATCCATGATAGTTCCCACCCTCTGAGCTACAATCAAGACAGTCGCATCCTGAGTGACTTCCTTGAGGCGTTTTCGCAGCTGTGCATCAGTTTTATAATCCAAGGCTGAGAAAGAATCATCGAAGATATAAATATCAGGCTTTTTGACAACAGCTCGGGCAATGGCTAGGCGCTGCTTTTGACCACCAGAAAGATTGCTGCCTCCTTCGGCTAGATGGGTGGCGTACCCTTCTTCACGACTGTCGATAAATTCCTTGGCTTGGGCTACTGAGGCTGCCTGATCAAGCTCCTGAATGTCAGCATCACGCTTCCCATATTTGAGATTTTCTTCAATCGAACCGGTAAAAAGCAAAGCTTTCTGCGGAACAAAGCCAACCTTCTGCCGCAGAGCCCTGAGATTGTAATCACGGACATCGACACCATCAACTAAAATCTTGCCCAAGGTTACATCGTAAAAACGCGGGATCAGACTGACCAGAGAGGATTTTCCAGAACCAGTTGAGCCGATAAAGGCCGTCGTTTGCCCGGGGCCAGCCTTGAAGGAAATATCGTGGAGAACTGGACTTTCTGTTTCACCCGGATAGGCAAAGGTGACATGATCAAATTCCAGATAACCCCGACTGTCTGTTTCGGTTACCCCGTCAGGATTTTGCGAAATAGACAGGGGCATATCCATGACTTCATTGATCCGTCGACTGGAAACGACCATCCGAGGGTACATATTAAAGAGGTTGGCAAAAATTAAGAAAGAAAAGAGGGCATGAAAACTGTATTCGATGAAAGCCACTAAATCTCCGATTTGCAGACTTCCCTGATGCAGAGGTTTCAAAGCAAGCCAGACAATCGCCACAATCATAGCAACAATAATCTGGATAAACAGGGGTTCAGTCAGGCCGGTCAGGGTAAAGAGTTTCGTTGAAATACCAGCATAATCCTGATTTTTTTCGTCAAAACGGTCTTCTTGGAATGACTCACGAGCAAAGGCCCGAATGACCCGCAGGCCGCTCAGATTTTCCCGAACATACTGGTTAATTTTATCTAAAGTCCTCTGCTGCCGCTCAGATAAAGGACGGGTCTTGATCGCCACATAGGCAATGGTTGCTATTAAGAAAGGCATAAAAACAGCAACTACCCAGGCCAAGGACGGGCTGGTGACTAAAATCATGACAACAGAAAAAGTCATCATAAGCGGTGTCACCACCCCCATCCGCAAACTCATTTCGGTAAACTGCATCAAAACAAAGGCATCATTAGTCATCCGTGTCACCAGTGAAGAGACACCGATTTTTTCATACTCTTCGTGGGAATAGTCCTGCAGTTTGGCATATATGTCCCGGCGCAAATCTCGGACCATATTCGTCGATAGCTTTCCAGTTGCATAGGCCAGTGTCACCCGGCCGATAATTCCCGAAATGACAACAGCCAGCATAATCAGGGTCCAAAAGGTCAGAGACTGCTTATCTTTGGGATTAATAGCTTGGTCAATCATCCGAGCCAAAACCGTCGGTAAGCCCAGATTGACCACTACAAATAAGAAAGCTCCGCAGAAGTCATAAACCAGCCACTTAGGATATTTTTTCAAATAAGACCAGATAAGGTTCATAGAGGGTTTGGTTTCCTTTCTTATACTCGTACTTGATTAAAATCACAATCAGAATTTTGATGCTTTCTTAGACAGTGCAGACGCAAGCAACTTCTTCTCGGAGTTTCTAACGATCTCGCTACTTAAGAAATAAACTAGTCCTTAGCTCTCCAACTCACTCAGATATTCATAGCGCTCATACTTTTCCAGCAGGTCTTGGTTGAGCTGGTCCAGTTCTCTTTGCAGGTCGGCCAACTTGGCGAAGTCGCTGCCATAATTTTCCATATCAGCTTCAACTGCCGCAATCTTATCTTCCAGACTGGCAATGTCATCTTCAATTGAAGCCCATTCCTGCTTTTCCTGCCAAGACATGCGTTTCTTGACAGACTCTTCTTTTGGAGCATCTTGGGATTCTTTTTCAGCCTTTTGACTGTCATGGCTGGCTTGATGTCGAAGAAATTCTTGCTCATCCAGATAATCAGTATAATTGCCAAAAAACTCCCGAACCGTGTTATTTTCAAAGGCTAAGATTTTATTAGCTACCTTATCTAGGAAGTAGCGGTCGTGACTAACAGTGATAACAGCCCCGCCAAAACCTTGGAGAAAATTCTCCAAAACGGTCAGGGTTGCAATATCCAAGTCATTGGTTGGCTCATCCAGAAGTAAAACATTAGGTTTCTCAATCAAAATCTTAAGAAGGTACAGCCGCTTTTTCTCACCGCCAGATAGCTTGGCAATCCGTGTACCATGACTAGAACGCGGAAATAGGAACTGTTCCAGAAGTTCGGTAATACTGGTTGTCCCCACAGTTGTCCTGACTTCATCGGCCACCTCTTGCAAATAATTGATGACTCGCTTGCTCTCGTCCATCCCCATGATTTGCTGGGAGAAATAACCAATTCTCACTGTCTCACCAATATCAAGTTGGCCAGAAGTCGGCCGTAAATCTCCATTAATGAGATTGAGGAGGGTCGATTTGCCAACGCCATTATCACCGACAATGCCGATTCGATCCTTGTTCTGCACCAAAAGATTAAAATCCTGCAAAATTGGCTTGTTGGGATAGGCAAAAGATACCCCCTTGAAATTGAGTACCTTCTTGCCAATTCGACTGGTCTGGAAATTGATGGCTAAATCATTGGTTGAGGATGTCTTTTGCAATTGGCCCTTGAGCTCCTTAAAGCGATTGATTCGGGCCTGTTGCTTGGTAGCTCTGGCTTGGGGTTGGGTCCGCATCCAGGCCAATTCCTGCTTGTAGAGCTGCTGCTTCTTATGCAGATTGGCTGCTTCTCGCTCATCTGCTTCGGCCTTGAGACGGACATAATCTTGGTAATTGCCTTGGTACTCGGTCAATCGGGCCTGCTCCAATTCAAAAATGCGTGTCGCCACACTATCTAAGAAATAGCGGTCATGAGTGATAAAGAAGACGGTTTTCTTGGAGGTTTTGAGAAAATTCGTCAGCCAGGCAATGGTGTCAATGTCGAGGTGGTTGGTTGGCTCGTCCATCAGTAACAAGTCCGCATTCCCTAACAAAACCTGAGCCAGCTGTACCCTCCGTTTTAATCCTCCGGAAAGCTGGCTGACTTTTTGAGTCAATTCGGAAATGCCCAACTTAGACAGGACAGTTTTAACCTCGCTCTCAATAGTCCAAGCATCTAAACTGTCCATTTCAGCCATGATCTGATCCAGCTTGGCTTGATTGGCTTCATCATAGTGGAGCATAAGTTCCTCGTATTGGCGAATCAGCACCATTTCTTTCAAATCAGACGAGAGAACCGTATCTAACACCGTTTGGCTATCATCAAAATCTGGCTCTTGAGTCAGATAGGCCATTTTATAATCTTTGGCCTTTAAAAAAGGAGAAACATCTCCATCAAAGCCAATCTTATCCGCCAAAACATCTAGGAGTGTTGTTTTCCCAGTCCCATTAACCCCAATCAAACCGATGCGATCCAGATCGTGAATAATAAAGGAAATATCTGAAAAAACGGTCTTATCTCCAACCGATTTGGTCAATCCTTCTACAATAAAATCGTTCATTTTTCCTCCCTGGACTAGAAATCTCTTTTGATTTACATAAATATGTTTATGCTAAATAGTTGCAAGTTACTTAGAACTTGTATTCACATTTTTTGATAGTTAGCCTTATGTGGTAGGGACGCAAGCAATCTCCTAACGGAGTTCCATTGCTCATTTTCAAGCCTAGGGTCTTGAAAATCCCCTCGACGATTGACTTAAATAGGGTCAACCGTCTTTTTACCACAACGGCAACTGTCTGTTTTGAGAGTGGGACAGAAGTCGATTTTTTATATAAATTGACTTCGTTGTCCCACCTCCGCACAAGTTGATTAGGATGGCCGCTAACACTTACGGAGTAGTTAAACAGTCCAGTGGACTGTTTAAGGGGGGACTTGAAAATGGAACTGCACCCCAAGATAAGGACCTCCAATCAGCAGTGGTTCATTGGTGCTAAAGCACCTAATGAACTGTGCAGGGGAAAGACTTCTTGGCAGTGCCAACAAGTCTTTCTCCCAAGCACTGCGGCAAACTGTTATTACTGCAAAAATAGAAGGCTGGAATACTTTTTTCCAAACTTTTTCCAGCTGACGCTAAGAATTTAATCTTGTGAATACAGTTACTTACTCAATCTTAGATTCAGCAAAGGCTAAAATAGCTTCTCGTTCATTAGCTAACTCCCCTTGAACAATAGCGGCCTCTATCTGGTTCAAAACCTGCCCCAGCGCTGGACCTGGCCGGAGTCCTAATTGAGCCATGAGGTCACCGCCGTTGACAACAATCTCTTTCTTATGATGAATGAGGAGACTAGCATCCAACTGGGCAATCAAGTCAAAATCGACCGTCAAACCTTGAGCCTGTCGTAGATTTTCAGCTAACTCTGCCAGAGGCTTACTGTAGCGATAAAGGGTTTGCTTATCGTGGACAGCCGTTAGACGATGGTCGTAAATAGCTACTAATTGTGTTACCATCTTTTGAAAGTGACTGGAGGTCTTCCACTTTTTCAAGAAAGCCTTGCAATTCTTGATTTTCAAGGCTAAGCAGAGAGCAGCCCAGGCTTGTTCGCTGGTCGCAAAGACAAAATCATCTGCATAATCTGTCAGCAAGGTCGCCAATTTGTCAGCCTTCCCTTGTAAATCAGGCAGATAGTCACAAGCCTTAGCCTGAATCAAGGCTTCCAATCCTTTTTTCCAATAAGGAGCAGTCAAGAGCTTATCAAACTCGATAAAGGACCGCTCAACCGAAATTTTTTCTAAGAGAGGAGCGTAGATCTTCATGGCCGCAAAAGTACTAGTTTCAATGGTAAAATTCAAGCTAGCCGCAAAACGAAGCCCACGCATAATTCGCAAGGCATCCTCGCTAAAACGCTCATCAGCTCTGCCAACCGCCCGCAGAACCTGGTTCTCCAAGTCGCTGAAGCCATCAAAAAGATCAACAATTTGGGCATCCTCAGCTAAAGCAAAAGCATTGACAGTAAAATCTCGTCGTTTGAGATCTTCTTCCAAGGAGCGGACGAAAGAGACGCTCTTGGGTCTGCGGTAATCAACATAAACATCTTCAGTTCTAAAGGTCGTAACCTCATACTCGCCGCCATTTTCCAAGACCAAGACTGTTCCGTGTTCAATGCCAATGTCTACCGTCCTCTCAAAGATCCTCTTGGTTTCCTGAGGATAGGAGCTGGTCGCAATATCGACATCGTGGATGGGCCGATTTAAGAGGGCATCCCGCACCGATCCTCCGACAAAATAGGCCTCATAGCCTGCTGATTTTATCTTCTCTAAGACTGGTAAAGCCTCCTGAAACTCAGAAGGCAAATTTTTTAATCTCATAGTAATTCTTCCAACCCATAAACGAGTTCCTCTCGTTTCACCACTTCTTTGATCCCTAGATTAACTCCGCTCATGAAGGAAACGCGGTCATAGGAATCGTGCCGAAGGGTCAAGCCTTGGCCTTCAGCACCAAAGATGACCTCTTGGTGAGCTATCAGACCCGGAAGGCGGACTGAATGGATGCGAAAACCATCAAACTCAGCTCCACGTGCACCAGTCAGGGTCTCCTCCTCATCCGGAGCCCCCTGTTTCTTAGGAGCACGGACCTTCTGAATTAATTCAGCAGTCTTAACGGCCGTTCCGCTAGGGGCATCTTTTTTCTTATCATGATGGAGTTCGATGATTTCTAAATCAGGGAAATACTTGGCTGCCTTAGCAGCAAACTCCATAAGAAGAATGGCTCCGATAGCAAAGTTAGGCGCAATCAGACCACCGACTTTTTGCTGACGAGAAAGTTCGATCAATTCGCTGATTTGCTCAGGTGTAAAGCCTGTTGTCCCAACAACAGGAGCAAAGCCGTTTTCTAAAGCAAAACGAGTATTTTCATAGGCAACCTTGGGCATGGTGAAATCAACCCAAACCTGAGCATCGAAGCCAACTAAGTCTTCCTTCTTGTTGAAGACCGGAATGCCATCAATCTCTTTTTCAGGAGCGAAGGGATCAAGAAGTCCCGCCAATTCCAAATCAGCATCTCCCTTGACCATATCGACAGCGGTTGAACCCATCCGTCCCTTAAATCCTGCCACAATAACTTTAATACTCATACCTGTTTCCTCCTAAATTGACTAAGCACAGTTGACCAAGTCAGCCTTATTAAAAAATGCGGCCGCTAATCCGCCTTGGGTGTAAAACCGACCGCCACTGCCCCTTCTCCAAGGTGGGTAGAAATCACGCCACAAAAAGGAACAATGTCCAAGTCACCTTTAAAGCCACTGGCCAAGAGCTGCTGACGAAAGGCTTGAGCCTTGTCTTGGGCATTGGCCTCAATAATCCAAGTCTTGTAGGCTTTTTCTTCAGCTCTCTGGTCTAAAATCGCAATTAAACGTTTGAGGGCTTTTTTCTCAGTCCTAACCTTCTCGAAAACCTCAATAACCCCCTCATTGAAATGCATAATGGGTTTGATATTAAGCAAATTTCCCAAAAGAGCAGCTCCATTGGAGAGGCGGCCGCCTTTTACCAAATGATTAAGGTCATCGACCATAATATAGGCTTCAGTTCCAGCAATCATGGTCTCCAACTGACTTAAAATCTCTTCAAAACTCAGCCCGGCTTTCGCCCCTTCTAAAGCTGAGGTTACCATATAACCCATGGGACTGCTAGTAATCTTACTATCTGGAAAGGCAATCGTCAGCTGGCTGTGTTCCTCAATCAAATACTGGATATTTTGCCAGAAACCTGAGATACCGCTGGAAAGGAAAATCCCCAGAATATGGGTGTAGCCGCCCTTTTCCAAATTGGTCAAGGTATCCTCTAAATCTGCGATGCTGGGCTGACTAGTCGTCGGCAGACTGGAAGCCTGCTGCATCTTGGGATAAAACTCCTCAATGGTCAGATTTTTCCCCTCAACATAGGTCTCACCATTAATCATAATGGGAATATCCAAGATATAAAGGTCGGGGTGATCCGAATAATCTTTGGGGAGGTAGACCGAGGAGTCCGTTATAACTGCTAATTTCATTTTAAAATTCCAGATTAATACCTGGACGGTCAAGAGCGATTTCGGACACTTCGTAAGTTAGGCGCTGCAACGTTTCCAAGAGCGGGCCTGCCAAACTTTGAACTTCTTCTTGAGAAAATTCTTTTGGTTCATTGACCAAACGATTATGGACGTGCACCATTTGTGAAATGACACCAGCAATGACGAATTCATCACGAACGATTTGGAACTGCAAAACAGCTACCAAATGGGTGTCGTTTTTCTTGTCATCCTTGCTGACCAATTGGAAGGTTACTTCAACATTGGTTTTCGGCTCACCATTTTGCTTTTCCCATTCTAAATTGCGGGCATCATAGTGATATTGATTAACGAATACTTGATCACGAGTTAATTCCATTATTCTTCTCCTAATTTGAATCTTTTAACTAGCTTATTATAGCACACTTCGCCCTCGCTTCAAAGGGCTTTAGCCCTGTCTGATATGATTATTTAGCTTTTATTTGGCCTTTTATTTATGAGTTGTTAATCCTCAAAGAAAATTCTGGACAGAAAGAAAGGCTGGAAATGAGTCTGAGAACTCAGCCTTATTTACGGCAGGTGCTTAAAATTTCTTTTGCGGGTGTCGCCGAACAATTTCTGGATGAGCGGCTAAGGCCTCTTCACCCTTGGCTGTCAAAGCATAACCCCGCAGAGCAAAGAGCGGCGCCAGTTCGTCTTCACTGTATACCTCTAACATTTTTTGCTCCAAGCCCTGCCGCTTCATCTTGGACAAGCCTTTGATCGTCTTAATTTTGAGGAAGTCTTTGAGCTTATCAGCTCGCAAATAGATGAGTGATTCTTTGGCGGACATCAGGCGAAGGTAATCGTGTTCTATCAACCAGTCCAATTCCTTCTGGGCATCGATGCCATAAGTCGTATAGAAATATTTGTGATGAGGACTGTAGGTCGTATAGGTACCAAAATTAATCCGCCAAAGCAAGATAATGTGTCCAGGCAGCAAGCCTTCTCTCGTTCGTTCCATGTTACGCTTCGAGATTGGCTTGCGTCTCAGCTCGTCCTCATATTTAGCTGAGATATAGGGCATTTCTGCATGGTTGGCATAAATTTCTTCAAAAGTTTTCATGAATTTAGTATAACACAGAATTTTTCGGTATAAGAAAAACCAAGCTCTTGCGCCTTGGTTTTTAAACAGTAAGTTACCAATCCTACCACTGTTTTTTGACCTCAATCTTGTCATAATCACTAGGAGTAAATTGACTGTCATAAATCTTAGTCCAGTCTTTAAGAATAAGACCTCTTATGACACGTTTATAGGATTGCTTAATTTGAGCGTTGGTTACATGATAGCGTTTTAAATAAGTTTTGATCTGAGAAGTTTGATCAATATAACGTTCCTCATCACCTTGATTATCAATAATAATTAACTCTTCCTCAGCCCTTTTTTCATTTGACCTATAGATATACCACATTTTTAAATCGATATCCTTATCTAATTTTTTCGTAAAACAGATCTCCAAACTTCTATCCCTGCTATTTTTTGCAAAAAAGATATCTTCATATTCTGATGAAACATTACCGTTATATGTGAATTCAACAACAGGGTACTCTTTGTCATTATCATCAAAATTTGAGTAATCTTTTCTTGTTACTTTCTTGGAAGGAGTAACCCTCCCCATCTTGACATACATCTCATCAAAGATATTTTGAGATAGCTTATACTTAGGGTCAAGCTACTGGTAACCAAATGGTGCTAGGATAAACAATAGGATAGTGACCAAGATACTTATTATAATAGTTTTTTTGTGCATGACTTTCTCCTTGTCACTCGGCAGTTTTAACGTACTGAACAAGTTGAATTTTACCATTTTCAGACCCATAAATAAGCTATAACTATTAGAAATCTCTGAGCAACTTTACCAATCTTGCCATTGAGTTTTAACTGTTACATCACCATAGTTAGTTGAAGAAAATTTACTTTCATAAATGCTTACCCAGTCTTTGAGGACAAGATTATTGATTATTTTATTATAGTCATCATTTAATTCTTGAACTTTTATCTCTTGACTTTTAAGATAAGGTCGAACTTCCTTATCAGTATCTGCTATATTTCTTCCATTATTATTAAGGATATTAACTTCCTTTTCTAACAACTTATTTTTTGAATTATACTTGATGGTGTACCATAAAAAATCACTATTAGGTAACTTTCTTTGAAACCAGATAATAAATCCTTGATTTTTAGAATGTAAATCAAAATCAATTTTTACATTAGAGTAAATATTCGAAAACGCTTCCTCCTTATAAACTACTTGAGGATTCAGCTTTCCCGTGTCATTCATATCACTATCATAGACCTTTTTTTTATAAACAATAACATCATTCAGATTTCTAAATATATTTTTATTTAAGTAACTAGAATTTGTCTGAGTATAAATTTCGTCAAAAATATTAATAACAGTAGTTGTATGATGATATTTCATATCATTGAATGCTACTATCCCTAAAATTAACATTATAAAAATGATGATTATAGAAAGTATTTTATTTAAATTATTATTCATCCGCATAGTTCCTTAAGTTATTATCGCCATTCTTCACACTCATGATAAAGTTATAGCTTTCAGGATTTTCTTCTCTCAAGCGCTCCATACTTTCATCATCAATTGAACCTGTATTAGAGCCAACTATAGCACTTTCCATTTCTCCATAATTTTGATTAGTCTTAAACTCGTCAGCTCTTGTGGTTGCCCCAGAATCAATATCTGCATAGTATTGATTCGAAGCTTCTGTATAACTTAGTCCTTCTTTTTCCATGCGAGCTGTAATATTGACGGAATCTAAATCTGCTCTGTAGTCATCATTTCCAATACTTGGACTGGCTCCTGCGGCACTCGTTGTATCACCGAGCCAACCTGCTAGTTTTTCTACGTGATCCTTACCACCATATAAGTCAGCCGCAGAATAATTAGGACGTAATATCGTGGCTGTTGTAATAGATTGATGGGCAAAATCTGCATTGGTTTGTTTATCGTTATCTGTATAATCCTGCAATTTTTTATCCCAAAATTCATCGAAGCCTTTTGCTGAACCATAGTTTGACTTGTATGCTTTCTTTGCCTGAACATAAGCATCTTTATCTTTTTCTTTCATTTCTTCAGCAGTCATTTGACTTCCATCAGACATTGTATGTTGCAATCTAATATTATATCTCAATTTCTTAACATCCTTTTTATCCATTCCCAGCCATTCTAATAAATCAGATGCATTTCTAATGGGTAGTCCAGTTACATCCGCAAGATTTCCCGCAGTCTGAAACCACATTTGATTGTTGACATATCCTTTTACTCCAGAATCTTCTTGATAGACAAAACTTCCCATAATTAGATTAAGGATGTAGTCTCTCTCTTCTTGACCCTTATCGGGAAACTTCTTCTCCAACCCTCTTCTGACTTGGATAATCTGGCGGGCAGTGATGTCGTCAAAGCCGTATTGGGCCTTGAGATTCTCCACATATTGCTGCTCTTCTGCGGACAGTTTCAGTTCCTTCGCCAACTGATTAGTGATGGCCGTCATGCCAGAAAGCCACTGAGTGCCTACAGACTTGAAGGTCCCCGTCTGGCTGTCCCAACTCTGCTCTGCTAGGGCAATGCCCCTGTCTAAAGCAGCTTTTAAGGCATCAATCTCGGAAAATATCTGCGGAGACGTCGCATTAAAGGCACGCAGTTTCTCCAATTTGTCTTCCAAAACCCGCCGGCTGCTTTCTGCAGCATCAATCATCCTGTGATAGCTGTTCAGCCGGGCCCCTTCATTGGCATCATGGCGATCCAGATTCATGGCGTCAACCGCATCTCGAGCATTGGAAATCCGAAGATTTAACTCGGCAATAGCCATCTCCAACTCCGATTCTTTCAGACTCTCATGAGCTACCTGTTCCATATAAGCTTCTGGGAAACGCTGAACGGCCTCAGCCACAGTCTGAGCCAGCTGTTTCCCAATCATGGCCAGCGGGCGCAGGACGGTGGCTGAATACCGCCGAGCCGAATCATAGGTCTTT
This sequence comes from Streptococcus criceti HS-6, assembly GCF_000187975.2. Lineage (NCBI taxonomy): Bacteria > Bacillati > Bacillota > Bacilli > Lactobacillales > Streptococcaceae > Streptococcus > Streptococcus criceti. The sequence continues at coordinate 1,708,131 of NZ_AEUV02000002.1, forward strand.
CCTTTTAATTCAGCCCCGCTGTTCTCAAAATCTTCTAAAGCAGCTTCCAGCTCTTCATAGGCTTGAATCTCTTGCTGGGCTATGGCCTTGGCACTGGCTGCCTGTGCTTGAGATTTCTCTAAATACATATCAATACTCATGGAATCTTCCTAATCTCCTCTTCTAAATCTTCGATCTCAGCTGTCAGTTTCTGACGCTGGGTATAAACCACTCCTTGCTCCTCGATGACCTGTCTTTTTCGAGCCTGCACCTTCTCCTTAGCGGTTTCTAGTAAATCATCGGCTCTGCCACGCTCTTGGAAGACCAGATGGTAGCTTCTTTCGATTTCACCAGAAAATCGGTAAGCATAGGCTAAACCCTCCAAAGCACCGCCCAGCCTAGCTAAGACTTCACCGACTATCTGCTCTTGCTCGTCTAATCGGCGGCTTTTAGCATTTAACATATCTTCTTCTTCGTATAAATCCCGTTCTTGCTGCAAAAGCTTATCTTGCTCGGTCTCCTTGGCTGCTATCTCTTTCCGCTTTTCCCGACGTTTAGCCTCGGCTTCTGCCTCCTTTTTGATTTTCGCTCGGCGCCGTTCCAGCTCTTCCAAGTCTTCCTTGCTCGGAGGAGTCGGCCAAGTATTGAGCCCAAGATTTTGGCGCTCACGCTCTAAAGTCCGGTTTAAATTCTTTCGCCATTCGCTGGCATCTTCAAGCTGATACTTTTTAGCAGCCTGATCTGATGGCGCTTTCTTTTTAGAAGGCGACGATTGGGATACCACTTGCTCAGACCGAGAAAGTTTCGGCTCCTGCTTTGGAACTGACGATTGATCCAGAGAGACTGGCTGAGGAGTCTGAGCTGGAACGGTCCCTGATGGGAAGGGTACTGTCGGAGCTTCCGAAGCTGTCGAGAAGCCAGCAGGAGTCACAGGTTGAACGGGCTGGGGACCCACTGGGGCAGGTACTGGCTGGGCAGACATTGCAGTGGAACATGTCGGCGGCATAGGCTGAAAACCAGCAGGATTGGCAGGCTGAACAGACTGCTGGACAAAACCTGTTATCGGAGCTCCTGTCGCTGAAAACTGATCAGGCGATACGTACGGAGTGTTTGGGGACAGCGGAGCATTCTTAAACGTCCGATAGGTTCCATTAACACTGGGGCTTGAGCGTCTCAATAATTTTCTAAAAAACTGAAGCATCACGGCTCACCTTACAGCTTTGTGGCACGGATAGCCTGAGCCTGATTGGCGTCAACAGATTCAAATTCACTGGCAACACTGTGAATATTTGTGGAAGCATGACTCAGCAAATCAAAAACTTTTTGTCGAGCTGATTGAGCTAGCTTCAGCGCCTCATGCGCTTTAGCATTGCCAGCCACAGTGGTGGAATCATCCTTAGCCACTTCACCAATGCCAGCTAGAGTGCTGCCTGTCGCCGAAAATTGACTGGCATGCGATTGAGCAATAGATAATTGACTTTTGATTTCCATAAAATTCTCCTTATAAAACCTAAAACTATAACAATAAATATAGACTATATTAGCTTTCAAAACTCATATTTGTCAAGAATTTTAGTTAGTTTTATGATTGTATTATTTTTCAATAAGTATGAGAAATTTCCTTACTTCCAAATCAAAAAAGTCCGAGGATTCTCAGACTTTTATATCGCAAATCTCTAGTAACTTATATAAATTAACTTCTTCCAAATTATATTAATCCAGTTCTGTCCCATTGGAAGCAATAACCTTCTTGTACCAGTCGAAGGATTTCTTCTTAGAGCGTTTAAGACTGCCATTGCCTTGGTTATCACGATCAACGTAGATAAATCCGTAGCGCTTCTTCATTTCACCAGTACCAGCTGATACGAGGTCAATACAGCCCCAAGTAGTGTAGCCAAGAAGCTCAACACCGTCTTCATTGATAGCCGCATTCATAGTCTTGATGTGCTCCCGCAGGTAGTCAATGCGATAATCATCTTCAACATAGCCATTCGCATCGGGTTCGTCAACTGCCCCTAGGCCATTTTCGACGACAAATAATGGTTTTTGGTAACGATCCCAGATGGTATTCAAGGTAATTCGAAGTCCTAGAGGATCAATCTGCCAGCCCCATTCAGATGATGTCAGGTAAGGATTTTTAATGGAAGCAAAGATATTACCTTGTATTTCTTCATTAGCTTTTGGATCAGCAGAAGCCACTCGGCTGGAATAATAAGAGAAAGAAACAAAATCAACCGTATGGTCTCTCAGGAGTTCCAAATCTTGCTCGGTCATTGTGATATCAAGGCCATCACGTTCAAATTTTTTAAGGAGGTAGTTTGGATAGTAGCCACGCGCCTGAACATCGATCAAAGAATAGCCTTCCCGGTCGTCCTGCATGGCTTGCCAGTAGTCAGCAGGATTAGGGGTATTCGGATAATATTGCCCTGCCGCCAGCATACAACCGACCTTGTTTTCAGGGTCTACTTCATGAGCTATCTTGGTGGCCAAGGCTGAAGCTACCAGTTCATGGTGCACCGCCTGATATTTGACTTCTTCTTCATTCTCACCTTCCTCAAAACAAATACCGGCTCCCATGAACGGTGCATGCAAAATCATATTGATTTCATTGAAAGTCAACCAATACTTGACTAGGCCTTTGTACCGATTAAAGATAGCTCGGCAGAGATTTCCATAAAAATCAATCAACTTGCGATTTCGCCAGCCGCCATAATGCTCAATTAAGTACATTGGACAATCGAAATGAGTAATGGTCACTAGAGGTTCAATACCATATTTGTGACATTCTTTGAAGACAGCTTCGTAGAAGGCCAAACCTTTTTCATTAGGCTGACTTTCATCCCCTTTTGGGAAAATTCGCGACCAGGCGATAGACATTCGGTAAGTTTTAAAACCCATCTCGGCAAAGAGGGCGATGTCTTCTTTGTAGTGATGGTAAAAATCGATGGATTCCTTGGCTGGATAGAAATACCCCTCCTCAAAATCGAACATTTTCCGTTTACCGGCAATGATTGGGAAACGGTCGGGACCAATCGGTACCACGTCAACATTGGCTAGACCACGACCATCAACATCGTAGGCACCTTCGCACTGATTAGCTGCCGTTGCTCCACCCCATAAAAATCCGTCTGGAAATGCTTGTAATTCAGTCATAAGAATACTTCCTTTCTTTCGTTATTCTTATTATAGCCTGATAAAATTTGGCAAACTTCATTTATCATCAGAAATTCTAATACTATCCTATGTTTTCAGCCTAATCTGACTTCTTAATCAAAATTATGAACAATTTCTTGAATAGGATCAATTAGCTTCAGTAGCTTGAATTGACCTTGGTCATAGCTGTATTCAAAAATTGAGCAGTTGGTCGGAAAAATTTGATAAGACTCCCAATCAATCCCAACCGCATGTGCAAAATGCATGAGGGCTCCAGCATGACTGACCGCTAAAATCGTTTGCCCATCATAATCTTGAGCCAGCTGGGTAATGCTTGCTTTAAGGCGCTCCTGAACCTGACTATCTGACTCACCGCCATGTATTTCATAATAATTACCGACCTTACGACGATAGTCCCGCGGTGGATGAAGGTACTCCTGCTGCCCTTCAAAGCTACCAAAACTCATTTCTTTGAGTCCTTTGAGACGGCCGTACTTACTTACGCCTGTCGCTAGCTCTAAAGTATCACAGGCCCGCTCTGTTGTTGACGCGAAATAAACATCTGCCTTAATACTATGCTTTCGCATATAACGCCCTGCCCGCTTGGCTTGATCAATCCCCTTTTGAGTTAAGGGAGAATCACACCAACCCTGAATCCGTTTTTGAACATTGAAGAGGGTTTCACCGTGCCTCATCAAATAAAGATGCGTTGCCATCTAAGCTACTCCTTCTAGAAAAATGATTTACAAGACCATTATACAACTCTGCTCACCTCAAGAAAACAGACACCTAGGCCACTCGATAAAATCAGCCAATAAAGGGAGGCAAACCATGGACTCACCTCCTAACTTAGAGCGTCCGTATTTGGCACAAGCGACTGAGACTTCCAAAGAGAGGTTTAGCTACTTGCGATAGATAAATTCTTTTTTTGTGGGATTGTAGATATAGTGCATATCAAACTGTCCTTTATCATAGGTAAACTTGAGAATGGCACAGTTACTCATTCCTCGCACATCAGGAGCTTCTTTCAAAGCTCCTCGGAAAAATTGGGCAATGGCAGCCCCGTGACTGACCGCCAAAACCTTACTGCCCTCTGCCAATTCCTCCATGAGATTGGTGAGTGTTTTAACCATGCGACGGCGGACAGCCATAGTGTCTTCTCCACCAAAAAAGACGAAGGCATCGCGATAGCCCGTTCCATCCGTATGCAGAGGTGGGTTGAGGTATTCCGGCTGTGCTTCATAGGAACCGAAATCCATCTCTTTGAGTCCCTTGAGACGGATCGTATCATTACGACCGCTGACGATTTGGGCTGTATCACCGGCCCTCTCTTGGGTCGAGGCATAGACCGCATCAAACGCGATTTTCTGGTCATCAAAGAATTGTTTAGCTAATCTGGCCTGTTCAATGCCTAACTCTGTCAGGGGAGAGTCCGAAGCTCCTTGGATTCGCTTTTGCACATTAAAACGTGTTTGCCCGTGTCGCATAAGATAGAGCGTTTTCATAAAACCACTTCTTTCTTACTTAAAGGATCAATGACTTTTCTTAGTATTAAACTACCGCTCTCGTACTCGTAGAGGCAGATATTGCAGTTGCCGAATGTTACTCCTTCTGGAAAAGCCAAATCTAAATGCTGAATGAGTCCCCAGAGGGCTGCTCCATGACTGACCATAATAATTTCTTGCGCTGGGTCATTTTCTGCTGTCATCAGAATCTCCTGACAAACCCGCTCACCAACCTTAGTAATATCCTCACCGCCATAAGGAACTAGGAGGTCCTCAAAGGAGCGAGCTCCCGGCCGCATTTTCGGCAGGAGATTTTCTGGCTGGGCCTCGAAGATACCAAAGTTCATCTCCTTGAGCCCCTTGAGCTGCTTAATCTTGTCATTTTCAGCAATGAGGCGTGCCGTATCTGCAGCCCGTTCTTGAGTTGAGGAATAAATAGCTTGACGGTCAACATCATTGGCCTTAAACCAATTTCTGGCCTGCTTAGCCTGCTCAATACCATTTAGGGTTAGGGGAGAATCGCACCAGCCCTGAACCCGTTTTTGAGTATTAAAAAGGGTTTCTCCATGTCGCATCAAATATAGCTTCTTGGTCATAAATCAGTTAGGGCTCAGCCCCACTCCTTTCGTAACTTTAGCCTTATCGATATTATAAAACCCTATAAAGGCTCTTTCTTATAGAATCCTATTAGGAATTGATACTATACTATGATTACCTGCAAAAAAGCTGATGAAAGTCACCAGCTAAACTCTAATTAAAAGACAAATAAGAAACGCGATCGCTTAAACAGTCAATTCTATGATATTATCCTCGAATCCTAGAATAACAGATTCATAATAGCCATCACCTGTCGTTTGAGGGCTATTGATGCACTTGTAACCATCGGCCTCTAGGCGTTTCGTCAAATCATCAACCGCTTCCCTATTTCCGAGACTCATAGCAAAATGAGCTAGCCCAGTTCGATTAGCTTCTTTAGCAAGGTCTAGAGTATCTGGCTTACTCATTATCTCCAGTCTAGCCCCATCCGCAAAACTCAAGAAATAAGACCGAAAATCAGTCTTTTGATTGTGGTAGAGCTGATTGGACTGGGCCTGAAAGTATGCTTCAAAAAAAGTTTCGGGCTCCCTCTAAGTCCTTGACAGAGATAGCTAAATGTTCAACTTTCATAGTCTTCCTTTCCCAGTCTGTCTAGATAGCTTTCAATAACCTGTAAGACGCCATCGTCATTATTAGATGGTGCTAACTGTCCAAGTTTCCTTATGTTTTCTGGAGCATTGGCCATGACATAGGATTGACCGGCCAGCTTTAGCATCTCAATATCATTGCCGCCATCACCAAAACACATGAGATTAGCTGCTTCCAGCCCCCAATAATCGAGAAGATAGCTCAGCCCTTTTCCCTTATGCATACCAGAGATAATAATATCAATACTTCCGGGACCACTGGAGGTCCCTGTCAAATTTCGATCAGCAAAAGTCTGAGAAACTTCCGTCACAACTTGCTGGGTTAACTCCTCAGGAACCCAGACCGTTAGCTGAAAAATAGGATCCTCTGGCATTTGCTCAAAACACTCAACCAGTTGCATTTTGGGTAGTAAATAACTTTTGAGCACATCAATCGTCTTAGAATCGGCGTCTGTTAATAAATAAGCCATATCCTTGCAGATAACCATATTTAAAGCTTGAGGAAATTTTTCCTGAAGGAAATTCAAACAGTCAAGAGCCGTCTGCCGCTCGATAAAATTTTCCCAGATCGTTTGATTCTCTGTCACAACATGAGAACCATTTTCTGACACATAGGTCAATCTTTGATCGTATTGCGGAAAATTTAGCCGCAACTGGCAATGCTGATTGCCGCTAGCAATAACAAACTTAATGTCTCGTTCCTCTAGCTTCTTGAGAACCCGAGCAAATCGCTGGCGATCAAAGGTCTTATCATCTCTTAAAAAGGTTCCATCCATATCGGTCGCAATTACCTTAATCATATTTTGCTCCTTCTTCCAATAGTAACAGGAGTATAACACGATTTCACTCATAAAACTTATACTATCTAGGGAAATACTGATAGAATCCTATGATTTAGACCACTTAAAAAGAGAGTAGCATAGCAGCTATGAGGACTTTGCCCTCGCCCACAAAATGTTGTAATCTCTGAAGATTACGTATAAAAGTTCTATGTCATTTTAAGTCCAAGCTCGTTTCTATTAACCATCTTAGTGTAGTTTCGGCATCCAGCAGCCAACCACTGCGCCAAGAGTTTATTCCAAGACAGGAATACTGGACAAATTTTTGTCCAGCCTCTAAAGTAAGTAATTTTTGACACTGATATGCCTAAGTAGTATGATGAAATGGATGAAATTGGAGGTACACTGATGTTTCTAGCACTAAAGGAAATAAGACATGAGAAAGTACGTTATAGTCTGGTCATTGCTATGATCACTCTGATTACTTATCTCATATTTATCATGACTAGCTTGGCCCTCGGACTGGCACATGAGAATACAGCAGCTATTGAGTCATGGAAGATTAAAACAGTCCTGCTCAATGATAATGCCAACACAACCTTACGTCAGTCTCTCTTGACTAAAGAACAAGTCAAGCCATATACAGATGATAGGGATAAGGCTCAAATTGGAGAAACGACTGTCATCCTGACTGCCAGAGGAGCCAAAAAAACCTCCGCAACCTTTGTTGGCTTGAAGGCCAGCCAATTTATTGCTAAAGATATGAAGATATCTGATGGCCGCTCGTTTAAAGCAGGGCATGAAGTGGTTGTCGATGATTCCCTAGCTGATGATGGCTATAATCTTGGAGATAAGATCAAGCTTAACGGCTTTGATCAAACCTTTACCATTGTTGGCTTTACCCGAGGAGCTAAGCTCAATATTGCTCCTGTCGTTTATGGACAGCTCTCAGACTGGCAAACTTTGAAGGGGACTAAAGACTTTGCGGCCAGTGCGATTGTTTCTAAGAAAGCAAACCTCGATGTTGACAAAGACGGCGTTAAATCTTATAGTGTTAATTCTATGATTCAAAAGCTACCTGGTTATTCAGCACAAAATGAAACCTTCGTCTTTATGATTGCCTTTCTCATGATTATTTCCCTCGTTATCATTGCTGTTTTTCTCTATATCATTACTATCCAGAAGATCAATAACTTTGCAGTTCTCAGAGCTCAAGGGATTCCAGCCGGTCGCCTAATGAGCGCTACTCTAGCGCAATCCTTTATCCTCACGGCTACAGGTTTAATCTTGGGAATTCTTTTGACTATAATAACTTCCTTGGCAATTCCAAGCAACGTTCCCATGACTTTCAAGTTCAACCTCTTATCCCTAGTGTCATTTGGGATGATTATCATGGCCTTGATCGGTTCACTAATTCCACTTCGTATCATTGCTAAAATCGATCCTACAAGTATTATTGGAGGTTAAAATGGCCGTATTATCACTAAAATATATTAATAAATATTTCGGTAAGGACAGCTCTCGCGTTCATGTTCTCAAAAATCTTGATTTCACTATTGATAAAGGTAAACTTATCCTAGTCTTGGGCCCATCTGGTTCTGGGAAAAGTACCTTTTTGACCATCGCAGGCGGACTGCAAACACCCGATGATGGCAGCATTTCCATCAATGGACAAGACATTCTCAAGCTGACGTCCAAAGAGCGCGATAGTCTCCGTTTGGAAAAAATAGGTTTTGTCCTACAAAACTATAGCTTAGTTCCTTATCTTACGGCTATGGAACAATTACAGTTGGTTGATCAAGTAAAAAAAGAGGGCAATCTTGGTGCAGATGCCCTTGTCCAACTTCTCAAACAGCTAGGCATTTACCAACTCAAAGACAAATATCCTGATCAGCTCTCCGGTGGTCAACGCCAACGACTAGCCATTGCGCGGGCCCTCTACACCCAGCCTGAGGTCGTCCTAGCTGATGAGCCCACTGCCGCTCTTGATAGTGAGCATGTTAAAGATGTCGGTGAACTCTTTGCCAATCTTGCCCACCAAGGTGATAAGGCGATCGTCATTGTCACTCATGATATACGATTAGAAGAGTTTGCTGATGAGGTTTATCACCTCAATGATGGCGTCCTAGAAAAAGCGTAATAGTTAATAGAAAGTAGGCGTATGCCTGCTTTTTTAGATACCTGCACTTCCAAAGAAAATCAGCTAAATGACTGCATTGGGTCCGTTTATCTGTGCTATATTAATCATAATATAAAGCAGAAAAATACTAAAATGCTTAAGGTAGAAGGTATGCTGACACAAATGAAGCCCAATAATATCTAACCTAAACGGATTCGATATTGATTATAGACGATCTTCCGTCTATACTTAGAGGTGAGTAGAAGAACAGCCACTTTGTGTGTGATAAACTATGCTTTTTCCCCTTTCGCTTTACAATAAGGCTTGAACACCTTTATTGTAGTGCGCTTGGAGATTTTTTGTAACACTAACTTTCCATGCACACCCGCGAGGAGCAGGTGATGTATTTGGCTCGCTTCAAAGGTGTGAGACCGACTAAAGTTGCATAAAAAAGAGACTAAGATGAAAACATCTCAGCTCATTTCTCAACGTAAATTGTTCTCGTTTCTGAGTGAGTCTATTACCAATCGCCAATGGTACGATAGGCTTGCTCGAAACGCTCAGCTGGAATAATCCGTCCATTGGTATGGTCGATAACATCGCCAACCTGAGCTGTTGCATACATACCATAACCATAAAAATGGCTGTCACTAGCCCAATTAGGATCCAAGGCTGGAATCAAAATCTGCAAATTCTTGTTATCCCTCCAAGTCAAACACTTCTTTTTAAAGGCCTCTGCCACCCAAGCAGGATAAGGGGAGGCCTTGCTAATTCGCCAGACATCAATCAATTTTCCTTTATAACTTGCTTTCATCACTTTTCTCCATAAAATAAATATAACCTAAATTTTTAACAAATAATCAACTTTCGACTTAACAACTATTGTTGAAAATCTACTTTATCACTTTACCATTCCAAAATAACATCTCAATTACTTATTTTTGTTAATTTTATTAAATAAAATTAGAGTAATAAACTGATAGAAGATGTTATCGTCGACCTCTCTTAGAACTGCCATTGGAAGCGCTGATAAAGTGAATCCCGTAAGTCATTATGACAAGGCTGATAAAGAAATAGTTATCAATCAAAGGCTTGTGAGTCACATAATCGTAGATGACTGTAATAAGTACAAGACCTAAAAATACTAGTGAGTACTTATTGCCGATCAGCCGATAAAATCCTTGTAATGTTTCTCGCAACGTTAATTCACTGCCAGAAGATTCCTCATAAGCTACACGGTATACCAAATAGTCTAGGATAAAATTAATTACTCCTAGAAAGATAATCTTCCATAGGGCAATCGACAAGAAAAATCCCAGCCAGATAATGAGCATTAGGGTGATAAGGCTGGTTACAGTAAACCTCCGATAGGTTCTCATTCGCCGCTACCTCCTATAAGACTGTGGCATTGCACATTAAGCTAATACTCTTTAAAAATCAAAACTATATCCCGTTGGCTTCAGCTTGCCGTAACCCAGTACTGTCTATGCTTCGTCGTCTTATCTATTATTGATTTTCTTTGAGTATAAACTAGTAAATAAAGCAAAAGGAAAGCACCCATACGGCCTCTCCTTTTACTATTTGGGAGTAAAGAATCACTCGGGCCTAAAGTAGCAAAGGACCCGAGTTGATTTAAATAAAGAAGGAGTCAGGAAGCTTGTTGAGTTAATCACCAATCAAAAATACTAACAAGCTTCAACTATTGCATCCAACAATGACAGTATAACCTATTTTTTACTTTGTGCACGAAAATGTCGTGAATCGGCCAAAATATGTCGTGAATCGACTTTTCTTAGAAAATTTCGTTATTTTAATCTATAAATCATAGCTACCTGTCTGTTTATCAGGCGGTCTATTTATATGGTTCCTTTGGTGTGAAACCAACTAAATATTCTTTGAAAACCCAAATGATACGTTCTTGTTTTCACTTTGACTTATTCCCAACCTTAAATGATTCACTGGATAGTCAAGCTGGTGGCGACTCATCATCTAATCTGACTGCGACTGCTTAAAGGTAAGACTAATGTTGCTTATGTGTGAACCGGCTGCTTGTTCAGTGACTGTCGGCGACTGTAAGCTGCTGAGCGCTCAGGACTAAAGGTTCACCGATTGAGCTTCTTCACGCCTCACTTTATCAAAATCACCAATACAGCCAGTTGCATTTTCAGACTTCTAAAAAAGACTGGAAAATTCTCCCAGTCCTAAGTTGATAATAAGAAAATTCTAAGTTCCTCTAAATGGCTTGAGTTGTGAAGCTCCTGCTTTCCAATACTCTGACCATAGCATCTGCCGTATCCAGTGCCGTGAAGAGGGGAACACCTGCTTCAATGGCTGAGCTGCGGATAGTCTGACCATCTTTATCTGCTGTCCGCTTGGTACCAACCGTGTTGATAATGGCTTGGACAACACCGGTCCGAACCAGGGCTGGAATATCATTGTCATCGTTATCACCCAGCTTATCAACAATGACTGAATTTAGGCCATGTTTTTTGAAATAGCATGCGGTTCCAGCTGTTGCATAGATACCATAGCCGATAGCATCAAAACGACGTGCCAGCTCTAAGGCTTCTTCTTTGGTATCATCTGCAATGGTGAAGATGACATTACCGAAGGTTGGCAGGTGGAGATAGCTGGCTTCGAAGGCTTTATAGAGGGCTTTTTCTAGGGTTTTATCCGAACCCATAACTTCACCAGTTGATTTCATTTCAGGGCCTAAAAGGCTGTCTACTTTAGCCAATTTGGTGAAGGAGAAGACAGGGGCCTTAACATGAACCCGATCACTCTTAGGATAGAGACCGTCCTGATAGCCTAAATCAGCTAGGCTTTGCCCCAAGATTAGCTTGGTTGCAACCTGAGCCATTGGAATATCAGTTACCTTGGATAAAAATGGCACGGTCCGACTGGCACGTGGATTAACCTCAATGACGTAAACCCTTTCGTTGTGAATGACAAATTGAATATTCATCATGCCGTAACAATTGAGTCCGATAGCCAGACGCTTAGTGTAGTCAGTAATAGTATTGATAATCTCTTGAGAGAAGGTTTGCGGTGGGTAAACGGCCATAGAGTCCCCTGAGTGAACTCCGGCTCGTTCAATATGTTCCATGATACCCGGAATGAGAACATCTTTACCATCTGATATGGCATCGACTTCACACTCACGACCAACCAAGTAAGAATCAACAAGAACTGGATGGTCTGGGCTCGCCTTAACGGCTGTTCTCATGTAGGAGCGAAGATCGTCTTCGTTTTCAACGATTTCCATAGCGCGGCCACCAAGTACGTAGGAGGGGCGAACCAATACTGGGAAGCCAATTTGACGGGCTGCAGCTACTGCTTCTTCTTCATTAGTGGCTGTGTGACCCGGCGGCTGTGGAATGTCAAGATCTTGCAGAGCCTGTTCAAAAAGGTCACGGTCTTCTGCTCGATCTAAATCATCCACTTGGGTTCCTAAGATTTTAACCCCGGCCTTAGACAAGGGTTCGGCCAGATTGATGGCTGTCTGGCCACCAAACTGTACAATAACGCCCTTAGGCTGCTCTAAATCAATGACATTCATGACATCTTCAAAAGTCAGAGGTTCGAAATAGAGCTTATCAGATACGGAAAAGTCAGTCGAGACGGTCTCTGGATTGGAATTCATGATGATGGCTTCATAACCAGCTGCCTGTAAGGCTTTAACTGAGTGAACGGTTGCATAGTCAAATTCCACCCCTTGACCGATGCGAATCGGGCCAGAACCCAGCACGATAACTGATTCCTTATCCGATTTGATTGATTCATTTTCAAAGGCATAGGTTGAGTAGAAATATGGGGTCGCAGATTCAAATTCTGCGGCACAGGTATCAACCATTTTGTAGACGGGGATAATATTATTATCTAAGCGCAGCTGGCGAATGGCTTCGGTATCCATTCCCCAAAGTTGACCAATTTTTCTGTCACCAAAACCAAAACGTTTAGCTTCTTTTAAGATATCAAGATTGCCAACATTCTTTTGTAACTCTTGCTCCAATTCAAAAATATGGAGCAACTTATCCAAGAAGAAGATATCAATCTTGGTCAAGTCTGAAATTTCTTCAATGCTAAAACCGCGACGGATAGCTTCCGAAATGTAGAAAAGTCGGTCATCCTGAGCTTTGACAATCTTCTCGAAGAGCTGGTCATCACTAGCTGTCGCTAATTCTGGCATCTCATTGTGGTGAACACCGATTTCCAGCGAACGGCAAGCCTTGAGCAGACTTTCTTCAATATTGCGGCCGATAGCCATGACTTCACCCGTCGCCTTCATCTGTGTTCCTAGGCGGCGTTCTCCATTTTCAAACTTATCAAATGGAAAACGGGGAATCTTTGCCACAACATAGTCAAGGGCTGGTTCAAACATGGCATAGGTTGTTCCTGTAACGGGGTTAATCATCTCGTCCAAAGTCAAACCCACCGCAATCTTAGCGGCTAGTTTAGCAATGGGATAACCTGTTGCTTTGGAAGCCAGCGCTGAGGAACGCGATACTCGCGGATTAACTTCAATGACATAGTATTTAAAACTGTGAGGATCCAGAGCCAGCTGGACATTACAGCCACCTTCGATCTTAAGGGCACGAATGATTTTTAGACTGGCATCCCGCAGCATCTGATTTTCAATATCGGACAGCGTCTGAGTTGGTGCAAAAACAATGGAATCCCCTGTGTGGATACCAACAGGATCAAAATTTTCCATGTTACATACTACAAGGGCATTGTCAGCACTATCCCGCATAACCTCGTATTCAATTTCCTTGAAACCAGCGATGGATCTCTCAATCAAGCATTGTGTAACAGGCGAGAGCTTCAGGCCATTCTCGGCAATTTCACGCAATTCTTCTTTATTGGTACACATACCGCCACCGGTACCTCCCAGAGTGAAGGCAGGGCGGACAATGACAGGGTAGCCAATCTCGGCCGCAAAATCTAAGGCCTCCTGAACAGTATTAACAATCTGTGATTCAGGAATCGGTTGCTCCAAATCTTCCATGAGCTGCTTGAACAGGTCACGGTCTTCAGCCTGATCAATAGCTGAAAGCTTGGTTCCTAGAAGTTCAACACCCAGCTCATCCAGAATACCCGCTTTAGACAGTTCCATAGCCATATTGAGCCCGGTCTGGCCACCAAGAGTTGGCAAGAGGGCGTCTGGCCTTTCCTTGCGCAAAATGCGGGTCACAAATTCAGTCGTGATAGGTTCAATATAGACCTTGTCGGCGATTTCTTTATCGGTCATGATAGTGGCTGGATTCGAGTTAACCAAGACAACCTCATAACCTTCTTCACGCAGAGCTAGGCAGGCTTGGGTGCCAGCGTAGTCAAACTCAGCAGCCTGACCAATAATAATTGGACCAGACCCGATGACCATAATTTTAGAAATATCAGAACGTTTCGGCATAATACAAGATACAAAGGGACAGTTTGCTTGCAAAAAATCCTGTAGAAAAATAGGAAATCTGACGCAGAGGTCAACACCTAGGAAGTTTTACACTGCTAAGTATCTATATCTGTAAAGTGCCAAAGCACCAACAGCTACGTCTCTTTTTTCCTAAGGATTTAGTCCCATGTTCAGTTAGGAACGCTAACTGAACTTCTCCTTTCTACTATTCGTCGTCTCACTGTACAACATTAAATATTAGCGGATAGCTTTCTCTAATTTGAAAGCATCAATCAATTCCAAAAACTCATCAAAGAGATAGCTGGCATCATGAGGACCTGGGGCAGCATCTGGATGGTACTGAACCGAAAACGCTGGATAGTAGCGATGACGAACCCCTTCGACAGACTTATCATTAATCTCTTCATGAGTGACAATCAGACTATCCGGTAAGGTCTCGCGATCAACAGCATAACCGTGATTCTGACTGGTAAAATCAACCCGCCCTGTAGCAATTTCACGCACTGCATGATTAAAGCCTCGATGCCCAAACTTCATCTTATAGGTTCTAGCACCGTTAGCCAAGCTAAAGAGCTGATGTCCCATGCAGATACCAAAAATAGGAATCTTGCCTTGGACTCCCCGGATCATGTCCAGAGCTTCAGGCACATCCTCAGGGTTTCCTGGTCCATTGGAAAGCATGACTCCATCAGGATTGAGGTTAAGGATTTCCTCAGCAGTTGTATTGTAAGGCACGACGGTCACATTACAACTGCGTTTCGAAAATTCCCGCAAGATGGAATGCTTAAGTCCGAAGTCTACCAAAACAATGTTCTTGCCAACACCGGGAGCTGGATAGGCTGCTTTGGTCGAAACCTGCTCGATATTATTGGTCGGCAGGACTGTCGCCCGTAATTGATCCTGTAGATGTTCGATGGTATCACCAGCATTAGCCAAGGTTGCTTTCATGGTACCGTTCTGACGGATAATCTTGGTCAGAGCCCGGGTATCAATACCAGAGATCCCCGGAATATTCTTAGATTTCAAAAATTCATCCAAGGACATTTGATTACGCCAGTTGCTGGCTCGTCTTGCACTCTCCGCCACAACTACTCCTTTACAGGTTGGTGTAATGGACTCATAGTCATCACGGTTGATGCCATAGTTCCCAATCAAAGGATAAGTGAAGGTCAAAATTTGACCGTTATAGGACTGATCGGTGATGGATTCCTGATAACCAGTCATGCCAGTATTGAAGACAATTTCGCCGGTCACATCAATCCCAGCTCCGAAGGCTTGACCTTCAAAAATCGTGCCATCTTCTAAAATTAATAGTCTTTTCGTCATAAATCTATCCTCAGGACAAGGTCACATCTTGCAAAAGTTTGCTAGGATTGACCTGTTTTCTCCTTCATTTAAGATACAAGAGCCTTAAAAAATCTGTATAAAAATAGGAAACTGACGCCATGCCACCAAGGCACAAGGAAGTCTGTCTTTTTATTAAGATTTTAGCTCGTGTTCAATTAAATAGCTTGCATATTAGCTACATGATTTCTAATTGCCAATTCAGCCTAGGCTTTACCTCTTAGAACGGCTTCGATAATAGCCATACGGACAAAAACCCCATTTTGCATCTGGGCGACAATCCGAGACTTAGGAGCTTCAACCAAGTCATCTTTGATTTCTACATCGCGATTGACTGGGGCTGGATGCATGATAATGGCTGACTCTTTCAAGCGATTATAGCGTTCTTTGGTCAGACCATAAAGACGGTGGTAGCCTTCTTTTGAGAAAGACTCTCTCCCATCATGGCGTTCATGCTGTACCCGCAAAAACATCATGACATCAACCTGATCTATAATTTCATCAATAGTGACGTATTGGCCATACACATCGAATTCGTGCGAATACCACTCCTTGGGACCACAGAAATAGAGCTGGGCCCCAAGACGCTTAAGAATTTGCATATTGGATTTAGCTACACGCGAATGGGTGATATCCCCAGCAATAGCAACTTTAAGATCCTCAAAAGTGCCAAATTCCTGATAGATGGTCATGAGATCTAAGAGACTCTGACTAGGGTGCTGACCCGACCCATCGCCGCCATTGATGATCGAAGCCTGAATAGTCCGGCTATCAATCAATTCCTTATAGTAGTCATCCTTGGAGTGACGAACCACACAGATGTCCACCCCCAGAGCTGACATGGTCAGAATTGTGTCGTAGAGAGTTTCGCCCTTGTTGACAGAGCTGGTCTTGGCATCGAATTCAATCACATCCAAGCCCAGCTTCTTTTCGGCCACCTCAAAGGACTTGTGGGTTCGAGTTGAACTTTCAAAGAAGAGATTAGCTGCGAAGTATTGCCGATCTAGGTGAAAATCAGCCTTACCCTGCTTAAAGGTAATCCCTCGTTTAATCAGACCGAGGACTTCTTCATTGGAGAGGGTTTCCATGGTCACCAGATGTTTGAGGGAGACCATACCATTTGTTACTGCCATAGGTCTTTAGTCCTTTTCTGGAAGAATTTGATAGAGAATAATCCCAAGAAGCGTTGAGAAAGCTACACTAGTGATTTGAAGATCGGCGATTTGCAGCATAAGTCCGCCAATACCTGATACTAGAATAACACTAGCAATGAAGAGGTTTTTCTTATTGTCAAAATCAACCTTGTTTTCAACTAGGATTTTCAAACCACTGGAAGCGATAACGCCAAAGAGAGAGATAGAAACGCCACCCAGAACAGAGGCAGGAATGGATTGGAGGAGAGCTGAAATCTTACCGACAAAACTCATGACTACTGCAATTATCGCCGCTCCGGCAATGACATAAACGGAGAAAATCTTATTGAGAGCCATAACGCCAATATTTTCCCCATAGGAGGTTACTGGAGGAGCGCCGAAGAAACCAGCGATGACCTGAGCTAAACCATCCCCAGTTAAGGTTCTTTCCAAGCCGGGATCCTTAAAGAAATCACGACCTGTCAGACTGTTGAGAACCATGACATGGCCGAAATGCTCGGTCATGGTAACAAAAGCAATGGGGGCCATGGTCAAAATGGCACTTGGATAAAGTCTAAAATGACCATCAGCTAACAGAATATGGAAGTTAGGGATATCTAACCAGGAAGCCTTGGCCACTCCTGAAAAATCAACAATTGTCTGACCTGTTAAGAATCCTAGCCCAATGGCAAAGAGATAGCCAACAATCAAACCAAGTAAAATCGGAATAACAGCAACAATCTTTTTCCCATAAATACTAAAGAGAATAACCGAAAAAAGAGTAATCATGGAAACGCCTAAACTAGTCACGCTGTATTTATTATTGACCAGCATAGCATTGTCGACAGCTGAGGTTGCCAGACTAAGTCCAATAACCATAATTATGGGACCAACCACAATGGGAGGCAAAATCTTGTCGATCCAGTCCTTACCTGCAAACTTAACAATCAGAGCTACTAAGAGATATACTAAACCGCCTGAGATGGCCCCCTGAGCAACGGCTGGCATCCCATTTGTTTTGAGAAGGGTCTGCATAGTCGCAATGTAAGCAAAGCTTGACCCCATATAGGCGGGAATCTTATACTTGGTGACAGTCAAATGAGCCAGAGTTCCCAGACCGCTGGAGAAGAGGGCGATAGCAGGGTCAATTCCTACTAGGATTGGTACCAGCACTGTCGAGCCAAACATGGCAAAGAGATGCTGAAAAGATAGGCCTAGGAGCAGCCCGGGTTTGGGCATATCGCTAATATCGTATGTTATTTCTTGCACAACTACTTCCTTACTAATCCTTGTCTGCGGAGGTTTCTATCTTAACTTGGATCACTGATCGTGACACGGTCAGCACCATCCACTTCCACCATTTCCACAGTAATTTCTTCTTCTGAACTGGTTGGAATATTCTTTCCAACGTAATCAGCCCGAATTGGCAATTCTCGATGGCCGCGATCAACCAAAACAGCCAAGCTGACACGGGCTGGCCGTCCCAAACTCACTAAATTATCGATAGCGGCTCGAATTGTTCGTCCTGTATAAAGGACATCATCAACCAAAATAACATCCTTATCAGTGACATCAACAGGCATTGTTGTCGTGTCTTTTTCAATCTTAACATCATCTCGGAAGGGTTTAATATCTAATTCACCCGTTGGAACGTCAATTCCTTCAATCTGTTTGAGGCGGTCTTGGATCCGACGAGCGATGTAAACACCGCGAGTCTTGATGCCTGCAAGTACAAGATTATCAAGGCTCTTATTCCGCTCAATAATCTCATAAGTGATGCGGGTGATGGCCCGCTTCATGGTTACGTCATCGACGACTTCTTTTGTTTTCATAAGAAATCCTTCCTTATAAAATAATTTTTTGAACAAAAAATCTCCCTGCCCTTGCAAGGAGATAACACAAAATAAGCGATAAAGGTATAAGCCTACCCTATCATTTTTTCTGAGCTTGTCTCCTTGCCTGCCTCTCTGGACAGTTTTAAAGGATTTTATTCATTGGGCCCATTATAGCAAAAACTACTAGCTAAGGCAAGAATTAACCGCAAGTCTTTTGCTGCCTCATTTAACGCCTAATTTTTGGAAGTTCACTCTTCAAATGTGGTAACATGTGGATGAGGGACAAGTGTCATGGCTGTCTACTCCAGCCTCAATTTATAGGAAAATGCATATTTTCCCTATTTCTCAAGTGACATTCCTGCGCTGACATTTTTGTTTTAACCACCAGTGTGCTCAAGTTCGTTGTATAAACTGGTCCCAACAGCATAACGAAGGGATATTAATTACACACTTTATGACAACCTACTCTGACGCAAGTTCTCTAAGGTCTCTTGGAAGAGTTTCGGAGGCCGAACAGAAAATTCAAGAAGTTCTCCTGTCGTCGGGTGGGTGAAACCGAGAGTTTGGGCGTGCAGAAACTGCCCGTGACCCTTGAGCGTTTTGCGAGGTCCATAGAGAGGATCGCCAGCGATAGGGTGACCAATATAGGCCATGTGAACACGAATTTGATGAGTTCGGCCAGTCTCTAGGCGCAATTCGACCAGAGTATAGTTTCCAAATCGTTCCAAGACGTGAAAATGCGTCACGGCTGGTTTACCTTTAGCAGTAACGGCTTGTTTTTTTCGGTCTTTGGCTGAGCGGCCAATCGGTGCTTCGATCAGTCCTCGATCATTGGGGAGATTACCGTGGACAATAGCCAGATACTTTCTCAAGGACTTCTTATCCTTGAGCTCATCGGCCAAAGCTTGGTGGGCTTGATCATTCTTAGCAATCATCAGTAGACCAGAAGTATCCTTATCAATACGATGGACAATACCAGGTCTTACCACACCATTAATGGTGGACAAATCTTTAATGTGGTAAAGGAGAGCATTAACCAAAGTGCCGGACGGATGGCCGGCCGACGGATGAACCACCATTCCCTGAGGCTTGTTAATGACAGCAACATCTTGATCCTCATAAACAATTTCCAGAGGGAGGTCTTGGGCGACATAGTCTAAAACCTCTTCTTCAGGCTCTTCGTACGTGATGATATCCCCAGCTTTGACACTGTACTTAGCCTTCTTGACTTGGCTATTAACCAGAACAGTACCATCCTTGATGGCCTGATGGGCCTGAGAACGCGACAGACTGGTTAAATCCGCAAGCGCCTTATCCAGTCGCTGTCCCTCTTGTTTAATAATGACTTCCATGCTGCTCCTCTCTCCAAAAAGCAATAATTAATAGTAAAACGCCGACACTAAGGCAGGAATCTGCCAAATTAAAAATGGCAAAGTCCATAAAATCAAGATGGACCATATCGACTACATAACCCAGTCTCAATCGGTCAATAAAGTTCCCCACCCCACCAGCAATAATTAATGTCAGAGCGCCGACAAGCCAGAAAGAACCAGATAAATGTTTCCAAAGGTATCGAACTGCCACTCCTATCACTAGGATGGTCATCAAGGTAAAGAACCATTGTTGGTTCTGCAGGATGGAAAAAGCAGCCCCATAATTGCGGACATAGGTTAAACTAAAAATCGGCGGTAAAAATTTTTGCACAGCCCCCTGGTGGATATGCTCAACCACCCAAAATTTACTCAACTGATCCAAAATAACTAATATGATAATCATCAATGGAATCATAAGCTTACGCATGCTTTTTTACTCCTTGCTCGACATTCAGCTAAAAGGTCCGCTGACACTAGCTTTCTTAGCTTCTAGGGTTTAAAACTTTTAAAATACTCAGTCATGACCTCAATAAATTTAAGGGCACAAGTCGAGAGATTAGTGTCAACCCGCTTAACGTAAACCATTTTATTGTCCAGATGATCTTCTAGGGGAATAACTGTAATCCCATTGACACTGCGACTGTCTAAGAAGCCCGATCCTGTCGCATAGGCGTCTGTCCGCTCTAAAATGCCATTCAGAGTAGCCCGGTCTGTTACATTGTACATAAGCGAACTGTCACTAGTGTCTACAAAATTTTCTGAATAGTAGGGGTATTCATCCTTATCTTGGGTAAAGCGAACCGTTGGCAGGCCAGCCAAATCCTCCATGGTCAAGCTAGTCTTCTGAGCCAGCGGGTGATTTTTCCGCAGATAGATATGGGTTTTAAACGGAATCAATTCAACCATTTCCAAGCCTAACTTGGACATCTTCTGCTGAATTCCTTTATTGTTTTGGCGATTGAGGTAGATAATGCCGATATCGCTGTGCCCCTGACCAACCTCATCTAATATCTGAACTGTCGTTGATTCAAAGATCCGAAAATCTTTGTAATCTGGATAGCGCTGCGAAAAAGTGGTCACCAGCGGCGGTAAAAAATCATAGTGCTGACTCGCAATAGAAAATTGATAGTAATCACCATCAGGCTTCGTGTACTGCTTCTCAAAAGAGTCGAAGCCCCGCACAACATCCAAAGCTTTCTCATAAAAAACCATTCCTCGGCTAGTCAAAACAGTTCCCGTTGTTGTCCGCGTAAAAATTTGGAAACCTAGTTCGGACTCCAAATCCTTGACGGCCACCGAAAGACTGGGCTGACTGACAAAAAGTTTGGAAGCGGCCTCCCGAAAGGTTCCGCTGTTAGCTATTGCTACCACATAGCGTAATTGTTGAATATTCATAGTGCTTATTACTTGCTTTCAATCATTGCTCAGAGATTCATCTTTCCTGAGCTTACTGAATTATTATAACAAAAATTTATTAGCATTTCCCTTGTTCCTTACTAATGGTTAAAAAAAAACGAAGGATGAACCTTCGTTTCCTTAAATATTTTCATCTTCTAAATGATAGGCTTTAACTAAGGTCGTGTAGACAACAATAATAGCCAGAAGAACCAAGCTGACACACCAGATAGCATAAGGTCCTACTAGATGGGTCAAAACCCCTGTAATAATGGCGCCGCCCACAAAGCTACCGACAACTATACTGTAGTTGATAGCCTGACGCTTGGTCTGACGGTGATTACCTTTGCCTCGAAAAAGATTAAACCAAGCTGTAACCATCTTACGGTAGTTTCCTGAGGTCATCATAATAACATAGGCATGGTCCTGAACCTTAGTGCCCGTGAAGGTCAGCATCATAAGACCTGTGCTGGCTGATAAAAGCGGAATCCAGAAAAATTCGTCTCTTGGAAAAAATGGGTATAGAAAACTGGTTATGGCTAAGGGCAGGACACTCAGACTCCGCCAATGAGCGTTCTTAGCGTGCTCCTTAACTAGAATTCCCAATAAAAATCCCACAGTAAAGCAGACCAGAGATAAAATGCTGGCAATTGTTCGCTCAGGATGGCCTTGACCCCAGTCAGCAATTAAGAGAAGCATGTTCCCTGTTTGCGTGGCAATCAAAGTACCGAATTGCATATTTGAAAAAACATCAAGGCAACCACCAACCGATCCTAAGAAAAAGGCCATCAGGCGCGTGTCTTGAGGCATTACCGAAAGTTTCTTTGCCATTTCGATTTATCCCTACTCCAATTGTTATAAGCTCATTTTACCCCTTTTCATTGAAATTTACAATTTATTCTCAATTGAGATAATTATTTCAAAAGTTACATTTTCCTATCATTTCCCTGATTTACCGGAATCTAACTTAAAGTAAGCTTGTTTCTATGTTAAAATACAAGTGTCTGAGTAATCAGACAAAAACACGTTAATTGTCTAAATTGTTTGGAATCTCTCCCCATTTATTCGAACAATTTTACTTGCACCTAATATTAAGGAGGAAAATTATGCAAGAGAAGACACATTACAAACTGCATAAAGTTAAAAAGCACTGGGTGACCATCGCGGTAACCGCAACAGCTGCTACAGCACTTTTTGCAGCTGGCAGTCAAGCCAGTGCTGACCAAGTGACCCCAGCTCCTCAAGAACAGGCAGCTGCTCAGCAAAATACCCCAGCCAATCAGGCTGGTGATCAAAAAGCAGAACAGGCACCTGTTGTGCAGCAAGAAGTTCCAGCTGCCGAACAAAAACCAGTTCAAGGCACTCCTGAAGTAGCCCCTGACCAAGATGGATCAGGTGGTAATCAAGGACAAGCCGAAGAAGCTCAGCAATCCCCTGACCAAGATAAGCCAGCTCCTGAAAAGCAAGCAGCTGATCAAGCCGCTGCTCAAAATGACCAAGCAAACCAAAAACAAGAGGCACCAGCCAACAATCAGGCAGCTCAACCAGCAACTCCAGCTCAGCCTGCTGAGTTAACCATCCAAGCGCCCAACAACAGCCAAGCTGCTAATTCATTCAATCAAAACGGTGTATCATGGTACTTCCTCGATGCCAATAAACAAAAGGTGACTGGCTGGCAGACCATCAATGGTAAAAAACTTTACTTCCACAAGAATGGTTCTCAAGCTAAAGGAGTTGCTGTCACGCTTGATGGAGACACCTATTATTTCGATCCAGATACCGGTGAAATGTGGACCAATCGCTTTGCTCAAAGAACACGATATAATTATAACGATAATTCGAGATATCCAGATTGGTATTATTTCGGGGCAGACGGCAGGATGCTCACCGGTTGGCAAACTATCGATGGCAGAAAGATGTACTTCATAACTGCAGATGAAGCCAAAGATACCCAACATTTCAATCGCTATGAAGGAGCTCAAGTTAAAGGGCGTCTTCAAACTATTAACGGGCACGACTATTATTTTGACCAAGACAATGGCGGTATTTGGACAAATACTGATGTAACCCTCAACGGTATTACCTATCATCTTGATGAAAATGGTGTTGCTACCAAAAAAACACCCGATCATCCAGAGGATACACAAAAGGGCGGCCATTTTGAACAAAAAGACTTCTACATTGGTCAGTATTCTGTTCACTACGATGGTTGGGTCTACATCAGCCAAGATGGCTTACCAGTAACTGGCTGGCAGACCATCAATGGTAAAAAACTATTCTTCTTCTCTGATGGCGAACAAGCTATAAATAAATTTGCCCGGAGCAATGACAACACTTACTATTTTGGTGAGAGTGGTGAAATGGTTACCAATCAAACCATTGAAATTAACCGTGGCAATACCTTAAGGTATTTAGGTTACCAACCAGAATACGATGGTTGGATTCATCTAAGCGCTGACGGAACTGCTGATGATGGCTATCGCCGAAATTATGATGGCAGCGTATCTGTTTACAAAAAAGATGCCAAGGGCAAGTGGAATTGGGTGAAAACAAACTAATCATTTAACACTTAATTTCTCCAAATCTTAGCGGCAGACCGCGTTCGGGTCTGCTTTTTCTCTTTCCATAAAATCATGAGCCCCTTTTCTAGAATTTACTACTCTTTAAAAATCAAAATGCTATTTATTGACCTAGCCTTGCCAATCTTCAGTGTTATAGTCTATCGCTGACTTTATCTAGACACCTAATTATTCGCTGAATAGTTAAGGATGTCTGTGACTCGTCGACTAGTCTGATCCGGGATAACTCGACTACAATTTAAGTTTTCTTGAAGATTAATTTTCTTGCTAAAAAATGAGATTTATCACATCGAGGTTACAATCTGTAATCGTTTTAAAGACGATGCCGACAGGCTTTCCACAGTATGGTACAATACAGGGGCATAAGGAGGTAAATTTTATGCAAGGAAAGAGAACTTATACGATGCACAAAGTGAAAAAGCGTTGGGTAACCATTGCTGGTACTGCTACTGTCCTGTCGGCTGCTTTGCTGGCTTCTGGTTCAGTCAAAGCCGACCAGCAAGACTCTACCGTAGTACGTGGTGATAGCGCTGCTGTTGTGACTAAACCCGCCGAGAGCCAACAGGGTCAAAATATTCAGGCAGAGAATCAGCCAGCAACAGACCAAGAAACAGTTTCTGGGACTGAACAGGTTCAAACGGATACTGAGCAAAAATGGCAAGCCGTTGATCAGTCTAGCCAACCTGAACAGGTAGCTGCTGCTGTTAATCAAGCTCAGGCAGCCAGTCAAGATGCTCAAACGAATGATGCTCAGCAAGAGCAAGCTAGTCCTAAAATCAGAGATAGTCACGCCATTATCAGCAAAGATGATGCCAATGTGGTTGATCAAGATAAGCAGACTGGTTTCTATACAACTGGCGATAATGCATGGTATTACGCTAATGAAGATGGCAGCTTGGCCAAAGGTTTGCAAAGCATCAATGGTCAAACGCTCTATTTCGATACCACAACGGGTAAACAAGTAAAAGGCGACACTGTGAAGATTGATGGAAAAGAATACTACTTCGACCAAGACACAGGTGATATGTGGAAAGATCGCTTCCGCCAAATTGATACTCAGGACTACCGCGGTGTTGCACCAGGTGCTAAGGTAGGTATTGCTTGGCTCTATTACCAAGCTGATGGTTCTGTAGCGTCCGGATTGACAACCACTCCTGATGGTCGTACCCTCATGTTTAATACCTATAACCATCAACAAGTTAAAGGAAAGCTAGTCAATACAGACGGTAACAATTACCGCTACTTCGACCTCAATACAGGTGATATGCTGCGTAATACAAGCATCTACGATGGCAGTCAAAAATATAATATCGACGCCAATGGTATTGCGACTAAAGCTTAACGACCTTGTTCAAAACTACCCTACCAAATAAAAAGGCTTCCCCAAGTGTGAGGAAGTCTTTTTAATAGCTGTGATTTGAGAACTCTTATTTAGTTCCAACCACGGTAGATAGCAACGCCATTATTATCGAAATAATAATACTGACCGTTAACTTCTTTCCATTGATTCGTAATCATGCTGCCTGAGTTAGCATCGAAATAACGAAGTTTTCCATCAGAAGTTCTTACGGCTTTGCCTTTGGCTTGGATACCGTTTGCGTCAAAGTAGACACGCTGGCTACCAACTGTTTGCAAACCAGTCAAGACTTGGCCGTTTTTAACGTACAGCCATTGACCTTTAGCGTTTGAGTACCAGCCGCTGCCAGTCACCAATTGGCCTTCCATACTGTAGAAACGGAGAACTGATCCATCTTTGATGGTCTGACCTTTAGCAATGGTTTGGGTGATAGCTACACCATCTTTACCGATGATATAAGTCTTACCATCTGAACCCTTAACAGTGCGGTTATAAACTTGGTCGCCTGAGTTAGCATCATAGTAACGAATCTTACCATCAGCGCCCTTGACGATGTCCCCTTTAACTTGTTGACCATTAGCCTTGAAGTAAAGTTTTTGACCACGAACAGTTTGTGCGCCAGTGACAGCTGCACCATCCTTACCAAGATAGAACCAGTGACCAGTCTTATCTTGGACAAAGGTATCAGTCCACATGTCACCAGAGTCACCATCAAAGAAGTACAATTTACCATCTTTAGCTGTTACAAAATCACCCTTGACTTGTTGGCCGTTAGCCTCAAAGTAGAGATGTTGTTTGCCAACAGTTTGCGCGCCGGTAACCGCAACGCCATCTTTACCAAGGTAGTACCAGTGACCAGCTTGGTCTGAAATGAAGGTATTGGTTACCGCATTACCATTATGCTCATCGAAGTAACGAACCTTACCATCACGCGTAACGATAATCTTGTTCTTAGCTTGGATACCATCCTTATCGAAGTATTGGTCATGTCCGGCAACTCGTGTTACACCAACAGCCATTACACCGTTTTCAAAGTAGCGCCAGCTGTCATTGCCGAATTGATAGTAACCATTTTCGTAACGTTTACCATCATTAGCGTAGTAATGGCTCTTACCATCTTGATCAGTGAGGATACTATTGCGAAGGGCAGCCCCATTAGCAAGGAAGTAATAATTAGCTCCTTGAATGTTTTGAGCACCCATGACCATGTATCCGTCTTTACCAAAGTAATAAAGATTACCCGCTTCAGTGATGAAGCTATCTTTCACTTGCTCACCAGTTGTGCTGGAGTTGTAGATATATCCCTTACCATCGAAGCGAATACCTGACTCAACAACTTTTCCAAGCATAGCACCTGGCAAGAAGACCTTACCTTCTGCAACGTTGAAATACTTGTTGCTTGCTTGGTCGCTGAGGACATAGTTAGCACCGCGTCCAAGGATATTGCTTCCATTGAAGTATTTGGCAGACCATTGCTTAATCTTAACAGATGGATCTATTGCCTGACCGGTAGAAATTTGTTTCTTGGTGAAGAGTTCAGGATATTTTTCCTTCAATTCATCAAGGAAGGCACCGCCGTATTTAGCTTGGTAGTCATCACCAGAGCCTTTAGTATCTGTTACATAAAGAGTATGGTTGATTTGACTGCCAGCAACTGGTTTACCAAATTTATCTGTTCGAGTAACGGTAACCACTTCTTTTTTAGGGAAGGTGTACATTTGGTCTGGAACCCAGTCTGCCATAACTTTTAATCCAGCCTTATGAAGTGCTTTAATAGCTTTAACGAGATGTTCTGCGGTACCATATTTATTTGCCTTAGACATACCAAGGTCATAGCGGTCGGTAAAGGCATAACCATTTTGGATAACAGAATCGAGGAATTGACCATCATCTGAAGATGTGTACTGAGGTGCCATTTCGAAGTCTGTGATACCCCATGAAACGAATTTGTCAACGTTTTTAGCAATGACAACGTTAGCATATTCGTCTTCCTTGGTAGCGAAAGCTTGGAAGTTTGAGAAACCTTCAAACATGACGCGTGAGTCCATAGCAGCATCTTGGTGAAGGGATTTGCCGTCTGTACTTGCTGCATTAGTAGCTGCGACACGGATATCTTGATCAGCTGGTGCACCGACTGGTACCCAGACTTGAAGGAAACCAGAAATTTGTGGGTTAGCCACACCTTTAAGGTCGTCATTCAAGAAGTACAAATAACCATTTTCATCCGTACGTTTAGTCATACCAGCCTTGCTAGCATCAGCATCTGTAGCATAGGTAGCGACACCGTCTTTAGTTGATACCATAAGAGCACGGTACTCTTGGTTCGCATGGGCAGCACCCATATTGAGGGCTACTACTTTACCTTCCAAACTAAAGTTTGGCTGGTTCCCCATAACAATACCAATACCTGATGTACGAGTTGTTGCATCACCCTTATCGCTTTGTTTAAGAGCACCCTTACCGTAACGGACAGATGTCAAGATTTCACCATTACCAATTTGGTAGTTCTGCATGGCTTGGCCACCTGAAACATACTTCATCCGTGCCTTCAAAAGGGACTCAATGGCATTGTAGTTCACGGTCTTGTTAGCCATGTATTGGCCATCGTCAGTAAACATATCTCCGTAGTAAATACGTGGGATAGAGCCCTTGTTTGTTAGAAGCAGGGTGTAAGACAACGGCACATTGTAGTGCGTATATTTCTTGTTGGTCTTCTTCAAATCTTCGTTGTAGATCTTGAAGGCCTGATCAATTTCTTCTTGGGTGAATGAATAGCCAAATGAATTTGGATTAATTTCTGCCTTGATGATATCACGAATCAAGTCTTGCACTTCACTATCGTGAGCACGAGCAAAGCTGTAACTTGGAATTTTTTCCACTTCACGATCATCAACTTCACGATCGACCACACTGTTGTGAATCAATGGATTCAGGCCAGAACGTTTATCAAGTGGCTTAGCCAATGACCAGAGCATTGACAAACGGAACTTGTTATCCATATTCATGAGGTTGTCACCTTCATCGTGAAGATAAGGTGTATCATTATCACTCCACGCTTCTACGATAGAAACATGGTCGTTGGCATTTTTGTTATTTTTATCAATCTTATAAGCAGACTTAAGGTAGTCGCTAGAGATTTGCAATAGATCGGCATCAACATTATCCACCGCATCGACACGGATAGAATCAAAGTTGGCTTCTGGATCATTAGCATAAATACTACCGAAGTTAAGAAGGTAGTGCAGCCAGTTCAAACTTTCAGCTTGTACAACTGGGTTTGAGTTGTCCACATCGTTAGCCAAGAGATACTCGTAGCCCCCAAGTGGATCATTTTGGTTGAAGGTAAAACGAGGATCCAAAGAACCCGTTTGGTTGGTCGGCGTGCGGTTAAGAATACGGTAACCAGATTGAGTATCAGGTGTCAAAGATGTTTCATTGTCGAACTTGAGAGCACCGTTTTGCAAGTGGTCATCATAAGGCTTTTCACTTTCGCCATTCCATTGCGGTTGGGTCTTAACAAAGGCAGAAATTGCCTCGCGAAGCCATTTAGTATTCTTTTCGCTTGTGATTCTTTGCTCAATACGTGCTTGAACTAATTCTGCTGCTGCTGTCAAATCAGCTTGGCTAGTTTCGGCTGTATAAGTTTTGTCGATACCGACAACTTTGTTCATGTAGTTGACATAGTTGCGTTTTGTTTCGGTATCAGGCCACCAAGCCATCAAAAGCGGACGGAAGTCATCTTTGGTCGATTCTGTCCAAGTTTTGCCATCTTTCAAAATGGATTTTGGACGATACCATGAATCAGCTGTCAGATAGTTATCAATAGCTTCAAAGTTTTCTGCTGCTGTGCTGTAAGCACGGTTATTAGCCGCAAATGTTGCGGTTGTCTGATTAGCTGAAGACGAAGTCTTGTCAGCACCTACTTTTGATGTATCTTTGTAAGCGCCGGTTTCATCAAAGTAAAAAATAGCATCACCAACACTGATAGCGAAATTCTTTTTCACATTTCCATCAGCATCGTAATAATAATACTTTCCATCAACCTGTTTGACGTTTGACAGATTTGTCAAGGCTTGGGGAACAGATTGGACATCAGCTGCAGCTACAGCAGCATCAGAGATTTCTGAGTTGTTATCTGTGTTAGGAACCCATTTAGCTTCTTGCGTATCAGTGTTCGCGACTTGAGCGTCTTGGTTAACTGCTACTTCCTCAGTTGAACCAGTATCTTCTGATGTCGCAGTAGCAGGAAGGGGTGCAGCCTGATTATCTTGGCTACTGGCCGCCTGATCTCCTGCTACCGCAGCATTCGCAGCATTGTTCGCATCAGCTGCTGCAGCGTCCGTATCAGCACTGGCTACTGAAGCACCTAGTGCTGATGCAAGCATAGTGGCAGATGCAACAGAAATAGTTACCCATCTCTTTTTGACCTTGTGCATCTTGTAATGTACATTCTTCTCCATCAAGGGAGTCCTCCTAATTTGAAAAAAGTAACGATGTCTAACTTTTTTAATAGTTAAACTATTTTAATCGTCAAGCTATTCTAACATAATTTTAAAATTATTTCTAGTTATTGACAATTATGTTAAACGTTTTCTTGTTGATTTTAAAAGGAAAATTTCTAAAAAAATCTCC
The DNA here is from genome assembly GCF_000187975.2 of Streptococcus criceti HS-6. Lineage (NCBI taxonomy): Bacteria > Bacillati > Bacillota > Bacilli > Lactobacillales > Streptococcaceae > Streptococcus > Streptococcus criceti. The sequence continues at coordinate 1,737,911 of NZ_AEUV02000002.1, forward strand.
TGTAACCGTTGCCAAATGACTTCCTTTTTAAAAATTTATGTCATAACTTGTCATAAATCATCATTCTTCTTACTCAATAATACAATAATACAAAGTCGTTTCGTTAGGACCAGAACGATTAGCTAGCAAATACTATTTTCAATTCGGTGGACTATAAAATTAGTCAGAAAACGAGGATTGTCCCATAACAGCTCTCGTTCGCCAACTATTTGTTTACTCTTCTCTTTAGTTGGTGATGAAGGCAACAAAAAAACAGGCCCGAAGCCTGCTTGTGCTTATTTTGCGATTGGGTAAACAGATACTTGCTTCCTATCGCGTCCTTTACGTTCAAAGCGAACAACACCTTCAACCTTAGCGAAGAGGGTATCGTCTCCTCCGCGGCCAACATTGGCACCTGGATAGATATGAGTTCCGCGTTGACGGTAAAGAATTGAACCACCAGTTACGGTTTGACCGTCAGCAGCTTTAGCACCAAGGCGCTTGCTTTCTGAGTCACGTCCGTTTGATGTAGAACCTCCACCTTTTTTGTGAGCGAAGTATTGCAAGTTAGAAAGATTAAGTTTAATCATAATATTTTCCTTTCGTTGAAAGCTTATTTTATGACAGGCCGGGCGACATACTGAGATGAATTTTCCGCTAAATTTTCCAAGCCGATAACGACCGAAGCAAATAGCGTCTGCCAAACCTGCTCTTGATGAGGAGCTAGTTCTTGAGGTTTTTCAACCTTGAGGAAACCTCCTTCATCTGCTAATTCCATTTTCGGCGACTTACCGGTCAAAACCTCTACCGAATTGATGAAGTTAAGGGCCAGCATAGAAACCGAAGCACAAATCACATCAAAGCCATACTCACCACTGCCGGCATGACCTGTAATTTGCATCCCAGACCAACCTTTTGCGTCTTTGGTAAATGTTGCTTCAATCATGATTAGAAATTAAGCGTTAATCGCGTTGATAACAACCTTGGTGTATGGTTGACGGTGACCTTGTTTACGGTGGCTACCTTTTTTAGGTTTATATTTGTATGATACAACCTTCTTTTGTTTTCCTTGTTTTTCAACAGTTCCAACAACAGTAGCTCCTTGAACAATTGGAGTACCAACAACAGTTTTGTCACCACCGACAAGAACAACTTGATCAAAGGTTACTTCTGCTCCAGCTTCAACATCAAGTTTTTCAACATAGATTGCTTGATCGACTTCAACTTTAACTTGTTTTCCACCAGTTTTGATGATTGCGTATGTGCTCATGATGCACCTCCTATAAGATTTTTGGACGAAGGATAAAATCCTTCTTGTGAAGACTCGCCTAAATCGTGAGCTACGAAAGCTGCTTAAAAGCGATTTTCGTGCGGTTGCACAGGATGTGCATATAGTCAACTTTTATAGTATAGCATAGTCACTTAGGTATTTCAAGGAGTACAGTTAATTTATTTAGCTTTTTTCTCTTCAGTAATCGAATTAGGAAAAACAATAGCCAAAGAAACAAATAGAACAGTATACATCATAGCCGATGGCCAAATGGTCAAACTTAAAAACAATCCTAAAGTTTTCAAAAACATATCAAGTTTTAGCCATCGACTCTTTTTGACAGAGAAAGTTTGGATGGCTTCTGCCTTTTGGTTTTCCTTAATATGCGAAAGATCACTCTGCATCCACAAATTTGAACAAGATATTGCTATCACAATAATACCATAAAAGGACTGAGCAGCTGAATTATTGAAATCACTTGCAACCAGATTAGTGGCATAAGGAAAAAAAGAAGAGAAAAACAGCATTAATAAAGACTGCCAAACTGTTTTATTGGAAATACTTTTAATATCATGCCAATTACGATGCAATAAAACCCACATGGCCCCTAACCAAAAGAAGGAAATAGTATAGGCAAAGAAATTCATTCGTAACTGCCATAGATTTTCCCAAGAAATAGGGTTTGGTTTCTTTAATTCTAAAACTAAGATTGTCATGATAATAGCCAGTATAGCATCTGTAAACGCAGCTAAACGTTCCTTTGTCATTGTAAACCTCTCTCATTATGTTTCCTACTGTACTGTTATTGGCACGAAGCCCAGAACCGCTCTTTTGACTAATTTTTGAAAACGTTCTAAATCCATACTCTGTTCCGTAGTCAATATCTGATAGCGCTCCTGCCCCTCGTAATAGTAATGAGATGTCAGTTGGTATCCATTGCGCTCATAAAAGGACAGCCGCTGTCTTCTTTGTTCACTATTTGGCCTTTCTCGACAGGCTCTATCGTTAAAATAAGCGGTTTTCTTCCAGCATATTCACGAATCTGTGCTAATATCATACTGCCATATCCTTTGGAGCGAACTGACCCATTAACAGCTAAAAAAAGGATAAACACCTGCTCCTTAGATTCAATAATATAAGCAAAACCAACAAAGCGTTCCTTATTATAATAGGCATAGCAAGTCGCCACAGAGCGCAAGCTATTTAGCAGCAAGCAAAAATAAGGAAAGCGCTCACGAGGTGGAAAAGCTGAAAGATATAATCTTTTAACATCATGATAAGCTTTACTAAAAAACTTCACTTTTTGCTGAGCTAAAGTCATCGATTTCCTTTCTTATCAACCATATCTTTGCTACCATTTTAAATTCACCAATTCCTTCATTTCTTTATAAGCTGTATCAATCTTCTCTTTCATGGCACTATCTAATTTATGACGGTATTTGCCGCCTTTGATGAAATCCTCCAGAACCAACGTTTGATAATTATAGGCATCATAACCTTCATCAACTGTTTGGCCGGTAGGCTGCCGCCAAACCATGGTTGGATGAGCTTTGACGGTTTTGATAACAGTCTTTTGACCCGCCTTTTCAAAAGTCACATCCATCAGCAAACCACGTTCGGTCCAAATATCATCAACTGTTTCTTGATTTTGGTTGGAGATAAAATTTCCTATAGAATAGATGATAAATTTCTTTTGTCCATCCTTATGCAAGGTCTCTGCTGGTTCCACCACATGGGGGTGACCGCCGAAAATGACATCAGCTCCCCAGTCGATCATCTTATGATAGAGCTGGACTTGTTCATTGGTCGGATCCTTTTGGTATTCCACTCCCATCTGTGGCATGACAACAGTGATATCCGCCTGCTTTTCAGCTTGGGCGAGTTCGGCTTTCATTTGCTTTTCATTCAAGTCGGATAAATGCTTTTTGTACTCGCTCTTACTTAGATTGGACTCCATGCCGTTATAGCCATAGGAATATCCTAGGATAGCAATTTTAATCCCATTAACCTTTTTTATAAGAAAGGTCTCCTTGCGGCGATTTCTCTGATAGATACCTATAGTATCTAACCCAAGCTTATTGAAAGTTTGAGCAGTTTCCAGAGCACCAGACAGACCGGAATCCAAAATATGATTGTGGGCCAAGTCAATAACATCATAGCCCGTCTCTTTTAAAGTCGTGGCAATAGAGCTAGGAGCATTGAAAAGAGGGTAACCTGCAAGAGGGTAATCACTGCTAATCGTTCCCTCATAATCTCCAAGGGCTAAATCAGCATCTGAAATCCAATTTTTGGCATACTTGAAGTAGGGATTGAAATCATAGCTGCCATCCGACTGTCTAGCGCTCATGTAGAGAATATCGTGTATCAGGATATCACCATTGGCTACAACTCTAGCAGTTTGTACCTGACCGGACTTTGTTTCAGACTTCTTAGCCGCCAAGCCGCTCGCATCGTAAAACGCGGCCACCACAAGAATGGCCAGAACCAAGGTCACACAGATAAGGCTAACTCTTGAGAGTGGCAACTTTTTCATAGACATTCCCCTTTTGTTTACTATGTATACAGTATTATAGCATATTTCCGCTTTCAAAAAGGTACTATTAGAAAAATTATCCCAATTAAAAATCAAGGGCCTGGGACAAAAGTCCAGACTCGTTAGCATGTTCTAGCTTTACCAGATTGACGCAGTGGTTGGGAGTAATACTTGTTGGCTAACCCAAGAAGTATTACCCCTGCACAATTCACTAGGTACTTTAGCACCAATGATTCCCTGCTGATTGGCGGTCCTTAATCTTGGGGTGCAGTCCCATTTGTCAGGCCCCCCTTGAACAGTTCGCTGAACTGTTTAAGAAAACCAAGATCAACTGTGCAGAGGTGGGATTGAAATGCTCCAGTGGACTTTGGCAGTCTGGGGATAGACTGCCACCTAAAATAGGAAAGTGGCAGAGTCCTGAGCCTTAAAAGGGGAGAGCGGAGAAAATCAAAATCGTGATTTTATCATGATTTACTGATTTTTTATACGTAATCCTCAAAGATTACAATGTTTTGTGGGTGAGAGCAAAGCCATCATGGCTGTTTGTCCCACTCTCACGAAACTAAACTCAAACAAGAAGCAACAACTACCGAAAAGGCTGGCTAAAAAAAGCTTACCCTCATATAGTTTTTAAGGATTTTATTGCGAAAGTCAGCGTTTAAAGACGATACGATTAACATTGTCAGAAATAGCCAAAGCTCCTGTCATGAATAGCTGTATCCCCTAATCCACGCTAACCTTAACTCCTGCTTGTTCAACCAAGGTAGCCAAATTCGTGAAGTCTTCAAGGGGAAGTGTTGTCTGACTAACCATGACTTGATGGGCTTCTGGACCTTCATAGTAATAGTGGGGAGTTAAATGATAACCATTCGATTGGTAAAAAGCCAGACGGCGGAGCCGCTGACCGTAATTGCTAGCGGCCTGATCTAAGGGCTCAATAACTAAAACTCTTGTCCGACTGCTTGCTTGTCGGGCTACCTTGGCTAAGATAGCCGATCCATAACCTTGGGAACGCTTGTCTTCCACTACTGCTAAAAAGAGCAGATAATAGACTGAGTCTGATCTAAGACTGTAGGTAAAACCGCAGAAAATCGGGCCATCAAAATAAGCCCTAAAATCCGCCTGACCAGATTCGGATTTCTCAAGCGACCACTGCCAGTCTAAACGCTCTTCAGGGGGAAAGGCTGAGAGGTAAAGACTTGAAATTTCATCCAAATAATTTTTAGACTCTAAGACATTCAATGCTTTCATTTACTCATCTTTTAAAAAATATATGGTTCTAGGTTGATCATTCTCACCCATCCAAACAAACAGTTCCACACCTTTTCTTTGTTCACGAAGATAGCTAACCATTGTTTTTGATGAATTAACAACATGGACCTGATAAGCCTTACCATCATTAGATTTTATGGCTAAATCGATATTAGAATAAGAACTACGACTACTTCCAACCGATAAGTCCATATCTGTCACGACCATACGTTTCATATGCTTAAATCTTACTATATCAACACGATTTTGAGCAAAATAAACATATCTTGAAATACCATTATAAGGGCGAAGAATAAGGAAATAGGATAGACCAGCAAAGATAATTGGAATACCTATAAAAATTGCTAGTAGTGACTGTATAATAGACATGTTGCTTATATTTTTTCTAAAACGATGAAAAAATTTAGTTCCAGTGTCACGATTAGTACGTTTGTTCAATCTCCACGACCAGTAAACCCCAAGTACAATAAAAAACCAGTTTATTACTATACCAAATATATAGCCTATATTAGGTTCAGTGCCCACGAGTACATTCACTTTTGAACTATCCCATGACCAAGCATGAAGGAAACCATCAAAAAAATTATCCATAAATTATCCTACAACAACTCCTTAATCATATCATCTACAGCGTCATTTTGACCTTCCGGTGTGATTTCAGAAATCATAATACCTTTAACAGCACGCTCAATCAAGCCCTCAACATCCAAGCGAGCTTCGTACTGCTCGACATTTTTGATTTTAGGATTGGTTTTGGGACGGTCAGGTGCAAAAATGGTACAGCAATCTTCAAAAGGTTGGATAGAAATCTCAAAAGTATCAATTTTTTCAGCGATATCAATGATTTCCAGTTTATCCATAGTGACCACTGGACGGATGACTGGTGTTGCTGTTACCGCATTAATGGCTTGCATGGATTCTAGTGTCTGACTAGCAACCTGGCCAAGACTTTCACCGTTTATGATGACCAAACCATGGCGCTGCTCACGAATCCGATCAGTAATCCGCATCATAAAGCGGCGTGTCAGGGTCATGAGGTAGGCTTCGGGTGCTTTTGCCTTAATTTCCTCTTGAATTTCTGTAAAGGGAACTTCGATAAACTGGATATTACCGCCAAATTTTGTCAATTTACGTGTTAAATCTTGCGCCTTTTTCAAAGCACCCGGACTAGTATAAGGAGGGCTAGCAAAATGGACCGCTTCAATGTCTACTCCTCGCTTAAGAGCCAAATAGCCTGCTACAGGTGAATCAATGCCACCTGAGAGCATGAGCATACCCTTACCAGCTGTGCCAACTGGCAGACCACCAGCTCCCTTAAGTTCTTCATAAGAAATGTAGGCCGCTTCATCACGAATTTCTACCTTGAGGGTAATATCAGGCTTTTTCATCTGGGCTTTGATATTAGGGAGGATATCAAAGACAGCTCCGCCAAGATCTTGATTGAGCTCACGACTGTCTAAGGCAAATTTGTGATCGCTGCGTTTGCTGGAAACCTTGAAGGTCAGTCCATCATGATAAAGGCTTGTCATGATGTCTTGCACAGCCTTCCGCAGGGTTGGCATATCTTTTTCCAATTTATATACTGGTGAAAAGGCCTGGATACCAAAAATCTGCTTGAGACTTTCAGCAACAGGACGGTAGTCAGCCCCATTGAGGAAAACGTGACCGCGATCGCGGTCGGCTGTTACCGTGATCTCTGGGTAGATAGAGAGGACATCTTGGATGTTGTGCCTAAGTTTATTGATGAAACGCATGCGATTTTTGCCCTTGGTAGAAAGCTCACCGTAGCGAATCATAATTTCAGAATACTGCATATAATCTTTCAAAAGTCCGACAATCAACTGCCGGACGTCCTTTCTTAATTTTTATCCTTAGCGGACTTTTTTCGTTTTTTCGTAAACTTGTTTGAAGATGGTCAGGAACTGCTCAACCTGACTCATATCATTGTCATCATCTAAGCTGATTCGGACGGCTGTTTGCGCTTCCTTGGTCGGTACCCCCATCGAAATCAGTGTACCGGCTGGTTTACCAGCCTTAGAGGAACAGGCACTGGTAGTGGAGATATAAATCTGATGCTCTTCAAAGGCATGCACCACTACTTCTCCCCTTACCCCCTTGATGCCAAAAGTTAAAATATTAGGAGCAAAGTCTTGACCAATTTCAGAAAAGACCCTGATATCGGGATATTTACTCAATTCATCGTAAATTACAGCTTTCATCGCCGCTATCCGAGGCAGGGCCAGCTCTTCCTTATCCAAGGTCAAACGCAGGGCCTTAGCCATAGCGGCAATACCGGCTAGGTTCTCGGTCGTTGAGCGCAGGGATTTTTCTTGACCGCCACCCGTCAAAAGAGGGCTGATACGCTTGCTGACCTTCTTATAGAGAAAGCCGACACCACGGACGGCGTGAAACTTGTGTCCTGAGAAAGAAGCAAAGTCAACTCGGTCAGTCAAATAGCTGGCAGTCGGAATTTTTCCGATAGCCTGAACAGCATCTACATGAAAAGAGATGGTCGGCCGATTAGCCAAAATTTTTGAAATGGCTTGGATGGGCTGAACAGAACCAATTTCATTATTGACAGCCATGACTGAAACCAAGATAGTATCCGGCCGCAGGAGGCCAGCTAACTGTTTCACATCTACAAAGCCGCGACTGTCAACAGGGGCATAAGAAACCTCAAATCCTTGAGTAGCCAACCATTTAGCAGATTCTTTGACAGCTGGATGTTCGATATCTGACACAATAATGTGTTTACCGTAGGGGGCTTTTTCAAAAGCCAGTCCCTTGATGGCCCAGTTATCGCTCTCAGTCCCGCCAGACGTGAAAAAAATTTCCTCAGCTGACTTGCCTAATAGCTGGGCAATTTGCTTGCGAGAAGCCTCGAGCAAGCGGGTTGCTTGGTCGCCAAGGCCATGAAGGCTGGAAGGATTACCGAAAATCTTAGTCGCCACCTCCTGATAGCTGCGAAGGGCTTCAGGATAGGGCTGGGTTGTAGCTGAATTATCAAAATAAATCATAGTCGTTCCTTTAACAGTCAATTGGCTTTATTATAGCATAATTTAATAGGCATGAGGCGGGCAGAAAACTAATTTAAGACTCGGACAGAAATAGCAATGACCATACCACTTTATTTAAGAATTTTTTTTCAGATTTTGGTACACTAGTAGCTAGAAAACTTTTTTAAGGAGAAAATTCACCATGTCTCAATACTCACGTTCGCAACGCAGAAAGAAAGAAAATACGGAACTTAGTCACACTCCTATCCGCCAAGAAACAGAAAGACGTATCCCTAAGGCAAGAGCCACTAAGAAAATTGCCCGAGGTGCCAAGAAAGGTTTCTCAGCACTGCAAAAAATCGTGGCTATCGCGGCAGGGCTGGTTACTATTTTGGGGGCACTGGGTTATTTTGCTATTTCCCGCAATAATTCTAATAACGACAAATCATCTGACACCTCTACGACAACGGTCATCAAAGAAAAAGAGGATAGCAACAGTCAGGCAAGTTCTAGTGATGCCAACAGCGGCCAAACGCAAGATGGTCAGCAAACAGAGGATCAAAGCCAAAGTCAAGACCAAACTCAAGATCCTAATCAGGATCAATCTCAAGGCGCCCAAGATCAAGGAAATGGCGGAGACGCTGGCACTCAACAAGTTCCGGATGCTAACCAAGGCCAAACTGGTGGAGACGCTGGCCAAACACCTCAGCAATAATGTTAAACTATCAAGAAACCTTACAAGCCATCCACAGCCACAAGGCTTATGGACGACGGCCTGATTTCAGGCGATTAAATTGGATATTAGATAAACTGGGAAGGCCCCAAGCAGGCTTTCCCAGTCTTCATATTGTCGGGACTAATGGCAAAGGCTCAACCACTGCTCTGCTCCAAGCTGTCTTTAGCCAAGCAGGTTACAAGACTGGAACCTTTACCTCGCCCTTTATCACTCGTTTTAATGAAAGAATAGCTGTTGATGGTCAGCCTATCAGTGACCAAGATCTAGTAAAAACTTTCGATTTAGTCCGTCCTTGGTTAGTGAAACTTGCTGAGACAGAACTGGGGACTTTGACAGAATTTGAATTAGTCACTGTTCTTGCTTTTCTGTATTTTGAGTGTATACAGCCAGTTGATATGGCCATCATCGAAGCCGGTGTCGGCGGGCGTTTTGATTCAACTAATATCATCATCCCTTTAGCAGCCATCTGCACTTCTATTGGCTATGATCATTTGGATACTTTGGGCAATCGTCTGGAAGACATAGCCTGGCATAAGGCAGGGGCCATCAAATCTGGACGGCCGATAATTCTTGGACCAGTCCCTCAGCAAGCTCAGATCGTTTTTGAAAATGAAGCCAAACGGTTACAAGCTCCCCTCTATCAAGCAGGTCGGGACTTTTGGATTGAGGATACCAGCAATGGCTTTGATTTCAAAGGTCCGTTGGGCAGCTTGCAGCATTTAAGCCTGAGCCTTCTCGGATCTCACCAGAAAAACAATGCAGCCTTGGCCATTGAGACCAGTCTGCTCCTTCAAAAGAATTTCCCCAAGATCGATGAGGCTGCGATTAGGACTGGTTTACAGTCTGCTTTTTGGCCCGGTCGTGGTGAACTAATCAAACCTAATATTCTGCTGGACGGAGCCCATAATCCTCAAGGTATTCAGGCCCTAATCAATCTTTTAAAAACAGATTTTCCAAACCGCTCTAAACAGTTGCTTTTTGCAGGCTTGAAGCGAAAAAATCTTTCTGAAATGTTAGCGCTGCTAGAGGGTCTGGAGCTCAGCGTCACCACTTTTGCTTTCCCAGAAGCAGCCGATTTAGCAGACTATCCTGAAACCCACTCAAAGGTTGCTGATTTTCGAGAATGGCTGGATAAGGCCAAGGATTCTGATGATCTCTTTATCGTGACAGGCTCTCTCTACTTTATTGCAGAAGTGCGCCGTTATCTTTTGGATCAAAAGAACTAGCTAAAATCCCAAATCAATTCATGATTTGGGATTTTTTGTCTTTTATCTTATCCTCCGTTTGATGCAGATCTATTAGCCTTATCTCATCGTAACAAATTCTTCCGCACCTGTCGGGTGGATAGCGACAGTGTTGTCAAGATCAGCTTTGGTAGCTCCCATCTTAATCGCAACCGCGAACCCTTGGATCATTTCGTCAACACCATAGCCGATACCGTGGAGGCCGACAACTCTTTCATCTTCGCCTTGAACAACTAATTTCATGCGAGCCACTTGGCGATTGTCAGCCAAGGCTGTATACATAGAAGTAAAGGATGAGGTATAGACTTTGATTTGATCTTTCCCATACTGCTTAATAGCTTGTTCTTCCGTCAAGCCAACCTTACCCATGGCTGGGTGGCTAAAGACTACGGTTGGGACATTGGTATAATCCATCTTAGCTGTTGTTTGACCGTTGAAGAGACGCTCTGACAGTTGACGGCCCGCCTTGATGGCAACTGGGGTTAACTCGATCTTACCGTTGACATCACCGATAGCGTAAACACCTGATACATTGGTATTTTCGTATTCATCAGCTTGGATAAAGCCACGCTCGTTAAGCGCCACACCGGTGTTTTCCAGTCCGTAGCCCTTCGTGTTAGCGACACGCCCAATAGCCCAGATAATGACATCAGTGGTATGCTCCTCACCATTTTCAAAGATGAGGGTTAAGGAACCATCAGCATTCTTGACCACTGCTTTTGGTACACAATGTTTATGCAGGGTTGGACCGTCTTTTTCCATTTCTTCCATGAGAGCGTCCGTTAGGTAATTGTCCCAGTTGCGAAGAGGGCGATCCTTACGAACAAAGAGGTGGGCATCACTGCCTAGGGTATGAAGGAGACCAGCAATCTCAACACCGATATAGCCAGCTCCTACAATAGCCACGCGCTTAGGGACTTCATCCAACTCAAAAAAGCCATCGGAAGTGATCCCATACTCCGCTCCTGGAATGTCAGGAATGAGAGCATGTCCACCTGTCGCAATGAGAATATGGGGCGCTGTATAGGTTTCACCATTAGCTTCCAGCGTGTGGGCATCGATAAAGGTGGCATAAGCATTCAGTACCTCTACACCATTTGCCGCAAATCCTCGTTCATAGGAGCCATGGATACGGTCAATGTAGGCTTCACGATTATTTTTCAGGGTCGTAAAATCAAAAGTTGTATCTCCCACTGTAAAACCGTATTCACCAGCATACTTATGAATCGCTTCAGCAACCTGAGCCCCATACCACATGACCTTTTTAGGAACACAACCACGGTTGACACAGGTCCCGCCAGTCTCCGCTGCCTCAATCAAGAGCACTTTTGCGCCATGCATAGCAGCTCGGTTAGCCGAAGCAATCCCCCCAGAACCACCGCCAAGGACAATATAATCGTATTCTTTTACCATAAGAATCCCTTTCTATCGTTTCAGTAGACTTAGAGTATCATAAATAGGGAAGGCAGGCAATTTTCTGATACGACTATAAAAGGCAACTGTCGGATAAAATAGATTACTTTAAAAATGACTAGTTACTGGTACCTTAAAATTTAGTCTTTCCTAAAAGCTATTAATAACTTAGCTTCACTGTCTGAAATTATTTTTACGGAACTGATATTTTTTACTCTGATTCTTTTGATAGAGAAATATGTTTTGCCTTGCTTTCTAAAATTGAAATCTTGACTAGTATTTTTACTTACTTTTTCAAACTCACTTTCTCCTATTTTAAGATTCAAATCTGATACTTTCTCAATCTCATCTCGACTCGCCATCACATATATTTAGCCCGTAAAAGGCTGTTTTAACTCAAAAGTGTCACCCGTTTTTAATTCTACTAATTGTTGAATTTTCAAATCTTTGAGGTCTTCCTTTGATAAATCATTTTGAAGTTCGCTCTTTATTTCAATTGATGTGTCATTAGTCCACAATGAACAACCAACAAAAAAGAAGAGGGTACTAATAAATAATAATGTAACAAGTAATTTTTTCATAAACATCTCCTTATTTTCTGTATTCTAAAATATCACCTGGCTGACAATCTAATTCTCTACAAATATTCATCAATGTCTCAAAACGAATTCCTTTTGCTTTACCAGTTTTTAAAATCGATAAATTAGCTTCTGTTATGTTGATTCTTTTAGCGAGTTCTTTAGACGTTATGTTTCTTGACTTAATAACCTCATCTAAATTTATTTTTATTCCTTCCATTTCATCAGATTATCTCCTCATTTTCTTGTCTTAAAGCAATTCCTTTTTGGAATATCATTATAAAAATTAAATTAATTACTAAAAATATAATATTGATATAATAGTCCTTTATGGTAAAAGTATAGAAGCTACTAATCCTATCAATATTACTGCTATTAAGAATAATATGAACCCCTATTTGTAAAATTGTAAAGATTATTCCTAATTTAAAAACAACTTTTAAAATCTTTAAATTAGATTGGTAAAAATATTTATTGAATTGAAAGTTTAATAATAAGTTCCTCAAATAATAAAGAATTACTGACAAAATGACAGTCATAATTAATAAAATAGTGAGAACTAAAGCAGGAATGATAACTGACATTGTAATCGTTGAAGAACCATAATCAAAAAATATGATGCCCTGGTGGTTTTCCTCACTGAATATTACCCCCAAAATCCCTACCATTAGTAAAACAGTCAAAGCGACAACTAGAAATTGGAATAAATACAAGATCAATCTTAACCATTTAAAAATATTTATTTTCATACAGATCCCCCTAAATATTATTGTCAGACGATAATATTCCCTTTTAAATTATTGTATCACAATAATTTAAAATAACAATATAAACATTTTTCTAAATACTAAAAAGCAACCACTATAGGCGGCCGCTTTTCAAATCTTTTCAATTTTATATCCCTTTTCTTCTAAAACCTTCATGGCTCTGTCAAAGTCGGTCGTCTTAGTCAGGATATAGTCCGTATTGTAGGTAGAGACGGCGAAGATGCCAATTTCGTTGTCAGCTAAGATGGCTGAAAGTTTTGATAGAATGCCGATGAGTGAAAAATCTAGCACACCTTCAATGCGAAAGGCTGACCAGCCATTATCTACCTCAATAGCATTATCAGGGACATCCTGACTGGAGCAAACCAAAGAATTTTCCTGATCAGTCTTACTCAGGAAAATATAAGGGCTATCCCAGTTAACCTGCGAGTAATCCCTTACTTGGCAGATAGAAAAACTTTGTTTCAGTGGCTTGAGAGTCAGCATATAACATCCTTTCTATTTCTTAGCAACTGCTTCTGGTATCAATGTTTCCTTGATGGCCTCTGCGACAGGCCGCGGTATGCCACAGTTGACGATATCGTCCACATCTGCTTCCTGGATCTTGGTCAGACTCTTGTAATGCTTGAGCAGGAGCTGCTTGCGTTTAGGTCCAAGACCAGAAATGCCATCCAGTTTGGAGCTGAAACTGTTCTTGCTGCGAACCTGACGGTGAAAGGTGATAGCAAAGCGGTGGACCTCATCTTGCACGCGCTGAAGGAGAAAGAATTCCTCGGAGTTTCGTGGCAGATTAACAACTTCCAGAGGCTCACCAAAAAGCAACTCATGGGTCTGGTGCTTGTCATTTTTTTGCAGACCAGCAATAGGAATATCCAGCCCCAGACGGTCTTGGATGACCTCTCTGGCAATATTGACCTGACCTTGTCCACCATCAATAACAATTAAATCGGGTGGAGTCAAATCATCTCTCATGACCCGACTGTAGCGCCGATAGATAACTTCGCGCATGCTGGCATAATCATCAGGTCCGACAACGGTCTTGATTTTGAACTTACGGTAGTCCTTCTTACTGGGTTTCCCATCAACAAAGACAACCATAGCGGCAACCGGGCTGGTCCCTTGGATATTGGAATTATCAAAAGCCTCGATACGGCGAGGGGCTGGAATATTGAGCAGCTCACCGAGATTTTCAATAGCCCCCTTGGTCTTTTTGATATCCTTTTCCAAAAGGTCAAACTTTTGCTGCAGGCTGATTCTAGCATTCTTGGTTGCTAGGTTGACTAACTGCTTCTTCTCGCCGCGCTGCGGTTTAATAACTTTAGTACCTACAACTGCCTTGACGAGCTCAGCATCAATATCCTGTGGAATAAAAACTTCCTTAGGCAAAAAGTGCTTGCTCTCACGATAGAATTGTCCTACATAGGTGAGAAAATCCTCTTCAGGCTCATTATAGTAGGGAAACATATTGACATCGCGCTGGATGAGCTTGCCTTGACGGACGAAAAAGACCTGTACACACATCCAGCCCTTGTCAACGTAGTAACCAAAAATATCGCGATCAATCATATCTTGATTCATAATCCGCTGCTTCGTGCGTAAGGTACTGATCGCTTCCAAAAGATCACGGTACTCGGCAGCTCGCTCAAACTCCATGAGTTCCGAAGCTTTAAGCATTTTATCGCGGATTTGATCGACAATCTTATTATCCTTGCCATTGAGGAAATTTTTAACATCCTCTTTGAGACCGTCCCAGTAAGCCTGATCAGTATGGCAAATCGTATGGGCATTGCACTGGCCGAGATGGTAGTAAAAGCAAACCTTATTCGCTGGATTGGTACATTTCTTGAAGGGAAAAATCCGATCCAGCAGGCGTTTGATCTCGGTCGCCGCTCCCGAATCAGGATAGGGACCAAAATAAATCCCATCTTTACGGTGAACCTGACGGGTAATCATGAGCCGGGGATAGAGCTCATTGGTAATCTTGATATAAGGATAGGACTTGTCGTCCTTGAGACGGATATTGTATTTGGGCATATTTTCTTGGATCAGATTAATTTCCAAGAGCAGCGCCTCAGTGTTAGAGCCTGTCACAATATACTCAAAATCAGCAATTTCTGAGACCAACATCTCTGTCTTCGTATCATGACTGCCGTGAAAATAGGACCGCACCCGATTTTTTAAATTCTTGGCCTTTCCCACATAGATAATCGTGCCATTTTTATCCTTGTGGATATAGCAACCAGGACTAGTTGGCAGTAACTCCAACTTGTGCTTAATCAATTCATTCATAGAATTATTATAACAAATCTCCTTCTTAGGGACAGTAATTGATACGATTGGATGAGGACAGATTTTCTTCCAAAAGGATAGCTAAACCTGCAATAATATTCTTATTATTTCTTAATATGATTTTTGTCAATAAAGAAATTGATATTTGCGTATTGTAAAGCGCTTATAAGAGTTTTATAATAGATGTAAGACGCAAAAAGGAGGAAATCTATCATGAAGAATAGTCCGTCAAAGGAAACAAAAACGCATGGCTGGTACATGCACAAGCGTGGCAAACATTGGGTTTATGGCTGCAGTTTGATCACTCTGCTGGTTGCAGGACTGGCTCTAAGCAGTCCTGTCCTTGCTGAGGAAACGTCACCAGCTACCAGCACTCCCAATACACAGGCGCAGGCGGCCGATACCGCCAAAGTTGAGGAAACGTCAGAAGAGGCATCAACAATCCCAGCTGATAGCCAAGCTGTCATCGAGAGTAAAGATGACAGTGCGGAAATGAGCGGAGCTACCAATCCGTCTCAGCCCTCTCAACCAGTAGAGAGGGCATCACAATCGGCTGACGAAGGCGGATCAACTGCCAATTTAGAAGCAAGTCAAACGGAAGCCTCTCTTCCCAGCGATTCAACGCCAATAGTTGAAAAAGCTGATGCTGGTATCACTGTCGAAAAAGCAGATGTGGCTCAGGTAGCTGAAAAGGGCTATCAAACTAATTTGACCAACCTCAAGCCAACAAATGGAACTTGGGAAGTTCGAGATGACGGTCTCTATAGCAATGCTCTAGACAAGGGAGACAGCTGGAATATTTCTGACATCAAGGCTGATAATTTTGTCTATTCAACAGATATCAAATTTCTGAAAGAACAAGGGGCTGTCGGTCTGATTTTCCGAAGCACAGATCCTAATAATGTCCAAAATAGTTATGCCATTAATATTGATGGGGGCACAAAGAAGAGCAAATTCTGGCGTTGGGATAGAGGAGAGGACCAGCAGCTGATTGATGAAAAGCAAATCGAGCCTAGTGCCGACGGCAGTTATTTTCTCCGAGTTGTTGCTATTGATTCCTGGCTCTCCTTCTACATCAATGGACAATTAGTTGGCTCTACAGGTGACTACACCCTGCAAAAAGATGACAAGGGTCAAAGGACTGTCATTAAAGAGGGGTATCTGGGCCTGCTTAACTGGAACGGTGAAGCCATCTTCCAAAATACCTACTATACTCCAATCACTGATAATCTAAATCCTGAACTAGCTGATATTACCATCATGTCCGACAAAGGGCAGGTTGAAAAGAAAGGCCAGTTCCTTTCCAATGCCCCCGTCAGCATCCAATATGTTGATAATGCAGCATCCAGTATTAAATTGGCCATTAAACCAAAGAACGATAAGTCTCAGATCACGATTAGCGATAGCACTGGTAAAGAATATCAGTTAGGCGACACTATCCCGCTGGCAGTCAGTGCTAATTACTTGACCGTAACCAGCACTGTCACTACCGATGCTAATCAAGCCAGTCTTACCTATCGGATCAATGTCCATCGGCGGCAAGCCAAGGAAGTCTATTACAATGAACTCTTCCGTGACCAGTATCACTACTCTGTCAAGGATGGCTGGGGAAATGACCCTAATGGCTTAGTCTATTACAAGGGCAAGTACCACCTCTTCTACCAATTCTATGATGATCAGGTATGGGGACCAATGCACTGGGCTCATGCTACCAGTACAGACCTGATTCATTGGGAAGAACAACCTATAGCTCTCTACCCCGACACCAACGGTACTATGTTCTCGGGCTGTATTGTGGTTGATGAACACAATAGTTCTGGCTTCTTCAAGGATGGTCAAGGCGGCTTAGTAGCTTTGGTCACTGCCGATGGTAACGGGCAACGGATTAAATTGGCATATAGCCCTGATGAAGGTCAAACGTGGACCAAGGTTGACCAAGTGGCGGCGGATTGGTCCGATGATCCACTGCAAAGCAAGGATTTTCGTGACCCTAAAGTCTTCCACTGGAACAACAAGTGGTTCATGGTTCTGGCTGGTGGTCCTTTGCGCATCTATTCCTCTGATAATCTGAGAGATTGGTCAGTTGAATCGACTTACCCTGACATCCACACTGAGTGTCCCGACTTCTATCCAATCCAAACCGAGGATGGAACAGTCAAATGGGTGCTTTCTCGCGGCGGCCGTTACTATAAGGTAGGCGACTTCAAGCAGATTGATGGCAAGTGGACCTTCAGCCCAGATCAAGCTTATAAAGATTCTGACGGTGTGATGAACTTTGGCAAAGATTCTTATGCCGCTATGACTTACTATGTTCAGGACTTTGGTACCGAGGCCAATCCAACTATTCCGAAATTGACGGAACTGAATTGGATGAATACGTGGGACTACTGTAACTTGGTCGCTAAGACAGTTGACCAAGATTTCAACGGCACCTACAATCTCAATCTCCAGTTAGGCTTGGTCAAGGAAAATGGCACTTACGTTCTGACACAAACGCCACTTGAAACCTACAAAACACTTCGGGATACTGCTAAAGCCATCAGCTATCAAGACGTTACCGTTACAGCTCAAAATGATCTACTCAAGGCTGTCAAATCTGATAGTTATGAAATTGTTGCAACCTTTAGGTCAAGTGCGACGACGACTAAGGTCGGCTTTAAACTCCGCCAATCCAAAGACCAAGAGACACTGGTGGTCTATGATTTGAAGCAAGAAGAGCTCTCCATTGACCGAACCAAGTCTGGAGTCATTCTTAACGATAAATTTGCCGAGGTCAACAAGCAAAAGGTGACGACCAATGCTGACGGCAGTATTTCTCTCCATATTTTTGTTGATCGAGCAAGTTTAGAAGTTTTCGCCAAGGGGGATACTGTTACCGGCGCTAACCAAATTTTCCCAGCACCAGACAGTCTGGGAGCCAGTGTCTTCGCAGAAGGAGGCGATGCCAAGGCTGATATTAATTTCTATCCCCTCAAATCCATCTGGACTGATAAGGTTGCAGCCGACAAACCTTTCAAGCTTGTCGGAACCGGTCAAACTGAAACACGTTTAAATCTTGGCCAATCAACCAGTTTCGATGCCTATCTAGCTCCCGCCCAAGCTAAGCAAGATATCAGCTGGCAATTGGATAAACCTGATCTTGTTGATTTTAGCCAATCAGGCAGCAAGGTAACCCTGACTGCTAAAAAGGCAGGTACTTTAACTCTGACAGCAAGCTCTAAAGAAAATCTTAATTTAACTAAAACCTATAAGATTAGTATCTTTGAGAATAATTTCAAGACCAATTTGAAAGATCTCAAAGTCATCTCTGGTCAGTGGATTGTTGATGATAAAGAGCTGCTTGACAGCAATACCAGTGCTAACGACGCCATCATGTCGACCGAGCGCCTCCCTTACTCTGAATACAAACTGGAAGCTGACGTCAAATATCAAAAAGGCTTGGTTAACATCTTTTTTGCCTCTCCGGCAACCGATCCAGCCAACGCCTATGCCTTCCAACTGGGCGATCAAGCTAGTGTCAGACTGTACTACTTCCAAGGAGATACTATCGCTGAACAACCGCTGAACACAGCACTCAACGATAATCACTACCACCATTTGCTTATCAACAAGACCAAGGACAGTGTCAGCCTGAGTATTGATGGTCAAGAAGTCATGAGCCACAAATTTGCATCTGTCAAAGACTATTTCAATCAGGCCTATGTTGGCTTAGGGCTGTGGGATGGTGCTGTAGCCTTCCAAAATGTCTATCTGACCCCGCTCAATCAGGACGCTAAGCCTCAAGGTTGGTTCACAGCTAATCAACACTGGTATTATCGTAAGGCCGATGGGCAATTGGCAACTGGTTTAACGAGCATTGATGGCAAAACCCATTACTTCAACGCCGACGGTTCCCAAGTCAAGGGCGACTTCGCTTCTCCTGACGGTGGCAAAACGTGGTATTACCTTGACAAGGACAACGGATACGTTCTAACAGGACTGCAAACGATACAAGGTAAAACTTACTACTTCAATGCCGATGGTTCCCAAGTCAAGGGCGACTTCGCTTCTCCTGACGGCGGGCAAACATGGTATTATCTTGATAAAGATAATGGGCACGTTCTAACAGGACTGCAAACGATACAAGGTAAAACTTACTACTTCAATGCCGACGGTTCCCAAGTCAAGGGCGACTTCGCCTCTCCTGACGGAGGGCAAACATGGTATTATCTTGATAAAGATAATGGGCACGTTCTAACAGGACTGCAAACGATACAAGGTAAAACTTACTACTTCAATGCCGACGGTTCCCAAGTCAAGGGCGACTTCGCCTCTCCTGACGGAGGGCAAACGTGGTATTACCTTGACAAGGACAATGGGCAAGTCCTGACAGGCGGGCAAACTATCAAGGGCAAACGTTATACTTTTGATGAAACAGGCAAACAAATCAAGGGCCGTTTTGTTACTCCCGATGGTGGCAAAACATGGTATTATCTTGATAAAGATAACGGTCTCAGAGTGACTGGCAGACAGGTCATCAATGGCGAAATCTGTTACTTTGACCAAGACGGCCGTCAAATAAAATAAATCTTCAGCTAGGGTAAACAGTTGGAAACAGGTATCAGAGCTGCGTCCCTTGCTCACAAAATCCTGTCATTCATACGATGACGTCTAAAAAAGTTATTTCAGGCCATTCTCATCTTCACGATGACAGCCCCTAGACTTGCAACACTAGCGAGAATTAATTGCTGACTAAGTCTTCAATCACTAGGACAGCTGGGCTGAATTCTCTTCAATCCTTGAAATTCTTGGATCTCAACTTCACTTACTGGCACTTTTTCTAAGCACAGTGACAATGGATTCAGCTTGCTGCCTTTAATACCTAATCGGCTAGCTCTGGCTACCCTAAATTCACAAACTTTAAAACCTGTCGGGAAAGTCCTGTTCATAGATCTGAATTACTATATCTAAGACCGATTGGTTTACCTTAATTGTATTACTGGTTGGTAACCGTGCATAGATTCTTTCTTCATACTATTTTGGCTTATGATTGGACACGCCTACACTCCAGTGAAAAAAGGCTTATGTGCCTTGAATCTGTACGGCTCTCTATTTTTCTCTGGGGTGTTTAACAGGACCTTATGCCTTACAATAAAGAAGATTTCTCATCAGCAATTTTGCCTGCTAAATAAGAGGTCAGACTCACGTTCTGACCTCTTATTATTATGTGACTTTTAGTCCGTTTCGCTCTGAAGGCGCGAGACAAATCATAACCACTCGTCAATATGATGGAGCAATATGATGGGTGGTTATGATTATGATTTTTTTCTGTAATTCATTGATAACCCTAGTTATTCTTCCGTTTCGACTGACATCTTATCTATCATATCTTGCAGGCTAATAACTTTCATTTCCTGATAAGCTGCCTCGGTTATCCGCTGATAAAAAGCTGGTAAAACCCGCGGAATTTGACTCCCAATTGGACAATCGGGATTAGTCCCCTCATCAATCTTGAGTAAACCATCTGTTTCGACCGCTTCAAAGACCTGATAAAAAGAAATATCTTTTGGTTCTTTAGCCAGTTTCGGATTAGCAGCCCCAACTCTGGTCAGCAAAAGACCTGCCTTACTGAGACTAGACATCAGCCGCCTAACCAAGCCGGGATTGGTACCGACCGAATCAGCAAGGATTTGACTGGAAATATTAGTCAGATGCTCTTGATTGAGGGCAATATAACTTAAAATGTGAAGGGCATCGCTCATCTTATGAGATTGTTTCATTTTCATCACTCCATTTAATCCATTGTTCGTTATTACTATAGCTTATCCAAGGATAAATGGCAAATTTGAAAAGTTTAGCTTCTGCCTCTCCTTATTTAAAGATAGCAAATTCTCCACTCCAAGCAATTGTTTCCTAGGTAGCCAGGCTAATTGCAAGAAGGCCAGACTTCCAATTCGCGTGCACACTTAAAGTTGCCAGCATCGATTGCTTGAACACCGCTATTCTTACGACATTCTTAGCATCCTTGTGGTCAGAGTCAAAGCGAGCAACTCTTGAATACTCTCCTGCTACACTAGCTGTTACTAAAGTTGTTCCAAAGCTTGTGTTAAAGTCCTTAACAAGTCTAGCTTTTTGGCTGCTTGCAATTGCACTGCTGCAGAAAAATCAGCTGGATCGGCCAAGTAGAGTGTTAAGGAGACACCAATGACCTATCATTTAGATTTCAAAAAGTATAAGCTAATCCTAGATAATGCTTTCCTGCTAGTCTAGCTAATCTAGTTTCCCAATTTCTGATAAAAATTAAAAACTCTGCACCTGAATCAAATGCAGATTTTCTCGCTTCATGATTGCCATCAACTTCTAGTCCGTTACATTTCCAAGCGATCCGACCAAGCTTTGGTACCGCCAGCAACGTTGGTGACAGTATAACCCTTACTATCTAAGAAGGCACAGGCTTGAGCTGAACGGCCTCCCTTTTGGCAAATAATATGGTAGCAGTCTTTCTTATCCAATTCTCGATAACGATTGGCCAGTTGACTCAGAGGAAGATTGAGGGCTCCAGGTAGATGTCCTGTCTGATATTCATCTGCTTCTCTCACATCGATCACGTTCAAATCATCCTTGAGTAATTTTCCAGCCAAGTCCGATACATGAATTTCTTTAATCATGATTAACCTCCAAACGCAAAAAGCAAGCGACAATAAATAGTCCAGCCATTTCCTACTCTTACCAATACAATGACCGAAGACTGACTCTCACCTGTTCTGGTCGCTTTTCTTATAACTGGCTTTATCATATCATACCACTACAAAGACTGTCAGTTTTCTGACACGACAGGTATCCTTTATTTCCAGTCAAGCCAGTCCTATTTTGCTATAATAAAAGCAGAAAAATTCAAACGCTTTCAAAAATATTGTCATTGAACACGTCTACGACTCTGCGAATTTAGCCAAAATGTTCTAGAAGCTTTAACACTTCGTCGTCCATTTTCCTAAAATTTTGTGAGTCACTTAACGGTTTGGTATCTTGTAGAAAGGAGCTTTCCATGAAACTCAGTGTGATCGAAATTAACCATGAACCTGAACTGGTCGTCCAAACAGCAACTGGCTGGCTTAAGCTAACCTCCTACTTTGACCAAGTTGAAGAGGTCCCCAATTTTACTATGGAAAATCTCTTTGACAGCAAAGTCTACAAGGGACTGCAATTTCTTTTAGAATCTGATTTGAGCCAAATTGATAGCCGCTACTGGCTGGATACAATTGATGACTGTGCCTTCTATCCTGTCGTCAGCCAGCCCGGAAAAATCTTGGCTGTTGGCCTAAACTACAAAAACCATATTGCTGAGGTAAAGATGGACAAACCTCAGGTCCCAGAAATTTTCAATAAGCTAACGACTAGCCTCAACAGTCATAATTCCCCCATCTTTCTTCCTAATAATGATTGGGAATACGATTACGAAGGTGAATTGGTTATCGTCATCGGCAAAGAAGCTAAAAATCTTGCATCCGACGAGGTTGATCGAGCGATCTTTGGCTACACTGTCGGTAATGACGTTACAGCGCGTCAGCTTCAATTTCAAACCAGCCAATGGTTGATAGGCAAGTCACTAGATGGCTTTGCTCCTGTCGGACCAAGTCTGCTTACTAAGGATCAAATGGATCTAGGCCAAGCCCGCCTAACGACCAAGGTTAATGGCCAAATAGTTCAAGAAGCTCCGCTGACTGACATGCTCTACAGTCCTCAAGAGATTGTTCGCTACCTCTCGCAATATATGACACTTAAGCCTGGTGACTTAATCTTTACTGGTACGCCCTCGGGTGTCATTATGGGGCACAATCCTAATCAGCTAGAGTGGCTAACTCAAGGTGACACTGTCACTGTCTCCATCAGCGGAATCGGAACCTTAGAAAATACCATTAGATATGAAAAATAAGAGTTTGATACCCAAACTCTAGTTACGAACACAGAAAAAACGAACAAAGGTAAAATTTTAATCACCTGAAATTTATGCTTAGCTCTTGAGGCACCTGTTGAAGACATCATTGAGTATATTCCTGATTAGAAGAAAAGAAGCAGGCAGATTTTCCCTACTTTGGGTATAAATCTGCCTGCTTTTATGTTTTATATTAATTTACTGACTTTTATTTTTCACACACCCCCACTGTCTTTAACAAGCGGTTATTAAGTGCGAAACTTGCGAGTAATTTCAAGACGATCTCCATGGCGGTAAATAAGAGAAAGGGCTTGGGTTGGAACATGCAAAAGAATGCAACTGCTAAGCCAAAACACACAAATTCTAAAAATCCAAGCAAAGTGATTAGGATTCTAAACGTTAACCCTTTTGTCACACCAAAACCAAAAATGACAGCAATAATGGTAGGGACTAAAATCAGTATCATAGCGCCTAGGCCAATTGGAGGAACAATCGCCAATGTTGTTATCCAACCAACCATCTCCTCGGCAGGATCGCTTGTATGACCTATTAAGCCGTTTTGCTTAAAAAACCACATCGTTAACAATCCTGCTGAAATGAGTTGGAAATTTCTTGCTATCTTGACTTTTCTTATTTTCAACTGCCACTCATCGTTTTGCACTTGGTTATCCGCAGAGCCCCCACGGTCAAAATTTCTAATTTTTTTCATCACAATTGATATTTTATAGTGCTACTAAACAGTGTTTCTGCTTATCCTTTTTATTGATAACCATTCAACCCTTGCTGGTAAACTATCTGATGTCCCTGCTGATTAGCCTTGATTTCTTTCCCTGCTAAGATAAATTGGCTAATTGTCACACAGACTTGGACAACTTTTGCAAGTCCTAAGCCAATCAGGCCGGTTATAAATATCTGGCTGATGTTTTCCTGACTTGCATAAATTGATGACCAAGCTACGGCAACAAAGATAAACTCAAGCCCCCATGCTAAAAGAAAGCTAATCAAAAAGCCAAGATGCCGAGACCAAAAGCTGGCGGCGATAATACTCAGAATATTGGTGACAAGATTTAAAATCAATAGAAAAAGGAAGTAAGCATAAAGTGAATACATAAACCAGATGACTCTAAGAATAGCTGTGGCAAAGTCATCTTCACTATTTTCTAGCCCTAGTGAATGCGTCAAGAAAGACAAAACATATTCTCTAAAACCTGCGGAAAGTACAAAAATAATGATAAAAATAAGAGTTGGTATTATGACTAAGGAAGCGGTAAGCTGCAGGCCCATAGCCCAACCAACAAGTTTTCGTGATGGTGTCTTGATCACAATTATTCTCCTAACTAATAACTCAGCTCACTTAAGGATACACAGGTCATTGCAGTTTTTTCGGTCAGCAGAAATTTCCTTACCTGCTCTAGCAGCAACATTGCAAAACTATCCAATCGGAACCAGCGTGTTACCATCACTACAATACAATCTCTCAGGTCAAAGAGCTGAATAGACTTCAAGGTGCTGCGCCTACACCCATATCTATAAGATAGCCGATTAATTTTTTGACTACTCTTTATAAACTTCTCTTTTCTTCAAAAAAAGCGACACTGCTAAGCAATGCCACTAGTGGTCTATAAAGAATGCCGATTGCAGGAATTGAACCTACGACCTACGCGTTACGAGTGCGTTGCTCTACCGACTGAGCTAAATCGGCAACTACTATTATAGTTTACCAATTTGTTTTCGATCTGTCAAGATTTTTTGCTTATTTTTTTCTTAAATTTCTAGCTAGCTCCATCAGCTGTCTTTATTATCATGAAAAAGTCTCCTTTCTTTGAGAGCAATCTTATTCTCATAGTTGTCGATCTTATAATCCAGCCGCTTCAAGGCTTCATTTAAATCGCCAATGCGCTTCTGTAGACCTTCACGCTGCTCTTTGAGAATAGTCAGGCGAACCTGAATATTCTCATCACCAGCCAGCAAGAGAGCAGTGTAGGCTTTCAGGGCCTCGATACTCAGACCAGCCCTTTTAAAACAGCGAATAAATTGCAAAACGGAAATATCATGTTCTGTAAAATCACGAACACCAGCTTGATTGCGAGCCACATGTGGAATCAAACCAATCCTTTCGTAGTAGCGAATGGTATCTGCTGAAATCCCTGTTAACTCACTCACTTTCTTAATATTCATCAGTATGTGTCCTTCCACTTGTTAATCCCAGACATTGTAAGCCTTGGAGTTAACTCCAAGTCAAGAGATAGCCTTTGTCAGTCCTCCCTCTGTCCTAACAAGTTCCGCCATTTTTCCGATAGCTGTTTGTAACTCGGAAAATTGAGTTGCTCAAAACGTGATTTCACAAAGATACTCAAAAGACTGATCGCTGATTTATTGAGCAATTGTCGCCTGTCAGCCGGAAGCTGGGAAAAGGCTGTCATAATTGTTTTGGCACTCTTAAGAATATCAGACTGAAAGTCATCCAGCGTGGCCACATCATTCTCTAAAAAAAGATCGAAGACTGTATCAAAGAGAATTTTGAGTTCTTGCTTAGAAAGCTCTTGTGTCCACTGACTGAAGGTCACTTCTAAAGCCTGACTGAGCTCAGATTGGCCGGAAGCAAATTGCCATTGCGTACCATCCACTTCCCAAGTAGCCACATCATGTTGGAAAGTTCCGATGGCTTTACTCTCAATAAAATGGCTAGCAAGATCATGTTTTAACATACTGCCAACAATGGAATCCTTGGGTCTCAAGCAGAGAACCTTATCCCGAATGACCTGATAGCCCTGACTTTGTAAAACACGATTATGCAGTCCCGGTGCATCAAAGATAAGTAACTGGTCAATCCTTGCTTGCAAATCTTCTGGTAAATAGGCTGCGGCGTAGAGGGCTAGGTTGCCGCCCTTGGAGTGGCCTGTCACAGTATAGCGGCAGTCACTAGTCTCCAAAACCTTGATCAGGTAGGCTAAGGCCTGCCGTTGTGCAGGAATCTCGCTGGCATAAGTCATCTTAAAATCTTCCTTCCAACCAATCAGCGTTTCATCAGTTCCTCGGAAAATAATCTGATAATAGTCAATATTCGGCAGACTGAGAACCATCGCAGCAAATTGCTTTTCAAATTGCGGATCAATATCATTAATATAAGAGACTAAAGTCAAACCTTGATAGCGCGGGGCAGCAAGGACAGCTTCCAAAAGCTCCACACGCAGCTTGGTTACAGTAAAGGAATAGTGAACTTTCTTACCGCTAGCTTGAAAATCTTCTTTCAGCGCCTGAAAGGTAACTGGCTGCGTCAAATGTAAATGCTCTCCCAAAGGTAGGTAGCCCATTTCGTTGATAATAGCTATATCAATGCTGTTGAGCGCCAAGTCTGAAAAGGTCTTTTGACCATGGTTTTTGATATAGTCTAAAATATTTGGCATGAAATCTCCCCCTCTACTAGCACCAGTATAGCATAATTTTAAAGATATCTGAAAATCATTCTAAGCAGCTAGTCGAAAGCCTTCAACTATGGTAGTATAGTAAACAGATTAAACAATTTGGGAGAGTTATACTGATGTCTTTAACACAAATCTATCGTCTCATTTTTGGTGTCTGCGGTCTTATCGGAGTCTCGATGCAGATTGCCAAAGATGGACCTAGAATGGTACTTTACTATACTGTTCTGTCCAATATCCTTGTTTTTGCCAGTCACTTTTACCATGTCTACCTAGAAGCTAAAGGAGGCTCCATCAATCAGTATCCTACTTTATTGCGGATTAAGGGAAGCACAACTCTGGTCATTACTTTGACCTTCTTAGTTTATCACTTTATGCTAGCGCCTAAGGTAGCTCCAGCTGACTACTGGAATAGCCGCAACTTCTTAGTTCACTATATCGCGCCGCTCGGCATGATTGGCGACACCCTTATCTTTGATCGTAAAAATATTTATAAAGCATTGGATCCCCTAATTTGGACTCTTATGCCTATTCTCTATTGTATCTGGGCTCTCTTCAATGGTCTTATCTTGAAATGGCCAATTCCCGGTAGCTTAGACAGCCCCTTTCCCTACTTCTTTCTTAATGTTACCAAAGAGGGCTGGGGTTATGTCTTGACTTATATTCTAGTTTTAGCTGTCTTTTACATCATCATCGGTTATATACTCTTTTTCATCAAGAAAATGCTTGGGAAAAAGCGGTAGCCAGTTAAGGGAACTAGTACTCAAAGAAAATCAAAAATAGCCAAGTCCTTAGTTAAAAGTCTGGGACAAACAGCCATGATGGCTTCACTTGTCGCACTATTGTTTCGGATCGCATCGCAAGGCCTTAGATAATTCCGCTGTTGCTGGGTGTTGTTATATGAGCTAGGGCTCTCCATTCATTTATTCAAAAGGCATTGACGGCAGTGTCTAACTGACTTTCCTCTTGCCACAAAACCGAAGACGGAAAGTCTAGCTACCTGTACAAGAATGGAAGATTTTTCAGACTTCAAAAAATCCGTATAAAAACAGTCATTATTATCTCCTTAATTTTCAAAGGAGATGACTAATACAAGATACTAAGCTGTTAAGCGACCCAAAGAAATTTAGGGAGCTTGACGAAGAATCCCTAAAGATTCTAGGAAAGCGAGTCTAATTTCACAGAGTCTCGTAGGCGTGTTCGATTATTAAGATACAAAGAGCCGATTCACTTAGCGAAAATTTCCGATAGGAAAATTGGGGAGTAACGCTGTGTGCTTGACACACAAGAAGCTCCTTCTTTTTCCGAAGAAATTAGGCTCGTGTTCAATTTAAAAAGAGCTCTTGCTCGATTATGAGCAGGGCTCTTTTTAAGTCCACCCACTACACTTGACAATGAGCCTCTTTTTACAAGATAAAAGGCTTTTGGGACTTTTCCAAAAGCCTTGGCTTATTACTAGTTCTCTGTCATTGACAGGGTTTGTCGGAAACAATAATCTGCCGACCGTGTCGAAAGACTGACATTAGCATACTGAGAAATAATTCGCTCCACATTGGCTAAACCGATTCCGCGATCTTCCCCTTTTGAAGAGTAGCCATTTTCAAAAATAGGACTGATCGCTACTTGCGCCTCCTTGGTCGAGTTTTCAATCACAAAGAATTGTTGGTTATCAACCTTGAAATAGGCTATATTAACAGCTTTATCTTTGGATTCTTTGGCAGCTTCAATAGCATTATCGCTCAAAATACCAATAATAGTGACTAAATCAATAATCTTCATCGGAATCTGCTCAATTTCATCAGGCGCTTCAATGGTAACTTCTAACCCTTCTTCCTGAGCCAACAAAATCTTAGCCGACAGCATGCTTTTAATCGGTGAAATATGGATGGATGAAAGTTTGCCGATGTCAAGGCTTTTCGATTGAAGCAACTGCTGAGCTTGGGCTGCATCGCCCATAATCTCCTTGTAAGTTGATTCAATCTTAGTCATATCTCGGCTAGCGATGCTCTTGGCTAACTTTTCTAAGGCCGCTTGATAGTTTTTCTTAAAACTGCTCAATTCGGCATAAAGCGACTCGACTCGATGATTGTAGGATTCTAGGTTAGCGATGTGCATTTCCCGGTCAGTTTCAATGTCCTCTTTCAAAGTCCGTCTAATCCAGCGGTTGAAACCGAAGAGAAACCAGCAGAATACTGTTACTCCAATTAAAATGACCTTATTGCGATTATCAGAAATCCAATCAATGGTGGGATTGTTGATGTAACGCAGAAGATAAACAGCGTGTAAAACAACATAAGAGACAAAGAGAGCTACTGTGATTTCAACCAAGAATTTCTTAACTCTACTGCTTTCGCTTTCCGTTATTGATTTGAAATTGAGGTTAAAGATAGTATGGACAACCCAGTATTCAGGGATAACCAAAAGATTAGCAAGAATCAGCTTGATCAGCGGGTAAGCCGCTAAATCGATCTGGTTAGGATCCATGCCAAAGACAATATAGTAAGACAGGCTGAGGAGAAATTCGAGTCCAATAGCCGTATAGAAAGCATAGAAAAGGAGTTCGCGCTTAGGCTGAAACTTAAAGAAGATAAATTCAATTAATAAGAGATGGATAACATCTACCACTGTGCCTGTTTTGGAACTGAAAAAGATGATAATGGCTGAAAGAACTGAAACCGGAAGCAGTTTTTTCAGAGGCAAATTGAGTTTACTGATCCAGTTGAAGACATACCAGCCAGACCAGAAAATTGTCCAAGAAAATAATAACTGTTTTAAAACTATCATCGGTCTGGCTCCCTCCTAACACGTAATTCTTGATAGAAGGTTTGATCATGTACTCCTTGCGCAAAGGTCAATTTACGATAGTGATTGAGATTCCTTCGACTCTCGATCGACAAGTCGGCTAATTGATTCAAGTCTGTCTGCTGATAAGGTGTAAATTCTAGACTAAAGGATTGAACACCATTTTCTTCAATAATTCTCACATTAACCAAGGCCGCAGGATTTTCTTCCAACCAAGGCATAACTCTGTCAAACATTTCCGAAAAAATAGTTAGCCCTGCAGAACTTGAAACACCGCAGTCCATGATAATATCAGGAATATTCAAGACCAGTTTATAATTCTGGCTTTCAAATTCTCCTATTTTGATAAAGAGGAAGGACTTAATCTCGGGCATCATGATATTGATCAATTTGGCCTGACGATCCCTTGAATCCAAACCAGCAATATTTTCCTGAAAAATCTCATCGAAAACTCGAGTAACCAGATTGAGGTCACCACTTTCAATACTCCCCTTCAAACTGAGTAAAATATTGTTGTAATCATGCCGGAAAGAGCGAACCGACTGATAGAGTTCTTCGATTTGCTGGCTATAACTTTCTAGATTTTCCAGATAGTGCTTTTGTTCAGTACGCCTCAAATCCTTTAGGTATTCCCTGGAATAATAGTCAATCAGGATTAGGACCTTCATCAAAACAGCTAAATAAACAACTGTAACGACGATTATGAGTACGGAAACAGGAATTCCCAGCAACTTTCCAACATGCAGCCGCTGCATGAACACAAGGAAATAATACAGAATAAAATAACTCAGCATTTCCGATAGGGTAACCCAAAAATTACTTTGAGTTCGCTTATCCAACCAGACGCTGTTCTTCATGGAGATATAGTCAATCTGGTAGAACTCCCGTAGAAATCGTTCAAATATAGTTACAGCAATTAAAATCGTCATACTCCAGACAAAACTGTCCAGAAAATAACTCAAGGGGTGATTAAAAAGGAAAGGAAAAACAATTCTTGCCATAAAGTTCCAGAGAATAGAAAAAAGAACTGGTGGGTAGAGGGCAAAGAAAAAATTTTCCACAAGACGGCTCTTAGGCATCTTATAGCTAATAATCGCAAAATAAAGTAAAAGACCAACCGTAACTTCGCCAATATAAGGTGTTAGAAAAAAAGACAGAACCATGTGCAGTCCAATCAAAAAACCGACCTTATAAAATCTAGGCCTGATTCCCGTCACATACGTAAATAATGACCATTCGGCTGCACAAAGGATCAGCTTGAGCATAAACTGCTGGGTGGTGGCTACTGATAATAGTGCTAGGGACATGTGCGTCCTTTCCGTAAAGTGTTAATATAAAGTTATTTTAACATAATCCACACCCTAGGGAAACTAGGAAAAGCAAGAAAAATGAGAAATCATTAGAAATATCCACACAATCTCATTTTAAATGCTAGTGCACCATCCTCATTATCCCTTCGTTTGCTCATTTTAATAGGTTATCTTATGCAATTGAACACGGGCTGTGTACTTGACTAAAAAGACAGTTCCTCCTAAGGTCTTTAGTACTCTGCGTCGATTCTCCTATTTTAGCTGTGTCCACGGACGCCCTTTGTATCTTAGTAGTTGAACACAGGCCTAATTTCTTCGGAGAAAAAGCCATTATGGTCGGTGCATTCAGTAGTGGTCAGTCTGACGCAGTTGATGTTTGGAGGTACTTATCGACTATCGACAGCGTCCATCCTAATCATCTCATCTTTGAGAAAGTAAGACGACAAAGTCGATTGTTTCATCATACCGATTTCTATCTTACTCTCTATTTCTCTGTTAGAAATTTTCGCCGAGCGAATTGGCCCTCAAAATGCTAACTTTAATTTTAAGAACTTGTATTCACATTTTTTTGACACTTAGCCTTATGTGGTAGGGACGCAAGCAACCTTCTAACGGAGTGCCATTGCTCATTTTCATGCCTAGGGTCTTGAAAATCCCCTCGACGATTGACTAAATAAGGTCAATCGTCTTTTCCCCACGGCAGCAACTGTCTGTTTTGAGAGTGGGACAGAAGTCGATTTTTTGTATAAATTGACTTCGTTGTCCCACCTCTGCACAGTTGATTAGGATGGCCGCTAACACTTGCGTAGCAGTTAAACAGTCCAGTGGACTGTTTAAGAGGGTGCCCGAAAATGAGACTGCGCCCAAGATAAGGACCTCTAATCAACAGTGGTTCATTGGTGCTAAAGCGCCTAATGAACTGTGCAGGGGGTGAGACTTCTTGGCCTAGCCAACAAGTCCTTCTCCCAACCACTGCGTCAAACTGTTAGTACTGCAAAAATAGAAGGCTGGAATACTTTTTCCCCAGGCTTTTTCCAGCTGACGCTAAGAATTTAAACTTGTGAATACAGTTTCTAACTAGATGTAAAAAGGGTAATCGTCTTGCTGATCGCCGTCAGATTACCGTAGCCAAACATTGTGGAGATTTTTATGCGGAATATAAAAGGCCTTGTAAAAACTCTTACAAAGCCATGCAATTTCAAATGAATAGTCTCAGAGTGCCTGCTGAGCTTCGCCGTGATTTACAGAATTTCTTCCATTGAAGTAAACTGTTCTTGCAGACCTTGACGCTTGTAAAAACGCAAAGCGCCTTCGTTGGCATTCCAAACGTGGAGAGTCAAATTATAGCAGCCAAGTTCCTTGGCGTAGGCACGAGCAAAATCGAAGAGTTTCTGGCCAATATGCTGACCACGCGCTTCTTCTGCCACGCAAAGGTCATCAATAAAGAGGGTCTTGCGAGGCTGGTCCGTATGTCCTTCATGCTTTTCAATAACAGTAAAGAGGTGGCCTAGGATATTTCCCCAGTCATCTTCATAAACAAAAACCGGCTTGGACTCATCAAGCACCAGTTTCTCCAACTCCTGACGGGTAAATTTTTTACCTTCCTCCTTAAAGAGGTCAGGCCGGACGCGATGGTGAACCAAGAGGATATCTTCCAAAAGTTTCTCTAATGCGGGAATATCCGCTACTTTTGCACGCCGAATTGCCATATCGTTACCTCCATTTAAACACCTTTAACAACGTAATAATGACCGCTTGGGCTAGCGAAATTAAAGCTTGGGAAAGGCTCAGTCTGAATGGGACTAACTTTGTCAGTCACAGCTGAAATTTTGGCATGGAGCATCAACAGCTCTTCGCTCTCAAACAAGAGACTGGGCTGGTTGTCTACAACCTCGGGGGAAACCTGACGGATAAAATCTTTGGCATAAACAGTAAAGAGAGCTGAGCTGTCAGCTGTCGGCCGCATATTAAAACTTGGGTACCCCATGGTTTCTGTTTCCGACTCAATTTTACAACCGATAGTCTGCCAAAAATCCCTCTCAGAATCCACATCATCCACGTAAAGCATAATTCCTACTTCTTTATTTAACATTGTTTACCTCACATTATAGTCTTTTTCTCAGCAAATGGAAACACTTGCCTAGCGCATCTTTAATTGATTAAAAATTATTTTAGACCTTTACATCTCAGGCACAAAGCCCTCAATAGTCGTATTAATTTGCCACGTCATGCCGAATTTATCAACAATGATTCCGTAAGCGGGACTCCAAGGCATCTCCTGCAGCTCTAACTCGATATGACGGGCTTCTTGGGCTAATTGATCATATAGTTCACGTGCCTGATCTGCATCATCAAGCTGAAGACAGGCTGAGATATTATTCCCCAAAATGTAGTCAGCTTCTGGGTTATTATCAGAAATCTGCAGGCGAATCCCACCGATATCCAGCTGCGCATTTAAAAGCAGATTCTTGTTTTCTTCTGGACAGTCAGGAATGGCTTGACCAAAAGTAGTCTTGGCTAAAATTTTAGCACCAAAGACCTGCTCATAAAAATCGACAGCCGCCTGGCCGTCTTTGTCCGTTACTAAATAAAGTTCAATAGCTTTAATCATTTCTTCCCTCAATTCTTTTTTGCTTTTATATAGTACTACATAGAGATAGTTTGGTCAATCAAACAGTTTGAAACATCGTCTAATGTCTATGGAGCCTTATACATTGCCCAAACAAAACTAAGATAAATGTATTTTCTCCAGCACTTTAGACTTAATCTGTATAGTTTTATAATACTACTAATAAGGTCATAAAGGAAAAAAATAGTCATGCCAAATCAATTCTATATTAAAAATTAAAACGGCTAGATAAATCGGTTTAATTGGCGGAAAACTTCTCTTTTGCCTTTTGGGTTCTGCTAGCGTTAATGTGCTATAGCGACCAAGCTTTAACACTTGCTTATCTTTGTTATCCGCTTCACTGCTCCTCTCACGGATTCCTTTATCGGGCTTAAGGACGATGAATGGATCTCATCCGTCTGGTTTCCGTTTCTTCTGGCTCTTGCTTAGCTAGTTTTTTGAGTATCTGCTTATATTGGCTACAAACAAAAAATGAAGTCTAACAAATCTGCCTTGATTTTCTAACCACTATCTGGTAGGCTAGTAGAAAATTCAGATGGAGGGAAACGTTATGAACCAGAAAACTTTAGCTAAAGCTGCCGGTTTCGTTGGCTTAATTGGAGGGATTCTCACCCTTATATTGAGGATTATTAAGACAGTCATCGATATTGGTGCTTTCTCGGCCGCAAGTTTTGACAGCGATGCAACTGGATCCTTTTTCGCAACTGCGCTAATATTTACTATATTCATTTTAATGATTCGTATTGCTATTCTTGTGTTTGGGATTTTAGGAGTCGTTAAATTTTCCAAAGATCCAAGAGTAAGTGTTGCAGCACCAATCTTGTTGATTGTGGCTTTCGGAATTAATATCTTTCCCTTATTGGGCGGATTCGCTGCGGATATCCTATCTATCACCGGAGGAATTCTTTTCCTTGTTGCACTGCCAAAGCTGGATCAGCCTTTTATCCCTCAGAATCCTTACCCCTATAATGGATTTCCCAATCAACAAAGCTACTACCAAAATCAAGGAAATACTACTACTCATTTCCAGCAAGAGCCAGTCTGGATGGGCACTTACCATCAAGACCAAGGACTGCCTGCACAGTCCAACACCAGCGTCCAAACCAATGCGCAAAATGCTGGTTCGCAGATGGCGCAAGCTTTTTCTGACCCACAAGTGTCGGATCAAACTCAGGCTAGCCTTCAAGCACAGTCCTCAAATTCACAAAAGTCTTTTGCAACAGCGGAGTCGTACCAAACGCCAATGTCTACAGAGGTGCCAGCAAGTTCTGATTCGCCAGAGGCCTAAGAAAACGAACAAAGTCCAGATGCTGGCCAAAAACTCCCCCAGTCTCCCTATTTTGGAATAAACTCTTAGCACAGTGACTGGGAGCAAGACTTGTTGGTTACGTCAATCTGGTTAATCTAGAACATACTAACGAGTTTGGACTTTTGTCTCAGTCTCCTCTTCTCAGGCTCCTCTGCTGGTTTTCCTTTTTGCCATAAGGCCAATGCAGAAAACCTAAACGAATGTGATGAATCTTATTGCCAACCTCGAAAGGTTCCTGAGCTGTACGTTGTGCGGGAGTGGGATCAATCCGAAATTTTCAATTTTTGGGTTGATCCCACTTCCTTTTACTGTGAGCTCTGGTCAAAATAAATAATATGTAGTACTATTTAATCAGTTAAAAACTTTATGGAGAAATGAGACTACTATATGAATAAAAATCGTGTTGTGATTACAGGCTATGGTATCACTTCCGCTATCGGCAATAATCCTCAAGAATTTTGGACTAGTCTAGAAAGTGGCAAAATTGGTATTGGGCCAATCACCCGTTTTGATACCAGTTCCAGTCAGGTTGTTAATGCCGGTCAGGTTCAGAATTTCCCTTTTGATAAGTATTTCGGCCAAGAGGACTTAGACAAGAAAGATTTGAGCGGTCTGTATGCAATCTATGCTGCACAAGAGGCGTTTGAAGCAGCTGGACTGACTGATCAGACTGGGCTTGATTATGATAGAATTGGCGTCATGATATCATCAACAGTTGGAGGCCTGCAGGAATTTCAGGAACAGATTATCGCCATGAATGATTTAGGGATGACAGCAATCAGTCCAGATTTTGTTTCCAAGGCCTTCTATAATATGCCCGCAGCCAATGTTGCTATCAGTATTGGGGCTAAAGGCAGCTGCAAATCCATTTCTACCGCTTGCTCCTCATCCAACGATGCGATAGGACAAGCTTTTCGTGAAATCAAACGAGGTAGTCATGATATCATTCTTGCAGGCGGTGCTGAAGCTCCAATTACTGAAATCGGTGTCGGCGGTTTCGATGCCCTGACCGCAGTTTCTAGAACGCAGGATCCCAACCGTGCCTCAATTCCTTTCGATAAGGACAGAAATGGTTTTGTCATCGGCGAAGGGGCCGGTGTTTTAGTACTGGAGAGCCTAGAGCACGCTCAGGCTAGAGGAGCCACAATTCTAGCTGAGGTTATCGGTTATGGTAATAACTGTGACGCCTACCACGTGACCAGCCCGTCTCCCGGCGGTCTAGGTGCAGCGAAAGCTATTCGCTTGGCCCTAAATGACGCCCAGATACAGCCAGACCAAGTTGACTATGTCAATGCCCACGGAACGTCAACTCCCGCAAATGATCTCGCTGAAAGTCAGGCTATCGTAAGTGTCTTGGGCAAAGAAGTCCCTGTTTCTTCTACGAAATCTTTTACCGGCCATCTTCAAGGAGCAACAGGGGGAGTTGAGGCGATAGCCACAATCCAAGCGATTAACCACAATTTTGTTCCCATGACAGCAGGAACTCGGGATCTAGGTGATGATATTGAGGCCAATATCATTATCAAGCAAGGCTACAGGACCAAAATCAAGTTCGCCCTCTCCAACACCTTTGGTTTTGGGGGATCCAATGCTGTTCTGGTCTTTAAAAAATGGGAAAATTAAGGCCGTTTATAGACTATCACATCAGGATAAGCCCGCCTGGTGCTTTTTTCGTCTCAATTAGGTACAAACCATTAAATTGTCAACGCTCAAATGCTGGTGATCCATTCTACTTCAGCTTAACTTTTGTCATCGCAACTTAATTTGCATTAACTGCTTCTCTCTGATAGACTGAATCAAGCAAGCATAAGTATCTAAGGAGAAAGATATGAAATCGAATAACTTAGCCAGCATTAATGCTAAATTAGGTTTATATGGAGGGGGATTGGCTCTAGTTCTAAGACTGTTAAAGTGGGGGACCTTTTCCTATATGGCCTTTCGGTCAACGACTTCCGATGATGAAGCCCTAGCAGGACTCATCTATCTAGTGTTTGCTCTTATCAGTCTCATGATAAAAATTGTCACCTTTATCTATGGCCTTCTGGCTATGAGAAAATATTCTGGACAAAATAACATTCCATCGGCAGCTCATACCCTCTTTATCATTGCTCTCCCCGTTAATATCTTCTTTGGCTTTATCGCAGATATTAGCTGTATCATAGGCGGTCATTTCTACAAGCAAGGTCTTAAAGATTTCGAGGGATAACTGTATGCACTTAAAGCCTGCTTAAAATTGTTGTCATTTTGTAACAATCAATGATAACTATATCTGTTAAACTAGTAGGGTATCAAAATAAAAAGGAGTTTTTTATGAATAACAACACCAATATTGCTGGCTTGAAGAAGTTAGCTAAAGCAAATGGTTTGCTTGCTGTTATCGGAGCACCACTTGATTTTATCATTTTTATCATCTCAGTATTAGTATTATCCGGAGTTCTTCCAGTAAGTTTTGGAGTTTTGGGATATTTAGCACTTATTTTTAGAATTGCAATATTAGTAATGGGAATTGTAGCACTCTTAAAATTCAAAGATGATAGAGTCGTTTCTAAAGCTGCACATATTTTGCTTATTGTTGGAGGTGCTGTTGCTCTCATGTTTCCCCCTATCGGAGAGATTTGTGCCTTAATTGGTGGTATTCTCTACCTCACTTCACTTAAGAAATTTGATCAAATTCAAAATTCACAAATGCCAAACCAAAATTTTCAATAAACTAGTATCACTTAGCACCCAGCTAGGTGATTTTTTATAGATGGGTTTATAGGTAGGTTATAAGTATAAAAAGGCCACTTGAGATTGTTGTCTCAAATGGTCTTTTATAGTTTATCTGACAATTACACTATGAGCCACGACATGCTTTTTACAAAAATTCTGCTCTCCAAGGTGACAGTTTCTTATAGAGTGGCGCTTTACCAAGGGCGTCGAATAATTGATTCTTATGGTGAACTACTTTCTTGCCTTCTTCAATGCAAACCGGGAATAAATTGTTGGGATCCCAGCCTTCATCATTAGCTAAGACTTCTCTGACTTTGTTAAAAAAGGCATGTTTGAAATCAGAGGAAATATTAACCTTGGAAATACCATTTTTAACAGCTTCTGCAATTTGTCCATCAGGGTTTGATGAACCGCCATGCAGTACTAAGGGGACCTCGACCTGACTAACAATATCCTTTAAAATATCAATCCGAATTTCAGGGGTGACATTTTTAGGATAAATACCATGAGCCGTACCAATTCCGACGGCTAGCGTATCGACACCTGTTTCTTCAACAAATTGCTTGGCATCATCCGGCTTAGTATAAATACCATTCTTTAGGCCATCTTCAACTGCGCGTCCTGTCTGACCGAT
Organism: Streptococcus criceti HS-6; assembly: GCF_000187975.2. Taxonomy (NCBI): domain Bacteria; kingdom Bacillati; phylum Bacillota; class Bacilli; order Lactobacillales; family Streptococcaceae; genus Streptococcus; species Streptococcus criceti. The sequence continues at coordinate 1,775,718 of NZ_AEUV02000002.1, forward strand.
GGTCCCCAGTTCTCCTTCAACACTAACGCCCACTCTATGACACATCTCAACAGTTTTTCTTGTGATATCAACATTCTCATCCCAAGATAAGAGAGAACCATCTATCATCACTGAGCTAAAGCCATTATGAATTGCCCTTGCAACGCTATCTAAATTATCACCATGATCTAGGTGAAGAACAAAGGGAATTTGACTGTTTTTAATCCGTTGCAGAATGTAGGCAAAGAAATCATCTTTGCAGTAAAAGACTTCCGTAGGATGAACCTCAATAATGGCCGGAGCATTATCTGCCTCACATTGTTCAATCACAATTCTAGCCAATTCTAAATTTGAAATATTATAGGCCCCAACAGCAAATTTATTTTCCTGAGCAATAGCTAACATTTGTTCCATATTGATTAACATAATCATTTCCTCCAAATTTTTCTCTAGTTTACTCAAAGGTCAATCCCGACAAATCAACTTCTTCCTCGCTGTCATCCAAATCAAGATCTTCTTCATCTTCAGCTCTAGCTTTCTTTAAAATAACTAAGAGCACTGCTGTCACGCAGGAACCGATTAAGAGAGCAAGGATGGCTACTAGAGGTCTCGACATGGCAGGAATAACAAATACACCTCCTGATGGAACAGGGCTACCATTATCAAAAGCGTAACTAATGGCTCCCGTGACACCACAGCCTAAAGAGGTCGCAATAACTGTACGAATTAAATCATTCATCGCAATAGGAATGACGCCTTCTGAAATCATGCACAATCCCATTGGGAAGGCTACCTTAATGGCATTGATTTCTTGTTTGGAATAAATTGGTTTTTTGACAATTCTGGATAAGAGGTAAGCGAAAGTGACACCAATCGGGGGTACCATGGCAGCCAGTACCTTAATTCCTTCAGGACCTGTAATCCCATCTAGTAACAAGCCATCACAGATAAGATTTGGAACCTTCGAAATGGCACCACCGTAATCAAGACAGCCGATAAAACCGATAATAAAACCGTACAGCGCTTTCTGAGACTGATCTAATCCCTTAATAAATCCTGTTAAAGCAGCCGTTGCGACTGTCAGAGGAGCTCCAAGTACAAAAAACATAATCAGACCACCGATAATAGCGGATAGGGTTGGAATGATCATCATAGGCATGAGTGCTTGAGCCCAATTCGGTACTTTCAAATACCTCTTGACTAAGAGTGCAATGTAACCCGAAATAAAGCCACCGATGATTCCTCCTAGGAAACCAGCGCCTAAAAAAGATGCAATCTGACCCATTAAAAATCCAGGTGCAATACCAGGCCTGTCTGCGATGGAATAGGAGATATACCCACCAATAAAGGATGGCAAGAGACCCATCCCAAATACCCCCAATGTTGTCATCGCATCAGGAATAGACATGGATTTTAAACTATCAACATTCTGACCTCCCATCAAATTTCCGATGGCAATTAAAAGTCCCGAAGCGACAACCAATGGAAGCATATAGGATATGGCCGTCATCAAGTGGCGCTTTATTTCTTGACCAACTTTCTTCATCTTAACTCCTCCTTATTTTTTAGCTTGCAATTTTGCTTCTACCTCTTCCAACAATTGTTTTGGAGCCTTAACAACAACAGAGGTAGGTACTTTAATGGTTGGCAGGCCTTTAAAACGATCATTACCTGTTGTTTGGATATCAACAGCTAAGATAGCGACATCGGCATTTTTAATATCTTCAGTGCTCAGTTCATCTTCCACACCGATTGTTCCTTGCGTTTCAACATGGATTGTATGCCCTAAAGATTCAGCAGCACGAATAAGTTTTTGCTTAGCAATATAGGTATGGGCAATCCCTGATGTGCAAGCAGCTACAGCTACAATTTTCATTTTGATACCTCCTTCATTAAGATACAAAGGGACGGTTCGCTTTAGCGAAAATTCCCGACAGAAAAATAGAAGATTGGCCGGAAATCCTGATTTCCGAGACAAGCTGTCTTTTTTCCAAGGGAATTAGTCCCGTGTTCAATTCCTAAGATACAAAGCCGTTAAGCGACTCAAAGAATTTTAGGGACCTAACGAAGAATCAGTAAGATTCTAGGAAGGCCTGTCTAATATCGCAGCATCGCAAGTGGTAGACTCAATTTTATTTCAAGAGCTCAATGAGTTCTTCTTTCGATGAGACCTTATGAAGCCTATCAATAAAGCCATCGTCAGCCAGTAACATTGCAACCTTTTGCAGCAATTTTAAGTGAAGCGTATTTGAATCCCTGTCCCTTACTGCAAAAAGGATGACTGCTGTCACGGGCTCACTATCAAGGCTCTCCCATTCAATGGGAAATTTTGATAAACCGATGGCAATCGTTGTATGGCTAACGGCAGGAGATTTCCCGTGTGGAATGGCGACACCTTGACCGATTCCAGTTAGCCCTTCTGTCTCTCGAAAAAGGACATCTCTGATAAAAGCCTGCTTATCACTAACATCCTGATGCTTATACAATAAATCAGTCAGTTCCTCAATAACCCCTAACTTTGTTCTTGATTTTAAATCAAGTGAAATTAAGTCGGGAGTCACTATTGTTGATATATCCATATCTATTTTATTAGAGCTCATTCCCCACTTCTCCTTTCTATCGCGCTTATTTTCTTTACCTATAATCCTACATCTTCAATGGTTTGCTGTCACTAACTCGTTTTTCCATTAGATATGTACTTTTATGTGTAAAATATTTTCACGCTTATCACCATTTTTGTAGGAAATTATGTAAAAAGGACTCTGTTGCTTTTGTGTTATATTTATAATAGAAATAAGGTTAGATTGGAGGATTACATTATGTCCAAATTAGATTACGCAAGATTAGATAATATCTTAAACTACCTCATAACCAAGCATCTTCCAGTCTCTCAGGATATTCTTTGCAAAGAGCTGAATATTTCCAGCAGAACCTTAAGACATGATATTAAGATGATTAACGACTATATTAGCGATAATGGTGCTGAAATTGAACTAGTTCGGCGAAAGGGCTATCTGCTTAACTATACCGATAAGGAGAAATTTGAATACTTTTGGCATCATGATGACCAAGGGACGTTCTTATTTACATCAGCTAAAAATAGAATTGATTTCTTATTGAGAGTTTTTCTGACTACCGATAATTATGTTCGTCAAGACTATCTTTTAAATACCTTCTATATCAGCCAAAACACTCTCTATAATGATTTTAGAAGCCTGAAGCAGCTCCTAGCCCCCTACCACATTCAGATTATTAATAAGAGCAATGTCGGTTACTACATTTCAGCTGAGGAGAGCGATATTCGCTCCGCCATTCTAAATTTAATTTTTCGAGATAATCTCTATGACTTCATCTCTGGGAAAAATAAGTCAGTCAGGGATATCTGTAATAATATTGACTATAAGACCTTTTCGACAATCTTCTATAATTTCATAGATGGCATTAAATTAAATAGTACCGATTTTTTTGAAAGAAATAGTTTTTCTGCGATTCTTTTAACCCTCAGCCGTATTAAATATGGACATCAGTTACATACAGCATTTAAGCCAGAGCTCAAATTATCTCCTCCGTATCAGAGTGAATTTAATGAGTTTATCTCGGCGTTAAATGAGACTTTTCAGATTAAGCTATCAGCTTATGAACAGTCTTACATCCTTTTCATTCTTTCCGAAAACTATCCAAATATCATTGAACGGCTCAACCTTAGCGAAGATAATATTCAATTAGCACACGATATTGTCCAATCACTACTCAATCACCTTGACCAAAAAATTTCAGATGCTTGGATTTATGATAATAATCTCAAAAGCAATCTCACTAACCATATTATCCGTGCTTTAAATGTCCTTGTGATCAAAGGTAACCGAACCAACCCGATTAGCCAGCATATCAAAAATAATTTTCCTTACGCTTTTGATTTGGCCGCTAGCGAAATGTCTAGGATAGAAAATATTTTTCAGTTAACTTTCTCCGAAGATGAAATAGCTTACATCGCCTTATATTTTGCTAATGCTATTGAAAAATACAAAAATTCATCCCGCGATAAAATCAAAATAGCCATCATCTGCGGTACCGGAAAAATTTTGAGTTCCATTATTCAAACAAGGCTGGAACGTTATTTCCCCAATTTAATTGACAGTATTGATAACTTGTCACTGAAGGAATTTGACAGCACTGACAAAAGTGCTTACGATCTCTTTGTAACGACTATTCCAATTAAGGTAAGTGATAAGATTTATTATTTCGATATTAGTAATTTTGAACAAAACTTTAAGGATTTGGAAAAAATTATCCGTTCCAAGCGAACAACTTTGCAACTTTTTAATCCTTTATTTATAAAAACTTTTCCTGATAAAATTACAAAGACAGACCTTATAAAAACTCTAGCCAATGAATTGCTTCAAAAAGGCTATGTTACCGAGTCTTTTGCGCAAGATGTGTTTAAAAGGGAGGAGATTTCGAACACTGTCTTAGACAATATCGTAGCTATTCCTCATCCTATTAACCATAGTGTCAAGAAAAGTGTTATCTCAGTGGCCATTATTCCCAAAGGTATTTACTGGAACCAGAGTCATATTAAATTCGTCTTTTTACTGGCTATCAGACCAGAGGATATCAAATCCCTAGAGTATATTTATGAAAAACTTTTAGACTTTACAACATCAAAAGCTCTGCAAGAAGACCTATTAAGGAATAAGGATATGAAAACACTCGGTAAAATTTTTAACACTGAATAAACCAACTGCAATGCCTTTGAGCGCTAAAAGACCGCCCAGATTATTCTGAGCGGTCTCTTTTATGATTCTTAAAATCGATCTACTGCTGCTTTAAGCAGGGCAAAGGAATGTATCTGTGCAGCTTGGTCATAGATATAACTGTTAACAATGAGTTCATCAAATTCAACCCTGTCTTTTAATTCCTGAATTTGCTGGCTCACTGTCGTTGAATCACCTATCAAGGAAACCTGCGACATCTGCTTGACAATCATTTTTTCCCGATGGATAATATCTTCGCGCTGAAAGGCAATCGGGCCAAAATGCGGAACCTTAGTCGCTTCCACATAAGATTGCCAAACCTGCTCTTCACTATCCAGTGGCGGCTGTAAACCATTTGGCTGACCTGTCACTATTCCTAGAAAAGACTGCAGTTGAGTCGTTGCCAAACGCTGCGCTTCTTGATTGCTATCAGCAAGAATGGCATTGGCTCCCAAGATAACGTAAGGCTGATCCAAAGAGTCAGATGCTTGGAAATTTCTCCGATAAATAGCTATCGCTTCTTCCATCATAGCTGGTGCAAAATGGGAGGCGAAGGCATAGGGAAGACCTAACTTGGCTGCCAGATAAGCACTGTCCGTGCTGGAACCCAAGATATAAAATGGCAGTGCGAGTCCTGCTGCCGGGTAGGCGTGAACAGGATTGCTGTCATAAAAGTAACCAGCTAGCTCAGCCAGATCTTCCGCAAAATGGGGATTGAGATCATCTGTCCGGCGGAGAGCTCGAGCGGTCACCATATCTGTCCCTGGTGCTCTGCCCAGACCTAGATCAACGCGATTAGGATACAAGGTCTCCAAGGTCCCAAACTGCTCAGCTACTATATAAGGACTGTGGTTGGGAAGCATAATACCACCAGAGCCGATACGTATATGATTTGTATTAGCTAGGGCGTGCTGCATGAGAAGGACTGTAGCACTAGAAGCCACACTTTTCATATTGTGATGCTCAGCAATCCACAGACGATGATAGTTCAGTTCCTCAAGTTCTTGCGCCAGAGTCACCATATCTGTCATAGCTGCTTGGTAGTCTTGTCCTTGCCGCAGCGGCAGGAGATTTAAAACGGAAACTTTCATTATTACTACTTTCTAAATTTTAGAATAATAGACTTGTTCGAAAACTAAAGCATTTCAGAATTGCTAATACTACAAACCCACTCAGCTTAACCATTTTAAATATTCTGATTAAAGTTTTAGGGCTTTTCGCATGCAGGTGTCATGAGTTTGACCGTACTCACTTTGGTTATCAAACAAATCTAATCTATCTTACATAAAACTGGTAATCGTTTCAGCTCTAAGTCGAACAGAGTCATGACCGGTCTCTTTAGCCTGACCAATGGAAAGAATCATAACCGGCACATAGCGCTCCTTGTCCAAATCAAAGGTCTCCGCCAGATGTTCAGCGGCAAAGCCACCAATTGGATTGGTGTCATAACCATGAGCACGAGCAATCAGCATCAGCTGCATAGCAGCTAGGCTGGCATCAACCTTAACGATACTGGTCATGGCTTCCTTAGTCAAAGACTGATACATAGGGATAATAACTGACAGCTGCCGCTCCCGCACATCGGCTGACATCTTTCCTTGATCAACAGCTGTATCATAGATAGTCTGACCGTATTCATAGCATTGCAAATCTCCAAAAATCAGTATCATAGCGGAAGATGTATCATTTTGAGTCTGGTTGCTGCCGACAAGAGGAGCCAATTTTTCCTTTCCTTCCGGACTATCCACTACAACGAAACGCCAAGGCTGCATATTGACAGAAGACGGAGCGGTCACCGCCTCATCAATCATCGCCAGCATTTCTTCGCGGGGAATCTTAACCGTGTCATCATAGAGACGAATTGAGCGACGGCCAAAAATAATAGCATCAAAATTATTGGTTTTCATTTTTTTATTCTTTCTTAAAAATCTTCATCCAGTCGCCGCCATTCTCACATAAGATCACAGCATGCCCCCACCACATTGATGCAGCGGCTAAGTGCTTTTATCGAGCGAGCTATCATAAAAAATGTGTTCCAAATGGGATTGGCCTGTCGACTCCGAACTTCGACCCGTTTCATGCCATAAGAGGTATCCGCATGATTGAAACTATACGGCTTTCAATCTGTTCGGTGAAAACTGGCCATCGGCAGCTAGACTGATATTTATCAGCGATGAAAAAAGAGGCTCTCCACTCATAATAGAGATTCTCTTTTCAAACAAATTATCATAGGCTGTTTAAGAAGCATCCTAACGTGGCATATTACATGACTTCGCAACCTGGCTTTCCAGCGCATAGTGCATCGCACAGATTTTCTTCTGCCGCAAGAGCTTCCTATAGTTTTGCCATACCAGCATCAATACTTTCAGTACCTGACAGCATTTGAATGATCTTTCCCTTAGTATTTGGATACTGGATGATTTTGGCCAACACTTCTGCCACATCAGGAATAGGATTGCGGCCAACCTTTTCAGGAGCAAAGGTTACCAGCCCAGTTCCTGCTTCTTCCGCTAAGCCGCCTGGCTGCAGGATTGTATAGTCTAGGTCTGTCTGATGTACCAGGTAATTATCGGCAAAAAACTTAGCAATATTATAGTCCGTCAATTGGTCTAAGCCCGCTTGGTTCCACTTTTCTGGCTCTGTCGCAAAGAGAGAACTGAGCATGATATAGCGTTTGATGCCGGCTAATTGAGCTGCTTGCATTGATTTGACAGCGCCGAAAGCATCAGTTTGCAAGAGATCCTTACCTCGTGAACCCGCTAAGAAATAAATGACATCCATACCGCGCAGGCTCTTAGCCAAATCCGCTACAGAATCATGGAGATTGAAGGAGATAGGCTTGACCTTTTCAGTTTCCTCGACCTTGGATAAATCTCTAACGCCCGCGTAAACCGTATGACCAGCCGAGACCAGACGTTCAGACAGTTCACTTGCGACTCGGCCGTTGGCTCCAATAATAAAAATTTTCATTGTAATTCTCCTTAGAATATTTGCTTTAGTAATCACCAAAGGCTAGATGGATTTATTCTATCGTTTTATTAAAGTTCTGTCCAAAAATTGCTACCGGAAGGAGGTAAACAAAAAAACGGGAGTAGGATCAACCCAAAAATTGAAAATTTTGGTTCTCTCCACTCCATGATTTTAAGATGATGACCTGAAACGGTCGCTTTCCAGACCGTTTTGACACTTGCTTTGCAAGTTTTATTCCCGATTAAAAAGGTCTCCCAGACCTTTTTAACCCACCCCCACACAGTTGACTAGGTTTTCCGCTTTGGCCTTGTGGAAAAATGGAGGTCAACTGTCTGGGAGACAGTTGAAGATTGTAGATAAGGCTAGCAGAGCTAGTCTCACTGCCAACCACTGCGCCAAAAGTTTATTCCAAAACAAGAAGACTGGACGATTTTTTTGCCCAGCCTCATCTTTGCTTATTCTTCCACCAATTTAATATCTGCTCCCAAGGCTGTCAATTTTTCAATAATATTGGCATAGCCTCGCAGGATAAATTCAATATTGGTGATCTCAGTCTGTCCCTTAGCCATTAATCCAGCCGTTACCAAGGCAGCTCCAGCCCGCAGGTCGGTTGCCTTAACTGCTGCTCCAGTCAATTGACTTGGGCCATTGTAGACGATTTTACCTCCTAGAACTGTGATATCAGCCCCCATGCGAGCCAGTTCTGGCACATGATTAATACGTTTTTCATAGATAGTATCAAGGATAGTTCCTCGACCGTGGGCTGTCAATAAGAGCGGAGTAATCGGCTGTTGCAAATCAGTCGCAAAGCCCGGATAAGGTGAGGTCCGAACAGAAATGGCCTTGAGGTTCTCCTGCTTTTCAACATAGATTGCATCTTCGTCAACGGTCATCCGAACGCCCATTTCCTCCAGTTTGGAAATAAAGCTATCCAAGTGTTCGTAGAGGACATTGGTAATACGGACACCCTCACCAATAGCCGCCGCCATGGCGATATAGGTACCAGCCTCAATTCGGTCTGGAATGACTTGGTGACGGGTCCCGCCTAGACGTTCAACGCCATCAATGGTAATGATATTGGTTCCAGCTCCACGAACATGCGCTCCCATATTATTAAGTAAGGTCGCTACATCAATGATTTCAGGCTCTCTGGCAGCATTTTCAATCACGGTTCGGCCTTGGGCCTTGACCGCTGCCAGCATAGTATTGATCGTCGCACCAACGCTGACTGTATCCATATAGATATGAGCCCCTTGCATGGGCTTACCACCAGTCGCCAAACGCATAGCTTCTGCTTCATAGGAAATACTGGCTCCCATGGCTTCAAAAGCCTTAAGGTGTAGGTCAATCGGACGTGGGCCCAAATCACAACCACCAGGCAGACCGACGACAGCCTGACCAAAGCGACCTAGGAGACTTCCATAAAAGTAATAAGAAGCTCGCAGACTATTGATTTTACCGAATGGCATGGGCATATCTTTGACACCGCGCGGGTCAATTTCAAGCGTTTCACCATCACGCTTGACCTTAGCTCCCATGATCTCCATGATTTCTACCAGACTGTCTACATCACTGATGGCAGGCACTCCATCCAGAGTCACGGGATCATCTGCTAGAATAATGGCGGGAATCAGAGCAACAACAGAATTTTTCGCACCTGATACAGCCACTTCACCTGAAAGCGGCCTACCTCCATTGATAATAATTTTTCGCATACCTTATTTTCTTTCTATCACTTGAATTCAACCTTTTCATTATAGCAGAGATTAAGGAATTTGACAACGAGTGGCAAATATCTCATAAAAATAGGATAGTTCTCAGCATAAGTTCCAATCCTCAGAGAGAGACCGAAGATTACATTAGGCTGAGACTTAATGCTGTCTGAGTTTATCTGCCTTTCTCAACCCAAATTTTCTGTTCTAAAATGTCTGGAACCTAATCTGGGAATCTAGCTTTACTCAAATTAATGGTTGCCCAATCTTAACGGTGGAGTGGCAGGATCGTACTGCTTTTTAGGAATCTGAGTGGGACTATTTCTTGACACAAAAAAACTACACCCGTTCAGGAGTGTAGTTCGTTTGCTTAGTTGACAGCTGCTTTGAGGGCATCCACCTTGTCCAATTTTTCCCATGGCAGGTCGATATCGGTTCGGCCCATGTGGCCGTAAGCTGCCGTTTGGCGATAGATGGGCCGTTTGAGATCCAGCATTTTGATAATACCAGCTGGTCGCAAATCGAAGTTTTCTCTTACTGCTGCTTCTAGCTTGCTTTCAGAAACTTGACCAGTTCCAAAGGTATCCACCCGAACAGAAACCGGATGGGCCACACCGATGGCATAGGCCAACTGAACCTCAGCCTTGTCAGCCAAACCGGCAGCGACAATATTTTTGGCGATATAACGAGCGGCATAAGAGGCCGACCGGTCAACCTTAGTGGCATCCTTACCTGAGAAGGCACCGCCGCCGTGGCGGGCGTATCCACCGTAAGTATCCACAATAATCTTACGGCCGGTCAAACCAGAGTCCCCTTGAGGGCCGCCGATAACAAAGCGGCCAGTTGGATTGATATAAAACTTGGTCTTATCATCCAAATACTGAGCCGGAATAACAGCCTTGATAACCTGCTCAATAACATCCGCATGAATTTGTTCTTGAGTGACATCAGGGTCATGTTGCGTAGAGATGACTACCGTATCCACACGGACAGGTTTGTCATTCTCATCGTACTCAACCGTTACCTGAGACTTGGCATCAGGTCGCAGGTAGCTGATAGCCCCTGACTTTCGCAAATCAGCCAATTTTTTGACTAACTTGTGGGATAAGGAGATAGGCAGCGGCATCAGTTCGGGCGTTTCATTGACAGCAAAGCCAAACATCAGCCCTTGGTCTCCTGCTCCAATCAAACTCAGTTCATCATCGTGACCCTCACGTGCTTCCAAGGCATTGTTAACTCCTTGAGCGATATCTGGCGACTGCTCAATCAATGACGGGTGTACCCCCACCGAATCGGCTGCAAAACCGTAATTAGCATCCGTGTACCCAATATCAGCAATAGTATCGCGTACCACGCGGTTGATATCGACATAGGCGGTTGTGGAGATTTCACCAAAGACATGGACCGAACCTGTATAAACAGCTGTTTCCGCTGCTACATGAGCGTCTGGATCCTGCTCCAAAATCGCATCTAAAACGGCGTCTGAAATTTGGTCGGCAATCTTATCAGGATGCCCTTCCGAAACTGACTCAGACGTGAAAAGTTTACGTTCTGACATAAAAATGTCCCCCCTTAAAAAATAAAATGTGCCAACTGAGGTCGCTCCAAGGACAAATATGCTGACTGGCCAATTCGGCTTGGCTTATAGAACTAACGCCAAATGACCAAATACTTGGTGTCAGGCTTTTTGCCGAGTTACGACGGGTCTTTTTTCTGTTACTTCGAGTAACCAAAAAATTTAGTAAGTTGGCTACAAGGAAGGCGAGATACGCCCTCCTTGGTGATGAGTTACGACGTCCTTGAAGCGCTTCGCATTAAAGCACTTCAAAAAACGAGTAAGTCGACTAGCCAGACTGCCTGACAGCGGCCCGGCGTCAAATGACGAGACACTTTAGTGCCCGACATTTGGGTAGAGTTACAAAGAACCGGTTTCTCAGTAAGATACTGAGTTTGACCGAGCTAAAGGGTTCAGTGGATAGACAAGGGAACCTCTGGCTGTGCTTAGAAACAGACCAAACGAATCCGCGAGCCACCCACCGAAGGCTTTAGCCAGTCAAACCGCCTTTTCGGGACTCATTAACACCATTATTCTAACATAAAAAAAGGGAAGTTCCTAAGATTTAGAAAGACTTCCCCCATTAATCATATTGATGGCTGGCGTGGCCAACCTTCCAAATCCCTGCACAGAATTTTTACAGAATTTCTGAATTTGTACTAATTTTCTTATTAAAAATGCTTGGTAGAATTCTGAAATTAGTATTAGATTTAAAACGGTGCTAAATCCAAAGCATGCTGAGCTGCCAGATTGAGCAGGCTCCACTGGCGGTCAAATCCTGGTTGGAAGAAGAAATCAGCCTGAGCCAGATCTTCCAAGGTCATCTTGTGACCGACAGCCAGAGCTAGAACATTGCCCTGAGCTGTGACATCATAGGAGGACAGCACAGCTCCGCCCAAGATCTGATGGGTCAGAGGATTGTAAGTCAGGCTGACATAAACCTCGGGATTATGGTCGTCAGGAATATAGGCCGGACGCAGGCGGTCGTGGTAGAAACTGGTCCTGTAAGAGACCCCTGCTTTTTCAGCCGTAAAGGCATTGAGGCCACTAGTTGCAAAATGATAGTCAAAGACACTGAGAGCAGAGGATCCAACAACTCCCGCAAAGGCTTGACTCGGTTTAGCTTCAAAGAGATGTTTGACCAGATACTGAGCCTCACGCCGAGCTGTTGTTGCAAGAGCGATCGGCAGAGGCTTACCAGCTGGGATTGACAGAGGCAGAACAGCATCCCCAATGGCATAGACATCAGACAGATTGGTGCGGAAATATTCATCAACCTTGATAAAACCGCCTGGCTCTAAATCAACCGTTCCTTGCAGCCAGTCGGTGTTAGGCTGAACTCCTGCTGCGACGATCACCAGATCAGCTTTGATTTCTCCCTTGTCAGTGACGACTGTTTGAACCTTGTCGGCGCCTTGGAAGCGCTCGACCTTGGCATTCATATAGAGGTCAACATCGTGATGCTTAAGCTCTTCTGCTACCAGATCAGCTAATTCAGGATTGAGGTAGGTTCCTAGCGGGCGGTCAATCACATCAACCAAGCTAACCCGCTTGCCTCGACTGGCAAAAACATCGACAGCTTCTAGGCCGATGTAGCCAGCACCGATAACGACAACATCTTGAATAGCGGGTGATTCTAGAGCTTCCTTGATTTTAGTCGCCCAATCATAACCGCGCATAAGATAGATATAATCAAGGTCAGCTCCTTCAACCGGCAGACTGACTGGACGGACACCAGAGCTCAAAATCAGCTTATCATAGTCCACTTCCTCGGACTGACCTGAGTGCGTATCCTTGACCGTCACAGTCTTTTGCTCTGGATGAATGGCGGTGACTTGGTGATTGTTAAAAATCTTGCCGCCTTTTGCTTCCAAATCAGCCGGCGCAAAATTGCGAACATCATCCTTGGCTGTCACCTCATCCTTGAGGTAGAGTTCCATCCCACAGGACATAAAGGAGACAAAATCCCCTGCCTCATAGATGGTGACATCCAGATTCTGATACTGATCCAGCAATTCAATGGCGGATTCATGACCACCGTGCGATGCTCCGACAATGATAACTTTCTGCTTACTCATAGATAGACCTCCCGATAAGCTATAAATATATTAGGACGAGGTGAGACGATAACTGACCTCACCCGTCAGATTTCTGATATAGCGCAGTGAAAAGTAACCGCTTCCCACTATGCCCCCATTCTACTGCTCCTAGTATGGGATTTCAAACAATTGGATTATAAATTTGAAGAAATTTGCTTATCCAGTCAGATTATCATCAGACAATAGCAAAAGAGAAAAAGCACTAGCATTGGATACGGGTGCTTAGTATTGCTCTAATGACTCTTTCCAAAGGCTCCATGCTCATCAATTAGTAAATATCCCTACGATGGTCAACCGACAAGGCTAATATGGTCGGTAATCATCTCATAAAAAAACGACCTAGCGCTGGTACGCATTACGAAAGTAAGAGGCGATGCTAGGTCTCTATCATTACTACTATAATACCAGATTTTGATAGTTTAGTAAGTTTTTTTAACGATGATCGTTATTTTGTAGGCTAAAAAATTCGGTCAGACGCTTGGCGATCAATAAAATACTGAGGTTATAGTTTCAATCCTTTCAAAAACTCATCCAGCTCGGCTTGTGCTTCTGGGGTGGTGCCGTGTAGGTCCTTGAGGAGGCTTTCCAGATGTGCGGATTTTTCCTTGATGGTTTGGTTGGTCTTGGTTATATCGGCCATGATGTCTGGAAGTGGGGCCACTTCTTCTTCCTCGAAGGTATCGATATAGCGGGGAATGTTGAGGTTGTAGTCGTTTTCGACAATCTCCTCAAAACTAGCCAGATGGGCAAACTTATCCACATCGCGGCGCTGGGTATAAGCGTCCAGGATCTTCTCGATGTGGGCGTCCGTCATGGTGTTCTGGTTCTTGCCCTTGTCAAACTCCTTGGAAGCGTCGATAAAGTAGACACTGCGGTCAGAGGCGTCACGGTTCTTTTTGAGAATGATGACCGTCGTCGGAATGCTGGTGTTAAAGAAGATATTGGCTGGCAAGCCGATCACGGTGTCAATAGCTCCTTCTTCGAGGAGGTGCTGACGGATCTGGCCTTCGGAGTTGCCACGGAAAAGAACCCCATGAGGTAAGACGATAGCCATAACCCCGCCGTCCTGCTTGAGATGATAATAACCGTGCAAGAGGAAGGCAAAGTCAGCCTTGGACTTGGGTGCTAGCTTGCCGTAGGGTGAAAAGCGAGGATCCTCTAGGAAACCAGAGTCCGCAGACCACTTGGCTGAATAAGGCGGATTCATGAGGACACCGTCGAAATTGGTCGGTTCCTCATCAGGCCAGTCAGCGTCCAAGGTGTCGCCGTTGTTGAGGTGCTGGTTCTCAACAGGGACATCGTGCAGGATCATGTTCATGCGAGCGAGGTTGTAAGTCGAGGTATTGAGCTCCTGACCGTACCCGGCTGGTGACTGTACTTCTTGGCATTGAGCAGCAGTGAGCCAGAACCCATGGTCGGGTCATAGAGGCTAAAGCCCTTCTGGTCCTCACGCCCCTGCAGGGCAATGCGGGTCATGAGCTTGGCCACAGGCTGGGGCGTATAGAACTCTCCGGCTTTCTTACCCGAGTCCGAGGCGAACTGGCCGATCAGATACTCATAGGCATCACCCAGCATATCGCCAGCGTGACCCGCAATATCCAAACCGGCTAACTCCTTCATGACACTGGCAATGGTCTGGTTCTGCTTCTGAGGCGTTGCTCCCAGCTTTTTGGAGTAGAGATCGATATCCTCAAAGAGATTTTCAAAGAGATCATCACTACGCTCAATATCGCGAAAGCCCTGAGCTAAGGACTCCAGCTGGAAGGTCCCGTCATTGATCGTAGCGATAAGAGCCGTAAAGGTCAGGTCGGGCTCAATGCTATAGGACATCTGATCCATGATGACATCGATCAAGTCCTCATGGGTCTCCTCGTCCGTATAATACCTGCGGTAAAGTTCAAGCGCCTGCTCCAAATCATCCGTCGGCTCCTCCATGATCTTAGCGACTTCAAAAAGCATCTTGTCTGAGAGATACTTGTAAAAGACCAAGCCCAAGAGATAGGACTTGTACTCATTGGCATCCATCTTAGAGCGGAGGATATCCGCTGAATTCCAAAGTGCCTGATAGAGGGCTTGTGAGGTAGGTGTTTCTGACATCAGTGTTTTTCACTTTCTAAAAATAATTTTCGTATTAATATAGGTCAGCCATATTTGAAAAAGCTAAGGGAGCACGATATACTTGTGTATAATATAAAAACATCTGGAGGTGCTCACATGGCTACCATAAAAGCAAGAAAAGTAGGAAATTCCGTAACTGTAACGCTTCCTAAAGAATTGCACGTTGAGGCTGGTCAGGAATTCATCATTGAAAAAGGGAGAAATGGCGTTATTCTCCTAGCTCCAAAAATTAAGAATCCCTTTGATGGCAATGATGGTTTGCGGATGGAAGATGACTTTGCGGATCTGAGGTTACTTGATAATGAATGCTAGTTACATTCCCCAAAGGCAAGATATTGTCTGGATTAACTTTGATCCTTCTGCTGGTAAAGACATTCAAAAACGCCGATCAGCCCTGGTCGTTTCCAGTGAAAACTACAGTAGGCGTACAGGATTCGTGGCTGTCTGTCCCATTACACACGGCCAAGCTAGGTTAAGAGAAAAAGGATTGTTAGTTCCTGTTCATTCAAAAAAGGTGGACGGTGCTGTCAATCCCTTTCAGCTGCATACGTTTAACTTCAAAGCCAGACACATTGAAAAGATTGCTGAACTGGATGATCAAGAATTTGCCATCGTCAAGCAACTGATCCAGTTTATCTTTTAAGGCGCTTTACAAGACTGGACATGGATTCGTCCAGTATTTTTTATGGCTTGAGGTATCATCATAGCCGTGTCACTATAGAAATATCTCGCAATCCGCTCACAAAAATGAGCGGATTTTAAGCGGATTATGAGCGGATTTTTTAGTGGGGTGATGGCAGCTTATAATGCCTGTCACGTGTCGATCCTTCTAGTGTCAGTAAATCCTTTTGAACGAACAAAGATAAATAGCGACGGGTACTGGCTTCACTCAAGCCAATCAAGTCTTGTGCCAAGGAAGTGGTAATGACACCATGTTCAAGGAGGTAGGTTCTGATTTTTTGCCAGACGGCTTCTTCTTTAGGTTTTAACGTTACGGAGCTGGTAGGCTGGGCTGTCTGGTATTCCTGCAAGGTCTCTAAAATAGCATCCAGCATGAACTCGATGAAGACAGTTGAGTCATTTGCTTGATTGCTGAGGGTGAGGGCATCGTAATAGCCTTGCTGATGATGGTAAATCACCGACTCAACAGGCAGCCACTCAAAGATGGGGTTGGACTGACTGAGAATCAAACTCTGCCAGAGACGTCCCATGCGTCCGTTACCATCCTCGAAAGGATGAATAATTTCCAACTCAAAGTGGACCACACAGGATTTGACAAAATCCGACACGCTACTAGCTTTGGCCCATGCAAATAAATCCTCAACTAAAGCGGGTACAAACTGAGGACGGGCGCCAACATGCACCACATGATCGGTACTGTCATAGACACCAACATCACCTGTGCGAAACTGACCAGCATGCTTAACTAAATCCTTGGTCAGCAGTCTGTGCGCTTCTAAGAAATCCTCCAGACGGTAAGGATCTAGTCTAAAAGCACGTTCATAAGCTTCATAGGCATTTTCCACCTCATGAATATCCTTGGGTGGACCAAGCACGCGCTTACCGTCAATCACAGCCGTCACCTGTTCCAAACTCAGACTATTATTTTCAATGGCTAGGGAGGACTGGATCGAGCGAACCCGATTTTCCTTACGCAGGTGCAACTCCCGCCGCTCCAAGGTCAGCTGGGTCGTCAGCTCCGAAATCCGCTGAACCTGGTTCAAGATCTTTTCAGTAATACGGTATGAAGGCTGCATAGGCGCTCCTTTCTAAAAACTAGTTTGGAGACAGCTCTTTCTAGTCTCAGTGCTACTAATGACTCTCTTTTTGTTCCAAGGGAACAACAGCTAAGGTCTTTCCAAGACTGGCTAGCACCTTCAAAACGGTATCAAGCTGTGGACTGGTTTTTCCAGACTCCATCCGAGCAATGACAGGCTGACTAACACCACTGAGCTGTTCCAATTTCTTCTGACTGATGCCTTTTTCCTGCCTAGCTTTAATAAGCTCAAGCATAACCGCCACCCTTAAATCACTCTCACGAATCTCCTCTGGCGTAAAGAGCTCCGCTTGAACATCCTCCCAATGACTACCAATAGCTGGATTGTTCTTAATCATTCTTCTAGGCCTCTTTTCTTTACTTATCATCGTGTACTGGGCAAGTTCTTTCTTATACATTATAACTTAAAAGTTATTAATCGTAAATACTTTAAAGTTATTAAAGCACCTTCGTCACGAACAGCTTTATTACCGATAGCCCGCAATCCGCTCACAAAAATGAGCGGATTTTAAGCGGATTAGCATGAAATGTTTGAGAATTTAAGGCGTGAAGTTTTTTAGATCATTATGAGTAGCTAATAATTAAATAACCATTTTTTGTGAGTTCGTTTATCTTATCTTGGGTTAGTTGATATATTTTTTCTCCTATCTTACCTTCAGGGTTAAATTGATAAAAGTTTTTATCGATTGGGGTAAAAATTCTTTGTTTAATCATCAGGTCAATAAAATCATCATTTTCCAAGGACTTTACAGATTCCCAAAATTCATCGCCTAATAGCTCACAATCATCTAAAATTTTGAGTTTGTTATAAGTCAAATAATAGTTTAGATAAAGAAGTTTAAAACGATAATTTTTAAATTTCGCAGACGATAGCTTAAATAAATCTTCTGTAGACCATAAAGGGAACCCCATACCAAACTGGGGTACATATGTGACAAGTAAATATAATATTAAGCTGAGGTCATCATTATTTAGTTCTTCAAATTTTACTTTCCAAAAATTATATACTATACTGAGATAATCATCTGCGTCAGGAATATCATATGGGGTTGTTACTTCCTCTATGGCTTGCTGTGTCATTCTATCAAAGATAAAAGATAAAGAAGAACTAGTGTCCTCCATAGGGGTAAGAACTTGAAGACAGTATGTTAATAAAAAGTCTTTTTCATCCTCTGTTAACGAATCATATTTAGATTGTAAATAAACATAAAAGTCGCTATTAATGTCTGCAGTTAGAATATTATCTTTTAATTTATTCTCATCTTTGAAGATTTGATATAGTTCTTTATTTGACAAATTTCTTGGCGCTTCAAAAATATAATAATCTCTCTTACTTCTCAAGAAATCTCTAGGTGTTTGTTGAATCTCTCTAGCTAGAATTTGCTTGAATATTCTCGGTATATCTTCATCATTTAGTACTTCATCAGATAAAAGAATGGGTATTTCATCATTAAATAGTTTATTGTAGCCATCAGGATAGAAAAGATAAATATATATAACGACAAGCATCTGCTCAATTTGTACACGACCATATTTATTTCCATCAATTAGCTCTTTAGTCACATAATCATTAAAATGTACTCTGTCTCTTAAGTTACGTCTTTCAATGATAAACTGTTGTTTGAAATTATTAGACAAGGCTACGTCATAATTAGATTCTAATTCTTTAAAGTACTCATTCCAAATGTTCGAAGGATGTAAATCGAATGGTAAATCAAGCCTTCTATCGATTATTTTTGAAAGAAAGTTATCTGACGTTTTTTGGTAAACTTTTTCAATATCACCTACAAATACTATTGGTAGTTTACCTTTTAAAAGTGAAAATAACTTATAAGCCTCGTTTTGTTGTTCTTTAGTTAATCTATCAAAATCATCAATTAATAAAATTTTATCATGTATGACATATTTTTCGAGTTTATTTGAATAATAGACATCTGATTTAGGTTTAAAAAATTGATATACAGCACCGCATAAGGCAATCAAGCCAGCTAAAAAAGTAACGGGTGGTGTGAAATTCTTGAATATAGTACTAAAAAATCTCTCGATCCCTAAGTTAAATTGTAAAGTGAACAGAATCGATAGTGCAACTAAAAAAATTAACCGTAACTTATAGCATCTATATTTACAAGGGTATAAGTTAGAAAAAGCCACTTCAATTAGTGATCTATTGTCATTTAATCTCCATAAGTCAATTTCGATAAATTTATTATCGGATACCTTCTTAACTTCCCTTAAAAAAGTACTTTTACCAGAACCCCATGCTCCGTTTAAGAAGTATGTCTTACTTTCTTTATCATCTTTATCATTAAGCAGATTTGCAATATTTTTTGCAGCTGTTTTGGTGTCAATTTTTACTAATGTAATTTGCTTACTGTCCACCACTACCTCCTAAACAAACATATCCTGCAAAAGCTTTTTCTTCAAGGTTTCTAATTCCTCAATCTTCTCTTGATAAAATGAGATGAGGTTACCTAAGTTAGAGAAAAATCCACCGATCGCCTTTTGCTCATCAATTTTAGGAATAGTAATTTTAATCCCCATAAATTCATCGTAGTTGATATTTAAAAGACCATCCATTCGTGCTCCAGAAGAAATTAATTTCCCAAGTTCTCTATCAGGTCTCTTAGTCGTAAACATGGTTTCAAGAAATTTTGCATCAGACAATCCGTCTTTAACTCTAAAACTATGGTAGACACGAGGGACTAGGGCTTCTTCATAGGATCCTAGTTCAAATACTACACCATATTTAGCAAGTTTAGAATTGCCATGATTATACGATAGTTCACCTTTTTTCAAAAGTGTATAGTTCTTTTGCTCTTTACCAGCAATATTTTGGGAGAATCTATCTTCCTGATTCATCCATCCGTTTGCTGCTGAGATCGTCAGAGTCGGTAAATCCATTCTTCCATCATTACCCTGAACTCTTTCAGTCACTTCTCCCAACTTCTTCTCCTCCCACTCACCATCAAATCCATCTAAGCGGATTTCAGGGGTGGTCTGTCCTGCCTTTGGAAACATCTTGGACAGCATGGACGCCTTAAAGGCTTGATAGTTGGCCAAATTATCCTTATAGGCAGACAAGAGCTCGTCAAGCGTCTGGAAAAGCGACCCGATCGCGGATTGTTCGGGGAGGGGAGGGATAGAAACCTTAATCGCTTCAATATCTGATCCGTTAAAAGATGGTAATGCTCCTGTTTGAGCAAAATTAGATAATTTTAAAGTATCGAATAATGTTTTACCAAATTGTGCGTTCCAGTGCTTACCAAAAATGTAGGCCATCGTATTATTATCAATGAGAAACGGCGAATTTACTAGGCGTTTTCTGTCAAGCATAATCGCTGCCCCAACTTTTGCAAAAATAACAGCAGGTAATTGATCTATGACTTTCCATTTTCTTCGATTAACCTGTTCATCAGTTACATAATTATTTGCATTGGACATTTGATACTCATTTCCTGAGTTATTCATATCAGATACTTTATAAAATGGTATACCAGAATTACCACCTTGTTCTGAATCTGAAAAACCAACACCGGACTGAGTTTTTCCTACTTTACCTAATTTTGTACTTTCCCACTCATCATCAAAATGTTTGAATCTGAGAGGGGGGATATTTTGTATTTTCATTTTATTTTTCATCTTTTTTATCAATCTTACTACTTAAAATTTCCATAACTCCTTTTTTATAAAATATGGTAACTAATATTCCAAATAACATCACTGCAATAATATAATAAACACTAGTGAAAATAAGTCTAAGAAGGAGTAAAAATATAAATACAATTACACCAAAAAGATAATTCTGATTTATTCTAG
Source organism: Streptococcus criceti HS-6 (assembly GCF_000187975.2). NCBI lineage: Bacteria > Bacillati > Bacillota > Bacilli > Lactobacillales > Streptococcaceae > Streptococcus > Streptococcus criceti. The sequence continues at coordinate 1,796,498 of NZ_AEUV02000002.1, forward strand.
GAAATTCAATTTTATTTTGAAAATCATCATTATTAAACATCAGACTGCCAGTATAAAATTCTTTCAACTTCCAAAATTCCTCCTGATTTTTTCTTGTTTCTAAACAATACATTAGAAAAATTATTATTAAGGCCATAATAAGCATCATCAATATCAGTGTTGTCTTTTGCGAACTTGAAGCCAGCACTCTCTCTATAATGTTAGTTCCATTATAATCTTTAATTTTATCAAATATAGTCAAAGCTACTGCTGAAAACCAACCTAATAGTTTAAAATGCAAGGACTGATAGATACTATTCTCCCTTTCGGCAATAGTTAAAAAATCATCTTTTAGCTGATTAACCTGCTCAAAATACTTTTCAGTTTCCTTATTAATAATTCTTTGAAAAATGCTTCGTGCTGAATCTAAAATTGACTCACTTATTTCGAAACGATTATTTCGAGAAATAATACTTCTAACGACCTTAACTTTTTCATTAAAAGAATTTTCGGAGCCTTCTTCATTGATTATCCAATCGTAAATTTTATCTAAACAATCTATATCTCCTGTATCACAATCAGCATAATTACAAACTTTAGAAACAACTGTTTCATCATACTCAACCTTAAAAGTAAATTGATTTGACTGTATTTCGGTACTAGTTGATAACATCAAGAGAATATAAAGTTTTCTTAGTATAAGATTTTTGCTCGACTGATTTTTTAATCCCTTTAATAGATTAAGTGAGAAGTTTCCAATTTGTCTGTTAGTACGATTTTGATTAGTACTAATTCTATTATTACCAATAATTATCTTAAATTTTTCAACTTCACGAGAATAATTAATTTGGCTAATATTCCACTCTTGATTGTATGAAATCAATTGAAGTTCTTCATCAAATTTAATATCTTGAAAATACGTAACGATATCTCTAAAAAAAGTTTTACTTTCAATATAATTATCTATATTAAATATTCTTAAATGATCTTTCGGTACAATATATTTTTTAGCATCTTTCTCTAAGTTACCAATTTTATGTACATTAAAAAAATTTATAGAAGATTGAGTGCTTTCATTATCAAAAAACTCGCAAGTTGTTCCTCTCCAAGTACAGTTATCCATTTCTGCTACCTAATATCTCTTCAACTTTGGAAATGAATTCATCTGAAACGGTTAGAGTTAAAACATTATCAGTGAATTCTATTTCTTCGTTTAATACTAATTTTTCAAAATTATCTGTTTTTATTGTTGTCTCATTCGAAATTTTTATTTCACGTTTATATTTATCTCGTAAAACTTTAGAGTCAATCTTAAAATTAGCATCAATTTCTAGAGATTCCTCTGAATAAAATTGACTCTCATAATTTTTTTCATTTGTTGCTATATCAATTAAATCTTTTGCATTTAAAAAATCAATTAATTGAGACTTATCAAATTGACTGTTATCAAAGATATATGATTTTGTTTCAGATAAAATATCTTCAAAGTTTTCTTTTTCCTTAATTGAACTGGAAAACAATTGTTTACTTTCAACCAACTCAATTAGATCGGTAGAATTTATTTTACTATTCCTAACTTCTTGTAAACCTAAGAAACCATCAAGCCAATAAGTAGCAATTTTATTACTTTTATCAATAATAGCAATATTATGAAGATCATTAGTGAAAATACAAGCCTTATAATAATTTTTTTCTGTTCCTAATTGCCCGATTAGTTTAAAGGTCTCGGTATCTGCAACAGAAGTCTTTTCAAGTTTTAAAAGTGTTAAATCCTGATTGGTTTCTCTTATAAATAAAAAACCTTCCCTAATGCTCTTCTTACGATTCGAATTATTTCCTTTTTCAGCTGTTAATAGCTTTTCTGCAAAAGAATTTATTTTACAATTCTTTTTGTCCATATAATACTTTTTTAAAATACTATCATCATCTTTAATTTCGGCAATGATAGCTTTATGACTTGTTTTCTCATCTGAAACACCAATAATGGTATTAAAAATATCAGCTATATTAATAATTTTTTCCTGATTAAGCTCTACTTCTTTAATCGTTTCATTAATTTCATATACAGCAATTGACTTTTCCATTCGTTACCTTTTTCTCTTAATATTATTATATACGTACTATTATACCACCACTTCTGTCCCTCTCAAAGGATGGCTCCTTAATTTTCAAACAATTCTTACTATCTTTAGCTCTGCTATTTTACCAAAAGAAAAAGATCAGACTGGAAATGGCTGATCTTCAAACAAGGTGTTTAACCATTGGCAAAATTTATTTAGCCTTTGGCAGTATCCATTTTATATGTTAGAATGAACCTGATAGAGATAACTTTCGAAGGATTACCGCTGTGTTCCCGAATGGGAGTAAGTCAACGGACGAGAATTCACACGCGCCTAGGGTTATCTTTTTTAGAATGGCTGTTCTTTAGCCCCTCAGAGAAGTTTGAGGGTCTTTTTCTTGGGGCGAAAATTTGAATATTTAAAGCTATATTCCCCGTTACATTAGGCTTTAAAAATATGCATTGCTCCAAATACTAGTTCTAAAAATGCTATAATACCAATATATATACATCTATTTTTAAATTTAGCAAGGAAAACAATGACAGAATTCACAATTACAGAAATTATCCAACACACTGATATCTCATCTTTACGAGATAAATTACTTTCGGAGACAAAGATATTAAATGTTACATCAATTCCTATAGTTACTATCAAAATTAATGGTAAAACTAGAAAATCCCAAGAATCCGAAATGCTAAAACAATTTCATCTTTCGCTTGTTGGATATGATAAAATGGTGGATTTATCTATCAAAAATTTAAAAAATAACACTTTAGAAGCGACTTTATCATACCATTATGATTCTTCTAAAAAGCTTAAAGAAGCTGAATATGTTTCTCATATACTAGAAAAATTTAATGCAATTCTGAATAAGTATGATATTCGTTATATTACCATACATAACTCTGTTTCTGATTATTACCTACAGAGACTGTTCCCAAAATTTCAACGTTATGAAAATGGTTTAAGAAAACTGCTTGTCTTAGCTATATCCCCAACAACAAAAGGTAATTTTTATGATCTTTATCAGGAAGTTTTCAAACCAAAGTTAGGGTCTAACACTAGACTATCAGGGAACGACTTAGGAGAATTAGGGATTAATGAATTGCATCAATTAATATTTGAAATCAATCCTAATTCTGTTAATTACTATGACGATACCTACTTTGAAGGAGTCGAAGACTTAACAAAAGAAAAAATATTAGACTTAATTGATAAAGGTAAAGTAACAACTATCTGGTCAAAATATTTTTCAAAATATATCAAAAATCAGTCACTATCTCTTGAAAATAATTACACGCGTATAAAAAAATATCGAAATGAGGTTATGCATTTCCATATAATTCATTCAGAACAATTTAAAAAAATGAAGGATACAATTGAGCAAGCTAATTCTGAGCTTAGTTTAATTGAAGAGGAAATCTATAATAATTGGGAGATTACAACAATGAGAGAATTTGCTAATGACTTGTCTTCTGGATTAGGTAATTTAAGTATGTTATCTCAACAATTGACTAAAAATTTCCAATCATTTTCACCAATAACCAAATCTGCTTTAGTAAAAGCAGCTCAATCTATAACGACTCCTCTTTCACAAATTAATGAACATCCTGAGTTGTCACAACAATTGTACAAGTCAGCTATTAGCCAAATAACAAGTAAATATTTGGAACAATTTTCTACAAGAGCTTATACTAATTCAATTTCAGAGATACTTAAACTTATAGCAAATAACAGCAACAGAAAATCTGAAAGGGATGATTTAGATGGAGAAGACTAGCAACAAATTTCAAACTATTTTAGGTATTATTTTATTAATCCCTTTATCATTTCTTGTCATTTGGGGAATGAAAATTGCCATCCGATGGATATTTGACTTATTGAAGATTGTAAAGACTTTAGATGGTGTTATTCTTGTAGCGATTATTACAGGATTGATTTCTATTATAACCACCTCAGTTAAAATGTTCTTTGATTTTCGTCAAAACAGATTACAGTATTTAACAAAAAAACGAGAAGCTTCTTATACTCAGTTCATTGAAATGATTTATAAAATCGTTACAGCAACAGATGAAAAACCATATAAACAAGAAGAAATGTTAGAAGATACCACTAAATTTAATAAAGAGCTGACACTCTGGGGATCTAAAAAAGTCGTTCAAAAATGGGCAGAATTCAGAACCGTTGCTAGTCAGGAAGGAAATAATGGAGAACAGCTGCTAAAAATTTCTGAACAAGTTATGAATGAAATGAGAAAAGATTTAGGAGTAAAGAAAGTCCAAGAAAATACACTTCTATCGTTCTTTATCAATGATGCAGAAAAGTTAGATTAATAAATTTTTTGGATATAAATATATTAAAAAGCAGTTCTTTTGTTAAGAATTGCTTTTTTAATGTTGATATAGAACCTTATTACAAAGGTGGTCTGAATCCTAAATTTTTAATTAGAGCGTTATATTCTGCATCACTTAGTAGCATCAACTTCCCAAACTGGTTTCGGTACCAATGCTGCATCAATGAATCTGTAAATAATATTGCCACCATTGGACGTTGACCTCCTGAGGCTTTTCCTCCAGTTCTTACTCCATCAGTCTTTTCGGCAGGTTCTAGTAGTGAATATATTTTAAAAGATATAAAATCTTTAGGCTGAATCTCTTTATAATCCTTAGGTGTTCTATTATTAACAACTAGTATTAAAACATCATACACAGGTAGATCAGATGCATTTCTTAAAACTAAATGTTGAGCATTTTCCGAAACAAGGCTTTCTATGTCTATCCATGCAGCAATTTTATTTGCTTGTTCAGCTTTCTTTTCATTCTCTTTGGCTTGTAATTGAATTTTCACAATCCATAGAGAAAACAATCCACCAATAAAAGCGCCAATGACAGTTGTTATTAAATTTGTAAAAATTATTCTCATGTATTCTCACTTTACAGATTTACAATAGCAGATGCTTTTTAGGTCTTTGGGCGATCAGTTTTAGGACGTCGATCTTTTCTAGGTGGTCGATGGCTTTTTTGATGGCTAGTTTGGGATAGTCATGCGCTAGGATAGCCATGATATCATTGTCTGATAGGCTGTCGCCGGGGTCATCAACAAAGACTTTAGATTGATAGAGGAGAAAGAGAATGCTTTTTTGGAGATCGGTGTAAGCGGACTGCTCTAGCTCTTTGGAATAGTCTTCTAAGATGCTTCTTTTTTCTTCCAAAGTATGGATGATGTCCTCTTGACCGGCCTTTAAGATTTCCATGAGAGCAAGGACAAAGAAAGTGCCTTCTGCCTTGTTGTCGGCATCACCTGTTATCTTAAAGGCATCGTAGTATTTCTTCTTCTCTTTGATGATGCTCTGGGACATGACGAGACCTGAGTAGATATCTAGCTTTCTAGCTAAGTATCTGCCTATTCAGCCGTTCTCTTTTACTACTATTATCAGAATTTCTATATCGGTGACTTTTAAGGGATTATAACTTATATGCCTTTTCCTATCTATCAAAAATAGCCAAAATCGAGAGATAGGATGACAAATTTCTAAACTTATCTCCTAATTTTGGCTAAAGTTGGAAAATACTATCTAAACCTCACTTCCTATCTTTTAAAAATCGTGAAAATTAGCAGATAGGATAGGTGGTATTAATGGTATTTGATATAGAAATCGATAGAAACTCAACTCAATAGAAAAAAGCCAGCATCGTCGCTGACTTTTTTCCATAACCCGATATGCGAGCCAAGGGCGAACCTTGTTTCCTCAACCAATATTCTATTATGTTACTTCTAAAAAGTCAATAGTTTTACTTAAAATCGAGTCGAATAATTTTTTTATTGCACCTGAATCTTTTACTAATGCACTATCTTGATATCTTTTTAGGATCTCTTTCCCCTCAGCGTATCTTCTATTATTTAGCTCATCTGAGCAAAGCTTAGCGTGGATATAAAACAGTGCTACGATATCTAATGTTTTCTGATATCGAATCAAGTGTGTATTAACTCCCATGCTATCTGCAAAAGATCTAATAGCAGGCTGAGGTCTGTGGACTGAAGAGTTAGCATCAAAAATATTGATTAAATAAACGTCATTATGCGCACAAGCATTTCTAATATTTTTTATAAACTTATGCTGAATGGCGTATAGATTTTTACTATCTTCTAACTTATATCCCTTATAAAACTCTAGAAAACGGATTAAAGTCCCATAATCTATAATTTCCATTAAAACCCAAACAGAAATTTGATCTCTTTTTTGAAACATATCTTTCTTATAGTGATTGTTTCTAAAATGCCTAAGTATTTCTTCAAATTTATCAGAATTTTCGTCTCGAAAACTTTCAACAATACTATAGCCATCCTCACCTTCATCATCTGTAAGTATTGTCATTAACTTTGTCTTTGTTGCATGCTCAACATCCAAACATAAACCCAATAAGTATTCTCTTAATCGTACATCTAGCTTTGCTGTCTCTATAAGATGATCAAATGTCAAATGAGAGTATCCTTTGCCTTGAGGATTTTTCGGATAATTTTTTCTATAGCTAGCAATTTTATAATAATAACTTCTGGTCTGTAGATACTCAATAATTTGGTTATCTGTATAGCTACCATTAGAAATATTTCTCTCATGGAATTTATTCACTAAATCAGCAAAAGATAGCTTAGGTTTCAATTAATACTCCTTTATCTAAAAATTATTCCTCATTAGGATCGTTCTAACAAAATACTTCCTACAATATAATGAGTTTAGAGCCTTTTGATTAGACCAAAATTTACTCGTTTATAGTGTATAAGCATAAGCATTATCCACCATATTTTAGCACAAAATATTGAGTTTGTTGACAACTACCGTCTCAGTCGTAGGGGTTCGATGATGTTTTCGACTAGGTCGATGTAGGCTTTTTTGATGCCTTTTTTGTAGAGGAGGGGATTGAGGGGTTCTGCGACTTGGTTTTTGTAGTCTGGATAGCGCTGGCTGGCCTTGAGCTGGCTTTCACCTTCTTGCTTTTTACGGCCCTTTTGGTAGTGGGTGACTAGGTAGCTGAGCTCATCTTCGCCAATATACCACTTCTTAGCTAGATCTGCGACATGGCCGTAGATAACCTCTGCGACCATGTCGTCTAAGACTGCTGTCAGGGAATGACCGCGGTAGCTTTCAGGATCCATCTGAATCTGGTTCCAGAGGGTGGACATGACGCTGGCTAGGCTGCTGTTGGTTTTAGCAAGATTGGCGATATAGTCATCGATAGCGGCTAAGTCCTTGTCTGAGAGGTCGGCGGCTTCTTGGCCCTCCTGCGGAATCAGGGCTTGGATAAGCGAGAGGATATACTCGTAGTTGATCTCATCGACATGAACGGACTCGATCTCGTAGAGATAATTTATGGGCTCCTCGTCGTCTGCACCTTCTTCTTCTCGTCGGCGCTTGAGCTCGGCGAGGACATTTTGGTAGACGCCCATGTAGGACTCGAGTTGATCGGTGCTGAGACCGTACTCGGCATAGAGGGTCTCCTCGTCGTACTCTTGGTAGACTTGGATAGAGGCGAATGTCTTGTCAAATTCCTGAAAGGCCTTAGCAAAGACCTTGAGCTCTTGGGTTGTAGCACCTTCTGGTGTGATTCCCAGACTGGGCTCATCGCTGACATGGCTGCGAAAGGCTGCTAGCTTAACCTCAAAGTTGTCCTTCTCCTCCTGCCAGTCTGGGGCTAGGACGCTGGTCTGACCGCCATTTGAGTAGAGCTGGAGGGCATTATCGACGGCTGCTTTAAAGCTATTTGGTGCTTGAAAGGTGATGATCTGGCCGTGGAGTTTGTTCCTGTCAAAGATCCGATTGGTACGGCTAAAGGCCTGAATGAGATCCTGAGGCTGCATAGGCTTGCGGTCGATAAAGAGGGTGGACAGACAGGGCGCATCAAAGCCGGTCAGAAGACGATTGACCACGATGACCAGATCCAGCTGCTCGGCTCGAAAGAGGTACTTGTCCTTCTTGCGAGCTAGGCGGTTGTTGACGTCGGTGTTGTAACTGCGCAAGTCAGCTGTTGTAAAGTGGGTGCCAAACTCAGCATTGTAATCAGCTAGTGCTGCTTGCATCTTCTCTTGATTTGAGTGGGAATCTTCTTCATTTTCGGTGACTGAGTAGGTGATGGCGACCTTGGGAAAATCAGGGAGCACACGCTTAATGGACTCATTGATCTTGATAGAAGCCTGGCCCTTCTTGATGCGCTTGAGGAGGTCGTAGTATTTCTGCGCCATAGCGATGGATTTGACGGTCAGGATGGCATTGTAGGTCTTGCCGACCCCATTTTTGAAACCGAGGGGACCCTTGGAGTGATTGATAATGGTATCAAGTACCTGCAGCATGTGCTCTTCATGCTCATAGGCCTCATCTGCGATAGTCTTCTCATCAGGTCCGTCATCAAGCACGAGGGTACTTTTGTAATCAACTTTGAAGCCCAGAACGGCACCGTCATGGATGGCCTCTTTGACCGTATACTCGTGGAGCTTGCGCCCGTAGAGTTCTTCGGTGGTTTGCGCCAGATTACCCAGCTGCTGACGCTTATTCTCACCAAAGATAGGTGTCCCTGTAAAGCCGTACCAGAGGGCATTGACAAAGAATTGCGAGATAGCCTGATGAGCCTGCGGAGTCACCGCACGGTGACACTCATCGACCACGAAAGCGACTTTTAGCTGCTTGATTTTCTGAGCGTCCTTGCTGTAGCGACCTTCGCCAATCTTGCGCATGAGGGTGGAGAGCTTTTGAATAGTGGTTACGACCACACGCTTGTCATTAGCCATCAGGCGCTTGACCAGATCGTGGGTGCTGTCGGTCTCGTCGATATCGATGACATCATTGGTGGCATAGGACATGAAGCTAGAGGTCGTCTGCTGATCTAGGTCGCGGCGATCCACGACAAAGATGGTCTTTTTGATGGCGGGAATCTGTAGGAGGTTGCGAGCTACCTTGTAGGAGGTCAGGGTCTTACCAGAACCTGTGGTATGCCAGACATAACCCGATTCCTGCTTCTTGCTGGCCTCCTGAACTGCTTCAATGGCATGAATCTGATAAGGACGCAGCAAGATTAAAGCCTTCTTATCATCATCAATAACCGAATACTGCATGACCATCTGGTGGGCACGGGGAATCGAGAGCACCTGCTGGGCGAAGGCAAAGAGATCTTCGACGGGCTGGTTCTTTTTGTCCACCCACTTGGTGAGAAATTTTCTGTTGAGCTTGTCGGCCTTAGCAGCTGCAATATAGCGTGTGTTGGTCTTATTGGAGATGACAAACATCTGGATGCTGGAGTAGAGCCCGCGAAACTTACCTTCACGGTCGTATTTCTGGATTTGGTTGAAGGCCTCATCTGTCGAATGACTGGCACTCTTGAGCTCGATATGGATGAGGGGCAGGCCATTGATCAGCAAGCTGACATCTGTCCTGCGGTCACGCTCAAGCTCTTTTGAGCGATTGCGAATAACCTGATGGACCACCTCATAAGAGGATTTACCGCCTGCGACATTGTCACGCCAGATAACCGAGAGGCGGGCATTGTCCAAAGAAGCGTCCTCACGCTGGAGGTCGACCTTGGCAATGCCGTTTTCACCAACCAGCCATTTAGCCGCCTCGTAGTAGCTGGTGAAGTCCAGCTGTCCCTTGATCTGCTCTTTTTCCTGATCGGTCAGGGGGTGTCCGTTGAGAGCCGCGGTATTATTTTGCTCCAACTTGGCAAAGAAATTACCCCAGAGGTCTTCTTCTGTGCGCAGATCATCGCGCAGGCTCCACTGACTTTCGCCTGTAATCAATCGTTCAATAAGCTGATTTTCCAATTCAACTTCTCTAGTCGTTTGCATATTGATGACTTTCTAAATTAAAATTGATAGTTTTATTATAGCAGAAAGTCGCAGGTTTTTACGCCCGATTTGGCAGAAAGAGTTTCTAACAAGTTTGTCAACTCCACTCTCTATAAGGGGCCTAGGATTTTTATACCTAAGTTCCAGAGATTACAGTTATTTTGGGTGGTGTGAGGGAGAAATCTCATCACTGCCTGTCCTTTCTGCTGGTATAGAAATTCAAAAAGTACAGTCCTTGTCCCATAGTTTCCGACGGAAATTGCCATAAGCTTTTAGGTTCTGCGACTGTCTATCTGACTTTTATGCTACAATAAAGACAGAAGAATGAGGAAAATTTATGAAAACCTATAAAAAAATCTATAAAATTTTACAGAAAGCCAACGGTTTTGTCAGCGGACAGGATTTGGCTGAACAGCTAGAGGTTTCACGGACAGCTATTTGGAAATCTATGAAAACTCTTGAAAGCAAGGGGTTAGTTATCGAGTCCATCAAAAATCGGGGCTACCGCCTGGCTCTGGGAGATCTGCTTCTGCCAGAAGAAATTAGCCAAGACACTGGTCTTAAAGTCTATTTCAATGAGACGTCTGCCTCCACTCAGCTAGATGCCAAGGAGGGTATCGAACTAGGCCATGCTAGCCCTGCTCTCTACCTAGCTCCTAATCAAAAGACTGCTCGGGGGCGCTTCGCCCGTCCCTTCTTCTCACCTGAATCGGGCGGCATCTATATGTCTCTTCATTTACAGCCCAATCTGCCCCATGATCAGACTCCAGCCTATACCCTCATGGTCGCTTCCAGCATTATCAAGGCTATCTCTCGTTTAACAGGAATTGACTGCCAGATCAAGTGGGTCAATGATATCTATCTAGGACATAAGAAATTAGCTGGCATTCTGACTGAAGCCATTTCATCTATTGAGACGGGGCTGATTACCGATGTCATCATTGGGGTTGGGCTCAATTTTCTCGTACCAGAGTTTCCTAGGGATCTGCGCGACAAGGCTACCAGTCTCTTTACCAGTCAGACTCCGATCACACGCAATCAGCTGATTTCGGAAATCTGGAATATTTTCCTAAAGACGCCTGAACGTGATTTGATAAAGGTTTACAAAGAAAAATCACTCGTTCTGGATAAACGAGTGACTTTCGTGGAAAATAAATTATCTTATGCAGGCTTAGCGACCGACATCACTGACAGCGGTCAGCTAGTTGTGCAGCTCGATGATGGTCAGGAAAAATGCCTCAACTCCGGTGAGATTAGTCTCTCTTCTTGGGAGTCTTAGGTCCCTGTCCATGTGGCAGAGATTTGAGCAAGGCCTTGAGCAGACGGTCTGCCAGATAAGCTTTTTGCAAATTTCGCAAAATCAGGAAGGCCCAAAAAACTGCTAACCAAAAATGTCCTGTAAGCAAGGCCTCGCTGAAGAAGTAGCTTTCTAAAGCACACCAGAGAGCCATGCTGATAAACTGTAATCTATTCATATAAGCTAATTATAGCAGAAAATCCACCGCAATGGTGGATTTTTTGTCTGCTCAAGAAGAATTATCACTATTCAGTGGTAAGTGAATTGTTCTAGCGGATCAGCTGCACAATACCAGAACAGAAGGTTCTCTTCTAGTCTTCTTCTACTTTTAGTTTGTCAGAGAGAAATTCAAAACCATCTGGAATCAGATTGTTCGGCTCATCTTCTGTTGCTGTTTGATCGGCTGAAGTGTCGGCTCCCCTTTGATCGCGCATCTTTTGAGCGAATTCCGTTCGGATTTTCTCAAAGTCGGCCTTAGGCACTGCCATGATTTGCGGTGAGAATCCGGCCGCTTGACTCATGATATTGCCAAACATGGTATTGAGGTCGGTGCGTTTCATAGCCTGCTCAGCGTTGAAGGCTGCCTGAAAGGCCAGAATGGCATTTTCACTGTTGGCTAGGACTGGTTCAGAACCCAGAAGCAAGGCCCTATCCTGAGGACCGATAGAATCCAAGATTTCATTCCAAGAGCTTTTGAGTGCATCCAGATACTGGCGGGACTTTTCGCTGTCAGCCACTGTTTCTTCCATAATGGTCAAAATCTTAGCCTTATCAACCTTGAATTTAAAGTTGGTGGAAGCCTTAGGTTTAGTAACTGGAGCTGGGTTGGCAAAGTTGCCTGTTTCCACCTGGGCCTTGAGCTGAGCCACTTCACGTTTGAGGACTTGGATTTCTTTTTCCAGATTCTTTGAGGCATCGGGCTGGGCTGGTTCTGTTACCTGCTGAGATTCAGCTAGTTGAATGGTCATCATCTCAGCATAGATTTTTGGCTGAGTACCGTTTTTGAGCTCAGGCATAGCCTGAGTAATCCTATCAATCATGGCAAAGAGCCGCCCTTGCTCCAGATTCAAATTATCCTGAAAGGCCTGACTAGTCCGACTGGCCTGACCGCCAGCCTGTACCATGAGAATATCCCGTAGATAATCCAAGAGATCAGTCGCAAAACGACTCATACTCTTACCGCTATCAAAGATCGTATTAAGATCGGTCAAGGCCGCTAGGCTATCTTTCTGGATGAGATGGGCCAAATAATCATCCAAAGCAGCCTGACCGACCGAGCCAGTAATCTCCTCAGCAATAGCTGCTGTAACTTGATTGTCAGCTGACAGGCTCAGAGCTTGATCTAAGATGGACAGGGCATCCCGCATCCCGCCTTCGGCCTGACGGGCAATCAGGTTGAGAGCCTCATCCTCATAAGCGATACTTTCCTTGTCCAAAATTTCAGCCATGTGCTGGCGAATAGCCGCTTGCTTGATAGCCTTGAATTCAAAACGCTGGACCCGCGAGAGAATGGTGGCCGGAATCTTATGCAATTCAGTCGTTGCTAGGATAAAAACGACATTCTCCGTCGGTTCTTCCAAGGTCTTAAGCAAGGCATTGAAGGCCCCCGTTGAAAGCATGTGAACTTCGTCAATGATATAGACCTTATAGGTGGCTCGACTGGGTGCATAGGTTGATTTGTCGCGGATTTCGCGGATTTCGTCTACCCCATTGTTAGAAGCAGCGTCAATTTCGATCACGTCCTCTAGGCTGCCTTCGGTAATATCATGGCAGATATCACACTGATTGCAGGGCTCACCGTCCACCTGATGAGGACAGTTCATAGCCTTGGCAAAGATTTTAGCCACACTGGTCTTCCCAGTCCCCCGCGGTCCCGAGAAGAGATAAGCATGACTGATTTTACCAGAAGCCACAGCCTGCCTGAGGGTAGTGGCTACCACTTCTTGACCGACTAATTCCTCAAACGTTTGACTTCGGTATTTTCGATAAAGAGCTTGATACATTAGTTCTTAACTCCAAACATAGCAAAATTCCAGTCTGTTTTCTCAAGCAGAATGGCTACAAATCTTTCTAGATAAACGCGATCAGTCTCATCGTAATCACCAGTCAGACTCGAATCCAAATCTAGGACCCCCAGCAGCTGGTCATCTCGATAAATGGGGACGACAATTTCAGACATGGCTGCTGAATCACAGGAAATATAATTGGCGTGCTGGGTCACATCGTCAACAATCAAAGTCTGATTTTTCTGGGCGGACTCGCCGCAGACACCCTTGCCAAGGGCAATATGAACACAGGAAACCTTGCCTTGGAAAGGACCGAGAATAAGCTCTTGTCCATCAAACAGGTAAAAACCGACAAATACCGAATTTGGCAGAGCTTCTTTAATCAAGGCCGAAGCATTGGCCAGATTGGCAAGGGCATTAGTCTCCCCTTCTAAAAGAGCTTCCAATTGCGCTAGAAGCAGGTCATACATTGATTTTTTTTGCGTCATTGTCATAAGGCTATTATAGCAAAAATTAGCTATCTAGGCGAGTTGATACGTTAAGGATGAATTAATTTCAATATTTACTTTTTGTCTTTTTCCTGACTGCGAGCGGACTCTCAAAAGCTGGGAAAATTAAGAAAAAAGACCGGACCATAAAGTTCATAGGTCTAGTCTCTTTGAAAGTGTTATTAAAATGACTTAGTCTTCAGTTCCCAGCAATTTATCACCAACGATAGCAGCCAAGACACCACCTACGATTGGAGCTACGATGAAGATCCAAACTTGCCCGAGGGCAGAACCTCCGATAAAGAGGGCTGGCGCCAAGCTACGTGCTGGGTTGACAGAAAGTCCTGTGATATTCAGCCCCACAAGAATCATCAAGGCTAGAGTCAAACCGATAACGATACCAGCAATTTGGCCGTTTCCTTTGGTTTCAGATGTTACAGTTACGATGACCAAGATAAAGATAAAGCTGGCAACAGCTTCGAAAAGGAAGCCGCCCAGAGCAGTTACACCGTCAGCCAAGGCATTTTGACCAAGACCAACTTTATCAACTGACAGCCCTGAGTTACTTACCAAGAAGTTGAGGAATGCTGACGCCAAGAGGGCACCAATAACTTGAGCAACGATATAGTTTGCTAGGCCTTTGGCGCTAAGACGCTTGTTGACAAACATAGCGATAGAAACCGCTGGGTTGAGGTGAGCACCTGACACCGTTCCGATTGAGTAGGCCGCTGCTACAATTGACAAGCCGAAGGCAAGAGCGATACCGACATGGCCGATCCCCTCCATACCATTGCCAAAGGCAACCGTTCCCGTACCAACGAAAACGAGGATAAAGGTTCCAATTAATTCTGCGAAAAATTTCTTCATTTTTCCCTCCCAAAAAAATTATTTGTTTTTAGTACAGAGCATATTATAGCTTGGCACCCTTGAACAATCAAATGATATGACTCGAAACTGCAATGTTTTTGTAATGTATTTAATTTGACTATTTTCAGAAAACATTTTTTCTTTTGCAAGCAAAAAAGACCGCGGAGGTCCTTCTGTTCTATATTTTTCGAAAAAATTAGTTATCCATGGCCCTTCGATAAGAAGCCAGCTATGGATAGCCAAAAGGTTGATAAAGCCTTGAAAGTTTTCAGCACTTTTCAACTGAGCAGGGAAACAATTCAATTTGCCCTGTTCACGAGCTAGTAATAACGGCCTCTTCTCTTTCGTCAGCGGTAAATTTCTCTTAGAACGGTGCTCAAGTCATCCCAGTGGAAATGTATTTGAAAGCTACAAACCAAGTCAAAACTCCCAGCTAGAGAATCGGTCTGCTCAAGGGCTGAGACAGTGAAATGTATCTGCTGTCAGGGTTTTCTCACTATGATTTCTCCTAGCCATTTTCCTTTTGCAAAAAATCAAAGACTCTTTGATTAAAATCTTTAGCTTCACTGTAGGCCGAGTGTCCCAAATTCTCATAAAGGTAGAAAGGACAGCCCAGTTTATCTGCCAGCTCTAGACTGGCTTGACCAGATACCACCAAATCTTTCGCACCGCCAAGAACAAGCGTCGGGCAGGTGATAGCCTGTAGCTCTTCATAGACCTCAAAGGTCAGACAGGCTTCTGCCAAAATCAGAAAGCGCTCAACTTCCTTTGGCTTTAAACATTTGGCTAGCAGTGTGATCAGCCATCTATGCTTTCGCACATAGGTTTCAGAATAATTTTTGGCAAACATGTCCTTGATTAAATTTTCCCAGTCCTGCTTCTGCGCCAAGGCAATCCAACCGCCAATGGTTGACTGAACAAGAGCATTTTGCCGCGACAAGGTCACTCCCAGAACCAAGCGGCTAACTAATTCTGGATGGTTAATGGCTAGACTTTGGGCAATCATACCGCCCTGTGATATTCCTACGACATCCGCATTTTTAAGACCCAACGCTGTCATCACTAGGGCTAAATCATCTGCCATATCTGATACTTGATAGCCCACCGGGATATGATTTCTGCGGTCAAACATATAAACCTTATAATCTTTGGCAAAGAGACGATACATGAAGGACATCTGCCAGGCCTTCCCACGCAGACGTGACAGGCTCAATCCCGAAATCAAAACCAGTGGCTGCTGTCCCAAGCCAAAAGTGAGGTAATCAACCTCTAAATCATCTCTCTTAAATAAGGCGTTTTTAGCTTTATACATTGCAACTCTCCTCGGATTAGCAGTTATCGTAGCAAAAAAAGAGTGAGAAAGACCAAAAATTGAAAATTTTGGTGCATATCCCACCCCTGCACAGCTCAAAGTTCTGGGAGACGACCTTTTGAGGTTGGAAATAAGATGAACGATGGTCATCACAGTCGTTTAGGATTGTCCGCTTTGGCCTTGTGGCAAAAGGAAAAACAGCCAGCAGTGGACAGCGGAGTCTAGGACAAACAGCCATGATGGCTTCGCTCTCACCCACAAAACAATGTAATCTTTGAAGATTACGTATAAAAAGTCCAGACTCGTTAGCATGTTTTAGATCTACCAGATTGACGCAGTGGTTGGGAGTAAGACTTGTTGGCTATGCCAAGAAGTTTTACTCCTGCATAATTCATTAGGGGCTTTAGCACCAATGAACCACTGCTGATTGGCTTTTTTCTGTAACTGGAGCTTCTTAGTTTTTAAGCGGCCACCTAAAACAGTCCACTGGACTGTTTCACTACCATGCAAATGATAGCGGCTAACCACTGCGCTAAGAGTTTATTCTAAAATAAGAAGACTGGACAAGTTTTGCCCAGCCTCTTCTTTTGACTTAATAGTATTCACCTTGGCGGTAATTCCAAGAATTGAAGGTATCTGATAGGTTCATCATAATCTTGTCAATATCCAAACCTTTGCGAATAACGACTGGGCAGTTATCAATGGAGCGGCTGTTCTTACCTTGTTCAGGGATGAGCTTACCGTCCTTGTCAACCATAGAAACCATTACGCCTTGTTCATAGCGAGTTTCAACATTCTTATCCGGTTGGATAGAAGCAACATAGTCATCTGCTTCGATAACCAAGTCAACGGCTTCTTCGATGCGTTGGCCAATGCCTTCAACCTTACCGCGGTTACCTTTACCAGATGGGTTAGCAGATGAAGCATAGACCATCTTACCTTCTTTTTCCCACATTTCCTTGGCAATCTGTTCACCAGCTACACCAAATTTGATGACAAAGCACGAGGTTCTGCGACTATCGGTCATCAGCTCTTCGCGGCCGTCACCGAAGGCCTGAAGTTTAGCATAGGCTTCTTCTTTCCAAGGGAGGATACAGCCTAGCAGGATATCTTGATCCCAATGTTTTTGGTAGAAGCTGTCGATTTCCGGCGTTAACTGAGCCAGAGCCCGCAATTCATCCATGCTACCGCAGAGCACCACACCTGGTTTGTTGCGGTTGCGATTTTTAGCAGCGAACTTGCGTTCTAAACCAGCCTTGTCGCTAGTCATAATGATGTAGCCAACCTTGGTTGGGCAGACGATACAGCCGCCTTCACCCTTTACAATCTCAAGTCCTTCTTGTGAAAGATTTCCGTCCCATTGAATGTGTTTTGTCATATTTTTCTCCAATTTTTAATCAATTATTTTGCTTATTTTATCATGAAAAGCTAGTATTTTCAAGATGTTTTCAGAATTTTCAAAAACTATTTTCCCCTTACTCGGCCTAATCCTGCCAATAACGCGGACGATGCTTCTCATAGTCGCTGATCAAGTCTTCGTACTGGAGGGTGATACCGATGTCATCTAAACCATTGAGGAGCTTGTGTTTCCAATCACCATCAATCTCAAAATCAAAGTCACCGACTGGTGAGATAATCTTTTGCTGTGGTAAATCAACGGTGACCTGATCTGTCGGTGACAATTGGGCTAACTTTTGACGAACCTCTAGGGGCTGAACAATGGGCAGGATGCCATTATTGAGGTCATTATTGTAGTGAATATCACCGAAAGAGCCAGCGATGATCACCTTGAAACCATAATCAGCCAAGGCCCACGCTGCGTGTTCCCTCGAGGAACCGGCACCAAAATTATCTCCGGTAATCAGGATGGTTGCCTTGCGGTAGGGAGCGGTATTGAAGATAAAATCAGGATTTTCAGTATATTTGTCATCTAAATACCGCCACTCGTACATGAGATACTTGCCAAAACCCTTCTTATCAATCAGCTTAAGAAACTGTTTGGGAAGGATCTGGTCGGTATCGATGTTATCATTCATCAAAGGCACGGTGGTCCCTGTATAAACGGTAAATTTTTCCATTTTAAAGTTCCCCCCTTACTGAGCTTCTGGTAATTGACGAACATCGACAAAGTGGCCGGCAATTGCTGCCGCTGCTGCCATGGCCGGACTGCAGAGATGGGTTCTAGCCCCGACGCCTTGACGGTCTTCAAAGTTACGATTGCTGGTTGACGCACAGTGAACACCGGCAGGAACCTTGTCTGGATTCATACCCAGACACATAGAGCACCCAGGATCCCGCCATTCAAATCCAGCATCGGTAAAGATTTTATCCAAACCTAGCTTTTCCGCAGCTGTCTTGACTGGTCTGGAGCCAGGTACTACAATGGCCGTCAGATTTGGAGCAATGTGCTTACCTTCCACAAATTTAGCTGCCAATTTAAGGTCACTCAGTCTGGCATTAGTACAGGAGCCAAGGAAGACGTAACCAATGTCTAAGTCTTCAACCTTTTGGCCGGGCTTGGTGTCCATGTAATGATAAGCCCGTTCATCGTTCATATCACGAATTTCTGGGAAGGGTTGGTCAAAAGCCACGCCCATAGAAGGATTGGTTCCCCAAGTGACCATGGGAGCCAGCTCAGAAACATCAAGCTCGATGACCTTGTCATAGTGGGCATCTGAGTCTGAGACCAATGTCTTCCAATCGGCAACCGCCTGATCAAACTTTTCTCCCTTAGGAGCCTGTTCCCGCCCTTTGATATAGTCAAAAGTGGTCTGGTCTGGATTCATGATACCTATTTTGGAGCCGAATTCGATAGACATATTGCAGATAGTCATGCGTTCTTCCATGGAAAGGGCTTGGACAGCTTCTCCCGTGTATTCAACCACATAACCGACCCCGACAGATACCCCGTATTGGGCAATAAGGGCTAGGACATAATCCTTGGCATAGACACCCTTGTGCGGCTGTCCGACAAATTTAACCAAGAGCTTCTTGGGTTTGACCTGCCAAATGGTTTGGGTGGCAAAGACATGTTCAACTTCCGTTGTCCCAATACCAAATCCGATAGCCCCAAAAGCACCGTGGGTTGCTGTGTGGCTGTCACCGCAGACAATGAATTTACCGGGCTGAGTCCGGCCCGTTTCAGGACCAACCATGTGGACAATACCCTGACTGGCAGAACCGTGAGCTGCATGGGGAATATCAAATTCCTTAAGATTGCGAGCCAAAGCATCCATCTGAGCCTTGGAAATAACATCACGAATATCGTAGATATTAACGGTTGGCACATTGTGGTCAAAGGTCCCGAAGGTCAAGTCAGGCCTACGCACTTTGCGACCTGCTTCTCTCAAGCCATCGAAGGCCTGAGGACTGGTCACTTCATGGATGTAGTGCTGATCCACATACATCAGCTGAGGTTCGCCTTCCTTACCAGTAATGACATGGCGGTCCCATACCTTATCAAAAATTGATTGTCCACTCATTTTTAAATCTCCATAAACAATAGATTAAGAGTAAGTCGATTAGCAGGCCAAGAAGCCAAGAAAATCTAAAATACCATTTGCGAGTTTTATGATGAAACAGATGACCAGCTAGCACAGATCCCAGGCCTGCTCCTGCCAAACTCAGCAAAATTAAGAACTTTTCAGACATACGCCAAGCTCCCTTGATAGCCCGTCTTTTATCCAGACCATAGGCAGCAAAGGCGAACAGATTCCAAAGAATAAGCCCTAAACTTAAAATTAGCCGCATCTTAAAGGTTAGTAATAATCGCTGCTGTCATCTGAGCCGTTGTTGCCTGACCACCTAGGTCACGGGTTAGGACACCCTGCTTAAGGGTCGTATCGACAGCTTGCTCAATCATAGATGCTCCTGCTTGCTCGTCAAAGGAATCTCGCAGCATCATAGCAACTGAAAGAATCATGCTGATAGGGTTGGCAATCCCTTGACCAGCAATATCCGGGGCCGAGCCATGGATGGGTTCATAAAGACTAGGACCGTCTTGTGAATGGCTGGCTGAGGGCATGACTCCAAGGGTGCCAGGTAAAACTGATGATTCATCAGACAGGATATCCCCGAAAAGATTTTCCGTCACGACGACATCGAAACGGGCTGGGTCAGTAATCATCAGCATGGCAGCACTGTCGACTAACTGGTGCTCCAATGTCACATCAGGAAATTCCTGAGCCACTTGTTCCGCAACCTTGCGCCAGAGTTTGGAAGTAGCTAGGACATTTTGTTTATCAATGCTAGTTACCTTTTTGCCTCGTCCTTGAGCATTGGTAAAGGCTTTGCGGATAATTCGGCGAATTTCTTCAGCTGAATAATCATTGATGTCACGCGCAGCTGTTTCTTTAAGCTCATGCTGACCAAAATAGATTCCGCCGGTCAGTTCCCGTACTACGACAAAATCGACACCAGCAATCCGCTCAGGCTTGAGGGGGGACAGATGTTTGAGCGCCTCGAAAATTTTGACCGGACGAATATTGGCAAAAAGATTGAGTTCCTTGCGCAGAGCTAAGAGGCCCTGCTCAGGTCTAACTGGAGCTGTATCGTATTGGGGGCTGCCGATAGCAGCCAAGAGAATGGCATCAGCTGAACGGGCTGCTGTCAGGGTCGCGTCTGGTAGGGGATGACCGGCTTGGTCAATACCTGCACCGCCAAAAGGCTGGGCATCCAGCTCATAGTCAAAACCAATCTTCTTAGCGACAGCTTCCAGCACTTCCAGACCCGCCGCCATAATCTCGGGGCCAATTCCGTCCCCTGCTAAGGTTACAATTTTTTTGGTCATTACGCTTTCCTTTTTAAATTTTTTATTCAACGACTCATTAGTCGTTCTGCTTAGAAGTCTTTTTCTGATACTCTGCGACCGATTTGACCGTCGTTTTCCTTTTGCACCAAGACATTAGCATTAATATAGGCAATGGCACTGGCCTTCATGACGTCAAAATCGACACCTGTAGCATTGAAAATGGTTCCTGTATCAACATTCTCAACAGATACGGCTACTCGGGCTTGGGCATCAATACCATCGGTAATCGCATCAATACTGTAACTGAGCAGGCGAACCGTTTGATTGAAGAATTTATCAATGGCATTGAAGGCCGCTTCAACAGAGCCCTTGCCATTAGCCACTGTATCTACAGCTTCAGCATCCTTATTGGCCATGGAAATTACTGCTGTAACGGTTTCGTCCTGATTAGAGATCAGTTTCAGATCGGCAAAGTGGAAGCCTTCTGGGTTTTCAATATCAGTACCTTCGACCAAGGCGATGATATCAGCATCTCTGATATCATGTTTCTTGTCAGCCAACTTCTTGAACTTGGCAAAGAGCTCCTTAATTTCATCCTCGGCAAAGTCCAAATTCAATTCCTTGAGCTTTTCGACAAAGGCATGGCGGCCAGACAGTTTGCCCAGCGGCAGAGAATTTTGCTTGACGCCAACCAGTTCGGGAGTAATGATTTCGTAGGTGAGTGGATTTTTGAGAACACCATCTTGGTGAATACCTGATTCGTGCGAGAAGGCATTGCCGCCGACAACAGCCTTATTTTTAGGCACTGGAATACCTGAGAAGCGTGAAACTATAGCTGAAGTATTGGTGGTTTCATTTAGAACAATGTCACTTGTAGCATTGAAATAATCTTCCCGAATCTTGAGGGCGACGGCCACCTCTTCCAAGGCAACATTACCAGCCCGCTCACCGATACCATTAATTGTTCCTTCAATACGGCCGGCACCATTCTTGATAGCCGCCAGCGTATTGGCTGTCGCCATTCCCAGATCATCATGACAATGAGGACTGAAAATGATATCACGATCAGATTTGATATTTTCAATCAGGTACTCAAAGATATGGCCGAATTCACTCGGTGTCGTGAAACCGACCGTATCCGGAATATTGATGTAGGTTGCTCCTGCATCAACAGCTGTCTGAACCACTTCCAGAAGATAGTCAAGCTCGGTCCGAGTGGCATCTTCTGGTGAAAACTCAACGACATCGAAATACTGACGCGCATAGGAAACATGCTCTTTAATGACATCCAGAATTTCTTCCTTTGATTTTTTAAGTTTAAATTCCCGATGGATAGGACTAGTCGCAATAAAGACATGACATTGGGGATACTTAGCATCCTTGAGGGCCTGATAACAAGCATCAATGTCAGACTTAACCGAACGGGCCAGACCTGTGACAGCTGTCTTAGTCATGGCAGCAGCAATCTGTTTGACCGCTTCAAAAGAATCGGGACTGGCGGCTGGGAAACCCGCTTCAATAGCAGAGATGCCCCATTTTTCCAACTGTTTGGCAATGGCAACCTTTTCTTTGACAGAAAAATTAACACCGGGGGTTTGTTCCCCATCGCGAAGACTGGTATCAAGAAATTCTACTTTACGCATAACGACCTCTTTCTTCTGGATAATGATTGATTGCAAGTGAGCAAGTACTGGCCTTAAGGCTGTGTCAAAACCTTAGTTACAAACTTAGCCAGAGAACCGTGCAAGACACTAATTTCCTAGAAAAAGACAAACTTCCTCGTGTATATAGGCACAGCATCAGTTTTTTATTTTCTAAGGAAATGTTTATTCTGTAAAACATGCCTTGACATTTCACTAAAAAAACATCCCGCCAAGCGAGATGTTTTGTAAATCCCGCTTGGTAAGCCAAACAGGACTAATGCTTTTGCATTAGCCCTCACACCTCAACAACAAGACTGTCATAGAACGTGTCACCATTTGACTTTTTCCTTTCGATGTTTTCTTGCTTATTATCCTAACGTATTTGCAAATCAATGTCAAGGCTTTTTTAGAAATTTTCTGAAAAATCGCATAATTTGAGATAGAAAATTCTCTCACTCAGCTATTAGAAAGAAAGTGAGAGTGGGACAAAAATCAGTAAACCGTGATAAAATCACGGTTTTGATTTTGTTGTCCCACCTCCGCACAGTTGATTAGATTGGCCGCTAACAATTGCAGAGAAGGGTTTAGGACCTCCAATCAGCAGTGGTTCATTGATACTAAAGCACCTACTGAACTCTGCAGGGGGGAAGACTTCTTGCCTTAGCCAACGAGTCTTACTCCCAGCCACTGCGTCAAACTGCTATTACTGCAAAAATAGAAGGCTGGAATACTTTTTTTCCAGCCTCTTATTAGTTACTGTTGGGCCTCAACCTTGTGCGTAACCTGCTCCAGTATATTCTTGAGATAACCAATATTAGTGTTTAGCTTCTCATCAAAATCACTAGCATCAGAATTTAAGGGAAAAACAAGCGAGCCAACCAGAATCGAATCCGAAAAACTACCTGTATTTTCCATATAATAAAATGTGAGTTGGGCAGACTTATCCTTCTTACTGTTGGTCAAGCCAACATGCCAGATTTTATCCCTGATAGTCACTGTCGTCTTATAAGTAAATTTCTGCTGGTCCTGCTCGAGAATAGTATCTAAATCGTTATCGGCATAATGCTTTCCACCATCAAATGGAGACTTATCGTAGGCATTCAGGGTATAGAGCAAGGCATAGATCTGAGGATTCTCAGAACTGGCTTCATAAGTGACATCACGTCGGCCATCCTTAGTTCTAGAAGAATCAAGAATCCAAGTATTAGGAATATCATAATACCGCCAATCGATTAGCGCCTTACCTGAACCATCGGTCTTTGAAAATCCATTTGAAGCTGAGGCCAGCTGATGGGACTTTTGCTTAGGGTCGGCAGGCTCATTATCTTGAACAGCCTTTTCTTCTACTTGAGCCAATTTCTTAAAGTCACTCTCGTTAATAACTTCAATTTTTTGATCGTTGCTAGATGATGACGCAGGACTCTCCTTATGTTGAAATTCATTAAATGAAAAAGGAACACAGGCTGTCAAACTGATTACAGCCAAACCAAGAGTCATACTCAGAAAGATTTTCTTCATGATACTTTCTCCACTTACAAACCTATTTATCATCTAAAATAGAAGCGATCTTAGTATTGATGAGATCAATAGCTACGGTATTGGAAACGCCTTCTGGGATAACGATATCAGCATAGCGTTTGGTTGGCTCAATGAACTGATGATACATAGGTTTAACCACGCTGGTGTATTGCTCGATAATACTATCTAGACTGCGGCCCCGCTCCAGCATATCCCTTTTGATCCGTCGAATAATCCGAATATCATCATCGGTATCAACAAAAAGTTTGATATCCATCAAGTCCCTCAGGCGCTCGTCTTCCAACACCAAAATGCCTTCAACAATAAAGACATCTTGAGGCTCCTGCCGATAAGTTTCACTGCTTCTGGTATGCTGGGTATAATCATAGATGGGGATATCAACGGGACGGCCAGCCTGCAGCTCCTTGATATGCTCAATCATGAGATCCGTATCGAAAGCCAGAGGGTGGTCATAATTGGTTGATATTCGCTCCTCAAAGGTCAGATGGGATTGATCCTTATAGTAGGAATCATGTTCAATCATCGCAATCTTTGAATTAGGAAAATGATTGAGAATTTCCCGAGATACACTGGTTTTACCACCACCAGAACCACCTGTTACGCCAATAATAATCGTTTTTTTCTGCATAAGAACCTTACTCATATCTAATCTAAAATCATCCCCTATTATACCCTAAAAGATGATATAATTAAAGTCACTATTAAAGGGGCAAGGGCTCTGAGATCTTGCTTAAGAAGCCCCAAACTAGAATTAAGGAAACAACTATGTCTATGCAATTACCATCACTGTTAGCAGAACGCTTAAAATCGGCCGGCATTCAGGAGCTGACACCAATCCAAGAGCAAGCCTTCGAGCCAATCTTATCTGGCCAGACTGTTTTAGGTATCAGTCCAACCGGGACCGGAAAAACACTGGCCTATCTCTTACCGCTCCTGAGCAAATTGACCAGTAAAAAGGCCCAGCAAATTTTAATCCTAGCTCCCAATACCGAATTAGCTGGTCAAATTTTTGAGGTGACCAAGGATTGGGCAGAACCACTTGGCTATACAGCCCAAGTCCTGCTTTCAGGTTCCAGCCAAAAACGGCAGATTGAACGCTTGAAAAAAGGTCCGCAGATTTTAATCGGAACCCCCGGTCGTGTCTTTGAGCTGATTAAACTCAAAAAAGTCAAGATGATGAATGTCGATACCATCGTCTTGGATGAGTTTGATGAATTATTGGGTGATTCTCAGTACCAGTTTGTCAGCAAGATCTGCCACCATGTTCCGCGGGATCATCAGCTGATTTACATGAGTGCTACAGCTAAGATTGACCGCAGCCAATTAGCTGAGGGGACACTGGAAATTGACCTGAGCGGCCAAAAACTGGACAATATCAGCCACTACTACCTTCAAGTCGACAAGCGCCATAGGCTAGAACTATTACGCAAGCTTTCAAATATTCCTGATTTTCGCGGTCTGGTCTTTTTTAACAGCCTTTCCGACTTGGGAGCTGCTGAGGAACGCTTGCAATACAATGGCGCGTCTGCTGTTTCTCTAGCTAGTGATGTTAATGTCAAATTCCGTAAAGTTATCCTAGAAAAATTTAAAAATCATGAGTTAGCCTTGTTGCTGGCGACTGATCTTGTTGCTAGAGGGATTGATATTGAAAATCTGGAAACGGTCGTCAATTACGAAGTCCCTCGTGATAAGGAAGCCTATACTCACCGAGCTGGTCGAACCGGCCGCATGGGCAAGAATGGAGCTGTTGTCACCTTGATCAGCCATCCTGCAGATTTGAAAAAACTCAAAAAATTCGCTCACGTGCGAGAAATTGTGCTCAAGAATCAAGCGTTTTATGAGAAATAGAGATATGAAAAACCACTCCTAGCAGAGTGGCTTTTCTTGTACTACTGTGAGGCCTTCGACCTTCATTCATCACTTATTTAAATCAGCCAAGGGCTTAAAAACGATCTTCTCGATATCGTTGAGATAGACGGACAGGGCTTGCTGGGCTTCAATGTAAGCCTTAAGGATCGGATTGGCCTCAATTTTTTGCCCCATCTCCTGCATCTTCTTTTGATCATCTTGACTGGGCATTTGACCTGATTGCATGGCGTTATAGATGCCTTCTTGGAAGCTGGTGAATTCAGTGAACAGTTGCTTAGCTTCCTCATCCCCATCAATCTTAGCCTTTTGCTCAGCCAAGGTATGGTATTCTGGCAAGGCGCGGATGCCACGCTCCAATTCATTTGCTAAATCATAAATATTAGTTGTCATTTCTGTCTCCTTTTAGAGGGTTACATTATAGTCTTCATGTTTGCCAAGCAGAGCCATAGCCTTAGCTTGGTCTTTCTGGTTTTTAAAGGTAATTTGGAGAATCCCATTGATATCTTCTCTGTTCTCCTCGTTAATACGAATATTCATGACGGAGATACCCCGCAGGACTTCTAGGACCTTGAGAATACTGTCTTCTTCGTCGGGAATAGTGACATAGAGATCAAAGCCACTGTCAACACCGCCCTTTTTATGAATTTCCATAGCTTTTCTGGTCAGGCGAGCTTGATTAAAGAAATTCCAAATTCCATCAGCATCCCCAGCTGAAATCAGTTGGGCCACATTGTCCAAATGAGTCTTAAAATCAGCAATTCGACCCAAGACAGCTTCCTGATTGCTCAAAAGAATTGAAGTCCACATGCCAGGCTCACTCTCAGCAATCCGTGTCATATCTCGAAAACCACCAGCCGCAAAATGATTGGTTAGTTCGTGGTCCTTAGCGTAATCACCCGCCTGTTCCATGAGGCTGGCAGCTAAGACATGAGGAAAATGGGAAACCTGCCCCGTCACTCGGTCGTGCTCAGCGGCTTCAATTTGAACAAAGCGAGCATGGAGACCTGTCAGGAGATCCTTCATTTCAGGAATAGTCGTTTCTCTAGTTAAATTGGTCGGGGTAAAAATATAGTAGGCATTTTCAAAGAGATTGACATCCGCAGCAATGGCTCCTGACTTATGAGAACCAGCCATAGGATGGGAACCAACAAATTGGACCTTGGACGGATCCAGATATTTTTCCGCCGCTATCACAATCTCAGCCTTGGTTGAACCAGCATCAGTAATAAGGACATTATCTTTTAATGGCATATCCGCCAAGGCCTTGATAAAATCAATAGTCTGTTTGATAGGAACCGCTAGAATAATGACATCTGCTCTGGGAGCAAACTCTGCAAAATTGGCAGTTGCCTGATCAACGAGCCCCCGTTCCAAGGCGATATTGCGAGATTTATCAGAGCGATTGTAACCTATCACCTCATAGTTTGGGTGATCTCGCTTGATGCCCAAGGCCAAGGAGCCACCAATGAGTCCTAGACCTGCAATATAGATCGTTTTTGTTTTCATAAGCGCTCCTAAGCTTCTAGGGGACTGAATCCCAATCGGTAGGCTCAATACCAATCAATGAGCTTACTCTCTGATGCTAAAGTTTGGGAAATAAGAAGCTTACTTTTATCCCAAACTTTTTTATTTATTCAAAAATTCTTGATATAGTCTCGATGGCGATCGACGGCTTCTTTTAATTCTTCAAGATTGTCAGAGGTGAAGGTTTCAAGAATTTCATTAGCTAGGACCGTAGCAACAACGGCTTCCATAACCACACCTGCTGCTGGCAGGGCTGTCGGATCGGATCGCTCAACGGTGGCCTTATATGGCTCATGCGTTTCAATATCAACGGACATGAGCGGTTTATAGAGAGTCGGAATAGGTTTCATAACCCCGCGGATAACCAGAGGCTGTCCATTGGTCATGCCACCTTCAAAGCCACCTAGATTATTAGTTTTACGAGTGTAGCCGTCTTCTGGGTTCCAGAGAATTTCATCCATGACCTGACTGCCAGGCAGATAACCATCTTTAAAACCGAGACCAAATTCAACCCCTTTAAAAGCATTGATAGAGACGACAGCTTGTGCCAACTTAGCGTCCAGCTTTCTGTCCCACTGAACATAAGAGCCCAGACCTGCCGGTACACCGCCGACAACCGTTTCCACAACACCACCGATAGTGTCGCCATCTTTTTTAACTTGGTCAACGTAGTCTTTAATTTCCTGCTCCCGCTCTTGGTTAACAATGGAAACATCTGACTTAGCGGCTAAGTCCTTAATTTGAGCAACGGAAAGACCATCTGGCACATCAATTTCCTTGCCGCCGAAGACAACAACATGGTTGGCAATTTCGATATCAAGCTCGGCAAGAATCCGCTTGGCCACGGCTCCGATAGCTACTCGCATAGTGGTTTCACGAGCAGATGAGCGTTCCAAGGAATTGCGTAAATCTTCAAAGCGGTATTTCATGCCACCGACTAGGTCAGCATGACCAGGCCTGGGATGGGTGATCTTGCGCTTGCTCTTTAGACGTTCCTCAATATCCTCTGCGGACATGATATCCAACCATTTCTGGTGGTCCCGATTAACCACATCCATCGTAATGGGGGCACCAGTTGTCTTACCGTGACGGACACCAGAAGTAAAGACAATGTAGTCGCTTTCAATTTTCATACGGCCACCGCGGCCATAACCGCCCTGACGGCGTTTCAAGTCACCGTTGATGTCCTCAGCTGTCAGCGGAAGGCCAGCAGGAACCCCTTCAATAATGGCAGTCAGACGGGGGCCGTGCGACTCACCAGCTGTTAAATATCTCATCTACTTCACCAAATAATCTTTCATTTCTGTCAGGGGAATTTGAGTGATGCTGGCTTGACCAATTTCAGGAACCAGTACGATTTTAATATCCTTACCGCGAGCCTTTTTATCGTGACTGAGAGCTTGGTAGAGTTTGTCCACATCCCAAGGTTCAAAATCTGTTGGCAAGCCAAATTTAGTACACATATTGGCAATTTCTTGCGAAATTCCCTGAAGCATAAGACCTTTCTTTTCAGCCACCTTAGCAATCTGTACCATACCGATAGCCACAGCTTCACCGTGCATAACCTTGCCATAGCCAGCTGTTTGCTCAATAGCATGGCCGATCGTGTGACCGAAGTTTAGGTACATGCGAACACCGCCTTCAAATTCATCTTCCACAACAATCTTACGTTTGACATTGCAGGAATGGTAAATAATGGATTCAGCGTGTTCTAGAATAGACTCTTTTGAACCAGACATGGTCTGCAATTCCTGCCAGAGTTCTAAGTCATCAATCAAACCGTATTTAACGACCTCACCCATGCCTTCAATTAATTCACGCTTGCCTAAAGTTTTTAAGGTATCAGGATCAATCAAAACCCCATCGGGCTGGGCAAAGGTGCCGACAATATTTTTAGCCCAAGGAGTATTGACACCCGTTTTACCTCCGATAGACGAATCAACTTGAGCTGTCAGGCTGGTAGGAATCTGCAGGAAGTGAATGCCCCGCATATAGGTTGAAGCCACGAAACCTGCCAGATCGCCAACAACACCGCCACCTAAAGCAATAATTCCGTCACTTCGGGTCATACCGGCTTTAATCAGAAATTCATAGGCTTTATTGGCTGTAGTCAAGGTCTTACTGGCTTCACCTTCAAGAAAGTCAAAAACATGGGCCTCAAAACCCGCTGCTTCCAGCCTTAATTTGACCTTTTCAGCATAGAGGCCACCGACATGGTTATCAGTAATAATGGTAATCTTTTGCTTGCCCCAGAGGCCAGCCACCCAGTCTCCTACCTGACTCAGGCATCCCTTTTCAACAACTAAGTCGTAGGGACTGTGACTCAAATCGACACGTAACTTCATACTGCCTCCCTTTAATCTATGCTTATTAGGATCTATTTTTAAACATCGTAGCGCTTTTCTAGTTCCCGCCAAATTTCATCTGTTGGCATGACTTGTTCAGTCCACAGTTCAAAAGCTTTAGCGGCTTGATAGAGCAACATACCTAGACCATTACTGGCCTTGAGGCCCTTGCTTCTGGCGTATTTTAGAAAGGGAGTCTCAAAGGGTTGGTAGATGGTATCAGCCACTCTTAGACCGGCTGGCAAATCAGTGTCGTCAGCAAGGACCATAGATTTACCATCCATGCCAACGCTAGTAGCATTGACCAGAAGGTCACTTTCCAAGATTTTTTCCTGAATCAAGGTTTGGTCTTCAACTGGGAAGACGTCCAACTGGACATCTGTTGCTGCTGCATATTTTTCAGCCTTGGCCTTAGTTTCTTCCAAAAATTGAGTCTGGTTAAAGATGTTGATTCTCTTTGCGCCATTGAGAGCTGCCTGCACAATGATAGAGGTTGCAGCTCCACCGCCGCCAAGGATGGTCATGGTCTTATCTTTGATAGTAAGACCATCGTCTTTTTCTAATGCCTTGAAAAAACCGTAGCCATCGGTATTGTAGCCAACCAAGTGTCCCTGACGGTTGACAACTGTATTGACAGCGCCAATCAGCTGGGCCGCCTGATCTAATTCATCCAAAAAAGGGATTACCACCTGCTTATAGGGCATAGAAATGTTAATCCCAAACATGTCATAACGGCGGACATTTTGGACAGACTCCTGCAAGTCTTCTTCTGGAATGTCCCAAGCTACATAGACACCATTAACGCCCGTAATATCGAAGGCATAGTTATGAATAAAAGGCGAAATAGAATGCTTAATCGGCCGCGCGACGACTGCAGCCATCCGCGTATATCCATCAATCTGCATCAAGAATCTCCCTTACTTTAAACATATCAGCCAAGCCGATTTGGCCTGGTGCACTCGCTTCGTCAACACTAGCAAAGGTCCAAGATGATCCCATCAAATCGCTAGCGAGGCGAGAAACCTGACCGAGCTTGCCCATAGCCATGGTGACATAATCCTGTTCAGGATTGAGCACCTTGAAACCTCTGGTGAAATTCATCAAATCCAAGACATCTTGCTCAGTCTGGGGCATGACAGCAACCTTGACCACTCGAGGGGTCAGGGTCGTCAGCTCAGACAGAATACTCATCAGATTATCTGGTGTTTCTTCGAAATTATGATAGGACAAAATCAGATTTGGAAATTCCAACATTTGTGAGAAGATGTCCTGATGAGAATAATATTCAAAGTCGATATAGTCAGGATGATAAAGGGACGATACTTCCTTAATCAAGCTGACATACTCTTCATCAGGCAAAGAAATCTGGCCGCCCTCTGCTTGAGTTCGCAAGGTAAAGATGATTTCTCGACCGGGAAATTTTTCAAAAATGGCTGGGGCTACCTTGATAATATCATCCTTAGGCAAGAAATCGGCCCGCCATTCGATGATATCGGCGTGGTCGTATTTGGCAGCATCAAGCTGATTGACCTCGTCTAGGGAACGAGGCATTACGGGAACTACTATTTTCATATTTTTACTACTCTACCTTTATTGTGTATACTTTTAAATAATTACTTGTTTGATCAGCTTGATTGACCGCAAAATCAGCGGGCAACTGCTTTAAATTGAGATAATGGTGTTTGTGACCTGCAAAACCTTTTTCCAACTGCTTTTTGAATTGTCCAACCGACAGGTTGGAAGCATTGGTAGAAGCGATAAGAATTCCGCCGGGTTTGATAATTTCTAAAGCTTGGGAAATCAACTTGTGATAGTCCTTTGCCACCGAAAAAGTCTGTTTTTTATGGCGAGAAAAACTGGGGGGATCGATGACGATGAGATCATAAGTCAAGCCCTTACGTTTGGCATAACGATAATAGTCAAAGATATCCATGACAACCAACTTGTGCTGATCCATAGCTAGACCATTGGCTAGGAAATGCGCCTGCGACAGTTCGCGAGACCGCTTGGCCAAGTCAACCGAGGTTGTTTCTACTGCGCCTCCCATGGCAGCAGCTACCGAAAAAGCAGCTGTGTAGGAAAAGGTATTGAGAACCGTCTTCCCCAAGGCCAAACCGTTGGTGAGACTGGCTCTGACTTCACGTTGGTCCAGAAAAATCCCTGTCATTAAACCATCGTTGAGAAAAACGCTGTAGCTAACGCCATTTTCTAAAATAGTCAAACGATCAGGAGCCTCCTGACCGTAAAGGTGGGCAGACTGGTAATCCAACCCCTGAAAGCGAATCTTTTCGTAAGCACCAACAAGCTCTGGATAGACTTCTTGAAAGGCCGCCACAACACTATCTTTTAAGCTATAAAGGTAAGCGTTATACCAAGAGAAGAGGGCATAATCCCCATAGCGATCAATGCTGATTCCACCAAAGTTATCGCCGTCCTGATTGAAGAGGCGGTAAGCTGTAGTCAGGTCATCATTTTCATAAATCTGCCGTTTTGCTCGGGCTTTTTCAAAAAGGTCGACAAAGAAAGTCTTATCTAATTGGACGCTCTTTCGCGAGACCAACCAGCCAATTCCCTTATTTTGTTTGGAAAGGTAGGCCGTTCCCAGAAATTTTTGCTTGGCATTATAAAGACCAAGGACTTGGTCGGTCATAGAAAAATCATTAAAATCCTGTTCTTGAAGGAGCTGAATTCCACGATTAATTTTCTTTTCAACCAAGGCATCCACAATAAGCTTATTCATACTAAGTATTGTATCAAAATTTCAGGAAACTTTCTACCTCGTTTCCTGCCTAAAAATTAAATTGTGGTATAATGTAAACTGGATTTTTTTGAAATTAAAATTAATGAGGATATGGAATGAAAAAGTATTTAAGTCCCTTAAAAAATTTGGGCAATATTATTAATACACGACTCGGTTTTGTGTTAGTCCTTCTCTTTTTTTATTGGATAAAATCACTCTGGGCCTATAGTGTTGATTTTAATCTGGAACTGGAGGATACTGCCCAGACTATTGTAGCGATTTTTAATCCACTACCCTTGGGGCTCTTGGTCTTAGGACTTCCCCTCTATTTCAAGAATAGTAAGGTTTTCTATAGCTTGGAAATCCTGCTCTATTTGGTTTTAAATATCCTTATTATTGGGAACTCTGTCTATTTTAGAGAGTTCACCGATTTTATTACCGTGAATACCTTGCTGGCCAGTTCTAAGGCCGCTGCTGGTTTGGGGGACTCTGCTGCCAATCTCTTTGAAGTAACCGATCTCTTCTACTTGGTTGATGTGGTTTTCTTTGCTCTCTTGATAGCTTTTAAGAAAATCAAATCGGATAAACGATTTTTCAATAAGCGGGCCAGTTTTGCTGTCACTGCTCTGTCGGTCCTTTTCTTCTCAGCCAATCTCTTCGC
Source organism: Streptococcus criceti HS-6 (assembly GCF_000187975.2). Taxonomy (NCBI): domain Bacteria; kingdom Bacillati; phylum Bacillota; class Bacilli; order Lactobacillales; family Streptococcaceae; genus Streptococcus; species Streptococcus criceti. The sequence continues at coordinate 1,829,414 of NZ_AEUV02000002.1, forward strand.
TGCTGAAACCATCCGGCCTCAGCTTCTGACCCGTGGTTTCTCCAACTACTATGTCGTGCGTGGTATTGGCCTGCCAGCCTTTATGACTTACAGCGCCAACCAAACCTACCAAGCACAAAAGGAAAGAAGCGCTGCAACAGCTGGTGACCTTAAAGAGGTGCAAGACTATGCCAAGAAAAATTATGCTGCCCCTGATAGCAAATACTTCGGCATTGCCAAGGGACGCAATGTCATTGTTATTCACTTGGAAAGCTTCCAACAATTTTTGATTGACTACAAGCTCAAGGCAGACGATAAAGAATATGAAGTTACGCCATTCCTTAATTCTCTCTACCACTCCAAATCTTCGATTTCCTTCTCCAATTTCTTTAATCAAGTTAAAAACGGTAAAACTTCTGATGCTGAGACCATGATGGAAACCTCTCTCTATGGTCTTAATAACGGTTCTTATATGGTTAACTATGGCGGTGATAATACTGCCTATGCTACTCCTTCAATCCTAGCTCAAAAAGGCGGTTACTCCAGCGCTGTCTTCCACGGTAATACTGGAAGTTTTTGGAATCGTAATAACACCTATAAACAATGGGGATACAATTACTTCTTCGATTCTACCTATTTTGAAAAGCAGGATAATTCTAACTCCTTCCAGTATGGACTCAATGATAAGTATCTTTTTAAGGACTCCATCAAATATCTGGAACAAATGCAGCAACCCTTCTACACCAAGTTCATCACTGTATCAAACCACTATCCTTACACCAGTCTCAACGGTGATAAGAATGAATTAGGTTTCCCATTAGCTGATACTGGGGATGACACGGTCAACGGCTATTTTTCAACGGCTAACTATTTGGATTCAGCCATCAAGTCTTTCTTTGATTATCTCAAGGCTAGCGGCCTTTATGATAAGTCTATCATTCTCCTCTATGGGGATCACTATGGTATTTCCAACGATCGCAATACCAGTTTAGCTCCGCTGCTGGGTAAGGATTCTGAAACCTGGTCTGATTATGACAATGCCATGATGCAAAAGGTTCCTTATATTATCAACATTCCGGGTTATACCGATGGCTTTATCAGCGATACCTACGGCGGTGAGATTGACTCTCTTCCGACCCTGCTCCATCTGCTAGGAATCGATACTAAAGATTACGTTCAAATGGGACAAGACCTACTGTCACCTAAGAATGATAATTTCGTTCCCCTGCGGACATCAGGTTATTACCTTACCCCAACCTACACCAGCTATGGGGGCAAGACCTACTACACACAAAATGGACAAGAAATCACTGAACCAAACGAGCAGACCAAAGCTGAGCTCGAAAAATATCGTGACGCTGCTGCCGATCAGCTATCCTACAGTGATAAGGTACAAACTGGGGATCTGCTACGCTTTGCTGATATTCCTGGTCTAAAACCAGCAGATGCCAGTGACTATTCCTACACAAAATCAATGACCCAGCTCAAAAAGATTAATGAGAAGAAGGGGGACAAGTCAACCAGTCTCTTCCATCAACGCGGTAACGAAACATCAGAAGATCTCTATGAGGCTAAGTCCTATGCAGAAATTCATGGAACTGACAGTTCTAGCGGCTCCAGCTCTTCAGATTCTAAATAAGTTAAAGCATAAAGTAAAAGTAGTCGAGTTTGGAAACTCGACTACTTTTTTATCTTAAGTTTACATATAGATAGATTACGTTCTATTTGATTGAATAATCTGTTAACCTCACACACAGAAAAGGCAAGCACAATAATTCATTAAAAATATTGCAGAACTAAAGACAAGTATCTAATTCTTGGAAATCCCATTGACTACTAGACTTGTTCGAAAACTAAGGCATTCATAATTGATAATGTCACAAATCAACTCAGTTTAACTATTTTAAATATTCTGAGTCAAGTTTTAGGGCCTTTCGTATACGGTTTTAATGAGTTTAGCATACCAGTTTTGATTACTGAACAAGCCTACTCTCTTTTAATAGTCTGTTACTTCTCTGCGGTCATGGATTCTGCTTTGTTTGCCTTGGCGGGATTTGAGAACAGTTTCGATATCCTCTGGGGTAACACCGCTTTCGACCAGCATAACAGCTAAATGGTAGAGGACATCTGCTGTTTCGTTGGCGATTTCGTCCTTATCTGCATTTTTGGCAGCAATAACAACTTCTGTCGCTTCTTCACCGACTTTTTTGAGAATCTTGTCCAACCCCTTATCAAAAAGATAATTGGTGTAAGAGCCTTCTTTAGGGTTTTGCTTACGATCTAGTGCTTCTTTGTACAGTGTTTCTAGCATATTATAGTTCCTCTCTAATCTTCAGAATAAATTTCATTAAAAAAACAAGAATAAGCTCCGGTGTGACAGGCAGCACCGACTTGCTCAACTGCGATGAGCAGGGTATCGCGGTCACAATCGGTTGCAATGGATTTGACATACTGGTAGTGCCCAGAAGTTGCCCCCTTGTGCCATAGTTCCTGTCTCGAGCGGCTCCAATAATGCATTTGATTGGTTTTCAAGGTCAATTGATAGGATTCTTCATTCATATAAGCCAGCATGAGCACTTCCTTTGTCTGATAATCTGTAACAATGACAGGGATCAGCCCATCTTGCTTAGCAAAATCAAGTTTGATATCCGTCATAAGCGCACCTCAATTCCCGCGTTTGCCATGGCTTTTTTTGTGTCGACGATAGCTACTTCTCCATAATGGAAAATCGAAGCCGCTAAAGCGCCAGTTGCTGAGGTCTTTTGGAAGACTTCTATTATGTGGTCACTGCTGCCTGCACCGCCTGAGGCGATAATAGGGACATCGACGACGCTAGCCGCAGCATTGAGCATGTCTAAATCAAAACCAGATTTTGTGCCATCCTTATCCATCGAGGTGAGGAGAATTTCACCCGCCCCCAAACTAACCGCTTCTTTGACCCAGTCAATCAAATCCCTGCCGGTATCTTTGCGACCACCGGCCACATAAACATGCCAGGTCCCGTCGGCTTCTTTACGGGCGTCAACGGCTGCCACGACACACTGACTGCCAAATTTTTCAGCACATTCCCTGATGAGCTGGGGATTAGCCAGAGCAGATGAATTGACAGCAACCTTGTCCGCACCTGCTTTGAGCATTTTGTTCATGTCATCGCTGGTGCGGATACCGCCGCCGACTGTAAAGGGGATAAAGACCTGATCGGCGACACGGCGCACCATGTCAACGGTTGTATCGCGCTCCTCATGGGTCGCCGTAATGTCCAGAAAGACCAGTTCATCACAGCCTGCCTCATAGTAAGCACGCGCCGAGTCAACAGGATCGCCGACATCCGTCAGATTGACAAAATTAATCCCTTTAACAACACGTCCGTCCTTGACATCCAAACAAGGAATAATCCGTTTTTTCAGCATCTCACTCCTCCAATTCTTTGAGTTCCTCCAAGCTGATATTGCCGCTATAGTAGGCCTTGCCAACAATAATGCCTGCCACCCCCAGCTCTTTTAGTTTAGTCAAATCCGATAGCTCAGCGATGCCGCCGGAAGCAATGACCTGAGCGGTCGTCAGTTGGGTTACTAATTGCCGATAATGGCCAAAATTAGGACCCGTCAGCGTGCCATCGCGGTCAACATCCGTGTAAACAAAGAGCTTGACACCCATTTTTTCCATTTCCTTAGCCAAGCTGATGTAGTCCACGGTGCTGGTCTCGAGCCAGCCTTCGGTCGCCACATAGCCATTTTTAGCATCAATGCCAACCACAATCCTATCCGCTCCAAATTGCTCCAGCGCAGCTTTGACGAAGTCAGGATTTTTGACTGCCATAGAACCGATGATAACACGATCAATCCCCACTGCAAGGTAGTCCGCAATCTGCTCCAGCGTGCGAATGCCGCCGCCGACCTCAACGCCTAGGCCTGTCGCAACCTTAAGCGCCGCAATCAAATCGCGGTTAGTGGCACGACCGTCCAGAGCGCCATCTAGGTCCACCACATGGACAAACTGGATGCCCGCATCTGCAAAAATCCGTGCCTGCCCCAACACATCGGGGTTGACCACTGTTTTCTGGTTAAAGTCCCCCTTAAACAGGCGAACGGCTTGTCCATCTTTAATATCAATAGCAGGTAATATTTGCATTATAAAATACCAAGAGCATTAAGAAAGCTAGAGAAAAATAAGAAACCAACGCTATGTGCTTGCACATAAAGCAGTTTATCTTTTTTCCGACGCTTTTAGCTCGGGTTCAGTTCAAAAAAACTGACTTGCTTTCTCACTGAACCTTCCTTTCCTTCTTTAGTTGGTCGCTACTCACACAATTCTGCAAATCGTTTGAGAATACCAAGTCCTACAGCACCCGATTTTTCAGGATGGAATTGAGCGCCGTAGATATTATCTTTGTGAATCATAGCTGGTATTGCAATACTATAATCAGCTGTCACATCAACGTACTCTTTAGGCACATCAGTGAAATAGCTGTGTACAAAATAGACCGCTTGGTCTTGTAAACCGACTGTCAGTGGTGACTCTTGCCGAACCTGTAAATCATTCCAGCCTATATGAGGAACTGGGAATCCCGCCTGAGCAGGAATCGCTCGACAGATTCCTGGAATAAAGCCTAAACCAGCTGTCTCGGTATGCTCCACGCCTGTTTCGGTCAGTAATTGCATACCCAGACAAATGCCCAATAACGGGGTGCCCTTGGCAACAGTTTCCTTGATAGCAGTGACTAAGCCCCGTTTTTCCAGCTCTGTCATTGCTGCAGGGTAGGCTCCAACTCCCGGTAAAATCAGGCCGTCTGCTGCTAAAATCTTGACCGGATTGGCCGATAGCTCAGCTTCGACACCAATTTTAGACAGGGCCCGCAAGACATTAGCTGTATTACCGGCATCGTAATCAATAACAATAATTTTCATATCACAAGAGTCCTTTAGTTGAGTTGACACCCTTAATTTCAGGATTGAGCGTAATGGCCTCACGCAGCGCCCGTCCTGTTGCTTTGAAAAGACTTTCTGCCTTGTGGTGAGTATTCTTTCCGTGTAAAATCTTAAGGTGTAGGTTCATCTGAACATTAAAAGCTAAAGCTTGAAAGAATTCCTCGACCAATTCGGTATCAAAATTTCCCAGTCTTGGATTATCAAAACTACAATCAAAAACCAAGTAGCTGCGTCCTGACAAGTCAAGACTGGCCATGCCTAGTGTTTCATCCATAGGCACAAAGCTGGTCCCATAACGATTGATACCAGCCTTATCACCCAGTGCTTCTTTAAGGGCTTGACCAAGGACGATCCCCACATCTTCAACTGTGTGATGACTGTCCACATGGAGGTCGCCATCCGCCTTGACCACCAAGGACATCCGTCCATGACGGGCAAAAAGCGTCAGCATGTGGTCGAAAAATCCTACACCCGTATCAATGTCAACGGGCTCCTGCGCATCCAAATTCAAACTGAGTTTGATTTTTGTTTCAAAGGTATTGCGTTCGATGCTTGCTTGTCTCATGTTATTCTCCTAATGTAACTGTTTAAGTGTTTGATTCAAGGATTGGTCTTGACCATTTTCAAAAATATAATCAATAAGGTCTTGTTTAGAAAGAACCTTGGCCAAAAATACCTCATCTAAAGACTCCAGTAACTCTCCCATGCTTTTCTTAGCGCGTTCATTAAAGAGCTTGACCCGCTTGGTTTCTGTAATTTTGCGCTCAGCAACTTCTGGTGGATACCCGATGCCAAAGCCCCCATCAAATAATTTTTCCATGCAGTATTCTAAGTTTAATTCTCCCAGCCAGCCATAACCAAGTCCTAAGGAAAAGGAAACGGCATTGCCATCATTGATGCGGCCAAATAGGAAAGCATCTTGCGGGTTCTGAACAAAGCCACAGAGTACGTTTGGTAAGGTATTACAAGCCAGAGCCATCCCCTGTCCAGACGAGCACCCCGTTATCACAAAATCCACTGCTCGGCTTGACAGCAACAGAGAAATCAGTAAGGCAACCTCTGTGTATGAATAATTCTCTTCCTCTTCAAAAACACCAAAATTGATGACTTCGTGCCCCAAGGGTACCACAACCTTTTTGGTAATTCTAACCAGAGTCTTATTTTTATCAACTTGTGTAGAGCCTTGAATAATAGCTATTTTCATTACTGTACCTCATCCAGTATCTCAATCACCTTGTACAAATCAGCTTCATTGATTTGGTAAGGTGCTTGCTCGCGTACAATTGGTTTGGCACAAAAAGCGATACCTATACCCGCTGCCTGTATCATGGGGAGGTCATTGGCACCATCTCCCATGGCAATAGTTTGGCTGAGTTCAAGATTATTTTCAGCCGCCCAGTCGCAGAGTTTTTGGAACTTAATATCTTTGGTGACAATCTCGCCATAGGTTCGACCCGTCAGGATACCGTCTGCCACCTCCAAATGGTTAGCTTTGACATAGTCAATACCAACTTCTGTAGCTAAACGATCAACTGTTTCATGGAAGCCACCGGATACCAAACCGACCTTATAGCCACGCGCATGAAGTTCAGCTACCAATTCCCTAGCTCCCTTATTAAAGTGAATACGCTGATAGACTTGGTCAAAAATGGTCTCTGGCAAACCTTTTAGTGCAGTCACCCGCTCTTGCAACGCCTGCTTGAAATCAAGTTCTCCTCTCATAGCGCGCTCGGTGATCTCCGCAACTTGGGCGCCAACACCTGCTTCTTCTCCCAGCAAATCAATCACTTCTTCCTGAACGAGGGTTGAATCCACGTCCATGACTAACAGTCCTTTAATTTTGGTCATTTCTCACCTCGATGGCTCTGGCATGGGCTTGCAGGCCTTCAGCATAGGCCAAAGTTGTAATATCTTTTTCTGCGCTGTTGACCGCTGCCTTACTGTACTGGGTATACTGGATGCGTTTGACGAAGTCATGCACTCCCAGAGCAGATGAGAAGCGGCTGGTTGCTGTGGTCGGTAGGATATGATTAGCACCAGCATAATAATCACCAATCGGTTCGCTCGTATAGTGTCCTAAAAAGACAGAACCAGCATTTTCGACCTGATCTAGGTAGTCATAGGCATTCTCCATAGCAATTTCCAAGTGCTCAGGCGCCACCTTGTTCATAAGGTCAAACATATCCGCAGTATTGGCTGCGATGATAATGCGTCCATTATTTTCGATAGACGGACGGGCAATGGCCTCGCGGGGTAACCGCTTCAGCTGCGCTTCAATTTCTGCTTCAACCGCATCAGCCAGTTCTTCAGAATCCGTTACCAAAATCGCCCGCGCTCGAACATCGTGTTCGGCCTGTGAGAGCAAGTCTGCCGCTACGTAAGCTGGGTTAGCTGTACTGTCAGCGATAACACCAATTTCTGAAGGACCAGCAATCATATCAATTCCGACAATACCGTAAACCTGTTTCTTAGCCGTTGCCACAAAGATATTACCAGGACCTGTAACCTTATCCACTTTTGGAATGGTTTGAGTGCCGTAAGCCAGGGCAGCAACGCCTTGGGCACCGCCGATTTGATAAATTTTATCAACTCCGGCCAATTTAGCCGCTACTAGGATTGCTGGAACAAAGTGCTCTTGCGGCGGCGTGATCATAATGATTTCCTTGACACCAGCGATTTTAGCCGGAATGACATTCATGAGGACTGAGGACGGATAGGCTGCTGTCCCTCCCGGTACATAGACGCCCACACGCTCAATCGGACGGATAATCTGGCCGCGAAGGACACCGCTTGATGGCTGGTCTTCAAAGCCCGTCTCCAGCTGCTGGCGGTGGTAAGATTCAATATTAGACTTGGCATTTTCAAGAGCTGTCAGAACATCCTTATCAACCTCTGCAAAAGCCTGCTCAATCAGCTCCTGCTTGACTTCGAAGTCGGTGAGTTCAATCTTATCAAAGGTTGCAGAATACTCACGCAATGCTTCATCACCGCGATTTTTCACATCCTCAATAATAGCGCGGACAGTTTCCTCAACATCGAGGTTTTGCTGACTCAGCTCCAACTGTTCTTGATAGAGAATCTTAGATATGGCTTCGTTAGTTCCTGTTAGACGTTTCATTGAAAAGGTACCTCCTCGTCTCCAACAATCGCTTCAATTTTTTTAATGAAAGGCAGTATTTGGGGATTATTTTTAAGGGCAGCCTTGTTGACAATCATTCTGGCTGAGATACGACAGATATCTTCAAATACTTCTAAGCCATTGGCCTTTAAGGTGTTGCCCGTTTCGACAATATCAACAATGGCATCAGCTAAACCGATGACAGGAGCAATTTCAACACTTCCTTGAATGGAGATGATTTCAACATCCTCTCCTTTTTGATTATAAAAATTAGTGGCAACTGTAGGATACTTCGTTGCAATACGCTTACGCTTATGGTCTCTTGGATTAAAGCTAGGAATGGAAGCCACAGCAAATTTACAGAGGCCAATATTCAAATCCAACATTTCCAGATAGCCTGTCGGATGCTCCATAAGTACATCCTTGCCCACTACTCCAATATCAGCAACACCATGGTGAACGTAAGTAGTGACATCCGGTGCCTTGACTAATAGGAAGCGAAAACCTTTATCAGGACTTTCAAAAATGAGACTGCGCCCCTTATCAGCCATAAATGTCATGTCAAAGCCTGCCTGTTCCAAAAGGTTAACCGTACCTTTTTCAATTCGCCCCTTCGTAAGCGCTATTGTTAATTGTTCTGTCATCGTAGAGTACCCCTTTCCAAGTTATCATGGATGGCCTGATAGATACTGTCTAAATCGACTGCCCAGCCAACAGCTGTCAGCTCTGTTGCTCCAAAACGTTCAAATAATTTGTCATAACGGCCACCTGATACAAAGGCATCTGGAACATTTTCACCAAAAACCTTGAACATCATACCGGTATAGTAAGGCAGGGAAGGAACCTGTGCAAGGTCAATTGTTGTCTGAGGCAAAAAGCGATAGATGTCTCCCAGCAGGTCTTCTAAATTATCAAGAGCTTTTAAAATTCTTCTGTCTTTAACCAAAGCCCGAGCTTGAGTCAGCACATCATGACTTTCACCAAATAAGAAAGGCAGAGCCTCAATAAAGGTGTCAAATTTACTAGGATGTTTTTCAGTAAAGGTATGGAGAGCTGTGATATTTTTATCAATAATGGCTCCTTCCAATTGATGCTGACTGATGTCATCCAAGTCCAACTCATCATAGATGGTTTGCAAGATAGCTGCATGGGAAAACTCGAACTGATAGACCTTAACCCCAGCTACGTCCAAAGCTGACTTAGCTGATAAGACCGCTTCTTTGAGCGCCTTATCGGCCGGATAGCCAACAATTTCCACACCAGCCTGAGTGTGCTCATTGAGCAGGCCGCGCAGCTCTTCATTATAGTGAAAGACCTTTCCGGAATAAGAAAATTTAATCGGTGTCTCTACTTGAGTCGAGGCTATAACTCGGCCAATTTGGCTGGTAATATCCGGCCGCAGGCTAAGTAAATCTCCCGACTTATCGAAGAGATGATAATGAGTCTTTTTCAGCTCATCGCCAAACACTTCTGTGTGCTCCAAGGTCGGCGTTTCAATGCGCCTGAACTGTCGCTCTATCAATAAATCACTAATATCACGTTCTAAGCGATACATAGTCGCAGCCTTCTTGAATAATTTGTCATGCATGCCTACTGGTAATGTTGTTTTTTTCATGAAACTACCTCTTGAATGATCATTATGACTTTCTCCATTTCTTCCTGTCGGCCAATCGAGATACGTAGATAATCCTTAATTCTTTCTACTCTAGGGAAATAACGGACATAGATATTCTTAGTCTGTAAATACTGAAAGAGTTCCTGAGCTGCTAGAGTCGGTTTGACCAAGACAAAGTTGGCCGAGCTCGGTAAGACCTCAAAACCTATGGCCGCGAGTTCTTTGGTAAACCAGTCACGGATCTCCATAATTTTTTGACAGTTATTGCTGTAGTAATCCCAGTCATCGACAGCTGCCAAAGCTAATTTTTCTGCTATGCTGTCAACGGCATAAGGGTTGAGAGAGTTTTTGACAGCTTCAATGACTTTAATCAACTCTGGGCTGCCAACACCATAGCCCACGCGCAAACCTGCCAGAGAAGCATCTTTAGAAAAGGTGCGCGTGATAAAAACGTTTTTGTATTTTTCCAGCAGAGGCAGGGCGGTCTTACCACCGAAGTTAATGTAGGCCTCGTCAATAATAACAACGACATCCTGATTTGCCTGAATGATCTTTTCCAGTTCATCCAAAGGCTTATAAATACCTGTGGGGGCATTTGGATTAGCGACAACAAGACCGCCGTTTAATGTCTGGTAATCTGATGGGGCTATTTCAAATTGACTGGTCAGCGGCACCTCACGATAGGCAATATCATATAAGTTGGCCCAAACCTTATAAAAACCGTATGTTAAATCTGGAAATAAAATTGGTTCATCATTGTTAAAGAAAGCCAAAAAAGCCATGGAAAGGATATCATCGGAACCGTTACCGAGGATAATTTGATCAGCTGCCACTCCTAAATGAGCAGACAAGGACTGACGCAGTTCTTCTTGAGTGAGTGTGGAATATTTGCGCAAATCGGCGCTGTCAAATGCCTTCAAAGCATCCGCCACCTTAGGACTAGGTGGGTAGGCATTTTCATTGGTATTCAGCTTAATGATTCGTTTGCCTTGAGGCTGACTGCCAGCCACATAGGGTTCAATCTCTCTCAGACCTCTGATCATAAAAACCTCCTTATGTTAATGGGACTCATTCAATTTTGGATTAATAAAAAGCCCTCGCAAAAAAAATTTTGCAAGGACGTCGCAACGTGGTTCCACCTTAATTCGAAAAACAGTCACCTGTCTTCCCTCGTGAAGTCAAAGACTTCTGGCTTTTAACGGAACCACCCGTCAGGCACTACTGTTAGCGTTCGCACCTGCGCTCAAGACTGTGTGGCCAAATCCAGATGCCTTTCTCAGCAACGGCACTCTCTGTCAGTTGATTTAGCGCTTGTTCTCTCATCGTTTTTCGTATTATAGGTTAGTATAGCAAAAAATTCTGACAATTTCAACAGCAAAAATAGTTTTCTGACAATTTACTGAGTATTTATTGCCGCCACTCTTCACCCCTTGATAAAATAGCAACACCAGTGACCTGATGATCGAGGGTGGGTCCCATAAAAATAAGGACAATCGGGAAGATTCAATAGTACAAAATGCGTACATTGCAGATAGTATGGCAACTTATATTGCAGAAAAACGTTAGGTTACTGTATGGTATAGCCTCGCCTAAAGGAGGCTATGCCTCCCAGCACCTATTCAAACATGAGTTCCTACTATTTTTGTTAAAATTTTCTTTATCATCAGTCCCCAAATTTGAAGACGGACCAGTCCTGCCTAAAACTTATTAACTGTTATTGTAAACGTTTCCATCTAGTGATATAATAATTTTGAGAAAGCTTTAATGTTTATAAACCAAGCTGCTGATAGCTTGGTTGGACATAAGACATGCTGTTAGAGCTTTTCTCTTCAGCCATTAGAAGGAGGCTAACTATGGAAATCAAACGACGTGTAAAAATGCACAAGGTCAAAAAACACTGGGTAGCCATCGCAACGATGGTAGTGATGCTGACTGGTCTGGGAGCTGTGAGAGTCAGTGCAGATCAAGCGACAGCTCCTGTAAGCAATTCTGTTCCAAGCAATCAAGCGAGAGACGAAAATCTTGCTGAAGCGACTGAAACTAGTTCCATCACTGATGGTAAAACTGCTGAAACGACAGCAGCACCTGAGGCTAAGTCTCAGGTGCAAGGAGGTATTGAAAATACTGTTCCAGAAGGTGCTCAGTCTGCTTCTGCCGAGGGAGAGCAACAAGAAGTTACCGACAAGAGCGCTGAAAGCTCTACAGTTGATGCTAATACCGGGGCGGCAGCTGTTTCAGACTCTAACAGTTCAGAAATTTCAGAAGCCAATTCTGACGCTGACTTGTCTAAACATCAGAAAGATCAGAACAGTTCTGAAACAGTTAATGAGAACTCTCCATTCGACCAAAACGCTCGAATGGATACTGAGAACACGGCCATCACAGCACCTGCTGCCGCTGGCTGGTACAAAGGGGATAGCGGTAAATTTTACAGTGACAGCAACGGTCAAAACCTAATCGGCTTCCAAACGATTGATGGTCTTCTCTATTATTTCCAAGATAATGGACAACTGGTTGAAAACCAATTCTTCACACCTGACCATGGATCAACTTGGTACTGTGCTGATGAAACTGGCCAACTTCTGACAGGATTGAGAACTTTTCAAGGGAATACCTACTTCTTTAGGCCAGATGGTTCTCAGGTCAAGGGAGCTTATGCCGAAGTCGATGGAAATTGGTACTATCTTGATAAAGATAACGGTCAGCCGTTAAAATCTTGGCAAACCATCGATGGTACCAAACGTTACTTTGACGATAATGGTGTCCAAGCTAAGAACATTGATAAGACAATCGACGGCCTGCTCTATCATTTTGACGATAACGGCAATCCATCGGGTAACCAAAATGAAGAACACCCTAGCATCACTGGCCATTTTGAAAGGTCTGACAATGGCTACGGTCACGTCTTTATTGATGATAAAACTGGCCAGAAGGTCAGCGGTATTCAGTATATCAACGGTGAGGAATATCATTTTTCAAAAATCTATTATAATAATTTCCTTGTTAAAATTGGCAAAGATGGCAAAGCCTATGATTATCGAGGAGAATTGCTGACCCCTGGTCTTACATTAGATGATGTTTCAGGCTATGTTGATCCTATCTTAATCAATGATGACCATACGCTGGCGCGCAACAAACTTTATTGGGGTTCTATTAACTATCATCCACTGCGGCCCCACCTTGGCGATATTAAAACAGGCTACCTCTATTTTGACCAAGAGGGGTATGCCGTTAGAGACAAGTTAATAACCGTTGACGGTAAGACCTACTACTTCAGTCAAGACGGTTTTGCCATTACCAACAGCAGCCAGACTATTGATGGTAAGACCTACTACTTTAATGAAGACGGTAATCCCATCACCAGCCAATATAAAGAAATAGGGGGCAATTGGTACTATTTTAACAAAGAAGGTCACATGTTAACCGGCTGGCAGATCATTGATAATACCCAGCGCTATTTTGATAAAGACGGCGTACAGGCCAAAAATGGCGATTACACTATTGATGGTACCCTCTATCACTTCGATGCCGATGGCAATCCATCATCTGGTAAGCAAAATGAAGAACACCCTAGCATCACCGGTCATTTTGAAATGTCCAGCAATGGTTACGGTCACGTCTTTATTGATGATAAAACTGGCCAAAAGGTCAGCGGCGTTCAGTATATCAACGGCGAGGAATACCATTTTTCAAGACTTTATTATAATAATTTCCTCGTTAAAATTGGCAAAGATGGTAAGGCCTATGATTATCGGGGAGAATTGCTGACCCCTGGTCTTAAATTAGACGATGTTTCAGCTAATGTTGATCCTATCTTAATCAATGATGACCATACGCTGGCGCGCAACAAACTTTATTGGGGTTCCATTAACTATCATCCACTGCGGCCCCACCTTGGCGATATTAAGACCGGTTACCTCTATTTTGACCAAGAGGGTTATGCCATTAGAGAGAAACTGGTGACAGTCGATGGTAAGACCTACTACTTCGGTCAGGACGGTTTTGCCATTACCAACAGCAGCCAGACTATTGATGGTAAGACCTACTACTTTAATGAAGACGGTAACCCTATCACCAGCCAATATAAAGAAATAGGGGGCAACTGGTATTACTTTGACAGGGAAACTGGTCAAGCACTGACTGGCTGGCAAACCATTGATAATACCCAGCGCTATTTTGATAAAGACGGCGTGCAGGCTAAAAATGGAGACTATACTATTGATGGTACCCTCTATCACTTCGATGCCGATGGCAATCCCAGTCGCATAGACTAATTCTGATTAGTTCCTTCTTCCGCTTTAGATAGATACTAAAGAAGCCCCGATTCCAGATGGAGTCGGGGCCGTTTTTTATGGACAAGCCTTTATGAACACCTTTGAAACTCAAAATGCTACACTGTTGGCTTCGCCATGCTCCACTTTAGGATACAAACTAGGCTTGACTTATTTTCCACAGACTACCTGCGGCTTTTCTCCTACTCCTAGTTTCATTTTGATTTTCTTTGAGAATGAGTGCTGTATCTTTGACGCAGCCAAGCTTTTCTGATTTCTTCAATCAGGAAGATTGGAATTGGACAGAGTATGAGGATACCCCATTCTAAGCTGGAGATTGGCGCAGTGTTAAAGAGACCATTGAGGAAAGGAATATAAGCCAAAAGGCTAAAGAGGAGGATTTCGAGGGCCAGACCCAAGTTGATGGTACGGTTAGTAAAGAAACCTCGCTTAAAAATGGACTGACTCTGGGTCCGACAGTTCATCACCTGACCAATTTGGCAAAAGATGATAGCGCCCAGAGTCATAGTGGTTGCTTCCCGGTAGAGCTCTCCGCTTGCAGGCAGGTCCGTTAAACTTTGACCGTGCAGGGCAAAAACCGCAAAGAAGGCAAGCATCGCTACTAGGGCCTCCATACCACCATACCAGAGAAAGGATTTTACTAGCATCTTAGGATTGATGAGGCGATCAGTCTTGGCTCGGGGCGGCTGGTTCATAATACCTTCTTCCGGCTGTTCAACGCCCAATCCCAAGGCAGGCATCATATCACTCCCTAGGTCTATAGCTAGAATTTGCATAACGCTCAAAGGCAGAGGGACAAGACCTTTAGAAAAGAGAAAGACCGCCGATGGCACCGCTTCAGAAGTGTTACTATTAAAGATATAGCTGAGGAATTTGCGCAAGTTACTATAAATGGCTCGACCTTCTTCAATGGCTCTAACGATGGAGGTGAAGTGGTCATCCGTCAGAATCATATCCGCCGATTCCTTGGCCACATCGGTACCGGTAATCCCCATAGCTACACCGATATCAGCCTTTTTGAGTGCAGGGGCATCATTGACCCCGTCTCCTGTGACGGCGACAACATGGCCCAGCGCTTGCAAGTTAGTGACAATGCGGAATTTTTGTTCCGGAGCAATCCGAGCAAAGATCACTTCGTCCTTGAGCGCTTCTTGCAGATCAGCATCGGACATATCCGCTAAAATCCGACCGCTGATAACCCGCGGTTGTTCAGTTTTAACGATACCGATGCTCTTAGCAATGCTGACAGCGGTCAGGTCGTAGTCACCTGTCATCATGATAATCCGAATATCGGCCGCATGACATTTGGCAACAGCTTCTTTGACGCCTTCACGAGGAGGGTCTTGCATGACCAAGAGCCCCATGAAAATCATATCTTTTTCAGTAGTGTCGATGGTGGCAGCTGCAATGCTTGATTCGTCATCATAAAGCCGACAGGCTAGGGCCAAGACCCTCAGACCTTTTTGCGCATAGGCATCGTTGGCTCTCAGGATGGTTGATTTTTCCCGCTGGCCCAACACTCTAATCTGACCATTTTCACGCACATAGGGACTGAGTTCTAAGATTTCTTTTGGCGCCCCCTTGGTAAAGGAGGCTGTCGCCTTGCCATCAATAGCCTCTGCAAGATGGTTAAAGGTGGTCATCCGCTTGCGATCTGAATCAAAAGGGAGTTCCTTAATCCGATAATTTTCGGATTCATTGTCCGATAAATCAATCCCAGCCTTTTGAGCAGCCACTTCCAAGCAGGCTTCCGTTGGATCCCCCAGAACCGTATAGTTAGGATTATCAGCATTGGGGTTGCTGATTTTAGCATTACTGCAGAGAGTTGCGCCTCGCAGGAGCCAATTGAGGTCGGTGTCTTGTGCTGCTCTAACCTCTTGACCATGAAGGAGAACCTGACCAACGGGCGCATAGCCCAGACCTGTTAATTTATACTCTTTCTTAAGGGTCCAGAGGTTGTGGACAGTCATTTCATTTTTGGTTAAAGTCCCCGTCTTATCTGAACAGATGACCGAGGTTTCTCCCAGTGTTTCAACAGATGAGAGCTTCTTGACCAGGGCATTCTGCTTAGCCATTCTTTGTACGGCCATAGCTAAGGATAAGGTAATAGTGGGCAAGAGGCCTTCCGGAATGAAGGCGACAATCATGCCCAAAGAGAAGATAAAGGCTTTAGCCATAGGCTCTTTGACAAAGAAGACAGAGGCGATAAAGAAGAAAATACCAACACTCATGGCAATGAGGGAAATCTGTTTGGTCAGACGATCCACTTCCTTTTACAGAGGGCTCTTTTCATCAGCCACTGTCTGGGTCAAGTCAGCAATTTTACCAAATTCCGTCTGCATGGCAATCTTGGTGACCGCAACTCGGGCCGAACCATTGGCAACTGTCGTTCCTGCAAAAACTAGATTGTCAGCTTCTAGAGCTGTGACATCACTATCGGTAACAACCTTGGCATTCTTGCGGACGGGATTGGATTCCCCTGTCAGGGCTGACTGGTTGACCTGCAGATCAGTTGAGAGGATGATTCGAGCATCGGCCGAAATCTTATCCCCTTCTTCAATTAGGAGAATGTCACCTGGCACCAGATCCTCAGCCAGAATCTTTTGCTCAATCCCATCACGGACAACTCGAGCATAGGAAGGCAGCATATTTTTCAGAGCTTCAGTTGCTTTTTGAGCTCGATTTTCTTGGATGAAACTAAAGACACCATTGATAACATTGACTAACCAAATAGCAATTCCCAGCTCAAAGGTTCCTGAGAGAATGGCCACCAGACCGCCCACCCAGAGGAGGATGGCCATTAGACTGGTGAAATTCTTGAGAAACTTAAGCAGCTTGGATTCCTGCTTGCCGCTGGCCAAAAGGTTTTTGCCGTATTGGCTTTGCCTTTGGCTGACCTCTTCATTATAAAGTCCTGTTTGCCGGGTCGCTAAGCTTTGGTAAAGCTCTTCCGTCGAGAGACTTTGATAGTTATACGATTGGTCACTCATGTAACCGCCTTCTTTCTAATTACACCTACATTTTAGCACTATTTGGAAAAAATGGAAGAAAAACCTGAAAAGAAATTAATGCTTTCATCTATTGTAAAAGAGAGGACTTCAACCCTCTCTTTTATCGTTTTTTATTAGACTTGTTCAAAAACTAAGGCATTTTATAATTGATAAGGCCACCATTCAGCTCAGTTTAACCATTTTAAATGTTCTGAGTAAAATTTCAGGACTTTTCGTATCCAGTTTTCATGACACTAGCATACCATTTTGGGTTACCGAACAAGTCTATTGGAAAATCTTATCTAAAATTTGTTCAGGCTTAATCTTCCTCACGCTTTTTCAATGAACCAAGCAGGGTTGCAGCCGCAAAGGCTGTCATACCTATACCAAAGACAGCCAGTCCATAGCTATTGCTATCACCAGTCTGTGGCAGCGTCTTTTCAGATGTCACAGATGCTGGGGCCGGATCAGCCGCTTTTACAGGAATGACAGGTTCCTTAGGCGCCGGTTTTTCTGGTTTAGGATCCTTGAATGTTTCAACTATCAAATTTTTGTGCCATTTCACAGAAATTTGTTTGCGTTCCGGAGACTCTGGTATTTCTGGAATGTCTACAGTTGGTTTGTAGTTTGGTTCTGCTGGTGGGGTTGGAGGGGTGGGCTCTGAACCTGGATCAGCCGGTACTTCTACAATGTCGTATTTTGGTGGCGTTGGCGGGGTCGGCGGCGTCGGCTCGTCTGGCACTGATGGCACATCTACCATCGGCTTCATTTCTGGTGCGCTCGGCGGCGTCGGTGGCGTCGGCTCGTCTGGCACAGACGGAACGTCTACCATCGGCTTCACATCTGGCGCCGTTGGGGGCGTCGGTGGCATGGGATTATCTGGGACAGACGGAACGTCTACCTCTGGCTTCACGTCTGGTGCGCTTGGTGGCGTCGGTGCAGTTGGTTCGTCTGGCACTGATGGCACATCTACCATCGGCTTCACGTCTGGTGCTGCTGGTGGCGTCGGTGGCGTGGGTTCATCTGGGACAGACGGAACGTCTACCTCTGGCTTCACGTCTGGCGCGCTTGGTGGAGTCGGTGCAGTTGGTTCGTCTGGCACTGATGGCACATCTACCATCGGCTTCACGTCTGGTGCTGCCGGGGGCGTCGGTGGTGTGGGCTCATCCGGTACTGATGGCACATCTACCATCGGCTTCACGTCTGGTGCTGTTGGCGGGGTCGGCGGGGTTGGTTCGTCTGGCACTGATGGCACATCTACCATTGGCTTCACGTCTGGTGCTGCCGGGGGCGTCGGCGGCGTGGGCTCGTCTGGCACTGATGGCACATCTACCATTGGCTTCACGTCTGGTGCACTCGGTGGAGTCGGTGGAGTCGGCTCGTCTGGCACTGGTGGAAGATCCAACTTCGGTGTTGGAATCACTGGTGTTGGTGGGGTCGGCTCTACTGGAGGCGTCGGCACATCGGGAACTGTAACAGTTGGTTTATCCCTTGGTTCCGCCGGCGGCGTTGGCGCTGTTGGCTCTGTCGGTGGCGTCGGTACATCAACTATTTTTGGCGTTGGCGGAGCTGGGGGCGTTGGTTTTTCTGGTGCCTTTGGCTCTTCTCCTGGATCCTTAGGGAAACCGACATTTGAGTTAATCGCGAACCAGTAAACGGTCGGTTGAGCTTCTGCATTGGCGCCTGCTGCTGTAAAGACCAGATGACCATCAGTCATCTTAACTCCTGCACCACCATAGTAGAGGTAAGGCGAATCTGCATCGTCCCAACCACGTAAGGTAGGTGTCGTTTCACCATTAAAGACAGCACCATTTTCAATATACTGGTTATCTTTTTCTGATGTTACTTCCTTAGTGGCAGGATTATAGGTAACACTTGAGTTTGGAATAGCGATAAATTCTTTATTTCCAATATTAACAAACTCTTGATGCTCGATCGTTTGGAATTTCTTCTTAGGGGTAAAGCTAATCAATCCTGTCGCCTGATCAACCACGTAGGTCCCAAGAATGTCATCCTGATCCCCAAATTTGTATTCCTCAAGACCTGTTGAATGGCCATTTCCGCCACCTGAAGCATAGACAGAATTTCCAAATACAGTCGTTTCTTTTTCGACAGCCCAGCCTTGTCCATTCCAGCCAGCTTTCTGGGCAATAATCTTAAGTGGATTAGACTCTGAAATATTAACCGTCTTGCCGCCAAAATCAGCATAACCTGACTTGATAACTGGGGCACCATTATTAAGATTTGGTGAACTGCCATCCGCATAAGGATTCCAGGTGCCGCGAACCGTATTGCCATCAACATCCTTGGCTTCTACAACGAGTTCACGCGGTTTATCAGAGCCATTGGCATAAGCAGCTCCCTTCCAGTGGTTGAGAGAGTTCAATGCAACGATAGCCTTGCGCTGAGAGAGATCATACATCTGACCATTGTTATCGTAGAACTCAATATCTACTGCAACCTTAATCGACTCTCCTGGCTTATCGGTTGACGCTCCGACTGTTAGAGTAATGGTCGGATCAGCATCCACTTTAGCAATTCCTTTGCCATCGTATGATGGCAGGTTGAGAATTTCATAGCGATAGATGACGCGACTGATGTCACGCTCGACACCATCAACAATCATCTTAGACTTAGAGAGACCATCGTAGGTGACAGAGAACTTATCCCCAACTTTAATGTTTAAC
The DNA here is from genome assembly GCF_000187975.2 of Streptococcus criceti HS-6. Lineage (NCBI taxonomy): Bacteria > Bacillati > Bacillota > Bacilli > Lactobacillales > Streptococcaceae > Streptococcus > Streptococcus criceti. The sequence goes on from NZ_AEUV02000002.1 coordinate 1,849,023, forward strand.
CATTCAGCTTCGTTATTGGCATAAGGACTTGTACTAACAACGTCACCTGCTTGAAGTTTGTTAGATTCGTACTGTTTAACTCCACCATCATTAGCCAAGCGCTGTTGGGCATCCCGAGTCACATAGGCACTAATACCATCAATTTTATGAGTGGCACTAGGCTCACGTAAGAAGGTCAGCTCTTGAGTCGCTTGAACTTGAGTTAGGCCAGTATCAGCTAAAAACTTATCGTAAGCTTCTTTAGCATTCTCATACTGTTTCAAAGCAGTCTCATACTCTAAAAGCTTGGTATTATAATCAATAGTGTCCTTTTCAAACTGAGCCTTGTCAGTATTATATTTGGCTTCAGCTTCAACATTAGCCTTGTCCGCTGCCGCTTTTTCAGCTGTTTTAGCATCAAATTCAGCCTTATCAGCATCATACTTAGCTTTAGCCTGATCATACTCGGCCTTTTTAACATCATACTCCGCTTTAGCTGTATTATAGGCATCCCTTGCTGCCTGATTTTCTGCTGTGATTTGAGCATTCGTTGCTTCTGCAGCGGCTTTAGCAGCAAGCGCTTGATTATAAGCCGCAAGATCTTTTTGATACTGCGCTTTAGTAGCCTCATAGGCAGAAACAGCCTTTTCATAGGCGGATTGCGCGGCGGCGTTATCGGATTGAATCTGTTGGTTTTGTGCTTCTGCGGCTGCCTTGTCTGCTACAGCCTTATCATAAGCCGCTTTGTCTTGTTCATACTGAGCCTGCGCGGCTTGATAAGCTGTTTGCGCTTGTTCGTAGGCAGTTTGCGCTGCGGTATTATCAGCTTGGATTTGGCGGTTGTGCGATTCTGCAGCTGCCTTAGCAGCTACTGCCTTATCGTAAGCCGCTTTGTCTTGTTCATATTGAGCCTGCGCGGCTTGATAAGCTGTTTGCGCTTGTTCATAGGCGGATTGCGCGGCGGCGTTGTCCGTTTGGACTTGGCGGTTGTGCACTTCCGCGGCTGCCTTGTCTGCTACAGCCTTATCATAAGCCGCTTTGTCTTGTTCATATTGAGCCTGCGCGGCTTGATAAGCTGTTTGCGCTTGCTCATAGGCGGATTGCGCGGCGGCGTTGTCTGATTGAACTTGGCGGTTGTGCACTTCCGCGGCGGTCTTATCCGCTACCGCTTTATCATAAGCCGCCTTGTCTTGTTCATACTGAGCCTGCGCGGCTTGATAAGCTGTTTGCGCTTGTTCATAAGCAGCCTGTGCGGCAGCGTTATCCGTTTGGATTTGGCGGTTGTGCACTTCCGCAGCTGCCTTAGCAGCTACCGCCTTATCATAGGCAGCCTTGTCTTGTTCGTACTTGGCTTGAGCTGCTTGGTAGGCGGCCTGCGCTTGTTCGTAAGCTCTTTGAGCCGCTGCATTATCCGTTTGGATTTGGTGATTGTGCGCTTCTGCGGCGGCCTTGTCCGCCACGGCCTTATTATAAGCAGCCTTGTCTTGTTCGTACTTGGCTTGAGCTGCTTGGTAAGCAGCCTGTGCTTGTTCGTAGGCAGATTGCGCGGCGGCGTTGTCTGATTGAACTTGGCGGTTTTGTGCTTCCGCGGCGGCTTTATCCGCCACCGCCTGATCATAGGCAGCCTTATCTTGCTCGTACCGAGCTTGAGCTGCTTGGTAAGCAGCTTGCGCTTGCTCATAAGCAGTCTGAGCTGCAGCGTTATCCGTTTGGATTTGGCGGTTTTGTACTTCCGCGGCGGCTTTATCCGCTACCGCCTGATCATAGGCAGCCTTGTCTTGCTCGTACTTGGCTTGTGCTGTTTGGTAAGCAGTTTGTGCTTGTTCGTAAGCGGATTGCGCTGCAGCGTTATCTGCCTGCGTTTGCGTGTTTTGCGCTTCCGCGGCTGTCTTAGCGGCTACCGCCTTATCGTAAGCCGCCTTGTCTTGCTCGTACTTGGCTTGAGCGGCTTGGTAAGCAGTTTGCGCTTGCTCATAGGCGGCTTGAGCGGCTGCATTATCCGATTGAATTTGTTGGTTGGTTGCTACAGCCTGATCATGTGCTGCTTTGGTAGATTCATAAAATGATTTCGCAGCTTCATATTTAGTTTGTTCGTCGTTGTAAACTTGAAGAGCTGATTCATAAGCTGCTTTAGCGTCAGCATTGCGAGCATCAGCTTTGGCTTTTTCAGCAACTGCTGCTTCGTAAGTTGCTTTAGCAGTGTCATACGATGCCTTAGCCATTTCATATTGAGCAAGATCGCTATCATACTGAGCTTTCGCTTGCTCATAGGCGGATTGCGCGGCGGCGTTATCTGCTTGGATTTGAGTATTTGTTGCTATCGCTGCTTCGTTTGCTTTTACAGCTGCTTCATACTCAGCCTGTTTTTGAGCATAGTCAGCATCTGCAGCTTTTTGGGCTTCAGTAGCTGTCTTCACTTCTTGAACCTGCGCTTGATTGTCAGCTGCAGCTGCTTCAGCAGACGGTTGAACTTGGGGCTCAGTCTCTTCCACCTGAACACCCGCTTGTTCAGCCTTGGTTTTGGCATCCTCTAAGGCAGATGAGGTCACTTGACTCGTCACAGTTGTCGTATCATCTTCCTTTTCTACAGAAACTACGCTAGTCGTTTCCTGATCAGCAGCCGCCGAACTTACTCCCATGTCGGCCGTACTGCTAGTCGGCTGGCTTGTACCAGATCCAGAATTACCTGCCGTTTCATCAGCCAATACAGTAGGGGCACTAAGGACAAAGACAGCTGTCCCAAGTAAGACAGACGCCGCACCAAAACTGTATTTTCTGATAGAAAAACGTTGTGCATTTTTTTCCATTTGAAAATTTTCCTCCAAAATTATTCATCTCTCTCGCACTTAAAGTTTTAGAAAATTTAAACACGCAATTTAGATTATAACACAGTAATTTGTTACTACAAATTAATTTGACTTAAAAAATACTGTATTGAAAAGAAATGAAAGCGCTTATAAGAAAATAACTTTTCTACTTTAATATTCAGAAATATTATCAAATGCTATCCGTGATGAAGTTTGATTTATTGCTTGGTGCCTATCCAATAAAAAAAGAGAAGATCCGAAGATCTTCCCTCAAATTTATCATGATATGAACTCAGGAAGGGTGGGCTGAGTTCGATCTAGATAAATAATTGACAAATTAGGTTGGAACTGATGGTTTAGTTTTCTTTGCGCTTCATCGCACCAAGCATCGTTATGATGGAGAAGGCAATAATACCGGCACCGAAGACGGTCACACCATAGCTGTTGCTATCACCAGTCTGAGGCAGAGCTTTTTCTGCAGCCGGTTGCGGCTGAGCAGGTTTTGGATTTTCTGACTTGACCGGTTGTACAGATTTTGGTGGGGTGTTTGGAACTGTTGGAGGGGTTGGAACTCCTGGTTTAGGAGTCTTCACGCTTTCAACAATGATGTTCTTATGCCATTTCACTGAAGGTTTTGTTGGCGGGGTTGGCTCATTTGGAACCTCAACAGAAATCGTCTTAGGTGGCTGAGGAGGATTAGGAAGGGTCGGAGCTTTTGGCTCGTTTGGCTTCTTAGGAACAACCACTGTTATGGTCTTAGGTTTTGTTGGCGGTACTGGGGCAGTCGGTGGGGTTGGCTTATGTGGCTCACCTGGGACCTCAATTGTTGTCATCTTAGGTGGTTCTGGAGCTACTGGCGGCGTTGGGGCAGTTGGCTCATGTGGTTCACCTGGGACTTCAATTATTGTCATCTTAGGTGGTTCTGGAGCTACCGGTGAGGTTGGTGGGGTTGGCTCATGTGGTTCACCTGGAACTTCGACGATAACCTTCTTTGGTGGAGTTGGCGGAGTCGGCGCCTTAGGTTTTGGTGGCTCTTCTCCTGGATTCTTAGGATAACCAACAGTGGAGTTAATGGCAAACCAGTAGATCGTTGGCGCACCCACGGCATTGGCACCTTTAGCCGTAAAGACAAGGTGACCATTTGTCATCCGCATACCAGCACCACCGTAATAGAGGTAAGGTGAGTCTTCATTATCCCAGCCTGGAAGTGTGGAAGTCGATTCCCCATTAAAGACCGCACCATGCTCAATGTATTGATTATCAGCTTGAGAGGTTACTTCATGGGTATTAGGATCATAAGTAACACTTGAGTTTGGAATAGCAATATATTGGTTATCCCCAATATTAACAAACTCTTGGTGTTCAACATTTTGGAATTTTTTCTTAGGTACGAAGGTAATCAGACCAGTTTCAGCATCTACATAGTAACTACCGATAACGTCATCTTTTTGAACACCTTCATCCTCATAGGAATAGTTTTGACTTCCGATTGAGTGGGCATTAGCGCCGCCGGATGCTTTAACAGAACTTTCATCAGTGACGGCCTCATTTAAGAGAGTTTCGAGGCTGTTTGGAGCAACAGAATAGCTTTGAGTCACAATTTTGAGTGGGTTATTGGCAGAAATAATGACAGTCTTGCCACCGAAGTCAGCATAGCCGGACTTCGTTTGGACTTCACCATTCTTGATATCTGGGTGACTGCCATCGGCATAAGGATTCCAAGTACCGCGGACGGTATTGCCTTCGGTATCCCGAGCTTCAACTGTCAAGGCACGCGGATTATCTTCCCCAGATACATAGGCTGCACCAGTCCAGTGGTTAAGTGAATTGAGGGCCACAATAGCTTTACGCTTGGTCAAATCATATTTTTGACCATTCTTGTCATAGAACTCAATATCAACGGTAACCTTAACGGCTTTATCAGGATCATCAGTTGAAGCACCAACAGTCAAGGTAACAGTTGGGTCGTTGCTTACTTTAGCAATACCTGCCTTGTTAAATGATGGCAATTCATCAATACTATAGTGATAGATAACCTTATTAATGTCCTGCGGAACACCTTCGATAATCATCTTGGATTGAGACAGGCCATCGTAAGTGACAGTAAACTTATCACCTTCTTTGACTTGCAGCCATTCGTTGTCCTTATTACCATAAGGACTATTAGTAACAACATCGCCTTCTTTAATTTCATTTGAACGGTATTGATTAACAGCGCTTGTTCCAATGCGTTTTTGTGCTTCAGGTGTCAGGTAAGTATTGATACCTTCAATGGTGTGAACCGCATCTTTTTCACGCTCAAAAATCAATTCTTGAGCGGCTTGAGTTTCTGTCAGATTGTGGTCAGCTAGGAATTTATCGTAAGCATCCTTAGAGTTTTTCCAATGTTCATATTTGGTTTGGTATTCAGCCAATTGATGCTCATATTGGGCCCTGGCTTGATTATAAGCTTCCTTAGCCTGATTGTATTTTGCTTCATTTTCAGCATTGATCTTTTCCGCTGCTGCTTTCTCAGCTAACTTGCTGTCGTAGGTCGACTTGGCGGAATCGTACTTAGCCTTATCTTGCTGGTACTTAGCCAAGTCTTGATCGTACTTGGCCTTAGCTTGATCATAAACCGCTTTTTCTTGGTCATACTTAGCCTTGGCAGCTGCATTAGCCTTATCAGCTGCTGCTTTTTCAGCTAGTTTACTGTCGTAGGTCGACTTGGCGGAATCGTACTTAGCCTTATCTTGCTGGTACTTAGCCAAGTCTTGATCGTACTTGGCCTTAGCTTGATCATAAACCGCTTTTTCTTGGTCATACTTAGCCTTGGCAGCTGCATTAGCCTTATCAGCTGCTGCTTTTTCAGCTAGTTTACTGTCATAAGTAGCCTTGGCGGAATCATATTTTTTCTTGTCCGCATTATATTGAGCAAGCGCTGAATCATAGTCGGCCTTAGCAGCATTGTAAGCTTGCATTTCTTGGTCATACTTGAGCTTGGCAGCAGCATTGGCCTTATCAGCCGCTTCTTTTTCTGCCAGACTCACTTCGTATTGAATCTTTTGTTGAGCGTACGTTGCTTTGTCAATATTGTACTGAGCAAGGGCAGCATCGTAAGCAGCCTTATCTTGATTGTACTGAATCATAGCCGCATCGTAGGCACCTTTAGCTTGGGCATTTAACTTATCGGCTGCCGCTTTTTCAGCTGATTTGCTATCATACTCAGCTTTGGCTTTTTCATAAGCAGCTTGTTGAGTTTGATAGTCAGTTACCGACTTGTTGATTGCCTCTGCTTGCGCCTTGTTATCAGCATCAGCAGCTTCAACAGAAGGTTGGACCTTCGCCTCAGTTTCCTCAGCAGGGACATTAGCCTTTTGTGCATTTTCCTTAGCCGTTTCCAATTCAGGTGATGTTACTTCTTTAGTCGTTGTAGTGGTATCACCAACAGTCGTCTGATTAATCACCTTAGTTTGCGGACCAGCTTGATTCGCTGCTACTTCCGCAGAAGAACCAGCGTTATCAGCGGCTGGGACAGTCGAATTTTCGTCTGCCAGGGCAGTCGTTGCCGAAAGGGCAAAGGCTGCGGTTCCCAGCAAAACAGACGCTGCTCCAAAGCTATACTTGCGGATGGAATAGCGTTGAGAATGTTTTTCCATGTAATCTTTCCTCCCAGAAATTCTTTCCCTGTATTTAATAGATTAGAACCTTTAAATACTAATTAGTATTATAACAAAAAAATTACAATGAGCCAAACTATTCTGCTATTCAAATTATTTTTCGGAAAACTTTATGTTACTCAAAACCCAGTAGAATAGGGCTTTGAGTTATTTTCCTAGCTTAAAAATTTCTTTTTATAAAAACCAGGGTTGCTGGATTTTTGTCTGTTTTCTGAAAACTTTCATGTTTTTCTTGTGTCCTTATTCAGAATTTTCTCATTAGCATTTGAAAATTTAGAAATAGAAAAAATCTAGCCTTGATAACAAAACTATCTTAGCTAGATTTTTTTTAGGTTCTCTTAACGCACTTCTGCTGAAACTTTTTCAGTCAGGGCCTTAGTAATTTTTTCCATATACTTAGCCACTTCTTCGTCAGTCAAGTTATCGCTTGGATTTTGGAAGGTCAGGCTGTAGGCCATAGACTTCTTACCATGCGCAATGTTGTGGCCAGCATAGACATCAAAGAGTTTGATCTTAATCAGCCGTTTGACGCCAGCTCCTTGAATAGCATCGAGGATGGCTTGGTGGCTGACAGCTTGATCGACCAAAAGTGCTATATCACGGGAAACACTTGGGAATTTGGGAATTTCCACAAAGGCAGAAGCCGGTTGTAATTTATTCTGGACAGCTGTCAAATTGATTTCTGCCACATAGGTTTCAGGAATACCGTAGTCTTTCGCTACTTCTGGGTGGATTTGGCCAACAAAACCAAGGGGCTGACCATCTAAGATGAGGCTGGCAGTTCGGCCAGGGTGCATGGCAGCTAAGCCTGATTCTGCTACAAACTCAACCGATAAATCCAATTTAGCAAAGAGAGTTTCTAAGATTCCCTTGACATAGAAGAAATCGACTGGCTGAGCCTCTGTCTGGAAATCCTTTTCTGCCACCAGACCCGTCACTGCTAGGGCAAAGGTATCCAACTCGGTCGGGAGGTCTGCTTTTGGATTGCCCTTCTGTTCAAAGACCTTTCCAATTTCATAGATAGCTATATCCTTATTCTTACGGGCAACATTGTAGGCAATGGTATCCAACATACCAGCTACAATGTTTTGCCGTAAAGCTGAACGTTCAATGGACATCGGCCACATGAGTTCGGTCACATTGGTAGGATTTTGTGTGAATTGAACGGCTTTTTCCGGTGTTGTTAAAGCGTAGGAAATGATTTCAGAGAGACCTGCACCTTCGGCAATAGTCCGCACCCTGCGCCGAAGTTTTTGAGTGCTGGTTAATTCTCCCGCTGTTCCTGCAGCTTCAGGCAGGGTAGTTGGTAATTTATCGTAACCGTAGATCCGAGCGATTTCTTCAACCAAATCAGCCTGAATAGCAATATCCCAACGGCGACGAGGGACAGTAACGGTGAAGCGTTCTTCATTGCCGGCTACTGGGAAATCCAGTTTGGCAAAGATATCTTGGATGTCAGCCATGGTCAGTTGGGTTCCCAAGCGAACATTGACATAATCCAAACTGGTTGAAACTTGGACGGGTTCTGTTGGCAAGCTGCCTGCTTCCACTTGACCAGCTAGGGTTTGACCACCGGCCAATTCGTCCAGCATGGCCGCTGCATAATCGAGAGCTTGACCAACTGTGTCATAGTTAATACCTTTTTCAAAGCGGGAAGAACTTTCAGAACGCAGGTTGAGACGAGAGCTGGTCTTACGGATGGATTGACCATCAAAGACAGCAGCTTCGAGGACAACGGTCTGACTAGCAGAATCAATTTCAGTTGACTGACCGCCCATAACACCAGCTAAGGCTACCGCCTGATCTGCTACGCTGATAACCAAATCATCAGCAGTCAATTCGCGTTCTTCACCATCAAGGGTAACCAATTTTTCACCGGGGCGGGCATCGCGGGCAACAATGGTCTTGTCAGCAAATTTGTCATAGTCAAAAGCATGCATTGGTTGTCCAAAATAGAGAAGGACATAATTGGTCACATCGACCACATTATTAATCGGACGAATACCAGCATTCATGAGCAGGTTCTGCAGCCATTGGGGACTTGATGCAACGGTTACATTTTCAACTACCCGAGCTTTATAAGTCAGAGCTTTATTAGACTCAATGGCAACAGCAATCTTCTCAGCTGCCTTTTGAGCAACTTCGTGCACATCTTTTTCAGAAAAATGTACGGACTTACCATAGATGGCTGCAACTTCGTAAGCAACCCCACGCATAGACAGAGCATCCGCTCGGTTAGGGGTGATGGCCAATTCAATAATCTCATCATCTAAATCCAAGTAGGGGAAGACACTTTCCCCAGGCACTGCCGCTTTAGGTAGTATTTGAATCCCATCGGAAAATTCTTTGGGAACAATGGATTCAGACAGGCCCAGTTCTTGTAGGGAACAAATCATTCCCAGCGATTCCATGCCGCGGATTTTTCCTTTTTTAATCTTGTAATTATCAGCTATGCGGGCACCTGGCAAAGCGACGATAACTTTTTGACCAGCAGCGATGTTTGGAGCACCGCAAACAATCTGACGCGGCTCTTCGTCGCCAGTATCAACTTGACAGAGATGGAGATGGGTATCTGGAACATCTTCACAAGATAAAACATCTCCCACAACGAGTTTAGACAGACCTTCAGCTGGCCTTTCCACACCTTCAACCTCAATCCCTGTCGTTGACATTTTTTCAGCGAGCTCGGCTGTTGTGACATCCACGTCAACCAGCTCTTTTAACCATTTATATGATACAAGCATAATTTCGTTAGCATTTATAGGTCAATCCTAATGACCCATTTTGTGCTTCCCTCCTATTATTTCAGTTTCTTCTTTAAAAGCCAATCCACATCAACCTTATCCTCAGAAACGGAGAAGGCATGTTGGCTAAAGCGCTCAAAGCCGTACTTGGCATAAAACTTTTGTGCCTTGACATTCTTTTCCCAGACCCCTAACCAGGCCCACTCAAAACCAGACTGCTGAGCTTGCTCAAGGGCGTACTCAAAGAGCCTCTTGCCAATACCTTGCCCTTGAAATTCCTGCAGGACATAGAGCCTTTGAATTTCATAGGCCGCATCCAATTCATTTTCTGTCTGGGCAGCTCCCCAATTAGTCTTGAGAAAGCCGGCGGGCTGACCATCCACTTCTGCCAAAATATGCAGGGATTCTGGATTGGCCAGTTCTTGTTTTAAGGTCTCCAGCGAATAAACTTGGGCAAAATACTCTGACAACTGCTGGGGACTATTGTCATGGGCAAAGGTCTGGCGAAAAGTTTCAATTGCCAAAGTTTGCAGAGCCGGTAAGTCAGCCTGCTTAATTTCTCTAAGTTTGAGGGTCATAGGAACCTCCCTAAGCATCTTTATTTGAATTGGGCTGAGAAGCGAACATCACCTTGATAAAAGCCGCGAATATCATTGATACCGTAACGCAGCATGGCAATCCGTTCTTGACCAAGACCAAAGGCAAAGCCTGAATATTTTTCAGAGTCGACGCCAGACATCTCTAAGACACTTGGGTGAACCATTCCGGCACCAAGGATCTCAATCCAACCGGTCTTCTTGCAGACGTTACAGCCTTGACCGCCGCACTTGAAGCAAGAGACATCAACCTCAACAGATGGCTCGGTGAATGGAAAATAGGATGGACGCAGGCGAATCTTGCGGTCTGCTCCGAACATTTTCTGGCTGATCATTTGCAGGGTGCCCTTGAGATCCCCCATGGAAATATTTTCGCCGACAACCAGACCTTCAATTTGATGGAACTGGTGAGAATGGGTAGCATCATCAGTATCGCGACGAAATACACGTCCCGGTGAAATCATCTTGAGCGGTCCCTCAGAGAAATCATGTTGATCCAGAGTGCGAGCTTGGACAGGGCTGGTATGAGTTCTGAGCAAGATGTCTTCAGTGATATAGAAGGTATCCTGCATATCCCGAGCTGGGTGATTCTTAGGCAGATTCATTCGTTCAAAGTTGTAATAGTCACTCTCAACTTCAAATCCATCAACGACTTGAAAGCCCATACCAAGAAAAATATCTTCAATTTCTTCGGATGTTTGCGTCAAGATATGCCGGTTTCCAAGATTAACCTTGCGGCCTGGCAGTGTCACATCCAGTGTTTCTGATTCTAATTGGGCTCGAATCTTAGCAGCTTCAACAATTTTAGCCTGCTCTTCAAAAGCCTGTGTCAGAACATCACGCACCTCGTTAACTTGTTTACCAATAACTGGGCGCATCTCACTTGATAGGTCTTTGAGCCCCTTGAGCAGTTCTGTCAATGATCCCTTCTTACCTAAAACAGCAACCCTCAGGTCTTGCAATTCTTTACTATGATTGCCATTCATTTCTTTGAGCTTAGCCTTGGTTGAGACTTTTAGCTCTTCTAACTGTTTCTGTAAATCCATCTTGAGATTTCCTTTCATCATCACTAAGGTCAGAGCTGCAGGAACAAGAAAAACCGCTTGCCAAAACTCCATAAATTCGGAGCGTTGACACGCGGTACCATCCGTTTTCATCTAGCTAACTAGACCTTAATTTGTTAAGTCCTTAATATGAGTGAATTCACAAGGCTTTCCTCGAGTGAACTTCCAGTCGATGATTCACATTCCCTTTTCAAGTATGACCTAGCTACTAGTCTCACAGACTCTCTATTCAATTGTTTTTATTCTAACAAAATTTTGTTCGGCTGGCAAGATTCTTAAGCTCTTTTCCTAGAATTTCTCAGGACTCAAGCTTCACCTGTCCTGTGTAGTAATCCAGTATCAAATCCCGTTGCACGTTAGGAATAAAGACATTAAATTCCAGACTGCCATCGGATGACTTGGCTTCCAGATGGCTGCCTGAGGCAATTAAGTTGTCGCCTTGATAAATTAAGGTCACTCGGTAGCGAACCCGCTTGCGCTTATCCAGGGCCTTGCGGATCTGGGTTTCATAGTAATTCTGTCCCGTCGAATCCTCACTGCTGGCTTCATTAGCCCAGGCTGTCTGGACTGCGACATTGGCCGGATTGCTTGTTGAAGCATCGAAACCTCGTAGACTGCCCGCTAAGGAATAAGCAATCAAATGGCCACGATCTATGGCATGATCATAGGCACCAGAAAGACCCGTTCGCTGATGCCAGCCTGCTGGTGTCCAGTCTGTTGAGCCGTTACCTGTTTCCTGACGGTTACGATACTGACGGGTAGATTTGGTCAGGAGGGCATTGGCGAGACTTGGGACCGTCTGACCTTGGACGACTTTTGTCTGATTGTTGACATAGGGAGTACTAGCCACCTGAGCATCCAAATTGGTTTTATTCCCATTGAGAATATAAGCTCCTGAGCCATTCCAGCTAATTTCAGCCGGGAGTTGGTTTCTAACTTCTTGAGTCAGCACACTATCGGCTAAGTCTCGACTCGGAGCCTCATCACTAAACTTAGACCTTTTCTGCTGCTCTCCCGTTAGCTGCTGAGCTACTTGCTTGATTGGATTTTGATCGGATAATTGATCAGTAGTTGCCAGCAAACCCAGTATTAAAAAGACAACTAAACTGACCAGCGAAAGCAGGGCTTTTTGCTCCCGTTTCATCGTTGATTTTGATTTTTTCACTATAATAATCTCTCTCGAAAAATCCCGATTAGCCTGCTTGCTTATCGGGATTTTAACTTATTTTCCAGTAAATTTATCAATCAAGGATTGCCACTTATCCGGTGATAGGATAGTCAAGGGATTGTGACCTTGGCCGAGGACAGCATAACCAAGCATCAAGCCAACCGCAAAAAAGACTAGGCAAAGAAAAGTAACCAGTAGAATTAAAGCTAACTGATGTCTAATATAGGCCCAACCTGATTTCGCCATTAGTCATTCACCCTCTCAATATCTGCTCCTAACGCTGCCAACTTCTCGTGGAATTTATAGTAGCCACGATCCAAATGGGTTAATTTCCCAACTGTTGTCGTCCCTTGGGCTACCATCCCGATCAAAATCAAGGCTGCGCTAGCTCGCAGATCTGTTGACATAACCTGAGCCCCTTGTAAGTCTTGACCGCCGTGGATAATGGCCGTATCTCGCATGATTTCTGAGTTTAATCCCATCCGACGCATTTCTTCTAAATGCTGGAAACGGTTCTCAAAGACAGTTTCAATCATGGTCGATTCACCTCTTACAACGGCCATCAGGGCTGTGAATTGAGCCTGCATATCCGTGGGGAATCCTGGATGGGGCAGTGTCTTCACAGTCACTGGTTTCAACTTGCTGACATCTGATTTGACACGGATACCCTCGTCTTCCTCTGTGACTTCTACTCCCATTTCCAAAAGCTTGGAAATTAAGGGGCGATTGTGTTCCCAAACAGCTGACTTAACCAGAACATCACCAGAGGTCATAGCTGCAGCTACCATAAAGGTGCCGGCTTCTATTCTGTCTTGAACGACATCGTGTTCCGCACCGTGCAGCTGATCCACACCCTTGATGGTCAAGGTTTCTGTCCCAGCTCCGCGGACATTGGCTCCCATTTTATTGAGAAGGATAGCTAGATCAACAATTTCTGGCTCCCGAGCTGCATTTTCAATAATGGTTGTCCCTTGAGCCAAAGTAGCTGCCATCATGAGGTTTTGCGTTGCTCCTACTGAAGGAAAATCCATATAGATATTCGTTCCCTTCAGACAATCAGCTGTTGCAGTGATATCCCCACCCACTTGGCTAATCTTGGCTCCCATGGCCTCCAAACCTTTGAGATGAAGGTCAATAGGACGGCTGCCGATAGTACAGCCACCCGGCATAGAAACCTTGGCATGCCCATTACGAGCCAAAATAGGTCCTAGAACAACTATAGAAGCCCGCATTTGACTGACATATTCATAAGGTGCCTCATCCAAAAGCTGCCCAGTAGCATCTACGGTAACCTGATTTTGTTCTTGATCAAAATCAACTTCAACATTCAGACCCCGAACCACATTATTCATGGTAAAGACATCCGATAAAATCGGAACGTTGCTCAGTACAGTCTGGCCTTGAGCGGGCAAAATTGTCGCCGCTAAGAGAGGAAGGACCGCATTCTTAGCTCCTTCAATCGTCACTTCACCTTGTAAGCGTGTTTGACCACCCTTAACAATAATTCTATCCATTTTTTCTCCAATTTCACAAGTGTTTTCCTTATTATATCATAAGATTAGGAAAAAACCCTTCTAGTGAACTGTAGTGAAAATTGTCATGGCAAGGGATATAACAGATAAAAAGAAAGAGCTAACCAAAAAACCTAGGCCAATAGCCAGAAACATGACTAAAAGATTAATCTGTCTGAAATTATCGGGATTAAGGCGTAAAATTTTTTCCCAATTAACCAGACGGGTTAAGAGCTGAAAACTCATGAGAATAAAAAAGAGATGGCAGATGATAGTAATAAGTGATTGTAAAATTTCCATGACCTTATTTTATCATGAATACACACGATAAACCAAGAAGAAAACCAGTCAGTCTCACTTTTACTCTTCCTTGGTATACTGCTGTCTTGGCTGCATTGCTAACAGTCATTTTCAGCATCTAATACGTAGGAAACTAGTAGAAAAGATTAAAAAAAGCGCCCAAATGGGAGCTTTCTTAGAACTTGTATTCACATTTTTTGACAATTCACCTTATGTGGCAGGGGCGCAAGCGACCTCCTAACGGAGTGCCATTGATCATTTTCAAGCCAAGCCTAGGGTCTTGAAAATTCCTTCGACGATTGACTTAAATAGGGGCAATCGTCTTTTTACCACGGCGGCAACTGTCTGTTTTGAGAGTGGGACAGAAGTCGATTTTTTATATAAATTGACTTCATTGTCCCACCTCCGCACAGTTGATTAGGATGGCCGCTAACACTTGCGGAGCAGTTAAACAGTCCAGTGGACTGTTTAAGGGGGTGCCTAAAAATAAGACAGCGTCCCAGATCAAGACCTTCCAATCAACCACTGCGTCAAACTATTATTACTGCAAAAATAGAAGGCTGGAATACTTTTTCCCAGACTTTTTCCAGCTGACGCTAAGAATTTAAACTTGTAAATACAATTTCTTAAACCTAAAAGTCATAGAAGCGGCCTCGCTTTTCAGTTTTAAGGCTCGGGATGAGTCTGGGACAAACAGACATGACGGCTTCGCTCTCACCCACATGTAATCTTTGAAGATTACGTATAAAAAGTCCAAACTCGTTAGCATTGTTCTGGATTTACTAGATTGACGCAGTTGGGAGTAAGACTTGTTGCTAGGCCAAGAAAGAAGTCTTACCCCTGCACAGTTCATTAGATGCTTTAGCACCGATGAACCACTGCTGATTGGCTTTTTCTGTAAATAAGAGAGCAAGGAAAATCAAAATCGTGATTTTATCACGGTTTACTGATTGAGTCCCACTCTCATTTATTTCCAACGCTGATGCGATTGAGGGCACGGCGCAGAGCGACTTGAGCACGGCGAACATCATCAATTTGATGACTGGCTTCCGCTTCGTGCAACTTACGCTCAGCTCTTTGTTTAGCCCGCTCAGCCCGTGAAATATCAATATCACGCGACCGCTCGGCCGAATCCGCTACAATCGTCACCGTATTATCCTTAATTTCAAGGATACCACCATTGACAGCGACCCAATCGACGTGATTATCATCGTCAATACGACGGATTTTCATCTCATGGACTGTCAAAGGGGCAATGGTGTTGACGTGATTAGCTAAAATCCCCATCTCACCATCGGTTGTGGTCACTGAAATATAGGTAGCATGGTGATCATAACGAACCCCATCAGGTGTTACAATCTGTACTGTCATATGATCAGTCATAGCATCACCTCATTAAAAGCCCATTTTCTTAGCTTTTTCAACAACATCCTCGATTGGACCAACACTGCGGAAAGCATCTTCTGGTAGATCGTCATATTTCCCGTCAAGGATTTCCTTGAAGCCGCGAACTGTTTCAGCAACTGGTACATAGGAACCTGGCTGTCCCGTAAATTGTTCCGCCACGTTAAAGTTTTGTGACAGGAAGAATTGAATACGGCGGGCACGGCCAACCAAGACTTTTTCATCATCTGACAATTCATCCATACCCAAGATGGCGATGATATCCTGCAATTCATTATAACGTTGCAGAACACGTTGCACTTCTGTTGCTACTTGGTAGTGTTCTTCACCGACAATTTCTGGCGCCAAAGCACGAGAGCTTGAAGCCAAAGGATCTACCGCAGGGTAAATCCCCATTTGAGTTAGCTTACGTTCCAAGTTGGTGGTTGAATCCAAATGAGCGAAAGCTGTCGCTGGCGCTGGGTCAGTATAGTCATCGGCTGGTACATAGATAGCTTGAATTGAGGTTACAGAACCCTTCTTAGTTGATGTAATCCGTTCTTGCAATTGCCCCATTTCGGTAGCCAGTGTTGGTTGGTAACCAACGGCTGATGGCATCCGACCGAGCAGGGCCGACACTTCCGAACCGGCTTGGGTAAAGCGGAAGATATTGTCAATAAAGAGCAAAACATCTTGGCCTTCTACATCACGGAAGTATTCAGCCAAGGTCAAACCTGTCAGTGCCACCCGCATACGCGCACCAGGCGGTTCATTCATCTGACCAAAGACCATGGCGGTCTTTTCAATAACACCGGATTCTTTCATTTCCCAATAAAGGTCATTTCCTTCACGAGTCCGTTCACCGACACCTGTAAAGACGGAAATTCCCCCGTGTTCTTGGGCAATATTGTGGATCAGCTCTTGAATCAGGACGGTTTTACCAACACCGGCACCACCAAAGAGGCCAACCTTACCACCCTTGAGGTAAGGAGCCAAAAGGTCAATAACCTTAATACCTGTTTCCAAGATTTCTGATGAGGTTGATAATTCATCAAAGCTAGGAGCTTTTTTGTGAATAGGCTCACGCTCTGCATCTTCTGCAAATGGCTCATCCAAATCAATGGTCTCACCAAGCACGTTGAAGACACGTCCTAGTGTTTCTTTACCAACTGGTACACTAATGGCACGACCAGTATCGAGAACTTCTAGTCCACGTGTAAGCCCATCAGTCGATTCCATAGCAATGGTACGCACAAGACCGTCACCCAATTCAAGGGCAACTTCGAGCACGATTTTTTCTTTTTTATCGTTATTTTTATAAACGACCAATGCATTATTAATCTCAGGAAGCTTATCGCCTGTTGCAAACTTAACGTCAACAACGGGTCCAACAACCTGAGCAATTTTGCCTGAGCTCATGCTAAATTCCTTTCAATTTATGATATAAAGAACTATTTCATCTGCTGAAGATTTTCCTAAAGGGTGGGGAACCTAAGTCCCTTTTCTCTTACAGAATAACTCTCTATTCCAATCATAGGACTAAGACTACAGAGTCTTAGCTCAGCAGTTGAAGCCTCGTTCTATAAGAACGATTGCTTCTTGACCGATTAATTACTCCAAGGCGTTGGCGCCGGCAACAATTTCAGTAATTTCTTGCGTAATCGCTGCTTGGCGAGCCCGGTTATATTGAATGGTCAAGTCATTAATGACATTCTTCGAGTTGTCTGTCGCTGTCTGCATAGCTGTCATACCAGCCGCATGTTCAGCTGTTTTGGCATCGACAATAGCTCCATAAATCAAACTCTCCGTATATTGAGGTAAGAGTTGTTCCAAGATGGCTTCCCGATCAGGTTCCAATTCAAAAGCATTGGAAGCCTCCTTTTCGGATTCGTTAGCATCAAGGTCAACGATGGGCAACATCTGTTCAACCCGCACCTGACTGGTCAAGCTATTGATATGGTGGTTGTAGCAGACATAAAGCTCATCAAAGAGCTCTTCTTTATACATTTCAACAGACTGTGAAATGATTTGCGAGACTTGATCAAAAGCTGGTTGATCTTCCAGACCGCGCAGTTCAAAGGCTAGATCAATCCCACGAGCTTTAAAGAAGTCCGAACCAGTACCTCCGATAGAGATAATGGCGTAATCATTTTTTTCACTGTGATACTCCTCAATCAGGTCCATGACCGCCTTGAGGATTTTAGCATTATAGCCACCGACCAGACCCTTGTCGGAAGTAATGACAATATAGCCGGTCCGTTTAACGGGACGAGCGGCCAACATGGGATTGTCGGAACCGTTGGTCAACTCAGCGTGCAGCAAGTCTGTTGTGATTTGACGAATCTTGGCTGCATAGACTTGAAAGTCCTTAGCAGCTTGTTCAGACTTCGTCAATTTAGCGGCAGATACCATTTGCATGGCACTCGTAATTTTACTTGTTTTTTCGGTTGAAACAATTCTTGTTTTGATTTCACTCAGAGAACCTGCCATAAGTCGCCCCCTTATTCAAATGAAGACTGATCTTTAAAGTCTTGAATGGCAGCATCCAAGACGGCTTCTTCAGGAAGGTCTTTAGTGGTCCGAATCGTTTCAAAGATATCAGCATGATGTACCTCAAAGTACTCATACATCGCTTGTTCAAAGGTCAAGATATCGTTAACTGGAACACTGTCCAAGAAACCATGGGTTAAAGCATAAAGAATCAATACTTGTTTTTCAACTGGAAGCGGCTGATGAACTGGTTGTTTGAGGACTTCTACTGTCCGGCGGCCACGATTCAATTTGGCTTGAGTTGCTTCATCCAAATCAGAACCGAATTGGGTGAAGGCTTCCAACTCACGATAAGAAGCTAAATCCAAACGCAGGGTACCGGCAACCTTCTTCATGGCCTTAATTTGGGCAGAACCCCCAACCCGTGATACAGATGACCCTGCATCGATAGCTGGGCGAATACCTGAATTAAAGAGGTTTTCTTGTAAGAAGATTTGTCCATCGGTAATAGAAATGACATTGGTTGCAATGTAGGCTGAAATATCACCTGCTTGCGTTTCAATAAATGGTAAAGCTGTAATTGAACCGCCACCCAATTCATCAGAAACCTTGGCTGACCGTTCCAACAAACGGCTGTGAAGATAGAATACATCTCCCGGATAGGCTTCACGTCCTGGTGGACGACGGAGCAGAAGGGAAAGTTCACGATAGGCGACAGCTTGTTTTGATAAATCATCGTAAACGATCAAAACATGCTTGCCATTATACATGAACTCTTCCGCCATGGCAACACCGGCATAGGGTGCGATGTAAACCAAAGGTGAGGGCTGTGAAGCCGAAGCTGTCACAACGATAGTATAGTCAAGAGCACCGTACTTACGCAGGGTTTCTACTTGGTTACGAACCGTCGATTCCTTTTGACCGATGGCGACATAGATACAAATCATATCTTGATCTTTTTGGTTCAAGATAGCATCAATGGCAACTGAGGTTTTACCCGTTTGACGGTCGCCGATAACCAATTCCCGTTGTCCACGACCAATTGGTACCAAGGCATCAATGGCTTTGAGCCCTGTTTGCAGAGGTTCTGAAACACTCTTACGCTGCATAACACCCGGTGCAGGTGTTTCAACCGGACGGGTTGCATTTGTGTTAATATCACCAAGTCCATCAACAGGTTGACCAAGCGGGTTGACCACCCGGCCAATCAGTTCCGGACCAACTGGGACTTCCATGATTTTACCGGTACGTTTAACGGTATCTCCTTCAGTGATCTCTGAGAAATCTCCTAGGATGATGATACCAACATCATTGGACTCAAGGTTTTGAGCCATACCATAAGCACCATTTTGGAATTCGAGCAGCTCACCGGCCATGGCATTATCCAAGCCGCGAGCTCGGGCAATCCCATCACCAACGTAAGTTACTACACCAGTTTCAGTGACGTCAAAATTTGGCTGGAAGTTTTCAATTTGCTTTTTAATTAAAGCACTAATTTCTTGAGCATTAATGGCCAAAAGTCACACCACTTTCTATTTAAGATTGTTTTTTAGTTGTTGTAATTGACTGCGAATACTAGTATCAATTATTTTATTATTGGCCTTGAGGACAAAGCCACCGATGATTGAGTCATCAAAATCTTCAATAATGTCTTGGGCATTAATTTCGAATTTTTGGTGACTGAGCTTGAGAATCCGTTCCTTCTGCTCTTGTGTCAGAGGGACAGTAGTTGTCACCGTCACAGGAAATTCACGGGTTGCTTGAACCAGTTTGTCCGAAACAGCTTGAAAGATTGGCTCAATCAGACGTTCACGTTCGTTAAGCAAGATGACTTCAAAGAAATTTTTCAAATAATGTGACGAAAACTCTTCAAGATTTCTCACTAAACTAACTTTGTCCTCGCGAGCAAGTGCAAGACTTGACAGATAGGCAGAGAGCTGGGTCTCTTTGAAAACTGTCAAATAGGTTGAGAGTTCTTCTTGAATCTCAGACACAAGACCTTTCTCAAGGGCCACTTGACTCAGGCTGTCGGCATATTGCTCAACAAGAGCTTGTGTTTTACGATCCATTAGGCATCTCCTAGCTGGTCAAGATATTGGTCAATCAAATCAGATTGAGCTGACCTGTCCAAATTTTTGGCCATGACTTTTTCAGCCAACAAGACAGTCAAATCAGCCACATCTCCCTTCACACTTGAAAGGGCTTCTGCCTTATTTTGAGCGATATCTTGGTTAGCTTTTTCCTTCAGGCGCTCAGCATCTGCACGCGCATCTGCGACAATTTTACTTCCCTGAGCTTGACCCGTTTCTTTAGCATCATCAATGATTTTAGCGGCATCATCTTTCGCAGCATTCAGTTCAGCTCGGCGTTTTTGGACATAGCTTTCGGCTTGTTGACGGGCATTCTCAGCATCATCAATATCCTTAGCAATCTTTTCCTCACGTGCTTTAAAGATTCCAGTAAGCTGCTTCCAAGCAAACTTACGAATCAAGACAAGCAGGAGAAGAACAGAGCCGGTTGTAATAATGATATTACCAAGGGTTGTACTATTAATCAGTATAGACATATTTCTCCTCACTTTCTCTATTAATCATTAACTTTACCACCGATATAGTTGGAACTAAGGATGATAAAGACATAGGCTTGAATGAAGCCAATAAAGGCTGAAAAGGCAACCCAGAACAAATTGAGTACAAAGGCCAGAGGTCCTGTAAAAATGGAGACCATAGCTAACTTCAAAATTAGACCAGTCACAACTTCACCAGAAAAGATATTTCCAAAAAGTCGCAGAGCCAGAGACGCAATGTTTGTAAACTGTTCCAAAATATTCATGGGCAACATAGCTGGGTAAGGAGCAAGGAACCCCTTGAGGTAGCCTGTAACGCCCTTTTTACGCACCCCTTCAACATGGCAGACAAGCGCAATCAACAAAGAAAGAGTAATGGTAACACCAAAATTAGAAGTTGGTGATGTCCAAAAGTTAAGTTTCCCTGTCCTAATAGCTGTAATCAAGCCAATATTATTAGCTGTGAAAACAAAAGTAAAGATGACAAAGAGGAGCAAACTATAATTTTTAGTATAACCACCTAGATTCTGCGAAATCGTATCATTGACGAATTCATACAAAAACTCAAGGATATTTTGCTTTCCCTTAGGTTTAAGGGACATCTTGCGAGTGGCCCAGAAAACCATGAAAAAAATCACCAAAACCGTCAAGAGAGACATACCTAAAATGGTCAGATCAAATGTGATACCTAAAAAAGATACACTTGGATTAGTTGTAGATTCCAATCCTTATCCCTCCTTCTTCTCTAAAATTTGGCTAGGTTTACACAATGTAGCTAAGCGCAAAGAGAACGAAGAAGGTACCTTCGATAAAAGCAACACCAGTAAACATCAAGGTTTGCAGTTTACTGAACATTTCTGGCTGGCGAGCGGCTGCCTTAGCAATATTGGCAACCAAGATACCCTCACCAATAGACACTCCCATAACAGCAAGTCCGAGACCTAAGATCGTTAAATTCATGATAGAATTCTCCTTTAAAATTTTTTACCTAGTTATTTTAGTCCTATTTAGTGGGAAAGTCAATGATTTCACGAATTTGTAAAGGCTTACTCATGACTCTTTTGTTTAAGCCTGAAATTTTGTGGCCATCTTTTGGGGGTTATTGGGAATTCCAAGACTTTGGCAGCCTTCTAAAAAAGGGCTATGTAGACACCTCTGTCAATAGAAAAAAAAACAGGTCTACGCCTGCTTTTTTATTAATCATCATCCCCAAGCTCATCAACTTCGTGAGAGAATTTTTGGGCGATGGCTTCAAGGGCTAATTCCTCAGTATCTAAATCGAAGGCATCGTCAGAAATCTCGTCGGTATCTGCGAAGAAATCCAGATGATTCTTGAGATTTTCCAAGGTAATTGGGGCATCACCGCCGTATTCACCATCCAGATTAATCATCATCCGGTCATCAGTCTGAGGTTCAATGACGATTTTACTGGTCTTGATATATTCAATCCGCTTATCGCCGATATGTTTGCCGCCCTGAAGCAGTTTTCGCACTAGACGGGCAATATCAATTAGATTGGCTGTTTTAACAATAATCAAGGTAAATTGTCCATCATCTAATTTTGCATCGGGAGCAATGGTTTCAAAGCCACCAACTGAATTAGTAATGGCTGCAAAGATCATTGAAGCTTCACCATCATAGACACCTTGGTCATGAGTAATCTTCACCCGAGCTGTTTTAACCCGAGGCAGAAGCTCGACTCCTTTAACCAGATAAGCTAGATAGCCAATCATGGTCTTGAGCTGGCTTGGTACACTGTAGGTCAATTCAGTCAAGGTTCCTGCGGCTGCGATATTGACAAAATAGGTATCGCCATGAGCTCGGCCAACATCCAAATGAATCAGTTGGTTTTTACCGATAATCTTGGCTGCTTCAACAGGATTACCGCGAGGAATTTTGAGAGCCCGAGCCAGATCATTAGTTGTCCCTGTTGGAATTAAGGCTACTTTGGGCCGCTTAGCCAGTGGCGCTAAGCCATTGACCACCTCATTGATGGTCCCATCTCCCCCAGCTGCAATAACCAAAGAAAAGCCGGCTTTAGCTGCCCGAGTTGCTTCGTTCTTAGCCGAGTCAGGTTCGGGGGTTGTCTGAAAAGCTGAGGTTTCATAACCAAAGCCTTCTAAAATATTAAGGACCTCGGCTACGTTTTTTTTCATGATTTCCTGGCCTGATGTTGGATTATAAATCAGGCGAGCACGTTTTCGTCGCATTTTCTCCTCCTATAGATTAGCCAACCATTCTTCATCGCGAATGGTAATGCCTAATTCCTGAGCCTTGGTCAGCTTAGAGCCAGCATCTGTTCCTGCTACTACAATATCCGTATTCTTAGATACTGAGCCAGTGACCTTGGCGCCTAGGTTTTCTAATTTTTCTTTAGCTTGACTGCGTTTGAGACTGACCAACTTACCAGTCAGAACGACGGTCTTTCCTGACAAGGTTGCATCCTCGGCAACTCGCTTACCTAGATAGTCAAAATTAAGTCCTGCTGCCTCTAATTCAGCCATCAGCTGTTTGGCTCCGGCGGTCGCAAAATAATCTTGGAGCGACTGAGCAATGACGCCTCCCAGTCCATCAATCTCAGCAATAGCATCAAATTCAGCCACCATGAGAGCGTTTAAAGAGCCGAATTTTTCTAAAAGCAGTTTGCTGGCCTTAGCACCAACATGGCGAATCCCCAAGCCAAAGAGCAACTTCTCGGCCGAATTTTCCTTAGAAGCTGAAATGGCTTGGAAGAGCTTATCAGCTGACTTCTCTTTCACCCCATCCAAAGTCAGCAAGTTCTCAGCTGTCAGCTGATAGAGGTCAGCCACATCCTGAACCAAATCGGCCTGATACACCTTCTCAATCATTGAAGGCCCTAAGCCCGTGATATTCATGGCATCGCGGCTGGCGAAGTGAATCAATTTTTCCTTGAGCTGGGCCGGACAGCGAGGATTCACACAGCGTAGAGCCACCTCATCTTCATAATGCACGAGCTGGCTCTGGCAAGATGGACAGATTTGCGGAATCGCCATGGGCACTTGATCCTGCCGCTTCTCCATGACAACATTGAGAACAGCTGGAATGATATCACCAGCCTTGTAGACCAGAACCGTATCATCCAGACGAATGTCCTTATCGGCAATATAATCAACATTGTGGAGGGTAGCCCGACTGACTGTTGTACCCGCTAATTGAACGGGAGTCAGATTAGCCGTTGGCGTAACAACGCCTGTTCGACCGACAGTCCAGTCAACCGAGAGGATTTTAGCCTCTTTTTCTTCGGCAGGAAACTTGTAGGCAATAGCCCAGCGAGGAGCCTTGACCGTAAAGCCCAATTCTTCCTGCATAGCCAGACTATTAACCTTGATAACAATACCGTCGATATCATAGGCTAAGTGTTCACGGTCTGCTTGAACGGCTTGAATGAAGTCCCATATCTCATCCATGGAGCTGGTAACAATCCGACGGGGATTGACGACAAAGCCCAATTTGGCAAAGCCTTCTAAGACGGCTTCCTGAGTGGGAAAACTGGTTTCACCAGCTTCTTGGTAGATGAAGGTAGCTAGTTTTCTTTCAGCAACAACCGAGGTATCTAACTGACGCAAGGTGCCGGCGGCTGCATTTCTCGGATTGGCAAATTCATCCTGACCTTCTTCTCGTCTTTTGGCATTGATGGCTTCAAAGGAAGCTCTTGGCAGATAGGCTTCACCACGCACCGTAATGGTTTCACCACCAGACAGGCTTAAGGGGATGTCCGGAATTCGCTTGAGATTTTCAGTAATATTTTCTCCAACCGTTCCGTCCCCTCTGGTAGCCCCGATTTGCAGCTGGCCATCAATATAGGTAAGAGAGATGGACAGACCGTCAATCTTCAACTCAGCCAAGTAGGAAGCCGAAGGGAACTCCGACTTAACTCGACGGTCGAAATCGTCCAGCTCTTCGCGCGAAAAAGCATCCTGCAGGGAAAAGAGCGGATACTCATGAGTGTATTTCTCAAAGCCTTCTAGCACCAAACCGCCAACTCGGTGGGTGGGGCTATCAGGCTGAACGAGCTCCGGGTGAGCCTGCTCTAAGTCAACTAATTCTCGATAAAGTTTATCGTACTGAGCATCTGAAACAGACGGCCTATCTTCAGTGTAATATTCACGAGCATAACGATTCAGCTGGGCAACCAGCTCTTTCATACGATTTTCCATAGTATCTTTATTATATCATGAAATAAGAAGGGAATTAAGACAAAAAGCCCTCTGAGAAGGCTTTTTGTCATTTTGTTAAATCAATACGTTTGGCCAGTAGGCTGATGAGGTAGCCGCCAACTAACAGGGAAGCAAACTCCCCTACTGCTGTTGTCAACCAAGTCAAGAAAAATGGGACATGGCTGACAATATTCAATTCTGCAGCAATGATGAACATGCTAGATGAAAAGAGCAGATTGAAGTAGAAAAAGGCCAGATTGTAACCCAAAACAGTTTGATCCACAAATTTCCTGAAAAGATAGACACCTAGGCTGACAACCAGCAGGGTTTGTGCACTGCCGACAAGAACATCAATAGGACCAAAGCTATAAAAATTGGAAATAGCACAGCCTAGAGTTAGGGCGATAATATATTTTGATTTGTAAAATGCTAAAAAATTGAGCATTTCAGATAAGCGGAACTGATAAGCGCCGTAGCTGATAGCATTAAAGGGGGGCATGGCCGTAAAAATAAAATAGAGGGCGGCCACTAAGGCGATTTGCACCAAATCACGGACTGAAAATTTCATCTTATTGATTCTCCTTTAGCGGGATCACCGCTTCAAATATGCTTGGTGAAAAGAGTTAAGCACCAAGGGCTGAAAACCAGCTTTTCTAGTATAGCACAAGTCGAATAAAAAAAGAAGGCAGCTCGACTCGCTTAACCTTCAACATTATATTTCTGTTAGAGGAACCTTAGTTACCCTAATCCAGATTAACCTTCTTGACGACCTTTTTTTCCATAATAAAATGCTTCCGCTTAAGGTGATAGTCATCGTGAGTTCGCTTAAAGTGTCCTTCTTCACTAATGAGATAGTCTCCTTGATCACGATAGTTGGAAAAAGGAGAAATCCCCAAAGTCGTCACCAGAATAAAGGCAATCAAAGTTGGAACTGCGGCAAGAAGAAAGCTTCTCCACCAAGTTAGTTTACCGAGCAATAGCAAGGCCAAACTTGGACTGGAAATCAGCAAAATCAAACCGATATGCATAACCTTCGTTTCCCAAGCTAGGCCATATAACGAAAGCACCCAGTTCCCTGGAAAGATAATGATTAATGCAATCAGCCATACTATAACCAAAGGAGTCTGCCAACGTTTCATAAGAATTTTCCTTTTATTTTAATTTTAAATTCTACTGCCCATTCTAGCATATCCATCGCTTTTATGCTAAAGTAATGATATGAAAAAAATTAAATCTCTCATTATCTGGGCTTGGAATAATGAAGCCATGAAGTATCTTTTTTTCGGCGGATTGACCACCATCGTCTATATGATTAGCCGGATTGGCCTCTTTGCTCTCTTGCACATGCCCCTGACAACGACGGTTGCGGCCAATGCTATCGCTATTATCTTCGCCTTTGTGACTAATGATATTTGGGTTTTCAATCAGGACCGATCTGGTTGGTTCGGCCGCTTTATCAAATTTGTCACTGCCCGGCTGCTCACTCTGGGACTTGATTTTGGTATGACCTTCATCTTCGTCAATAGCTTTCCACATCTAGTCGGCCAGTTTGTCAATGATAATCTTGCTATGGTTAACGGAATTGTCGGAGCCATCAGTCAGATCTTAATCATCCTAATCAATTATATTTTGAGCAAACTTTTCATCTTTGATAATAAAAAAGTAGACTAAATAATACCTAAAAAATCTGGCTTTATCAGGCCAGATTTTTTCTGTTATTCAGATTTATTGATATCTTCCTTCAATTCGTCCAAATTAAATTTAGCGAAGAGATAATTGCGATCCTGAACTGGGAAGCGTTGATCCAATTGATCGACTGGACCAATCTCTACTGTCCCATCAGTCATGACATAATCCATAACATGACCGCCAAAAACTAAGTCATCAGAAATAAAGTGGAGGTGATAGCCAGCTACACTGACCCCATGGAACATTTCAGGTGTCCAAAACCCAACAATGGTTCCTGAAAGATCCTCAGCCGTGTACTCAGGCTGACGGGTAGCAACTTCCGCAAATTTTTCCCCACTTTGAGCTCTTGGAATCATACGAACATGCATGTGTTTGAAATGCCCCTTAATTTTAATGGAACGAAAAAGGTTTGCTCCATCGTAATAGGATTCAATCCGATCTTCCAGCTCCTTATCCGTTGTTTCATAGCGCTGTTTAAAGACCACCTCTGCATGGTGGGGAACCACCGCAGCATAGGGAACCTTGGTATCTGGCTTCACTTCAACAACTTTAAGGTTGCCATTTTTGCTAGTGGTTTGATAAGCCTTGCCATCGAGAATAACCAGTTCTCCATCAATGGAATCAAGTGTACCAATACCCAAGTCGCCATGCTTAAGCAATTCTCCGATGGTCATGGAACCATCGTAGAGACCTGCGAAGAGGGCATTCAAGGTATTATACTGAAATAATTTAATGACATCTGCCATGTCGTTTATATCCTTCTTTCTTTTTAAGAACCCGTCATTATAACTGCTTACAAGCGTCAATCTAACTACAAATATTAATAAAACTCTTCCGGCAAAATAGTTTCAGCCAAGGCGGTATTGTCCTTATAGTCAATTGGGATATCAATCAAAACAGGTCCCTGATCAGCATCAACTAGGGCTTGTTTGAGGGTAGCTTGGAAGTTTTCCTTACTATCTACGCGGTAGCCCTTAGCTCCGAAACTCTCTGCATATTTTACAAAATCAACCGAGCCAAAGTCAACCCCTGAGGAACGGCCATACTTCTTCTCTTCTTGGAATTTAACCATGTCATATTTACCATCATTCCAAATAAGATGAACAATTGGCAGTTTGAGACGGACAGCTGTTTCCAATTCCTGAGCTGAAAAGAGGAAACCGCCATCACCAGAGATAGAGACCACCTTGGTATTTGGTCGCAAGAGGGCTGCTGAGATTGCCCAAGGCAAAGAAACACCTAGGGTCTGCATTCCGTTTGAGAAAAGTAGATGGCGGGCTTCATAAGACTTAAAATAACGGGCCATCCAGATATAGTGACTGCCAACATCAACAGTAACAGTCATATCATCAGCAACATTATCTTGCAAAACCTCGATGACATCCAGAGGATGGATGAGGCCGGCTTCAGACTTCGTATCAAACTTGAGGTCTTGCACGACTTCTTTTTTGAGATTTTGCAAGTACTCAACTGAACCTTCCGGCAAGCTATAACCAGAAATAGCTGGTAACAGCAGATCAATGGTTTCTGCAATATTACCGATCAATTCCCGCTCAGGCTGAAAATAAGTATCAATTTCTGCCGTATCAGTATCAATCACGACAATGCGGGCAGAGATTTCAGCATTCCAGTTGCGAGCTTCGTATTCAATGGGGTCATAACCAATTGCGATAACCAAGTCAGAGCGTTTAAGCAGCATATCCCCTGGTTGATTGCGGAAAAGGCCAACCCGGCCGAAGAAGGTCTCTTCTTCTAAATCACGAGAAACAATACCAGCCCCTTGGAAGGTTTCCACGACAGGCAGCTTAACAGCTTGGAGAAGACGGCGTAAAGCTGCCGTTACACGTCTGGTTGAAGCGCCGTTTCCCAAAAGGAGAACAGGCAGAGCAGCATTGCGAATGGCTTGGGCCAAGTAGTTAATGTCATCAACTGAGGCCGACCCCATCTTAGGATCAGTCAGGGGTTTGATCGCCTTGACCGAAACCTGACTGTCAGTCACATCCTGCGGAATAGAAATGAAGCTTGCTCCCGGCTTTCCTAGCTTAGCATAGCGGTAGGCATTAGCTAGAGTTTCAGAAATCGTATCAGGCTCCTGAACTTCTGCGGCATACTTGGTAATCGGCGCCATCATGGCCACATTGTTCATGGACTGATGGGCACGTTTGAGCAGGTCAGCCCGTTTAACTTGACCACCGATAGCCAGAACAGGATCCCCTTCATCGGTAGCTGTTACTAGCCCTGTAGCCATATTGGACACCCCCGGACCTGAGGTTGCAATAACGACTCCCGGCTCACCTGTAATCCGTCCAACCCCTTGCGCCATAAAGACCGCATTTTGTTCATGGCGGGCTACAATCAACTCAGGCCCCTTATCCTCAAGGGTATCAAAAACTCGGTCAATTTTGGCACCAGGAATACCAAAGACATACTTGACATCGTGGTTGATGAGACTATCTACTACTAGGTCAGCTCCGTAGTTCTGTTCTTCTGTCATATCCTTACCTAACTTTCTAACAATAAAAAGGAAGCCCCTGTGATATTTAAAAAATTTCACAAAGTTTCCCTTAACTTTTTACATAATGTATATCAATTATAGCACGTTTTTTAACATTTTCTAGTTAGAAAGTTTGTGAAATAATGAGCATTAAAAGAGGCTGGAAAAAAAGTATTCCATCCTCCTATTTTTGCAGTAATAACAGTTTAGCGCAGTGGTTGGGAGGTCCTTATCTTGGGGTGCAGTTCCATTTTCAAGCCCCCCTTAAACAGTCCACTGGACTGTTTAACTACTCCGCAAGTGTTAGCGGCCATCCTAATCAACTTGTGCGGAGGTGGGACAACGAAGTCAATTTATGTAAAAAATCGACTTCTGTCCCACTCTCTTATATTTCCTATTGAGACCGTTAAACTAATCAATTGCGATATAACGGCGGTTGCCACTGTAGGCTATGTAAGAAATCCATGTTTTGCCCTCTGCATTTCTGACACTATCATAATTGACACTTTGACCTACAGTATAGGTTGCCAGAGCTGGACTTGATTGGCTAGGAGCAGACCTCACATAAGATTCTCTGGTAAAGGTATAGCGGCCACTAGAAGGAATAGCATTTGCTTGGGCGTGACTTTGTAATGGCGAATTAGCTGGACTGCCGTAGTCACCGCCTTCAACACCTAGGTATTCTTCTAAACTCAAACCAGACTCGTGGATATCTTGGGCTTCTTGACCAATATAGCGGATATGCCAAGGCTCTTGCATAAAGCCCGTAATGCTTTCCTTACCAAGTTGATAGCGAACGATAAAGCCGTAACGATGGGCATTGTCTCTTAACCACTGAGCTGCTGCTTGATCTTCGAGCAAGTTACCAGATCTATCGGTTAAATCAAAAGTTAGACCAGTTTGGTGCTCACTATAGCCCGGCCTTGCGGAATAACGATCAGCTGCTGCTTGACCGTCTTGATTGACGTAAGATTGATAAAAATTCTTTTGATAGTCATACGTTCTAAATCCACTATAGGCATAACCAACATTGTATCCCTGATTAATCATGTCATTACGCAACCGAACAAAAGCATCTTTGGCAACGGCGTTTTCACCCGGATTGTATGAACTGGACAGAGCATATTTTTTATTGACAATCAGGATTGGTCCATGCTTACCTGCAACATAATAGTAAGAACCATTATAAGAAGGGCTCTTCTTTTCTCCTGGTGTTGGTTCAGGAACCGTTGTCTGGGTAGCAGCTACCCCAACCAGCTTATTATCATTTTCAACATAGTACAGATGGATATTATAGACACCGCGTTGGCCTTTGTGGTCACTGATTTTAACTGTTACTTTATAATCACCATCAGCTTGTTTATTAGCATCATACCAGATAATATCATCTTGGTCACGATTGCTGGTCCAAACAGGAACCTTGACCGCTACAATACCGTTGCTGTTCGACACATTGGTAATCAGGACATCAAAACCATCGGAAGTCTGATTTTGAATAGCAAGAGTTCCGGTCACCCGTTTATCCATCTTCTTAGCTTCTGAGCGATGCTGCTGACCTGTTATACCAACCAGCTTGCCATCATTTTCTAGGTAATAGAGATGGACATTATAGAGGCCTGTTTCATTCTTATGGTCAGATACTCTGACGGTGACCTTGTAGGTCCCATCAGCTTGTTTAACGCCATCATACCAGATGATATCGTCTTGGTCGTTCCTATCTGTCCAGACGGGCACCTTAACCGCCTTAAGTCCTTGGCTGTCGGTGACAGTCGAAACGATGACATCGAAATCGCCGTTATCCTTGTTACTAAAGGAGAGGGTTCCAGTTCTGGTAACTTGAGGTTCAGCCACCTTAACCTGTTGAGCGGCAACCCCTTTCATAGCTCCGTCAGTTTCAACATAATACAGGTGGATATTGTAGGTGCCGGTTTCATTCTTATGGTCAGACAGTTTGACCGCTACCTTGTAAGTGCCATCTCCCTGCTTAACGCCGTCATACCAGATGATATCATCTTGGTCATTTCGGTCCGTCCAGATAGGTACCTTGACGGCTAGGATACCCTTGCTGTCTGAAACATTGGAAATCCTGACATCAAAGCCTTGGTTAGTTTGGTTCTCAACACTGATTTGCCCGGTCAGTTTGGATTCTGATGGCTGAGAATTAGACAGTTTGTCCAGCATGACATAGCGGCGGATACCGCTGTAGGAGACATAGGAAATCCACTTGTAGCCATCGGCCTTGAGTTCCTTATCATAGTTAACCCCTTCTCCTTTGGTAAAGGTGAACTCTGTCTTAGCGGCTGCCCTAGCTTCGTTTTTAACCGCGACTTCCCGATCGAAGGTGTAACGCTGCAGGGTTGGAAAAGTAGTTTCGCTGTCTCCTGCTGACTGATCGTCTGTCTTAGGTGCTGGAACTTCCTTAACTTCTAGCTTTGCAATATTGGCATAACGGCGAATGCCGCTGTAAGACTTGTAGCTCAGCCATTGATAGCCATCTTGAGTGAGCACTTGGTCATAGTAAACACGGTCACCAGCATTGGCGTAAAAGGCGAGGGGGGCACTGGCAGACGGACTATTCTTGACTTCTGTACGCTCTGGATAGGTATAATAGCCTGAACTTGGGATATCTTTGCCACCGGTTCCGGACTGAGTTTTAGGGACTGAGGGTGCCGGAACTTCCTTAACCTCTAGCTTAGCAATATTGGCATAACGGCGAATGCCGCTGTAAGACTTGTAGCTCAGCCATTGATAGCCATCTTGAGTGAGCACTTGGTCATAGTAAACACGGTCACCGGCATTGGCGTAAAAGGCGAGGGGCGCACTGGCAGAGGGACTATTCTTGACTTCTGTACGCTCTGGATAGGTATAATAGCCTGAACTTGGGATATCTTTGCCAACCGCTTGAACCGTTGTCGCCACAGACGCTCTCGTCACAGCTAGCTTGGCTTGAGTCGGTGCCAGACTTTCGTTCTGCTGTGAGGTGACACTAACCGTTTGAACTGCTGATTGTGCCTCAACCTGAGCGGGCATAACATCCGTCTGGGTGGCAGTGTCCACCCTAGCTGGCGTTGCTGCTGCAGTACTTGTCACAGCGTCTGTGGGAGCAGACGTTTCTGCCGTGGCCTGAGCTGAATCCTGACTAACTTGTTGAGACACAGATGCCTTGTCTGAAAGGACTGCAGTGTTACTGTCTTCTGTCTGAGAAGTTAAGCTATTCCCATTTTGAACGGGCTGGTCAGCAACGGTTTGAACTGTTTGGTCTTGAGGCTGACCCGCTGGCACTGCTTGTTCATCAGCCAGTACTTGACCGCCGAAGAATAAACTAGCACCGATTAGGACTGAGGCCGCACCAAAGGAATATTTACGAATGGAAAAACGTTGTCTTTCATTCCAAATAGGAGCTCTTTTCATGAATTAATCTCCTTTCTTACTAAGATATCTCGTCAATAACATTGTAGATCAATATCTAGGATTATTATAACAATAAAAGAAAACGATTTCAATATATAATTGTAACTTTTGTCATATTTTTGAAATATTGTTCTATAAAAAAAGAAGGCCAAGCCTCCAATTACCAATTTTTACTTATTCCTCCAGAAATTCGGCCATATTCATATCATCGGGGACCAATTCTAGGTAGCGCTGGGCCATTTGGCGGGCCTGATCGCGATAGCCGAATTCCCGTAAAATGTAGGCATAGTCCTGCAGAAATTCCGGATTGTCCTTAAGATCATCAGCGATGGCTTGAAAATGCTCCAACGCTTCTTCTTCCTGATCGAGGGCTTGATAGGCCTTAGCTATGTTCCACTTGGTCAGAACGCTGTCAATATCTTCTTGCTCAAGGGCAAGGACTTCCTGATAGCGCTCCTCTTCCAGATAAAGATTCGACAGTCGCATCAGAACATCCTCTAGGTCCTCTGCCAAATCCTTAGCTGATAAGAGATAGTTTTCTGCTGCCTTGCTGTCGTGGTTTTCATAGGACAGCTGGGAGGCCAGAAGCAAGAGCTGGCTATCAAACTCATTTTTGGACAGCCCTTGCTGGACTAATTTAAGGGCTTCTTCTATCTTATGCTCTTCGTTCAGGGAGAGGGCGTAGATGTATTCGTAACCCTCGAAATCAGGGTTCATGGTGTCCAGCTGTTTGAAGTAAAGGTTGGCCTTCTGATACTCCTCTTGATCATAGAGGATAGTAGCCAGTTCAAAAACAGTCGCATCCTCATATTCGATTTGAACTGCTTTTTCCAAAAATTCCACGGCTGCTTCAAATTTTCCTAAGCTGGCATAGGCACGGCCGATACGCTGATAGGTTGATACGCCTGTCATTTCCAGAATCTCGCGGTTATCCAATTGGGCGTATGCTTTAATCGCTTGGTCAAAATTTCCCAGCTGATAATCCAGCTCAGCTAAACCAAAGGTAACCAAGGGCTCATCGCTGATTTGTGAAGCCTCCAGCATCTTCTCACGCGCCACATCGGTCAATCCTTCCATATCATAGAGATCTGCCATAACCATGAGGGCAGACAGGTAATTAGGATCCTCTGGATCTATAGTATCCAGATAGCCAAAGGCTTCTTCAATATCGCCATCTTCTGCAGCAATCTGGGCTAGATTGATGGCTACTTCGGGATAGGCAGCCAACTCTTGCAGATAGATTTCCTTAGCCTGCGGTAAAAAACCGATACTTTCGAGATATTGGGCCAAGGATAAAAGCGTCTCGGCATCGTCTTGGACCAAGGCTCTCTGGAAATATTTGTTAGCGTGCTCCAAATCTCCCTGATCCAGAGAGGCAATCATTTTTTCACTATTTAACACGGTCGTCTTGCTCACTTTCTTCATTGTAAAGGCCGCTGAAGTCGCGATACCAGTCAAAGATTTCCTTGACAACAACTTTCAGGGCCGAGTAGACTGGGATTCCTAAAAGCACCCCCCAGATACCAAAGACAGAACCAGAGGCCAAAAGGATGAAAAGAATCATAATCGGGTGAATGCTGAGTTTTGTTCCCAAGACCAGAGGTGAAACGAAACGTCCCTCAATGGTTTGCTCAATGGCAAAGGCAATCAGGACCTTAATCAGCATCCAAGGCCCTTCAACAAGCCCTAAAATCATAGCAGGAATCAAGGCTAAGAAGGAACCTAAGTAGGGAATCATATTGAGAAAGCCCGCTGAAATGCCCAGCGCTACAGCGTAACGCAGACCGATGATTGAAAAGAGAATGGAGAACATAATCCCGACAATAATAGCTACGGTTACTTGGCCTTGCACATAGCCCTGCCATTGAGAGTTGACATCACTGAGAATCCGGGAAATGGGTTTGCGCCAGTTGACTGGGATGGTTTTAAGAATATTTTCCTTGAGCTTGTCACTATCGCGCAGCAGGTAGAAAACAATAAAGGGCATCATTACGATAGCAATAGCTACCCTAGTTACAGCCGAGGCAAAGTCGCCAGCCCAGCTGACAATATTTTTAGAAAAGTTCTCAGCATAGTCAACGGCCTTGCTGCTATAATTGTTCACCCAATCTTCCAGTTGAGGGCGGATCATTTCAAAACGGCGATCGGCTAGGATTTGGTTGATCTGATGTTCAACAGACTTGATGTAATGAGGCAAATTATTGATGAAAGACAGGATTTGATCCTGCAACATAGGAAATAGACTGGAACCGCCCCAAACCAAGAGACCGACAATCAGCACATAAACCAGACTAATGGCCCATGTTCGCCTGACATGCAGATGGCGTTCGACAAATTGAACCGGAGGTTTAAGCAGATAATAAATCAAAACCGAAATAACAATCGGTAACATCACTACGGTAACAAAGCTAGCCAGAGCTGTAAAAATAAAACTGACTTGGGTCAAGAGATAAAGAGCCAGAAAAGTCAGGATGATTACAACCAGACTGCTGACGAAGCGATTATCAAGGACCCATTTATAAAACCAACTCTCGTAAAATTTTTCGTTTTTCTTATCCATGTTATTCCTTAGTTATCATAAAATTGAACGGTTTTTTCAACCAAGTTTCCCGATTGGTCGTAGGTAAACTTAGCTGAGAAAAAAGGGGTATCCTGCAAGATCCACTTAAAAATTTCATAGTCCCCTTCCCAAGTTGGCTTGGACAGAACTTGGTCATAGGGAACCCATTCCAGTGTGCCTTCGCGTGACTCTTCATCAGAAATCAAATCGCCTTCAAAATCCGTTACCTTAAAAACATAGGTGTACCAGTCATGTCCCGGTGTGAATTCAGGAAAGGTAATCAGGCCTTTAAAATCCATTTTCTTAACGGTCAGATGGGTTTCTTCGAAAATTTCCCTTTGGGCACATTCCTCAGGTGTCTCACCTGCTTCAAGCTTACCTCCGACAGAAATCCACTTGCCTTCATGAACATCATTAGGCTTTTTATTGCGGAGCATAAGAAGCAGCTCTTTCCCATTATCAATATAGCAGATGGTGGCTAGTTTGGTCATAGGGTCTTCTTTCATTACTTATAATCAGTATATTTATTTTAACAAAAAAATGCTATAATTTCTTCATAGAAAAGGCTTTACGGCTTACGATTCGGCTGGTAACGGATAAAATGTCCAGCCTTTAGACAGAGAGGTTAATATGGAAGAAATCTATTTTGGCACCTATACTAAGCGTCAGTCTCAGGGAATTTATAAGGCTGATTTTGACAATGAGACTGGGCAACTGTCCAATCTCCAGTTAGTAGCCAGCCAGCAAAATCCAACCTATCTGGCTTTCAGTGCTGATGACTGTCTCTATAGTATCGCTAGTGATAAGAATCAAGGAGGGGTCGCAAGTTACTCTCCTGATTTTCAGCCTCTTAATCAGGTGGTTGAAGACGGAGCGGCTCCTTGTTATCTAGGTTTAGATGGCAAGCGAGATTTGGTTTTCTCAGCTAATTACCACACAGGGCAGGCTCTGATTTACAAGCGTCAGGATGATGGCCATTTAAAATTGGTCAATCGGATTATCCATCAGGGTACTGGTCCTCATGCCCATCAAGATCATGCTAGAATTCATTTTGCTGATATCAGCCCCGATCGCTACTTATTGACCTGTGATTTGGGAACTGATGATTTAACCAGCTACGCCTTGAGTGAGTCTGGCAGGGTACAGCCTATTGATAATTACCACTTCCCCGCTGGCAGTGGCCCCCGTCACCTAGCCTTCCACCCTATTTTTAAACACGCCTTTGTGGTCTGTGAACTCGATTCAACGGTTCATAATTTGATTTATCAGGGGTGTGGAAATTTCGAGACTTATCAATCCATCACCACCCTGCCAGATGACTACTCTGGTTTCAATGCTCCTGCTGCTGTTGAAGTAACCAGTGATGGTTGGTTCCTCTACGTATCCAACCGCGGCCACAATTCCATCGCCTGCTACCAATTTATTCTGGACGGTTATATTCACTTGATTGATATTGTACCCAGTCATGGGAAAACACCACGAGATATCTGTCTGACTGCTGACGAAAAGTATCTTTTAGTTGCCCATCAAGATTCGGACAATATCACTGTCTTCCAACGCCATCCAGAAACTGGGAAACTGACAGAGGTCAACCATGATTTCTATGTTCCTGAAGCCGTTTGTCTGGTTAATCGGCCTAGGTCCTAAAACGATTGAGGGCTGATAAGGTACATCAATGTGATTATAAAGCTAGATCATTTACAGGAGATATTCTCATGTTCAAACCTGTCTTAGGGCTCAAGGCATCTGCTGACCCTCAACAATTAGCCAGCCGTCTTCGTTATAAGCCGGAGGTTTTTGAATTTTACACCAGCCAGGAGGATTTTTCTAAGGAAGGACTCAAACGGTTAGAAGAGGCTATTTTGCAGGTTCAGAATCAGGCGACTAGACGGATTGTGCTGCATCAGCCCATGAAGTATCAGGGGGAATTTCTAGAAATGATTATCCCGCAGATTCTCTTGCCTGAGACCTACTACTTTCTAGAAAAGTCAACTAATGATTTACTGGAGCTGGCCTTCGACCATGATTGTCAAGTTTTGATCCATGGTTCTTATGAGCTTAAAAATCCTCAAGTACTAGATTATTATGGCAGTCTTGAAAATGCCAAACAAACATCATTTGAGCGCTTGGACCAGTTTAGTCAGCTGGGTGGGCAACACATTCTCTTTGAAAATGGTATTTCACCGATTTTTTTCTTTGGAGACCCTAGCTATGACCAAGAGATTTTAGCAAGAGGGTATCGCTTAGCTTTCGATACTTCTCATGCCTTGATTAAGGCCAGAGGAGATAACCAAGCTTTATTAGACTCTCTGGAAAAGTTAAAAGCCAATAGTCATCACTACCACTTAGTAGACACCATGGGGAAGAGCCATGATAGTCTTCCTTTAGGACAAGGCATTACCGATTGGTCAGGCGTTTTAGAGCGACTTAATCCACAAGCCAGTGCCATCTATGAAATTGTCGTCAAGAATATCAATGATCCGCAAGAACAATTAGCCAGCCATGCGTTTTTAAGCAATCTAGTTTGATATTTAAAAGGGTTACTCGTGGTGCTAGTTAATCTCAAAGTATCTCAGGTTGTGAGTAAGTATAATTTGCTCAAGTCTTAACTGCAGTCCTGCTAAACCTCTAGTCAGTGTGTGTTCTACGTCAAAAAGAGCGCAAAGCTCGGAGAAGCGTGTCTCAATGGTTCGTCTCATAGCCATCAATTTCCAATGATTATGTTGTTTAGCTCCTGCCATGTTTTGACGCAAAGGAGTCCATAGATGATAGCCTTTTTGAACTAGATGGTCTTTAAGTTCCCTGCTAAGATAGCCTAGGTCTGCTAAAATATAAGGTTGTCGGCAATTTTCTAGTAAGTCATCAACCGTCCTAATATCGTGTACTGAGGCAGGGGTCACAACGTAATTCAGAATATAGCCTGATAAAGTGACCAGCATATGTACTTTGAATCCATAGAACCAAAGATGTTTAGAAGCATTGTAACCAATGTCTGCCAAATCATTAAAAATACGTGTTCTACAGTTACGGACAGGTTGACAAAGTGGTAAGGGAAAGCTATCTATAATAGCGATAGTATCAGGAGAAATTTGAGTATTCATGGCTTGTCTAATGACTTGAACTAACCAAACCAACTGTCTTGCTCGTCGGTTAAAACGACTTCTTTCAAGAAGTTGGCCGCAAGGAAATAAGTGACAGAGACGATAGAAGTGTCGTTGTGATTTAATACCTAGCTCAGCTTGTAAAATAAGCAAAACCAATAGCGATTGATCTGAAACCTTAGATAAACTGATATTATGACGATGTTTGAAAGAGTAAGGACAATAATCCCTATAGAGCTGATGGCATATTTTTGATAATTGCTTCAAATTCCATTGTAAGTGATGAGATTTAGCAGTATACTGTAAGTGGCTCATTTGGACTAACCTCCTGTTTGTTTAGGCACTTACAGTATAGTCCTTTTGGGCTTTTTATTGTATTTTGAAATTAACTAGCACCACGGGTAAGGGTTATGCTTTAATAAAAGAATAATCTCGGTCTTACGACCATAAAATAAAGGAGAGAAACAATGAATCCAAGCGAACTATTTAACCAAGTTAAGGAACTGATTGAGAAGAAGGATTTCTCAGCTGCTCAAGCTTTTATAGAACAGCACAAAGATGATTTGGGTGACTATTTTAATCAAGCCAAGGATCTCTTGGCAGGCGTCAAGGGTGCTGATGGCGTCCTAGACAAGGTTAAGGGCCTTTTTGGTAAATAATAATTGAGAAAATGTTAGCTCTCAGCAAAAAACACAACTAACTCTTCCATCACTAAAGTGTCAAAAGATTTCGGTTGTGTTTTTTATTTATGAGACTTTAGTAAAAGCTAATATCTTTCACCAGCTGGCTTTATGGGATTATAGCTTTAGTTCAAATCATCTGTCAAACGGGTGTTTGAAACTCAGCCCTCATATCTTTTCCCAAATGTAACTGCTCATTAGCTCATTAGTCTGTCCGGCGGGATATTTTACTGAGATTAAACGGCAATACTTTGGAAACAAAAAAGTTGAAGTTCACACTCAACTTTTCTTGCATATATAGCGCTCGATGGGATAATCTTCCTTATCCAACTGACCAGACTTCCCTACCAAGAGATTGACTAACTCTTTGGCAATCAGAGGGCCTGTGGTTAAGCCTGATGATCCTAGGCCTGAGGCTGCAAAGACCCCCGTCAGTTCAGGAACTTGCCCATATAAAGGAGCAAAGTCACTGGTATAGGCTCGGGTTCCCACCCGTTCTTGATGACGTTTAGCTCGAGAAAGGATAGGTAAATAGACCCTAGCTTGACTTTCTAGCTCCTGTAAAATCTGAGCATCTGGTATCAAATCATAGCCTTGATCATTTTCGTGGCTGGCTCCTACCGAAACTTGTCCTGCTTTAAAGGGAATAATATCCAGCTCTCCTTCTGGCATGACAACAGGCAGGTTGTCAGTCCTAAAATCCGTAAAGAAATAATCCCGCAACTGGCCCTTTTGGGGACGTATATCTACTTCATAACCGAGCGGTTCAAGGATTTCCGGCAACCAAGCCCCTGTTGCTAACAAAACCTGATCAAAGGTCTGACCTGCGAGC
Source organism: Streptococcus criceti HS-6 (assembly GCF_000187975.2). Lineage (NCBI taxonomy): Bacteria > Bacillati > Bacillota > Bacilli > Lactobacillales > Streptococcaceae > Streptococcus > Streptococcus criceti. The sequence goes on from NZ_AEUV02000002.1 coordinate 1,888,235, forward strand.
TGATAGGTCCCGTCTGCCAAGGTTTTCAAACTGACCTTGTCCTGAATGACCTGGCAGCCGCTGGCTGCCAAAAGAGTCTCAGTCAGACTCGCTCCTTCTACCCGAGCGCCGCCAGAGGCGTAGAGCAGCTGGTCAAAACCTTGCAAATTTGGAAACCTCGCGCTCACCTCTTTTTGACTTAAGATGGCAAGTTGGCCAATCAGCGGGGATTCTTCTCGCCGATTGCTGGCCAACGCTTTTAGCTCTGTCAACTTAGTCTCATCACGCTTGAGCAGGCAGACACCCGTCTGCTTATAGAAACTAGTATCCCAACCATCAGTCTGCAAGTCGGCTATCAAGTTTATATAGAAATCAGCTCCCAGACGAGCCATTTTATACCAAGCCTTATTGCGCCGCTTGGAAAACCAAGGACTGATAATGCCAGCCGCTGCCTTAGTTGCCTGTCCTTGACCATAATCAAAGACCGTCAGCTGACAGTCTTTTTCTTTTGAGAGATAATAGGCAGCCGTTGCTCCAACAATACCTGCCCCGACTACTGCAACTTTCATAGTCCTCCTATCCTAAGGCCACATCCATGACCATCATGATCACAAAACCAAGCATCAAACCTAAAGTCGCAATATCGGTATTGCCATTAGTCTGAGATTCTGGGATCAATTCTTCAACCACGACAAAAATCATAGCACCGGCGGCAAAGGAAAGAGCATAGGGAAGAATGGGCATCATCAGCATGACTAGACCTGCTCCTAGAACCGCTCCGATAGGCTCTACAATTGCTGACATAGAACCTAGATAAAAAGCTCGCAGGCGTGACTTACCATCGGCCCGAATCGGAATGGATAAGGCTGCTCCTTCAGGGACATTCTGCAGGCCAATTCCAATTGCCAATCCAATAGCGCCTAAGAGGGCCGCTTGACTAGGATGACCACCAGCTAATGCCCCAAAAGTGACCCCGACAGCCAAACCTTCTGGAAAATTGTGGATAGTAATAGCCAAGAAAAGCAGGGCTGTCTTGGACAATTTCTTAGGGGGTTGAAGACCTTCGGCCTGACTGACATCAGCCTTATCCAAGTGAAGGTGGGGAACTAGGGCATCAATCAAGCGAAGGGCTAGTCCCCCCACCAAAAAGCCAACCGCTGCTGGAATCCAAGACCAACTACCATAGTCAGCCTCAGCGTAGCTAATGGAGGGCTCTAGGAGAGACCAAAACGAAGCAGCAATCATAACGCCCGCCGCAAACCCCATCATGGTGTCTAAAAGCCGTCGACTGATGGCCTTAAAAAAGAAAACAATAGCTGCTCCAACAATAGTACAACCCCAAGTAAAGAGACCTGCTAGGAGGGCTAATAAAACAACATTTTGTGATAAAATCCAATCCATACCTGCCTCCTAAAGATGACTAAAAGGATTGGTGGAAGACTGACTTGGTAGAATGTCTAGGTCCCAACCTGCCGCTTCTTTCCAAGCTGTCAGCTTCACCAGTAATTTTTCAATAAAGAGTACTTCAATGTGGTGACCAGGGTCTATGGCCAAAAGGCCATCTGTGATCATATCCTGGGCAGTGTGGTAATAAATGTCGCCCGTGATAAATACCTGAGCCCCCTTAGCTAGGGCATCTTGGTAAAAACTCTGACCGCTGCCACCGCAGATGGCTATCCGACTGACAGTCGGATTGGCGCCATCATAACGAACCAGCCGTACACTGTCCAAGTCAAAGACAGATTTGACTTTAAAGGCTAAGTCTTCCAAGCGTTGTGGGTGGATATTTCCCACTCGGCCAATACCATAACCATCGGCTGTAGGGGTCAAGTACTCTCTTTCTTGGATATCCAAGAGGTCACAGAACCAGTCATTGAGACCATCGGGAACGATATCAATATTGGTATGGCTGACATAGACAGCAATATCGTGCTTGACTAGGTCTAAAAGGATGTCATTGCGTGGACTGCTAGTCAGATCCTTGAGAGGGCGAAAAATGGGAGCGTGCTTGGTAATAATCAAGTCAATCTTTTTTTCGATAGCTTCTGCCACTGTATTTTCTCGGACATCCAAGGTCACCATGACCCGCTTAATATCCTTATCTAGGTTTCCTACTTGGAGACCTGATATATCCCCCTCCATTGAAAGTTCTTGCGGACAGTAGCTTTCATATTTGTCAATAAATTCTGTAGCCTTCACTTAATCGCCTCCTTGATAGCTTCTATTCTTTGTTTGATGGCCTGTCGATCTCCTTGATTCGCTTCTGGAATCCTGTTCAGGGCCAACTCTAATTTTCCCAATTCTCTGCGCCATTTGGCTAGAAAGCCTGCTGATCTTTCTTCTAGGTGCCGCGGACCAAAGCGCTGCTCGAATGGACTGAGCCCTTCCTGTCCGGGTTGGGCCACAATGATTTCGTAGAATTTTTCCTTTTCGGCCATGACCTTTTCGGCAATAATGTGAAAATTATGGTCTGACAGCCAGGCTCGGACATCATCCTCGCGATTATTAGGCTGGAGAACCAGACGATCTAAATCTGTTAACTTTTCCTGACCAGCTGTCAAAATATCCGCAATCAGTCGCCCCCCCATGCCACAGATAGCAATAGTCGTCACGCCATCAGCAGGATCAAAGGCATCTAGGCCGTCAGCTAGACGGACCTCTATTTGCTGGTTTAAGCCAGCTGCCGCTACATTAGCCAGAGCCGACCTGCAAGGCCCCTGTGCAACCTCGCTGGCAATGGCCGAGTTGATCAGCCCTTCCTGTAAAAGATAGATAGGGAGATAGGCGTGATCGCTACCCACATCCAACAATTTAGCCCCTCCGGGAATAAAATCTGCCACATCCAGCAGACGCTGTGAAATATTTGTTTCCATAATCATTATTATAGCAGAAAAACGCCTTCTTGCCTCCTTATCTTCGGTCAGAACGGCAAAAGGCCAAGACCATTTATGTCTCAGCCTCTTTAACGATCATTATCGCCTTATTCCGTCAATCCTGCTCATTCCAAAGATTCATGGCATTGAGGAAATCATCCGATACCTGAACCTTAGTAGGATTTGCTTGATCCCGCTCTTGACGGCGCTCCTCAATTTGCCAAACCGTCGTAATTCCATCACGGGTCCAGCGTCGCAGAATAGCTGTCAGGTATTTCCAATTGCGTTTGCTATTGAAAATGCTCTCTTTGAGGGCCTCACGGATTAAGTCCGGACTGAGACCGTCTTCTCGGATATATTTTTGCAGGTCCTCCAATTCAAAGGGCGTCAGCATCCAGCCTGACTTTTCAAAATCATTGATAAGGGCCTGCAAGTCATTGGCATTATCAAGAGGATCTAGTTGGGCTGGACTGCCTTGAGCTAAACTGCCAAGCAAGTCATCCAAGCGCTTGAGAACTGGACTGGCATCAAAGATAATATCAGTCTCACCATCCAATTCAATAGTCTTCATGACCAAGAGTTCTTGATTGGTCAGATTGGAGATGGCTTGATTAATTTCTGCCACCGTTTTGCCCAAGGCATCTGCGACTCGGCTGGAAGGCATTTCGTCCACCTTGGTCGTATTTTGCAGATAGAAGAACTGCCAGACCAAATAATCATCGGCGCTTGAAAAAATGTCTTTAAAATGAAAGAGTAGGCTGCTGGGCAGAACCAGATTGCCGTTTTGATAATTCTCTAAAAATGTCATAGTTCCTCTTTATAAATAACCGTAGAGGCTGCCTGTTTTTTCCAAATCCTCCAAGCGGTAAGGCGTTTCTTGGTAGACAGCATAATTGAGCCAGTTGGTGAAGAAGGTTGAAGCTGCTAAACTCCAGCGGAGGGGCGGTTGCTGGCTTGGTTGGCCTTGGGGAAAATAATTGACCGGCAGACTAGGCCCCTTATGGGCCCTCATATCTCTCTGATACTCTCGCTTAAGAGTATCGCGGTCATACTCCAGATGCCCAAAGCTATAAACCTCCCGCAAATCGCGGCTGGCTAAAATGGACAGGCCAACTTCCTCCCCTTTGGCTAGAATTTGCAGATTGGTCTTGGCACGTACATCTGCTTCCGTCACTTGGGTATGCCTAGAATGGGGAGATAGGAAACTATCATCAAAACCCCGCATAAGGGGAGAAAAATGCTCAACCACATCCTGAGAGTAGATACCAGATAGCTTATGATCCATCAAAGCCTTATCAACCCCATACCTATAATAAAGGCCGGCTTGAGCTCCCCAACAGAGGTGCAAGGTCGAGTAGACATGGCGCCTAGCCCAGTCAAAAATTTGGCAGAGCTCCTGCCAATAGTCTACTGCCTCAAAAGGCAGGGTTTCAACCGGTGCCCCTGTGATAATCAGGCCATCAAAATAGTCAGCCTTAATATCCGCAAAGGTTTTGTAGAAGGTCTCCAGATGTTCAGGCTTGGTATTTTTAGGTTGGTGACTGGTCATATAAAGGAAGTCCAGCTTGACTTGCAGGGGCGTATTGGACAGATAGCGTAAGAGCTGAGTTTCCGTCGCTTCCTTGGTTGGCATGAGATTGAGAATCAAAACCTTGATAGGCCGGATATCCTGTCCTCTCGCCCGGGCATCATCCATAACGAAGATATTCTCATTTTTTAAAATATCAACGGCTGGCAATTTCTTATTGAGCGTAATTGGCATGAAAATATCCCCATTCTATAATAGACTACTTCTATTATAAAACATGGGGATAGGCTTTTCAAATAGAACCTTGTTAGGTTAGGCTATAAGTCCTGTCTATAACTCTCAGCCGGGGAAGTTCATCAAAATTTTAGTATCGTAACCCTCGATAGCCTGACGGCCATTAAGGCCATCCAGCTCAATCAGGAAGGCACAGCCAGCAACAATCCCCCCAAGACGTTCTACCATCTCAATGGTGGCCTTAACTGTTCCGCCTGTCGCCAGCAAGTCATCCACGATTAGGACCCGTTGACCTGGTTTAATAGAATCAGCATGCATGGTCAAGGTATCCATCCCATATTCTTTTTGATAGTCAGCAGAGATAACCTCGCGGGGCAATTTACCAGGCTTACGCACTGGTGCAAAGCCGATTCCCAATTCATAGGCAACTGGACAACCAACGATGAAACCGCGCGCTTCAGGTCCAACAATCATATCAATCTTTTTGTCTGTAGCGTACTGGACAATCTCACGAACAGCATAGCTGTAGGCATTGCCATCAGCCATTAAAGGAGAAATATCACGGAAGGTAATGCCTTTTTGAGGGTAATCTTTAATTGATGCAATATACTTTGTTAAATCCATAACGCTCTTTCTATCGGCTCTCAGCCAAAAATGTTTTACATTTCATTATAGCATAAATTGGCATAAAAGATTTAAAAATTATTTTGAAGCATAGGGCTCAGTCCTCATCAAGAAGACCTCAGCCTGAAATAAGGACGAAAAATTTGGTAGCCAAATTGACTACCAAATTTCTCATTGTTCAACATAGGCAAAGGCTCTAACAGGGGAACCGGTGGCTTTTTCCCAATGGGGATAACTAATAGCAATAAAGCTGCCAGTTGCTGGAACTTGATCCAAATTAGCCATGACTTCCAGCTGGTAAATGCCTTGTTCCAGAAGATAATATTCATTAAGGAGAGCTCCATTTTTAGCAGCCGTCTGACCACTATCGGTATCTAAGGTTTCATGTCCGAGAGCCTTAACCTTTCTCTCTTTGATGAGGAACTCCAGAGCTTCCCGACTCCAGCCCGGCGTTTCTTGCACACCTTGAGTGTTGAGATTCCTGATAGCGTCTTGGTTGGGCCATCTTTTAGACCAGTCACTCCGAAAAGCGACAAAGGCAGCTGCTTCTATCCTGCCATGTTTCTTTTCAAAATCTAAAATATCCTCTACCCGCACTTCATAATTGGGATTTTCAGCAACCTCTTTGGATAAGTCCAAAACATAAAGAGGCAAGAAAAGGTCTTCTAGGGGGAGTTCATCCAGCCATTTACCGCCTTCCACAAAATGAACAGGGGCATCAATATGTGTGCCGTATTGACCGACCACTTTGAATTGTTGGACATGAAAACCATCTTCAAGGGTAAAAATGTCCTTTTTTTCAAGAGCTGGTAAGGCAGGAAAATGGGGACTGGTCTCTGAAATTTGATGGGTTAAATCAACTAATTTTGCCTGTTTAAAGATGGCAAAGGCTTCTTTCAGACTTACCATAAAAAACCTCCCAAATTATATCTGTTTTAAAGCTTGATCCAAATCACTAATCAAATCATTGACATTTTCCAAACCGATAGAAATACGGATTTGGTTAGGTTCAATACCGCAGGCAAGGAGATCCTCCGGACTCATCTGACCGTGAGTTGTGGTGGCCGGATGCACCACAAGAGACTTAGCATCAGCGACATTGGCAAGATCTGAAAAAATGGCTAAGCTGTCAATCACCTTACGAGCAGCTTCTGCTCCTCCTGCGACATTGAAGGTAAAGATGGAGCTGGCACCCTTAGGCAGATATTTTTGTGCCAATTCGTAGTAAGGACTTGATGGCAGACTGGCATAGTTGACCTTAGTCACTTTAGGATGATTTTCCAGATATTCTGCGATTTTCTTGGCATTTTCAACATGGCGTTCAACCCGCAGAGACAAAGTCTCCAGTCCTTGTGTCAGAAGAAAGGCATTGAAGGGCGAGAGGCAGGCACCGGTATCGCGCAGCAATTGTGTGCGAACCGCTGTAATAAAGGCTGCTGCCCCGATATCACGGGTATAGCTGAGATTATGGTAAGACGGGTCTTCATCGACAAACTGCGGGAATTTCCCGGATTTTTCCCAGTCAAATTGGCCCGAGTCCACAATTACACCACCGATAGAGGTACCGTGACCGCCGATAAATTTAGTGGCCGAATGCACGGCAATATCAACACCGTATGAGAAAACATTGATGAGATAAGGGGTGGCAAAGGTATTGTCAACAACCAAAGGAATACTATGACGATGGGCAATCTCTGCGAGTTTTTCAAGATCAGCAACATTCCCCAAGGGATTTCCCAGCGTCTCAGCTAAAATAAACTTGGTGTTGTCCTTAACAGCGGCTTCGATAGCGGCAAAATCAGCCACGTCCACAAAACTGGTTGTAATCCCATAGCGCGGCAGGGTTTCTTTGAGTAAGTTAAAGGTACCGCCGTATACTGTCGTTGCTGATACAATGTGGTCCCCAGCATGCGCTAAAGCAAGAGCCGTATAAGTAATGGCTGCCATGCCAGAAGCCGTCGCCAAAGCACCGACACCGCCTTCTAACGCTGCCATCCGCTCTTCAAAAACGGCAGTCGTTGGATTGGTAATCCGCGTATAGATATTTCCTTCTGTCCGCAGAGCAAAAGAATCCTCAGCATCCTGCGAATCATTAAAAACATAGGATGTGGTTTGGTAAATCGGCAGGGCACGTGATTTAGTCGTTGGATCGACTGTTTGACCGGCGTGCAGCTGTAGGGTTTCAAATGAATAGTCTGTTGTCATAATCATTCCTCCATAGATATCATTAGGCTTATTTTACACCTAAAACTTTTTCTTGACTAATAGTTATCTAAATAAAAAAGATATAGCCGAAAGCTATATCTCATGCGTTTATGGTAAAAATATCAGACTGATTCGTCTAAAATCTATCCACATTTAGACTTGGCTCACTGAGGTTATAAATGCTTGCTGCTTTCCTTGATAAACAAGGAGGACATGAGGTGCCCATATTCTTTGAGAAAATATTGTACCCAGTCAGGACCTATTTTTGAGCAATCTCGCAGAACCCAACTGATTCCTTATTGATGAAAAACTCATCGTTTCCAAGGTTGGCTGCTAAAATTTGCTCAAGCAGTACTGTATCGGTAGCTGTCTTTCTTCCCAGCTGATGGTCAATAAGCCAGCCGTTTCATCCAAAAATCATTATCATCATTTGCTCAGGCCGGCATCACATCATTAACACATTTATCAATGAGGCCAATTTCACCGCTAATCCTGTCCAGAAAATCAATCATATTCGACCGCTGCTTGCTCCTTGCAAAACGCTCTATTCTCGGAATATCCTCAAGGATCAGCACTTTTTGAAAGGCTCTCAGGTAATATTGGTAGTCACACTGGTTCGCCTGCCAGCAAGCCTCTAAAAGTTTCTAGTCAATCTGTTTTGGCTTTTTCTCATTTTTTTAGAAAATCCTGATACAAGGTCTGTCTTTGAGAAGTCTGAATCCCATAGAAGGGAAATGAGGGCGCAGGTAGACCTCCATGCTGCCTGCCTTATCTCGATTGGCTGCTCTTTCAAATAAAGCGGTTAGCGAAGGGGCATTTTTAGTTTCCTTTTTCAATCGGCGCCACACTGGCCAAAACTTTTTTTAGACCGACTTCTGGGAAATTGATTTTGAGTTCCTGTGTCTTGCCGGATCCGGAGACTTCTAGTACTGTACCATCCCCCCATTTACGGTGGTGAGCGATGTCACCGATTTGCCAATCGACAGCCGGCTTATCAGAACCTGCTGACTGAGCTTGAGCCCCTGCGGGGCGGGCGGGTGCAAAGGATTTAGGAGCTGCTTGGGATTTTCTGGCTTGCAGAGCCTGAGCTAAACTCATACCTTGACCAAACTTCGTTTCGCTGCTGTCACTATAACTAGCCACAAAGGACGTATTGACAGGCCGAGCCAGACCCTGGTAATTCAGCAGATCATCGGAAATTTCCTTGATAAAACGTGTTGGCCGATTGTAGCTGGATTTCCCAAAGAGGGTGCGACTATTGGCATTGGTTAGGTAGAGGACTTCTTCCGCTCGGGTAATCCCAACATAGGCCAGACGGCGTTCCTCTTCTAACTCATCTTGATCTTCGGCTGCCCGACTCAAAGGAAAAACATTTTCTTCCATACCGATGAGAAAGACGACAGGAAACTCTAATCCCTTGGCCGCATGCAGGGTCATGAGGGTCACCTCAGCTGATTCGGCATCACCATCATCAGTATCTGCAATCAGAGCCAAGTCGTTAAGGAAACGGCTGAGCCTATCCAGACCAGTTTCATCTTCAGGAGCATCCTCCTTATTGTCATCAAAGTTTTTAGTAACGGTCAAGAATTCTTCAATATTTTCAATCCGAGCCTGACTTTCTAAGGTGTTTTGCAGCTGCAAGGCTTCCAAATAACCAGTATTGTCTAGTACTTCTTCTACTAACTCGGTAAGACTGTATTTATCTAAGTCTGATCGCAGCGTCAATAGCATGTTAGCTAAATCCCAAACGGCCTGTGCTGCCTTCCCCTTTATAGGCGAGAGCATGATTTGCTCAGAGGCTTCCAATAGACTGAGATTCTGTCCAAGGGCAAAGGTCCGTATTTTCTCCAATGTGCCAGGTCCCACACCTCGCTTGGGCTCGTTAATAATTCGCTCATAGCTGATATTGTCATGGGTATTGGCAATAACATTGAGATAAGAAATGACATCACGGATTTCCTTGCGGCTGTAGAACTTGGTACCGCCAACCATAGTGTAGGGAATGTTGGATTTGAGCAGGGCTTCTTCAATAGTCCGTGACTGAGCATTGGTACGGTAGAGGACAGCGAAGTCCTTGAAATCACGTCCATTGTCGCGCACTTCTCGGTCAATCGTTGAGGCGACAAAAACGGCCTCATCCCTTTCATCATTGGCACGGTAATACGTGATTTCTTCACCGTCCGCATTCTGTGTCCAAAGTTTTTTAGGACGCCGATTACGATTATGATTGATCACATCATTGGCAGCTTGAAGGATTTTCTTGGTGGAGCGATAATTTTCTTCCAAGAGAACAACTGCGGCCTCAGGATAATCCTTTTCAAAATCTAGGATATTCTGCATATCAGCACCGCGCCAGCCGTAGATGGATTGGTCAGCATCCCCGACTACGCAGATATTTTTAAAGCGAGATGCCAAGAGCTTAACCAGCTGATACTGGGCATGATTGGTATCTTGATACTCATCGACATGGATATACTGATAACGCTGCTGATAATAAGCCAAAACATCGGGGTGACTGTCGAAGAGGCGAAGCGTCAGCATAATCAAATCATCAAAGTCCATGGCCTCGCTGCGGCGCAATTCTTCCTGATAAGCTTTGTAGCACTTGGCAACAATCTGCGTATACATATCACCAGCTTGACTCTCATAAGCAATTTCATCAATCAAGTCATTCTTAGCATTAGAAATCGTTCCCAAAATAGCTCGCTCATTCCATTTTTTCGAATCCAGATTGAGATTCTTGATGATTCGCTTCATAAGGGTACGCTGTTCGCCAGGGTCAACGATGGTGAAATTACGGTCATAGCCAATATGATCAGCGTCCCGCCGTAAAATCCGTACGCACATGGAGTGGAAGGTCGCAATCAAGGTCTCTTCGGTAGCTGGATTGAGCAGCATGGCCCGCTCCCGCATTTCTCTAGCTGCCTTATTGGTAAAAGTGATAGCCAGAATATTCCACGGATTAACCATCTTTTCGTCAATTAAATAAGCAATTCGGTGAGTCAAAACTCTGGTCTTACCAGAGCCTGCTCCAGCCATAATCAAAAGCGGTCCTTGCGTTGTTTTGACCGCTTCTGCTTGTTTGTCATTCATTCCATTCAGTAAAGGATTCATGCTTTTCTCCCTTTCAATTTCGCCCTAAAATTATAACACAAATATGAAAAAGATACTAAGCTGTTAAGTACTTCGCAGAAAATGCTTAAGTTCTATGCAGCTGTAAAATCTGAAAATTAGCCTGAGAATTTAGTTTTCGCAAAAAATTAGAAATCTGAACGCAGGTGATGTAGTCCCTAGGAAAGGCACCCTATTTAAAAAAAATATAAATAGAAATAGAAAGAACCTAACCAAACGGCTAGGCACTTCCTCGGAGATTATGAAAAAGAAAAGTTTATTTAGGATGGTTATAGTATAGCTGGTTTTGCTTAAATCAGACTAAAGAAATCAGATATTTCCTGCTTTTTTCAAAAAATTTCGGTAGCGATAGCGCCAACGGCAATAATCTAAAGTGATAATCAGCTTGTTTCGCCATCTGAAATCATGTCGCAGAAAGCGAACGCTCTCCCTAAAATGTTTCAAACCGGCTGTCTGCCAATTCTCTCTGGTTAAAAATTGGCCTCTAGTTCGCCAGTACTGCTCCTCGTAACGATAGTAAAGCTTACGAACCCGAGCCAAGTGTATGAGGGGTTGGTAATTATTGGACTCTTTGTAAACGTCCGTCGGGACATTTATCAAAGCTCCGAAAAGCAGGTTTTTCCAATCATCAGGATGCTCATGGAAATGCATCCGCATAGGCTTTTGCAGGTCGCGGGGCAGCTGATAGTGCCAGCGCTTACCATTTAAAAATTCCACTTGGACATAGAAAATTTTCTTACGCTTGGCCATAACCTCTCCCCCTTACAGTTAGAGTTATTATAGCATAAGCTCCCAAATAAGCGTTCCTAGTTAGCTCAAGAATTTTCATCTCTTGATTCTCTGACATCACGCACACTTTCCCGCTTCTTCAAGCTAAAGGGAACCAAAACCTAGCATCGAAATCTCCGAATTATTGGGTAGCGACTCCGTGCTCTACTGTAAGGTCGGTAATCAAGAATTTGCCTCTCGGGTCAATGCCCGCGATTACTTAGCCCCAGGTGAACACTTCAATGTGGCCTTCAATGTCGCTAAAGGACATTTCTTTGATAAGGCAACGACTAAACGCATTGACGCTTAACGGATTATCATTACAAACTCCAAGAGTTCCTAGCTCTTGGAGTTTTTCCATATCTTATAACAATACGAATAAACTTAGAGCCCTTTGTGGCAATTCTCTCCAAGATTATTCGTCTTTAATGGGTAATTTCTTAAATTCGTCTTGACAGCATTCGGATATTTAGCTAAACTAGTAACATATTTATCAAATAACCGATTGAAATCATCAGGAGAGAAAAGGTTAGACCTTTCGCCGAAGGAGTAATGCTCTCAGGTTTCTAGTCATAGAATGGGACTGATGATGGACGGACTTCTGGAGAGATTTTCTACTGAAGGGACAGGTAGCCCAATAGCTAGAAAACGCCGAAGGGGCAAGGTAAATTCGCTTTACTCAAACTCTCAGGCAAAAGGACAGAAATTCAGCCCAAAAGGTCAAGGCTTTTTTGGGCGTGCTGTTAGTACCTCCAAGTCCAGAATCAGATTAGTCTGGACTTTTTTGCTTGGACTAATCCTGTGTAGGTGCTTGATAATCTTAGAACTTTGGAGGAATAGTCATGCTGGACTTTTTTACGAAAATTGATGATGTTGTTTGGGGGCCGCCCCTGCTAGTACTCTTAGTTGGGACGGGGATTTATTTAACCGTTCGCTTGGGACTCTTGCAAGTGCTCCGCTTACCTAAGGCTTTCAAACTCATCTTTGCGGAAGACCAAGGTGAAGGAGATATCTCCAGTTTCGCAGCTTTGGCAACTGCCCTAGCCGCTACCGTTGGAACGGGAAATATCGTTGGGGTCGCCACAGCTATTGGGACTGGCGGACCAGGGGCCCTCTTTTGGATGTGGATGGCAGCCTTCTTTGGGATGGCCACAAAGTATGCCGAAGGCCTTCTGGCTATCAAGTATCGGACCCAGGATGATAATGGCCAAGTGTCCGGCGGACCTATGTACTACATTACCAATGGGATTACCGGTCGCCTAAAAGTCATAGCTAAGCCCCTCGCTTACTTCTTTGCCTTGGCGGGAATTTTAGTTGCTCTACTTGGTATTGGGACTTTCTCTCAGGTTAATTCTATTACGGGCTCCCTGCAAAATACTTTTGCTTGGTCTCCTAAAGTGGTTAGCGTTGTCATTGCAATCTTGGTAGCGATTATCGTTTTTGGCGGTATTCAGTCCATCTCCAAGGTCTCAGAAAAAGTGGTCCCTTTTATGGCCGCCCTCTATATTCTGGCAACTGTAGCCATCATCGCTATCAACTTTCACAACCTAATCCCGACTCTTGCGGCCGTCTTTAAATCAGCCTTCACACCGACAGCTGCTGTCGGCGGATTCACAGGAGCAACAGTCATGCAGGCCATTCGTCTAGGGGTTGCTCGTGGAGTCTTCTCTAATGAATCTGGGCTGGGATCTGCTCCCATCGCTGCTGCTGCTGCCAAAACTGAAGAACCTGTTGAGCAGGGGTTGATTTCTATGACAGGAACCTTTATCGACACGATCATCATCTGTACCCTGACGGGACTTTCCATCTTGATTACTGGTCAATGGTCGGTCAAGGACTTAGAAGGAGCTGCCGTTACTCAATCGGCCTTTGCGTCTGTCTTTGGCCATATTGGTAGTTTGGTACTGACCTTGTCTTTGGCTCTTTTCGCCTTTACAACGATCTTGGGTTGGTCTTACTACGGAGAACGCTGTGTTGAATTTGTCTTTGGGACTAAGGGTATCACCATTTACCGCTGCATCTTTGTCCTCATGGTAGCACTTGGCGGCTATCTGCAGCTGCAGGTCATTTGGAAAATTGCAGATATCGTTAATGGCCTCATGGCTCTGCCAAACTTGATTGCCCTTTTGGTCTTGTCACCCATTATCATTGAGGAAACGCGAGCATACTTCAAGCGCAAGGCTGGCAAGTCCTTTGACAGTTAAAAGTATAATTTGAAATTCCAGTCACATTTTTATATAATACGAAGGTATATATTTTTAAAATGTGTCAGGCGGGGCTAGACAACTAGCCCCTTTTTCCTGCCATACAAAAGAAAAAGATAGGAAATACTATGCTAGATTTTTTCAATAAGATTGACACCTTCATCTGGGGCCCGCCCCTTCTTATCCTTTTAGTTGGGACTGGGATCTATCTCAGTATTCGTTTGGGATTGCTGCAGATTGTTAAACTTCCCAAGGCTCTTCGCTTGATTTTCGCTGATAGCGAAGGTCATGGAGACGTCTCCAGCTTCGCTGCCCTATGTACGGCTCTGGCCGCTACGGTCGGAACAGGAAACATTGTTGGAGTGGCTACATCTATCAAGGCAGGTGGCCCCGGAGCTCTCTTTTGGATGTGGATGGCGGCCTTCTTCGGGATGGCAACCAAGTACTCCGAAGGACTCTTGGCTATTAGATTCCGCGAAAAAGATGAAAATGGTGAAATTGCTGGCGGGCCTATGTACTACATCGTCAATGGTCTGGGTAGAAATTGGAAATGGCTGGCGATTCTCTTTGCTATCTTTGGAACCATGACAGCCCTCTTAGGATCGGGGACCTTCACCCAAGTTAACTCTATCACCGATTCCATCAAAAACAGTATTGGCTGGGACCCCCGTTACGTCAGTATTGTCCTAGCTATTCTCGTTGCTATTATTATCTTCGGTGGTATTCAATCCATCTCACGTGTCTCCACCTTGGTAGTCCCATTTATGGCTGTTATCTATGTTCTAGCCGGCCTCACTATTCTGGCAGTTAACTATGACAAACTTCTGCCCAGTATCGGACTAGTCTTCTCTTCTTCCTTTACTGGCCACGCTGCTGCTGGCGGTTTTATGGGAGCAACGGTCATGGTCGCCCTGCAAAAAGGGGTTGCTCGTGGGGTCTTCTCCAATGAGTCTGGGCTTGGTTCTGCTCCTATCGCCGCTGCTGCTGCCAAAACTGAAGAACCCGTTGAGCAGGGGCTGATTTCTATGACAGGAACCTTTATTGATACTATCATCATCTGTACTCTGACGGGGATGGCTATCATTGTTACAGGCGGCTGGTCCTCAAACTTAGACGGAGCCATCCTGACCCAATCAGCCTTTGCGTCTGTCTTTGGCAATTGGGGAATTTTAGCTTTGACTGTCAGTCTTGTCCTCTTCGCCTTTACAACTATCTTAGGTTGGTCTTACTATGGAGAACGCTGTTTTGAATTTCTCTTTGGAGCTAAGTCCATTCCAGTTTATCGGGCATTTTTCGTGGCTATGGTAGCTATCGGGGGCTTTATCAAGCTGGAAACCATCTGGGCCATCGCTGATATTGTCAATGGCCTGATGGCCTTCCCCAATCTGGTAGCCCTGCTGGGACTTTCTCCAATCATCCTTGCGGAAACCAAAAAATATTTTGCTAAATCTGAGCTAGATTTGAGCAAATAATAAAAAGATATCCCTTAGGCAAATCTAGGGGATTTTTTGACAGTAACTTGATTGGCTTGACGCCAGCAATTCTGCTATAATAAAGCCATTATAATTATTTAGGAGGACCTATGGTGACTGCGGAAGAATCGATTAAATTTGCTAGACGGGGGCCCATTGTCTCTATTTTTGCCTATCTGGTCCTCGCTCTAGGCAAACTCCTCTCTGGCTACATACTCCATTCCTCATCGCTGACAGCCGATGGGTTTAATAATCTATCGGATATCATGAGTAATCTTATCCTTTTAGTTGGCCTCTATTTGGCTAGTCGACCGGCCGATGAGGACCACCGCTTTGGCCACTGGAAGATTGAGGATCTTGCCAGTCTCTTGACCTCTTTTATCATGTTTCTGGTTGGTTTTCAGGTCCTCATGGAAACCATTAAAAAGCTCCTCAGTAATAGTCAAACGGCCATTGACCCTCTGGGTGCCTCGGTCGGTCTGATTTCAGCTTTGGTCATGTACGGTGTCTACTTCTACAACCGCCATCTCTCTAAGAAGGTTAAGTCATCAGCGCTTCTGGCGGCCTCCAAGGATAATCTGTCAGATGCGGTGACTTCGCTGGGAACTTCGGTTGCTATCGTTGCTAGTTCTATGAACTTAGCCATCATTGATCGGATTGCTGCCGTCATTATCTGCTGCTTCATTCTCAAGACGGCTTACGACATTTTTATTCAGGCAACCTTTAGCTTATCAGACGGATTTGACGATAAACAACTGGCTGAGTATGAAAAGGCCATCCTACAAATTCCCAAGATTACAGCCGTCAAGTCTCAGCGTGGCCGAACCTATGGTTCTAATATCTTCCTCGATCTCGTTCTAGAAATGAATCCCGACCTGTCTGTCTATGAAAGCCATGCCATTACCGAACAAGTGGAGCAGCTGCTCCACGATGACTTTCAAGTCTACGATGTGGACATCCACGTCGAGCCGGCTCCCATTCCTGAGGATGAAATTTCCGATAATGTTTACAATAAGCTCTACAAATTTGAAAAGCTAGTTTTAGCCAAGATCCCTGACTATGAGACTTATATTGCCGAGGATTTTATGCTAGTCAATGAGCATGGTCAGGTCTTGACTCAGCATCGTTTTCTTGAGCTGGCCCCCTACTACTCCAGCAATTTTCAGTACTTCAAAATGACCTCTATCAGTCAGAAGACTAAGCTGATTACCTATCGTCTGGAAAATCAGCAGCATGTCAGCATCTGGCGACGCCATGAAACTTGGAAACTAGTATTTCACCAAATCACCCCAGAACAGAGAGCATAAGAGGATAGGACAAAAGTTCTTCCTCCTATCAGCTTTGGATAAGCAGTTTGGCACAGTGGTTAGAGGCTGAGACAAAAGTTCTCAGCCTTGTTTATTTAGTCAATTATATTTGCTAGGTGCAGTGGTTGGGATAAAGGCTTGTTGGCTCTGCCAAGAAGTCTTTCCCCTGCACAGTTCATTAGGTACTTTAGCACCAATGAACCACTGCTGGTTGGTTATCATCTTGTAGTGCAATCCCATTTTCAGGCACCTTCTTAAGCAGTCTGGAGATAAACTGCCAAGGCCTGCCGCCTAAGAATAGGAAAGTGGCAAAGGCCTGAACCTTAAAATGTGAGAGAGTGGCTAGAAATCACCATTTTATGACGATTTCTAGCCACTCTCTTTTCTGTTAGGCTCTGTCTATTGGTACGAAAGAAACATGAAATAAAAGTCAGCTGTCCTGTCAAAAAACGAACAACGATAGAATTTTAATCATCTGAAATTCATCATTGTTCGTTTGATATTTTATGTTTTGTGAAATCGGAGTTGATGATAAAGAATTTCTAAAATGAAAATCTTTTTTATCCGTAACCTCCGGAGATTACAATATTTTGTGGGCGAAGGCTAAGCCATCATGGCTGTCTGTCCCACTCTCTAATTTGTATTCTTAACTTGCTTGGTTGCCACATCTTCACCAAACCAGTTCTTGGAAATCTTCTGGAATTGGCCGTCTTGGTAAAGTTCTTTGAAGGCTTGGTTGATTTTTTTCACCAAGGTCTTATCAGACTTACGGGCGCCGACAGCAAAGCTCTCAGCTTCATAGCCAGCTGGTATAATATTGTAGCTGTCCAGCTCTCCTTCTTGTTCGAGGTAATAATTGGCATAAACACGGTCGATCAAGAGGCCGTCAATTCGGCCCGCCTTCAGGTCAATCAGAGCCTGAGTAAAGGTCGAATATTGGATTGCCTTCTTATCCTTGACCTTATTCTTGAGCAGGTTAGGCTGACTTTCAAAGGCATCATAGCCTGAGGAGCCAGCTTGGGCTCCTAATCTCTTTCCAGACATCATATCGATGCTGGAAATATTGGAGGACTTCTTGGTCACGACCACCTGCTGGTTAACCATGTAAGGATCGGTGAAGGTAAGTTCTTTCTTGCGCTCATCGGTCACAGAATAACCGTTCCAAATCAGATCGATGGTCCCATTCTTGAGCTCGGTTTCTTTCATGTCCCAGTCGATAGCCTGCCACTCTACCTTGATACCATACTTTTTAAACACAGCATTGGCTAAGTCCACATCGAAACCGGTGTACTTACCATTTTTTTCTTCAAAGCCCATGGGTACAAAGGTAGCATCAAAACCAATTTTAATCGTTTTTTCCTTACTGTAGGTTGACCACTGATCCGTCTCGGTCGCGAAGTTAGACCGAGAGCTGCAGGCTACTAAGACCAAGGCTGCCAGAAGGAGCATCAATCCCATGGAGAGACTTCTTATTAGTTTTTTCATCGTCTATCCTTTATCTATTTAGGGTTAATCGTCAAAATATCGTCCGCAACATTTTTGGCAAAATCCATATCATGCGTAATAACAATCTGGGTAATGCCCATTTCACGGTTTTGCAAAATCAACTTTTCAACCTCCTGGCGCAAAGCGGGATCTAAGGCCGAAGTTGGCTCATCATAGCCAATGATTTTGGGATCAATCATCATAGCACGCGCAAAAGCGACCCGCTGTTTCTGACCGCCGGAAAGAGAAAAAGGATAGGCCTGTCCGTGCTCTTCAAGGCCTAATTTGGCCAGTAAATCCTTGGCTTTTTTCAATGCCTCTTCCTTAGTAACCCCCATCGTTTTGGTTGGAGAGAGGGTCAGGTTTTCCAGTACTGTCAAATGAGGAAAAAGCTGAAAATCTTGGAATACAAACCCCAAAATGTTTTCGGATTCTAAGTGATTCAAGGGAACCTCTGCGCCCTGATAAATGACTTGACCAGAATCGATTGTTTCTAGGCCGGCCAGCATCCTCAGAAGGGTCGTTTTTCCGCCGCCGGAAGGACCGACAATGGCTAGAATCTTTCCTTCCTCAACATTAAGATTAAACGCTTTAAAAATCTGCTTGTGGCCGAACTGCTTGGAAATATTTTTTAATTCTAATAACATAGACCCCTCCTACTTATAAAAATTAAATTTCTTTTCAATACGTTTAGAAGCTAGAGTCACCACGCCTACTAAGAGCAGATAGATGGCACCAGCAACAAACATAGGGGCCAGACTGGCGTCACGATTGGAAGCTGTTCGGCTCTCCAAGAGAAGATCGCCGACTCCCAGTACATAGACCAGTGAGGAATCCTTAACCAAATTGATGACTTCATTAAAGACGCTCGGCAGAACAATTTTAACCACTTGCGGCAAGATAATATAGCGAATGGTTTGTAACTGGGTGAATTTCAAGACCTTGGCTGCTTCGTACTGCCCTTTAGGGATGGCAGCAATACCGCCGCGGAAAATTTCCGCAAAATAGGCCGCATAGTTGAGGGTGAAAGCCAGAATAGCGGCCGGCAGCCGATCAAAGACAATGCCAACACTTGGCAGAACATAATAGAAAAAGATGAGCTGCAAGAGAAGCGGAGTCCCGCGCATAACCCAGACATAGAGTGTTAGAAGCCAGTTTAAGGGCTTGAACTTTATCTGCATCAAGAAGGCAAGGACTATCCCTAAGGGAATGGATAAGACGATAACGATACAGAAAACCTGTAAGGTGACGAGGGCTCCATTCAAGAGTGCAGGAAGAATTTCTAATACATACGACATAGCTGGCTCCTAACGTGAAGATATGCCTTATTATACCAAATTTTCAGACAGTTTGAAAGCTTAATTTATTTTTATTCATCTAAAAGTGAAAAAAATACATTTATCTGCTTCTCTTTGGAATTTCCAAAATCACTTATCGGCAAAACACATCCACAGCCATTTTCATCCTTTCCTAGCAAGGTTTAGTATGCTATAATGCTGGTAATTTTCAAAAAAAGGAGGCGCCCTTTATGTTAAAAAGAATTGGGATTGTCAGTCTGTCCAGCGGTATCCTCGGAGAGGACTTTATTAAGTTTGAAGCGGACTTAGGAGTCAAACGCTTGGAGCAGCTGGGGCTGGAGGTCGTGTTTTTAGACCATGCTCTCAAAGGTATTGACTATCTACGGGAGAATCCTCAAGCTAGAGCTCAAGATCTGCTCACTGCTTTTAAAGACCCCGCCATTGATATGATTTTATGCGCTATTGGCGGTGATGATACCCACCGTCTCCTGCCTTATTTATTTGACCATAACGAACTGCAGCAAGTGCTCCAGCAGAAAATCTTTTTAGGCTTTTCCGACACCACCATGAATCACTTGATGTTGCATAAGCTGGGACTCAAAACTTTCTACGGTCAGGCTTTTTTGCCAGATATCTGCGAATTGGACCACGAGATGCTGCCCTACTCCTTTCATTACTTTAAAGAGCTGATCGAGACAGGTCGTATCTCAGAAATCAGACCCAGTGCTACTTGGTATGAGGAGCGGACAGATTTTAGTCCCAAAGCCTTAGGAACCAGTCGAATTATGCATAAAAATGAAGGTTTTGAGTTATTGAAGGGAAATCCCCAATTTGAAGGAGCCATCCTAGGCGGATGTTTGGAATCCCTCTATCAAATTTTTGATTCATCGCGTTATGAAGACAGCAGTGCCCTCTGTCAGCATTATCAGCTCTTTCCTAATCTGAGTGATTGGCAGGAAAAAATTCTCCTGCTGGAATCTAGTGAAGAAAAACCTGAACCTGCCCTTTATCGTACCATGCTGGAAACATTAAAAGCTACTGGTATTTTTGAGGTCCTAAGCGGTGTGATTGTCGGTAAGCCCATGGATGAGACCTACTATGATGACTATAAACAAATCCTGCTAGAAGTGATTGATACGGATATTTCTATTCTCTACAATGTCAATGTCGGGCACGCTACCCCTAGGGCTATCATTCCTTTGGGTGTCCCAGCCAAAGTAGATGCGGCCGCATCTGTCATCAGCTTTCAATCATAGTAGAAGACGAGAGCGACATAAATTCGCTCTCGTCTTTTCAGTTAAAAAGCCCAAGGCCTTTGCCTTGAACTTTGAGAGTATTTATATTTTTTTAACAAACTCTGACTTGAGCTTCATGGCTCCAAAACCATCAATCTTACAGTCGATATTGTGATCGCCTTCGACCAGCCGGATATTTTTTACACGAGTGCCTTGCTTGAGATCCTTTGGAGCTCCCTTGACCTTGAGATTTTTAACGATCGTAATGCTGTCGCCATCAGATAGACGCGTACCGTTGCTGTCGAGAACAACAAGCCCTTCCTCTTCTTCAACAGCGTTCGGATCCCACTCATAAGCACATTCTGGACAGACCAAGAGGATACCGTCCTCGTAAACATACTCCGAGTTACATTTGGGGCAATTTGGTAAAGACATAGATTTTTCCTTTTCTAAAAATACTTACTAAGCTATTTTACCCTAATTCTGATAGCTGGGCAAGCTCGTTTTGAACTATGGGTAACTGCCAGAAATCCTCAGGTAAGGGGCTGCTGCTCTTTAGAATAGTTCTTTTCTTTAACGTCTACTGTCTGCCATTGTTTTGTGCAGAGTTTATAGTTACTTGATAATAGTCTTTGCTGTCATAGCCGTTTGTATAGGTTATCGTCTACTCTAGTCCAAGACCATCGGGCTGGGGAAAGTTATTTTCGTATGGATATTCCAATTTCATAATGACAGAGTGATAACTCTCTTCTCCTTGAGCGTTTTACTATCCCAGCTTTAAGGTTATATACTTGGTTTTCTAGAAAGAGCCCTCAGCTTCCTTTCGGAGTTTCCCCAGTTACTTAATGATTAAAGCTCAGGTAGATAGTTTTAGCCAAATTGTCTGGATTAGGGTAGTAACTCAAGCTCAGGCTATTATGGGAATGTGATACCTTCTTTTCCCTATTGATTAACAGTCTTATCAATATCCGTTCCTTTTATTGAAGTCCTCTGTCTATAAGAACTACTCCCTTTCAAACTCTGAAGTTCCTGATAAGTCCAAGTATAGACTCTTGCTCCTTTAGTTAGGCCATACTGAAATTGTGCAGTCAGACCAAAACTATCTATTCATTATAAAAACAACTAACACGATTAAAAATGTGAACCCAATAACTCCACCAAAGGCTAGTATGAGCCCTTTTTTAAAGCTTTTGGCGTCTTTCTTTTCAGGCACTGGCTTTGTATCTCGGCCTGAAAAGATCGGAGAATTATTTTCCTTGCCTGTCGAAAAAGCTGATTCAAATTCATTATTTTCTTCCATGCTTGCTACCTTTCTCTTTAATGGATATCTATTTGCTGACCTTTGCTATCAGACTGCGACAATATTTTTCTATCCTACTTAAGGACTTTCTCTTTAGCCCTAGATAGTATTGCCCGTCTTTGTACTTGTTAAATTACAACTCCTGCTCGTAATAGCCATCGCTATCATTCCAGAGATAGTCAACCATTAAGCTTGTGCTCTAGTTTAAATCTACCCAATTTTGATAGGAACAGTGGTGAGGCTCTTTCCCATTTCCCGCTTAAATTCTTTTTTGCAAAATAGAAGCCACCTTCAACAGAGCAAACCATATAAACAAAAAAACAGACGGCAAATCCAGCAGCAACTCATATCTGGCTCAGGGTCACACCCAGTTTGGCACGGATTCTTTCAGACGAACTTAATCTGTTTTACTAGTGTCAAAGGCCTTACCAGCATTTTTATCTTTGATCCTTACTCCATGTCTTTTTTTATCAGTTAGCAGTCACGTTGATTATAGCATTTTTTAAATTGAGCTAAATTACAATTCTATTAAGTCCCAAACTAATTTAACTACCCGTCAATAAGTGGTTTGCATCGGTCTCTCAGTCAAAAGATATCCAGCAAAATATAGTTTAGCAACCTAGCCAAACTCTGGGATGATTATTAGTGGCTAACTCCCTTTGTTAAAAATTATGGAGCTTTTTGAGTAAAAGTCCCATACATAGGATTAAAATTAAAGGACAGCAAAAAAGAGAACAGATTTTACTCTATCCTCTAATCTCATCAAGGTTAATGTATGACTATTCTAAAATTTCTTACCGATTACAATATAAATGACTTCGAAAGGCCTCTTCTGCTTCCTTCATGGCGCTAATGAAATCCTGATAGCTAGTGCAGCCTTGGGGAATGGCGAGGCCGAGTTTTTCGACATTTACTGAATATTCTCGTTTTTCTTTTCTGCCCTGTAAGAGTTGATATTCGGTCGGTTCTGATTTTTTCTTATCTGGAAAGAGATAAAATCCTACTTTGGCGTCAAAGCGATACATATAGGCTACTACCTGCAAATAATCTCGTCCATTGATATTATCCATAGGCTTATATTTAGCATCCGCAACAACTGGTGAACCTGATAAGGAGAGAAAGTCTGGATAAATTCTTCCATTTCCATTTTGAAATAAGGAATAGCCGCCTGTCCTGTTCTTATTTTGAGGATGTTCAAATTCAGGCAGCAAGGTCGCTAGATATTCTTCCCAAAGCCAGGCAACATCAAAGAGAAGACCGTGGATTTTTTGATTGGATTGATCCAGCCCATGCTTTTCTTGACTCAAAATTATCAGGCAAAGCCGCTGCAAAGTCCGATACTCATGATAGTAAGTATGACGGATAGGTTTATTTTGATTTTCTCTGATAATCTTAGTCCTATCTGACAATCGATAACTAGGTGTTACCCGTACAATTTCAGCTATATTTTCCTTAACTGAAGATGAGCTAGACAAAAGCGCTCTGCCATTGGGAACAGTATGCTGAATAAAGGCAATAGTGTGGCTAACCAGCTGCATGAGGACATTATCAAAGGAAAATTCCCTAGTTGAATAAGCTATTTTTCCTGTAAAAGGTGTGTTCTGCTTAATATGTCGGGCAACTTCTATTGTCCCTTTGACATGACTGTCATTGTAGAAAAAGCGCTGGTATTCCTTATAAAGCCCCTTACGCAAGGCTGCCTCAAGATATTTGGGAAAAAGATAGATTAAAAGATGGTACCAGCTTTCTTCTCGAGACAGGCCGATATCAAGACTAGTCAGATTGAGCTGCAGTACCTTTTGCAGCATGTAATGCAGAAAGTAATCATCATCTCCATTGGCAAAACGAGAATGAATGCTCAAGCGCTCCTCCCCACAGCCTAGAAAACCGATGATGTTCTGCGTTTTAATCTGGTCATTGACTGTCTCCAGCACCTTGCCATCTTTTTCCAAATCGAGAGAATCCAGCAAATCATGCGGGAAAATAAAGAGATTGTCCTCTTTGGAAAGACTTTCCAACGTTCTATCCAGCAATTTTTCTGACAGCTGAGGATAAGAAGCTTCAAATTCAGACCTAGCTACTGAATCATTATCCGTCAGTCTCATCTGACTCTTCCTTTTCTATTAAGTTGTAAGCATTTTCTAGTTCTTTCAGCTTTTCTACCTCATCATAGGAACCACGCAGATAGTCCTCTAAAAGCGGCTGCAAATAATCGAACCAAAGAACGTCATAATCGTAATTCACACTAGGCAGTTTAAGGAAGTAGCTTGGCCCAATATGGTAATGACTGTTAAGACCCTCAATGTCAGAAATAGCCTTATTTAAGTTTGTCAAACAAATTCTAGCTTTTTCAATTTTATCGTTATCAAATTCGTCACTATTCTCCCACATTCCCATGGTATCCGCTGCCTTAATTTCAACAAACCTAAAACGACGGCGCATAGCAAAATCAAAAGTATCTACCGACCGGTCAATATCATTCATGGTACCAATGATATAGACATTCTCAGGAATATAAAATTTCTCATCCGTTTCATGTAAATTAGCATATTGTGTTGAAACTGCACCCTTCTCCCCGCGGTAACTCGGATCAATGGAGAAGAATAACTCTCCAAAAATCTTGGAAATCTCTCCACGGTTGATTTCATCAATGATGAAGACGAAGGTTTTATCTGAGTCTTCTTTAGCTTTCGTACAAAACTTTTTAAAAATGCCATCCTGCAATTCAAAACCAATCTGACCATCAGCACTTGAGACAGGACGCAGCCCTTCCACAAAATCCGTATAATCATAGGATGGGTGAAATTGAACAAAACCGATTTGGTCATCATTTCCCCCAGTCAGTTCCTTAGCAATCTGCTTGGCAAGGTAGGTTTTCCCAGTCCCCGGTGCACCGCGGAGGATGAGGTTTTTGGAAATTTCTAATATGTCTTTATAATTTTGCAATTTAGGATTCTCTTCTGCTTTAATTTTATATTTATTCCAATATGAATGATTTAAGAAATAATCGTAATCTTGTTCCTTTATTACTTCACTTATTGCAAAATCAATTAATTGCGATGTTTCCTTTTCTCGATTTTTAATGTTAGATGGTACCCAAATAGTCTCTTGCCCTGTGAAAAAATACCATTCTCGCTCTGAATAATTTTCCTTCCAATCAACGATTACTGTATGACCATCTCCTAAAATTTTTTTAACAGTAGCCATACCATGAATTTTCATTACCGAAACTGCCTTGTCATTCTTTTTTTCAAAAGGTAACTCGTGTTTTTTGGTATATGAAGTCTTGGCTAATAAAATATCTCCAGGTTTTATTGTATTGAACAATTTAAACATCTTTTGATACTGCGAGTTTTCTTCATTATCATACCAACCCAACTCCCATTTTCCTTCTTGCTTATAACGTTCAAGGTTGTCAACTTCTCCAAATTTTGTACCGACAAAAAAATACTTTCTATTTTCTTCCATCATATTCTCTCCTACATTATTATCTTTCTTAAACCCCACAAATTGATTATAAAATGCTTTTAATTTTTCATTTGCTTTTAAATCTGAATATAAATCTAACTCACCGACAACATAAGAATATCCTGTATCTTTATCTTCACTTAAACCTTGTGAATTCCATTTTACAATTTTCAATGATTTTACTTTGTAGTCTTGAAACTCTGCACGTACATTTATCCAAATATTTTTTTCCGAATCAAGCTTATAACCAAAGTAAGGTAGTTTTTGGCTTCCATTTCCACTCTCAGGACCCCAATGACCTGAGCTAGACATCTGAATTTTATACAAAACATTATCAATCGTTATTTCTTCACTTTGTTGATAATTCTTGTAATTATTATTTTCAAATCCATGATTTCCTAATTTTGTATTGGTTCCCTTTCCGCTTTTCATCTTTTTGTTTGCCTGTTCTACAAATCTCTTAAGTAACTGTTTAAATTCCATATAACTATTGGACATATCAAATATTCCCTCTGGCTTTCTTCTAGCAAATTTTGCTGCTGCATTGAAAGTTTCTATCTTACTGGTAAGTTAATATAACTCATTTTAGCAGCTCTTCTTTAATTATACACCAATTTCAGAAAATTTAATAATTAATCTTCAGAGCTATAAAAAACGCCACAAAAAAGCAAGCTACCAATTTAGCTTGCTTTTGACATGACTGCTATCTGTCTCTAGATCGAAGTAACTGTGGCTTCAATCTCTTTAATGAGATCCTGGTCTTTAAGGTCTGTGACTTGGGCGATAACCTCTGTCAGCAGTTTGCTAGCCAAGAGGTCTTGTAATTCAACAGATTGCGGGTCTTCAGGATCATTGTATTTGAAGACAAAGGCAACGGTTTTTAAAAGATTATCATAGGAAAGTCCGCGCTCTTTCAATTCACGAATAGGGCGGATAAAGCGTTCATCAAAGCCTAGTTTGCGAATTGGTGTGCGGGCAACACGGGTCACATCATCGACAATATAAGGATTTTCAAAACGAGAGATGATGACCTTATGATAATCAACCAAGGCTGCTTCATCAAAGCCCCATTTAGCTATCAAGAGAC
The DNA here is from genome assembly GCF_000187975.2 of Streptococcus criceti HS-6. Classification (NCBI taxonomy): domain Bacteria; kingdom Bacillati; phylum Bacillota; class Bacilli; order Lactobacillales; family Streptococcaceae; genus Streptococcus; species Streptococcus criceti. The sequence continues at coordinate 1,914,434 of NZ_AEUV02000002.1, forward strand.
TGCGGATTTCTCCCAAAACTGCTTCGACATTAGCTTTAACAGTTTCGTTTTTAAGCGCTTCGAGGATCGTTTTGGCACCATAGAAGGCACCTGTATAGGCAGATGTGGCATGACCAGAGTTGACGGAGAAGAGCTTGCGCTCAATGAAAGGTGTCAATTCTTCTTCATAATGCACACCGTCCAGTTTCAACGCCTTATTTTTCATGCGGCCTGTTTCAACAACCCACTCCTTGAAAGGTTCAACCACAACAAAGAGAGGATCCTCATGGCTTTGCGCCGGAACAATACGGTCGACAGCAGCATTAGGAAAGCCGACATATTCCTTAGCATAGGCTAAGCCTGATTCAGACAGGTACTTCTGCACTTCGGACCAGAGGAACTCGGATCCGCCAATCATATTTTCACAAGCCAAGACATCAATAGCCTGCTGCTGACCAGCAGCTTGGCGAGCTTCGATCCCCTTGGCTACCAGTTCAGCGATAAGGGGCAGGATATTAGGACCAATCGCAGTGGTAATAATATCTGCCTGTGTAATAGCTGCCACAACAGCTTCTGGATCTTGAGCATTATTAATGCCGCTGACGCCTGAAACAGCGATATGGCGCTGTCCATCCTCAGCAATTTCAATCTCATAACTGTGGCGCTCATTGAGAGCATTGATAATGGCTTCATTAACATCAACAAAGGTGATATCAAAATTATTTTCAAACAAAATTTCACCAATAAAGCCGCGGCCAATATTGCCAGCACCAAAATGTACTGCTTTTTTCATCATAAACCTCTTTTCTTTTACCTAGGCAACACTGTTTAATAAGCGAATAACTTCTTCCTCAGACTGAGCATCGGCTAATTTGACGACATTGTCAACATCCGCGCAGAAGATGGAAATTTTTTGGATCATCTCTAAGTGCTCATCACCAATACCAGCAATTCCAAATAAGACTGTGGCCACCTGCTTATCATCTTCTGTGCCAAAATTAACACCTTTGGGCACTTGAACGACTGTGATACCAGACTTGAGAACTTCCTTTTTGGCATCCTCTGTTCCGTGCGGAATGGCGATGAAATTTCCCATATAGACCGATAATTCCTGATCACGACGCACCATAGCATCGATATAGTCAGGATTAACATAGCCGCCGTCGGTCAAAAGCTGACCGCAGTAACGGATAGCTTCTTCCTTATTGGCAAATTGCTGATTAAGTTTAATCAGTGTTTTTTCAAATTCCATAGTTAAGTCTCCAAATCTTTGATTGTTTCTGTAAAAATTTTATTTAATAGTTGGTAGATAATCTCCTGATTGCCAGTTTTATAAATTTCTGTGTAGAGATGGTTTTCAATGATGGACTGGCCGATAGCCGACATCAGCTTTTTAACTTCATCTTGACTCTTTTCCTTTGTCAGCATGACTAAAATCCGGCTGACCTCTTCCTTCTCATGGTTCATGGACAGGGCCGCAACGCCTTGTCTCAATTGATAAACCATGAACTGACTTTTTTCCACCGCATGGGATTGTGTATGCAGTAAGGCCAAACCAGTTTCGGGAATGGCAAAAGGACTCAAGGCAAAACGCTTAAGCAGTTTTGCGGTCAAATAGTCTCGATCCGAAACGAAAGGCAAATCTTGGATAATTTCCGCTACTGTTTCCTCAAAAGAAGGCGTATTGTTCAATGCTCTGAGCTGAAAACGATCCAAGAGATCCCTATTAGCCTCTAAATAAAGCTGCAAGTCAGTTTTGCCAACCAGCTCAATATTGCGTTCCCTTTGCTGATTGCGATCTAATTGAACAGCCTGCAAACGATCTTGCAGGCGCAAGATCTCTGCTGTACTAGGATAGGTCGAAATAACATCGACTCCCTCGTACTCATTGGGACTGGTTGCTAGAACATAGTCGTAAGTTTCCAAATAGGATTCATCAAATTCCTCAAGGCGCTTGACTTGAACCGACTGAACGAAAGGAGCAATCGACTTTATTCTGGTAACCAGAAGTTCGACTGCCAAAGGCCGCTGATTGGTCAGCAGCAAAACCTGAATCGGATAGATATCTGGGCTCCGTCTAATGCTAGAAGCAAAGTGGAGTGTTATCAACTCATATTCAGCCTCATTTTGCAGATAGGCAGGGAAAAGATCTTTCACCACCAGCCGAATGATTCGGTGGAGAAACTCATTTTGATAAGCCACCAGATGTGCTGTTGACGAGACTGACTGATCAGGAAAAAGTTGAGGAATAGCCAAACTCAAGCGCAGGTGATGGAAGAGAAAGTGAAAGAGGGTCTTATCCTTAACAAAGTTAATCTTGGTAAAAGAGGAGACCTTATCAATCAGATTAGTCACATTATAAAAATATTGACTATCAAAATTTTCTACATAGAGAGGATTTTCTTGACGTTTGATATAAAGTTCATCAAACCGGCCTGCCCAATAAACGATGTCATTAATAGCATAAGCCTGAGCTGTCAATTTCGAATATGTGGCAAAAAGTTTCTGGGCTAGTTCCAAAGACTGCTTGCTGACATGCGTTACAGCCTGAGGTTGCCCAAAATACTTGGAAAGAGCCAGAAGGATCGTGAAAAACTGCAGTAACTTAGGATCCATTTCCGGCATAAAGGCTTGAGCCTCACGGAAAGCCTGTTTAGCCCTTTTGAGCGGTTCCTCTAAATTATTAGCCCACTGCCCAAATTGGCCTGCTTTGAAATCGGCTGATCTGATCAGATGGGTCAGGAGCACAGCCAATAGATAGCGGTGCTGCTCTACTGTTAGCTTCAAAAAGTAGCCTTGCTTTCGTTCCATCTGAACATCGAATTCGGCGAGACGATTTTCAACATCAGTGATATCTTGAATAACAGTGACATTGCTGACCATAAGTTCTTCTTGGAAATAGGCGTTGGTCAAAGGTTTATCAGCTCGCAACAGAGCCAAGCAAATCAGATTAAGGCGTTCACTGCGGCTATAATCTTCTTGGCTATAGAGAGAGCTTAATTTGGAAAGATCCCCTGATAGGGCAAACTTTTTTTGCTCCTTCTTCAACTGGATTCCCACTGCCTCTAGGCTATTCGTTAAGTCTGAAATAGTCCGATAGGCTGTCCTTTGAGACACATTCAAAACCTTTTGAATATCACCTATGGAAAGCCTTCCTGCATCGAGGAAAGCCTTAACTAGCTTTTCTTCACGTTTTGTAAATATCATAAGCCCATTGTACTACTTTTAACTAGCCTTTAAAAATCTTGACTTATTTATGCATCCGAGCAACCATCTTATCATATTCCGGTGTCGTTACTAGACTGTCTACAACTAAGTATTGCGCATGCGGTGCATGAGTCTGAGCAGCCGATTGATTGGCAATGGTCGTCACCACTAGGATATTCTTAGCGTTAAAGTTCCCAAGATTTTCATTACTTGCCTTAGAAACTGGGATACCAATACCATGATTTTTAAAGATGAGTTCCAGAGTAGCTTGTCCCATCGTGGCTGAACCTTCCGCCTTACCGTGGGCAAAAACAACTTCGTCAATGTAGTTCAAATCTAAGTCATCAGTAACGTGTCCTTCTGCTTCTGTTTGAGGAGCTGCTGCCGTTTGATTAGCTGTCGCTTCGCCAGCTAGAAGGCCAACAATGTCATCATATTTAGGTGTTGCCAAGAAATTATCAACAGTAACATGGACACTGCTAGGAGTTCGTTCAGCCGCCCGATCTGCCAACTCTTCTTGAGTCACAATCAAGGTATGATCTTTATCTGTCAGGTTAGAGATGGCCATGTTGGTTACCGGAATATCTAAGCCGGATTTCTTCACCTTATCACGCAGGATTGAAGCTCCCATAGCTGAACTTCCCATACCAGCGTCACAGGCAAAGATAATTTGTTGGATATTGTCTGCAGTAATGTCGCCTGAATTAGCCATTGGCTGAGCAGCCGCCCCTTTAGATTCTGCCTTAGCCGCTTGGGTAGCAGCTTGAGCAGCTTCTAGGGAATCATCATCAGACTTATCAGATTTTAAGATAACGGAAGCCACTAGGAAAGATACTATGGCTGCTGCAAAGATACCGGCTAGAACGACCAAGTGAGGTCCCCAGCCTTTAGGCGCCATACCCATAATAGCGATAATGGAACCAGGCGAAGCAGGCGCTGTCAATCCAGCCCCCAGTGTTTGGAAGGTAAAGGTTCCGGCCAAACCACCGGCAATAACAGCTAAGAACATAGCTGGTTTCATCATGACGTAAGGGAAGTAAATTTCATGGATACCACCGAAGAAGTGGATAATCATAGCTCCCCAAGAAGAGGATTTCGCTGAGCCTTTACCGAAAACAGCATAGGCAATCAGCACACCAAGACCTGGTCCAGGGTTCGCTTCCAGCAAGAAGAGAACCGACTTACCAACCTTGGCCACCTGTTCTGTACCAAGCGGGGTAAAGATACCGTGGTTAAGAGCATTATTAAGGAAAAGAATCTTAGCTGGTTCAATAATCAAGTTAGCAATCGGCAGGAGGTGAACCTTGACAATAGCTTCTACACCAATACCAACCCATTCGGTCAATTGCGCTACGATTGGGCCAATGATGAAGAAAGACAGAACCATGAAGGCGAAACCAATTAAACCCAGTGAGAAGTTATTCACCAGCATTTCAAAACCAGTTTTGATTTTTGGCTGAACCTTTTCATCAAATTTCTTTAATACCCAGGCGGACAAAGGCCCCATAATCATGGCACCGATGAACATCGTAACGGTTGAACCGGCAATGGCACCGAAAGAAGCAATAGCCCCGATAACGCCACCGCGCTGCTTATGGACATTATAACCACCTGTATAACCAATCAAAAGTGGCAGGACGTATTTTAGCATAGGGCCGACAACGTTGGCATCGAGATCCTTATTAGGTAGGTAACCAGTCGCAATGAAGAGCGAAGCTGCTACCCCCCAGGCAATGAAGGCCCCAATATTTGGCATAACCATATTTGAAAGTGCAGTCCCCAGTTTCTGGATTCTGACTTTCAATGAATTCCCGTTAGACATTAAGATATCCTCCTTTTTAAAATGGGATGATTGAAAACTGGAAACTACATTCAAACCTCAGTGAGATGAAACCTTCATCCCTCAGAACTTATGCGTTTCCCTTCAATTTTCTACGATTTTATTATAGAACTTTTCTTTTTGCCAGAACACTCAAACTTTGGCAAAAAATCTTTGCCACAAGGGCAAATTTTTGACAAAGTTGCTTGATTTATAGCAGACATCAACTCAGGTCATTCAAAAAGCCTAAGAAAAACTTCTTAAGCTTGATTTTTAAAATAAGTATAGACGAGCCAACTGTCGAAGCTGTCACATGAGCTTTTTCCTTTAAGCATCAGTAACAAAAGCTTTATGCTCTCTTCGCTGCTCAATATAATCAGAAAGCCTAGGCAGTCAAATAGGAGGGGTGCTGGAAACCGTCACTTAGGCCTGTTCCTAGCCACCCGGTCTTTTTATTATCGCCCTTTGTCTCTTACTATTCCACCGTAACAGCCTTGGCCAAGTTACGCGGTTTATCAACGTCCAAGCCACGTTGCAGGGAGGCAAAGTAGGCAATCAGCTGGGTTGGAATGACCATAGAGATTGGAGCTAGGTAAGGATGGACCTTGTTGACAATAATATCATCAGTATCTGTTGCTAGGTCTTCTTCGACAACGGTCAAGACGCTGGCACCACGAGCTGCCACTTCTTGAATATTACCACGAGTATGGGCAGCTACTGTTGGACTGGAAGAGATAAGGGCCAGAACTGGTACTCCTTCTTCAATCAAGGAAATTGTCCCGTGTTTAAGCTCACCAGCAGCAAAGCCTTCACATTGAATATAAGAGATTTCTTTGAGTTTGAGGGAAGCTTCCATGGCCACGAAATAATCGGTACCGCGGCCGATGTAGAAAGCATTGCGGCTAGTTGGCAAGAGCTTTTCAACCTTCTTAGCGATGACATCTTTTTCAGATAAGGTTGATTCGATGGATTGAGCTACGATGGATAATTCATGGACTAAATCAAAGTCAAGAGCTTCTTGCTTACCATTGGCTTCACCGACAGCCTTAGCCAAGAAGGCAAGAGCTGCAATTTGAGCAGTGTAGGCTTTAGTAGAAGCAACAGCAATTTCTGGACCAGCATGAAGGAGCATGGTATAAGTTGCTTCACGCGACAAGGTAGATCCAGGAACATTCGTTACGGTCAAGCTTGGAATTCCCATGGTATTGGCCTTAACCAAGACCTGACGGCTGTCAGCCGTTTCACCAGATTGACTGAGGAGAACGAACATAGGTTTCTTGCTCAGGAGGGGCATATTATAGCCCCATTCAGAAGCAACGCCAAGTTCTACAGGAGTGTCCGTCAACTGTTCGAACATTGACTTGGCAGCAAAACCGGCGTTATAAGAGGTTCCGGCTGCCAAGATATAAATACGATCAGCCTCCTGAACCGATTTAACAATGGCAGGATCAACCGTCATTTTACCTTGGCTATCAGCGTAGGTATTGATAAGCTTGCGCATAACGGTTGGCTGCTCATCAATCTCTTTGAGCATATAGAATGGATAGGTACCCTTCCCAATATCGGATAAGTCTAGCTCTGCAGTGTAGCTAGAGCGTTCTTGTACATTACCATCATAGTCCTGCACCTGAACAGTGTCAGCTTTAACCACAACCAATTCCTTATCATGGATTTCCATGAACTGATTGGTTTCACGAATCATGGCCATGGCATCGGAACAGACCATATTGTAGCCATCACCTAAGCCGATCAAAAGCGGTGATTTATTCTTAGCTACATAAATTGTTTCACTATCATTAGCATCCATGAAGGCGAAGGCATAAGATCCTTCAATAATAGAGAGAGCTTTCTTGAAGGCAGATAGAACATCGAGGCCATCTTCTTCGACAAATTTACCAATCAGATGCACCGCAATTTCTGTATCTGTCTGCCCCTTGAAATCATGGTCAGCAAGATAGGTATTTTTAATATCAAGATAGTTTTCAATCACACCGTTATGCACCAAGGTGAAACGTCCTGTTTGTGATTGATGGGGGTGAGCATTGACTTCACTAGCCGGTCCATGGGTTGCCCAGCGCGTATGACCAATACCAGCAGTCCCTTTTATATCACCAACTTTAGCTGCCAATTCAGCAATCCGACCAACAGCCTTAATTAGATGACTTGATTGACCATCCGTTACATAGATACCAGCTGAATCATAGCCACGGTATTCCAATTTTTCCAAACCTTGAATTAAAATATCAGTTGCCTCTGGATTTCCGACAACACCGACAATTCCACACATACTTTTTAATCGGTAGCTAAACTACCTCTCCTTTTTCTATTTCGCTTAAATTGGTATAGTCTATTTTCAAAACCAATCACGATAAATACAGTATATTTAAATGTTTTTACTTTGTCAAGAGAAAAATTGGTATAGTTCAATTAGTCCTAAGCCTCTCAACTTACTGCCTAAAAAGTCACAGCCTCTAGCTCAGTTTCTTGCTAATGGGGATTCACCTTCTCTTCCCAAGCAAGATAATATTTAAGAATGGCATTTCCTTGCTGGCTAGGGAAGGATTGCTCGAAACGATCTATCTGTGATAACAAAAAAAGAGTAGCTAAGCTACTCCACAGTTACAAAACCGAATTTATTTAGAGGCCAAAGTCTGAAGGAAATGACTCCCTTAATCTGCTTTTTATGGATGAAACCAAAGCGACGGCTATCATTTTTATTCTGACGCTCGTCATTTAGAATCATATAGGAATTTTTTGGAACCTTAGTGATCTTGTCACTCTTACCAATCGTCTGAGCTGTAAAATCTTCTGTAAAGTATTGGCCTGGTTGAGCCTTCTTGAGGAAGGCGCCTTTTTCTTTTTTGAGGTAGGTTTCATTTTTTACCTTATTGTCAACATAGAGAACATCATCCATGGAAGTTACTGTTTGACTAGATTCGGCAACAATCCGACCAATATATTCCTTACCATGAACCTTATAGACGACGAAATCTTTATCTACAGGGGTGCGCTTATGAACGACTGTTACTAAATCACCCTTTTTAAGATAATGATTTTCCGTATCGGCTGTTATCTTAACCGTTGAAAACAAAAAGATACGCAGCAAGATAAGTGCTAATATGAAGACTAAAAAAATAATAATGTTTCTTATAAGATCACGTCTAACCATAGAAACTCCTTCCAGTGACCTACATTATAACATTTCTTTAGTGATTAGAAAAGGTCAGCGACTTAACAAATCCCTATCAGAAAGCAACAGAAACATGACAGGATACCTTCACTTAGAGTTTAAATAGATATTAGCTGTATACCTTTTTCTTAATGGCTAGCATCACTGCGTAGGAATTGTATTCCCAAATTTATCAATAGAGGTAATATCTCAAGACTGATAAGACACTGACTCGGGCAGGATATCTTGGAATTACCACTATATAGATCTGACCGCCAATGGCTTATACAGAGGTTTCTGCCTTAGGACATCACTCTTTTCTTTCAAAGTAGGGCATACATCTTTTCTAAGTTGGAAATGTTATCCGTTTTTCAGAAAAATAAGGCAGCAAATCTGGATCTTGTCCCTTGTCCAAACAGACGCCAACAAGAAAAAGCCACCACATTTCTGTGATAGCTTCATAGAGCTTTTTAATCAGCTTATTTTACAGTGCGAACACGCATCGTGTTGGTACCACCTGAACCAACAGGAACACCAGCAACAATAACGATGTCATCACCTGATTCAACCAAGCCAGATTTCACTGCTTCACGTTCAGCAACTTCAAACATGTCATCAGTAGATGCAGGTTTATCAGTTACAACTGGGATGACACCCCAGTTAAGCATAAGTGATTTTTGAGTAATCTCATCAAAAGTAACAGCCAAAATATCAGCTTCCGGACGATACTTAGAAATCAGACGAGCCGTATTTCCAGATTCTGTAATAGTTACAACCAGCTTGATGTTCATAGAGTTAGTAGCATCTTTAACAGCTGAGGCCACCACTTCTGTTTTAGTTGAACGTTCAAATTTAGAAGAATCTAACCGGCCGTATTCACTGAGAAGCGTTTGAGCGTTCTTATCAACAGTAGCCATGGTACGAACTGATTCGCGTGGGTACTTACCATTTGCAGACTCACCGGACAACATTGTACCATCAGTACCATCGATAACGGCATTGAAGACGTCAGATACTTCTGAACGAGTTGCACGTGGCTTATCGGTCATTGTTTCAAGCATGTTTGTGGCTGTGATAGCAATTTTACCAGCAGCGTTAACTTTAGTAATAATCATTTTTTGGTAAACTGGAACCATTTCAAATGGAACTTCGATACCCATATCACCACGCGCAATCATGATACCGTCAGCAGCATCAATAATTTCATCGATATTATCAATTCCTTGCTGATTTTCGATTTTAGCTAACAGCTTAACGTGTCCGTTACCTGTTTCTTCACAAATAGCTCGAACTTCATTAACATCTTTAGCTGTACGAACAAATGAAATGGCGATGAAGTTAAGGCCTTGTTCCAAACCAAAGCGAATATCAGCGTTATCACGTTCAGCCAAAGCTGGGAAAGGAATCTTAGTGTAAGGGATATTCACGCCTTTTTGTTTAGCAATGATACCATCATTTTCAACTTCAACTTCAAACTCACGAGTCGCAGCATCTTTACCGACAACACGGAGACCAAGTTTACCATCGTCAACAAGGATTTGTTTACCAACTTCAACATCATCAAAGATATCAAGTGCGCCGGCAACATTCAAGGCAATCACATCTTTTGTAGATTGAATCCCTTGTTTCGTTGCGACACGAATCTTGTCACCAGTTTTATAAGAGTATTCTTTAGCGTCATCTGCAAACAATTCTGTACGGATTTCAGGTCCTTTTGTATCCAACAAGAAACCAACTTTTTGACCAGCGATTTCTTCTGCCTTACGGACAACTTCCATACGTTCCCCTTGTTCTGCGTGGTCACCATGTGAGAAGTTGAAGCGGAAAACATTAGCACCTTCTTCGATTAAACCAGCGATGTTTTTTGCTGATGCTTCATGGTCAAGGCTTTCACCCCAATAGCCATCATCACCAAATTTCTTACCACCACGGATCTCTACCGCAGGACCAAGTGTTGCAACGATTTTTACGCGTTTATTCATGATAAATATGAACTCCCTCTATTTTACATCCCTTTTGGGATAGGATTAACTAGATTTAATAAATGTTGGCCTGATTAGTAGGTCGTCAAGTCGCGGGCCAAATCAGCGAAATCAAGACGAGCTTTGTGCGGATTGTTGACGATGATTTTACCATCTTCAGCCAAGCTAAATAAAGCCCCTTCTTCTGCTGTTCCAAGGATTGGACTTTCTACCAATTCCTCATTGTGGATACCAACGGCAAGTCCGCCGCGACCCTCTTTAAGCAATTCAACAGCATGAGCGCCCATCCAAGAAGCAAGGACACGGTCACGTGCTGTTGGAGCGCCACCGCGAACGACATGTCCAAGACTCGTTGCACGAAGATCACTAGTATCTCCTGCTTCTTTCATCTTAGCAGCAAACTCTTGAGCACTCATAACACCTTCGGCTAGAACGATAATGTGGCGTTTTTTACCTTTTTCGTAGCCGGATTTAACCTTGGCAACAACATCCTTGATATCGTAGTCTTCTTCTGGAACAATAATTTGATCAGCACCTGCTGCAATACCAGACCAAAGGGCAATATCACCAGCATTACGCCCCATTACTTCTACGACAAATGTTCGCCCATGGCTATAGGCAGTATCGCGAAGTTTATCTAAAGCTTCTGTCGCTGTTGTGACCGCTGTGTCAAAACCAATTGTGTAATCAGTACCGACAATATCATTATCGATAGTACCTGGAAGACCAACTGCTGGGAAGCCGTGTTCTGTTAAACGCATGGCACCATGATAAGAACCATCACCACCGACAACAACAACACCTTCAATGCCGTGTTTCTTAAGTTGCTCAATACCTTTCAGTTGCCCTTCAAGAGTGGCAAATTCTGGGTAGCGAGCTGACTGAAGGAAGGTACCGCCACGGTTGATGACATTTGAGACAGCCTGACTATCAAATTGGAAGATGTCTCCTTCAACCATACCAGCATAACCACGGTTAATTCCGAAAACTTCCATATCTTCGGCAATTGCTTTACGAACGACCGCACGAATGGCTGCGTTCATTCCAGGGGCGTCACCACCACTGGTTAAAACAGCAATACGTTTCATTATACCTGTTACTCCTTTATTATTTTTAACCCTTTAATTATAGCACATTCGTTTTTAAAATGCTCTTTTTTCGGAATTTTTTTAGTGATAAATCGTTTTCATGACAAAGTTTGTCAGCTCTTTTTGAAGTTTTTCCGACCTAGCTACAAAGAGCTGCTGACTCTGCATGGTTTGGTTCGTATCCTGATAGTGGAGGACGACTGGAACAGATCCTGGGTAGGCTTGTAAAATCCGGGCTATTTCTTGGTCGTAGGCATGATCAGCCAACTGAATCCAAAACTTTTCTTGGCTCACCGGTTCCAAAGACTGGAGAACCAACTGTAAATGGTCGTCCCGCTCTTGAACCCGTCCAGTCATATAATAGATTTCTCCTTCTTTGAGATAGGCCTTCCACTGTCTATAAGCCTCAGGGAAAACAGTCACGTCCAGTTTTTGCTTGGTATCTGTTAAGCTGACAAAGGCCATCTGCTCCCCTTTGGATTTTGTGCGAATTACGCGCACTGATTCAATTTGTCCCAAAACCTTGACTTGACTATTAGCAATCAACTCTTCAAACGGTCTGTAGCTTCCCTTCAACTTTTTCGCTAAGGAGACTAGCGGATGGGGACTAATACCAACGCCTAAAAGAGCGACTTCTAAATTGTACTTTTGACTGGCTGTATAATCTTCAACCTGAACCCAATTATAAGAAGATTCCGCAAAAAGACTCCCCAACTCATGAACAAAGGTGAAGAGGGATTCTAGATTTTCCTCTACTTTACGACGGTTGGGCTCGAATTGGTCAAAGAGACCGATCTGAATTAGGGGGGTAATGTAGTCTACTTTCTGATAGTTTTCTGGCAAGCGGGTCAAGAAATCTTCGATCGAATTAAAGGGACGCTGCTCAATAATCCAATAGGCTAGCTCTCTAGGAAAGCCCTTGAGATTCTTTAAGCCCATGTAGATGATGCCATCTGAAATCTTATCTCTGTAAGGAACCGTATTGATGGACAGGTTACCAACTGTGAAATCGGTTTGCAGAGCATCTGTGATGTAGTCAGCGCTGGAATAGTTGAGCATGACATCGTAAAAAATGGAAGGATAATGCGCTTTGAAATAGGCTAATTGAAAAGCTAGGGCCGAATAAGCAAAGGCGTGGCTGCGATTAAAACCATAGCCAGCAAACTTAGCCATCCGTTCAAAGAGCTCCTTGGCAGTGGACGGATTGCGTCCCAAATCCTTAGCCCCTTGCAGGAAGTCTGCTTCCATCTTCTGCATTTCTGCTTGGTTTTTCTTGGACATGGCTCGCCGTAAAAGGTCAGCCTTTCCCAATGTGAAGCCAGCAAACACTTGAGCAATCTGCATGACCTGCTCCTGATAGAGCATAATACCGTAAGTCCCTTCTAAAATAGGAGCGACCAAGGGATCTATCAGATCAACCGCTTCTTTACCGTATTTACGGTTGATAAAGTTCTCGGTGTAATCACTGGCTCCTGGTCGATTAAGGCTGGTCGTAGCAACGATCTCTTCAAATTTAGCTGGTTTAATTCGCTTCAAGAGATTGATAGCTCCAGCTTGTTCAAACTGAAAGATTCCCTTGGTCTTGCCAGCAGCAAAAAGGGCTAGGGTATCAGGATCTTCTAAATCAATGCTCTTGATATCCAACTGCATCCCTTGTTCTTCTGCTAACTTTTCGGCCATTCGTTGAACGAAGGTCAGATTGCGCAGACCTAGGAAGTCCATTTTCAAAAGGCCATTAGCTTCAACTGCTCCCGCATCGTACTGGGTAATCATCATGTCTTCGCCGGCCTTGAGCGGAATATGGTCGGTCAAGTCATCATCACTCATGACAATTCCAGCTGCATGAATGGAGGTCTGACGAGGCAGCCCCTCAATTCTCTTAGCGATGGTGAAAGCTTTTTGATACTCCAGCTTGCTGTTAATAATCTGCCGGAAAGACAGATTATTTTCGTAAGCAGAATTCAGATCATCGCGGAAACTAATCTTACGAGTGATGTTGGTCAATTCATATTCAGCTGCTCCGAAACGCTTGAAAACATCCCGAATAGCCTGTTTAGCACCAAAGGTTGAAAAGGTTACGATCTGAGCTGAATGACGGCTACCATAGCGATCTCTGACATAGCGGAGAAATTCCGTCCGATAAACATCAGGAAGGTCGATATCAATATCCGGCATGGAATAACGTTCTTCATTAAGAAAACGTTCAAAGAGCAGATTGTTTTTAATAGGATCAATGCCTGTAATATCAAGAGCAAAGGCTACCAAGCTTCCTGCAGCGGAACCTCGGCCCATTCCCATATAGTAGTGACGAGAACGGCCAAAACGCAAAAGATCCCAAACAATCAGAAAATAATCATCAAAGCCCATCTTATGGATAATCCCTAATTCCTTATCCAGACGCTCTTGATAAGCCGTACCAAATAGCCCTTTCTCTTTTAGTCCTGCTTCTGCTCGCTCTCGCAACTCGACTACAGCCTCTTTATCGCGATTAAAACGGGGTAATTTTAGCTCATGATCAAACTGATAAGAAACCGAATTTAAAATTTTCTCTAAATTTTCCAAAGACTCTGGAAAACGTTCTTGAAAAAGCTGCTCCATCTCGATGCGGGAATAAAGCTGCTGGTGAGCCTTGGGCGGCTGAACCTCCTTCAGAGGGAGATTGTCTGAAATAGCATGGAGAACCTGCAAGCTTTCTCGTTCTTCTTCGGAAAAATAGCGAACCGTCTGCAAGGGTAAAATGGGCTTGGAATAAGCCTGCTGAGGACTGTCCAAAGAAACCCCAATATAGTAATCAAATGGCAGTTGCAGGTCCTCAAGATCGGCAAAATAAGGAACTAGAATAGCCAGTCCTTGCTGATAACTTGGTAAATCTTCCAAGGTTAGGCCATCACTCATTTTTAGCGTAGAAAGCTTGAGAAGATTTTTATAACCTTGAGTATTGAGAGCAAAAAGGAGTAAACTGAGGCTTTCGTCATCCCGATGGAAGGTTAGCTCAATTCCCAGAACAGGCTGTAAGCCCTCTTTTTTTGCCTCTACAGCAAAGTGATAGGCTGCATAGAGGTTGTCTTGGTCCGCAATACCAAGGTGACTATAACCCAAGTCTTTAGCCTTTTGCACATAAGATTTGAGATCAATCAGACTATCCATAAAACTATATACTGTCTTAGTATCTAAAGGGGCAAACATCTGTAGTCCTTTCTTTCGTTTTAACTTGCTACTATTATACTATGAAATGCATCATTTATCCTACTTAAAGCCCTAAAAACGGCTAATTATAGGCTGTTAAAAGAGCTTTCAGCTTGAATTTTTAACAGAAATACTGTATCATTTACCTATGACAATTATTAAATTTAGAAGGGGGATACTATGGCTTGGACCTTTGACGAAAAATCACCAATCTATTTGCAAATTGCAAAAAATATTAAAATCAAAATCGTTAGCCAGGAAATGAAACAGGGCGAGCAATTGCCAACTGTTCGTGACTATGCCCAAGAAGCTGGGGTCAATCCCAACACCATGCAACGAGCTTTTACCGAATTAGAGCGAGAAGGAATAGTCTTCTCACGGCGAACTGCGGGACGTTTTGTAACTGAAGACGCCGATTTAATTGAAGAAAAGCGCGCAGAATTAGCTCAGGATGAGATTGCTAATTTCATGTTAAATATGGAAAATATCGGTTTTTCTGATCGAGAAATTTTGGCGGAAATCGATAGTTATCTTAAACAGAACTCAGTAAATTAGAAAGAGAGCGTAAGCATGGAGAAATTATTACAAGTCCATCATGTTTCAAAATCTTATGGCAAGCAAGCAGCCTTAGACGACGTGAGTTTAACAATTTCCAGTGGGAAAATCGTTGGTCTGCTTGGTCCTAATGGATCTGGTAAAACAACTCTAATTAAACTCATCAATGGCCTTTTAAAACAGTCCAGCGGTGAAATTGTCGTAGATGGTTTTCATCCATCCATCAGCAGTAAAAGAATTGTTTCTTATCTGCCAGACACCAGCTACCTCAATGAAACTATGACCGTAAATCAAGCTTTGAATCTTTTTCAAGACTTCTATCAAGACTTTGATACTGATAAGGCTCAGGCTCTGCTCAACGATTTACACATTGATGCCAAAGAAAGAATCAAAAACTTATCTAAGGGGACTAAAGAAAAGGTTCAACTCATCTTGGTCATGAGTCGTCAGGCTAAACTTTATGTGCTGGATGAACCAATCGGCGGTGTTGACCCTGCAGCGCGCGACTATATTCTGCGTACTATTATCAACAATTATTCAGAGGAGGCATCAGTAATCATTTCCACCCACTTGATTACCGATGTTGAACAAATACTGGATGATGTGATCTTCCTAAAAGACGGTAAGGTTCTTCTGGAAGGCAATAGTGATGACATTCGCTTTGAACACGGAAAATCTATCGACGCTCTCTTTAGAGAAATGTTTCAGAGTTAGGAGGTTCCCATGTTTGGTAAATTAGTTAAATATGAATTTAAGGCTATCGGTCACTGGTACCTAGCCCTAAATGGCTTGATTTTGCTTGCCAGTTTGGTCTTGAGCTTCTATGCTTCCTATATTAGCCACCACTACGCTCTTTTTGAAAGTGGCGGTTTTCTGGCTCTAATCTTTATTTTGGTTATCTTAGCCTTCATCAGCTTGATTGTCGGTCAATTAATTGCAACCCTGATTTTAATTATTAGACGCTTCTACAGTAATCTCTTTGGTCGGGAGGGATATCTCAGTTTGACCTTACCAGTTAAGGAAAGTCAGCTGATTTCTTCAAAACTCTTGGTTGCCATAACTCTAACCATTGGGAATTGTATAGTGATTGCTCTTTCCCTAGGGCTGATCTACAGTTTTGTTAATCATCAGGATACTTCGGCTTTTTATAGATTTTTTAAATCAATCTCTCCAAATGTCACCGTTGCAACTATCAGAAGTGGTGTTCTACTCTCCTTAGTCAGCGCTATCATCAATTGGACCTCTAATATCCTCTTGATATATGCGTCTATCACTATTGGTCAGCTCTTCCGCAACCATCGAGTTTTGATGGCCTTTGTTTGCTACTTTGTCATTGAGGGTGTCTTGACGTTTATCAGTAGTTTTCTTCAACTCGCAACTGGTAGTAAAGATATTCTTACAGATTACAATACGCGGCTGATTGTTGGTAGTATCATTGATGCTGCTCTCGCTCTTGTTTGGTATCTAACCAGCCATTACATTATTAAAAATAAAGTGGATATCCAATAACTCCACAGTAAAAAGGCCTCGCAGAGGCCTTTTTTATAACTTATTTAGCTGTACCTAGACCAGTTTGTTCCTTGTCGGTCAATTTACCATTAGTAAAGTTCAGAATCATTTGACCATCTTTTTGCCCTTTAGCGAGCTTGAGATTACTGGACCAGACTGCCTGCAACTCAGTCTTATCTGAAGACGCTGCTTCTGATAGGCTGTCGGGGGCCCCATATTTCGCTACCATATCCGAATAGGCATAGCCAGTCTTCAGATTTTGATAATCTTTAGCTGAAAAGTTGGCAGAACGATGGTAAGAATAGCCTTTAATCGAACGAACCAGCGTACTATCGTTAAAGAGCTTGACTTCAACAGTAATACTGCCAATATTCCAAGTATAGACATCTAGAGTGATATTCCCTGATGAAGGTTTTTCTTGCTTATGAGCCTTAGGCTCACCGAAATACTGTTTCAACTGAGCTAAATTCGTGCCTCCGGTAAAGTCATTATCAGCTTTGCCCAAGCTTACCTTATCAAAGTTCTTCCGAACACTATCATGATTATCAGAGCTCTGCAACGTAGAAGATGACAGAGATAAGGACGACGATGTTGGTTTATCATCATTACTTGACTTGTGGCAAGCCACTAAAACCATAATCGCCAGAAGACTCATGAGACCTGTGATGACTTTTTTCATCGTAAAAAATCCTTCCCTTTATCCGAAAATAGAAATTTCCTATGGAGCCGGTGGGAGTCGAACCCACGTCCAAACACCTGCTAACTTATTCGTCTACAACCATAGGTTATGTATTGGTTTAACAAGACCTCGACACATAACTCAAGCCCAAATCTTGCGAGTCAGTAAATCTCTTTTAGGCTGACCTGACTGCAACCTAATGTAGCTTGCTGATTTTAAGACTAATAGGCAAACACAAGCAATCTGCTATTAGTCACACAGGCTGGTGTTTAGGCAGCTACTGCGTAAGAATTTGTATTTTTTGCAGTTATATTTAACTGGCATTTTGACATCTGCCGATGGGTTGCAAAACAAGCCTCATAATGCCTGTCGAATCCGTAACGACCCCTAAACATTACTTGGGACATTATAACAAATCCAGTTAAAAATAGCAAAAATAAGTGAATTAGGGTATAATCAAGCCATGTATGAATTTTTCAAGAAAGCCATTAAATGGCTGGGCTGGTTAGTCTTAATTGTCAGTGCTATTCTAGTTATCTGGCTCTTTAAAGATGGAACACTGAGTGATTTTGAGCGTTTTAAAACCTGGGTTGCTCAATACAAGATACTCTCCCCCTTGATTTTTACACTTATTCAAATTATTCAAGTGGTTTTACCCATCATTCCCGGTGGGGTCACAACTATTGTTGGTTTTGCTGTCTTTGGTTTCTGGCAGGGCCTTCTTTACAATTCTATCGGTATTATCATCGGTAGTATTATCCTCTTTGATTTGGTTCAAAGTTTTGGCCGTAAATTTATTCTTCTTTTCGTTAAAGAGGAGACTTTTAAGAAGTACGAAGCTAAGCTGGAAAGTCCCGGATACGAACGCTTTTTTATCTTCTGTATGATTTCCCCTGTCTCTCCAGCTGACCTCATGGTCATGGTCACTGGCCTGACCAATATGTCCTTGAAAAAATTCACCATGATCATGATCTGGACCAAGCCCATTTCCGTTATCGGCTACAACCTGATTTGGGAGCTTGGCGGTAAATGGGCCTATTACCTTTTTGGCTTTACTAAGAAATAGTCACAGAGACTGGACAAAAATTCGGCCAGTTTTCCTGTTTTGGAACAAACTCTTAGCGCAGCTCATCAGGTGCTTTAGCACCAATCACCAATGAACTGTGCAGGAGAAAGACTTGTTGGCAGAGCCAACAAGTCTTTCTCCCAACCACTGCGTCTAGCAAATAAAATCGACCAAATAAATAAGGCTGAGAACTTTTGTCTCAGCCTCTTTCTCTCCACTCTGAGGGAATCGAACCCCCATCTCAAGAACCGGAATCTTACGTGATATCCATTACACTAAGAGTGGCAACAGATAGTATTATATCATGTTCGATGAGATTTTGCTATAGGAAATAATAAGATTTTAGATAGTGTTAATTCTCAAAGTAAGTTCTAGGCAGCCGTACAATCTGGGCAATTAGCCCGAGATGTTTTCCTAGCTAATTCTTTCCTACTAACAATTTCCACTACTTGTGGAACAGGACTCACTCTAAGAATTCGGTGAGTCTATCAGGCTCTTTGAAATATGAAAAAGATTCGACTATTTCTGATGTAAAAATCGCTGTCTGTTCAAAACAAGATTTTGGATAATATCTATCATCGTTTGTAGCCACAAAAAAACAGCCCGTAGGCTGTTTTTTCTTACAATTCGATATCTCCAAAGAGATCTGCCATTGAGAAACCTGTTTGAGTTTCTGGCAATTCGTAATCGCGTTTTTCACGTTTTTGACGACGTGGACGTGATTGACGTTTTTCTCCTTGGCCTTCAGCATCAGCAGGACGTTCCTGAAGAGCTTTGATTGACAATGATACACGCTCGGCATCAGCATCAACTGACAAAACTTTCACTTGAACTTCTTGACCTACTGAAAGGACATCTTTTGGATTTTCAACACGTTTGTGAGAAATTTGTGAAATGTGAACAAGTCCATCAATACCAGGGAGAACTTCAACAAAAGCACCGAAATCAGTCAAACGTTTTACTTTACCGTCGATAACATCCCCAGCAGCTAATTTTTGTTCAACACCATCCCATGGTCCAGGGGTTGTAGCTTTCAATGAAAGTGAGATACGCCCTGCTTCTTCATCAATAGCAAGAACTTTAACATCAATTTCATCACCAACAGAAACAACTGACTTAGGTGATACATTACGTTCATGAGACAACTCAGTCACGTGAACAAGTCCATCAACACCGCCAAGGTCGACAAAAGCACCAAAGCTAGTTAAACGAGCTACTTTACCTTTTACAACTGAACCAACTTCAAGCTTAGAGAAGATTTCTTGACGAGCCGCTGCATTCTTTTCTTCCACAACTTCACGACGTGAAAGAATGAAGCGATTTTCAGCTGGATCAACTTCTTTGATTTTAGCTTCAATATCTTGACCAACAAATTGTTCAGTATTACGAACAAAACGAGTATCAAGCATTGAAGCCGGGATAAATCCACGAAGTCCTTCAAATTCTACTGACAGTCCACCTTTAACAGCACGAGTTCCTTTAACCGTTACGACTTCACCTTCACGACCGACAAGTTTATCCCAAGCTTTACGTGCTTCCAAGCGTTTTTTAGAGACAAGATAGGTAACGGTATCTGTGTCTTTGCCAACAACTTGACGAAGGACAAGAACTTCAATTTTATCACCAGATTTAACAAAGTCGTTAATGTCAGCTTCACGGTCGTTAGTCAATTCACGAAGAGTTAAAACACCTTCGATACCAGTACCTTCTATAATTACGTTTGCTTGACCATTATCAACTGTCAAAACTTCAGCAGTGACAACGTCACCAGGGTTAACTTCGCTAACACTGTTTAGCAAATCTTCAAATTCATTCATTCTAAAAAAACCTCCAGCAAGAACTGATCTAACCAGTCCTTGACAACACTATATTTTCTTAAGGCAACCCGCAAGGACATCTTGGCGGTTTAAGGACTAACCTCGTAACCTCAGACTGGGGTAGCTGGATTCGAACCAACGCATGAGGGAGTCAAAGTCCCTTGCCTTACCGCTTGGCTATACCCCAAAAGCAAATAACTTAATACTCAGGACAAGCTAGAGAACTAAGCTGAACACGACTTAAAATCCTAGTGAAAAAGATAAATTTCCTAGCGTTATATCTAACGCTTCGTCAGTTTTCTAATTTCATACGGATTTTTAAACTGTCTTTGTATCCTGAATATGGATGGAAGGGGAGGGATTCGAACCCCCGAACCCGAAGGAGCGGATTTACAGTCCGCCGCGTTTAGCCTCTTCGCTACCCTTCCGTGCAACTAGGGTTCATTCTAACATAAAGGAACCCTTAATGTCAACAGTTTTTAGTGATTTAGGTTGTAACTTTCGATGATTGATTCTATTGCCTGATCTAAGGTTTTATAGGAATCTTTGAGTCCTTCTTTTTCAACAGTCGTAAACTGACCATCTACTTCTACGATTTGACCGACGGTACGTTTCCCAATGGTCAATTCGTAGCCGGCCAACCACTTGCCTGAAACAAGGACTTGAGCATCCGCTAACTGGATTTCAATTTTTTTATCTTTTTTTGCCATGGTTTACTTCCTTATTTTGATTAAATTTCCTTTTCATTTTACAAAAAATCGTGATGGCATGCAAGGTGAAATGCTATTTATTTTTAACTAGTAGTTTTTCATTGCATCTTAGCCAAAAGAAAACTCCCTGCAAGACTAAAACTTTCAGGAAGTTGATTAGGTATATAAGCTTTTAATCGACCTTATAAATCCAGCCTTCTGGGCCTTCGACATCACCAAATTGAATACCAGTCAAGAGGTCGTAAAGCTTACGAGTGATAGGTCCTACTTCTGTTTCGCTGTAAAAGACATGGAAATTATCACCGTGTTGAACACCACCGATTGGGGAGATAACTGCCGCGGTACCGCAAGCACCGGCTTCTTTGAAGCGATCCAAATCATCAATAAAGACATCACCTTGAACGGGCTTGAGACCAAGATTATGTTCTGCCAAATAAAGCAAGGAGTATTTAGTGATAGATGGCAGGATAGATGGACTGAGCGGCGTTACAAATTCATCATCCTTGCTGATACCGAAGAAGTTTGCTGACCCCACTTCTTCAATCTTCGTGTGGGTAGCGGGGTCCAGATAGATAACATCTGAAAAGCCTGTATTGTGAGCAATGTCACCAGGCATAAGACTGGCTGCATAATTACCACCAACCTTAGCAGCGCCTGTACCATGAGGAGCAGCTCGGTCATAGTCGTCTTGAATCAAGAAGTTAGTTGGCTGTAAGCCACCTTTGAAATAGTTACCAACCGGCATAGCAAATACTGTAAAAATATATTCATCAGCTGGGTGTACCCCGATAACATCGCCGACCCCAATCAAAAGAGGACGCAGATAAAGGGTGGCTCCTGTGCCGTAAGGCGGTACATAGTCTTCATTAGCCTTAACAACTTGCTTACAAGCATCAATAAACTTATCAGTCGGTACTTGTGGCATCAAGAGACGGTCAGCTGTTCGTTGCAGGCGGGCCGCATTTTGGTCAGGACGAAAAAGTTGAACGGAACCATCTTTGGTGCGATAAGCCTTCAATCCTTCAAAAGCTTGTTGACCATAATGCAAAGCCGGAGAGCTTTCAGAAATATGCAGCGTGGCATCTTCCGTCAGTTTACCTTCATCCCATTTACCATCCTTGTAATAAGAAAGGTAGCGATAAGGAAGTTTGTGATACTCGAAACCCAAGTTTTCCCAATCTAAATCAACTGTCATAAATCAATCCCTCTTTCTAACAGGTAATGTGATTCTATTGTAGTCCTTTTTAGTTGCTTTTTCAAGGCTTTTGTGGAAAAATTCAGAAAATTTGGTTAATAGGAAGAGCTACTCATTTTCAAGCAATTCCTTTTTGTTATTGGTTACTGACAAACTCTCCTGATTCTGTGCCTACTGCTTTGGAAAATCTGATAGTGATGAACTAACTCTTCCAATGCTTTTTTGGGGGGCTAGCCTAACGATAATAACCTCATAAGATTTTCAAAAGTTTTTTGTAAATTTGGCGATTTATCTATAGTTTGTATCAAGCAATCATAATCACTAATCTTTTCTGCTTAGTATCAGTTACTTATTATAGTTGGCAATGAGCCCAATAAAAAAAAAGCTAGATAATGGGCTTATCTAACTTCATAGAATGTCTATTTCACTTCTGCTCTATAGACTCCTTCATCTGAGATGGTATCTGAAATGAAACTGCCGTTGCTAGTACGCTCAGATAGACCTAGGTCAACCAAGTTAACTTGTTCAATCTTACCGGTCTTAGACATAACTTCCAAAATCTGTTGGTCATTAGATTCTTGGACTTCTGTGCTGAAGAGGTCAAGGTCTTGGGTATTGGCATCTGACAGGACTGGCCCCGCTAGGAAGATACGGTGAGGTTTGGACTTGAGTTCTCTGAGAACTTGCAGACCACGCCCTGCCCGCTTGGCTAGCGGAATGTCATCCAGAGCCATCCGCTTGAGACTGCCGCGTTGAGTCAGAATAAAGAAGGATTTAGTATTGGCAATAAATGCTGCCTTAACGGTATCACCATCTTTAAGGTTGATAGCCTTGACTCCTGCTGCTTTAGCACCAACAACAGGGACTTCTTCAATAGAGAAGTGCAGGGCATAGCCTTTTTCAGTGATTATCATGACCTGATCCAGCTTGATTGGGGCAATGGTAACAACCTGATCTTCTTCACCTTTGAGTTTGGCATATTTAACTGATTTGGTTTTATAGCTCCGCCATGGCTGGAACTCAGTCCGATCCACTCGCTTGATTTGCCCTTGCTTAGTCACTGCAAAGTAGGTCTCAGGGATGAAGTCATCAATGATTTCGGCGTAGAGTACCTCTTCATCGGTCGTAAAATTTGTTACCGTTTGTGAGAGGTGCTCACCGATATCTTTCCAGCGAATATCAGTCAGTTCATGAATCGGTCGGTAAATGACATTGCCAAGATTGGTAAAAATCAGCAGGTGCTGGGTTGTCTTGGCCGGCGCAATGATAACGACTCGATCGTCATCCCGCTTGCCTAGTTCTTCAGGTGTAGACGCATTGTAGGAACGCGGGCTGGTTCGTTTGACATAGCCGCTGCGAGTTAAGCTGACATAGGTATCTTCTTCGACAATTAGGCTGGCTGTATCAATTTCAATCGCTTGTGCTTGGGCCTGCAGTTCTGAACGACGAGGGTTGCCAAATTTCTTTTTAACCTCACGGAGTTCACGTTTCATGAGATTATACATGGTCCGTTCGTCACCGATGATCGCCTTAAGGGTGGCAATTTGCTCCCGCAGAGCTGCATCTTCCTCTTCCAAAGTGACGATGTCAGTATTGGTCAGACGATAGAGTTGCAAGGTTACAATAGCTTCAGCTTGCTCCTCGGTAAAGTCATAAGAGACCTTAAGGTTTTCCTTAGCATCCGCCTTATTTTCCGAAGCCCGAATCAAGGCAATCACTTCATCCAGAATAGAGAGAACCCTAATCAGTCCTTCTACAATATGGAGACGCTTTTCAGCCTTCTGCTTATCGAATTTAGAGCGGGCTACGATAATATCTCGCCGGTGGGCAATATAACTAGTCAGAATTGGAATAATCCCAACTTGTCTTGGCGTGAAATTGTCAATAGCCACCATGTTAAAGTTATAATTAATTTGCAGGTCGGTATATTTGAGCAGGTAGTTAAGAATCGCTTGACTATCCGCATCCTTCTTAAGCTCAATGGCAATACGTAAACCATCGCGGTCAGATTCGTCCCGCACTTCGGCGATGCCAGGTACTTTATTGTTGATACGAACATCGTCAATCTTCTTAACCAGCAGGGCCTTGTTGACATCATAAGGAATCTCGGTAACAATAATTTGCTCTTTGCCACCCTTGAGAGGTTCAATCTCTGTACGCGAACGCACAACCACACGCCCTTTACCAGTTTCATAAGCTTTACGAATTTCGTCAGCTCCTTGGATAATGGCCCCAGTCGGCAGATCTGGTCCAGGCATGAATTCCATGAGTTTATCAACCGTAGCCTTAGGATGGTCAATCATATAGATAACTGCATCAATGACCTCAGCTAGATTGTGGGGGGGAATATCCGTCGCATAACCAGCCGAAATACCGGTTGCTCCATTGACCAAAAGGTTAGGAAAGGCAGCCGGCAGGACTGTCGGTTCTTTCTCTGTATCGTCAAAGTTCCATGCCCAAGGCACGGTATCCTTGTCGATGTCTTGAAGGAGGTAGCCGGCAATCTCTGACAGGCGAGCCTCCGTATACCGCATAGCGGCCGGCGGGTCACCATCCATGGAACCATTGTTCCCGTGCATTTCTACCAAGATCTCACGGTTCTTCCAGTCTTGAGACATGCGCACCATGGCATCATAAATGGATGAATCCCCGTGCGGGTGAAAGTTCCCCATGATATTACCGACCGACTTGGCAGACTTACGGTAACCCTTGTCATGGGTATTGCCATCCTTGTTCATAGAATAAAGGATACGGCGCTGTACTGGCTTCAAACCATCGCGAATATCAGGCAGAGCCCGCTCTTGAATAATGTATTTAGAGTAGCGCCCAAAGCGCTCTCCCATGATGTCCTCAAGGGACATGTTTTGAATGTTTGACATAATTAAGATACAAAGCCCGTAAAAAAGACAAAGTCAAAATAGGAAATCGGCAGAAAATCAAGATTTTCTAGACGATTTATCTCTTTGACACAGTCTTTAGGGCGTGTTCAGTTGCTTCTACTAGCTGAACATTCCTTTCTTTGTTTCTTTGGTTTCTTCTCCTAGCCGGAGTGGCTTATTAAATATTATTTTTCTTAGTCTTCGAAAATGCAAGCGAAAAGGTGTCAGTACACTTCCATTATAAATCTTTGAGAACTGGGTCTCAAAGACTACTATTAGCTACTTATCTTTATTCCAAAATAATCCGATTATGACAAGGAATATCACTAACAAAACTGCTAAAACATTAGTTTGGAACGATATATTAAATTTTTGATCGATATCACTATAAAGGTTAACTGCAACCATACTCATAGCAAGAATCACAATACAGCCATTTATTAATTTTGTTCCTATTGTCATGGCGTTATTTTCCTCACTTTTCTCATTAGGTTGTACATATTTTTTTATCTACTGAAAAATTGTTTGTTCCACTTCCTTTATCATTCTCTTTTAAGATAGTAACCTCTAATTTCATATTAATTTTTTCCCATCATTTGTTCATTAAGTTTTTCAATTAGATCCTTTTCATCATTACTTTCCACGGTCTTACATATTCTATCCACCTTCTCATAAGTTTCACGAATAAAATCCCGTTGTTTAGACCGATTATTATGATTTTTGAATATCCTTAATGAGGATATCATCGAAGCATTAAATTCCCAATGATTTTTCAGTAAACACCTAATAAAAACTCTCACAATTTCTTGTTCCTGATATGACAAGGAAGCTTTTCTCTTGAAATATTTCAATCCAAGATAATCACAATAATAAATCATGATATTGGATATCCAGTCAAAAGTGTTTTTTTGCATACCTTTAATTGGATCATAACGCAAGGCTGTTCTTAGAGTCTGAACTTCTTTAAGTGTAATCTCCGGAGCAGAAGCAGCGTCAAACAATTTTGAACGCCATTTAGAATCACCATCCAAAGAGCGTCTATAGTCAGTGTAGGCAACAATTAACGTTAAGAAACCTACGACTACCGCCCCTATTAAACCACTTGTTATATTATCATTCATATTTTCACTTTCTATCATAAATGAAATAATTTCGAGCAAAAACACCTACGATGACTTCTACCTTTTCATTGAAGAACTTTTTTACTAATGAAAAGTGTTAGATTAAAACACCGTCTGTTCTTCCCTTGATATTCTGATAATAATTTTATATTGTCCTCAAGTCTTTTCTGACGCTCATCGATTTCTTTAGTATCTTTTTTTGAAACCCAATAAGCAAAAATCATTGGGGCAATAATAGAAATTACCCCTAACAAAATTTGAATTACATTTGAAATCCAATCAGTTGAGTCTATAGCCTTTGTAAGTTCTATAATCCATTCGTGCTTCATTCTGCCTCCTATAAATTATCCTAGAAAAACTCACAATTCCTCTGTTCGATAAAGGCGATAGCCTTCGTAATCATAACTGTGGTCAACACCTTTCATGTACAATTCACGGTTATTGATGTCACCAGCCAGAGCTTGTTTTAAGACATACTTGATTTCAATATCTCGGATTGGGCTTCGCTCCATTCCCAATAAATAATCTTCTTTATCCACTTTTGACCAATCGATAACATAACCAAGTTCATGTTTCAACAAATGGTCCAGCCAAAGACGCATGCTCCGCCCATTTCCTTCTCGGAAAGGGTGGGCGATGTTCATCTCAACGTATTTTTCAACAATATGATCAAAACTATCTTGTGGCATTTTCTCAATCGTTTCAAGCGATCCCTTCAAATGTAACAAGGGGGCAAATCGAAAACCGCCTTTAGCCAAGTCAACAGCACGTAATTTCCCTGCAAAACCATAAAGATCTTCAAATAAAAATTTATGAATAAAGGCTAAGGTTTTGTAAGTTCCCGCCTTCTTATCAGCCAATAATTCTTCTTCAAATAGGCGTTTTGCCTTCTCTTTACTGATTTTTTCCTCAGCTTTTGAAAGCTCAAGAGAATCTGTCAGGCCTAATTTATTCTCTAAAACCATAGAATTTCCTCCGAGACATCAAGAGTTAAAACACCGTACTTTCTTCCAAGGTAAACTTGACATTATCCTCAATCCATTGGCGGCGTGGGGCAGGTTTGTCTCCCATGAGGACGGAGACACGGCGTTCGGCACGGGCTAGGTCTTCGATAGTTACACGAATCAGGGTGCGATTGTCAGGATCCATGGTTGTTTCCCAGAGCTGGTCAGCATTCATCTCGCCCAGCCCCTTGTAGCGCTGAAGAACTGAGCCTTTACCAAATTTCTGACGGAGCTCCTCCAGCTCACCATCCGTCCAGGCGTATGCTACCTGCTCCTTCTTACCCTTGCCCTTGGACATTTTATAGAGGGGCGGCAGAGCAATATAGACATGCCCTGCTTCGACTAGAGGACGCATGTAACGGTAGAAAAAGGTCAAAAGCAAGGTTTGGATATGGGCACCATCGGTATCCGCATCAGTCATGATGATAATCTTATCATAGTTGATGTCATTAAGATTGAAGTCCGGTCCAACGCCAGCACCAATCGTGTAAATCATGGTATTGATCTCCTCATTCTTGAGGATATCGGGCATCTTGGCTTTTTCTGTATTAAGCACCTTCCCCCTCAGTGGTAGAATAGCTTGGAACTTGCGGTCACGTCCCTGCTTAGCTGATCCGCCGGCTGAATCTCCTTCGACTAGGTAGAGTTCATTTTTCTTAGAATTTCTAGATTGAGCAGGGGTCAGTTTTCCTGAAAGAAGCCCCTTATCCTTTTTATTTTTCTTACCATTACGGCTTTCATCTCGGGCCTTGCGAGCTGCTTCACGGGCGTCACGCGCTTTGATTGCCTTACGAACCAAACTGGAGGCCAGCTCACCATTTTCCATAAGGAAGAAGGTTAACTGATCTGAAACCAAGCTATCAACAACAGGGCGAGCCAGAGGACTGCCCAGCTTGTCCTTGGTTTGCCCTTCAAACTGCAGATGTTCCTCAGGAACCAGAATAGATAAGACGGCAGAGAGGCCTTCGCGGTAATCTGAACCTTCCAGATTTTTGTCCTTATCCTTGAGCAGGCCTGTCTTTCTGGCATAATCATTCATGGCCTTTGTGATGGCTGTTTTTAGTCCTGTCTCATGAGTTCCTCCGTCCTTGGTGCGGACATTATTAACAAAAGATAAAATATTATCTGAAAAGCCATCGTTGTACTGCATGGCGACCTGAACTTGGAAGCCTTGGTCTTCTCCTTCAAAATAGATAACGGGGGTCAGGGTTTCCTTATCTTCATTGAGATAGGAAACAAAATCCTGTACGCCATTTTCATAATGAAATTCAGCTGCTTCATCTGTGCGTTCGTCCTTGAGGACCAGAGTCACTTCCTTGAGTAGGAAGGCTGATTCCTTGAGCCGCTCAGAAATGGTATTAAATTTGAAATCAGTTGTTGAAAAAATGGTATCATCAGGCTTAAAGGTGACCTTGGTGCCTGACTTGGACTTCGGTGCCGTTCCGATTTTTTCTAAGGTAGTAACGGGTTTGCCCCCATTTTCAAAGCGTTGCTTGTAAACAGCTCCGTCACGGGTAATCTCAACTTCCAGCCAGCTGGACAGGGCATTGACAACAGAAGATCCGACCCCGTGCAGACCGCCAGAAGTCTTGTACCCGCCTTGGCCGAATTTACCCCCGGCATGGAGCACGGTAAAAATGACCTCGACTGTAGGCTTGCCTGTAGCATGCATGCCAGTCGGCATCCCCCGACCACTATCGGTCACGCTGACCGAACCGTCTTGATGAAGGATCACTTCAATGCGATCCCCAAAACCAGACAGGGCTTCATCGACAGCATTATCGACAATCTCCCAAACTAGGTGGTGGAGGCCCGTTCCATCGGTCGAGCCGATATACATCCCAGGACGTTTGCGGACTGCATCCAACCCTTCTAGTACCTGAATGGCATCATCATTATAATTAGTAATTGAAATTTCTTTTTTAGTCAACGTTGACCTCCCAATTATTCATCCCTCTTATATTACAAGTTTTTGAGGGAATTTGCAAAAAAATTTAGCCGCAAGGCTCTAATTACGCTTTTTGGTAGGCTTTCTTCCAAGAAAGCTGTCATCAGGTCTTAATTTTTGATATAATGATAGCATGGAATCTATTATTTTTATCGTCATTGCCTACCTCATGGGCTCTATTCCCTCGGGGCTTTGGATTGGTAAGATTTTCTACCACAAAAATATTCGCGAATATGGCAGCGGAAATACTGGGACGACCAATACCTTCCGTGTATTGGGAAAAACAGCTGGAACAGTTACCTTTTTGATTGATATGCTCAAGGGTACCTTGGCTGTCCTTCTGCCTATCTGGTGCGGGGCAGCTACTATTTCTCCCCTCATCATTGGTTTCTTCGCCGTTATAGGGCATACTTTTCCTATCTTTGCCAGCTTCAAGGGAGGCAAGGCAGTCGCCACCAGTGCCGGTGTTCTCTTGGGCTTCAGCCCCCTTTACTGTCTCTTCCTACTGGCCATCTTCTTCACAATCCTCTTCTTAACCAGTATGATTTCTTTTTCGAGTATCGCCGTTTCTTTACTCGGACTGGTGACTCTCTTCACTTTTCCTGCTATCCACTTCATCCTGCCGAGCTACGACTGGCTCTTTACTCTGGTCGTCTCTTGTTTGGCCTTGATCATTATTACACGACACAAGGATAATATGGTGCGCATTAGAAATAAGGAAGAAAGTTTAGTTCCCTTCGGATTAAATCTGACCCACCAACACCCTAAAAAATAAGTCTAGTATTAGCGCAAAAAGGGCATCCAGCAAGGATGTCCTTTTTATTTATTCTACTTATTTACGTCTACGGACTCGCAAGTGGTCTGCAACGGCGCCAGCTGCAATGATGGTCACACCAACAACACTGACCAAAATTTCGTTAAAGCGATTATTCGTAGCAACATCAGTCCTTGTTCCACTAGGACGTGAACTGGCCTCTAGGTTGGAATCGGCTGGGCCAGTTCCTGATTGTCCACCAGAATTTGAACCGGAACCACCAGCATTGCCAGCAGCCGGAGAACTAACATCTGGCAGATCAACCTTACCAGAAGCTGGTTTATTGCCCTCTATAGCAGCGTTATCTGATTGCGACTTTGGGTCATCCTTAGCCTTTTTTAAGTCATCAAGAGTCTTGTTGATCTCTAGCTGTTTGTCCATTTCTTTGATGGTATCGGAAATAGAATCAGCTTTAGACTGAACAAGGTCTTTATCGGTCTTATTTTTATCAGGCAATCCTGCTAAATCTGCTGTTTCGTCCTTTTTTGGAATGGAAAGTTGATTGCTTGGATCAGGCTTCCCGTTTGAACCGCGATTTGGTGCGGGGGCAGGCTTAGGTTTCAGAGGGGATAGCTTTGGAATACGGTGAGGCTGTCTAATGTGCCGCTTAATCCAATCCTTGTCATAGTAATGAGTTGCAGAAATGGAAATTACTCGATCATTGGGAGTAACTTCCTTATACTGTGACAAATCTACATCTGATTTGAGATAATCCGTAAAGACTTGATCCATAGATGGTCCTTCTTCGCGAGGGCCGCCCAGCATGCTGTAATCATCTCCGCCAGCTGCTAAGAAATCATTAGTAGCTAAATAATAGGTTTTTGACAAGTCCAATGCCAGATAGCTGTCGCTCTCTGGATCCCAGATTTGGATACCTAGGATGCGTTGATCAGCTGCTAAGTTAGTATCGTAATAGACACGAGCACCTGCTACTTGTAAGAATCCGCCACTGGGCTCTAAAAGAGGATTATCGGCTTCATCTAAGATTGGCTGACCTGACGAATCGAGCTGAGTAATTGAACCAAGCGAAGTCTTGAACATATCAAGGATATTCTGACCAGTCACTTTAATTTGAGCTACACTGTTGCCAAAAGGCAAGACAGCTGTGATATCCCCTTTGGTAATTGGCTGATCTTGCTTAATGGTCTCCCGCAGTCCTCCTCCGTTAGTAGCTGCTAAGTTAGACTTATGCTTAAAACCTGTTTGACCGTAGGCTAGAAGCGAGTCAGCAACAGCATCGCCAAGATTAGTTTGCCGCACTCGAACATTCATACGGTCGCCATTTAACTCAACAGGGCTGTTTGCTCTAACAACCTTTGAACTTTCTGCCAAGTATTTAGCCTGAATTCTTTCAAGCAGACCGGCAACAGCTGGATCGGGTGTAACAGTCATCGCTTGCTCAGCTGTGATGACCCCTGCAGACAGGACACGCTCAGAATTCAGCGTAATATGTCCAACGTTGTTGAGATAACTGCCAGTTTGATTGTAAGTAACATTCCCATCATTTAAGTGCAAGACCGTGTGAGAGTGCCCATCAATTAAGATGACATTTTTACCTTTTAACAATTTATTGTTAGCTAAGGCGTGAGCTAAGCTATCGCCTCGCCATTCTTTCTTGGTTGTTGCATCAACGCCAAGGTGACTTAAAATCACATAATTGTGGTACTGTTTTCCTTCTGCCCGGGCCTGAGCCTCAGTTTGAGCAATAACATTATTAACTTCCGTGATTGGATCAGCAAAAGTTACCCCTTTAATGTTATTGGGATGAGTTTTGGTAGCTGTCTCAGGCGTCGTAACTCCAATAACAACGAATTCATCGCCATCTTGATTTGGAGTTTTATCAATAATCGTTGACGGTGCAAAGAGTCGAGCGCCATTAACATAGATATTGGAACTGATGATAGGAAACTGCAACTTCTCCTTGAGACGTTTCAATTGGTAGAGGCCAAAATCAAACTCATGATTACCCACAGTCATGGCATCATAGCCGATAGTGTTCATGACATCAGCCATAGCCTCTCCCTGACTGCTGTTAGAAATTGGTAAGCCTTGGAAGGCATCTCCTGCATCAAAAACAAGTGTTTCACCCTGCTGGCGAGATTTTTTTACAATATTGGCTAGCTTGGCATCGCCAATAACACCATTCTTATCATCTTCGACCAGTCGTCCGTGGACATCATTGGTATGAATAATCGTGATGTCCGAATCAGACTTTGACGCAGTTTCAACAGCTATTTCTGTAGCGCTAGCTTTGGGGGTGATTGGAGTTTCTTGTTCTTGTTTATTTTGAGTGTTCGCCTCAGAAGCTAGGAGCTCAGTCGTTAGATTTTTTTCATTCGACTTGGCCGCAATCGTCTTTTCAGAGGTTGCCTCCGGTCCGGCTGCAGGTTCTTCAATGCCTGTTGCTTGCCCCGAATTTGCTAACTGGATAGAGTCCGCCTGAGCATCTGCCTGCTTAGCAGCATTTGCCTCGTCAGCATATACTTTATTGGATAAAATTGCTGTCGAGAATAAGAGGGCAGATAAGGTTGGGATTAAGATTGTTTGCTTGCGCATGAAGAACTCCAAAATAAATTTATTACTACTCATTATACAATAAATAGTGATAAATTTAAATGAGACTGTTCAGAAAAAATAACTTTTTAAGTTAGAAAAAGACTAGATGATGCTGATAACTCCTAGTCTTTTCACGATTATGCTTGATAAATAATTTGACCATCGCAGATAGTATACTTAACCACACCTTTGAGAGTCTCTCCGATGAAGGGCGAATTTGAGGCCTTGGAAGCGAACTGATCCGAAATCAGACGATCTTCCTTATCCGCAAATATCAGAATGTCGGCTGGACCATTTTCAGCCAGATAGCCAGCATTAAAATCATACATAGCTGCTGGATTGCTGGTCATCTTGGCCAAAAGGTCCATAAGACTCAAATCACCAGTCTCTACTAAGTTCGTTAATCCCAGCGAAAGCGAGGTTTCCAGCCCAGTCATGCCTGAGGGCGCCTTGGTTATATCTTCAACGTTTTTTTCGTCCTTATGATGAGGGGCATGATCAGTCGCAATGACTGAAATCACTCCCGATTTGAGTCCGTCAATCACAGCTAGGCGATCGCTTTCCGTCCGCAAAGGCGGGTTCATCTTGGCATTGGCTCCCTTGACTAAAAGGAGGTCTTCTGTCTTAGAGAAGTGCTGGGGAGCTGCTTCTGCTGTTACAGGAGCCCCCAGTTCTTGGGCAAATTTAACAACTTGGACAGATTCAGCTTTTGATAAGTGCTGGATATGAAGAGGCGCTTTTGTTGCATGAGCAATCATAACATCACGCGCAATCATGCTATATTCAGCCACACCTGTTGCTCCGCAGAAACCAAACTTCTCACGGGCGATAGTTTCGTTGAAACCAAGAATACCATTGAGTTCTGGATCTTCTTCATGCAGGGCAATGAAAGTGTTATTCTCCTTGGCCAATTCTAGGGCTTCTTTGACCACCTTGCTACTTTTCAGAGGAATCCCATCATCCGAGAAGGAAACAGCTCCTGCCTCTAAAAGAGCTTTAAAGTCCGTCAGATTCTGCCCGTCAAAACTTTTGGTAATCGTAGCGTTGGTGTAGATATGGATGTTCTCCTTAGCCGCACTGGTCAAAACTTCCTTGAGGGTAGGAAGATCCGAAATGGTTGGATTGGTATTGGCCATCATAACCACCGTCGTTACCCCTCCTGCTGCTGCAGCTAGAGCTCCAGTATGAATATCTTCTTTGTGAGTTTGACCGGGTTCGCGGAAATGGACGTGAATATCAACTAGCCCTGGGGCCACCACTAGACCAGTCGCATCAATAACCTGTGCATCTGCTACATCAATAGCTTCAGCTATTTTGACAATTTTATCACCATCCACCAAGATATCACAAATCTTATCGAATTGCGTTTTGGGATCCATCACTCGGCCATTTTTAACTAATAACATGCTTTACGTCCTCCCTTTCATCGAAGCCAGTCTACCGGTTCAATTCCATCTGCCTTCAAAAACTCATTAGCTCTAGAAAACGGCTGCGAGCCAAAGAAACCACGATTAGCCGACAGCGGGCTAGGATGAGGAGACTCGATAATATGATGAATGGGATTGCTAATCAAAGCCTTCTTCTTGCGGGCAAAACCACCCCAGAGGATAAAGACAACTGGATTGTTCTGTTCGTTGACAACCTTGATAATCGCATCTGTAAAGGGTTCCCAAATCCGGCCTTGGTGACCGTTAGCTTGACCAGCTGGTACTGTCAAGCAAGCATTGAGCAAGAGTACACCCTGCTTAGCCCAAGGCGTCAAATCGTGATGGTCACGCAAACCAACATCCTGTGCTAACTCTTTGAGAATATTCTGCAGAGACGGTGGGGCTGGGATGTCCTCAGGAACTGAAAACGATAGACCCTGAGCCTGCTTGGGACCATGGTAGGGATCCTGACCAATAATAACCACTTTAACCTTTTCCAAAGGTGTCGTTTGAATGGCATTAAAAACTTTTTCCCGCGGCGGATAGACGACACCTTGAGCGTAAACCTGATCCATAAAGGCATTGATTTTTCCAAAATAATGTTCGGGTAACTGAGCTTTAATCAGCTCATGCCAGCTTGAATGTTCCATAGGTAGCATCCTTTCTTAGCTCAAAATCAGACTTTACCGACCAAATCAATCTCAGCTTCGGCCAAGATATGACCTTCAACGACATGCATAAGCTCGTTAAGGTAGAACCCACGCTCAAGTGCAAGCTCAGTATCCAGAGCATAAACTTTTAGCGTATAAAGGTGATCTTTATCTGGCGGGTAAGGCCCGATGTAATTATCTTCAATAGCCGAAAAATCTGTTGATAAAAATTTGCTGACAAGACTGTTTTTGCCATGAAGGTGCTGGCTGTCTGTTCGGGAAAAATCTGCCTCAATCACAGTCTTAGCAGCAGGAACATTAGCAACTGTCCAATGAATATAGGCAAAACCGCAGACTGGAATGGAATCATAATCGACAAAAGACCAAGCAAAGGTCTTAGTCCCTGCGGGTACATCTTCTATGGAAAAAGGGAAGGATACGACAGCATTTCCCAATTCAAGTTCATTAGTGTGCTTGCTATAACGATCTGGGATAATTTTATTTTCAAAAGGAACTGTAATTTTCATCATTAACCTCCTAACGTGTTAAACGGCTGCTTTCCAGTACCATAGCCTCAAGTTCAGGTTCGCTCAGCTCAGTTTCATTGACTAAAACGCTGAGCCAGTGCTTTTTATTCATGTGATAAGCTGGGATAACGCCCTTGGTATCCATCATCATCTCTACCTGTTCGGGTTGGAGTTTGAGGTTGAGCAGCAGTTTTCCGTCTTTTTGTGTCACCAGCGCCAACATTTTTTGATTGCGGCGATGCCGAATGACCGGTGTATCCTTACTTTTCTCACGTGTAAAGGGATAAGCCTCTTCGGCTCCAGTCAGATCGACCAGCCAATCCAGCAGTTCCCGCTTGGTGAAATTGCCAAAAGCCATTGAAACCTCCTATTACTTTTCTCTTTCTTACAGCGACAGAATCAATCCTGCCAGGTTTCTTGATTCTCTTTGAATTTTTTCAGCAGTTGTAGACCATCGGCATTGATATAGCTTTGAACCTTGGCTACCTTGATGAGTTCAGAATAGTTGGACAGGGTTACCAATTTAACTCCTGCATCAGCAAAGTTTTTATCAGCCTTGAGCAACTCATAGGTGAAAATGGCTGCTACACCAAGAACATCGGCTCCTTCGCGCTCAGCAGCTGCGACAGCTTCTAATACAGAGCCACCAGTTGAAATCAGATCCTCAATAATGACCATCTTTTCACCCTTGGCAACCCGACCTTCGATTTGGTTTCCCGCACCATGGTCTTTGGGTTTGCTGCGGATATAAGCAAAAGGCAGATTCATCTTGTCCGCAATAATAGCTCCGTGAGGAATCCCAGCTGTCGCTGTTCCGGCGATCACTTCAACCTCTGGAAAAGCTTCCTTGATTTTTTCAACAAAGCCATTTTCAATCAAAGTGCGGGTTTCAGGATAGGAGAGAGTGATACGGTTGTCTGTATAGATTGGGGATTTAATGCCTGAAGCCCAAGTGAATGGCTCCTCAGGCTTGAGGTAAACCGCCTTGATATCTAGTAAATCTGATGCAATTTGTGATGCTAATGTCATAAAGTTTCTCCGTTCTAAATTGGGGATTAGGTTAGCTTGTCAGTTTTAGGCTTGAGCATTCCACTCAGCTTTAATAGCTTGATAGGCTGCGACAGGCTCCTCAGCTTGAGTAATAGGCCGTCCAACCACGATGTAGTCAGAACCAATTCTGTAGGCATCAGCTGGGGTCATCACCCGCTTTTGATCACCGACACTTGAACCAGCGGGCCTGATGCCCGGGGTCAAGCAGATAAAGTCTTCAGAGGTTACTGCCTTAATTTTAGCCACTTCATGAGCTGAGCAGACCACGCCGTCTAAACCAGCTTCTTGCGTCTTCTGGGCATAATGCAAGACCGACTCTTCCAGACTGGTCTGAATATTTTGGAAGTCTCTCATCTGCTCCTCAGATGTAGACGTCAGCTGAGTCACAGCAATCAATTTAGGACCCTTTCCTAAACCTTCTCTGGCAGCTTTCATCATTTCAACACCACCAGCTGCATGGACATTAGTCATATCCACACCAAGCTTAGCTAAAACTGCCATGGCAGACTTGACCGTATTGGGAATATCATGCAATTTCAAATCCAAAAAGACGGAATGTCCCAGTGATTTGACATAAGAAACAATCTCAGGGCCTGCCCCGTAGTAAAGTTCCATACCAATCTTGACATAGAGCTTTTCTTCCTGAGGGAAACGGTCTAAAAATTCTTTGACCGCTTCAAAGGAAGGAAAATCTAGAGCGACGATAGGGCGTGATTCTCTCATAACTGTTTTAAATATCCTTTCTATTGGCAGATAAATAGAAGACTTGTTTGGCAGCAAATTTCTGTTTTTGATAAGCGCCAACCATCTTGTCTTAACTAACTCATTTTCACTTTCGTTCAAACTGAATCAAGGCAAGACCTAAGTTCAATTTATCTCACTAAGGGCCGAGTCATAGAAAAAACCTTGCCAAAGAGGCAAGGTATGACAAAAATCAGGGCAATCCCCACCCCTATATCATGGTTCCCTTGCTAGCCTCTCTGGACTGAACTTAAAGGTTTATTATTGGTTCTATTGTAACTTACAGGTGCTCAACTGTCAATCAAATGCTGTAAGGGGTAATTCCATTTGTGAACTTTAATAGGTATAGGCTTAACTCTATTGTAACGTTTAAATATTTTCAAAAGGTTAGTCAAAGATAAATCATTTGAGACAAACAGAATAAACAATAACAGGATTGATTCAAATTTACTTTAGCATTACCTTTCCATTATACTTATCATTGGATATCTGCTTCAGATAAAGAAAGAGCTTTATGCAGTTGTCTTGCCATGATAACCGTGACCAAGGCAGTCAAGACATCAGCAATTGGTTGTGCATATAAGACACCATTTATACCCCACAATGAAGGTAGAATAAAAATCACAGGAATAAAACAAATACCTTGTCGACATGCCCCTAGAATAAAGCCCGCAGTGCCCTTCCCTAAGGCCAAAAATAGTGATGAATAAACTGTATAAAATCCAAAAAGGAAAAATGAAAAACCATTAGCTACAAACGATTTCTCCCCTGCTAAGATCATATCTGTATTTCCATTAGCAAACTGTACAATAATCTGTTTAGACAACAAGGCCATGAGTAACCCTGTAACTACACAAAAAATTGTAGACCAGTAAATAGACGTTTTAATAGCTTCTCTTAATCGATTAAAATTTTTCGCCCCATAACTAAAGCCTGCAATGGGTTGAAAACCTTTTAAGAATCCAAAAACTACAAGAGTCCCCATGGTAGTCACTCTTGTGACAGCCCCCATAGCCGCAATAACAGCATCCCCATATTGCTTTGCCGAACGGTTGATTAAAGCAATAGAAAGGCTTGTTAAAACTTGAAAGACTAATGTTGGAATTCCGATTTTTAAAATCTCTGAATACAGTTGTTTCGACCATCTAAAATCGGTTAACTTAAATCCAAAACTACTTTTCTTTTGCAAAATATATCTCAAATAAAGCAAAGTAGAAGCACATTGAGCGATTGTTGTCGCAATGGCTGCACCTGCAACTTTCATGCCAAGTGTATAAATAAAAATCGGAGCCAAAATAATATTAAGGACAGCTCCTAACAGCAGAGCACTCATAGCTGTCTTGGCAGCACCTTCACTAGCTGCGATATTATTCATACTGACATTAAAAACATTAAAAATACAAGAAACAACAAAAATTCTAGCGTATGACATAGCATAAGGCATAATCGAGGTTGTTGCTCCAAGCATTCCTAATATTGGTCGTAAAAATAAGGTAATTAAAATAATAATAATAGCTCCTAAGAAAAGGCTGCTATATAGAGCTGTACTAGCTACTTCATTAGCAGTTTTTCTATCATTTTTTCCTAGTAATCTTGATAAATATGAAGCCGCTCCATTACCAAACATTAGACCCAAGCCAACAATGACTTGACCAAGTGGAAAAACAATCGAGATGGCCCCCATTGAAGTATCTCCTAGACCACTGACAAAATAAGCATCTACCAAATTGTAGAAAGCATTGATAAGCATCCCGATCATAATAGGTATTCCTAATGCCATAAGTGCTTTCGGTATTGGCGTAGAACTTAATAGTGCCAACTTTTTGTTTGATTGTTCCATCTCAACCTCCTGAATATATTTTATAGTAGTATACTTTATAGTATAACTGAATAAATAATACTATAATTTATACTATGTGTCAACAAATAATACAACTTTTATGATTTCATATCCCTTGACATTATTTGCAAATTCAAATATTATGAAGTGTATTACTATTTGAAGTTAGTGAGGTTCTTTTATGTCAACAATTGATTTGATTGTACTAGGAATGCTAAAGCAAGAATCTAGGGGGGCCTATGATATTCAAAAATTAGTAGAATACCGCAATATATCTAAATGGGTAAAAATTAGTACACCTTCTATTTATAAAAAAACACTGCAATTGGAGAAAAAGGGATTAATAAAAGCAACAACGTCACGAGAAGGAAAAATGCCTCCAAAAACAGTTTATTCTTTAACAGAAGCGGGAGAGAAAGAATTTGAAAACCTTATGTTTAGTATTGCGTCCAATCCCATAAGAATTTTCTTAGATTTCAACGCTGTTATAGTTAATTTAGATAGTTTATCTCCAACAAATCAAAAACACTGTATTGAAGCCATCTCCACGAATGTAGCAGCTCTTAAAGCCTACCTTGAAGAAAATCTTAAAGAGAAAAGCAAGTTACATGAGATACCAGAAACAGGAATTGCTGTTTTGCAACAGCAACTTATACTTATAGAAGCTATTGAGAAATGGTTGGCAACTCTATCAATTAAAAAATTTGGTAATGAAATGTGAATACTTTTCTAATTCCTAATTAGCTTTGAAACAGTATTTAAAAAAGTCAAAACCACCCATAAATAACCTGTACCTCCAGTCGCTAGGTTTTTAAAACCTAACTTTTGGAAGTCAGTCCAAAACGGGTGGTTTTGACTTTTTTCTTTTAGAGAAAACTGGCTTTTATCCATTAAAAATATCCATCTGAGTGACAAAACTGTAACAATTCTCCACTCAGATGGTTCAATGAAACCAGTTTTGGTTTAAATTAATAATATTAGCATTGTAAGCTTTTCCGAACTTCTTTTCTCAGCTCTTCTAAACTCTCAATGCCATACTTATCCATAACCTTGGGTAGGTCAGCAATAATATTAGGGCAGGCAAAGGGGTCGGTAAAATTAGCTGTACCAACACCGATTGCTGAGGCTCCGGCTATCATCATTTCAATAGCTGCTTCAGCACTGTCAACCCCGCCCATGCCAATAATAGGAAGACTGGAGTTCTGGGCAACCTGACGAATCAATTTTAAGGCAACGGGGAAGACTGCTGGACCGCTCATGCCGCCTGTTCCGTTGGCAATGATAGGTTTTCGGCTTTGTAAGTCAAAGCGCATGCCCACTAGGGTGTTAATCATGGTAAAACCGGTGGCACCAGCATCTTCTACCGCTTTGGCTACTTGCGTAATATCAGCGACACTAGGTGTTAATTTAACATAAACAGGAACTTGGGAAGTCTCAACAGCTGCCTTGGTAGCGGCATAAGCCAATTCAGGAACCTGACCAATCAGAAGGCCGGCATTCCCGTGGTCGACATTGGGACAAGAGATATTAAGCTCAATTGCTTTAACATTTGGCGCCTGTGAAATCCTTCCAGCAACATAGGCATATTCCTCATTAGAAAAACCAGCAACATTAGCGATAATGGGTAAATCAGGATAATGCTCCTGCAGCCAAGAAAGTTTCTCTGCTAAAACAGTATCAACACCGGGATTTTGAAGTCCAATGGCATTGA
The DNA here is from genome assembly GCF_000187975.2 of Streptococcus criceti HS-6. NCBI lineage: Bacteria > Bacillati > Bacillota > Bacilli > Lactobacillales > Streptococcaceae > Streptococcus > Streptococcus criceti. Next base: position 1,954,663 of record NZ_AEUV02000002.1, read on the forward strand.
GCATGCCAGACGGTGTTTCAGCAACACGCGGAGTTGGGTTGCCAAAGCGTGCTTCCTTCGTCGTTGCCTTAATCATAATGGAGCCCAACTTGTCAAGATCGTAATACTTGGCGTATTCCTGACCAAAGCCAAAGCAGCCAGAAGCCGGGATAATAGGATTTTTCAATTTTAAACCTGGCAAAGAAACAGCTAAACGATTTTCAGTCATAGTAACCTCCTAGAGTACGACACTACCTGTTTTAAAGACAGGCCCATCCTCACAAACTCGTTTATTGGCAGCTTCGGATCTGTCTTTGAGATGAACGACACAGGCATAGCAAGCTCCCATTCCGCAAGTCATCCTTTCTTCCAAAGACATGTAAGCATGAGGGTGATTAGCAAATTTCTTATCAACATATTTGAGCATCCCCGGTGCCCCACAGGAATAGATAGCTGCAAAATCGTCGGTCATTTTATCAACGACCGTTGAGACGTAGCCCTGAATCCCATAAGAGCCATCATCCGTAGTAATCACTACCTTGGCGACTCGCTGCATTTCTTCTTCTAAAATCACTGCCGCTTTATGGGCAAAGCCTAAAACAGCTGTCACTTCTACCCCTTTTTGTGCCAGAGCCTTAGCAGTCGCATAAAGCGGCGGAACACCGATACCACCGCCAATAAGGAGGACTTTATCACCCTGATTAACCACTGATAGGTCAAAACCATTTCCCTGAGGCCCCATAGTGTCTACAAAATCATCAGATTTTAACTGGGACAAGAGTTCTGTCCCCATGCCCTGAACCCGATAAATTATACTGACTTGCTGAGTTTCTCGGTCAATATCGCAGATAGAAATTGGTCGCCGTAAAAGCTTGCTGGGATCGGGCACGCGCAGATGAAGAAATTGGCCTTCCTTCATCTCTTGGACCATCTGACCAGTTAGGACCATCTTAAAAATCCTAGGAGCAATCTCAGTCTGACTGACTACTCTGAGGTTTTCCTTGAGAATAGCTGGCTTTTTTTGTGCTTGCATAAGCTGTCCTTTCTAACAAAAAGACCTCACCCAGAGGGCAAGGTCGCGCAAATAGGGACAGAAAACCACAGTTTCCAGCCTTTATCGGTTCCCTTTTTAGCCTCTCTGGACTGTTTTAAAGGTCATAAATTTTACTTTTTAGAGTGATCTGTCAAAACTTCATAAGGGCGTTCATACTCTTCCTTGAGAGCTGCACTAGCAACCTGCAAACTGCCAAAGAGGTCAACTAAAATACCAAAAGACTTAGCTCGGTCCTGATCTAAAAGGTTATAGAAAAATGGTTGAGCAACAGCTACTTCTTCTAAGAAGGCCAGCTGTGACAGCCAGTCTCCCACGACATCCAACGAACTATTCATTAAGCGAAAAGATGGCTCGTCATACCAAGACAGGGCCTGAACCTTTTCCTCTTGACGCTTAAGTGGCCGGCAGGCTTCCAAAATCTTGTCGATTTCTGGCTTAATCAAAACTGTTTCAACCGAGAATTCCAACAGTGATGGTTCATGCTGAATCATACTCAATTCGGTTTCAAACAAATGTAGGTAATGCCGAGTGACGGCTAGTTTATGCAATAGTTGTTGATAATCTTGCAGGATTTGCTCCATAATTACTTCCCTTACTTCTTATTTTTTTCTATTCTACCATAAAATGCTAGTAAAATTAAGCCTCAGGTCCTCAGTGAGGCTATTAAAAAACAGGCTTGCGAGCCCGTTTCCCTTATTTCAAAACTTTTTGTGTCTTAGCGTAATTGGCCTCGACCGCTTCTTTTTCAGACTTCCACCAATCTTTATGCTCAGTGTACCACTTAATGGTATCCTCTAGGCCTGCCTCAAAATTGGTGAACTCAGGTGTCCAGCCCAATTCTTGACGAAGCTTAGTTGCGTCAATAGCATAACGCAGATCATGACCTGCACGGTCTGTAACGTGATCATAGGCATCTTTTGGCTGTCCCATTTTCTCAAGGATCAGTTCAAGTACTTCCTTGTTATTCTTTTCACCGTCAGCACCAATCAGGTAGGTTTCACCGATACGGCCCTTGGTCAAAATTGCCCAAACTCCGCTTGAGTGGTCGTTGGTGTGGATCCAGTCACGAACATTTTTACCTTCTCCATAAAGTTTTGGCTTGATACCAGATAGGATATTGGTAATTTGGCGTGGAATGAATTTTTCGATGTGCTGGTAAGGACCATAGTTGTTTGAGCAGTTGGAAATAGTGGCCTTGACACCGAAAGACCGCACCCAGGCCTTGACAATCAAGTCAGAGGCAGCCTTGGTTGATGAATAAGGGGATGAAGGATTGTACTTAGTATCCGGTGTGAATTTTTCCCCTGGACCTTCACCGTGACCTGGTAAGTCTTCACGAAGTGGAAGATCGCCGTAAACTTCGTCTGTTGAAACGTGGTGGAAGCGAATGTCGTACTTGCGGACAGCTTCTAAAAGCGTATAGGTCCCAACAAAATTAGTGTAAATAAATGGTGATGGATCTTTAAGTGAATTATCATTATGGCTTTCAGCCGCATAGTGAACAATAGCATCCGCTTTGGCTGCTAATTTGTCAACCAATTCCGCGTCAGCAATATCTCCAACAACCAACTCAACACGATCGCCAAGAATTTCTTCAAGATTAGCGCGGTTACCAGCGTAAGTGAGTTTGTCAAGGACAGTCACATGAACATCTGGATGATTGTTGTAAACGTAGTGAACGAAGTTTGAACCGATGAAACCAGCGCCACCGGTTACGATAATATTTTTGTATTCAGACATGATTTTTCCTTTTTGCTTTTTCTTTTTTGACAGTTTCCTTAGGAGTGGAGTCGTCATGAACTCAGTCTAAAAGTGCCTATGAAAGTCTGCCTTGCCAACTCTGCTGCCAAGGACTTTTAAGTCAGTCTAAAGACTGGATTTCATTGACTCAATTCTGAATCCAAGGTTTCAGGATTGCCCATATTTTCACCACGACAGAAACTGTCGATTAGTGGCTCACTTTGTTCGCCCTATGTCCCTTAGCGAGAAGTATGTAACTTGCTTGCTCGGTGTGATTTCCCTTTGATCTCAAGAGGGGCACCATTTGCCACATGAGAAAATTATAAGGCCTCTTCCTTACAAATCTTCTGCTTTCAATGGCTTAACATCTTTGAGCAGTGGATGATTTTTGTCTGCCTCTGAGACTTCTGCCTCTTCAAGGTTTTCCCATTTAATACCTAAGCTTGGATCAGCGTAGTTAACAAAAGCGTATTTAGGTTTGAGTTCTAATGCCCAATAATCGTTGACGAGGTAGCTGTAAGCAACCTTGTCAGACAGGACTTGAAAGCCATTGGCAACGCCACGGGGGACAAAGATGCCTTTGGAGGCGTCAATAACTGTTTGATAGACATGTCCGAAGCTATCGCCTTCCCGCAAATCAACCCAAGAGCCCAAAACTTTACCTTCATCAGCTATTGAAATATACTTATCCCAAGGTTCGGCATGAAGCCCCCGCAGAACATGCTTACGAGAGAAAGAGACATTGTTTTGGAGTTTTCCTTCCGTAAAAAAACTTTCTGGAAAACCGAGCGGCACCATCTTTTCTTTTTGAAAATTTTCCTTGAACCAACCGCGATTATCTCCATGAACAGGGATATCAAATTCAATCATGCCAGGAATGGCATCAATCTTACGAGCAGCCAGTTTCTTTTCAAAAAATCCTTCTGTCATTAAGCTTCTCCAATCAAACGGAGCAAGTATTGTCCGTATTCATTTTTCTTGAGAGGTTGTGCGAGTTCACGTACCTGCTCCCTGGTGATATAACCCATACGATAGGCAATTTCTTCCAAGTTAGCTACCTGTAGGTTTTGCATCCGTTGGACGGTTTCGATATACTGGGCAGCCTCTAGCAAACTTTCGTGAGTCCCAGTATCCAACCAAGCAAAACCGCGTTCCATAACCTCAACAGATAAGTCGCCACGATCGAGATAGGCTTTGTTGACATCGGTAATTTCCAATTCCCCCCGAGGACTTGGCTTAATATTTTTGGCGATCTCGATGACATCATTATCATAGAAATAAAGACCTGTCACAGCATAATGAGACTTAGGATGCTCAGGCTTTTCTTCGATGGAAACGGCATTCATATCCTCGTCAAATTCAACAACCCCAAAGCGTTCTGGATCTTTGACTTGATAACCGAAGACGGTTGCACCCTTTTCCTTGCTGGCAGCCTTTTGCAACATCCGACTGAGACCTGGGCCATAGTAAATATTGTCCCCCAAAATCAAGGCTACATTGTCATCACCGATAAATTCTTCACCGATGATAAAGGCTTGTGCCAAACCATCTGGACTAGGCTGTTCGGCATAGGATAAGTTAATACCAAATTCAGAACCATCTTGGAGCAATTCCTTGAAACGAGGCAAATCTTGCGGTGTCGAAATAATTAAGATGTCCTTAATTCCCGCCAACATCAAGGTAGAGAGAGGGTAATAAATCATGGGTTTATCATAAACAGGCATGAGCTGTTTTGAAGCCGCACGGGTCAATGGATAGAGGCGAGTCCCAGACCCACCTGCAAGAATAATACCTTTCATCGGAAAAGCTTCCTTTCACAATTTGTCTGTTAAAATTATACCATAAGCCCTTTCAAATGTCAGTAAAAATAAGGGACCGGACAAGGCAATTCCTAGACTTAGGCTTAAGTGAATCTGGTGTCTATCGGCCACAAATTCTATATCATAGCTATAGCCTGAAACTATAGCTATTTTATGTTAGAATAGGTCTATGCGAATTCAACAATTACATTATATTATCAAAATCGTCGAAACCGGCAGTATGAATGAAGCTGCTAAACAGCTCTACATCACCCAACCCAGCCTCTCAAACGCTGTGAGGGATTTGGAGAGGGAGATGAACATTAAGATTTTTAACCGCAATCCTAAAGGGATTACCCTGACTCAGGACGGTATGGAGTTTCTCTCCTACGCTCGTCAGGTTGTGGAACAAACTAATCTCATGGAGGAACGCTATAAGAGCAAGGATCATAATCGCGAACTCTTTAGTGTCTCAGCCCAGCACTATGCCTTTGTCGTCAATGCTTTCGTCTCCCTGCTCAAAGGGGCAGATATGAGCCAGTATGAACTCTTTCTGCGAGAGACTCGGACTTATGAAATCATTGATGATGTCAAGAACTTTCGCTCGGAAATTGGAGTACTCTTTCTCAACAGCTACAACCGCGATGTTCTGACCAAGATGTTTGATGACAATCACCTGACTTATACCAACCTCTTTGTTGCTCAACCTCACATTTTTGTCAGCAAGTCCAATCCCTTAGCCGGCAAAAAATCGGTCAGCCTCAGTGACCTTGAAGATTTCCCCTACCTCAGCTACGAACAAGGGTTGCACAACTCCTTCTACTTCTCAGAAGAGATTATGTCGCAGATTCCTCATAAAAAATCCATTGTCGTTTCTGACCGAGCTACTCTCTTTAATCTTCTGATTGGTCTGGATGGCTATACTATTGCGACTGGTATTCTTAACAGTAACCTCAACGGTGATGATATTGTCTCTATCCCACTGGAAGTTGATGATCAAATTGATATTGTTTACCTCAAACATGAAAAGGCCAACCTATCCAAAATGGGCGAACGTTTTATTGACTATCTGCTCGAGGAAGTGAAATTTGATTAAGATACGGAGTCGTTGCGCACCACAAAGAAAAATTTAAAAAGTCGAGTCTGGGACAAAAGACCAGACTCGTTAGTAGTGTTCTAGATTTAGCAGATTGACGCAGTGGTTGGAAGTAAGACTTGTGCTCGGCCAAGAATCCTTACCCCTGCACAGTTCATTAGGTGCTTTAACACCAATGAAGCACTGCTGATTGACGATCCCTTAGCTTGAGGCGCAGTCCCATTGTCAGGCTCCCCCTTCAACAGTCCAGTGGACTGTTGAACTACTCTGCAATGTCTGCACCAAAAAATGTAGTAATCTCCGCTCAAGAACACATATAAAAAGGGAGTGGGACAGAAGTCAATTTTTTATATAAATAGACTTCGTTGTCTCAACCCCGCACAGTTGATTAGGATGGCCGCTAACACTTGCAGAGCAAGGGTTTAGGACCTCCCAATCAACCACTGCGTCAAACTGTTATTACTGCAAAAATAGAAGGCTGGAATACTTTTCCCAGCCTTTTTCCATGTCTAGAAAAAGCTCTTGACAAATACCGAGCCGAAGCCCATGATGAAACCGGCCAAAACAACACCTGCCATAGTAGCAATGATACTGTTCTTGAATTTGAGGTCAAGAATGGAGGCTGCTAGGGTGCCAGTCCAAGCTCCTGTCCCCGGCAAAGGAATGCCAACAAAGAGGAAGAGGGCGAAGTAAAGCCCCTTGTCACCAGCGCTCTTGGCTAACTTCTGGCCACCATTATGGCCCTTTTTCAAACACCAACTAAAGAAGCCACCAATGACAGGCTTGTCAGTTCCCCATTCCAGTACACGGCGAGCGAAGAAAAAGATTATAGGGACGGGCAACATATTGCCGATAACAGCGATGACAAGAGCCTGCCACATGGGCAGCCCCGTACCTATACCATAGGGGACGGCTCCCCGTAATTCGACAAGGGGGATCATGGAAATGAGAAAGGTAATCAAATAATTCATAAAAATTTTTATCCTTTTGGTTTATAAGAGTGAGCTAATCAGCCGATTAATTTGGTCAAAGTAAAAGGGGCTTTCTTGATAGTTGATGCCAGTATGACGAGCTAACTTGATAATCATCTCCAAGAAGGAGCGGGAGGAAAAACCTGTTGTGTCATGCAAGATCTTTTCATCAAATGGCTTAATCAGATGAGCCAGAGGATTGCGGACCGACTTTTCCATATTCCTAAGGAAGACCACATCTTTCTTGAGCGAATCGGAAATCGGCAAAAGAGCAATCAGGGCCACTAGACTTCTGGAAGTCACTCTGGAGTCATGCCACGTTTTGGAAAAATCAATCAAAACCTGCTGAGGTGACTCTTCCATCTTGGAAAATCTCCACATGTCATATTGAGCATCTTTAGAATTGGCCACATAATCCTGAATGTCGGGAATTTTACCAGCAATCAATCGCATGAATAAACGGTAGATGATAGGACTGACTGCCCGAACAAAATCGATAATGTCTTCAGTCATCACCTTAGCCTGCAAGTCCATAATGTAGTTGGCCAACTGCTCCTCGTCTTTAGGATTGACTGCCAACTGAAACCGATAAGTCTCTTGAAAATATTTAAGCGTCGCTGGTTCACAAATTTCCTCAATATCCAGCTGACGACGTTTTTTCATGAGATAAATCAACTTTTTGACATCCGGGGCAATCTGCTGCTGCTCCAGCAAACCATAAGCAGAAGCATAATCATAGTGATTAATCAGAATTTCTAGTGTATCTTCCAAAGTCTGCTGTTTCATCTTAACGAATCAATGTTTCTAAGCCAACGGTCATCATATCGGTAAAGGTTGTTTGGCGCTCTTGGGCTGTCGTGTCTTCTTCTGGGTTGACTACACTGTCAGATATAGTCATGATTCCCAAGGCCTGAACATGGTATTGAGCTGCCAAATAATAGAGAGCTGCTGCTTCCATTTCGATGGCCTTAACCCCCAGTGTCCCCAGTTTCATATTACGCTCGGGCATATTAGAGTAAAAGACATCTGATGACAGGACACTGCCAACATGGGTCGTCAGCCCAAGGTCTTTGGCAATGTGATAGGCCTTGTCCAGTAAGTCAAAATCAGCGATTTGTGGAAAATCATACTCTGGGAAGTCATTGCGAATGATATTGGAATTGGTCGCTGCAGCTTGGGCCAGAACCAGCTCACGCACATGAACATCTGGGTCAATCGAACCCGCTGTTCCAACGCGAATCAGCTTCTTCACACCGTAATCAACAATCAATTCGTGGGCATAGATGGAGATAGATGGCATTCCCATACCAGTTCCCATGACAGAGACCTTTTCACCCTTGTAGGTTCCGGTGTAGCCTAGCATGCCTCTAATCTTGTTAAAACATTGGGCATTTTCTAAAAAGTTTTCAGCAATAAATTTTGCCCGCAGGGGATCTCCTGGCAGTAGGATTTTATCAGCAATTTGACCTTGGGTCGCTTCAATATGGATAGACATAATTAAGATATAAAGGGTGTAAAAGGACACAGACCAAAGAGAGAATCGCTCGAAAATCATGACTTTTGCCGGCGATTATCTTTTTATTCAAGTCCTCAGCTCTCGTATTCAGTTACACTGACTACAGGCTACACCCGCCTTTCTGTTATTTTTATTGTGAAAGATCTTGAGAGTGACCAGAAAGCGACTGGAAATTAGAAAATCGAGGAGGTACTAAGACACCTAATGAACTAGGAGTAAGACTTCTAGGCACAGCCAGCAAGCCTCACTCCAACCGCTGCGTCAAGCGGTTCATCTCACAAAAATAGTTCATACGCAGCAGAGCTTTTGATATATAGCCTTCAGAGGTTAAATATATTATGGGCTAGAGCACAGTCCTCATGGGCGTCTGTCACTCTTATAAGTCTTATCTATTTCCAAATTTTCCGCTCGTGTTCAAATGACTTGGACACATTCTCATCTCTTCTAAATCGTTTATGGAATTAAGTACTAAGCAGTTTATCTAAAAACTCGTAGAGAACCTGATTCATCTGGTCATAGTCGTAGGTGAGAATAGTCCTAGTATCCTGCACATAAGTATACCTTCGGCTTTCGCCTTCAATATCAGTTTCTTGCTTCAAGAGCTGAGCCACCAAATCTTTAGTCAATTCCAAATGACATTGGAAGCCGTAATGTTTAGGCGTATAACGGACAATCTGCCTAGGGCAGCCTTGACTAGTTGCCAGAACCTGAGCACCCTTGATCATGCCTGGCATATCGTCGTGCCAATGGCCAACGACAAGGCCTGATGGGATATGGGATAATCTGGAGTCTGCCTGTCCGGCATCGGTGAGTTCAATCGGAAAATTACCGATTTCTCGCTCTGGACTGGCTGTACAGGTTCCCCCATAAGCTTCACCTAGAAGTTGCGCTCCTAGACAGACTCCAATGATATATTTGTCAGCGTCAATAGCCCTTTTAATCAGATCGATTTCTGCTTGAGCATTATAATAAGGAAATGCTTCCTGAGTAGAGGTCGGGCTCTGGGGCCCTCCCATGACGATCAAGAGGTCGACATCATCAACTGTATTAGGTAGTTTTTCAAATTGGTAGACCTTGGTGAAAGACACCTCATGTCCCCGCAGAGCTGCCCAAGCTAAGTAAGCTCCTGGTGCTTCGTATGGCTCATGAATAACAAAATGGACCCGCATGGTTGCCTCCTACAGTTCTGCTAGAACTGCCTTGACCAACTGCTTAAAATCGGCTTTAATTCTCTGAGTGACTGCTACCACTTCTTCGTGATTAAGTTCAGCTTGAAAACCAGCGGCATGGTTGGTGATAGCTGAAATTCCTAAGACTTTAAGGCCTGAATGAGCTGCTACGATCACCTCTGGTACGGTTGACATGCCAACAGCATCAGCTCCCATGGTCTTAAAGGCTCGGATTTCGGCCGGTGTCTCATAGGAAGGTCCTGATACACCGATATAAACGCCTTCATCCAGCCTAATACCGAGCTTATCAGCTGCTTGGTGGGCTGCCTTCCGATAGTCTTTGCTGTAGGCATTGGACATATCAGGAAAACGGGGACCAAAGTCATCTAAGTTAGCTCCAATCAGCGGGTTTTGTCCTGTTAGATTGATATGATCGCTAATAGCCATAAGTGTTCCTGGACCAAAACCAATGCCGCCTGCAGCATTGGTAACGAGGACACCTTGACAGCCAAGAGCCTTCATAACTCGAACTGGGAAGGTAACCACTTCTAGGGGATTGCCCTCATAGAAATGGAAACGGCCTTGCAGAGCCAGGATCTTTCGGCCAGCCAAGTCACCATAGACTAGCTTACCAGCATGGCCGACAACCGTTGAACGGCCCCAATTAGGAATGTCAGCATAATTCAAAACGATGGCATTTTCGACTTCTTCTGCCAGTTCACCCAGACCTGATCCAAGAATCAGACCAAATTCAGGAGCTGTCATACCTTTATCTTGTAAGAAATCACGGGTTTGCTGGATTTTTTCAATTAGTGTCATAGCTTCCTCTTTCTTAATTTACAAATGACCGCTTAAAGTCTTGATGGCTTTTGATATTGGCTTCAGCATCCTTCTCATCCCAAATCTGCAACTCCCAAGGATAGTAGAAATTGCTGCTATTTTTGAAATAGATATGGATACCGATGTAGCCATCCAGATCACGTAAGTACCAGTTTTTCAGACCAAATTTTTCTTTCCAGATATCTAGTGAATTAAGGACTTGACTAACTTGCTCAGAGGTCAAAATCATACGAGCTCCAAAGATATCATTCAGAATATTATTAACGGGGTACTGAGTATCTCGAGCTTTGTACCTTTCAATTTTATCTAAAATGGACTCAGCTGTCTTTACTCGATAGTAAAAATTAATATCCTTGACATCAGCCCGATACAGATAATCGTTGATAGACTCGTGGAGGTTAAGGCGGTAAGACAAAATATGCTCAGTCGGTACTTTTGAAAAAGTATGAGAGAGGTTGACCTTCTCAACTTTACCGGTCTCAAAATAATCCCGGGAATAAGCTAAGTGAAGCTTATTGATTTGATCAATCAGGCGTTCAACCTTTTCAATAGATGTTGGCATGGACGACCTTCTTTCTAGTATCTAAAAACTTACTGATTAGTGTTTGTTTTGCTAATGACATCACCATTCCCCAAATCAATGCCATCATCGGTAAAAGTTTTCTTAGCCATTCGAGCAATAGCCTTTGTGGCAGTATCATCAAAAATAGCTCCTACTCCTGCACCAGCTACTAGCACCAGTTTCCCCAGATTAACAACTCCTTTGGTTCCAAATTTAGTTGCCAATCTAAACCCAACAGCTTGATTTATTTTGGTTAGAACAGTTCCAGAGATTTTTCGGACAGCACTAATAGCCAACTTATTACTGATTGTTATCCCAGACTTTTTAATAATATCAGCTACGGAAGAACCGGCTAATAGCATATACGAAGTTTTGAACCTGATCGCTATGTAAATCATGGCCTCGTATACTGGCAATAGCTGCTACCACCCTCATCTGGAATAAAATAACCGAAGATATATTCGCAGGAATCGTTACAGGTAATGTCAAAACACCTCCGAAGTCTGTGACAAATCCAGAAACAGCAGCTTTTGTAGTTTGAAACTTAATGATCTTGTCAATAGCTTCATCAGCACGCTTACTTTTTGCTAGGTAGTCATCCACAAATTAAGTTATAGATGGTTGGCCCAGTATTCCTTTAACAGTCTTTGAGTAGGCCCAGTCCAAAGTGTTTGAAAGAGCTTCCTGACTTATTTCCTGAGTTTGAGCAGATTTTTCTGAAGTGAATTTTTTAGTACGGTCAGCCAAGGCATCGCCTTTTCCCTTAATACTGGTTCAAATAGTTTGTTTTCCCTACACCAACTGATCTAAGAAGCTTTGGCCAATCATAGCTGTGTCAACACCGAAGTTTTCAGCGATGGTGGCTGAGATATCTGAATAGTGACCGACTGGAATGGTGCCATTACCCTTAAAGGCTGGACTGTAGGCCAAGAGTGGGATGTATTCACGAGTATGGTCGGTACCAGCGTAAGTTGGGTCATTACCGTGGTCAGCTGTAATCATGAGAAGATCATTGTCACCCATAGCTGCAATGATTTCTGGCAAACGACCATCAAATTCTTGCAGGCAATCGCGGTAACCGTGAGCATTGCGCCGATGACCGTAGAGGGCGTCGAAGTCTACCAGATTGGTGAATGAGAAGCCGTACTCAAAGTCAGGCGACTTCATAGCTTTGATAAGATTGTCAACACCATGGCTGTTAGACTTGTTGTGCCCCATGTCGTGATTGATGCCTGAACCATTGAAAATATCATTGATTTTACCAACGGCATAAGTGTCAATACCAGCTTCGTCCAATTTGTTGAGGACAGTTGAAGCAAATGGAGAAACGGCTAGATCGCGGCGATTAGCTGTTCGAGTAAAGTTTCCTGGTTCCCCAACGTAAGGACGGGCAATAATACGCCCAAGAAGAGCAGGACGTTCTAAGGTAATCGAGCGTGCATATTCACAGATACGATAGAGTTCGTCAAGTGGAATGATGTCTTCGTGCGCCGCAATCTGTAAAACTGGGTCAGCTGAAGTGTAGATAATCAGTTCACCGGTTTCCATTTGGCGGGGACCAAAGTCCGCAATAACTTGAGTTCCTGAATAAGGTTTGTTGGCTTCACGGATAACCTTGCGTCCTGAGAACTCTTCAATTTTAGTGATGATTTCTTCCGGAAAACCGTCCCAGAAAGTATCAAAAGGTTCAGTAATATTGAGTCCCATAATTTCCCAGTGACCAGTCATGGTATCCTTACCAAGTGACACTTCTTCCAGCTTAGTAGCATAACCGCTTGGATTGCTTTCTGCTGAAACCGTCTTGAGGGCCTGAGGACGAGGGATATTACCCAAGCCTATTTTAGCCATATTCGGCACATCAAGTCCAACAGTCTTAGAAATGTGGCCTAGGGTATCAGAGGCACCATCTGGCACACCAGCATTGGAAAAATTATTAGCATCTGGTGCTGCACCAATCCCAACTGAATCTAAAACAACTAAGTGAATACGATCAAATTTTGACATTTCCGTCTCTTTTCTAAGATAGCTGAGCTATCAATATATTCTGCATGGTTGAATCCAAGTTTGATCTTTGAATCTGCGCACCAGTCATTCTCAGATCACACTTGGACACCACAATTAGTGACTTTCTAAAATTTTTACGCCCTCTTGGCCAGCAACAATGACCTTGTTGACCATTCCATTAAACAGGCCGTGTTCCACCACACCAGTCATAGCTTTAAGTTCTTGTCCCAAGGCCAAAGGATTTTCAATCACTCCCAAATCTAGGTCGATGATAAAGTTTTTCATATCGGTCACAAAACGCTGACCATCCTTTTGGCGAAAGGCCGGCTTATAACCCTTGGCTTGAAAATCCCGAAAAAGCCGTTCTGCTCCGTATTGAACTACTTCAACTGGTAACTTAAAAGCCCCCAGAGTCTCAACCAACTTGCTCTCATCAACCACCCAGATATAATCCTTGGTTGGGGTCGCCACAATTTTTTCCATCAGGAGGGCACCGCCGCCACCTTTGATGCCATTAAAGTCACGATCCACCTCATCAGCCCCGTCAACGGTGACATCAATGCTATCAATCTCATCAACAGACTTGAGCGGAATACCTAAAGATTGGGCTTGGGCAGTCGTCCGACTTGACGTTGTTACGCCAATTACTTGCAGCCCTTCCTCTTGAACTCGGCGGCCAATCTCGGCGACAAAATAATAAGCGGTTGAACCCGTTCCCAGACCGACGACCATGCCGTCTTTGACATACTGGGCAGCTTTGACACCCGCTTGCTTTTTCAAGTCATCCATATTTTGCATGCTATTTTCCCTCTCTTTTTAATCAACTTATTATATCATGAAAAGGCTTTAAGTACCAACTGAGGCTGGTGATTTTATCACTTGCTATCCCTTGAGGCTTGCGATACAATGACAGTATCTTAATCATGAAGGAAGGACTTATGGCCATTACAAAAGAATTTGATACCATTGCAGCGATTTCAACGCCCCTAGGTGAAGGAGCTATTGGTATTGTCCGACTCTCCGGCAGTCAGGCTGTTACTATTGCTAAGAGCGTTTTTAAAGGTAAGGATTTAGAAAAGGTCCCTTCTCACACTATTAACTACGGCCATATTATTGAAAATGACGAGATTATTGATGAAGTCATGGTCTCTGTCATGCGGGCACCAAAGACCTTCACGCGGGAGGATGTTGTCGAAATCAATACCCACGGAGGTGTTGCTGTCACCAATGAAATTCTTCAGCTGCTGCTTCGGTCAGGTGCTAGGATGGCTGAGCCCGGTGAGTTTACCAAGCGGGCCTTTCTCAATGGCCGAGTAGATTTAACTCAGGCCGAGGCTGTCATGGATTTGATCCGAGCTAAGACTGATAAGGCCATGAATATTGCGGTCAGTCAGTTGGATGGATCCCTCAAAAATCTCATCAATAATACCCGTCAGGAAATTCTCAATACTCTGGCTCAGGTAGAAGTTAATATTGACTACCCTGAATATGACGATGTGGAAGAAATGACCACAGCCCTAATGCGGGAAAAGACTCAAGAGTTTGAGGCTCTGTTAACTCGCCTGCTGGCTACCGCTAAGCGAGGTAAAATCCTTCGTGAAGGGATTTCAACAGCCATCATCGGACGGCCCAATGTCGGCAAATCCAGCCTGCTTAACAATCTTTTGCGGGAAGACAAGGCTATTGTCACCGATGTTGAAGGAACCACCCGCGATGTTATTGAAGAGTATGTCAACATCAAGGGCGTTCCACTCAAATTGATTGATACTGCTGGAATTCGCAAAACCGATGACATCGTTGAAAAAATCGGGGTTGAGCGTTCCAAAAGAGCTCTGGCTGAGGCGGATTTAGTCCTTCTTGTTCTCAACGGTTCAGAAAGTTTGACCGATCAAGATCGCGCCTTGCTGGATATCAGCAAGGATAGCAAGCGTATTATTCTTATCAATAAAACTGATTTACCCCAGAAGATTGAATTAGATCAGCTGCCCGATGATGTCATCCAAATTTCGGTTTTAAAAAATCAAAATATTGACCTCATTGAAGAAAGGATTAATGACCTCTTCTTTGATAATGCTGGTCTAGTGGAAAAGGATGCCACCTACCTATCCAATTCCCGCCATATTTCTCTGATAGAAAGGGCTTTGGCCAGCCTGAAAGACGTCAACAAGGGACTGGAAGCAGGTATGCCAGTTGACCTACTCCAGATTGATATGACACGCTGCTGGGAAATTCTGGGAGAAATCACCGGTGATGCAGCTCCTGATGAACTAATCACCCAACTCTTTAGTCAGTTCTGCTTAGGGAAATGAACCAGTCTGGAAGCAGCTGGTTCAGACCAAGCTTGAAAATAGATGGCGGACAATTAAGAAACAAACTGTTGCCGTCGGGGCCTGCAATTATTATCATACTCAAAAAAATCTGAGACAAGACTCAGATTTTTTTGACTTATGTCCAAATAGGGTTAGGAAAGTCTTGGTCCTCTCGCTCTTGGTTAAATTGATTCGGAGCCATAATATTTTTCTTAAAAAACTTTTAGAAAAAGTACACCATTTTATAAGAGGGCTAGCAAGCCTTTTGCTAATAATTTTAATATAGGATAAGTGTATCGACCGGCTAGAAAAAATCTGGTCCAAGCAACCTGGATCAGACTCCATCTACTTTTCTAAAAAAGCCTGTAACTCTGCTACTTCTTCTGCCACTCTGACAGCTGAATTGACCTGAACCAGATGATAGCCAATCATATAGGGAGAGGCCACAAAACGGGGAACCACCTTACAAATGAGACCTTCCTCCTGATGGTAAAAGAAGAGATTGTAGGAGCTGCAGGCTCCATTTAAATAACCCTCTAAAACATAGCGGAGGACCTTTTGAACAGTGTCAGCCAGCTTATGGCTGTTCCCGCTATCTGCTATAGCCACATTGATTTCAGTGAAACTGCTCATGGGCTGGTCGGAAATAGTGACCTGAGCCAACCGCTCTGTCTCTTGACAGACCAGAGCTCCCTCAAAGGTTTTCAGGTCAATAGCCTCATAGGCATCAAGGTCGTCAAAACCGATAACCTGCATGTGAGGATGGCGAAGAGATCCGCCGGAAAGGGGGCCGAAATTTTTAAAGAGGCCAACCGTCTTGAACTGGCCGCTCTCCTCCAACTGACGCCAAGCCTTGATGGCGAAAGCAAAAAGCTTGCGATTATGTTCTTGGCTGTAGGTCGTGATATCACCTAGATGATGATCAGACTCAATGATCAAGGTCTGGTAGGTCTTATCGAGGACAGGATATTTATTGTCTAGCCAAATCATATCGCCTTCTTGAGCGATGATTTTTTCCAGACTATCTACCTGACAAAAGGGACAGCTATCCTTATTGTTGGGTTTCTTTTGAGCGGTAGCGACATTAAAGGTCAGTTTTTGCGTCATTTTCAAGAATATCTTTCACAAGTTTTTTGAGGTCTGGCAATACTTCTTCTTTGAACCAAGGATTTTTCTTTTGCCAAATATTATTGCGAGGCGACGGATGAACCAGAGGAAAAAAGTCAGGGAGGAAGTTCTTATAGGCCTTGACATTGTCGGTCAGCTTGACTGAAGGCTTTTGCTGGAGATAATAGTGTTGCGCATAATTACCAATCAGCAGAGTTAGGGAAATATCAGGTAATTCTTGCAAAATCAAGGGATGCCATTTCTGAGCAAAGCCTTTGCGAGGGGGAAGATCCCCTGACTTACCCTTACCAGGATAATAGAAATCCATAGGGATAACGGCTATTTTATCGGAACTGTAGAAAGTATCCCGATCAATCCCCAACCAATCCCGTAAATTATCACCTGATGGATCATTCCAGTAAAGGCGGGACTCCTGTGCCTTAATTCCCGGAGCCTGACCGACAATATTGATACGGGCGCTTTTTGGCGCCGTAAAAAGCGGTTCAATGCCAGCTTTTGTATAATCCTCATTTTGTGGATCAGCCATGATAGCTTTAACAATGTCTTGCATGGTTGACATGGACAACATCTCCTTTTCAAAATCAGGTTGACGTCAGAGCATATTTTTTCTGCCCTTGGGCATTCAGCCTTGAGTATTTCCAAGATAAAATCAGCGGACCAGTCTAGCGAGAGCTGAGCTGGTTTAGATATATGGTTATTGCGCTATTTGATCAATTCGTAGATAGCTTCAGCGTAGATAGCGCAAGCCCGATAGAGATCTTCCACTTCGACAAATTCATTGGCCTGATGCATGGTATTGACATAATCAGGGAACATGGCACCAAAGGCGACACCTCTTTCCAAGAGGCGGCCAAAAGTCCCACCGCCAATGACCTGCTCATAACCTTCTAGACCAGTTTGCTTTTCATAGACAGACAAGAGTGTTTTGACTAAAGGATCATCCATTGGGACATAGTGAGGCAAGTGTTCATGATCAGCCAGACTAACAGATTCTACCCCAGCTAACTTTTCGAGGCCAGCCTTGATGGTTGCGGTATCTATTCCTTGAGGATAGCGGAAATTGAGGGTAATGGTATTATCACCAGAGGTCGCTTCAAAGTCAAAAATACCAGCATTCATGGATAAAGCCCCCATCTTAGGATCGGTATAAGCTAAGCCTAATTTTTGACCAGCAAAGTCCTCGTGCAGAACATCAGCAGTCAAGTCAATGAAGGCTTTGGCAGGACCAGCAAAAGATAGATCCTTAAGAAAAAGCGCTAAATAAGTTGCCCCATTGAGACCTTCTTCAGGGGTTGAACCATGGGCTGCCTTCCCAACGATTTGGACTTTAAATTGGCTCTCTTCTGCTGTTAAAGAGCCCGACAGGTTAGGGTTTTGAACCAAGAAAGCTGCTAATTTTTCTTCCAAATCTGCTTGATTGACTTGACCAGAAAGGACTGCTGTTGCAGATTCTGGAACCATATTATCCCGCAGCCCTCCCTTGAAAGACTGGAGAACAACTGGACCAGCATTTTGACCAGAAAAATGCAGATATTGGGTAATATTCCCTTTTTCTCCATTAATAATAGGGAACTCAGCATCTGGAGCAAAGCCAAAGTCTGGTTTGTCCACATCTGGATGGGCAAAGTAATAATCCATATCAGCCCAGCCAGACTCTTCATCCGTTCCTAAAACAAAGCGAACCTTCTTAGACGTTGGCAGGCCCAGCTCTTTAATAATCTTTAGAGCATAGTAGGCTGCCATAGTTGGGCCTTTATCGTCAGAGGAACCACGCGCATAGAGTTTGCCATCTTTGATGACTGGTTTGTAGGGGTCGGTCTCCCAACCAGAACCAGCAGGCACCACATCCAGATGGGCAAAAATTCCTAAGGTTTCATCGCCCTCACCAAACTCAAAATCACCGACATAATTATCAATATTTCTAGTCTTGTAGCCATCCTTTTCAGCCATAGCTAGGAAATGCTTCAAAGCCTTGACAGGACCCGAGCCAAAAGGATGTTCCTTATCAGCCTTACTGTCATCACGTTCCGAATTGATTTCCAAAAGGCTGAACAAATCAGCCAGCAAATCTTCACGGCGTTTTTCTACTTCTGCTTTAAAATCAACTGTCATTTCGCTACCTCATCTAATGGGTTTAATCTTCACTATTATAGCACAAATACAGGCCAGACTAAAGGAGCCGCTATGGCTGTAAGTATTATCAAGGACACAAAAAAAACCAAGGCAAAAGCCTCGGCGCTGATTTAGTCATCCTCTTTAAAAGGATTGCCAAACTGTTTATCTGGCTGATTTTCCCTGTCATTTTCCTCATGGTGATCTCCCATGGATTGAAGAAAGGCGAAGATATCCCCTCTGCGGCCTTCCATCTTACCAGTTAATAATTCCTGAGCAGTCGCATTGAGGACAGCACCAGTAATAAGAATCCGTGCCAAGAGGACAAACCAGAACATAATGATAAAGATGATGATAGAGCCAAAAAATTTGATATCAACAAGGTTATTAAAGGTCCGGGTCACATAGTCTCCGACCAAACCAGTCATAAAGATAATAACAATAGCACTGAGAATCGTTCCCGGAAGTGTATAGCGAATCTTCCTAATACGCACATTAGGCAAGATAAAGTAAAGGACAGTCAAGCCAATCCAAACCACCAGAACCATTATCGGTCGGTTGAGGTGAAGCAAAAGCTTAATCAGGCCAGAAGGAACGTCATATTTTTTCTGAAGAACCGCTTGATAGACCCCATCGGACAAGGTCGACAACAAGAGAGCAAAGGTCAATAGGAAGAGGATGAAAAAACTAGCCACAATCCCTACGATATGACCGATAACAAAATCACGGTGCTGACTGACATCATAAGCCTTATTAAAGGCCTTCTGCAAGGAAGTCAGGCTGCGAGACATGGTCCAAAAGCCCGCCAAGGTCGCAATCCCCAGAATTCCATTGGATGGGGTAGCAAAGAGATTACGAATGATACCTGCAACATTGCTGTAAATTTCAGCTGGCAAATTGGCCCGTAAAAAGGTTAACACATCTGGTAAATCAATATCCAGATAAGGAAAAATATTGGCCGAGATAACAATCAAGGGAAAGAATGTCAGTAACAAATAGTAGGCCACAGCAATACTGGATAAGTCTATCTCAGCACTGCGATAATGCTTGAGATAGACTTGCAAGGGCGGATAGTTAAGTTTATCCACTAACCTATCCAAGAATTTTTTCTTCATCTTCTTAGTATGTTCCTTCTTCTCCCTGACTGGTCAAGATGACTGGCCCGTCTTTGGTGATGACAAATTGGTGCTCATATTGACAAGACAGACCGCCATCAAGGGTTTTGTGGGCCCAGCCGGTTTCCATATCCGTATCAATTTCCCATGTACCTGTATTAACCATAGGTTCAATGGTGAGCACCATGCCTTCTTTAAGTCGCAAACCACGCCCAGCTTTACCATAGTGGGGAACCATCGGTTCTTCGTGCATAGTTGGACCGACACCATGGCCAACAAGATCACGAACAACACCGTAACCACGGCTTTCTGCATATTCTTGAATAGCAGCGCCGATATCGCCGATACGATTACCGACAACAGCCTTTTCAATCCCTAAATACATGGCCTCCTTGGTCACAGCCATCAAATCTTTAACTTCCTGTGATACTTCACCCACGGCGTAAGCCCAGCAAGAATCCGCTACACCGCCAGTATAAGGCGCTGTATACTTCTTCATTTCAGCAGTGTTGTCGAAGTCCAACTTGGCCACATTGACGACAGATTTATCTAGGGGTTCACTCAGTACCATATCTACCTTGAGTAAATCACCTTTTTTCAGGATATAGTGGCGCGGGAAAGCGTGAGCAACTTCATCATTGAGTCCGCAGCAAGTAGCATAAGGATAATCCATGAGCTGACCGTCTACACCGATTTGCAGGGGCAGGACATTGGCTTCTTTACAGCGACGACGGACATATTCTTCTATCTCCCACATATCCAGTCCCGGTTTAATCATATCACGCAAGCCAATATGAATGCTGGCAAGGACGTCCCCTGCTTTCTTCATAGCTTCAATTTCACGTGGTGATTTTAGTGTAATCATTTAAAAAACTCCTCTAAATACTGCATAAAGTGGAAGAGTTTGAGACTTTTGGCTCAGGCTCTCTCATCCACATCAATCTTCTTTTTTTCTGTTTATTCAATTAAGCTTACTGGTAATCAGGGCCTTACAGACTACCCGTTCCTGACAAGTCACTTCAATATCCACTAGGGCAGAGCGGCGATTTTCTCTGACAATCCTCGGCTCTAAGCGCAGATCATCATCAATTTGTACAGCCTGTAGAAAGTATATCATCATTTGTTCAATAATGATATTTTTTTTACTAGTTTGAGATAACGTCCGCCGACTAGTCTCCTTGAGAATTTCAGCCAAAACGCCAGTAGTCAAATTACCAGCGTTATCAATCATGGCAGGTTCTACCTTGAAGCCATAGCCGTGGTTTTCTGCCTTGAGGCTGGCAATAATTTGGTCGCTGATGGTATGAAGGCCATCATGATTAAGCTCCTGCAAATTTTCCATGACTAATTTGCGGGTAATAACGCCCAGCAGTTGTTTGTCATCATCAACAACTGGTAGCATGGCAAAATCCTCGACAATCATCCGCTGAGCAACCGTTGCCAGACTGGTTTCTGGTTTGGTCGTCACTGGCTTAGTCATGACCTCAGTCAACTTGGTGGTCAGCTCTTGGTTGGAGACATCCCGCATGGTAATAACCCCCAGCACCTGTCCTAACTGATCAATGACAGGGTAGCGAACATGGTTGTTCTTTCTGACTAGACGATGATAATCATTAACAGTATCACTTGTGGTTAGATAACCGTATTGGGACCTAAGACTATAGACCTGAGCTACCGTCTTGATATCGGTCTTAATTCTTACATTAGACAGGGCACGGTTAATCATAGTTGCAACGGTGAAGGTATCGTAGGCTGTTACCATGACTGGAATCCCTTGCTTTTTAGACAGCTCTAAAACCTTGTCCGAAACAGTAAAGCCACCAGTCACTAGAATAGCATTTTTATTTTCTAAGGCTAGAATCTGAATTTCTTCTCGGTCACCAACGATTAACAGGCCGCCTTTAACGAGATAGCGGCCAACATTTTTCTTGGTCATCGCCCCGATAGAAAAACGGCTGAATTCGTGTTTAAGACCAGCATGACCAGCTATAACTTCAGACTCTGAGATGGTCGCAATTTCAGCATACGTCAACTTCTCCAGTCGCACCTGAACCTTCTGCTCTACCCGAACGGTTCCGCTGCGAGGTCTGGTTTCAACCAAACCACGATTCTCAGCCTCCTTGATGGCGCGATAAGCTGTTCCCTCACTGACCGACAGGTGGTTTGAAATAGAGCGAACACTAACCTGCTTACCAATGGGCAGACCTTCTAAATATTCTAAAATTTCCTGATGTTTAGTCATGACATCTCACCTGCCTTTAGACGAAATTCTAGGTAATCGCGCATTTTATGGGTGTAGCGATCGCTTCCTTTAAAAGTCCTCAACAATTTAAATCCAACCTTCTGAGCCACCTTTTGACTGGCCAAATTTTCTCTGTGGGTAATAATTGTCAGGCTTCGCAGATTAAATTCTTGAAAGGCTAAAAAGGACAGCAGTTTCAGACTCTCTGTTGCTAGACCCTGTCCCCAAAAATCCTGACGAAGAAAATAGCCAATTTCGGCTCTCTGCTTGGTTAAGTTAAGCTTTTCAAAGCGGATAGCTCCGATCATCTGGTGACTGACCTTATCCTCCAGAGCCCAGGTTCCTAAGGGCTCTTTCATAAAATAATGAACCAAGAGGTAATTACTTTCTGCCTGACTGGCCTGAGCAGGGAAGATGAAAGCCAGATTAGTGGGATTTCGCGTAATTTTATAAAAGTCTTGACTATCAGCAAAGCGAAAGGGACGAAGCCAAAGCCGCTCCGTTTCCAACTGGGAATACTTTCCCAAGGCTGTCCAAATATCCATGCTATTATAGTACAGTTTTTTAGGAACATAGTCAAACCCATCGGTGATTAACACTGAAAATGGACAGACACTGCAGCAGACTGGGAATATCTTCTAATTGTCCTCATGACTAACCCATTTTAATTACTATAAACTCAAAAAATGAGTCTGGGACAAAAGTTCAGACTCGTTAGCTTTGTTCTAGATTTACCAGATTGACGCAGTGGTTGGGGGTCCAGTGGACTTTAGCAGTCTGGAGATAACTGCCAAAGCCTGCCACCTAAAAACAGGAAGGTGGCAGAGGTCTGAGCCTTAAACACGATTTACTGATTTGTCTCCCACTCTCTTAGTCCTGATTATAAGCCCCACCACAGTTGATAATGAGCCATAAAGAGCCACTAAAAAGCACTTCTCTCTATTCAGAAGAAAGAAGTGCTTTAAGTTATTTAAATAAGTACTAATCAACCTTAATGATATTAGTAGCTTGAGGCCCACGATTTCCTTCTTCTATATCGAATGAAACCTTTTGTCCTTCCTCAAGTGACTTAAACCCATTTGACTGGATTTCCGAGAAGTGTGCAAACACATCTGGGCCATCTTCTTGAGTGATGAAACCAAATCCCTTTTCGCTATTAAACCATTTTACTGTACCTTGTGCCATTTTGAGTTACCTCTTTTTATTTATTTGTAAAAATTAAGAGGTAAAACAAAAGATGTCTAATACTTTATCTCAAAAAATCATTACTTGACTACTTTAACAGTATCTCCGACTTAAGTCAAGGAAATAACCTTTCTTTGATTAAAAACTTAATGGCATGACTAGACAACTTGTAGCATATCAACACCAAGCTAAAGACATAATTGAAATGAGCTTAAAAACAGTACAACAATTTTGGAACAGACAGCCATGATGGCTGTCCATTCTCTTCCAAGTTAAGACACTTGCCTCAGTTCTCAGGGCTAGTAAGCTTTTGTCGTTTCATTTTACTTTGATGTCAGCTCCTCTAAATCATCATTTGAAGTAGTTCGAACTTCCCTGACCTCTACTTTCCCCCAGTGTTCAATATTTGGTGAAAAGCGGCTGTGGTAGACAGAAGACCAGTCCTTTAAAATCTTATGCAGACTGTTGTCGCCGTAATGGTAGATTTCCACTTCAGAAATATTTTTCTTTTTCAATATTCTAGCAATCTCAGAGGACTGCTCACCTGTGTATAGAATCTCATCACGCTGAGACACATAAATATAATATGATTTAGACAGAACTTTTGTTGTAACATTATAGTAGTAGTCAACACCAATTTCATGGTAACCATCTAAAACCCAATTTGTAGAAAATCTAACAATACCATCATCATATAAAGTATCAGGGGGGTAATAAAAATCAATATCCAGATACTGTCTATCTTTCTCTAACGAAGACTTATCATAACGATAATCAGAATTAGCAGCTTCAATAGGAATAGCTCCCTCATCTCCGCGTCCTCTGTGATGAGCTGTAACACTTTTTACATGGCTAAAGTGTGTGCCCCCTAGATGAAAAATTCGCGTCGAAAAAGATGTTTCATCGTAATATATCTCATCAAAAATATTGGCGCTTTTTTGGCGGGTCTGATGGTTTAAGACAGATAAGGCAATAAAACCAAACAAAATTAAGATGAATAGAATAGCTAATAGTATCTTATAAGGTCGTTTCATATCATTTACCGTCCGCTTTCAAATCATCACTAAAGCTGCGTATACTATCCATGAAGTCTTTATACAAGGGATTGTCAGGATTATCTTTGTATTGAGCTTCTAACAATTTAACGCCCCTGGCAAAATCTCCATCACCTATATTCCTAACAAACTCAGTCACCCGATACCTATCGTCAGATTCTACTTGGTCAAAATAGCTATTCATAGAGGTGACAAGATTCTTACCGCCTTTTAGTTGATTATAGAGGTTCACCGCATCTAGATCCGCATGATAATCCCCATTATTCATCGAAGTATTACCAGGGATGGTTAAGTCACCATAGTAGCCAGCATAAGCATTCTCATCGACAAGAATTTCTGCCCCGTTCTCTTTATAGTAAGCTGAAACAGTTGCGCTGGTATGAGCAAAATCTGTTTTGCCATTATATTGATCCAACAGTTCTTGAAGACGTTTCTTATCACTTTTCTTATTGAGATCTTTCTTATAAATCTTTGCAAGTTCTTTTAGCCGTTCCTCATTGGTTGCCCCAGAAAGCCCGGTCACATTAGACTGGTTCAAAATCGCAGTTTTAAGAGTCTCAATCTTTTTAGAGCTAATCCCTAAATCTTTTAGCTTCTTCTCAACCTCATCAGGTTTGATCAACCCGCCAACATATGACCATGCATAGCCCCCAAAATAGCTATCACCGTAAACAAATGACCCCATATAGACAAAGAACTTCTGATTAGCCTTATCTTTATCACCGTCGTACTCTTTGACCAAGCCAACATAAACATCCAGCATAATATCAGCTTCCTCAGCACTAAAACCATACTGAGTTTCCATCATGGTTTTAAAGGCTTCTCTTTCTTCTTTAGACAAGGTCAGCTCTTTGGCGACTTTCTGAACTTCGACCTTCAGCTCAGAAAGCCACTGAGTGCCTACAGACTTGAAGGTCCCCGTCTGACTGTCCCAGCTTTGCTCTGCTTGGGCAATGCCCCTGTCTAAAGCAGCTTTTAAGGCATCAATCTCTGAAAATATCTGCGGAGATGTCGCATTAAAAACACGGAGTTTCTCTAACTTGTCTTCCAAAACCCTCCGGCTGCTTTCTGCAGCATCAATCATCCTGTGATAGCTGGTCAGCCGGGCTCCCTCATTGGCATCACGGGAATCCAGGTTCATCCCCGCAACCGCATCTCGAGCATTGGAAATCCGAAGATTTAACTCGGCAATAGCCATCTCCAACTCCGATTCTTTCAAACTCTCATGAGCTACCTGTTCCATATAAGCTTCAGGAAAGCGCTGAACAGCCTCAGCCACTGTCTGCGCCAGCTGTTTTCCAATCATAGCCAGCGGGCGCAGGACGGTGGCTGAATACCGCCGAGCCGAATCATAGGTCTTTCCTTTTAATTCAGCCCCGCTGTTCTCAAAATCTTCTAAAGCAGCTTCCAGCTCTTCATAGGCTTGAATCTCTTGCTGGGCTATGGCCTTGGCACTGGCTGCCTGTGCTTGTGATTTCTCTAAATACATATCAATACTCATGGAATCTTCCTAATCTCCTCTTCTAAATCTTCGATCTCAGCCGTCAGTTTCTGACGCTGGGTATAAACCACTCCTTGCTCCTCGATGACCTGTCTTTTCCGAGCCTGCACCTTCTCCTTAGCGGTTTCTAGTAAATCATCGGCTCTGCCACGCTCTTGAAAGACCAGATGATAGCTTCTTTCGATTTCACCGGAAAATCGGTAAGCATAGACTAAACCTTCCAAAACACCGCCCAGCTTAGCTAAGACATCACCGGCTATCTGCTCCTGTTCATCTAATCGGCGGCTTTGGGCTATCAGGTCAGCTTCTTCATCATACAAGCCCAGTTCCTTTTGCCAAAGCTTATCCTGTTCGGCCTCCTTGGCTGCTATCTCTTTCCGCTTTTCCCAACGTTTAGATTCGGCTTCTGCCTCCTTTTTGATTTTGGCCCGGCGCCGTTCCAGCTCTTCCAAGTCTTCCTTGCTCGGAGGAGTCGGCCAAGTATTGAGCCCAAGATTTTGGCGCTCACGCTCTAAAGTCCGGTTTAAATTCTTTCGCCATTCGCTGGCATCTTCAAGCTGATACTTTTTAGCAGCCTGATCTGATGGCGCTTTCTTTTTAGAAGGCGACGATTGGGACACCACTTGCTCAGACCGAGAAAGTTTCGGCTTCTGCTTTGGAACTGACGATTGATCCAGAGAGACTGGCTGAGGAGTCTGAGCTGGAACGGGCACTGATGGGAAAGGCACTGTCGGAGCTTCCGAAGCTGTCGAGAAGCCAGCAGGAGTCACAGGTTGAACGGGCTGAGAACCCACTGGGGCAGGTGCTGGCTGGGCAGACGTTGCAGTGGAACATGTCGGCGGCATAGGATGAAAACCAGCAGGATTGGCAGGATGAACAGACTGCTGGACAAAACCTGTTATCTGAGCTCCTGTCGCTGAAAACTGATTAGGCGATACGTACGGAGTGTTTGGGGACAGCGGAGCATTCTTAAACGTCCGATAGGTTCCATTAACACTGGGGCTTGAGCATCTCAATAATTTTCTAAAAAACTGAAGCATCACGGCTCACCTTACAGCTTTGTGGCACGGATAGCCTGAGCCTGATTGGCGTCAACAGATTCAAATTCACTGGCAACACTGTGAATATTTGTGGAAGCATGACTCAGCAAATCAAAAACTTTTTGTCGAGCTGATTGAGCTAGCTTCAGCGCCTCATGCGCTTTAGCATTGCCAGCCACAGTGGTGGAATCATCCTTAGCCACTTCACCAATGCCAGCTAGAGTGCTGCCTGTCGCTGAAAATTGACTGGCATGCGATTGAGCAATGGATAATTGACTTTTGATTTCCATAAAATTCTCCAATCTACCTTAATTTTACCTTGTATTTTATCGGAATAGAACCCAGTCGTCAAGGTATTCAATTGCGTTTGAGATTAAAATCCTGTAAAAAATAAAAAGCTGACTCTCATCTGAGGATCAGCCACCTTCTTTATTTAAAATTGTCAACCAAAAGTTGTCCCCCTTCAACTAGTCCTGATCTTCAGCTTTTAACCAGTCATAAATCTCTTGAGGTGTTCCCAAAGCCATCAGTTCTTGATATTTGACTAGGGCTACCAAATTTTGATAAATCTGACTATCTGAAATCTCTTTTTTGCTGGCAGTCTTATTGACCGTCATGATGCCATTATCAACGGATACAAAATCCAGCTCTTCAAAAATCTGAATCATCTTAATCAGAAGCAAATTAGGAATATTGAGATAAGCAGCTAAGTCCTTCAACTTGTGGCGAACATCGAATTCTGGGAATTGGTAGATTGTCTTGTAGAGTTTAGCAAACTGCTCTCTGGTTCCGTAGCCTGTTAGATAATAGGCTTGTTTAATCTGATTTTTAAAGTAGATTGTCTGAAACTCTTGTCCTTTAAAGGCTTCCTTGAGCTGACTCGGGTTATCAGGAATTTCTAATAAAATCACAGCTGGGCTCTGAACTTTATTAGTCCCTTCTTCTACTTGCTGGAGGCTGGGGACGCCTGCAGGCAACTGGGCAGATTTAGATCTGATATCAATCAGCTGGACTCCCTGAATCCGAGCGTCTACCAGCATGAGCTGGAGACTGGTGTTGCCGTTCCATTTATTGACCGAGAGGGTCACTGCCAGCTCGAGGTTTTTGGCTTGGGCAAATTCCTGAGCTAAATGCCCTTGCGAGAAGGCTACCAAATCGAACTCTGTCCCTGCTTGGCCTACTCTAAGTTTGAGATGAGCCCCACTTTGTCCCATAATTCGACTTTGGAGGACCTTAAAGTCCTTGAGGAGAAAGACTGGCTTCTTATTATCCATGCCAAAAGGAGCTAGTTTTTCCAAACTTCTGATTGTCTCTAAAGATAATTCGGACAGCTGGAGTTCCTCGTCAATGATTAAGCTATTCTTGCCAGCCTTATCTAACTCTTTTTCAAAGATGTAATTACAAAGAACATCCGAAAGCTGAGCTACATTTTCAACAGGCAAGGTCATTCCAGCTGCTCCGGCATGACCGCCGAAGGCCTCGAAAATCTCTCGATGAGGGTTGAGAGCATCAAAAATATTGATGGCTTCAACCGAGCGGGCTGAGCCCTTAGCTTGACCATCCTCAATCGTTAAGAGGATGACTGGCTGACTAATGGCTTCCAGAATCCGGCCGGCAACAATTCCCAAAACACCCGGATGCCAGCCTTCCTTGGCAAGAATCTGAGCTGGCTTATTAGGGTCAACCATAGCAAGCGCTTGGTCATAGATGTCCTGAACTATTTGCTTACGTTCCTCATTTTTTCCCTGAATCATGAGGGCAATTTCGTGAGCTTCTTGGTCATCAAAGCCCGTCAGCAGTTCAACGGCTGGATTGGGATCATCCAGACGTCCCAAGGCATTGAGCATGGGAGCAATTTTGAACCCTACCGTTTCCTCATTAAGGTCGCTGGGGTCAATATCAGCCACCTGCATAAGCTCCTGCAGGCCAATTCGCTCTGTCTGGGCCAGCATCTGCAGGCCGAATTTTACTAAAATCCGATTTTCCCCTGTCAGACTGACCATATCAGCAATAGTCCCAATAGCTACCAAATCTAACAGCTCATTTGGGATGCTCTCCAAGAGAGCTGTAGCTAATTTGAAAGCCACGCCACAGCCCGCTAGGTACTTAAAGGGATAATCGCCCGCTGGATGTTCAGGGTGCACAATAGCATAGGCATCCGGCAGACTATCTGACATAGAATGGTGGTCAGTGACGATAACATCAATCCCTTGCTTTTGGGCATAAGCAATGGCCTCGTGGCCAGCTACCCCATTATCAACCGTCACGATGAGAGAAATCCCTTGCTGCTCAATAAAGTACTTATAGACACTCAGGTTGGGACCATAGCCATCGGTAAAACGATTAGGCAGGTAAACCTGATTCTCAGCGCCCAGTATTTCCAGAGCCTCCTTCATAATGGAGCTAGAAGTCATACCATCAGCATCGTAGTCTCCATAAATAAGAATTCGCTCACCAGACTCGATCGCTCTACGAATCCGATCCACAGCCTTATCCATATCATGGAGCAGATAAGGATCGTGGAGCTGAGATAAGTCAGCTGATAGGAAATCATGAAGCTTGTCTTCATCATCAATTCCTCGTTCATAGAGAATCTGAGCTGCCAATTCATCTAAATCTTCTTTTTTCGCCAGCTCTAAAAAGGGCTCACTCGGAGCCTGGTCAATTTGTTTCCAATCAAACTTTGAAGAAATCATTTATAGTTAAAAGCCTTTCTTGAAAGAAAATCTGCCGTCTTAGGAAAGAGAGCATAGAATTTGGCCGCCAATACCATGGCGAAGGGCATATTGAGCTCCCGTTTATTCTTTTCCATACTGGCAACAATTTTCTTGGCTACCTGCTCAGGGGTTAAACTAAACCGACCAACCGCCTTGAGATAATTTCCTGATGGATCCGCTCGGTCAAAGAATTTGGTCGAGATGGGACCAGGATTGACCGTGGTCACGTAGACATGGCTGTCAGCCAATTCCAGACGCAGAGCATTGGAATAACCAATAAGGGCAAACTTCGTTGCCGCATAAATAGAGAATTTTGCGGTTGCCATTTTACCAGCCATACTAGCAATATTGATGATATGCCCTGAGCCAGTCTGTGCCATCTTTTCCCCAACTAGGCGAGAAAAATTGATGGCAGCCAGCGTATTAACATCGAAGGTCTCTCGGATAGTTCCAGCATCAAATTGATCAAAATTCTTGAATTCACCAAAACCAGCATTATTAATAAAAACATCAATCTTGGTAAAGTCAGCATAGAGCCTGTCAACCAGCTTAGCCACTGCCTGATCATCTCGGCTATTGAGGCTGTATGCTTGAAAATTAACTCTATCAGCATAAAGCCTGTCCATTTTTTCCTTGTTGCGTCCAATAGCCACTACCATATCTTCTTGCGGCAAGAGTTTAATGATAGCTTCTGCTAAACCACCGGAAGCCCCTGTAATGGCAATCACTCGCTGTCGTTTTTGTGTCAAATCTCTACCTCTTCTAAATCCCAGACCACCTTACTATTTTCAAAAATAGTTCTGGCATCAGCCTCCAACTTACGGACATCACGGGCCAAGAAACGGGCGCTGATATGATTCATTAAGAGTCGTTTAGCACTAGCCTCCTTAGCCACCTGCGCTGCCTGCATATTAGTGGAATGGCCATGATTGCGTGCCAGACGCTCATCTCCCTTTCCATAGGTTGATTCGTGGACTAGTATATCAGCACCTAAAGCCAGTCTGACACTGGCATGGCATTTTCTAGTATCCCCAAGGATAGCCAGAACCTTGCCCTTGCGAGGAGCAGAGATATAGTCCTTGGCAATAATTTTTGTACCGTCTTCTAGTACTACATCTTGACCATTCTTAACTCGACCAAAGAGGGGGCCAAAAGGAACGCCGGCAGCCCTTAATTTATCAGCATCCAAAGTGCCTTTCAATTCCTTCTGCACAACCCGATAGCCCACACAAAAAATGGTATGGTCCAGCTTTTCAGCATAGACCGTAAATTTGTCGGTCTCTAAAATTTTTCCCAAAGACTGAGCATCAAATTCATTAAAATGAATCCGATAAGGCAGGCGGGTTCCAGAAAGTTTGAGGGTATTGAGTACCATACTGCGAATACCAACTGGGCCATAGATTTCTAAATCGGTTTGCTCCTCACTGGCTTGGAAAGACCGGCTAGCTAAAAAGCCGGGTAAACCTAAAACATGATCGCCGTGTAGGTGAGTGATAAAGACTTTTCTGACCTTGCGGGGTTTAATAGTCGTATCCAAAATCTGCCGCTGGGTCCCTTCCCCGCAGTCAAACATCCAAACTTGGTCAATCTCATTGAGAAGTTTTAAAACTAAACTGGAGACGTTCCTTGCCTTAGCTGGCTGGCCCGCTCCCGTTCCTAAAAATTGTAATTCCATACTTAACTCTCTTGCTAGTTCCGACACTTGAGAACTAGTCTCTCTTTCTTACTATTCTTTCATATAAATGGCAAACTCTCTCTGGCTAAAGCCATAATAAACAGAGCTATGAGTCCTCTCTTTCAGCTGGCTTGCTAGATGAACAACTTCATCCATATTATAGCCAGAAATCTTGAGGATTCCCCCCTTCAAGCGGGAAACATCCGTCAATAACGATATATTGTCTAAGGTAACAGCTTCTTTTTCTTCCTCATCAAATTCCAGTAGCCGCATTTTGATTTTGCCAGCCTCCTGATAAACCTTATAGTGGGGGAAGATTTGAGCCAACTCCATCAAGAGTTGATCGCTAATAACTTCCGTCTTTTCCGAAAAAACTTGAGCCACTTGGTCAGCGGACTCATAAACAAAGCCAAAGGATTTTCCTGACAAATTGAGCCGGATAAAGGGATGACTTTCTTCTACAAAGGAGGGCTCTTTAGTCATCCAGCCCAAGGCTTTGGAGAGCTCCCAGTAGTAGTCAGTTGCTCTCTGAGGACTCTCTTTCTGGTAGAGCTCAGCGAAATAAGCATTGACAACACTCGGGGGAGGACTAACTAGAAGTAAGGCCTCCTCGCTACTTAAATTCGCTAAAACAGTTTGTAGATAAACTTTATCTAAATTAGTATAACCGCCGTATTTGAGGGCTAGTTCTATCACATCAGCCATAAAATTCTTCCAATCGCCATTTATTTGTTTCAGCAATAAAGCCTGATATTTCTTGACTTTCTTCAGTAAACTGATAAGGGTCAAGCAGGGCATACTTGCTTAATTGGTAGAGCTTGTAAAGCTTATCTGGACTGACCCTGACTGAAAAAGGCAGAAAAATCTGCTCAATTTCATCTAAAATCTGCTGCCGGAGGGTCTGTCGGCTTCCCTGATCCCTTAATGAAATGCAGATATTAGGAAAGACAGTTGCCACCAAGTCCTTAGTCTGGTCCATCTTATTATAGATGGCTAATCGAGGAATATCCAACATATTCAAGTCCTTTAGAATGGCTAAAACGACCTGCTCCTGCTCAGTATGATTAGGGTCGCTAGCATCAATAACGTGGAGAAGCAAATCCACATGACGGCTCTCTTCCAGAGTTGACTTGAAAGCTGCTACCAGTTCTGTTGGCAAATCTTGGATAAAACCAACCGTATCAGTCAACGTCACTTGAAACTGATCTTTGAGATAAATTTGCTTGGTCGTGGCATCCAAGGTAGCAAAGAGCTCATCAGCTTCATATTGATTATTATCCGTCAAACAGTTCATGAGAGTGGATTTTCCGGCATTAGTATAACCAATCAAACCGATTTTAAAAACGGTGGGCTCTAGGCGTTTCTCTCGCGCGACTGACCGCGTCTTTTCAACCGCCTTGAGCTGTTTTTCAATATCAGCAATTTGATGGCGAATAGAACGGCGGTTGAGTTCCAACTGACTTTCACCAGGACCTCGGCTGCCAATGCCACCTGCCTGCCTACTGAGCATAACGCCTTGTCCAGCTAAGCGAGGCAGCATATATTTAAGCTGGGCGAGATGAACTTGGAGCTTTCCCTCATGACTGCGGGCTCTCATGGCAAAGATATCCAAAATCAGTTGCATGCGGTCGATAACCTTAATACCAAAGGCTTGCTCCAGATTGGAATTTTGT
Source organism: Streptococcus criceti HS-6 (assembly GCF_000187975.2). Lineage (NCBI taxonomy): Bacteria > Bacillati > Bacillota > Bacilli > Lactobacillales > Streptococcaceae > Streptococcus > Streptococcus criceti. Next base: position 1,987,145 of record NZ_AEUV02000002.1, read on the forward strand.
CTTGGAGTTAAGCGATTATTGACAATAACCGTATCGATCTCATCCGCCTCAATCATAGCAGCAATCTCTTGCAGTTTTCCAGAACCAATTAAGAATTGGCTATCATACTTTTCTCGCTTTTGCCGATAACTTGTGACGACCTGAGCACCTGCTGCTTCAGCCAAACTAGCTAATTCTAACATGGACATTGCAAAGTTTTGACTACTTGGCAGTTCAACGCCCAGCAAAATCACCTGTTCAGCGCTTTCAGCCGTCTCAAACATTAGCATCCCCCTTTTAAATAACAAGTTAAACAAGCTATCATGGTAAAACTGGCAAATCCTTACCAGCTCTCCTTGTTCATTAGGACTTTCATTATATCACAAATGGGTGTAAAATTTATGACCTTTGGTCCAAAATTTTCCATTAAAAAATGACTGGAAATTCCAGTCATTTTACCCTTATTAGAAGCGGATAATTTCCCGTGTCCTTTCATAAGATGATACGAAACGATCGGTTACACCAGGTTCAACAATTTCCAAGGCGTAAGAAATCTCTTCAAAGGAGGACTTATAATCATACTCTTTCTCAAAGAGTTTAAGAGCAATTTCAAAGCTATCCTGAACAGCTGGCTCAAAGCTACGGTAGCGGTTTGAGTACTGCAAAAGCTGTTCGGTTAAAGTGGCATTTTGAACCACTCGGTAGGTTGTTTCAATCAGAAGATCCATAGAAGAACCCGCTGATTCCGTTAATCGCGCTACCAAATTGATATTGATACGTCCCTTACTCAATTCATCCAACAACGTTTCCAGATGCTCACTGGTTGTGAAGAAAATGCTGAGGAAATCTTGCGGAATACCAGGCAGGTTGCGCTTTTCCATAAAGCGTTTGATAACGTGCAATTGATTGACATAGTCATCAGCCTTAATCCGTGACTCATTTTCAATACGTTCAATACCCCTGAGCTCACCACTGAGTTCAATTTGACCTTCTTCAACAGTGGACAAGGTTTTAAGAGCATCATCGAAAATTCCTTTGAGTTCCGAGAAAGGTTTCTCTTGAGTATCAAAGTTTTCAATTGCTGGAATAGTATCTTCTTCAATTTTTTCCAGCTCCTTAGCAAACTTGCTAACACTGAGAGTCTCATTATCTTCAATAATGTAAAGTGTATTGAGATGGTCCATCTCTTTTTCCAAAGCTTGGTTATTATGCTTGGCATGTTCCAAATATTTTGGAAGAATCTTGGAGTCTTTCATGACCTGCTTATTGGCATCAATTTCACGCTCAAAGATTGCATAGAGGCCATCAATTTTCTCTTGGATTTCTTCATTTTCTTCATTGGCCCGATCCAAATCTAAGGTCACCAAACCATCTGCATTGCTGGAGATTGATTCGCGAATGTCTTGGAAGCGACGCTCAATATTGCGCTCTGGGAAATGATAATGAGCATCCAACAGCTTGCTGTAACCTGATTCCAAATCATCCAATTGATCCGGAAAATCATCTTCCAACTTAGCTACAATTGCAGGGATTCTTTCAGAAATCTGTCCGAGAGCAATTGTATGCTCCTCAGCCTTATCCAAAATTTCAGCTGCCTCAACTGGATCTCCTGTTGAATTAAGGGTTACAAATTGAGAGAACTCAGCCTCAATATTTTTGAGTTGTTTCTCAATCTCAGTCCTCGTTGCTCCGAAGTTATCAGAATTATCTTCAATGCTGGTTTTCAAATCTTCATAAAGATCAAGGGCATGCTTAACACGTGCACTATTTTTATCTTCCTGATCCTTCAAAATTTCAAGAGCCTCACGAACCGAGGTAATATCTTCTTCTGCCAACTCTAACTGGCTTTCAATTGTGCCAATAGAATTTCTGACCTTGAGGAAACGGAAAGAATCATTTTGGTTCTCAGCTTCAACTAGATTGGCCTCAATATCCTTGATCGTATTATTCGAAAGATCTGTCCACTTTTGATTCCATTCACGAAAGGTGGTTTGACTTTGACCTATCAGATTCAGCTTTTTAACGGATTCTAATTCCTTTGCGACAGGCTGGTCAAACAACTTTTCCTTGCGTTCTTCCAACTTAGCCAGTCGTAAATCGTTTCGTTTTCTAAGAATAACACCGATGAGGTAGCCGACGATGACCACTAGGACAACGACTACAATCAGTACGACAATTCCGCTCGACATGTTCTCTCCTTTAAGTTATAAGATGAGCATTCCGAGGAAGGCCACCTTACTTTCTATCATTTTGATACCTTAATGCAAGATCCACTGTCTTTATCAGGGCCGGCCTGCAAAGTTAATCGGGCTTGCTAGAGCAAAATGATGAGTTTCAATCTGATGAAAACCAACACTTTTGCCCCTTTTCTTTCACATAGTACGCCCCATTATATCATAGTTCTAGGGACTTATCAAAAAAAGTTCCAACTAAATATCTAGGGTAGAGTAGACTGCATTTTCTTCGATAAACTCACGACGAGGACCGACCTGATCTCCCATCAGCATATCAAAAATTTTATCTGCTTCAGCTGCATCATCCACTGAAACCCTTGCCATGAGGCGATGTTCAGGGTCCATGGTTGTTTCCCACAGTTGATGGTCATCCATTTCACCAAGTCCCTTATAGCGCTGTACACTTGGCTTAGAGCGACCTTGAGTATAGCGATCCAGAGCTTCCTGTAACTTAGTTTCTTGATCAGCACCTGGTTGGATGTACTCCTTGACCTCACTGCCAACTTTAACCCCATAGATTGGTGGTTGAGCAATATAGACATAGCCTGCTTCAACAACTGGTCGCATGTAACGGTAAAAGAGAGTTAAGAGTAAAGTTCTGATGTGGGCACCGTCGACATCAGCATCGGTCATGATAACCAATTTTTGGTAGCGTGCCTTGCTGACATCAAACTCAGCCCCAAAGCCTGTTCCCATAGCTGTAAAGAGACTGCGAATCTCATCGTTGGCCAGAATTTTATCCATGCTGGCCTTTTCAACATTAAGAATCTTACCGCGAATTGGAAGGATGGCTTGAAATTCGCGATTTCGTCCAGACTTAGCTGAACCGCCAGCCGAGTCCCCTTCGACAATAAAGAGTTCGTTTTGACTGGCGTCATTAGAAGAACAGTCGGCCAACTTACCGGGCAGGTTGGAGATTTCCAAACCTGACTTCTTACGAGTAACCTCTCGGGCACGCTTGGCTGCAATCCGGGCTTTGGAAGCTAGAACACCCTTTTCAACAATTTTCTTAGCAATCTGAGGATTTTCTAAAAGGAAGCGTGAGAAAGCTTCGCTGAAGAGGCGATTAGTAATTTTAACCACTTCCGAGTTACCAAGTTTCGTCTTGGTTTGACCTTCAAATTGAGGGTTGGGGTGTTTAACAGAAATGATCGCTGTCAAACCTTCACGAACATCTTCGCCTGAGAGATTATCATCCTTTTCTTTGAGCAACTTGTTTTGACGGGCATAGTCATTGATAACCCGAGTCAGGGCAGTGCGGAAACCTTGCTCATGAGTTCCGCCTTCATGGGTATGAATATTGTTGGCAAAACTGAGGACATTTTCATGATAAGTCCCAGTATACTGCATCGCTACTTCTACCGAGATACCATCCATTTCACCATCAGTATAAATGGGCTGATCAAAGAGAACTTCTTTGTTTTCATTGAGGTAGTCAACGTAACTGACAATCCCACCTTCATAGTGGTAAACCTGACTCTGTTCTTTCCCTTCCCGCTTATCGGTAATAGAAATCTTGAGCCCCTTGTTAAGGAAGGCTAATTCTTGAATCCGCTTAGCCAGTTTATCAAAATCAAATTCAGTTGTTTCTGTGAAGATTTCTGGATCTGGTGTAAAGTGAACACTTGTCCCTGTTTTATCAGTGTCCCCGATAACCTTCAGATCAGCAACAACCAAGCCGCGCTTGTACTCCTGGAAATGAATTTTACCATTTTTATGGACCTTAACTTCCAAAGAGGTTGAAAGCGCATTAACGACAGAAGACCCAACACCGTGGAGACCACCAGAAACCTTGTAACCGCCTCCGCCAAATTTACCTCCAGCGTGCAAGACTGTAAAGACTGTTTCAACTGCCGGACGGCCTGTTTTTTCTTGAATATCAACCGGAATTCCCCGACCATCATCAACAACGGTAATGGAATCATCAGATTCGATAAAAACCTCAATATGACTTGCAAAACCAGCTAGGGCCTCGTCAATGGAGTTATCAACAATTTCCCAAACCAAGTGGTGCAGCCCTTCCTTAGAGGTTGAACCAATATACATACCAGGCCGCATCCGAACAGCCTCTAGACCTTCTAGAACCTGAATTTGGCTGGCATCATATTGTTGGGCCAATTCTTGACGATTTTTATTTTCTTCTGTCATCTTATACTACCGTTTCTAATAATGATTTTTTTCCATCAAAGAGCAGAGCTTCAATTCCTGCTGCTTGGGCTGCTTGCCAATCAATTTCGCGATCGCCAATAGCCAGAGTGCTCGTCATGGCGTATTTATGTTTAAGATAAAGCATAGATTCAGGGTTAGGCTTTCTGGCAAATCCTGACTCACTGGTTACAACTTCTGTAAAATACTGGTCAATTCCTGCTTTTTTAAGGATATCTAAGACTAAATGGTTTCGGTGGGAAATCATAAAATTTCGTCCACCCTGGTCAACAATCTTTGCCAACAATTCTTTAGCACCTGTAAAGAGAACCGGTTCTGCCAAGGCTTGTGCCTCACGGCTCTTATAGTGGGCCCGAAAGGCTGGTTGGTTAGGAATGAAATAGGCAATGGCTGCATCTGTCGAAACCTTCAATTTAGCATAAACCTGATCATGATCAGCCTCTAGGCCAAACTCCTTTAAGGTTTGGCAAAAGGCCTGTGTTGAGGTCTCATAATTATCAAGTAGAGTGCCGCCTAAATCCCAGATATAATCGTGAAATTTCATAATCTTTATTGTAGCATATTTTGGCACTTTTTGCACTAGATATGCCAGCTTTTCACTGCTGTTTGGCGATACAAAAAAGCCTTGGAACTAGGTCCAAGGCTTCTTCCTAAATCCAATATTTATTCCAATTTTGTCGACTCAATCCTTCATCAATCCGTCTCTCCTTGACTAAGGAGTTTTGGTAGGACATGGAGAGGATCAAACCAACCCCAATCAGATTTGACATAAGTGATGATCCCCCTTTTGAAATGAAGGGCAAAGGAATCCCTGTCAGAGGAAGAACGCCGATGGCTGCTCCGATATTTTCAAAAACATGGAAGAGAATCATCATGATGAAACCGGTCGCAATATAGGTATTAAAGACATTATTTGATTCGATAGTAATCCGGATCATTCGGAAAATCAAAATCAAGTAGAGCAGAATTACGATCACAGCTCCAATAAAACCATAATCTTCTGCAATCACCGTGAAAATCATATCAGATTCGCGCACTGGCACCGAGAGCTCTGCAACATTAAACCCTTTCCCAAATAGGCCACCGCTGCCGATAGAAATCAATCCCTGAACCTGTTGGTAGGCAATGCCAGATTCATAGCCAAAAGGATCCAACCAAGCTGCCACCCGATTAATCTTATAAGTCTCCATCCCCATGTGATAGAGCCATTCCTTGCCCCAATCGCTGGTAAAAATGAGGAGGAAGAGACCAAAACCTAGACCCGCCACCAAGATGGTAGGTAAGATCAGTCGCCAAGATACCCCCGAGAGAACAATCAACCCTGCTAAAATAGCCAAAAAGACCATCGCAGTCCCCAAGTCCTTTTGCAAAAGCAGAAGCAAGAGAACAGGGACAGTAATACCAAAATAAATCAAAATCAGACGACCGTCTTTTTTCAAAGATGGCTCTTCGTCCTTGTACTCGTCCTTAAACCAGACTCCCATTCGAGCTAGCATCAGAATATAGGAAATCTTCATAAATTCTGATGGCTGAAAGAGACTGACTGAACCAATGCTGACCCAGTTCTTCGCCCCAGTAGAGGCCACCAAGGCCGGACTATAAATAAAGAGAGGTAGAACCATTAAAGCCAGACCCACTCCATAGAGATAAGGGGTCAACTTCCAAAGCCGTTCAACATTGAAAAACATGACCACAAAAGCGATCGCACAACCGATAACAACTCCAACGACCTGCTGAATCATGACTGATAAAACTGTCTTAGGATAGTCGTGATCGGTTGCTGTATATATTGCTACCATTCCAATTAAAATTAGCAGAAAGACTGGTAAAATTACCGTATAATCAATCCGACTATCTAAGGGTCGTTTTCTTTTTCTTGGCATAACCACACTCCTTAATACAATTACAAATAATTATAACATGATTTCATGACAATCTCATGACCTTAAAAGACAAAATATTGCAAGATTAAACTAGACCCTGCAACTGCAGCCCAGGTAACGAGACCCGTAACCAAGGGCTTATGTCCGGCTCTCCTGAATTGTTGGAAGGAAACCTTACAGCCAATTCCAGATAAAGCCATAGCCATCAAGAATTGGGACAGCGATTTAGCATAAGGAATCGCAAACTTCGGAAAAATCCCCACCGAAGACAGGACTGAGGTTACGACAAACCAGAGAATAAACCAAGGAAAAATTTTTTTAAAAGAGAAATTTTGTTGGCTCTTTTTGGATTGGTAAAATTTAATTCCCGCCAAAATCAAGCAGGTCGGTACAATCATCAAGGCACGGGCCAATTTCACGATAGTCGCAAAATCTCCTGCTTTTTGACTGTAGCTGTAACCAGCTGCCACCACTGAAGACGTATCGTTGACGGCAGTTCCTGCCCAAAGACCAAAATTGCCATCCGACATCTGCATCAAATGACCTAGAGCAGGGAAGAGAAAGACTGCTAAAATATTGAATAGGAAAATGGTTGACATAGAGAGAGCAATCTCATCATCCTCAGCCTCTAAAATTGGCGAAGCCGCTGCAATGGCCGATCCCCCACAAATAGCCGTCCCAAAACCAATTAAAGTCTCTAAATTCTTGGACATCTTAAGCCAGTGACCAATTAGGTAAGAAACTAAAAAGGAAATCAAGATTGTCGTAATCGAAATTTTTAAGGAAGAAATGCCAGTTTTAGATACCTGCTGGATGGACATAGTAAATCCCAAGACAATAATGGAATACTGAAGAATTTTCTTCCCGCTATAGGCAACGCCCAGTTTCAGAGTATCTTTCACACCCAGAGTATTATTAATCAAAATTCCCAAACTAATAGCGAAAACACTTGAGCCAATTAAGGGGAAAAAGTTCCCCAAAATCATCGCAATGACCGCTAAAACTGCTGTCAGGGCAAAGCCAGGTAAATAGGCTTGCAAAGTCTTCATGGCGACCTCCAAAAATATTATCGTTATTATGTTACCATTTTTAGAGTAGCAAAAAAAGTCCAAATTAGGATTGGACTCTCTTTAGTCAGCCGTTTCCTCTTTTTATTCGAAGCTCTCCTGCTGTTATTTTTTTCCTTCCTTAGCCAAACAACTGTTCAAAACTTGTCTTAATCAGACGGGGACTTCCAGTAAGCTACTGCGTTAAACAATTAGTTAATGCTGCATAAAATGAAAGAGTTTGAGACCTTTTGTCCCAAACTCATCATTTATTCGTCATGTTTATTTTCAAGTCCTCTAAAGTAGAGAGTTCCATCGGTTATTTGTCGTCTCGATTCCAGAAGTCCGTTACAGCACCCTTAGAAGCTGAGGAAACGATGTGAGCATATTTACCGAGGACACCGCGGGAATAAAGTGGTGGGATAATTGTCTCAGCCTTGCGATGTTCCAGTTCTTCCTCAGAAACTTTCATAGTGATTTCTTTGGTATCTTGGTCAACGATAACAGTGTCACCAGTTCTTAGGTAAGCAATCGGACCACCATCTTGGGCTTCGGGCGCAATGTGACCGACAACCAAACCATAGGTACCGCCAGAGAAGCGACCATCCGTAATCAAGGCTACCTTGTCGCCTTGTCCCTTACCGACAATCATAGAGGACAAAGACAGCATTTCAGGCATACCAGGGCCACCCTTCGGACCAACATAGCGAACAACGACAACATCACCGTCAACAATATCGTCATTCAGAACCGCTTCAATAGCCTCTTCTTCAGAATCAAAGACCTTAGCTGGGCCTTCGTGGCGGCGGACTTTAACACCAGAAACCTTGGCAACAGCTCCTTCTGGTGCCAGATTGCCATTAAGAATAATCAGAGGACCATCGGCGCGCTTAGGATTGTCAAGCGGCATAATCACCTTTTGACCCGGCGTTAAATCTGGGAAGGCTGCCAAGTTTTCAGCAACAGTCTTACCAGTACATGTCATACGATCACCGTGTAAGAAACCATTAGCCAATAAATATTTCATAACAGCAGGAACACCACCGACATTATAAAGATCTTGGAAAACATATTGGCCAGATGGTTTCAAATCAGCTAGGTGCGGCACTTTTTCTTGAATGGTATTAAAGTCTTCTAGGGTCAATTCAACATTAGCTGCATGCGCGATAGCAAGCAGGTGAAGGGTTGAGTTAGTTGATCCACCAAGTGCCATCGTGACTGTAATAGCGTCCTCAAAGGCTTCACGTGTCAGGATATCAGATGGTTTGAGACCCAATTTAAGCATATTGACGACCGCACGACCAGCTTCTTCAATATCTGCCTTCTTTTCAGCTGATTCAGCTGGGTGCGACGAAGAACCTGGCAAACTCATTCCCAGAACTTCGATAGCTGTCGCCATGGTATTAGCCGTATACATACCGCCACAGCCACCAGGGCCAGGGCAGGCATTGCATTCAATTTGGCGCACTTCTTCTTCAGTCATATCACCGTGATTCCAGTGACCAACCCCTTCAAAGACGGAAACCAAGTCAATGTCCTTGCCGTCCAGATTACCCGGAGCAATGGTACCGCCATAGGCGAAGATAGCAGGGATATCCATGTTGGCAATGGCAATCATGGAACCTGGCATATTTTTATCACAACCACCAATAGCGACAAAGGCATCGGCATTGTGACCACCCATAGCTGCTTCGATAGAGTCGGCAATAATATCTCTGGAAGTCAGAGAAAAGCGCATCCCTTGGGTCCCCATAGCAATACCATCAGCAACTGTAATAGTTCCAAACTGAACTGGCCAAGCACCAGCATCTTTAACGCCAACCTTGGCCAACTTACCAAAGTCGTGCAAATGGATATTACAAGGAGTATTTTCAGCCCATGTTGAGATGACTCCAACAATCGGAGTATCAAAATCTTTGTCGGTCATCCCCGTTGCCCTCAGCATAGCACGATTAGGTGATTTAACCATGCTGTCATAAACAGCTGAACGATGACGGAGTTGTTTCATATCATCTGTCATAAAACTTCCTCTTCTCTATTAGATAGATAAGTGAAAATAAGGTGAGACAAAGCAAAGTCTCAGCCACTTCTTTTCCAGAAATCTAAAGTTACTTTGGACTAATTCCTAGAGCGATCCGACCAAATCGACTGATGCGGGTGATTTTCCAAGCCGGCTGCCAAACAACTTCGACCGTAGCAGAATCAATCCCGTCGATGGTTTTGAGGGTATCAGCCAAATCAAGTGGGAGAGTCTCTGTACAACCACAACCAACATCGGTAAATGTCATGACTACCCGACAGTGGCCATTGTCATCCAAATTAATTTCATAAATTAAGCCAAGATTATAAATATCCAGCTCAATCTCTGAATCATAAACGGTTTCTAACTTTTCAACCAACTCTTGACTGATAGCCTTAGCACGCTCATTTAACTTGATATCATCTCGCATTAGGAATCCTCCCTTTTATAATTCAGAATTGTAGCACAATTCAGACGATTTGTCTAGATGAAAATCATTATAAATAAGCTAAAATCATTAGTTAACAAAGCTTTTTAAACTGGGCAAAAAATTCGTCCAGTATATCTGTTTTGAGATAAACTCTTAGCACAGTTGGCTGGGAGCAAAACTTGTTGGCTGCACCAAGAAGTCTTACCCCTGCACAGTTCATTAGAGAGTGGGGCAAACAGCCATGATGGCTTCGCTCTCACCCACAAAACATTGTAATCTTTGAAGATTACGTATAAGAAACCAATTTTTTATATAAATTGACTTCGTCGTCCCATCTCCGCACAGCTGACTAGGATGGCCGCTAACAATTGCAGAGTAGTTAAACAGTCCAGTGGACTGTTTAAGGGGGTGCCTGAAAATGGGACTGCACCCCAAGATAAGGACCTCCAACCACTGCGTCAAACTGTTATTACTGTTAAAAAATAGAAAGCTGAAATGCTTTCTTCCCAGCCTCAATAAATCACTGCTGGCTGTTTTTCCCTTTGCCTCAAGGTCAAAGCGGAAAACCTAAACGAATGTGATGATTGTCATTCATCTTATTTCTAACCTCAAAAGGTTCCCCAAGCCTTTTGAGCTATGCAGAAGTGGGTTAAAATGGTCTGGGGAGAGACCGCTTCAGGTCACCACCCTAAAACCAGAACCTGGTGAGACCCAAAATTTTCAATTTTGGGGTTGATTCCCCTTCTGTCTGTCTATTTTTCTAAATCATAAGCCATCATAATCTTCCCAGCAATTCGCTCCACATCAGCAGACAGGCCCCGCATCTCATAAGTGTCAAGAACGGGAAAGCCAAACTGGTTAGAATATTGATAAGCTGTTAAACAAAATTGGTTATTAAAGTTTCGATTGCCGCTTCCGATAATTCCCAAGCAATAATGGGCATTGTTTCCCTTTGCGATCAGCTGACGCAGATCAGTTGTTAGAATCTCTCGATCACCATTATCCACACCATTTCCACCTTCTAAATAAGTTGGTAGAAAGGCTATATAGGGCTGATCCAAATCAGGATAAGCCTGACCTTCCTTGACTAACTCTTTGACATCTAAAGTTTCAACTGGAATATCGGCATGGTTAAAGGTAAAATAATCAACCAGCTTCTGGACAAAGGCCTTAGTATTACCGCTCAGGCTAATATATACAAACTTCAAGAAAAACTCCTTTTATTACAATATCTTGTGTTGGATTGTTTATTTCTATACAAGATATTGTAGCATGATTATTTCAAAGGAACAAGAAAATAAAAATACCCTCACAAAACTAGAATGTAAATAGTAAGCTCAAAATGTGCCAATAGCGGTGGCTGCGCTAGCTTAATTCTCTGCAGTATGCAGAGATTAACAATAATCAGCCTGCAAAAGATGGATGAATATGATTTTCACTACTATATATGAGTTTGAGACCCAGTATTAGCCACTTGCACTCATACTGCATAAAATTAAAAAACTGAGTCGTAAGTTCTCAGTTCCTACTATTCTTGCTTTCAAATATATCCCCTGCCGGAATCGAACCAGCAACTACTCCTTAGGAGGGAGTTGTTATATCCATTTAACTAAGGAGACACATCAGCTTCCTCTATTGTACCCTAGACTAAAAACGAATGCAACCCTAAGAAGCTGATTCAAGCAATTAAAACGTGAGGCTATTCCTTTCCTGAAATTAAGTAAACACCCTGCCACTCTTCCATTACAGCATCTGCTATCGCCAAGGCAAAATCTGCATAAGAAATAGATTTATTGAGAAAAAATTCTTCTCTTTGTGCTGAAGGATAGAAATCATAACTATTGCTTCTTACTCCTTGTGCAATGTAAACTGGCGGAGGAATCAAATAGGTCCAAGTATGATCAAAAGATGACTCTTCCAAATAGTCTCTCAGTTTAGCGTGAGCAATTCCTCTAGGTAGAGTTTGTCTTGGAAAATGTTCATCTTCCCAAAAGCGCCGATTATTCGCTAATTTTAGAGATCCAGCACCTCCAACCGTGACCAGATGAGTTTTCTTTGAGGGGTTAAGAGCTTGCTGAATCCGTCGATCCAGATCAATTAAAGCATCTTTTGATATATCTTCTCGTAGGCGAATAGCTTGAATAACAATGTCGCTGTCAATCAAAACTTTGCGCAGACTGCAGACATCATCAATATCAATCACTGCTGTCTCTATCGCTGCCTTTAACCTAGGCAGCCGCCCCTTATCTTCCGGCTTTCTTAGGCCAGCAACGAGCTGAATAGACTTGTATTTAGACAATTCTTCTATGACCAAGCTTCCCGTTCTGCCGGTTGCGCCTAATACTAATACCTTCTGCATATTATTGTTCTCCTTTAATCTCCAAAGTAAATGCCATCAGCATACTAAATAACAATATCAGTGCTAAGGTCAAAAAGGTTATTTTTTCCCCTAACAAGGTCAATAGCTGAACTCCTGCAAGCGGTCCAAAACTGGCACCTAAAAACAAAGTGAAGGTATAAAAAGAAACAGCGATTCCAGCTTGCTCCTGCCCAAATTTTCCCACTAAAATAATTAAAACGGGAACAATGATTGAAATTCCGGCTACAAATAAAAGGCTCATTACAATCAACACATTGAGATAGGGATAAACAGCAACAATAAAAAGAGATAGAAGCGAAGACAGCAAAGACAAGATGAGTACTCGTTTTATATCAAACATTTTGGCCAATTTATCCGCCAAGGGAGCAAACATCATACCGACAATCCCCAAAGCCCTTATCCTGAAAACCATAGTCTTACTCAAATGAAGTATATGAACTGAATAGTTTTCTAAAACGGTGTAAAAAGCTACAAAGACAAACAATAACGTGAGTGCAATCAGATAAAGTTTAGCTAAGTTCTTTTTTCTTAATACCTTCCAATACTGGTGCAAAAGTTGAGAAAAATGAATTCCTTGATTTTGTTTAGAAACGGGCGCAGCATAGGTAAATAAGATAAGAGCCGTTAACAAATAAATCATTCCAAATATATAGAAGACTGCTTGCCAATTCAGTAACTGGCTAATATAAGCACTGACAATTTGGCCTACAATCGCTGAAATCAAAAAGCTAGCACTGACGAGGCCTACGACTGTCCCCTTAAAGCCTTTTGAAAATTTCTCAGAAATATAGATAACAGCAACGGGAGCAAAACTAGATGCAGCTATTCCTTGAATCATCCGTCCCACAATTAACCAAGACAGCTGGTTTCCAAAGGGAATGATAACAGTAACGACTGACAATAAAATCAAGCCTCCAACCATCATTCTTTTTCTGCCAAATTGGTTAGATAAAACTCCAACTAAAAGACAACTAAAAGCATAAGCAAAGGAAAAGCTTGTTCCTAACAAGGCTGTTTGTTCTGAACTGGCATGAAACTGCTGATTAAAAACAGACATTAAAGGAATCGTTATATAATTACTGGCGACAACTACAAGACCACACCAAAATAGTAACGTTGCTAAAATCACTTCGTTTCTGTTGACTCGATTTTTTCTCATGTCAAGCTCCTTTTTGCAATAAATAAACAATTATTGTATTTAATCTACAACAATTGTAGATTAAATGTTTTTGATAGTCAAGAAAAATTGTCCTTTAACTCTCAATATTGTAAAATAGAGCTATCAGAAAAACTTATATAGACTAAAAAGGGCTTGTTTTATGGAGAAAAGAAACGAAGATTACTCAGCATTATTGGATGTGGAACTCTTAAAAAAATTAGTTGTCGGTATCGGTGAAGTTTCTCGAATCACTGGTATTCCTATTCGAAAAATCCGCTATTGGGAGGAAAAAGGAATTATCCAATCTCAGAAGGATAAGGAAGGGACAACCAGACGTTATGATTATATGAACATCAAAAAAATACTTTTAATCCAAGAAATGTTAGAAGAGGGATTTACTTTAGAAGCCTCTGTTAAAAAAGTTGAAAAACGTCTGTTAACTCTGAATGACATGTTCAAAAACTTATCAAATCATTTAGAAGATAAGTCATCAAATTCTGAAGAAAAATAAAAAAAACAGCCTAATGGACTGTTCAAAACATGGACAAAACTTATTTTAAAAACTCTGGAATGATAGATAATATTGACTACTCTTAGAATTGTTGATTGCTCAGCATTCTAAGAGTTTTTATCTTACAAATAAAAAAGTTGAAGAAATAACCATTTTCTTCAACCTAAACAGCTCACTGAACTGTTTCTTATTTACGGATTTCCTTGATACGCGCAGCCTTACCTTGAAGAGCACGAAGGTAGTACAATTTAGCACGACGCACTTTACCGTGACGAATGACTTCAATCTTTTCAACACGCGGTGTGTGAACTGGGAAAGTACGTTCAACACCGATACCGCTTGAAATCTTACGAACAGTGTACATTTCTGAGATACCTTGACCTTTACGTGAGATAACCACACCTTCAAAAATCTGAACACGTTCACGGTTACCTTCGACAACCTTAGCGTGAACACGAACAGTGTCACCAGGGCGGAAGTCAGGAATGTCAGTACGCAGTTGATTTTCAGTCAAACTTTGGATTAATGGATTCATTTATTGTTCTCCTATCTTACTAATCTTAGGTGCCTGTCCCAGCGGATTAGCCGTATTTTCGTGTGTCCATTGCACACATAGAAACATTTTACACTATGATTAGCGTTTTTGCAAGGCATAAATCGTATGTTTATGACTAAAGAGAAAAGCAGCTATTACCACGATGACAAAGTAGGGCGTATTGGCAAAGCCAAAGACCTCACCGCCCAGTAAAATTGGAGCTAGGAGGGTATTGGTAGCTGAACCAAAGACACTGACATAACCTAGTCCCGCTGCGAGGGCCACTGGAAGATTAAAGAGGCCTGCTAAAACTGCTCCGAGACTGGCTCCTACTGCAAACAACGGTGTCACTTCTCCTCCTTGAAAACCAGCTGCAAGGGTCAGGACTGTCAGGACTAATTTAAGGCACCAGTCCCAAGGATAAATCTTACCACCTAGGAGACTGTCTGAAATCAAATTAGTCCCCAATCCCGTATAGCGTCCTTGCCCAAGCAAAAAAAGCAAGACTGTCAGACAGAGACTGATGGCAGCAATCCGCCAATAGGGATTTTTGAAAAAAGCATAGGCTTGTTTCTTGGTCCAAACCAGGCTGGCCGCAAAGAGGTTACCCACAAGGCCGAAGCAGAGACCCAAAAGAAGCAATTTCCCAATGACAACTGGACTCAAGTCCAGATGAGCAGAGACTGGTACTGCAAATTTTTCCAAGCCCAGAGCATAGGAAGTCTGACTGGCTACTAAAGAAGCAATTAAGACTGGTAAAAGTGCTGAAAAAGCTAATTCTCCGACTACTAGCACTTCAAGAGCAAAAAAGGTTGCGGCTAAGGGAATTTGAAAAAGACCAGCAAAACCAGCTGCCATCCCTGTCACTAAGAAAATACGAGAGTTATTTTCCAGCGGAATGCGTTTGCCAAACCAATGCGAGACTGTTGCCCCAATCTGCACAGCTACACCTTCTCGTCCGGCACTTCCTCCAAAAAGATGTGTCAGCCAAGTTGCTACCATAATCAAAGGAATTAAGACTTTAGGAATGCTGTCCCTTTCATCGTGACCTACTTCAAAGACCAATCCCATCCCCTTACCAGCTTCGTCGCCGAATCGCTGATAGAGCCAAACGCTGAGCAGCCCAGCAAGAGCAAGGAAGGGTAAGGTCCAGACTAAATGGTTATCACGAAAATCGCTGACAAGGATCAGAACACGACCGAAGACCATATCAATAACACCGATTACTAGACCAATGATGGTGGCTGTGGCAACTAGTAAAGAATTATTTTTTAGTGATGTTAACACGAATTTCCTCCATGACCAAAATTTGAGGCAATTTCTCAACAGTCGAAAACTTGATTGAGAGAGTACAATCTGAGTTCAGACTAGCTCAATTCTTGAGCTTGATAGGCCCGCGATTCTTTCATAATATCCGTAAAGGTTGCGCGGATAAAGGGCTCAAGACCCTTGTTTTGGACTAGGCCAGCTACCTTGTCTAAGATAGCTTCTTCACGCGCCTGATCATAGATAGGTTGTCCTGTTTCCTTCTTATAGGCTGCGACCTGGCTGACCAAATTCATTCGCTTTTCAATCAAGGTTACCAATTCCTTATCAATTTTGTCGATATTTTGTCGAATGACTTCTAAATCCATCTTATCCTCCTTAGCAGAAAAACCTTCCTCAATAGAAAAGGTATCTATGTTTTAAATAAATAAATTATAACAAAAAGAGCCCTGTAAAGTAAAACTAGGCTCTTCGCTTATTTATGTAAGCCCTTGCTAGAAGGTAGACCAAGAGGGCTAGAACCAGGAGGATGAAGACTCGCTTGATATTTCTCTTGAGAATGGCATCTCCACCAAAGGCATATAAACAAGAAGTGGGAAAGACCCCGACTAACACACACGGCCACCATTTTTTCAGAGGAAAGTCCAACTCGATGACTAAATAATTAACCAAAAGAGTAGGAAAGATAGGCACCATGTAGCCAAGACTAATAGCGAGATAGGGATTGTCAATTTTCTTCAAGAAGTCTAGCTTTTCAGAAAAGCTTTTCTCTCGTTCTATGATAGTAATTTTAGATAGAATTTTTAAGGCTAGAAAATTTCCTAGGCTGTTAGCTATTAGATTCATCAGTAGCCCCAGCCACGGTCCAAAAACGACCCCATTGAAAACTGCAAGTACAGCATTGGACAGGAAAGGAACAGCTGACCCCAGTGCCGTCAGCAGAATTAAAACACAAAAATTAACCGCATTAGCTGACGAGAATTGACGGCCAAGGGAAAGAACCTGCTGCTCAAGATTAAAGAAAGCGCTGAGATTATCTCGATAACGGTAAAGGAAGAAAGACAGATAAAATAGCCCGATAACCAGACCCAAAAGGGCAATGAGGCGTCGTAGACTCCGCCCTCTTAAATTTATTTTCTTCAATGACATAGGCTTATTATAGGGGATTGATAGCCGAAATTCAAGTAAGCTAGGGGCTGGGAAAAGTATCCCAGACTTCTATTTTTGCAGTAATAACAGTTTGACGCAGAGTGGTTGGGAGTAAAACTAGTAAGACTTGTTGGCTAAGCCAAGAAGTCTTACCCCTGTACAGTTTCATTAGGTGCTTTAGCACCAATGAACCACTGCTGATTGGCTTTCTGTAGCCGGAGCTTCTTAGTTTTTAAGCGTCCATCTTAAACAGTCCACTGGACTGTTTAACTACCATACAAGGGATAGCTTCCAACCACTGCGCCAAGAGTTTATTTCAAAACAGGGATAATGGACGAGTTTTTGCCCTTCCCCTTTGCATTAGTAAGAAAAATCAGCAAGACACTCTATGCCATAATCTAGCAAGACTTTAAATATCAACTTAGATGCTTCCGCTACCCAACTGATCCTTCCATACTCATATTGATGAGGGTGTTAAGTTCGACGGCGTATTCCATCGGAAGTTCCTTGGTAATTGGATCCATAAAGCCATTGATAATCATGGCTGTGGCATCTTCTTCACTGATGCCTCGACTCATCAGATAATAGAGTTGTTCCTCAGAAACTTTGGAAACTTTAGCTTCGTGTTCCAAAGCCACATCTGAGTTATGAATTTCATTGAAAGGAATAGTATCTGAGCTTGATTCCTCATCCATGAGAATGGTGTCGCACTCGATATGAGACTTAGAGCCCTTACTATTTGCAGCAAAGCGGACCGTTCCGCGATAGTCAGTTCGACCGCCATCCTTAGCAACTGATTTAGAAATCAGGGTACTGGAAGTGTTCGGAGCGTTGTGATAAACCTTACAACCAGCATCTAGGTGTTGGCCGTAGTTGGCAAAAGCCATGGACAGAACGGAACAACGGGCATGGGGCCCATTGAGAAGGGAACAAGGGTATTTCATATTAACCTTACTACCAAGATTGCCATCAATCCACTCCAGCGTACCGTTTTCTTCAACGATTCCCCGCTCGGTTACCAGATTATAAACATTATCCGACCAGTTCTGCATGGTCGTATAGCGGAAGGAAGCATCGCGCTTAACAACGATTTCTACGCTGGCAGCATGCAGACTGTTAGTCGTATATGACGGTGCTGTGCAGCCTTCGATATATTGGATAGAAGCTCCTTCGTCAACAATCATGAGGGAACGTTCAAACTGACCAGCATTTTCACTGTTGATTCGGAAATAGGTCTGCACCGGCATCGGACACTGAACCCCCTTTGGCACATAGATAAAGGTGCCACCTGACCAAACTGCACCATTGAGAGCCGCAAATTTATGCTCGGCATTGGAAATGACCGTACCGAAGTATTCTTTGAAGAGCTCTGGATACTGCTGCAAAGCTGTATCAGTGTCAGTAAAGACAATACCCAGCTTTTCAAACTCTTCCTTCATATTGTGGTAGACCACTTCAGATTCATACTGGGCAGCGGCACCCGACAGGTACTGCTTTTCAGCCTCAGGAATCCCTAAACGATCAAAGGTTTCCTTAATTTTATCAGGTACCTCTTCCCAAGAACGTGAACGGTCCTTGGACAGTTTTTGATAGTAGATAATATCATCAAAATTGATACCTGATAGGTCAGGGCCCCACTCAGGCATAGGAAGCTGATGAAAAAGCTCTAAGGACTTGAGCCGATAGGCCAGCATCCAGTCTGGCTCATTTTTAACTCGGGAAATTTCTCGAACGACTTCCTCGGTCAAGCCCTTACCTGTCGAAACTAGGGCGCTGACATCGTCGTGGAAGCCAAAAGCGTAATCTCTATTCTTAGCCATATTTCCTCCATCTATTCTGGAAAGGCTGGCGTAAAATCACCAGCTGCATTAATTTTTAAATTTGGTAGTTTCACCTCGTAGTTGATTTGTGATGATAGGCTGCATGCTTTAGCATTTAGCCTGTCACCAGCCAGCGAAAGCAATCGCTGAATTCTTTACTGGGTAAAACCCTCTGAAGGGCTATTGAAACGTTCACAAGCAACGGCGCAGAGGTGAGCTTAATCAACGGCTCTGTCCTATTGATTGCGTCTCATCCCCTAAAAATCTACACTAGACCCTAAAGGGTCTTTTTCATTATAACCTCTTTGCAAGGAATTTTCACGAAAAAGGAACCGACAATTTCTGCCGATTCCTCTACTACTATTTACACTCCTTGAAAATCACAATGATACGTCATTGACTTCAGCTTGTTCGACTTTTGAGAGAAGCCCGGCTTTATCCATTTTCGAAAACTCAAAAAGTTTCCCAAAGCTTTTGTCCTGTATGCCCTCCGCTGTCTGATTTTCTTTGAGTATTAGCCTAATTTTGCTGACATTTCTTGAGCAAAGGCTTCGAGATTTTCAATATCTTCGTCTTCTGCTGCTAGATCAACCTTGACAGAATTGGCGCCCTTGGTAGCGCCTGTCAAAGCAAATTGATCTTCAAATTCATCAACAGATTTACAAAAGTAATCGTAGAAGGTATCCCCTGAACCGACCACACCAAAGATCTTGCCACTTAGATCAACATCAGCTAAATCTTCGTAGAAATCAACAATCTCATCAGGAAGATCACCGTCTCCATAAGTATAGGTAGCAACAATAGCCATATCAGCATCTTCAAAGTCAGCGGCATCGACAGTGGTACACTCATCTACATCAACGGTATGTCCCAATTCCTCTAACTTCTCTGCCACGATATCTGCAATTTCTTCAGTATTGCCTGTCATACTTGCATAAACAATTTTAGCTAAAGCCATAGTTTCCTCCAAATAATCATTGAGATGATTATAGCACATTAGAGAACTTTTTAGTAGACGCAAATCTTATAAGTAAGGCTGATAGGCTTCTTCTAGCTTTTTAGATAAATACTCTTTCTCCTCTTGATTAATAAAGGCAGCTGAGATTGCATTTTGATTGAAGGTTAGAAAATCAGCAGAGCTGGTTGCAAAGTAACGGTTAAAAAGCTCATACTCTTTGGTTAAATTAGTGTCAGAAACCGTCCGATTGTCGGTATTAATAGTAATCTTAGCACCTGCTTTGAGGAGCTCCTGATAAGGATAATCAACTAAACTAGGAACAGCCTTGGTTTGGAGATTACTGGTCAGGCAGAGCTCAGCCGTTGCTCCCTTTCCAACAAATTCAGTGATAATCTCTGGGTGATGGGTAATAGCTGCCGCATGGCCCATTCGCTTGATACCCAGTTCTAAGGTTTGGACAATATGATGGGGACAGCCACACTCACCAGCGTGTAGGGTCAGGGGATAGCCCAGTTCTTGAACTTTTTTGATGAGCTTTTCGATTTTGGCAGGCGGAAAGGCATGCTCATCTCCAGCAAAATCAAAACCAGCTAAGCCTTGGGGAGCTAAGTCTGCAACTTCTGATAGAATTTCCCAAGTCAACTCAGGATTCGATTGCCGCATGCCACAAACTATAGTCTTACTGACAATGCCAAACTCTTCATGAGCCCGCTGCAGGCCTGCTAGGACAGCCTTGACTGTTTGACTGGCTGTCAAGCCTTGATCCATGGATAATTCAGGAGCAAAACGAATTTCACTATAAATGACATTTTCTTCAGCCTGCTGACGAGCCACGTCGTAGGCTGCCAACTCCAGAGCCTCTTGAGTTTGTAGGAGCGGACGGATAACATCAAATGTCTTCAGATAATCCATTAGATTTTGGCAATGTTCCGGAGCAGTCACTAAACTCCTTAGCTCCTGGTCAGATTCTGGAATGTCAATCTCGGCCAGCTGGGCTAACTGACGAATGGCTGATAAGGAGAGTGAACCATCCAAATGACAATGAAGTTCTGTTTTTGCTAGCTGCTGATACATATTGTTTCCTTTCTCCAAGAATTTTTACTATCTTAACATAAAATTGAGGAATTTCAAGTGACTGGATTAGCCGAGCCAGTCCTGCTGCGCCAATTTTTTGTATTCTTTTTTTATTTCTGTTAGGATAAAGCCAAATAAAAAAATGGAGGCTATGACTATGTCAGAATATCAATTACCAGAAGTTTGGGAAAATCCAGCTAACCTTGGTGGAGCTTGGGGCTCCATCAATCAGCCGACAGCAGGTGCCCGCTTTGAACAGCATCTGCCAAAGGGAGAACAGCCTTTTCAGCTCTATTCTCTGGGGACACCTAATGGTATCAAGGCTACTATTATGTTTGAGGAATTAAAAGAGTTAGGTGTTAAAGAAGCAGGCTATGATCTCTTCAAAATTGCTATCGGTGATGGTGACCAGTTTGGCTCTGATTTTGTCGCTATCAATCCTAACTCAAAAATTCCTGCCCTTTTAGACTTATCTGGAGAAAGCCCTGTACGCGTCTTTGAATCTGCCAACATCCTGCTCTACCTTGCAGAAAAGTTTGATCAGCTGATCCCCAAAGATCCGGTTGGGCGTAACGAAGTTCTCAATTGGCTCTTCTGGCAGACAGGCGCAGCGCCCTTCCTCGGTGGCGGTTTTGGACATTTCTTCCACTACGCGCCTGAAAAAATCGAATATGCCATCAATCGTTTTGCCATGGAAGCTAAGCGCCAACTGGACCTGCTCGATAAAGAATTAGCCAAGAAACCTTATATTGCAGGAGACACCTATAGCATTGCTGATATCGCCATTTGGTCTTGGTACGGCCGTCTGGCCCAAGACAAGATTTGGGACAAGGCTGGTATCTTTCTTAATGTCCAAGAATACAAGAACCTACAAGCTTGGACTGAGAAAATTGCTCAACGTCCAGCTGTTCAACGTGGGATTGGAGCTGAGTATAAGAAAATAAAATAAAATGATTTTAAAAGGTGCTGGGCTTATTTAGCTATGGCACCTAATTTTTTGCTTAACAACCAATCAGATACAGAGATTACCTCTTTAAGCGGATTAACCAAATCCAAGTTAGAAATTGGTTGTCTATCTAATCCAAAAGCTCACAACTTTCTATACCTTCCTTTTCCCAAAAACTCAATAATACTTTGGTCACGTAATATTTGCAATTGTTGTCGAATTTTTTCTTTAATATAGTGATTGTCCGGATACTTTTGTTTAAACTCTGCTTCGAAAGTATATATGTCTTTCAGCGTAAATTCATTATCAGAAATTTTATCTAAACATTTTAGCATTTCTAATAACCACCCTCTCTTATCAATAGATTGATGGCGTAAAAACAATGTTTTCTGAAATTTTTCTTGAACTAAATCAGGATTTATCACTCTTCCATTACTGACTAAAAAAATTTTTCCCCTTTCTGATATTTTACTCATATCAATAGTACAACCGACCCATCCAGCTCGTTTAGCATTTGGAGATAAAGGCTTACGCTTTATAATTATTTCAGGAGTGAAAAAATGCTTAGGTATGACGATGAAATTGCTAACAGTCATTTCTTTGGTGTGATTTAAGAAGAAAAAATTAGGATTATTATTTGACTTAATCCTGGCTATCATCGTTTGATAAGCTCCATCTACAATAGTTGATGAAAACTTTCCATTTTTGCTTTTAAGCTCGAATTCCTCCGCACAAGAAGGGCACCAAAAGTCTGCAACTGGTCGGTTATTTTCAAATTCATGTATTGGGGCATAACCGCAATTGGGACAGTAACTATTACGGGCCACCCAAGTTTCAGTCAGCACTCTGGCCCTTTGGGACTTATTTTTATAAGCATTTGCTACACTTAAATTAAATGATAAATTCATTCATCTGCTTCTTTCTACTTTTTATACTCAAGCTAAACACATCGGAAAAAGAGGCATGTCAGTTGGAACTTTGCTTTCTTTCTGCAATGTCGTTACATTTGAAGAGGATGAGACAAAAGTTCTCAGCCTTATTTATTTGCTAGGCGCAGTGGTTGATTGGATATCCTTATCCTTTGCTATGCATGTGATAGCTGCTATCCTAACTAACTGTGCGGAGGTGGAACAACGAAATCAAATTCTTTGAATTATCGATTTTTGTCCCACTCTCTCATTTGTGTGGTGTTAAGCGGCAACTCCTATCAGTTCGTGACAGTATTAGGCTAATCGCTGTTCGTAGTACTCTTCTTTTCTAATTTCTTTGACATTTTATATTTTACCAAATATATCAAATTCATTTTAACCATATATAGATTCTTTTTTACTATTTTTCAAGCAATGGAAGTATTCCGTGCTATAATAGCATAAAAAGCATTTAAGGAAGAAGATTATGACTTTCAACCAGATTCTGGAAAAAATTAAAACTTACGATACGATTATTATTCACCGTCATCAAAGGCCTGACCCTGATGCCTTAGGCAGTCAGTTGGGGCTGCGGGAAATTTTACGCTATAACTTTCCTGATAAAACTGTGCTGGCGACAGGCAGTGATGAACCGAGTTTAGGCTGGCTGAGCAAGATGGATTCTGTTGCTGACAGCGCCTACCAAGGTGCTTTAGTTATCGTAACAGATACTGCCAATACGCCCCGCATTGATGATGAGCGTTTTGAGCGTGGGGATTGTCTGATTAAAATTGACCACCATCCTAATGAGGACCCTTATGGTGACCTACTCTATGTCAATACTCAAGCTTCTTCAGCCAGCGAAATCATCACTGATTTTGCCCAAAAAACTGGTCTTGAGCTAACTAGCGAGGCTGCTCGCCTCCTCTATGCTGGTATTGTTGGCGATACCGGTCGCTTCCTCTACGATGCAACCAGCCCTAAGACTTTGAGAATTGCAGCTGATTTGCGAGAATTTGATTTTGATTTTGCGGCTATTTCTCGTCAAATGGATAGTTTCCCCTTCAAAATTGCTAAACTGCAGGGCTATGTCTTCGACCATTTGGACATTGATGAAAATGGGGCTGCCCGTCTGCTCCTAACTCGTCAGGTTCTGGAGGAGTTTGACGTCAGTGATGCTGAAAGCTCAGCCATTGTCAGCACGCCAGGCAAGATTGACCTTGTACAATCTTGGGCTATCTTCGTTGAGCAGCCTGAGGGCTACTACCGAGTTCGTCTCCGCAGTAAAAAGGTCGTTATCAATGAAATTGCTAAACGACATGATGGCGGTGGCCACCCTCTTGCCAGTGGAGCTAATTCTTACAGCCTAGAAGAAAACGAGCAAATTTACCGAGAGATTACAGAGGCTGTTGCCCATGCTAACACTAACTAATCGGCAAGTTTATTTAATGGGGACAACTATTGATATCTCTATTTACCACGCAAATCCAGAACCTATTTTGGATGAAGCCGAAGAACTCCTTTATCTTTATAACCATCGCTTTTCTGCTAATGATGATTCGTCTGAATTAATGGCTATTAATCGGTCGGCAGGTACTGAGGCTGTCGTAGTCCATCCTCAGCTTTTTGAACTGATTGCTCTGGGAAAAAAGCACAGTCTGGCCCCTAGCAGTCATCTTAATATTGCCATCGGTCCACTGATTCAAACCTGGCGAATTGGTTTTGACGATGCTAAGGTTCCCAGTCAAGAGGAAATAACAGCCAAGTTAGCTCTGATTGATCCTAGAAAAATTATTCTGGATGAGAAAAATTCCTCTGTCTTTCTAGCCAAGGCTGGCATGAAAATTGACCTAGGAGCTTTGGCCAAGGGCTATATTGCCGACCGAATTATGGAATTTTTGAAAAAACAAGGTGTCCCTGCTGGCCTCATCAATCTAGGGGGCAATGTCTTAACATTCGGACCTGCCTATCATAATCCAGATCAAAACTGGCGTATCGGTATTCAAAATCCCGGCCTTCCTCGAGGGAATCACTTAGCCATTCTTTCCGTCCGCGACCAATCAGTGGTCACTTCAGGCATTTACGAGCGTACTTTTACCTACCAAGGAAAAACTTACCACCATATCTTTGACAGTCAGACTGGCTATCCTGTCGATTGCCAGACAGTCAGTCTAACCATTGTTTCCAAGCTATCGGTTGACGGGGAAATCTGGACTACTCGTCTCTTTGGTAAATCCCCATCAGAAATTTTGACAGAAGTCATCCGAGTACCAGATTTAGCTGCTATAGTCGTGACCAATGAAAACCAGATCTTCCCTAGCTCTAACCTGCCAATCTTGAAAAGCTAATTCAAATATTTTTTAAGAACTTGTATTCACATTTTTTTGACAGTTAGCCTTATGCGGTAGGGACGCAAGCGACCTCCTAACGGAGTTCCATTGCTCATTTTCAAGCCTAGGGTCTTGAAAATCCCCTCGACGATTGACTTAAATAGAGGCAATCGTCTTTTTACCACGGCGGCAACTGTCTGTTTTGAGCGACCTTATGGTCGCTTTTCCCAGCTGACGCTAAGAATTTAAAGTTGTGAATACAGTTTCTTAGCGCTTTCAAAAGAGGTTCTTTTTTGCTACAATAACATTGCATTCAAAAGGAGGTCACATTATGAAAATTATCGGAATTGTTGGAACAAATTCTAAGAAATCTACTAACCGGCAGCTGTTACAATATATTCAAAAACATTTTACTGACAAGGCAGACATCGAGTTGGTTGAAATTAAGGACTTACCTCTCTTTAATAAACCTGCGGATCGCATACTACCTGAAACCGTTAGACAGCTGGCTGCTAAAATTGAAGCCGCAGACGGGGTGATTATTGGAACACCCGAATATGATCACTCTGTCCCTGCGGTTCTGATGAATGCCCTGGCATGGCTCTCCTATGGTATCTATCCCATGCTTAACAAACCAGTCATGATTACAGGAGCTTCCTATGGGACCCTGGGTTCTTCTCGTGCCCAGCTCCAATTGCGACAAATTCTCAATGCCCCAGAACTCAAAGCCAATGTTCTCCCTGATGAATTTCTTTTATCTCATTCCTTACAAGCCTTTGATCCTAAAGGGGAGCTCAATGACATTGAAACCAGTCAAAAATTGGATGCTATTTTCGATGACTTCCGAATTTTTGTAAAAATGACAGAAAAGATGTCTCATGCCAAAGAACTCTTGAAAAAAGAGGCTGAAAACTTTAACTGGGAAACGTTGAATTAAAGGGGAGGATAAAAAATGACGATGAAATTTGTTGGACTTGTAGGCTCAAACGCAGAAACATCTTATAACCGCATGCTGCTGGAATATATTCGTCGGCACTTTAAATTTCAGTTCGAACTAGAACTTTTGGAAATCAAAGATGTTCCAATGTTCAATCAAGACGAGGACCAGTCGGATTCCTTTGCAGTCCGATACCTCTATAATAAAATTACCCGAGCTGATGGTGTCATCATTGCAACACCAGAGCATAATCATACCATCACACCGGCACTTAAGAGCACTTTAGAATGGCTATCTTTCAACCTCCATCCCTTTGAAAACAAACCCGTCATGATTGTCGGAGCTTCCTACTATGATCAAGGAACTTCACGAGCTCAGGTCCATCTGAGAAAAATTTTAGATGCACCTGGTGTCAATGCTTACACCCTACCCGGTAATGAATTTCTCTTGGGCAAGGCAAAAGAAGCCTTTGATGATAATGGTGATATCATCAACCAAGGAACTGTTGATTTTCTTAGTACCTGCTTAGATAACTTTGTTAAATATGTGGAGGTCGTTTCAAAATTGAAAAAACCAAAACCTATCGAACCAGAAGATTTGGATTGTAACCATCCAATTGCAACCACTGTAACCGAAGTTGATCCTGATGATCCAGACTGGGTTGAAAAAGTGGCCGAAATTACTGGTGCTGTCTCGGGTAATACCTATGTCAAGCTTGACCATGGCATCCTAACTGTCGATCAAATCAATATGTTCCTCAAGTCTATGCCTTTTGAATTGACCTATGCGGATGATAACAACCAATTTCTCTACTACAATAATGCTCACCAAGACCCAGAAACCATGTTTGCAAAACGTGTTCCATCACAGTCAGGCAGCCGTTTGTCAACAGTCCACAACAGCCTACCAGCTAATCGAATGAAAAATGTTGAATGGGTTATTGGTACTCTGCGCAATGGCGATCAAGAAGTCGTTCGGACCTTAATTCCTAATCCCAATCCAGCTGTCCTCAATACCCATAATTACCAAGCTATGTACTATGATGACGGTTCTTATGCAGGCATTAATGAAATTGTCTTCAACTTCAAGCCTTGGTTAGACTGGTATCTGGAAACTACTGGTCAACATTTGGCTGGTGGAACAGCCCCAGCTGCCGGACCTGCCAGTGCTGATGCTACTTCCGGTGCATCTTCTTCTAACAGCGGATCCCAACCTGATGCCGATGCTACTTCTGGTGCATCTTCTCACTAAAAACCTTAAAGAATTTGACCAAAAGTCTTGCCAAAGTTAGGGAACTTTGTTAAACTAGAATAGTTATTAAACTATGGCTTAAAAGAGCTATGGCAGAAAGGAAATTTAAAAGAATGAAAAAAGATATCCATCCAGAATACCGTCCAGTCGTATTCCTTGATACAACTACAGGTTACAAGTTCCTTAGTGGTTCAACAAAACCTTCTAAAGAGACTGTTGAATTCGAAGGTGAAACTTACCCATTGGTACGTGTTGAAATTTCTTCAGATTCACATCCATTTTACACTGGACGTCAAAAGTTCACACAAGCAGATGGACGTGTCGATCGCTTCAACAAAAAATACGGCCTCAAATAAGATTGAAAACAGCTCTGATGAGCTGTTTTTTCTCTATCTAAAAAAGAAAACTGAGCTGGAATTATTTTCAGCTCAGTTTTTCGACTTAGGTGTGAACAACGAGATCTTGAGCAATCTCATGTCCTGTCATGTCCTTAGGGTAGTAGGTCGGCCAGTTGTCCATCTCCTTTAAAATCGTATCTTGATCGGAATCGCCCCAAAAGAGATGGAAATGGGCTGCCTTAGTCTCTGAAATATTATGATCACTAAACTGGATGTATTTGAATTCTCCAGCCTTACTATCTTTAGTTTCAAAGAGGTAGCGAACACCACGGTTCCCTTTCTTATAGGTTAAAATCTTATAGCCAACATATTTGTAAGTGTAGGTATGTTTTTTACCATGTTGGGTGAAGGTTACCTGATTTTTCTTACCATTAATAGAGATAGCTTCAACAGCCGTTTTATAACCCTTGGTATAGTAATCTTTGTATTCTTTGGCTGTCATATCCTTGTTGAGTTTGGCCTTATAGTCCCAGACTTGATCCAAGGTACCATCTTGAAGATAAGGATAAACTGACTGCCAACTGCCAGTCCAGTCAGATAACCTGCGATCTGTAACATCGGTATCCTTGAAATAGCCTTTTTGAACAGTCTTTTCAGCTTCCTTTGCTGGGACTTCTTGCCCTTGACTATCTGTTGTCTTCCGCAAATTCTTCAGATTTTGTCGCATGATGGACAAGTAGTCTTGACCACCCTTCATCTCTCCTTCGGTCAAACTTTCGATAGGATTCAAAACCAAGGTTTCAACACCAGCTTCTTTGGCTAAGGTTTCCGAAACAGCTGATGAGGCATTTTCTTCAAAATAAATGTATTTAATGCCGGAATCTTTAACCTGTTGGGATAAATTGGCTAAATGCTGGGCTGATGGTTCACTTTCTGCAGAAATACCATTGATGTGGATTTGGTTGAGGCCATAATCCAATGCTAGGTAAGCAAAAGCAGCATGCTGGGTGATAAAGCTCTTCTGCCTAGCAGCAGAAAGGGCTGAACTGTATTCCTTATCTAAGGCTTCCAGTTTTTTAATATAAGTTGCGGCGTTTTTCTTAAAAATTTTAGCCTTGTTGGGATACTTCTTAGATAGGCTATCACGAATATTTTCTACCAGTTTAATGGACCGTTGTGGTGATAACCATACATGGGGATCAAATTCATGATGATGGCCTTCATGTCCTTCTTCTTTACCTTCTTCTTCGCTTCCAGCCAAGAGAACCATATTACCGGTAGCTCGAATAAAATCAGTCTTATCCTTACCGATGGATTTCTTCACTTTAGGTATCCAGGTTTCCATACTCTCATTATCATAAACGAGAGCATCAGCCTTTTGGATCGTTGCCACATCCTTGGTCGAAGGATCAAAGTCATGAGGCTCCTTACCTGCCTTTATGAGCAAACTAACATGTCCCTGATCTCCTAGGACATTTTTAGTGAATTCATACATGGGGTAGAAAGTGGCCACCACCTCGATATCACCAGACTTCTGTTTCTCATGTTCATTGAACCAGATACCACCGACAATTGCACAAGCTAAAATCAGCAAGATTCCAATTATTGTTATTCTCTTTTTCTTCATATCACTTACCTTCCTTAACTGGTTAATTAAATTGTTTACTGGTTAAGTATATCACAAATAAACAGAAGTGCAAGTCCTTTGTGAAAAAATAACTGACTATTTACAAGTTTTTACCAAATGGCTGGATTATTTTTACTACAACAACGTACGAATTAAAGCAAAACTAAAAGGGACTTGGCCCTGTGTGATACAGAACTAAATCCCTTCAATAATTTCTTGTCCAACTTTTTGGGGTCAGTACAATATTAGACGCTTCCCTCTTTTATACTATTGAACATAGGCTAAAGCACCGAAGAGCTGACTTGAAAAAGAGGAGTTTCAGCCAGCTTTCAACATTATAGAAGTTTTTAACGTCTCTTATCTGTTAGAGTTCATCAGCAATCTTATTGATTCTGCGGAGGCGGTGGTTAACACCACTTTTGGTTAGAGGGATTTCTAGGCTGTCTGCAATCTGCTGGATAGAATAATCAGGATGATCCACTCGAACCTGAGCAACCTGCCGCAATTCTACCGGCAGAATATCCATGCCAACTGTATCCATAATCTTAATAATATTATTGATGGTTTTCATACTAGCTGTTACGGTGCGAGCGATATTAGCAGTTTCTGCATTAGTGGCCCGATTGAGGTCATTTCTAGTCTCTCGCATGATTTTAATCTCTTCAAAAGCATCCTTGGCCTGCATAGCACCAATAACGATGAGAAAATCCATGATATCCTCAGCCTTCTGCAGATAGGTCACCGCGCCATTTTTATGTTCAATGACTTTAGCATCCAGCATGAATTTTTGCATCAGTTGGGCCAAATCCTCAGCGTGGTCCTGATAGACTGAGAAAATTTCCAATTGGTACTTGCCCGATTCAGGATCACGGATAGAACCATTAGCTAAAAAGGCTCCACGCAAATAGGTCCGGCCTGCTTCATCATCGTGGAGAATAGAGTCGGCAATCCCAGTTTCAATACCAAAAAATGAATCTGCTAATTGCAAATCAGAAAGGATAAGGTCAACTTCTTGATCGACAAAAACAGTATAGACACGATTTTTTTTCAAATTGGTCTTTTGATGGTAGCGAATATCCGGTTGAACACCATAGAGGTCTTCCAAAAGCGAATAGATATGGCGGGCGATTTTTGCATTCTCAGTTAGAATGGACAGGGTCAGGCCACTGCTAGTCAATCCCAAATTCCCAGACATTTTAATGAAAGCCGATAGCTGGCTGCGGTCCGCATCCGCTAAGCCCAGCACTTCTTCTTTGACTTGGGTGGTGAAGCTCATCGTTTTCTCCTCTTGGTTAATCGCATCAATTCTTCAACGACCAACTCACCATGGTGGAAGGCTCCGCCATTTTCCAAACGCAAGAAATTGGAAGAAATCACTCGCTTAACCAGCTTCTGCAACCCTTCAAAATCATGGTCAACTTGAACCAGATATTCATCAAACTTATTGGTGTCCATGTAGTCTTTAGGAACAGGTTCAATATTGACTAAAACAGTGTCAATGACATCAGCACCTAAATGACGATTGAGAACTGCCACATGGTCGGCATCCGAAAATTGCTCTGTTTCACCGTACTGAGTCATGATATTGCAAACATAGGCTACTTCTGCCTGTGTTTCTAATAAAGCCTTCTTGATTTCAGGAATGACGAGATTGGGCAGAATGGAGGTAAAGAGTGAACCAGGACCGAGAACAATCATATCACTATCCATAATAGCTTTTACAACTTTACGGCTGGCTGAGGGTTGTTTGGCATTGTAAGTATTGGTAACAAAAACGTGGTCAATCATGCCGTCATAGTCTGCTATGCTAGACTCTCCTACTACCTCATGGCCATCTTGAAAGACAGCATGAAGGGTCAGGGCGTCTTCGCTTGCGGGATAGATTTTGCCCGTGGTATGGAAAAACTTGCTAAGAATCTGCATGGCATTATAGGTTGAGCCCTGCATCTCAGAAATTCCAGCGATGATCAAATTCCCCAGAGGGTGACCCGACAGAGCCCCATCTCCATCATTGAAACGATATTGAAAAATTTTCTCATAGAACTTGGGCATATCGCTCATGGCAACCAAGACATTGCGCAGATCACCAGGCGGAGTCAGCTGCATGGCCGAACGGAGCTCACCTGAGGAACCGCCATCATCAGCTACGGTCACAATGGCTGTGATATCAACATTTTCATGGCGAAGGCTCTTGAGCAAGACTGGAATTCCAGTTCCACCACCAATGACTGTAATCTTGGGTTTTCTCATGAGCGGTTCACCGTTTCCTTCCGTCGGTCCTTATCACGGTGGCTTTCATTGACAGTCCAATCCTGCTTGAGGTCTTGAGCAAGTCGGTGGGCGAAGGCAACACTACGGTGTTGACCCCCTGTACAACCAATAGCAATGGTCAAAATAGCCTTGCCTTCCTTTTGATAGCCCGGCAGGATTGGTTGTATTAGTCTCAAAAGATGACTGTAAAAATCTTCGGATGCCGCATGGTTCATGACGTAGTCAGCTACATTTTGATCTAGTCCCGTTTGATTGCGCAATTCGGGAATATAGTAAGGATTGGGTAGAAAACGTACATCAAAAACGAGGTCAGCATCCAGTGGCAAGCCGTACTTAAAACCAAAACTCATGACTTCAATCCGGAAAGGTGCCGCATCGTTATCTGAGGAGAATTGTTCAGAGATGGTCTTACGCAGTTGGCGTGGAGTTAATTCTGTCGTATCCACTACATTCTGGCTCAGGCTCTTGAGAGGAGCTAGAAGCTCACGTTCCAGCTTGATGCCGTCCATAACTCGACCATCGGCAGCCAGTGGGTGACTGCGGCGGGTTTCCTTGTAGCGAGCCACTAATTCGCCATCTGTTGCATCTAAGAAGAGAATCTTAAAATTAATAGCTGAATTTTTCTCCAATTCATCTAAAATGGAATTGATTTCCTTGAAAAAGAGGCGACTCCGCATATCGACGACAAGAGCCACCTTGTCATTATCCTCACTGTGGCTAACCAATTCCATAAATTTAGGCACTAGGGTTGGTGGCATGTTATCAATGGTAAAATACCCCATATCTTCAAAGGATTGAATGGCGACCGTCTTACCGGCACCACTCATTCCTGTTACAATTACTAAATTAATCGGATTTATCATGAATCTTCTCCCTTCATCGGGCTGGGACAAACAGCCATGATGGCTTCGCTCTCACCCACAAAACATTGTAATCTTTGAAGATTACGTATAAAAAGCTTATCGAGTCCCGTTTTTACTATAATTAAATCTTAAGGCAGCAGTCTGTATGCGATGAAAAGTTTTAGTATTTAGCCCTTTAGCTAGGTAGAGATGCTGCTCTATTCTTATTGAACCAAATGCTAAGCCAAACAGTCAGCGGACCTGATAGCCAAATCCTGAAAATGTAGGAGTAAATAAATGGTCGGAAGTTTTGATTTTCTCCCAAATCCTTCCAATTATTTTAACTAGGAAGTTTTTTTGTGACTAACTGCTCCTTAAGCTCATAATTGGTCTGTTGCAAATTATCCAGCTGTTGGGTAATAGAAGCTAACATTTCAGTTTGCAACTTCTGCACTTCCAAGAGGTCTGATTGGTCTTGTTGAACCAAGTGGTCCATCTTGGTGTGGAGCAGGCGAATGCCTTCCTCAGACTTTTTATTGACATTAAAATCATTTTTGGCTTGGAAGCGATCATAATCAGAAGCTCGGTTCTGGCTCATCATAATCAGGGGAGCTTGAATAGCTGCCAGAGTTGATAGGGCCAGATTGAGCAAAATAAAAGGATAAGCATCAAAATGAATCCCAAAGGGCTGATAAACATTGAGAGCCATCCAGGCTGCCATAAAGAGGGTAAAACTGATAATAAAGGTCCATGAACCACCAAAGCGAGCAACATCATCGGCTATCCGCTGGCCAAAGGTTACCTTGCGGTCCCAAGCCTCGGGTACATCAACAGTCTGGTAGTCCTTATTCTTAGAAACCTGATAAACAGTCTCTCGCACACGGTCATTTTTATCCTGAGCCCGTTCAATCGTTCGGTTGAGAAAGAGCAAGCGGTAATGGAGGAGATCTTTGTTGGAGATAAAATCGCCATCCTCCAAATAAGGATAATCATGTGTAATCAGATGTTTGAGTCGGCCATCAATTTCCGATAAAAAGACCCCTTCTGTCAAGTGATAGGGTTGATGGTTTAAAGCGTCGTAAACGAGCTTATCTTCTGGCATAGCTTGACCTTCTTTCTTTACCAGTTTATTATAGCAAAAATAACCTTTAGAGGACAGGCAACAAGCTTCTACGTGGTTGATAATAGCTCCATAATCGGCAAGTAAGCATGGTTGATTAGGCAATGTCCATCAGGTTAATTCTTTAGCTGGCATGGCAAAGTCAACATTAATCTACCAATAGAACTCAGTAAAAATACTGATAAGATGGGCCATGATAAAATCTGTCGAGACAGACCAGCCTAATTTTCAAAGGTTAAGCTCGGCTAAGAGGCTGTTCCCAAATCAGTCTATTAAAGACCGCTGGTTCTTCAGCGGTCTTTAATCATGTTTTTAATAATCTAGTCTAAATAAGCAATTACTTCAACTTCTACTTTGACATCCTTAGGTAGACGAGCCACTTCGACGCAAGAGCGAGCTGGAAATTCTTCTTTAAAAGCTGTCGCATAGACATCGTTGAAGGCAGCAAAATCATTGATATCACTCAAGAAACAGGTTGTTTTGACCACATGGTCAAAATCAGTCCCGGCTGCTGTCAAGATAGCTCTGATATTTTTAAGGACCTGTTGCGTCTGTGCTTCAATACCGGTTCCAACTACTTGCCCTGTCTCAGGGGAAAGAGGAACCTGACCAGAAGCAAAGAGAAGGTTACCTGCTTGTTTAGCTTGAACGTAAGGGCCTAAGGCCTGGGGAGCATTATCGGTATGGAAGGTTTTCATCTGAATCACACTTTCTTTTAGTCTAGACTTTGTCCCAGTTTATCAACGTCTCGGATAGCCTGAGCAAATTTATCAGCATCAAAAGGTGTATTTTTATATTCATTGGTAGTCAGAGCAACGTCGACAATTTTTGGAATATCGGCCTCTGTCAAGCCCAACTCCTTAAGGGTAGTTGGCAGTCCCAGCTCTCTATTGAATTTCGCTACTCTTACCAGTTCGTCTTGTTCTTGGAAATAGGCATGAAGGACCAAAACACCATAGGAAACAACAACACCATGAAGATATTCCCCCTGCCGTTGAACAGCTGTTGTTCCATTGTAAAAGGCATGTGCATGACAAGAATTGTAATAAAAGTCAGGCTGATTGACTAAGTTTGAAGCGTAACCCGTTGAGACAACGATATCCAAAGCAATTTCTTCAACCGCTTTAGAAGCTTTATTATTTTTAACATCTTCCAGCCCCTGCTTACCATAGTCATAGAAGGCATCCTTGGATGATAGGGCAACGGCATGCCCCAAGGTCGCCGTATGAGGTAGTTCAGCCAAACCGTTTTTCTTAGCCTCTGCTACCGCATGCTCCACTTCCGGAGCCTTAGAAATTCCATCACCAATGCCAGCCCAGAAGTACTTGCTTGGCGCTTCCGCAATAACACGAGTATTGATAAAAATATGCAAAGGTGAGTCTGGGTAACCATAGCGGAGTACAGAGTGATCATCCTTGTAGACAACAGCAATAGCCGTACCGGCTGAACAGTTAGAACAAATAGTCGGGAAGGTAAAAGTTGGCTTATCTAATGCCTTAGAAACCATTTTAGTCGTGTCGATAGCCCGTCCGCCACCGAAACCAAAGAGGGCATCTGCCTTTTGCACATCCGGATTGGCCGCCAACTTATCAATATTAGTTTGGGTTGAATCCACCCCGTAGACAAAACTTCCTGTCACTTTAATGCCAGCCTTGCTTAAAATAGCCCGGACTTCACTCTCTGTCGCAGCCAGTGCTCGTTTCCCTCCAATCAGGGCAACACTTTTAATACCATAAGGTTTGAGAACTGTGGGAATTTCTTGATAGCAGTCTTCTCCATAGCTATAATTAGCCATTACGTTAGTTGTCATTTATTATCCTCCAAATCAATCATTGGTCATCGTCTGATTGGCGGTGACAAGTATCATTTTTAGGGAGTTTCTACGCTCCCACGATATTTCCTATTATAGCAAAATATTCAGAAGATTAAAACGATGCCAATAAAAGAAAATGGCCAAAAAGAACAAAACACTGTTTTTTACCTTGACATACCGTTGAATAGGCTTCGAAAATAAAAATGATAGGCCGTTAATATCAGCTTGCTGCACTTTTAGTTTGTTCATCACCAATTGAAGACATTGAAGCTCTTTGAAATTTGAAAAAAGATAAGCCACCTGAAAAATGTTAATTTTTCAGGTGGCTTTCTACTTCTTCTTCAAGTTGTTTAGCACTCTAGTATTTTACGGTATAAAGAAGATTCAGTCATGATACTGAATTTTCAGAGTTAGTGAGGAACCTAACTAAACCACAAGCACTTAGTTCTGCTCTTTCGTTACGGTTTGATCCGATGGAGCATCCGTGGGAAGGGGATAGCTTCACGAATGTGTTTGGTGCCTGCTACGAAGGTCACCATCCGTTCGATACCGATACCGAAACCACCATGGGGCACGGAACCGTATTTACGTAAGTCAAGATAAAAGTCATACTCTGACTTGTCCATTTCCAACTCATCCATTTTAGCGACGAGAGCATCATAGTCATCTTCACGCATGGAACCCCCAATGATCTCACCGTAGCCTTCTGGGGCCAAAAGATCGGCACAGAGGACGCGGTCTGGATTGCCAGGTACGGGCTTCATGTAAAAGGCTTTGAAACTGGCTGGATAGTTGACTACAAAGGTTGGCACACCAAAGTAGTTTGAAATCCAAGTTTCATGTGGTGACCCAAAATCATCACCATGCTCTAGGTGTTCATAGTCGGTATCCGCATCATTTTCATGTTCTTGCAAAAGGTCAATGGCATCGTCATAAGAGACGCGTTTGAAAGGCTTGTCAATATAGCTCTTAAGCAGATCAACATCACGTTCCAAGATTTCCAAAGCTTGCGGAGCACGGTCAAGAACGCCTTGGATCAAAGCTTTAACATAGGCTTCTTGAAGATCAAGTGATTCCTCATGGTTGAGGAAGGAATATTCTGCATCCATCATCCAGAACTCAGTCAAGTGGCGGCGAGTCTTAGATTTTTCAGCTCGAAAAACGGGACCAAAGTCAAAGACGCGGCCAAGAGCCATAGCACCCGCTTCAAGGTAAAGCTGACCAGATTGACTTAAGTAGGCTGGAGTACCAAAGTAGTCCGTTTCAAATAATTCAGTTGAATCTTCAGCAGCATTGCCTGACAGAATCGGGCTGTCAAACTTGATGAAGCCATTCTTATCAAAGAAATCGTAAGTCGCATAAATAATGGCGTTACGGATTTGCATAATGGCCATTTGTTTACGTGAGCGTAACCAAAGGTGACGATTATCCATGAGGAAGTCTGTCCCGTGTTCTTTTGGTGTGATGGG
Organism: Streptococcus criceti HS-6; assembly: GCF_000187975.2. NCBI lineage: Bacteria > Bacillati > Bacillota > Bacilli > Lactobacillales > Streptococcaceae > Streptococcus > Streptococcus criceti. The sequence goes on from NZ_AEUV02000002.1 coordinate 2,023,607, forward strand.
ATAGTCTTTTGATTCACCAATTACTTCGATATCCGTGATATCCAGTTCATAGCCAAATTTTGAACGCTCGTCTTCTTTGACAATACCAGTCACATAGACAGAGGTTTCTTGGCTCAAGTGTTTGATAGTATCGAATTTTTCGAGACCTACTTCTTCACCGTATTTTTCGATGAAGTTTGGCTTGAAAGCGACACCTTGGAAAAAGGCAGTTCCATCACGGAGTTGGAGGAAGGCAATCTTTCCTTTACCAGATTTGTTGGCAACCCAGCTGCCGATGGTAACTTCTTTTCCAACATGTTTTGGTACATCACTAATGCTTACTAAATCTTTAGTCATTAAATTCATTTCTCTTTTCTTTTATTATCTTTACTTTATTATATTTTCTAGCCAAAAATTTACTCTTCCTTATGGCAGACAGCTTCAATATTATTTCCATCTGGATCTATCAAAAAGTTGCATAGTAATTAGGATGGTAATGCGAGCGCAATCCTGGGGCACTATTGTCCTGACCACCAGCAGCTAAACCCGCCTGGAAAAAGGCATCTACCTCCGCATGCGTCTTTGCATTAAAAGCAAAGTGTTATGGGCTTTTGCTGAGCAACTCCCAACCAGAAGTCTCCTCCTGGATCAGTACTACGAGTTTCTCCAAAACTAGCCGCATACTCATTATCAAATCGCAATTCGTAACCAAGTGGCGCCAACGTTTTTTGATAAAATTGCTTTGAAGCTTGTAAATCCGTTACTTGAATCCCAAAATGATCAATCATTTTTATTTCTCCATAAATGCCTTAATTCGGCGAACAGCTTCCTTGAGCGTATCCAAATCGGCTGCATAGCTGAGGCGGACATTGTAAGGTGCCCCAAAACCGGCACCCGTTACTAGGGCAACACCCGTTTCTTCCAAGATAGCAGTGGTAAAGTCGGTCACATCATCGTAGCCCTTCATTTTCATCGCTTCCTTAATATTTGGGAAGAGATAGAAGGCCCCTTGTGGCTTGACCGTTTTGAAACCAGGAATTTCATTGAGCAGGGGATGGATCGTATTAAGCCTTTCCTCGAAGGCCTGCCGCATGTTTTCAACCGTGGACTGATCCCCTGTAAAAGCTTCAATAGCTGCATATTGGGAAACTGTCGTAAGATTAGAGGTCGTCTGACTGATAATTTTACCCATAGCTCCGATAATCTCTGGGTTGCCAACGGCAAAGCCAACCCGCCAACCTGTCATGGCATAAGATTTGGCAGCTCCATTGATTACAATAGTCTGCTGTCTGATAGCCTGAGACAAGGTTGAAATCGGTGTAAATTCAGCCCCATTGTAGACCAAACGTCCGTAGATATCATCAGCTAAAATCAGGATATCGTGTTGGACAGCCCAATCGCCAATAGCCTGTAATTCATCAGCTTCATAAATCATCCCCGTTGGATTGGATGGACTGTTGAGAAGAAAGACCTTGGTTTTATCTGTTCTAGCAGCCTCTAGCTGATCAACAGTCACCTTGAAATTATTTTCTTCCTTAGCTGGAACAAAGACAGATTGACCTTGGGCGACCTTGACTTGGTCAGCATAAGATACCCAATAAGGTGTCGGAATAATAACTTCATCACCTGGATTAAGGACTGCCATGAAGAAGGCATAGAGAATAAATTTTGCCCCCGTTCCTGCTACAATCTGGTTGGTCTCAACTGAATAACCGTAGAATTTTTCCATATAGGTATTGATAGCAGCCTTAAGCTCAGGCAAACCAGAAGCAACTGTATAAAAGGAAGCCCGACCACTCTCAATAGCCTTAATGGCAGCTTCTTGGATATTCTTGGGCGTTACAAAATCAGGCTGTCCTAAAGTCAGACTGAGAATATCACGTCCTTGTGACTTGAGTTCTTTAGCACGCGCTCCCGCAGCTAGGGTGATACTTTCTTCCATTTCTAAAACACGATTTGACAAATAGGTCATAGTCCCTCCCTTTTTATAAGATCGCCGGTTTCAAAATTAACAAGATAATAGGCACCACCAGAACGAACCTCCCAAACTGGGACACCCTCAGCCATGCCAAAGGTTGTCTTTTGAATGGTTTCAGCACCATTAGATTTAGCTACTCTTTGGGCATCCTTAGAACTGATACCCTGATCAGCATGATAAACATAAACTTGACCAGAATGCTTTTTATTGATGGTTACCATAATCTTTTGTCCAGATTCATCCTGACCAAATACTGTATAAAAAACTTCCTTGCCATTGTACTGCTGGACGGTACTAATGGAGCTGAAATCTGCATACTGCCTTGCTGTTTTAATCGCCTCAGTCTTCATTTCTTTTTGGGGTTTAGTGGCTCCGATAAAGAAACTAATGGCTCCGGCAAGGGCTAAGGCCAAGATTAACAAGACGCTGATAAAATACCGCCAAAAATGCCTCTTTTTAGGCTCTTCCATACGATCAACCTTCTAATACATTAATAAAACTTATTATATCAAATATTTTTGAAAAAATGAGCCAATTCTGGCAATATTCTTACAAATTTTCTCTCCGACACAGGAAATCTTTGGGCAAGAGTATCATAAATTAAGCGACCGTAACCTTTCGTCAAGATTCGCTTATCTAAAATAACTACTGCTGACTTTTGAGACTGACGCCGCTTGCTCCGGCCAATAGCCTGCATAAGCCGCAAGATAGTCACCGGTAGGCTATAATCATAGAATGGATGTTTACCATCTTGGACCAACTGACGATTGAGTTTTTTTGTAAAGGGGTCTTCAGGATTATCAAAGGGAAGACGGGTGACAACTTCAATCAGATTGTCCTGATTATTAAAATCTACCCCTTCCCAGAAAGAGCCTGTCCCTAGGAGGATACTTGCTTCCCCCTTATCAAACCGTCGTTTGACATTGGCGGCTAGACCATTCTTGTGCTGGCAGAGGTGGGATAAATCTACTTCATCCAGTTTTTCAGAGACATCAAACATGGGCTTTTTAGCATTAAAGAGCACCAGAATGGGTTTGTTCAGTTGGCTCAACCCTATCAAACGGCTAGCAATTTCTTGGGCATAGTCCTGAGCGGACAAGTCAGGAATAGCTGGCATAGAGCTATCCAACCAGATTTCTTGTCCCATCTGGCGTTCTTGAGCTAATCGCTGATAATCGTAAACCTTAAAGCCTAGCAGATCAGGCAGGGAAACCTGCTCGCTAATATCCAGACTGGCTGAAACAAAATAAGTTTTGGCCGTCTCTGGCAGAAAATCCTTGAGATTCATAAAATCCAGGCGAGCACTATTCAGCTTAGTGATACGATGTTCTTGAGACCAATCCTGACTGAGCCAAAAATCAGAAAAAACAGGGGCAAACAGCTCCTTAAGTTCAAACAAGTCAGGCTCATCTAGCTCCAACAAATCTTGTCGAATTTTTTCAACCTGACAGTCTGGAATAGTTAGCTGCCTATTCTGATAAAATTGCTGGTTTAAATTGGACAATTCATACTGGAGGCTCTCCAGAATTCGACCTTGAAGATGATTGTTTGGATGCTCCAAGGCCTCATGCAAGTGTTTCATAACCTGATTGAGATTAACCTGCCGTCTGGAGAATTGCTCCATATTGAGAAAGAGTTTTTGGGCCTCATCAACCACTAGCACCTGCCCCTTGACAAAGTCCTTGTCATCTTCAACCCTAGTCAGGAAATAAGCATGGTTGGTAATGATAACCCGTGCTTGCTTAGCACGGTCATAGGAAAGCTTCCAGAAATCACAGTCCCAAAAAGGGGACTTTTTGCTAAGATGACCATCGTGACGAATTTGGTCAAAGTAGGCTTCAAAACGCTGTTTCTGCTTGATTTCATCAAGATCTCCCGTCTGGGTTTGTGTCAACCAAACTAGGAGTTGCATCTTGTACCGATTGATCAATCGGTTGCTATCATCCTTTGCCAAACTTCCAGCGAAAGCATCTAATTTGATGTAATTCCGCGGACTCTTGAGACTGTGCAGATTGACATGAAAAACCTGAGCCAGCTGCTGTCCTTCTTGCTCCATGATTTGATCCTGCAAAACCTTGGTCGGTACTGTCACAATGATTTTTTCATTCCTAACCTTGGTCAAAAGGGGCAACAAATAGCCGTAAGTTTTTCCCAACCCAGCTTGAGCCTGAATAAAAAGAGGTTTAGGTCGCTCATAATTATCGGTGATTGCCTGAGCAAAAGTTGCCTGAGCTGGCCTATCTTCCAAATCCAAGAGAGCCAAATTAGTCGCAAAATCCGCTGATAACTGCCGTTCCTGCAGTAAGGGAACTACTTCACTTACAAGTAGATTATTAATGTCACGAAAACCCTTGGGGATTTCGGCTGCCATTCCAACGTAGACTTCATCAATTACCAGACGAGATTCATACAGCAAATGGTCCGCAAAATCCAAAATCCGCTCAACCGTCAAGCGAGGTAAACTAGCAATTTTCTCCTGAATCTTGAGCAGAAGTTGAGCGGTAGCATAGGCATCGGTTATGGCCGTGTGGGCCTGTTCCAAATTCAACTCTAAATGCCAGGCCAAATCCGACAGACGATAACGCTCCAGAGTAGGGAAGAAAACCTGTGATAATTCCACCGTATCTACTCTAGGAGTCCGCAATTCATAACCTTCTAAAAAGAGTTGTTCCGCCAAGAGATTAGCATCAAATTTCACATTGTGGGCTACAAAGACACAGTCCTTAATCAGGTCAAAAATTTCTCCAGCCACCTGAGAAAAATCGGGAGCTTTAGCCAGCTGCTGGTCTGTAATTCCTGTCAGCTCAATAATATGATTGGTCAGGTACTCGTGAGGATTGACATCGGTCTCATAGGTCTGGACGATTTGACCTTGCTCAACAATGACAATCCCAACCTGAATAATCTGAGCCGTCGTCGAAGCGCTGGTGGCTTCTAAGTCAACCACGGCATATTTTCGTCCAAGCTTCTTGTCAGTCATAGTGCTTCTATTATAGCATGAATGAGGGGTGGAAAGAAGTCGCAAATCTAAGATACCCATATAGAGCCACTCTACAAGGCAATTTAGAGCAGCTTTAGTAATTTAAAAATTCTGATATGATTACCTTCATAATTACTCTCAGAAAAATATTAAAAATTTAAAACACTTTTAAAACCTTCAGTAAAAAGCCTTGACCATACCAATCTAATCCAGACGCAGCTGTATCGCTAGACACTAGATAAGCTGAGGAGCAAAATCTAAAAGCAACTGTGCCTGGGCAGCCCTTCCATGGGCTAGGGCACAACATTAGATCTTGTCCGGTTCTTTGAATATTAGACTTGTTCGGTAACCAAAATTGGTACGGCTGAACTCATGGAAAACTACGTGCGAAAAGCCCTAAAACTTTACTCAGAATATTTAAAATGATTAAGCTGAGTTGATTTGTCGCATTATTAATTATGCAATACCTTAGTTTTCGAACAAGTCTATTCTTAACCAACCTGATGTATTGTTCACAAAATTACCAAAATCTTTCAAACCAGCTTGATTTCTTCTGTTTTTTTCGTTAAGGTAATAGATAATTGAGATTTGGCCTCAAATCAGACCAAATCCTGAATTCAAATAGATTGGAGGGGACTCATGAAAACCCTACTCGATAAACTTAAATGGATTGGCCTAGCCTTTGCTTTCTTATTCCTTGACTTTCTGGCTCAAACCTTGTTTTTGGCCCACAAGCAACTGTCACATACAGGACCTGCCTTGATAGCTAGTCTGGGGTTAACTGCTGTTGCGGTTCTGGCTTGGTTGAGCTTACGGCTTTTAAAAGAGCCCATGACCTTAAAAAAAATTAAGTGGGACATGTACGCCCTCTATGTTGGTATTGGCACGGTTATCCTCTTTGTTATCAAAATAATCGGAGGCATTATTCACCAGCTGATGACCCACACAACCACCTCAGCCAATCAGGCAGCCATTGATAGTCTCGGGATGCCAATCTACCTCTACTTCATCTTTGCAGTAGTCTTCGCTCCTATTTTTGAGGAGATTATTTTCCGCAAGTGCCTTTTTGAAAAACTCTTTGGCTTTGGTCGCTGGAAATGGCTGGGATTAATCGTAACCAGCTTTCTCTTTGGCCTACTGCATCTATGGTCCTCTCTTGACAATCTGATGTCCCTAGGACTCTGGATTACCTACGCAGGTATGGGGCTGGTCATTGGCTTTACCACCATGATGAATAAGCGTATTGAATTTGGTTATAGCATTCATGTCATTAACAATGCCATTGCCGTCTTCTTTATCCTGCTCATGCAAATCGTTCAATAATTATACTGAAAAGCGGCCTCCTAAGCCAGAGAGGTCGCTTTTACTGTAAAATTAGTGGAACTGCATACCACCATCAACGATAATGGTTTAGCCTGTAACATAGGCAAAATCTGGACCTGCAAGGAAGGCTACAGCATTGTTGACGGAGATGTTCAAATGACCAAAACGTTCAATGACTTTTGTCGATAGTTACTCCTACTTGGACTTGTTTAAGTATAGTTGCTACTGATACAAAGGTTCTTTCCTCAGAAGTTTCTCAACTGGGTCTCTGGGACTTTAGCTGTGCCTTTATTATACTAGGAGCAATCTTAAATACGCCTCGTGAAAGCAGACATTCAGCAATAGCAAAACCTATTCTTGATCGGCATCAGCCATAGCAGCAATGTTGGTTATCAAATAATAGACTTGTTCAAAAGCTAAGGCATTTTATAATTGATAAGGCCACAATCAACTCAGCTTAATCATTTTAAATGTTCTGAGTAAAGTTTTAGGGCTTTTCGTATGCAGTTTTCATGAAATTAGCATAGCAGTTTTGGTTACCGAACAAGTCTAATCTCTAAAAAATACTGGGCTTATAGTGATTTTGGGCTGTTTCAGCCAGAAAAGCTTTGCATTTTCGATAAGTTTTGTCTTTCTCTGATTGTTTAATTTTATTTGGTTTCTTAGTTTTCTATATGCTATAATAAAAACAGTTATGAGACAGAGGAAAACAATGAAGCGAACGAAACTCAACAATTACTATCTAGAAATGGAAGAACATTACCTGCATGTTCCCTACTATGATGAAGAGCGCCGTATTCGAGTGCTTCTGCCTAAAGATTATGCCAAGGAAGACTGGGCCAGCTATCCCGTACTCTATATGCACGATGGTCAAAATATTTTTTACAGCAAGGAGTCCTTCTCCGGTTACTCTTGGAAAATTATCCCAACTATCAAGAGTCACAAAGAGTTACCTAAGGTCATTGTTGTAGGAATTGACAATGCTGAGGACAACCGGCTCAATGAATATGCCCCTTGGATGACAGATGTTGGAACCACGCCTGAAACTGCCAGTGTCGGCGGAGATGGCATGGCTTACGGAGATTGGGTAGTCAACACTGTTAAACCTTTTATTGATAAAACCTATCGTACTAAATCAGATCCTGAGCATACCCTGCTAGCCGGCTCATCCATGGGAGGTATTATCACTGCTTATATGGGAGCGGCCTATCCGGATGTTTTTGGTGGCTTGGGAGTCTTCTCACTGGCTTCGTGGTTCAGTGAACGTGATTTTTTGCGTTACTGCAATAGTCACCCATTGAAAAAGGATACCAAGGTTTATATTCAAGTGGGCACCAAGGAAGGCGATGAGGTTGATGAACAGTTCGCTCCTAATATGAATCAAGCCTATATCGACTGCAGCCTTCACTACTATCAATCTCTGCTCAAATCAAGAACGCCTATGGAGCATATCCAGCTAAGAGTTATGGCCAATGAAATCCATCACGAAAAACATTGGGCTGACCACTTCCTTGAATTTTTACAGTTTACGCTAAAAGAATAAAAGATAAGGTTGGAAAAGTATTCCAGCCTTATCTTTTTTGCAGTAATAACCGTTTGACGCAATGGTTGGGAGTAAGACTTGTTGGCTATGCCAAGAAGTTTTACCCCTGCACAATTCATTAGGTGCTTTAGCACCAATGAACTACTGCTGATTGGAGGTCTTAAATCCTTTCTCCGCAATGTTCGCGGATATCCTAATCAACTATGCGGGGGGTGAGAACACGACCCAAAATTTTCAATCTTTTGGGTCTTTCCCACTCCCATCTTTTATGTATAACTAAATCCTTCCGTCTTCTTCTAATTTTCCTAAGAAGTATGGCATCTGCAAGCGCCACCACGGCCAATCATGAGCAACATCATTGCCCCAGTAATCGAACCAGCCGGGAATGGACTTGGATGAAAAAGCTTCTTCCAAGCGCATGGTATCAACGATATGAGGAGCTTCCCAATCACCTTGACCAACTGAAACGATATAGGCATTCTGCCGATAACGATCCAAAAACCAAGAGTCTTCCTGATTCCAGAGATAATCTAAAGGTGAATTATAATAAACAGCTGGATCGCCATAGTACTCTCCTGTAAAGAAACGGGCATCATAAACACCGGACTGAGCTACAGCTACATCAAAGAGATCCGGATGTCGCAAGGCAAAGTTGATGGTATGGAAGGCCCCCATGGAGCAACCCGTTGCCATCATGCCCCCTGCCCAATTAGATTCATAGCGAATCAGAGGTACCAGTTCATTAACGATATAACGATCATAGGCTTCATGGGCCAAAGCCATATCATGGGCTGATTTTCCTTCACAGAGCCAAGATTCATTATCAAAAGAATCTGGTGTATAGAATTTAACCAAGCCACGGTCAATAAAGTCCTGACAGGCTTCGATCATACCAAAATCGCCGTATTCATCCTGACTGCCGCCCGATGAAGGAAAAACAACAACTGGTTTACCAGCATGACCATAGACATTAAAATACATCTCACGGCCAAGTTCACCCGACCACTGACTTCTTCTTTCAAAATGCATAACTTACTCTAACAGGGGATAATAAGGACCCCTGCCGTTTCCTTTCTAAAAATCTCAAACCTTAGCTTGAGCATAACTGACTAATTCTCTGAGCTCATCCATAGTTTGGGTTCTAGCTAGGATACCAACTTCTCCCATGATTTGAGCGAAGACGCCTGGAACAGACTGGATCAAAATAATCTTATCACCAAAGTGAGCTTGAATATCTTCTAAGCTATGAGCATAATTACGATTGGCCTTACGAGAGATATAAACCACATTATAACGATGCTGAACATCGGCGGTAAATTGATTGTCCCGTACAATCTTGGCATACTGGTCAAAGATATCAAAATCATCTGCATAGTTCCACATATCAATAGTCAAGCCACCTGGTGGACGGCAGTTGATTTCAAGAGCCATAAGGTCTTTGGTTTTCTTAACGCGGAAGAATTCAAAGTGGAAGAAACGTTCTTTTACGTTGAAAGCCTTGACACACTGTTTTCCTAGCTCAATCAACTCTGGTGAAAATTCCCTAGGGATATAGTAGAACATGTCATTATCATGGTCTAAGGTATCCAAAACAGCCTCAGAATATTCCAAGCCAGAGTAAAAGACGATGTTACCATCATGGTCAGTCAAGCCATCAAAGGTGATGATATCACCATCAATAAACTCTTCCATGATGTACTCAACATCAGGCGTCTGATGGCCCAAGAAATCCTCCAGTTCAGCTTGTGACTTAATCTTATAGGTGTCAGAAGCTCCTACTCCTGAATTAGGCTTGATAATAACTGGGAAGCCCAGTTCTTTAGCCAAGTTGCGTGCCTCATCATCACTATGGAAAACCTCTCCACGGGCAACCTTGATACCAGTTTGGCGGAAAATTTCCTTCATCTGCCGTTTGGTCTTAATGGACAGCATATCATCATTTTTATAACCAAAAACATTAAAGTCTGTCCGCAAATGGGCATCTAACTCCAGCCAATATTCATTGTGGGATTCGATGCGATCAATACGACCATACTTATGGGCAAAGTAGGCTACTGCTCGGTAGACTTGATCGTAATCTTCCATATTATCCACACGGTAATACTCGGTTAAAGCAGTCTTCAAGCTGTCACTCAGTTCCTCATAAGGGGTATCCGCAATTCCCAAAGTGTTAAAACCATTAGCCCTTAGGCGATGGGCAAAAGGTTCAAAGTTCGTTGGGAAATGAGGGGAAATCATTACAAAATTTAAGGGTCTTGTCATTTGAGCCTCCTCTATTATCGTTACCCTTATTCTACCATCTTTCAAGCTATTTTGACAGATTTTTCTGAAAATTCTCTCGGGCAAAGACCTCCAGCCAAAGACATTTACCGGCTGCTGCGTTATAATAAAGGCAAATCATCCAATCGAGGTCCCTATGAAAATTTATACCATTAAAAATCAAGTTGCTCTTGAAAATACCTACATTCTGGAAAATGAACAAGCCCTTCTCGTTATTGATCCCGGAAGCAATGGTCAAGATATTTTGGCTAAGCTAAATGACTTGGTTAAGCCTGTCGCAGCAGTGCTTTTAACCCATGCCCACTATGACCATATCATGAGTCTGGATGCTGTTCGTGATAAGTTCGGACAGGCTCCAGCTTACATCTCAGAAAAAGAGGCAGGTTGGTTAACCAACCCTGTCGATAACCTGTCAGGCCTCCCCTGCCATGATGATATGGTGAATGTCAGAGCAAGGCCTGCTGACCACTTCTACCGCTACCGCCAGAACTATGAATTGGCTGGCTTTAATTTCACAGTTGTCCCAACGCCCGGCCACTCTTGGGGCAGCGTCTCCCTAATTTTCAAGACTGAGGAGGCTGTCTTTTCGGGCGATGCCCTCTTCTGCGAAACCATTGGCCGGACCGATCTTCCAACTGGCAATCGCCAGCAGCTCCTTGATGCCATTCGCAAAGAACTCTTTATACTGCCTAACCACTATCACGTTTATCCCGGCCACGGCTTTGATACTACTATTGGTCATGAGAAAACTTTCAATCCATTTTTTAGAAACTAGATAAAAGTGTTATAATGGATGATGGTTTATTTAGAACTTCTTTGTCAAATGTCATGTTTGATTTAGTCATAACCAAAAACGAATGGTTCCAGCTTCCTATTATTTGAAGGTTAGAGTCATTCGTTTTTTATATCCAATTATTTTTTATTTTGGGGACATTAGGGTTTTCTTCTTTTGAATATAGTCAATTAAATCCAAGGTCAAATCATAGCGTAAAAAGGGCGTAATCAGATAGATTCCATTAAAATATTCTAAAGCACAGTCGATTAATTTCTTGCTTTCTGCCAAAGCAATGGCCTGACAGGCCTTTTTATCATCCTTAACAGTTTCCAGCTTTTCCAGAAACACTTCTGGCAAGTGAATTCCCGGAACCTCATTATGCAGAAAAACAGCATTGTTATAGGAGGTTATAGGCATAATGCCGATGAAAAAGGGCTGGTCATAAGCTTCTGTTAAATGTCCCAGTTGATGGATAATTTCTTCACTAAAAATAGGCTGGGTAATAAAATAATCTGCCCCTGCTTTAATTTTACGTTCAATCAGACGACTGCTTTTTTCGAGATGATGGACATTGGGATTAAAAGCTGCCGCCGTTGTAAAATGGGTTGTTCTTTTCAAACTGGCCCCACTATAGCCTTTTCCGTGGTTTAATTGCTTAATTAGAGAAAGTAATTTAAAACTGGTGGCATCATACACACTAGTAGCTCCGGGAAAATCACCAATTTTTGTGGGATCTCCTGTAATAGCCAGCAGTTGATTAAATCCCAATACATCCATTCCCAACAAGCGTGACTGCAAGCCTATCATATTATGATCGCGACAAGCAACATGGAGTAAAAAAGGCGTTGTTACTTCATTTTTTAATAGGGAAGCAAGACTGAGATTGCAAATACGCGTTTTGGCTAAAGAATTGTCTGCTAAAGTAATCGCAGCAATATTCTTTTTATCTAAGGCTTTAATCCCTTCAATAAATTTTTCAATAGCCAAGGTCTTTGGGGGGTCAATCTCAGCAATGATAGTGACTTCTTTTTTAGCCTTATCTGCCAACGTTTCTTTTTTACTAATTTCATCAATGAGTTCTTCTTCCGTAATCAATGGGGTAATAGTTTTACGTTCAACTGGCTTTAAATTTTTGATGCCCCGCTTAATAGCCCTTATATGATCTGGAGTCGTTCCGCAGCAGCCGCCAATCAAGCGCACACCTTCTTCCACAAAAAGCCGAGCGCAATATTCGAAATAGTCAGCATTCTGGCTAAAGCGATACTGTCCTTTTTCATTGTCGCTAGCAAATGATAAAAGGCTGGCATTAGGATAAGCAGACAGATAACTTTGTGCAAAAAGCGGCACCTGCTTGAAGGACTGAATCATGTGATAAGGTCCCAGATGACAGTTCAGCCCGACAATATCAGCGCCTAACATCACCAAATGACTGAGGGCTTCTACTAAGGGACGGCCATCTTCTGTGATGCCTGCTTCATGAAGAGCCATATTGGTTATCAAGGGCAAATCAGTCAGTGGCCTTATCGCTTTCACGACAGCCTCTAACTCTTCCCTGTCATAATAAGTTTCAAGCAGCAAGCCGTCCAGCTGCCCGGTTTCTAAAAGCGCCTGAGCCTGCTCAACGGTCTCTTCGACAATGTCTGCTAGGCTAAGATCGCACTGTCTCAGCCCCCGCGAAGCTCCTATCGTCCCCAGAACAAAAACACTTTCTCCGGCAGCCTGACGGGCGATCTCAACCGCTTTTTGATTGATTAGCTTAACATCATTGTCATGGCCAAAACTTTTAAGGCGGTGGCGTTTAGCACCGTAAGTATTGGTCTGGATGATATCAGCACCGGCATCAATATAGGCCTTATGAATGGCTGAAATACGTTCTGGATGACTGATATTATAATAATCATGACAGGATTCCAGACCATCAGCGTAAAGAAGGGTTCCCATAGCACCGTCAGCTACTAAAATATCGGTTTTTAGTTTGTCTAGCAATTTGGACATGGACACTCTCCTTAATTAACTTCTTAATTTCCGACGAACTTCCTTGGTTGCTGCAACTAAAACTTTAAGAGCAGCAAGCGTTTCAGGTTCTTGACGAGTTTTCAGCCCGCAGTCAGGATTGACCCAAAACTGCTTAGGAGACAATTTACGCAGAGGCCTTTCGATATTAGCGATGATTTCTTCTTTAGTCGGCACGCGCGGAGAGTGGATATCGTAAACGCCTAAACCTATCCCCAGCGGATAAACTGCTGTCTCAAAGGATTCGATAATGTCTCCGTGACTGCGGCTGGTTTCAATGGAAATAACATCCGCATCAAGCGCCCGAATAGAATCAATGATTTCATCGAATTTAGAATAACACATGTGCGTATGAATCTGCGTTTCATCTTTAACAGATGAGGTAGCAATATGAAAGGCGCGAACGGCATCATCAAGATAAGCCTTTTGCTTAGCCTTGCGCAGCGGTAGTCCCTCACGAAGGGCAGCTTCATCAACTTGGATGATAGCAATACCGGCATCTTCCAGAAGCTTAATTTCATCTTTGATAGCTAGACCAATTTGATCAAAGAGCTGTCTGCGTGGAATATCTGTGCGGTCAAAAGACCAGTTAGTAATGGTAATCGGTCCCGTCAGCATTCCCTTAACCGGCCGGTCAGTCAGACTCTGCGCATAAATCGTTTCACGGACAGTCAAGGGTTTAATGTGCTGCACATCCCCGTAAATAATAGGTGGTTTCACAGCCCGAGAACCGTAAGATTGGACCCAGCCAAGCTTCGTCGTAGCAAAGCCAGCCAGCTGTTGACCAAAGAATTCGATCATATCAACCCGCTCAAATTCGCCATGGACTAAAACATCAAGATCTAAATCTTCCTGAATCTTGATCCAGCGTTTAATTTCAGCATTTATATAGTCTTGATAATCCTCATCGCTGATGTTTCTGCGTTTCCAAGCTAAGCGTGTCCGTCTGATTTCCTGCGATTGCGGAAAAGAGCCTATGGTTGTCGTAGGCAAAAGCGGTAACTGTAGTTTTTTCTGCTGCAGATCTCGTCTCTTTTTAAAACTGCTGATGCGCTTAGTTGCTGCTTGCTCCGCATTTTCCAATTCAACATTTCTGAAATCAGCAGCCTGTAGTGCTTCAAAATGAGCGATATGCTCGTGATAGGCAGGAGTTTCTCGGCCGTCCAGCTTTTCAGTCAGAAGTTTGACTTCCTGCAATTTTTCATCAGCAAAGGCCAGACCGTTTAACAAAACAGTTTCTAGATCCGTTTCATTTTTAGTCGTTACAGGCACATGCAAAAGTGAACAAGAAGGCTGGACGGTCACCTCAGCAGAATTGTCTTTGATAATATTCAAAAGTTCGGCAGTCTTCACAAAATCGGAACTCCAGATATTACGACCGTCAACCATCCCTGCAAAGATTTCCTTATCTTTGAAAAGTCCCGAAGTCAAAGCAGCAAGATTTTCTTCCAGACCATGAACAAAATCAAGTCCAAAACCTGCAACAGGGAGTTGTGATAGGCTTTCGGCATTAATCAAAGCTTCAAAGTAAGTTTGAAAGATAAATTTAGCCTGAGGAATTTCCTTAGCAAAATAACCATAGACGCCTTTTGCTGCTTCAAGATAATCAGCGCCTTCATCAGTCACAAAGATCGGCTCATCAATCTGAATATAGACGGCACCTGCCTCAACTAACTCTTTAAAAACTTGTTTGTAGAGCGGTAGGAGACTTTTTACAGCAGCAGTGAAGTCTTCAACTCCCGATGACAGAGCTACATAGGTAATAGGCCCTGTGATAACGGGCTTTGCCTTATCCCCTACAATCTCTCTTGCTTCTAAATAAAGTTCCAGAAGCCGATTATTATTCAGTTTGGGACGTTTTTTTGTCCACTCAGGAACAATGTAGTGGTAGTTGGTATTAAACCATTTTTTCATAGAGGAAGCGACATTTTCCTTGTCGCCCCGAGCAATAGAAAAGTATAAATCAATATCTGCTACTTCTTTAGCAAAGCGCTTAGGAATAATATTGAACTGCACAGACAAGTCCAAAATGTGATCATAAAAGGAAAAATCACCAACCGGAATTAAATCTAATCCCGCATTTAGCTGTTTTTTCAAGAAATCTGTGCGCAGCGCTTTTGCTCCTGCAAACAGTTCCTGCTGACTAATTTTTTGGGACCAGTAAGATTCAATCAGCTTTTTCCATTCACGATTTTCTCCTAAACGCGGATAACCTAAATTAGAAATTTTTGTCATTTCACCCTCCCTTATAGTTTTAAGTTAATATAAAGAAATTACTTAACTTAAAACTATACTCTGTTTTTTATTTGATGATAAAAATCATACTAGATATTCCTTGTTAAATCAATAAATTATGATTTTTGATTTTTTATCTTCTTCTATAGCTAGAAACTATAGAAAAAGGCTTAGTTATAATTTTTAGCTATATCTAATACTTAGGATTTCCTGTTAATCCAAAAAATTAAAAATAGAAATGGCAATAAAACGCAGGTATTAGAGAGGGCGGGAAGGCTTCATATTCTTTAAGATATGCAGAGACTATTACTTATACAGTGATTCATTAGGTTATTCATTTTTTATAGCGCCAGCAGTTTGGAAAACTAGTGGAGTCTGATGAACTGCGCAGAATCGGGTCCGAAATGCTCCAACGGAGGACTTCAACCTGAGCTGGGACATTAAAGAGCGAGTAAGTCAAGACTTGGTCTTCTGATTTCTTATACGTCAGATTCAGAGATTGCAGAGGAGGATGCAGCCCTATCATAGCAATCTATCTCATTTTCAGTCTATCTTTCTCCACGCAGCCGTAGGCGCATTCCATTTGATATACTGGCATATACTTTGATTTTCGACGAAAGTGGATTTGAAAATCTCAGTTAAGCGCATAAGAAAAACACACCTAGACCATTGCTCCAAGGAGCGTTTCGGTCACTAGTGTGTTTTAAACATTATATAGCTTTTTTATCTTGTCCTAGGGCCCTTTGGACAGCCTTGACTATTTCAACTAGAACGACAATGAGGAGACTGGCAATAATAACAGCCAACCATTGAGCCGCATCGAGGTAGGAAACGTGGAAGAGCTTGTTAAAACCAGGTACCACGATAGTCATCATAAGAATTAGGAAGGCTACTGGGATTGCCCAGTTAAAGGTTGGGTTACTAAATGGTCTAACCTTGAAAATCGATTGATAAACCGACTTAACATTAAAGGCGTGGAGGAGTTGGATCAGACCCAGGGTTGCGAAGGTCATAGTCAAAGCATCCGCATGCATCATCTGACTATCGGTATGTTCTGGGAACATCAGAGCCCAGCCGTAAATACCAATAACCAGAGCTGTTTGCAGGAGACCTTGATAGATGACAGCTCCAAAGACCCCACCGTCAAAGAAGTTGGACTTACGGCCACGTGGTTTATGGGTCATAACACCAGGTTCCGCCGGTTCAACTCCGAGAGCAATGGCTGGTAGGGTGTCGGTTACCAAGTTAATCCACAGAAGATGGACAGGTTGGAGAACATCCCAGCCAAAGAGGGTAGCCAAGAAAATGGTGAAAACTTCAGCCATATTAGCTGAAAGCAGGTACTGGATAGATTTTTGGATGTTGGAGAAGACCTTGCGCCCTTCTTCAACCGCAACAATAATCGTTGCGAAGTTATCATCCGCCAGAACCATATCGGAAGCCCCTTTAGACACTTCCGTTCCGGTGATTCCCATACCAATACCGATATCAGCGGTCTTAAGGGATGGGGCATCATTGACGCCGTCACCTGTCATGGCAACAACCTTGCCTTCATTTTGCCAAGCTTTAACGATACGCACCTTATGCTCTGGTGATACCCGAGCATAGACGGAGTATTTCCTAAAGACCTTTTGGAAATCATCGTCTGACAATTCATTGAGCTCAGCTCCGGTCAGGACGTGGTCCTGGCCGTCTTCCTCAATAATTCCCAAGCGCTTAGCGATAGCCTCTGCAGTATCTTGGTGGTCTCCAGTAATCATAATCGGACGGATACCAGCTTCCTTGGCTACCTCAACTGCATGGGCGGCTTCTGGCCGCTCAGGATCAATCATGCCGACTAAACCAGAGAAAATCAAATCGGCTTCAACAATCTCAGATTCCATAGTAGGAATTTCATCTACGCGCTTGTAGGCCATCATCAGCACCCGCAGGGCTTGCTTGGCCAAATCCTTGTTCGTAGCCAAGATCTCCTTTTTATCGGCTTCTGTGATGGGGCGGATTTGACCATTTTCCTCAATCTGTGTCACTCGCTTGAGCAACTGATCAGGAGCACCTTTGACAGCAACAAAGTAAGAATGATCAGTTTCTCTATGAATAGTTGACATGAGCTTGCGGTCTGAATCAAATGGCAACTCAGCCACACGAGGTTCAGCCTGCAAGACTTCGCGCACGTCAAAATTATGGTCAAAACCAAATTGAACTAGAGCAGTTTCTGTTGGATCACCAATCAGCTTACCCTGAGGGTCAACCTTGGTATCATTGGCAAAGTTCATAACCCGCAGAGTGTTATTTTCTGCAGAAATATCAGCAGCCGAAGATTGGAGATGACCGTTGGTATAAAGCTTCTCGACAGTCATCTGATTCATGGTCAGAGTACCAGTCTTATCTGAGGCGATAATTTCGGTTGAACCCAGTGTTTCGACAGCCGGTAGTTTACGCACGATAGAGTTACGTTTAGCCAAAGTCTTAGTCCCCATGGACAAGACAATGGTAACGATAGCAGGTAGACCTTCTGGTATTGCTGCAACAGCCAAAGCCACGGCTACCATAAGTCCGTTCAAAGGTTCTTCACCGCGGACAAAGATACCAACTAAGAAGGTAATCAGGGCGATAACAACAATTAAATAGGTTAGGGCCTTGGAAAGCTGAGTTAGGCTCTGTTTGAGCGGCGTCTCAGTCTCATCAGCATTGGCCAGCATATTAGCAATCTTGCCGACTTCGGTGTACATCCCTGTGTTGGCTACAACACCGGAACCACGTCCGTAAGTGACATTGGAATTTTGGTAGGCCATATTGAGGCGGTCACCAATTCCAGCATCTTCCGCCACATCAACATTTAAGTCCTTTTCAACTGGAACGGATTCCCCTGTCAGAGCTGCTTCTTCAATCTTCAATGAAGCTGCTTCCAAAAGCCGCATATCAGCTGGTACTACATCACCAGCTTCCAAAAGGACAATATCTCCTGGCACCAATTCCTTGGAGTCAATTTCGGTCACATGACCATCACGGCGAACTCGAGCTAAAGGACTGGACATATCCTTAAGAGCTTCAATGGCTGCTTCCGCCTGTCCTTCCTGATAAACACCAAATGCGGCATTCAATATCACAACGGCCAGAATAATCAGGGCATCCGTCAAACCATCCATTCCTTCGGTAAGGACAGACAGAGCAGCCGCTACTAAAAGAATGATAATCATCAAATCCTTGAATTGGTCAATAAACTTAGCAATCAGTCCCCGTTTTTCACCTTCATCCAGCTCATTTTTACCATAGGCTTCTAGACGGCTTTGAGCCTGACTGGACGTCAAACCCTCTCTTGAACTGTCTACTTCTTTTAGGACTTCCTCAGCACTTTGCACGTGATAAGAGGGCCTACTTTGTTCTTTGGACATAGTTTCCTCCATTAAACTAATAAATATAGGGGCAGATTTGTGAGACTGCCGCAGTTTGAGTTTTAATCTCTTTTTTTCATAAAAAAGAGACCTGCTTAAAAACAAGTCTCGCTGTTTAAGTCAGTGCCGGAAATTGCTTTCGTAATGACGACACTGACACGTTTTCAAGGGTCTCATACCCTTTCAAACGTCTGCTACTCCCTTGGTATACTTTCTATTATATAAAAAATCAGGATGAAGCTCAAGAAAAAGTTCTTTATTTTATGGCTGGATAGCCTGCTTCAATCACTCATAAGATTCATTGGGTTTGGGTCTTTTCAATCTCCCCAAGCGATTCGCATATCGTAGGAAGCTAAAGGACGGTCTGCTTCCGGATCAGTTAAGAGATCATAGATCAGATGAAGCTGCTGGCTGTCCCGGTCTAGCTGAAAGGTCTTTGTCCTCGTTACCAGACGCTGGACCCCCATTGAGGTTGGAATGGCCGCAAAATCAAGGTTCCCCTTAAGGAAACGCATGATAGATTTAGGGTTAGAAAAGCGGGTCATGACTAGTTCCTTATGATTGAGTTTGATGACCACCTTTTCGTTCTGACTATTTTGATGAATGAGGTAGTCATAATCCCCCTTATTGGTCCACTGACAGTCATGAATTTCTTCAATCAGCTCTGTCTGTTCTTCCATTTGGATAGTATTATAAATTTTAATCTGCACGGCTTGCCTCCAAAAACAGTGAATGTGTCTTCTAATTTTCAAATATTTTCCAAAGCCTGTTTTTTGCCCTAATATTCTATCAAGTTCAACCTAATTTCGCAATTTTTGCTATACTAAAATCATGAATGAAAAAATTTTTCGTGATCCTGTCCACAATTATATATCCGTCACAGATTCTCTTATCTATGACCTGATTAACACTAGTGAATTTCAACGCCTGCGGCGGATAAAGCAGTTGGCAACAACCAGTTACACCTTTCATGGGGCTGAGCACAGCCGTTTTTCTCATTGTCTGGGTGTTTATCATATTGCCAGCCGAGTGGTTGATTATTTTGAAAAGCATTATCCTGATGATTGGAATCCAGACGACAGTCTACTGACTATGGCTGCCGCTCTCCTTCATGATTTGGGACATGGGGCTTATTCTCATACCTTTGAACGGCTCTTTGACACCAACCACGAAGCTATTACGCAAGAGATTATTACTAACAACCAGACCGAGGTCAATGCCGTTTTGCGCCGAATAGCCCCAGATTTCCCCGATAAAGTCGCTAGTGTCATTAACCACACTTACCCCAATAAACAGGTAGAACAACTGATTTCCAGCCAAATTGACTGCGACCGCATGGACTATCTTTTGCGAGACGCCTACTACACGGGGGCCAGTTACGGTCAATTTGATTTAACACGGATTCTTAGTGTTATTCGTCCGCATGGCAATGGCATTGCTTTTACCATTAATGGAACCCATGCTATTGAGGACTATCTGGTCAGCCGCTACCAGATGTACATGCAGGTTTATTTCCACCCGGCCAGTCGGGCCATGGAGGTTCTCTTGCAAAATCTTCTTAAGCGAGCCAAGGCACTCTATCCTCAGCAACAGGCCTATTTTGAGAAAACATCGCCTTGTCTGATTCCCTTCTTTGAGAAGAGCTACAGCCTGCAGGACTATCTTTATTTGGACGATGGGGTGATGAACACCTATTTTCAGAGCTGGATGACCTCTGATGATGCCATTTTGGCTGACTTAGCTAATCGCTTCATCAATCGTAAGCTCTTCAAATCTGTCATTTTAACGCAGGCCAGCCAGACGTCTCTCACAGCACTACAAAAACTGGTCGCAGCTATTGGCTATGACCCTGACTATTATACAGCCGAGCATAAAAATTTTGATTTGCCTTACGATATTTACCGACCTGAAAAAGAAAATCCTCGTACTCAGATTGAACTTCTGCAAAAAGACGGCAGCCTCAAGGAACTCAGTCAAGAATCCGACTTAGTCAAGGCTCTGACAGGAACCGTTCACGGCGACAGTCGTTTCTATTTTCCAGCTGAGATGCTGGCAACTGATGACCTTTTTAGCAGTGAAAAAGAAGAGTTCCTTGGGCACATCAACAATGATCGCCTGCTATAATCTCAAAATCAGAAAGAGACCTATGAGGCTGGTCCAAAACTTATCCAGCACTCCTGTTTGGGAATAAACTCTTGGCACAGTGGTTGGGAGTAAGACTAAGTTGGCGTAGCCAACAAGTCTTGCTCCTGCATGGTTCATCAGGTGCTTTAGCACCAATCAACCACTGCTGACTGGCTTTCCTTTCACCACAAGCCCAATGCGGAAAAACTAAACGAATGTGAGAGTGAAAATCAGTAAATCGTGATAAAATCACGATTTTGATTTTCCTCGCTCTCCCATTTTAAGGATTAGGCCTCTGTACTTTCCTGCTTTTAGGTGGCAGGCTCTCCCCAGACTGCCAAAGTCCACTGGAGCATTTAAATCCCACTTCCGCACAGTTGATTAGATTGGCCGCTATCATTTGCGTGGGAGTTAAACAGTTCAGTGGACTGTTTAAGAAAAGGGGCGCTTAAAAATGGGACTGTGCCCCAAAGATAAGAGCTGCCAATCAACCAATGCGTCAATCTAGTAAATCTAGAACTATGCGAACGAGTCTGGACTTTTGTCCCAGACTCCACTGCTAGCTAAGGCCAAAGCGGAAAAACTAAACGAATGTGATGAACCTCCTTAATTTTATTCCCAACCTCGAAAGGGTCCCCCAGCCCCTTTGAGCTGTGCGGGAGTGGGTTAAAAAGGTCTGGGAGACTTTTTTCATCGGGAAATGAAGCTTGCAAAGTAATGGTCTGGGGAGAGATCGTTTCAGGTCATCACTTTAAAACCAGAACGTGGTGAGACCTAAAATTTTCAATTTTTGGGTTGATACTACCCCATAGTGCCAGTGTCTTTTCCTCTCCCATAGTGCCAGCTGACAAATAGCCTGATTTTTAGTAAAATAGTAGGGATGTATCAGCCCTCAAGCCTAGGACACTGAGTGCTTGGGCTTTTACTTTATTCTATGAATCAAAACTGGAGAAAACAAAACCATGTCAATTAAACTTGTGGCCATCGATATTGATGGCACACTGGTCAACAGTAAGCGAAAAATCACACCTGAAGTCTATCAGGCCATTCAAGAGGCCAAGGCTGCTGGGGTTAAGATTGTTATCACAACTGGTCGACCAATCGCCGGCGTCCAAGAGCTCCTAAATGAACTCAATTTAAACGAACCCGATAACTATGTCATCACCTTCAATGGTGCCTTGGTGCAAGAGACAGCTACTGGTCAAGAAGTCATCAAGGATGCACTTAGCTATGAAGATTACTTAGACATTGAATACCTAGCCACTAGACTAGGTATTCACTCCCATGCCATTACCAAAGATGGTATCTACACTAGCAACCGCAATATCGGTAACTATACGGTCCATGAAGCTACTCTCGTCAGCATGCCAATTTTCTATCGGACCCCTGAAGAAAATCGTGATAAGGAATTCGTCAAAACCATGTATATCGATGAGCCTGAAATTCTGGATCAAGCCATTGCTAAAATTCCGCAAGAATTTTATGACCGTTTTACCATCGTTAAATCTCGTCCCTTCTACCTAGAAGTGCTGAACAAGACTTCTAATAAAGGGACTGCTGTCCTCCATTTAGCCGAGAAATTAGGTATTTCAGTTGAGGAAACTATGGCTATCGGCGATGAAGAGAACGACCGAGCTATGCTAGAAGTGGTTGGCCATCCAATTGTTATGGAAAATGGCAATCCAGAACTGAAAAAAATTGCTCAGCACATTACCAAATCAAACGACGAATCCGGTGTTGCATACGCCATTAGAAAGTGGGTTTTAGATTAATGTTTACTTATAAAGTGGGAATTTCTGCTCAAGAACATGACCAATTTGCCAAGGCCAGTAACCAAACCAATTTACTGCAAAGCTCCAATTGGGCTCAGGTCAAAGACAACTGGGATAACGAACGCCTTGGCTTTTATCAGGACGATGAAATGGTGGCCTCTGCTTCTATCCTGATTAAACGCTTGCCTCTGGGTATGACTATGCTCTACATTCCACGCGGACCAATCATGGATTACCAAAATCAGGACATCGTAGATTTCGTTATCAAGTCCCTCAAGAAATATGGTAAATCAAAACATGCCCTCTTTATCAAATTCGATCCGGCTCTGTTGCTTAAGGCCTATAAGATTGGCGAGGAAACGGAGGAAAATTCAGAAACTCTGTCTGTTCTTGATAACCTCAAAAAGGCAGGGGTTGAGTGGACTGGCCGAACCATGGAAATTGCTGAAAGCATTCAGCCACGTTTTCAAGCCAATGTCTATACGCAGGAAGATATGCTGGCGACCTTCCCTAAACACACCAAACGTCTGATGAAGGATGCCAAAAAGCGGGGGGTTATTACCAGCCGGGGGACCATTGATGATGTGCAGGCTTTCGCTGATGTCGTTGCACTGACCGAAGATCGTAAGGGTGTAGCTCTGCGCAACTACGACTATTTCAAGAAGATGATGACCATCTATGGCGATGAT
Source organism: Streptococcus criceti HS-6 (assembly GCF_000187975.2). NCBI lineage: Bacteria > Bacillati > Bacillota > Bacilli > Lactobacillales > Streptococcaceae > Streptococcus > Streptococcus criceti. Next base: position 2,046,690 of record NZ_AEUV02000002.1, read on the forward strand.
GCCTACCTTCATCTGGCCAAGGTTAACCTGCCTAAACGTCTGGCCGAATATAAAGAACAATTAGCTCAGATTGAAAAAGATTTGTCAGAGACTGCTGAAAATCAAAAGAAACGACTGACTAAGTTGACCCAGCAAAAGAATTCCGTCCAAAAATACATCACCGAGTTTGAAGAATTTGTTGATAAATACGACGATGAGCTCATTATCGCCGGGATCTTATCCGTTCGTTTCGGCAATGTCATGGAAATGCTCTATGCCGGTATGAATGATGAATTTAAGAAATTCTACCCACAGTATTCACTCTACCCTAAAGTTTTTGAAGATGCCTACGCTGATGGTATTATCTGGGCCAATATGGGGGGCGTCGAAGGGACTTTGGACGATGGTCTGACCAAATTTAAATCTAACTTCAATCCAACCATTGAGGAATTTATTGGTGAATTTAACATTCCCGTCAGCCTTCTCTACAAACCAGCTATGTACGCTTACAATAAACGTAAACAAGCAAGGAGTAACCACTAATGACTTTTGAGATTTTAAGCAAAGATGTCTTTGAGACCTTTAGCCAAAAGGTTGCTTACAAGTCCTTTATGCAGTCACCCCAGATGGCTGAGCTTTTTAAAAAGCGGGGTTATAAAATTGCTTATGTCGGCCTTAGAGCTGACGGCGACCTCCAAGTAGCTGCCTTGGTCTATTCCATGCCCATGACCGGTGGTCTCCACATGGAAATTAACTCAGGCCCTTTCTCGACAGATACAAAATACCTAAGTGATTTCTACCGAGGTCTACAGGATTACGCTAAAAGTGAAGGAGCTTTAGAGTTAATTGTCAAGCCCTATGATACCTATCAAACCTTCGATAGTGATGGCCAGCCAAATGACGATGCTAAACCAGACCTGATTAAGACCTTTACCGATTTAGGCTTTGTCCATGATGGCCTGCAGACAGGTTATCCTGGCGGGGAACCCGATTGGCATTACGTCAAGGATATGCGGGAGATTACTGCCGATAACCTCATGAAATCCTTGAGCAAAAAGGGACGCCCTCTGGTTAAGAAATCCAAGACCTTCGGAACCAAGCTGAAAAAATTGACCCGCGAAGAACTTCCTATCTTTAAGGAAATTACCTCATCGACCTCTGATCGGCGAGATTATACTGATAAGGATTTGGACTACTACCAAGACTTCTATGATAGTTGGGGAGATCAGGCCGAATTCATGATTGCCAGCCTTAATTTTCAGGATTACGCTAACCACCTCAAAGAAGGTCAGGCCAATCTTCAAGTTAAGCTAGACAAACTCGCCCAAACCCATGCTAAAAATCTTGAGTCTTCCAAATACCTGCGGCAAAAGAAGGAATTGGATCAACAATTAGCGACCTTTGATAAACGTCTGGAAGAGGCTCAGGAATTAATTAACAAGCACGGAGATCAAGATGTGATTCTAGCTGGCAGTCTCTTTGTTTACACCAAGCAGGAAGCCATCTATCTATTTTCAGGCTCTTATACCGAATTTAACAAATTCTATGCCCCAGCTCTCCTGCAAGAATATGTTATGCTGGAGGCTATTAAACGTGGTATCCCAAGCTATAATTTCCTTGGTATTCAGGGGATATTCGATGGCTCCGATGGTGTTCTCCGCTTCAAGCAGAACTTCAACGGTTACATTACTCGCAAGATGGGAACCTTCCGCTACTATCCAAATCCTTTCAAATTTAAAATCCTGAAGGGTATCAAAAAACTTCTAGGACGGCAATAACAAATCAAGAGGCTGAGCAATAACTCGTCCATTCCTGTTTCGGCATAAGCTCTTGGTGCAGTGGTTGGGAGGAAGACTTCTTGGCTTAGCCAAGAAGTCTTCCTCCTGCACAGTTCATTAGATGCTTTAGCACCAATGAACCACTGCTGGCTGGTTTTCCTTTTGCTAAAGTCCAAAGCACAAAACCTAAACGAATGTGGTGATAACCATTGTTTATCTTATTTCTTTCTACTCCCTTTTTAGATTCAGATAATTTGAAGGAAGCCAGATTATATCTTACCACAGTCAAAAACGGCTAGATGCGTGTACATCTAGCCGTTTTATTATGAATCAAATCAACCGATTAATTTACAAAGTCAAGCAAAGCTAAGAAGCTATCTGCTTGCAGTGAAGCACCACCAACGAGAGCGCCATCGACATTTTCTTTAGCCATATATTCTGCAACATTTTCAGGTTTCACAGAACCACCGTATTGGATACGAACAGCTTCTGAAACTTCCTTACCATAAAGTTTTTCAACAGTTGAACGAACAACACCGCAGATATCATCAGCAATGTTAGCGTCAGCGGATTTACCAGTACCAATAGCCCAGATTGGTTCGTAAGCGATAACCATGCTTGCAACTTGATCTGCACTCAAGCCTTTAAGGTCAGCAGTGATTTGGCCTTCAATCCATTCAGCTGTTTTACCAGCTTCATAAGTTTCAAGAGACTCACCGCAGCAAAGGATTGGGATCATATTGTGGTTGAAAATAGCATGAGCTTTTTTGTTGATTTCTTCGTCTGTTTCATGGAAGTAATCACGGCGTTCAGAGTGACCAATGATGACATATTCAACACCAAGAGCTTCCAGAGCTGCTGGACTTGTTTCGCCGGTGAAAGCTCCAAAATCTTCCCAGTAACAGTTTTGGGCTGCCACTTGTAGCTCAGTATCTTTAACACCTTTTTTCATGCCTTCAAGGAACAGGGCAGGGGAACCAACAACAGTATCAACAAGTTCGCTTGATGGAATGTTGTTTTTCACTGCATCAATGAATTCACGTGCTTCTGCAGCCGTCTTATTCATTTTCCAGTTTCCAGCGATAATTGGTTTACGTGACATTTCACATACCTCTTCTATATTTTATTTACTCCTTCATTCTACCATAAATCACTGGGCATTTAAAGATTTACCTAGATTTTTCTCTATTGCCAAGGCAGTCAAATAAGCTGCTCAGGATCGATTTCAAACTCTTTCAAGAGAGCTTGCAATTTATCAAAATTCAAGCGAAAATGCTCCAACTTGTGGCCATCTGACCCTAGAGAATATTTTTGACAACCAAGCTTTTTGACTAAACCGAGTGCGTAGCGATAAAGATCTTCATGATGGTAAAGATAGATGGATTTACTATTTAGCTCAAAAGCCAAGTCATTCTCAATCATCTTTTGGAAAATGATTATCAGCTGTGGTTCATAAACCTGCAAGTCAGCAGGGCTAAGTTCAAAGAGTCGAAAACCATAATCAAAATGGGCCAAGACATGAGCATCCACTCGCCCAATAGCAGCTTCTAGTAAATTCAGGTACTCAGGGATGACTTCATCCTTATCTCGCTCAGCTATTTCGTCATCCAGATAATCATTTTGTCCATTGTGGTGAACCGATAATAGCTTGAGGTCGAATGCCTTATCTGCCAAATAAGCCAAAATATCCGCTTCACGGGGTTGGTAATAACCGATTTCGATGCCACGTTTGATGCGACCTCCATAAGCTTGATTGAGTTGGTCAATTTCTCGACTGTAGGCATCATAATCAGGAATATCATCCTTTTTTGTATAGGGATTGGACAAATCAAAGTGTTCGGTTGTGACAATCTCTCCAGAATAAGCATCCAAATAATCTTTAAATTTAGCTTGAGAATCGTAAGAAAAATGAGTGTGTAGGTGATTATCCCGCATAACTGACCTCCTTGTTCTTATTTTATCATACTTTGCGACACGAAGTTTAACTAGTCTTCAACTCGCTAAACAAACAGTAAGGACATAGGGATTTTAATAGAAATGAGAGTTTTGTTTTGACCACCGAAATTCTTTTAACTATGCTATACTAGTTCTTAAGGTCTTAAAAACACGTTAAGGAAAGGAGGAAGGCATGGCCAACAAAAAGAAATCCCGCCCAAGTCGGTGGAAAAAACTTTTTAAGATTAAAAAGAAAAACCGTAAGTCGTTTGTTCTTACTTTACTTCTCATTCTTGCTATTTTGTTTTTTACAGGCTATGGCCTGTTCAGTCGGCTGACTGTTATCAATACCAAGCCTCCCCAAACCAGACAAGATAACCGCGATATTGCCGTCCTCTACTTCATCAATAATATTGGCGAAGATGCTCGATCCATTGCTCAAGATAATGACCTCTATGCTTCTGTCATGATTGCTCAAGCCATTTTAGAAAGTAATCATGGTACGTCTAAGCTTGGTTCTAACCCTAATTACAACCTCTTTGGGATTAAGGGGGATTATCAGGGAAACTCGGCTACCTTCCAAACCTGGGAGGATGATGGCAAGGGTAATACCTATAAGATTGATGCTGCTTTTCGAAAATATCCTTCTTACAAGGAATCGTTAGAGGATTATGCTGATATTCTCAGTAAGAATCTCTATGCAGATGCTAGGAAATCTAATACTACTAGCTATCGGGATGCAACCCAAGCCTTAACCGGTCGCTATGCAACTGACACCAGTTATAATACTAAGCTCAACTATTTGATTAAACTGTATCACTTGACTGATTACGATCAACCAGTCAGTCCCTATAAGCCGGGCCTACTTTATAATGTCTACAGACAAGCCTATACTGATGTTAATACGCTTGAAAAAGACAATAACTGGGCTAAAAATCAGCTGACCAATTAGACCTGCTAAGCGATAAAATTCTTTTCTACTTTATCCAGAAAAGCACTGAAATCAAACTATTTTTAACGAGAACGAAAAAAGAGCTATTCGAGAGAACAGCTCTTTCATAATACCTTATTTAGCAATGTCAAATACGACAGATTTAACATTGGTCATGGCGTGAATAGAATATTTAACCCCTTGAACACCAGCACCAGACTTCTTAGCTCCTAAGAATGGGAAGTTATCGGTACCACGTTGAGTCTTATTATTAATGTGGACGGTTCCAACTTCCAATTGTTCAGCAATCTTAAGAGCCAATGGGAAGTCCTGAGTGAAGACTGAGGATTGCAGGCCATATTCAGATTCATTGGCAATTTCCAAAGCTTCATCAACCGAGTTGACACGGATAATTGGCAGGACAGGACCAAATGGTTCTTCCCAAGCCAAACGCATATCAGTTGTCACCTTATCGAAGACAGTTGGATAAATCGTGTTACCTTCCCGCTTGATTGGTGTTGTAGCTACAGCACCCTTATCAGCAGCATCTTTAATCAAACCTTCCACAAAGTCGGCTGCCTTAGTGTCAATCAGCGGCGTGATGTCAGCATCTTCTTCTGGCATACCAACAGAGAGTTTTTCAACCTTCTCAGTGACTAATTTAACCAATTCATCTGCCACACTATCCATAACAAGCACGCGCTTAACGGCTGTACAACGTTGTCCAGAGTAACCAAAAGCACCAGCAACGATATTTTTAGCCGTTAACTCAAGATCAGCATCTTCGAGCACAATGGCTGCATCTTTACCACCGAGTTCCAACATGATTGGGCGCATACCAGCCAACCTACCAATGTTTTCACCGACTGGTGTTGATCCTGTAAAGTTGATAAAGTCAACAGCTTCATGTTCAACGATGTAGTCACCGATAACTGAACCTCGGCCTGTGATAGTATTGAAGACACCAGCAGGCAGACCAGCTTCAGCAAAGGCCTCAGCTAAGAGCAAGCCTGAGATTGATCCTTGCGTTGGTGGCTTAAAGGCAACAACGTTTCCGGAAATCAAGGCAGGGGCAATCTTGGAACCAGCCAAGTTAACAGGATAGTTAAATGGTGAGATAGCCAAGACCAAACCGACTGGTTCGCGACGAACTACTGCAATTTTACGCTTGCTGGCTGCATCGAAGCTGCCGCCTTCGAGGACTTCACCTTCAGCACGAACACCTTCTTCGGCAGCGAAATTGACAATTTCAGCTGTCCGAGTGACTTCACCAACGGCTGATTTCAGACCCTTGGCAATTTCTTTGGACAAAACAGAACCGATTTTTTCAGCATCTCGTTCTAAAATATCAGCAGCCTTATGAATATAAGCGGCACGTTCAATATAAGAGAGTGCCCGCCATTCTGGAAGAGCGGCTTTAGCTGATGCGTAAACATAATCAACCTCTTCATGGCTCATAGCTGGAACTGTACCCAGCTCTTTACCAGTCGCAGGTTCATAGATTGTGATTTCCTCATCTGATAACTTCCATTCACCATTGACATAGTTTTTGTATTGTTTAGTCATCTAGTTCTCCTTTTACTTATGATAGACCTATTCTATCACTTTTTACGTAATTTTCCAATATCTACTATGTTAATAATCTGAATATTTCGAAAGCTGCTTTTTTGATAAGAAGGAAAACCAGCCTTACTCCTTTAGGCTCCTAGATTAGAAAACAGCCGTCTGATCTAAAGTCAATCAGTCAAGTTTTATTTACTCCGACCTAGCAAAAAAGGCCAGAGCTGGGCTCTAACCTTTTAGTGATGGCTTAGTCAACATCAACGTATTCTTTTTCAAGTTCCAGAACTTCTTCCATTGTAGAGCATTCTGTCAACGCACGTTGTGCCAATTCCTCCATCTTTTTGGTATCAAGTTTCTTCATCAAGCTGCGAGTCCGAAGAACAGATGTTGCAGACATTGAGAATTCATCAAGTCCAATACCTACAAGGAGTGGAACAGCCTTTTGGTCACCGGCCATTTCACCACACATACCAGCCCATTTACCTTCTGCGTGAGCTGCCTTAACGACATTGTTAATCAAACGCAAGATTGATGGGTTGTATGGTTGATAGAGGTAGGATACCTGTTCATTCATCCGGTCAGCAGCCATGGTGTATTGAATCAAATCGTTAGTACCAATTGAGAAGAAATCAACTTCCTTGGCAAATTGGTCAGCCAACATTGCTGCAGCAGGGATTTCAATCATAATACCCACTTCAATGTTGTCGGCAACAGGGACACCTTCTGCCTGCAATTTTGCTTTTTCTTCATCGAAGACAGCCTTAGCAGCACGGAATTCTTTAAGTAGGGCAACCATTGGGAACATGATGCGCAATTGACCATGTACAGATGCCCGAAGGAGCGCACGGATTTGTGTACGGAACATAGCATCGCCAGTTTCTGAAATAGAGATACGCAAAGCACGGAAACCAAGGAAGGGGTTCATTTCCTTCGGTAGGTCGAAGTAAGGTAATTCCTTATCACCACCGATATCCATAGTACGAACCACAACTGGCTTACCATTCATGCCTTCCAAAACTTCCTTGTAAGCTTGGTATTGCTCATCTTCAGTTGGGAAGTCTTGAGAATCCATGTAGAGGAATTCAGTCCGGTAAAGACCAACAGCCTCTGCACCATTGTCATTAACCCCTTGAACGTCCTTAGGTGTACCAATGTTAGCAGCCAATTCAAAATGCTTGCCATCAGCTGTTACTGTTTCAGCATCTTTAAGAAGAGCCCATTCAGCTTTTTGCTTAGCGTAAGCTTCTCCAGCGGCCTTGAATTCAGCTACTTGATCATCACTTGGGTTGACGATAACCTGACCAGTAATACCATTAACAGCTACCACATCGCCGTTTTTAACCACTTCGGTAACATTATTGGTACCAAGTACGGCTGCGATTTCCAGCGTACGCGCCATAATAGCAGAGTGACTGGTACGTCCACCAATGTTAGTCACAAAGGCTTTAACAAACTTCTTGTCCAATTGAGCGGTGTCAGAAGGGGTCAGGTCATTAGCAATGACGATGGATTCTTCATCAATAGAAGCGGGGTTTGGCAACTTCTTACCGAGCAAGTTTGCCAAAACACGTTTGGTTACATCGCGAATGTCAGCAGCCCGTTCTTGCATGTATGGATTATCTTCCATACCCTCAAAAATAGTGATGAACATGTCAGTCACTTCTGTCAAGGCAGCTTCCGCATTTACTTCTTTAGCACGGATGGTTTCTTTAATTTGACCAATCATTTCTGGGTCAGCAAGAACCATCAAGTGAGCATCAAATACGGCTGCGGCTTCTTCACCAAGGCTTCCTACTGCTTTTTCACGGATAAGAGAAAGCTCGTCTTGAGACGCTGCTAGAGCTGCGTCTAGACGAGCTTCCTCTGCATTTGTATCTGTAACGGATACAGTTTCAAATGATAAGTCCGGTTGAACCAGCAGATATGCCTTAGCAACAGCAACACCATCAGATGCTGCGATTCCTTTAAGCATTTCTGTCATAATTTTAAGCCAATCCTTCTTTTGTCATTGTTTCGTCGATAGCTGCAAGAGCATCGTCAGCATCTGTACCTTCAGCTGAGATTGTCACATCAGCACCTTGACCAACACCAAGGCTCATAACCCCCATAATTGACTTAAGGTTTACTGATTTACCTTTGTAATCCAAAGTGATATCTGAAGCAAATTTGCTAGCTGTTTGAACGAGCAAAGTAGCTGGACGAGCGTGGATACCTGTTTCTGCAACAATGTGGAAATCTTTAGAAGCCATAATGGTTCTCCTTTTTTCTAATGTAAATATTTTAGATCATCTTATGATAACCCTTACAAAATAGGATTATATCATATCACCCTTCCATTTTCAAGACTTAACCCTATTTTCCATAAAAAATGAAACCCTTTTCCTAAATATTTCAATCCGAGTTTTCAAGAAACTTATTTAACGGAAAAGGCATAAAAATGTTGGGATAGAAGTGCTCCAGTGGAGGATTTCTATCTGAGCTTTAAAATAAGATAGAGGAAAATCAAGAGGGTGGGGCAAACAGCCATGATGGCTTCGCTCTCACCCACAAAACATTGTAATCTTTGAAGATTACGTATAAAAAATTAAGAAGCTCCAGTTACAGAAAGCTAATCAGCAGTGGTTCGTTCATTAGTGCTAAAGCACCTAATGTACTGTGCAGGGGGTAAGACTAAGTTGGACATAACCAACAAGTCTTACTCCCACCCACTGCGTCAATCTGGTAAATCTAGAACAATGCTAAAGAGTCTGGACTTTTGTCGCAGACTCTACCAATTTTTGTCTCACTCTCACTTTATAGGTTCTTATTATTCTAGGTATCAGATTCACCGCTATAATCAAAGTATTCAGACCTGGTGTAACCATCGTTGTATTCGAACATGTGGATTTTATTCCCCCTATCGCTAACACTGACAAAAATCGGGAAGCTTTGTGACTTGGCCTTCTGGGTTAAATCACTCTTTCTAGCAGTTAACACCATAACAAAATATTTATTCCCTTCAAGTTTAGACTTAACTTTATTCAGTTTTCCTTTTGTATCTTTTGTCATATCCTTCTTGGATAAAACTTTAAAGTAAACTGTCTTTGTTTCATCATCCGTCTTTACTTTTATAGTATGGGAGTTCGTATTAAATGTTAGTGTTGAACCCCCAGAAGGGATATTGGCATCATAGTCTTCAATATCCGTTGATCCAGTGTAAGATTTCTTCAGCTCTGTTGGGATGCCATTTTTATCATAACCATTGCCACAAGCTGTTAAAACCATGAGAGTAAGGGCTATTCCTAAGCCTAGGAATAATTTGGATGCTTTTTTCATAAGAAACTCCTTAAAAATTTTTTCAGTTTTAGTTTACAAAAAAAAAGATATTATTGCAAGATGATCGAAACTCCTTAATCCACTTGCAACATTTTGCAACTAAAAAGCTTAAACAGAGAGAATTTAGGGGTAAGTAATAGCTTCGTACCGATGGGCTATTAGTTACTAATCTGATTTTATGAATAGTGCAGAAATTACATTCACATGATTCGGCTCTTGATTTTGAGTTAGCCCTTACTGCTTCTAGCTTTCTGGCAGATTGTGTAATGGATGAAAACAACCACAAGATGTTGGGGGTTAATTTTTCCTTAAACACAAAATATTGTGTTTTCCGAGCAAAATTGCTTGATTTTTTAAATTGATTTGGTTATCCTAATTAGGTATTAATTTTGAGGAGAGCACAATGTCACAAATCACATTATTTTCAAAGAACAACTGTATGCAATGCAAGATGACCAAGAAATTCTTGGAACAAAACGGTGCTGACTACCAAGAAATCAATATTGATGAGCATCCAGAAAAAATTGATTATGTTAAGCGCTTAGGTTTTACGGCGGCACCGGTTATCGAGGCTGGTGATGTTACCTTTTCAGGTTTTCAACCTGCTAAATTAAAAGAAATTGTTTAATCTCTAGAATAAGAATACGCTGACCAAGCAGGCTAAAACTGCTTGGTAGTTTAAATTTAACACCTCCATATCACCTCTGCATTATAACTATATTTAGATAGATAAAAGGAAATACCTATGAGTCTTAAAGATTTGGGCGAAGTCTCCTACTTCCGCCTTAACAATGAAATTAACCGCCCTGTCAATGGTCAAATTCCTCTCAATAAGGATAAAGAAGCCTTGCAGGCTTTCTTTAGGGAAAATGTTGTTCCTAATTCTATGGCCTTTGATTCCATTACAGATAAAGTGCGTTTCTTAATTGACAACGACTACATCGAGGCTGAGTTTATTGGAAAATATTCGGTCGAATTTATTGAGGAGCTGGCACAGGAACTGCAGGCAGCAGATTTTCATTTTCAATCCTTCATGGCAGCCTATAAGTTCTACCAACAATATGCTTTAAAAACGAATGATGGAGAATTCTACCTCGAAAGTATTGAAGACCGCGTCCTTTTTAATGCCCTTTACTTTGCGGATGGTGATGAACAGCTGGCCAAAGACCTAGCGACAGAAATGATCCACCAACGCTACCAACCGGCAACGCCATCCTTCCTAAATGCTGGACGCAGCCGCCGCGGTGAATTAGTCTCATGCTTCTTAATTCAAGTAACCGATGATATGAATGCTATCGGTCGTTCCATCAACTCAGCCTTGCAGCTATCGCGTATCGGTGGCGGGGTTGGGATTTCGCTCAGTAACCTGCGCGAAGCCGGGGCTCCAATCAAGGGTTATGCAGGTGCAGCATCTGGTGTCGTTCCTGTGATGAAGCTCTTTGAAGACAGTTTCTCCTACTCCAACCAACTTGGCCAACGTCAGGGAGCTGGTGCAGTCTATCTGGATGTCTTTCACCCAGATATTCTTTCTTTCTTGTCAACTAAGAAAGAAAATGCAGATGAGAAGGTGCGGGTTAAAACCTTATCATTAGGGATTACCGTTCCTGATAAATTCTATGAATTGGCCCGCAAAAATGAGGATATGTACCTCTTTAGTCCATACTCCATCGAAAAAGAGTATGGTGTCCCATTCAACTATATTAATATTACCGAAAAGTATGATGAGTTGGTAGCTAATCCTAAGATTGTTAAGACAAAAATTTCTGCTCGCGATTTAGAAACTGAGATTTCTAAATTGCAGCAAGAATCAGGCTATCCCTATATCATCAATGTCGATGCTGCCAATCGCTCGAACCCTATCGACGGCCGCATCATTATGTCCAACTTGTGTTCTGAGGTTCTGCAAGTTCAAAAGCCTAGCTTGATTAACGATGCACAAGAATTTGTACAGATGGGAACCGATATTTCATGTAACCTCGGCTCTACTAATGTGGTGAACATGATGGCATCTCCAGATTTTGGTCGTTCTATTAAGGCTATGACCCGCGCACTTACTTTTGTGACAGATTCCTCTAGTATTGAAGCTGTCCCAACAATTAAGGCCGGTAATGAGCAAGCTCATACCTTTGGCTTGGGAGCAATGGGGCTCCACTCCTTCCTTGCCCGCAACCACATTGAGTATGGCAGTCCTGAATCGATTGAGTTCACTGATATCTATTTCATGTTGATGAACTATTGGACCTTGGTTGAATCTAACAATATTGCTCGTGAACGTGGCGAATCTTTCGTTGGTTTTGAAAAATCGAAATACGCTGATGGCACTTACTTTGACAAGTACATCACTGGCAAATATGTTCCAAAGTCGGCCAAGGTTAAGGAACTCTTCGAAGATCACTTTATTCCTCAGGCTGAGGACTGGGAAGCCCTTCGTCAAGCCGTAATGAAAGATGGACTTTATCACCAGAATCGTCTGGCTGTTGCACCAAATGGTTCTATCTCTTACATTAACGATGTCTCCGCTTCCATTCACCCTATTACACAACGGATTGAAGAGCGGCAGGAAAAGAAAATTGGTAAGATCTACTATCCAGCCAGCGGTTTATCAACGGATACTATTCCTTACTACACATCTGCTTATGATATGGATATGCGCAAAGTCATTGACATTTACGCAGCTGCTACCGAGCATGTCGATCAAGGTCTATCACTAACACTCTTTCTGCGCAGTGATATCCCTGAAGGACTGTACGAATGGAAAAAAGAAAGCAAGCAAACCACTCGCGATCTGTCTATCCTTCGTAACTATGCCTTCAATAAAGGCGTTAAGTCAATCTACTATGTTCGCACCTTCACAGATGATGGTGATGAAGTCGGCGCTAATCAGTGTGAAAGCTGTGTGATTTAACTGAACAGTCAAACTTGGAGCTAAAGCTCCTATGTTTGACACGCCAACCGCTATCGGCGGTTTGGCTAGTTCACTTACTAACTTCGTAGAAGGTGTATCATCGGCACCTTCTACTGCGTGTCGTCACTCTTTAGACAAGGCAAACTTGGAGCTAAAGCTCCTATGTTTGACACGCCAACCGCTATCAGCGGTTTGGCTAGTTCACTTACTAACTTCGTAGAAGGGGTACCAGCGACACCTTCTACTGCGTGCCGTAACTCTTTAGGCAAGGCAAACTTGGAGCTAAAACTCCTATGTTTGACACGGCAAGCGCTAGGACGACTTGCCTAGTTCGCTGACTAAACTCTTGAATAATATTATCCCCCTCTTAATTTGGAGAAACTCATGACAACATACTACAAAGCCATTAACTGGAACGAAATTGAAGATCTAATTGACAAGTCAACTTGGGAAAAGCTCACTGAGCAATTTTGGCTGGATACCCGTATCCCACTATCAAATGACTTGGATGACTGGCGTAAGCTATCTGATGAAGAAAAAGACTTGGTCGGCAAGGTTTTTGGAGGCTTGACGCTGCTTGATACCATGCAATCAGAGACTGGTGTTGAGGCTATTCGTAAAGATGTTCGTACTCCCCACGAGGAGGCCGTTCTCAACAATATCCAGTTCATGGAATCTGTCCATGCCAAATCCTACTCATCCATCTTTTCAACTCTCAATACCAAGTCTGAGATTGAAGAGATCTTCGAGTGGACCAACAACAATGAATACCTTCAAAAAAAAGCTGAGATTATCAATGAAATTTATCTCAATGGTAATCCCCTCCAAAAGAAGGTTGCTTCAACTTTCCTAGAGACCTTCCTCTTCTACTCTGGTTTTTTCACCCCACTTTACTACCTTGGAAACAATAAGCTCTCTAACGTTGCAGAAATTATTAAACTCATTATCCGTGATGAATCTGTTCACGGAACCTATATCGGCTATAAGTTTCAATTAGGATTTAACGAACTTTCAGAAGAAGAACAAAGCGAGTTTCGTGACTGGATGTACGATCTCCTTTATCAACTCTATGAAAACGAAGAGCTTTACACCAAAACCCTCTACGATGGAGTAGGCTGGACCGAAGAGGTCATGACCTTCCTGCGTTACAATGCCAATAAGGCTCTGATGAATCTGGGGCAAGATCCTCTCTTCCCGGATACGGCTGATGATGTTAATCCTATCGTCATGAATGGGATTTCGACTGGTACTAGCAACCATGACTTTTTCTCACAAGTTGGGAATGGCTATCTTCTTGGTAGTGTTGAAGCCATGCAGGACGATGATTATAATTACGGACGTGAGATGCAATAAATAGCTATCTTAACCCTTCTTAGGAATCTAGGAAGGGTTTTAATGTGTCCAAGATATTCTTGAAATGTTTTCAATTTTTATTGAAAACGTTTCATTATATTGCAATATATTTTCATAGTAGTAAACTGGTTATAAGTATTCAGAAACTGTATTCGTAAGTTTAAATTCTTAGCGTCAGTTGGAAAAAAGACGATTGACCCTATTTAAGTCAATCGTCGAGGGGATTTTCAAGACCCTAGGCTTGAAAATGAGCAATGGCACTCCGTTAGGAGGTCGCTTGCGTCCCTACCACATAAGGCTAACTGTCAAAAAAATGTGAATACAAGTTCTCAGAATTAATGAAGGGGAAACTTCTGCATGAAACTCTATGTTCAGTTTATGATTATTCTCATTTTTTCTTTGGTCGGTGAGATTATCTCTACTGTCTTTAATTTACCTATTCCCGGCAGCATTATTGGCTTGATTTTGCTTTTTGTGGCTTTGGAGGTCAAACTCGTTCGTTTGCGGCATATTTATACTGTCGGGAAATTCATGCTGGATAATATGACGATTCTCTTTTTACCGGCTGGTGTCGGGATTATGCAATATTTTAAGGTTATTATCCCCAATCTTTTGCCAATTCTTATCATTACTTTAGGAGCTCTAGTCATTAATCTATTAACGATTGGCTTGATTGTCACTTGGATTAAGAATCGTTTTGAAGGCGACTATAAAGATTAAATTGAACTCACCTAGAACTCTGTGAAATTATGTACACTGAGGCTGGACAAAAATTCGTCCAGCATTCCTCTTTTGGAATAAACTCTTGGTGCAGTGGTTGGGAGCACGACTTGTTGGCTAAGTCAGCATAGTCTTGACCCTGCACAATTTATTGATGCTAAAGCACCTAATGAACCACTGCTAGCTGGTTTTCCTTTTAAGCGAAAAAACCAGCCAACTTGTTAGGGGGAAATAGGAACCAAAATTTTCAAATTTAGGGTTCGTTTCTACTCCCGACCCCTAAATTCTTTGAGTCGCTTAACAGCTTTGTATCTTATAGGAGGTTATCATGGCTGATATTTACAGCAATCCCATTTTCGGTCTATCATTGTCAATTTTTGCCTACCTTATTGGGCTTTTAATTTTTAGGCGTTTTCCTCATCCAGCGACTACGCCTCTTTTAGTTGCTACCATTGCCTTGATCGTTCTTTTGAAAATTACAGGAATTTCTTATGCTGACTATTATAAAGGTGGCATTTATCTTAACACCTTGATTGTTCCCTCGACGGTTGCTTTGGCCATTCCCCTTTATCGTAATTTTCCCTTGATGAAACATCACTATCGCAGTATTCTCTTGGGGACTTCTATATCAACTATTATCAATACTTGCTATACAGCGGTGATAGCTAAGTGTTTTGGCTTAGACTTTTTCTTTGCTATCTCACTTTTTCCAAAATCCGTCACTACCGCCATGGCCATTGGTATCAGCCAAAAGATGGGGGGAATTACTACTTTGACTCTTGCGGTTGTGGTTATGACTGGTATTTTAACAAGTGTTATCGGCCCATCTGTTCTAAAATTCTTCAAAATTCAAGACCCCATTGCCTTTGGGCTAGCTCTTGGCGGTACCGGTCACGCTATCGGGACAGGGGCTGCCCTTAAATATGGACAGATTCAAGGAGCCATGGCAGGTTTGGCTATCGGAGTTACCGGTGTCATGTATGTCATTATCAGTCCGATTGTGGCTCAGCTGATTTTGAGATGAGAATGTAAGTTCCAACTGATAGACTTCTACTCTTAGCTAGATAAGCTAGATTTCTCCTAATTAATCGACCTTATAATTTTTATCATTTAGTTTCATTTGAAAGAATTTTTGCGCTGAAGTTGACAAGGGATATCTTCTTTAACGGAACTATTGTTTTCCCCTAACATCAGGATTTTTAGGGTTCACAAGCTTCTAAAAAAATTCTATACTAATTTTGTTAGGTCAAGTCTAGCAGAAAGAAGAAATCTCTTATGACAACACAAGCTTTTGAACAATTTGTTGTGATGGACACTCAGGCACTGGCGACTGTTGATGGTGAGGACGGAGACGACCTACATCGCCCCTAACACGAGTCTATAGTTAATTATTATCTGGACCCACCTCCTATCAGTCCTTGGGTACTTGATATCTTTATGTAACTGCTGTATCCCCTAGCGATCTTATTAAAAAAGCGTTTGGAACCTCTTGTTCCAAGCGCTTTTATACTAGGCAGCAGCAAATTAAAACTTGCTGTCCTCTGGTAAGTTTCGCTAGCCTTGCTCGGTAAAAATATCTGCCAAAATGGCCACGCCTTTGTCAATCTCATCCTTGGTCAAGGTCAGCGGCGGCAGGAGACGAATGACATCGGTACCGGCTGTCAGAACAATCAATCCTTTATCACGCGCAGCCTGAACTAAATCTGCTAAATTCTCGGTCGTCTGAATTCCTATCATATAGCCTAATCCGCGAATTTGAATGATTTTAGGATTATTCGCTAAGACTTTTTTCAATTGGTCTTGGAGATAATTACCATTTTCCCAAGTTTGGTCGAGAAAACCTGGTGAAGTCAGGATATCCAAGACAGCCGAACTGGCCGCCATAGCTAATTTATTGCCGCCAAAGGTTGATCCATGACTGCCGTAAGAGAAGGCTGAACCGAGATTTGTCTTAGCCAGCATGGCACCGACAGGGACACCATTGGCTAGGCCCTTAGCTAAGGTGACGATATCAGGTATAATACCGTAGTGCTCAAAGGAAAAGAGCTTACCCGTGCGTCCCATGCCGGTTTGAACTTCATCGACAATCAGATAGATTCCCTTTTCTTGGCAGAAGGCGGCTAGGTCTTGAACAAAGGTCTTATCCGCAGGGAGAATACCTGATTCTCCCTGAACCATTTCCAACATCACTGCTGCTGTTTGCTCATCAACCAAGCTTTTGACAGACATCAAATCATTGAATTTGGCATAACTAAAGTGGGGAACTCCATCACCAAAGCCTGTTTTAATCTTATCTTGGCCTGTCGCAGACATGGACCCAAAAGTCCGACCATGAAAGGAATTTTGGAAAGTAATAATGCCTTGTTTACCGCTGGCCTTGCGGGCGATCTTAATAGCTGCTTCATTTGCCTCGGCCCCGCTATTACAGAAGAAGGCCAGATAATCATAGTCACCGATCAACTTTTGGGCGACTTCTTCTTGCAGACTGTTTTGATAAAGGTTGGGTGTGTGCCAGATTTCTTGTACCTGATTTTCCAAAGCTGCCTTAACCTGCGGATGGAAGCCAAGGTTGGTTACTCCGATGCCCGTTGAAAAATCTAGATAGTGCTTGCCTTGACTATCAATCAATTCATTGCCCTGTGCTTTGACAAATTCGATCGTCGACCGTTTATAATTTGAAAATAATTTAGTCATGTTAACCTCCAGATGGATACTGACTTTCTTTTTTATGTTTGATTTTTTAGTACTATTTAAACTTCAATCAGGGTGCCGTTGGTCAAATTGTCACCAATCAACACCTGAGCCACACCTGATTTGACCGTCTGAGCAGCACTCTGTAGTTTAGGAACCATACCGCCAGTGATGATTCCCTGTTCAATCTTATCAGGAATATCCCCAATTTTCAGGCTGGATAAGACCTGCCCTGACTCCTTTACGCCAGAAACATCAGTCATCAGAATCAGCTTTTCTGCCTGCAGGGCGACCGCAAGACTAGTTGCCAGATAATCAGCATTAATGTTGAGCAGGATCCGACCTCCTTGATAACCCAGAGACGGAATAAGAGGAATAACCCCTTGTTCTAGAAGGGACTGTAGGACATGACTGTGAATTTGACTGACCTGTCCGACATAGCCATATTTAGCTTGGTTCAGAAAATCAGCCTCAACCAGGGCTGGGAGTTCCTCTATCAGCTGTTGAGCGTCAAGACCAGCCTGACTCAGACTGGTAAGAATGTTTTTTCCGACAATCTCAACGAGGGCTTGTTTGACGAGGTTAAGCGACTGGCTGTCTGTTACCCGCAAGCCATCAATTTTTTTAACGGCAATATCGGCTTCTTCCATAAGCTGATTGATGGCATAGCCTCCACCATGAACAATGATGAGAGACTTCCCTTGGGACTTCCAAGAGGCCAGCTGTTCGAGAAAATCACCAGTTAAATTCTGGCTGGCTCGGCCACCAATTTTTATCACAATTGTATCTGACATTTAATGTCCTTTCTTAAATTGCTATCACGTCCGATAGAGGGCATTGATTTTCACATAATCATAGGAGAGATCACATCCCCAAGCCCGGCCGGACTGATTGCCGGCGTGGATATCAACCCTAATCTGAATGGTATCTGCTTGCATAACCTCATCCATTTCCTCACTGTCAAAAGAGACCGGACTGGAAGCTAACATAACGGGAAGCTGGCCTAGATAGATATCAATATTGTCAACCGGAATATCAACACCCGCATAACCGAGGGCTGCCAGAATCCGGCCCCAATTAGGGTCTTCGCCAAAGATGGCTGTCTTAACGAGACTAGACCCAACAACTGACTTGGCCAGCATTCGTGCATCGAGGGCTGTTGCTACACCCTCAACATCAACCTGAATAAGTTTGGTAGCACCTTCTCCATCCTGAGCAATTTTCTTAGCCAAATCTGCCATAACATATTCCAACATCTCTACAAATTGCTCAAACTCAGGTGTATCTGGTAAGATTTCAACATTTTTGGCACAACCATTAGCCATGACCAAAACCATATCATTAGTTGAGGTATCACCATCAACCGTAATTTGGTTAAAAGTGGTTTCAACCTTAGCTGACAGGGCTTTTTGCAAGGCAGTACTTGAAATATTAGCATCACAGGTAATAAACCCCAGCATGGTGGCCATATTAGGATGAATCATACCTGACCCCTTAGCAACGCCAGCCATGGTAACCGTATCACGGCCAAAGTCTTGACTAACTGCCACTGTCTTGGTTTGAGTGTCAGTTGTCAAAATGGCCTTGGCAAAATCATCAGCATTCCCATTTACTACAATCTTAGACAGGCCTGATTTCAAGGTAGCCATAGGCAGAAGGTCACCAATCACACCGGTCGAAGCAACGCCAACGAGTTCAGGAGCTAGACTGAGTTTTTCGGCAGTCAGCTTTTGCATTTCCCAAGCATCATTCATCCCTTGGACACCAGTGCAGGAATTGGCCACCCCTGAATTAACAACAATGGCCTGCAGCTGTCCAGCCTTTTCCACCGACTGCTTAGTAACAATCAAAGGTGCTGCAATGACCTTATTGGTGGTATAGACGCCTGCGACACTTGCAGGACATTCTGAAACAATCCAACCAAAATCTAATTTCCGCTTTTTAAAGCCAGCATGCAAGCCATCAGCTGAAAAGCCTAGCGGGCTGGCAATATTTCCATTAAGTATTTCCAAAATTTTCTCCTCCTTAAATGACGGCAGTTGTTATTATTGGGTGATCAAATAACGACTTGATAAGTAAACTAGAAACTTTCCTTAGAAAATTTCGCAGTTGAACAAGTATTTTAAAGGTTTAGTGAAACTCTTCAATTGCCATGCCTACACTCCTAAAATAGAGAAAACTTCCTAAGATTTCTTCATTAGTTTTTCTAATTTTCTTCGGAGTGTTTATCAGCTGACTACCTTATTTATAAGTAGCTGGGACCTGATAGCAAGCCATCTGTCTCAGCAAAGCCAAAGGCTATGTTCATATTTTGAATGGCCTGACCGGCAGCCCCTTTGACCAGATTATCAAGGACAGAGACTACGGTTAAGACCTTAGTTATCGGATTGTAAGCAAAACCGATATCGGTATAGTTAGAGCCTAGAACATCGTGCAAGTTAGGTAAATTGCCTTGCAGACGAACAAAAGGTTTATCGTCATAAAAATCCTGATAACGTCGATAAACCTCCTCCTGACTGACATCTTCTGTCATCTTGATATAGGCTGTCGCCATGATACCTCGATTGATTGGTAAAAGAGAAGTTGAAAATTGTAGGTGCTGAAAATTAGGATTGAATTTCTTTAGCTCCTGCGCAATTTCAGGAATATGCTGATGCTTATTGATCTTGTACGTCATGTAATTATCATGGACGTTGACAAAGTGGCTAGATTCAGCCAGCTTTTTCCCTGCCCCAGTCAAGCCGCTCTTAGCATCTACAATGATGGAATCTAAATCGACCTTCCCCCAATTCATCAGAGGAATCAGGGCCAATTCTGTTGCGGTGGCATAACAGCCAGGATTAGCAATGAACTTTCCTGAGTACCCGTCCGCAAATTCAGCCAAGGAATAGGTGAATTTATCTAAAACAGCTGGTTTAGCTGCCTGCTTCCCATACCATTTTTCATAGCTTGGAGCAGACAAGCGGTGATCACCTGAAAGATCAATCATAGGAAAATCATGCTCAACAAAGATTTCTGAGGCTTCTTTAGCGACACCACTTGGTGTGGCAAAGAAGACTAGATCAGTATTTTGAATAATATTCAAAGCTTGAAAGGCTTGTAATTCCAAATCACAGATACCAGCTAGGTGGGGGTAGAGAGCGGATAACTTTTGCCCAACCTCTTTAGTCGCATGAACGGATGCTACCTGGGCTTGGCTGTGGCCAGCCAGCAACCGGACTAATTCAAGTCCGCTATACCCTGTAACACCGACAATGGCTACTTTCATATTAATCACCTCTAACTGAATAAATATGTGATCATTCTAAATGATAAATGTATAATTGTCAAGTTTTTCTTGTAAAAAATGAAATTCTATACAGAATTTATCCTTTCCTATCATTTCAATTTCTACCAATTGATGTTAGAAGAATACAAAAAAAGAGCCAACGAGCTCAAGCTCATTAACTCATAAATGGGAAAGCTAAATTTATCTATAGAAGGGATGATTATCATCTGATGTCTTAGAGTTCACCAGAACAGCATCAGATTGATAGCTTTGGTTTTCATATTTACTAGTGGTTCCAGTTGGAATCAAGAAAATGCTGACAACCTCTCCGCCCTTAGTTTGAAATTGGGCTTCCAGTCGTCCATCTAGGAGGCGGGCATTGTAAATCAATCCTTTGCTGATTTTTCCTTTTTTGGATTTATAACTGACTTGGCCAGCTGTATCAAAAGTAATGCTAGCTCCGTTATCACATTTCCAAGTTCCGACTACACTGGAATAATCGCCATTGAGGACACCATTGGTATCCAATGGTAAGATTTCCCCAGTTGTTTGGGCAACTGGCTGATCAGATGATGAGGTATCTGAACTTACCTTTTGTTCAATAGCTCCTAGTGAGAAAGCCAAAATAATTCCACCTATAATTAACATGGCTAATTGTAGGTCAAAACGTAATTTCTTTTCTTTATCCTTACTTCCTTTTACGATATTCACCATCTGCATCAACATACTGTGTCACCCCCAAACATGAAATACTATATCTTGTGGTTCAAGCAAAATACTCAATTCAAAATTAGTATTTCAATACTATTTTCGCTATTTATTCTTTCTCCCTTAAATGCAAATGATATTCTATCATCTCTTCCTTGATTTGACAAGTAGTATTAAAATATTTTTTACTTTTAAAAATAAAAAAGAGGTGGGACAACGAAGTCAATTTATATAAAACATCGACTTCTGTCCCACTCTCTTAAAAACTGAGAAGCGTCCAGCTACAGAAAAAGCCAATCAGCAGGGGTTCATTGATTCTAAGTGCCAATGAACCGTGCAGGGGTAAGACTTCTTAGTATAGCTAGCAAGTCTTACTCCCAACCACTGCGCCAAGAGCTTATTCCAAAACAAGGATACTGGACAAATTTTTGCCCAGTCTCTTTCTAATATTTATTTCAGTAGTAAATTTTTATTTCAAGAGTTCTTTCGCCTGGCTCAAGGCTGCTTGAGTAACCTGATCACCAGCTAACATCTTAGCAATTTCTTCAATTCTTTCTTCTGCTGTCAAAAGACGGACAGTGGAAACGGTTGAGTCATCCTTGCTTTCCTTTTCAATAAAAAATTGATAATCAGCTGCCGCAATAACCTGAGGCAGATGTGAAATGGCCAAGACTTGACCGTGACTGCCAATCTTATAAATCTTTTGGGCAATGGCTTGAGCGACCCGACCTGACACCCCTGTGTCAACCTCATCAAAGACGATAGAAGTCTTATCTTCCTTACGGGCAAAAGCAGACTTAATGGCCAGCATGAGACGGGATAATTCACCACCAGAGGCTACCTTAACCAGTGGCTTAAAGCCTTCTCCGGGATTGGTAGAAATGTAAAATTCTACGTGCTCATTTCCCTCATGACTAAACTTAGCCTTGCTAAACTGCACTTGGAAGTCTGCCTTTTCCATGTAAAGGTCTGTCAACTCATGTTTAATATCACTTTCCAGGGTCTGGGCTAGGAAATGCCGTTTATCACTCAGCGCTTGACTGGACATCAGCAATTTCTTCTCTAAATTCTTGAGCTGCCCCTCCAAATCATCACTCTCTAAATCATTCCCCGTCAGATGATTATACTCCTTGCTGATCGTAGCAAAATAATCTAGGACATCGTCAACATTTCCGCCATATTTTCGGGTAATAGTATTGATAACATTAAGGCGGTCATCAATGGCATTGAGACGATTCCCATCAAAATCAAGATTGTCAATGATATCGGATAGACGCTTGTTAACGTCCTCTAAGATATAGTAGCTCTCTGATAGGCTAGTAAAAAGTTCCTTATAATCTGGATCGTATGCCTCAATGGTCTGGAGATCATTCATGGCAGAGCGAACATTAGCTAGGCTTGAGAAATCCTCATTATCCAGCATCGCATAAGCATTGTTAAGTGTGTCTGCTATATTCTTGTAATTGAGTAATCTGTCTCGCTCTCGATTCAGCTTATCATCTTCACCAGCTTTGAGGTCGGCTGCTTCAATTTCAGCCAACTGAAACTCCAGCATTTCTATCCTCGCCTTATGCTCCTGCTCATTCTTTTGCTTTTCAATGACACGTTTGCGCAGACTTCGATAGGCATCAAAAGTCGACTGATAAGTTTTCTTTATGGCTTGAAAATCCTCATCGCCAAACTCATCAAGGAGCTTGATATGCTGAGTCGCTTTCATCAATTCTTCTTGATCATGCTGTCCATGAATGTCTACAAGGTATTGACCAACCGAACGGAGGGTTGATAGATTGACCATCTGACCGTTGATACGGCTGACGCTGCGGCCGTTTTGGAGGATTTCACGTCGGATAATCAGCTCATCACTGAATTCAATCCCATGTTCTTGCATAACCTGACTGAGGGCAGGACTCTCCTCCACCGCGAAAAAGCCCTGAATTTCAGCTTTGGGAGCATTATGACGAATAACTTCCGTACTAGCCCTAGCTCCTAGCATCATATTCATGGCATCAATAATGATGGACTTTCCTGCACCCGTTTCACCAGTCAGAACAGTCATCCCCTTTTCAAAATTGAGGGAAATTTCCTCAATAATAGCAAAATTTTTAATGGAAATTTCTAATAACATAGGCTTGCCCCAATCAGTGGTGCTGCTGCATCCAGCTTCGCAAATTTTGAACCAGTTGATCAGCCTGCTTTGCTGATTTCATAACCACTAGGATAGCATCATCGTCAGCAATAATGCTAAAAATTTCCTCTTGATAATCCTTGATTAAGAGGCGCTTCAGATATCTGGTATTCCCTGGTACGACAGAAATAGCAATCATCTGCTCCAAGCCTGTAACCTGTTCAGAAAGACTCGTGATATATTCACAAGCTTGCTGCAAGGGCGTCATCAGCTTGCGAGCTGATTCTTTGGAAAGGCCGTAAACATACTTGCCGGATTTACCTGGTACCTTGATAATCCCCAGATTATTAATATCGCGGGAAATAGTTGCCTGAGTTGACTTAAGACCGTGTGCTTCCAACTTAGCGACTAAGTCATGCTGGGTCTCGATTTCATTTTCCAAAACAATTTTGCGCAGAAGTTCTAAACGTTCATGCTTCTTCATTCTTTTTAAATTCCTCATGTGCTTTTTCTACAGTTGATACAATCGCAGTTTTAACCAAATTTTGGGCCTGAGCTGACTTTTCTAGGCAAATCAAAAATTCAATATTGCCGTGACCTCCCTGAATAGGGGAAAAATCTATCCCTTTAATAGTAAATCCGTAATCTGGGGCAGCATCTGTTACCGCCTCTAGGACAGAACGGTGAATGGCTTTGTCTTTGACAATCCCGTGCTTGCCAATTTGAGAACGACCAGCTTCAAATTGAGGTTTTACAAGGGCAACGACCTTATCGCCCTCACTCAAGAGACCAGTCAGAGCGGGGAGAATAAGATTGAGGGAAATAAAGCTGACATCAATACTGGCAAAATGAGGCAGTCCCTGCTTAAAATCTTCAGCCTGAGCATAGCGGAAATTATACTGCTCCATGCTGACAACCCGAGGATCCTGACGCAGTTTCCAGACCAACTGGTTGGTGCCGACATCAACTGCATAAACCAAGTCAGCTCCATTTTGCAGCATAAGGTCGGTAAATCCACCTGTTGATGCTCCAATATCTATGGTTGTTAGGCCAGTAACAGAAAGGTTAAAAACCTGAAGCGCCTTTTCTAATTTGAGACCGCCACGACTGACATATTTGAGCTTTTGTCCTTTGAGCCGAAGTTCTGTATCATCGGGAATCTTTTCTCCAGGCTTATCAAAACGCTGACCGTCCAACAGGCTTACAACCAGACCAGCCATGACCCCTCGCTTGGCCTGCTCCCTAGTATCAAAGAGACCTTGCTTATAAGCCAGAACGTCCACTCTTTCCTTAGGCATAAAGACGCAACCTTTCTAGTATTTCTAAAATCTTATCAGGTATGAATCCCTTATCTGCTTTTAATTTTTGGAAAATTACCTCTGCACGATCTAAAGAATCATTCAAGATGCGATAGGATTCATCCAAGCCCAGCAAACTAGGGTAGGTCGCTTTCTGAGCCGTCAGATCTTTCTGTGGGGTCTTGCCCAAGTCAGCAAAAGAAGCCGTCAGATCCAGAATGTCATCTCGAACCTGGAAGCTTGTCCCTACTAAAAGGCCAACTTTCTCCAGTTTTGCTAGAATATCAGAATCCTGCTCGGCTATTATGCCAGCCGCCTTAAAGGGAAAGGCCAGTAATTTACCGGTCTTATGGCTGTGAATAGCATAGACCTGTTCAAGAGTCAGAGCTTGCTCCTCGCCTTCAATATCCAGCATTTGACCGCCGACCATACCGAAAGTTCCGGCAGCTTGAGACAATTCGGCAATCAAGGCCACAATAGTCTCAGACTTCAAATCCGTCTGAGTTATGAGACCGTAAGGGTCAAGAAAAAGGCTGTCTCCTGCTAAAATAGCCGTTGCCTCATCGAACTGCTTATGATTAGTCAAACGCCCCCGTCGGTAATCATCATCGTCCATAGCAGGCAGGTCATCATGAATTAGGCTACCCGTGTGAACCATTTCCAGAGCAGCTGCAACCTGATAATGGGATTCTTTTAGGGTGATACCAAAACCTTCCAGAGTTTCCAATAAAATCAGGGGACGAATTCGCTTGCCACCCGCATGGATAGAATAGAGAATGGCCTCCTGCAATCTATTAGAAACCGGCCCTTGCTCATAAAATTTAGCTAGGGCAGCATCAAGTTTTTCGCGTTTAACCATTATTTTCCATTTCTGTCTCTGTACCATCAGCCTGCATGACCTTAACCAAGGTCTTTTCAGCATCCTCTAAAGTTTTTTGCAAATCTTTAGAGAGCACCATTCCTTTCTGGAATTCTGCAATGGCTTCTTCCAAAGGTACATCACCGTTTTCTAGCTTAGTGACAATTGCCTCTAAGTCCTGTAAATTTTCTTCAAATGTTTTTTTCTTGCTTGGCATTTTCTACCTCTACTTCTACGTGGCCATCCTTCATCTGCAAGGTCAGCTGATCACCTTTCTGGATATCTTTAACACTGGTAATCGGTTTATTATCTTTTTGAACAATGGCATAGCCCCGAGCCACAATTCTACTGGTATCTAAGGAAATGAGGGCATCCTGTGCTTTCTCAAAACGAGCTAAAAGACTGTCATATTGATTGGCCATATTGGCCTTGAGCAAGCGTTCTTGCTGGGACAATCGCTCTTGTAAACGCTCCAAGCGGGCAAATAAATCTAAACTAGTCAGTCGCTGACTGAGCAAGCCTTGCTCCTGCTTGGCCTGACCTAGGCGATAGCGCATCTGGCTAGTTAAATCAGTCGTCAAGCGATCCAATTTTTGACTGTGAGCGTCGTAGAGCCGCTCAGGCTGCCGAAAGATAACCGATTGATTGAGTTTGGTCAATCTATCGATTTCTTGCCGGATTCGCCGGTTGGTGGCTTGGTAGGCCCGCTGACCAGCCTCGCGCAGCCAAGCCAGAATATCTGCCTTGGTAACTGGAGTTGCTAATTCAGCCGCTGCCGTTGGAGTAGCTGCCCGTCTGTCAGCAACATAGTCTGCCAAGGTTGTATCGGTCTCGTGACCGACACTAGAGATGACTGGCAGCCGAGATTCAAAGATAGCCTGAACCACAACTTCTTCATTGAAGGCCCAGAGATCTTCGATAGAGCCGCCTCCCCGGCCAATAATTAAAATGTCGAGGTCAGCTCGCTGATTGGCTGCCGCAATAGTTGCAGCGACAGACTGAGCACTGCCTTCTCCCTGAACTTTGGTTGGAAAAAGGAGAATCTCCACACCTGGGAAGCGTCGACTGACGGTTGTGATAATATCACGAATAACGGCCCCGCTGGCACTGGTGACCACACCAATTTTCCTGACAAATTGAGGTAGGGGCTGCTTATGCTCAGCTGCAAAATAGCCAGCCTGAGTTAACTTTTTTTTGAGTTGTTCAAACTGAACAGCTAAGGCTCCGATACCATCTGGCTCAGCCCGCTCAATAATGATTGAATAGGAACCATTGGGCTCATAGAGCTGGACACGGCCAACAACATTGATCTTCATGCCTTCTTCTAACTCAAATCCCAGCTTGCGAAAGACCCCTGCCCAAATGGTTGCCTGAATAACAGCCTGCTCATCCTTGAGCGAAAAGTATTGATGGTTGGGCCGCTTACGAAAATTGGAAACCTGCCCCGTCAAATAAACCCGTTCCAAATAGGGATCGCGGTCAAACTTTAATTTTAGATATTTAGTCAGGGAACTGACCGACAAATAATCCGACAAAAGGCTACCTCCGACCTGCTTAAAAGAGCAAATGTTAGTTTATATTATAGCAAATTTTAGTTAGGAGAGCTATAAAAATGTATATTATCGAACTTCAGAAGGAAAATATAGTAGAAAATATACAAAATAGGCATTAAAAAGGTCAAGCAAACGATTTTACTCAACCATATCTTTTATTAGGAGCTCCTCGAAGCCATAATAAGAAGACTGGACAAGTTTTGCCCAGCCTCTTTACACCATTTTTATAATCTTATTCCGATTTTGTAAAGGCATTGTCTTTATCGTATTTATATTGGCTGTAATCTGGCTTTTGACCATTCTGGACATCCCATTGGATGGGATAGAGGGTCTTACCATCATTGCTGAACTTATAGCCTAGCTCATAGCCTAACCCTTGGGTTGATTGTCCTGGGAAAACATTACCAGACGAATAAACGATTCTAAAAGTAGTATCGTCGACTGGTAAGGTTGAAGTGATAGCACCAGAATTCTCGGTATAGCTACCGTCACTTAGCTCGGTATTAACAGTTACTGTACCGTCTTCTTCAAAGGTCAAGGTAATGGTAGCTCCGCCTTGGGTCCCTGTCCAAGTCCCAATTAAATTTTTAGGGAGTAATTCATCATCACCCAGTCTATTATCAGGATCTGGTTTAGATTCCGTCTGATTAGATTTTTGCTGAAAGGCAGCCTTAGCCGCTGCCTCATTTTTAGCAGCACGGTGGGAAGCATTGAAATGGAGAACAAGAAAAAGTATTAACAGAATTGTCCCGACAATCGAAGCTGTCAAGGTAATGGTCTGCTTCTTTTTCTTTTGCTCATAGACCCTTTGAAATTGTCTATCGTAATGAATTTTTTGTGCCATCTGTTTCTCAGCTGTCACATATTTTTGGTAATCGCCCCTTGCTCGGTCCAAGAGGAATTGAACCTCTTGACGGGATTGATCATCCTCAGCTGTGGCCAAGGCTTCTTGCAGACGACTTATGCGATCTTCCAGTTCCTTTTTGACACGGGGATTGCCCAATCCCTGAATACCACTTCTACCGATACCCCGTCTGTAATCATCCTCAAAATTTTTCATCTGGTACCTATTCCTTTTTCCATGGCTTATTTTCTCATATTGTAACCTCTTTCAGAAACCTTTGTCAAGATAATACTGTCAAAGGTCAGCGTCAGTGACCAAAAATTTTAGCCCAAGACGATATCTAAAGACATTTTACTAAAGCCAAATATGATAGAAATGACCACCATTAAGCTTTCCTAACAAAAAAGATTAGGGCTGGCCATTCGCTCTACAAGCAAAACAGCAGCCCTAATCCTATTTAATGTTTAAAAGCGTCAACAAGGACTTGAAATTCCTCGTTGGTCAGAGTGACGCCCTTGCCCATTTTGGTATGGTCAGGACT
Organism: Streptococcus criceti HS-6; assembly: GCF_000187975.2. Lineage (NCBI taxonomy): Bacteria > Bacillati > Bacillota > Bacilli > Lactobacillales > Streptococcaceae > Streptococcus > Streptococcus criceti. The sequence continues at coordinate 2,075,056 of NZ_AEUV02000002.1, forward strand.
CCAAGCGCGAATGTCGTACTTGGCAGGGGCACCGTTAAAACTAACACGATTAAGTTCTTTGGTCCAACCCCTATCATTTTCAGAGAGGACCAAAAGTTTTTCTTCGATTTCAAATGTAAATTCTGCCATCATATTTCCTTTCTACTATAAAAGAATAAAATCGCCCAGCAACTTCTAGTCTAGAACATGCAGACGACTTCATTTATTTATTCGTAAACGACCAGTCAGATTAATCTCAAGCTCGGACAGTCTTGCTGGAACCATCTTTTTGGTAGAGGTTAACCAAACCTTCCTTGCAGGCACGGACCATATCGCCCGGCTGAACCGTCTGAGGAACCGTGATAGTCAAAAGTTCCATTGGATTTGGTGCTCGGTCAATTTTATTTCCCTCAGCATCGTGGAGATCTTCGATATTGGTTTCAAAATGGCGGAAACCTGGACCGTAAAATTCAACACGATCCCCTTCCTTGATAACATTACGCTGACGAATGGTAGCTGTCATCGTTTTTGCATTAAAGGAAACGACCTCAGCGATAAATTTATATTGAGGAATCTTGCGGCGAGCACCAAAGAGCTGCTCGTTTTCTGTAGGAGTACCGTAATAAAAACCTGTTGCCAATTCACGTTGGGCAACCTTCCAGAGTTCATCAATCAAATCATCCTTGATGGCTTCAAATTTTGCTGGGCTCTCCATATAAGCATCGACTGCGGCCTTATAGCAGTTCGTTACAGTTGAAACGTAATGGATCGATTTCATCCGGCCTTCAATCTTTAAGCTATCAACACCGTTTTCAATCATGTCAGGAATATGTTCAATCATGCACATATCAACCGCTGACATAGAATATTCTTCAGGAATTTCCCCCCTGAGGCTGCGACGCTCCTGACCGAATGGCATATCGTAGAGGTCATATTTCCAGCGACAGGACTGTGAACAGCCGCCACGATTGGCATCGCGGTGACTCATGTGGTTAGATAAGGTACAGCGACCTGAATAAGAAATACACATAGCACCGTGGACGAAAGCTTCGATCTCAACATCAGTCCGATGGCGAATTTCTGCCAACTCTTCCATATTGACCTCACGCGCCAAGACGACACGAGTCAGGCCATAATTGCTCCAGAATTTAAAAGTTTCGACATTGGTAGCCGACGCTTGGGTCGACAGATGAATATCCAATCCCGGTGCTTCTGTCGCACAGATTTCAATCAAGGCCGGATCCGATACGATAACGGCATCGAGGCCCATATCACGCAACTGGCGGAACCATTCGCCAGCCCCTTGTTCATTGCCCTCATGCGTTACCATATTAGCGGCCACATAGACCTTGGCCCCGTGTTCATGAGCAAAGTTAATGCCTTCTTGCATATCCTCCATACTAAAATTGCCAGCGCGGCTGCGCAGTCCATACTGCTGGCCGCCGACAAAGACTGCATCAGCCCCGTAGAGAACGGCCACTTTTAATTTTTCTAAAGTCCCTGCAGGTGATAAGACCTCAGGACGTTTTTTGATACTTATTGACATAATCTATCTCCTAGACAAGCTGTTAACCATCGCCTGTCATTATTCATTTTTTAGCTCTTTTATTCTAAAGCAAATCCCCCTAAAAATCAAGGAAATAAAAAGAACCAAACTAACTGGAAAAACAAAGTGATCTAGCAAAAAAGAACCTAGCTTTCCACTAGATTCCAAGCACTTTATCATTAATTTTCATGCAGATAGCTAGCTACCTTGAGGTCACCAACGCTAATCTTCACAACAAGTTATTTTGGTTTTTTCCGATTCATCAGCTGTATAATTATTATGACAACTAATGCTGTAACAGCTCCCGTAATGCAATATTCCATAGTAACCTCAACAATTCAGTAAATAGTTCACTCCTCCACCAATTCCGCCGGCAACTGCACCAATAAATCCATTTGCAACACCACAAGCAAATGCACCTGTTACAGTCCCTACACCAGGACAAACGGCAGTTCCACCCATTGCTCCTGCCATCGCTCCTTCAGCGGCACCGGTGGCTGCTCCGGCAAGTCCACCATTACCTACGGCATCGTTGAAGCCTTTCCAACTAAAGCTCCCACCTTCAACGTTAATCAAATAGTTACTACCTGCTACTTCAAAATCATCAAATGCCATTGAATCCAAACTCATTGTATTCATAAAAAATTATATGGTCATTCTAACACTTAAAATTTACTTATCAAGGAAAATTAGAGTGATTTTGTAATCTTTAACACAAATAGTACTCGTTTAAAAATAAATGACAATCTTTCTGATAATTATAACTTCGTTTCTTCTGAAAGGCTAAGTTAATTTTGCTATTTTTACAAGACGATCACTGACCAAAGACAAAACCAGCTATTTTTCATTCCTAAATCATGCTATAATGATTTCCATGACCAAGGAAAATCTGCTTAAGGGAGAGCGCATCGATCAGCTCTTTTCTACCGATGTTAAAATTATCCAAAACAAGGAAGTCTTCAGCTACTCTGTCGATAGTGTCTTGCTGTCACGCTTTCCAAAGTTCCCGTCTAAAGGTTTGATTGTCGATCTCTGCAGCGGCAATGGAGCAGTTGGCCTCTTTGCCTCCACCCAGACTAAGGCCAAAATCCTAGAAATTGAACTCCAAGAGCGACTGGCTGATATGGGACAGCGTTCAATTGCACTCAATGGGCTAACTGAGCAGGTCACCATGATTAATGATGACCTAAAAAATCTCATGAACCACGCGCCTCGCTCCAAAGTGGATCTTATCCTCTGTAATCCTCCCTATTTCAAGGCAACCGAAACCTCCAAGAAAAATGCCAGTCAACACTATCTTCTGGCCCGTCACGAGATTGCAACCACCCTAGATGACATCTGTCATATCAGCCAGCAAGCTCTCAAGACTAAAGGCAAACTAGCTCTTGTTCACCGACCAGACCGCTTCCTTGAAATCATGGATACCTTGCAAAAGTACAAACTGGCTCCCAAACGGATCCAATTTGTCTACCCAAAGGCCAATAAGGAAGCTAATATGCTTTTGATTGAAGCTATTAAAGACGGCTCTATCGACGGTATGAAGTTCCTACCCCCACTCATTGTCCATAAAGATAATGGTGACTACACTGATAAGATTCATGACATTTACTTCGGTAAGGATCACAAGGCTTATATGTATGTGTTGGAATGTGCTGACGGCAGTCTCTACACCGGCTACACTACTGACTTGGACAAGCGAATTGCAACTCATAATGCTGGTAAAGGCGCCAAATACACCAAGTCCCGTCTCCCTGTTAAACTTATCTACTCGGAAACCTTCAATCATAAAAATGCGGCTATGAGTGCTGAGGCTAAATTTAAAAATAAAACCCGTCAGCAAAAGATAGCTTATATCAAAGAACATGAAAGATAAGGCAAGTAACGCATTGTCACCTAAAAATAATAATACCAAGGCTGAAGGCTAGGACAACCGTTCTGCCTTTTTTCTACCATTTGTCAAGCCTATCAGGGTTTTAGACAAGAACTATTTTTAAGACAGTAGTCATTTTAAGGCTATTGTCTTTTTTTTGTGATTTAATAACTTCAAAACAATACATAAAAGCAACACTTAATTTTGTCATTTTGTATTGTTCTAGATTTACCAGATTGACGTGGTTGTTAGGAGTAAGGCTTGTTGGCTAGGCCTGCTTAGCCTTACTCATACATAGTCCAATGGACTACTGCTGATTGGTTTTCTGTAACTGGCGCTTCTTAGTTTTTAAGCGTCCACATTAAACAAACCATTCATTGGACTGTTAAAGTACCACACAAGTAGTAGCGGTCAGCCTAAATAAATGTGATGAATAGGTGCTTATTTCCGACCTCAAAAGGTCCCACAAGCCTTTTGAGCTGGACGGAGATGGACGACGAAATCAAATTCTTCGAATTATAACTGTCTGTCCTATTCCCACTTTTATCCGTCAAAATCAATTATTCTATGCTAAATAATAACTTAAACCATTGTAAAAAGAGTCGGGAAATGTTAAGATTGTTTGAAGTTAAGGGTTATTGTTTTAAATAATTTTTAACCAGTAAAATTATCACTTTTTAAGGAGAGTCAAATGGAAAGAAAATTACATTACAAACTCCACAAGGTCAAAAAACAGTGGGTAGCTATTGCTGTATCCAGTGCTAGTTTGTTAACTGGTATGGGTCTACTAGCAGCAACTGAAGGGCGAGTCTCTGCCGATGAAGTAGCTGCTACGGCCGAGCAAGTCACCACCCCAAATCCTGTACAAAGTACGACACCCCCTGCTACTGAGACCGGCTCAATAGCTAATACGACTGAGACACCAGCTGCTACAGATCATCAAAATACTGCAGTTGTATCATCACCATTAGCAACTTCTGAGCCCGTCCAAGCTGACACTACTACTGTTGCTCCTGTAGAAGAAACGGCTGAGCAACCTGCTCTATCAGAAAATTTTGAATCAACTGCACCTCAAGCTCAGGCTCCATCAGATCTACAAGTAGTAGCTGAGGCTGACAAAGTAGCTGTAACTGGATTCCACTCTGATGACCAAGGCAATTGGTATTATGCTGATCAAAACGGTCAAAATGTTACAGGGCTTAAAGACATCGACGGTGCCCCTCACTACTTCTATGAGGATGGGAAGCAAGCCAAAGGCGTTGATGTTCAAATTAATGATAAGACCTATTATTTCGACCAAGATAACGGTCACATGTGGAAAAACCGTTTCCGACTGGCTGAGGTGATTAGTTTCCCTCGAAGGAGCCCAGAAGACAAGTGGGTTTATTACGGTGCTGACGGTGCTCGTGTCACTGGTAAACAAATCATCGATGGCAATGAGTATTACTTTTCTAGCACTGGTCAGGAGTATAAGGGGAAGACTCTCCGTAATGAGGATGATTCGGTTAGTTACTATGATAAAGACACCGGTATCAAGGTCAAAAATGGCTGGGGATATGCCAACTTTAATTATGCCCCAGTAGGACCCAGCCTTACCTACACCATGTACTTTGATGCTGATGGTAAGGCTGTGAAGGGTTTCAAAGAAATCGACGGTAAACTCTATCATTTCACTGAAAATGGCTATCTTATCGTTAGAAATGTTTATAGGCCTACTTCAGCTACCACTAATTCTTACGACTCTCTACCGCTAGTCTCTGTTTATAACGGTAAAGCTTATACTCCTGATAAACATGGCGTTTTGACTGAAAATACAGAAGTCAAAAACCAATGGGTAGAGCTGGATGGTCAGACTTACTATGTGGATGCTGATGGTAAATTAGCTTCTGGTCTTCAAGAAATCGATGGAAAGACCTACTATTTTGGTACTGTTAAAGAATGGCAGTATAATGCCCCAGCGAAAGTAACAGGCAACGACAATGTTATGTACCATGGTGAGGTCTGGTTTGAAGCAAATGGTCAACCTCACTACCATATCCCAACAAATAAGTATGATAACCATGATAATAGCTACCGTCTTTATTTCGGTAAAGATGGTAGTGCCGTTAGCAATCAATTTATTCAAGTAGGCGACGTTTACAAATACTTTGGTAAAGACGGAAAGGCTCTTACTGGCTTGCAAACCATCGATGGAAAAACTTACTATTTCACTGAAGATGGTAGCCAAGTCAAAGGTAAATTGATTTCTACGCTCAAGGGAGAGCGTTATTACCTTGATGCTGACAGTGGCGAAACTAAGGCAAACTCCGATATCACTATTGATGGAGTAACCTATCACTTTGATCAAAATGGCCTTGGTACTGTTACAAACTATCCTGCAAGATCAAATCAACTGGTCTTCTACCGCCTTTATGCTCCATCTGGCAGTGTCTACAGCCATACACCTGAAAAAGCTTACTACAAAAATCCATCAACAACTACCTTTACCAGTGATTTTTATTACTTCGATGAAAGTGGTAAGGCCGTAACGAATCGCTTTGTCGAAGTGGATGGAAACACTTATTACTTTGGTGCTGATGGTAGAGGGGTGACTGGCAATCAAACGATCAATGGTCAGGAGTATATTTTTAATCCTGATGGCACCCTAGCTAACTAACAGGTTGTCATAACCGATAAGGTCACGCATTTGACATCTATAAAACAAAGATACTGGGCAAGACTTGTTCAGTATCTTTGTTTTGGAATAAACTCTGGGCGCAGTGGTTGGGAGTAAAACTTGTTGGCTAGGCCAAGAAATCTTACCCCTAAGGTCATTAGGTTCTTTAACACCAATGAACCGCTTTACCGCAAGGCCTCTGCCTGTGTTCTCAAGGTATGCTTATAGGTTTTCCAGTCATTATCTGACATCCCTTATGGACGCTGAACATTATAATCTTGCGCAAAAGTCGTGTCTTTGATCTCTTCTTTCCATTGAGGATCATTCCCCAAAAGCCGAAACTTCCCCTGACCTGAATCCCATGCGTTCTGAACTTGAGCAGAACCTGCCTTTATAGCCGCATCTAAGGCTTCAATATCTGAAAAGAGAGCGGGTGAGGAAGCATGGAAAGCTAGGAGTTTTTCCAGCTTCTCCTCTAATTTTTGCTTGGACTCTTCAAGTCCGCTAATCAGGCTATGTTGCTGATCCATCGCAGCATGCTTGTTTTCCGATGACACTTATTGTGATAACGGGCCTTTTCTCCCTTAAATTGATGATGGGGATGGGCGGCATTGAATTCATGGGGTCAGTGACACAAAGAGATTGTCCCTAATCTATAATTTGACGGAGGTACTTGTCTTTCTTGGCAGCTGTTTTATCAATAATGTCACCATAAGTATAATTTCGAACTAGGCCATCTTTTATGAAAAACCTGACATATTCTACGCCTAATTTATTACCTCTATAGATATAGCAACTGCTAAACCTATTACCATCATCATAGTTTTCTTTCACATATTTTTCAGTATCAAAATAGTCAGTCTTATCATCTAATCGATCAAGAGTTCCACCTTCGTTATCATTATCATTATAATATAGTTCTTCTGCTCTTGAAGAATCCATAACCTTTTCATCAGGGTTCCCAAATTGATTTACCAAATCTTGTTCTGTCGTTTTATTTCTAATAATGCTATCATGAATCTTAGTTACTGTTAGTTTGCTAGACATTTTGGTTTGATTGTTTTTATGAGTTTTAGAAACATTGAGTAGACCGCAAGAAACTAGGAAAATTGATACAAATACCACAGTCAGAAGTTTAATTATTTTCTTAAATGTCATTACCTACTCCTTCAATCTATCGTTCGCATCCACTTCTGACCTATCTACATCAAAGTAGTCAGGTTGGTTCCTTCTTCTATCTGGATTATTCCAATTTTTCCCAACCTCTTTTCTGACCTTGGGATCATATTTTGAAACTGGGTCTGAATCGAGAGCACCATGGTGCTTTCCTTTACCCGAACTCTCCGCATAGTTGACGCTGTTGCCGTCCACTAACTGCATCTCCTCCTCTTTGGTGTAAATTTTATTGGATTCGAAATTTTGCTGATGTGTTTGATGTAAAATACTTGTCTTCTGATAAATCTCTGGGGAAACCTGAACTTAAGCACCAATAGTTTCTCTGAGATACTTATCTTTCTTGGCAATATTTTCATCTGTAATATCACCGTCAAACACGTAAGAGAGAACTTTATCATCCGAAATAAAAAAGTACACTTTTACACCAGCTAGTTCTTTTCCCTTATACTCATAGTATCCATCAATATTCCATTTCTTTAGAATAGCAGAACCATGATCAGCTTTCACTGTATCCCAATAATCTGTGTTGTCTTCTAAAGCTACATTGATACTTCCTTCATCATTATTGATTTTGTCAAATAAATCTGTAGCTTTTTTAGAATCTGTCTCAACTCTATCGGGCTTCCCATATAATTTTTCTAACTCTTTGGTTGATGTTTTTCCTACAATGACAGTATTATGAATTCCAGTCACGGTTAAGTCAGAATTTGAGAAGTTTAACCTTTTAACCACAGTGCAGCTCCCAAGTATACCTAAGCTCAAGCACATCACTATTATTATCATCCATTTTCGGTTTTTAAACTTCTTAGTCATTTTTCAACCTTTCATTTGCGTCTTTTTCCGATTTATCAGTATCAAAATAATGAGGAGCACTTTCTTTACCTTCACCTGTAACAGGACTCTTCCACTTACTACCAACCTTATTTCTCACTTCGGGATCATATTTTGAAACTGGGTCTGAATCGAGAGCACCATGGTGCTTTCCTTTATCCGAACTCTCCGCATAGTTGACACTGTTGCCGTCCACTAGCTGCATCTGCTCCTCTTTGGTGTACTGCTTATTTGGATCCGAGTTGACATTGCCGTTCTCATCTATCTCATAGGCATTCCACTGGGTGACCAGATTGCCATTTTTATCAACCACAAACTCGGTGTAAAAACCGTCGCCTGAGCTGACATACTTAGAATTCTCGCCATATTTTTCGAAATGGTCCTTATAATCCTTGGGCTCTCCCTGATACTTATTGTGATAACGGGCCTTTTCTCCCTTAAATTGATGATGGGGATGGGCGGCATTGTATTTCTTAATCCGCTCCAAATCATTGGCAGCCTCCGGATAAGCAGCACGCAGGGCATCGTTGTTCTTCTTATCCATATAGTAGCGGAACTGGTGCGTCTCCTGCGCACGGGTGAAGTCTTGACTGCCTTCTTTAAGATTTGTCGGCAGACCCTTGGGATAGGCACCTTGCACAATGTCGGAGAAGGTATTATCGAAATCAAGGGCATCGTCCATGTTTGTCGTAAACTTGTAGGCACCTTGCTGGTCACTGTCCGTGATTTTCATGTTAGTCATCTGCAGGAAGCCATTTTCATCAACCTTGGCTCCAAGCACCTTATAAATCATATCCAAGGTCTTTTCCTGACCTTCTTAACGGTCACTTTACGTCGAAAGTCGTAAACAACATTAACCTTTGAGTTTGCTAGAATCTAAGATAAAGGGATATACTTAACAACGCTTTTATTCTATAATTTGGCGGAGGTACTTATCTTTTTTGGCGATAGATTTGTCTGTGATATCGCCAAAGTGGTAATACCGTACAAGATCATCTTTGATATAAAATCTAACAAACTCTAGCCCTAAGTCATTACTATGATAAATATAACAACTATCATAAAACGAATCATCACTGTAATCTACTTTAACATATTTTTCAGTTTTGTAGTAGTTAGTATTATCGTCCAGTAAATCAAACATACCTCCCTCTTGATCCTTGTAGTTATCATAGAGCTCTTCAACTTTAGATGAATCGTGTATTTTTTTTCTTGGTTCTCCAAATAGTTTGACGAGTTCCTCTTCAGTTGTCCGTCCTCTAACCACATGGTCATGAACATTAGTGACTGTTAATGCCTCTGAACCCCCTTGATTATTTGTTTCAGTGAGACTGCAAGAAACTAAAAAGATTGACACAGATACTGCAACCAGGAACTTAATTATTTTTTTTAATGTCATTGTCTACCCCTTCAATCTATCGTTTGCATCCACTTCTGACTGGTCTTTATCATAGTAATCCGGTCTACTATTGTCGGTATCCGGATTATGCCAGTTCTTTCCGACCTCTCTTCTGACCTTAGGATCATATTTTGAAACGGGATTAGCGTCGACCTTATCATGATAATCACCCTCGGCGTTCTCCGCATAGTTGACACTGTTGCCATCAACTAACTGCATCTGCTCCTCTTTGGTGTACTGCTTATTTGGATCCGAGTTGACATGGCCGTTCTCATCTATTTCGTAGGCATTCCACTGGGTGACCAGATTGCCATTTTTATCAACCACAAACTCGGTGTGAAAACCGTCGCCTGAGCTGACATACTTAGAATTCTCACCATATTTTTCGATATGGTCCTTATAATCCTTGGGCTCTCCCTGATACTTATTGTGATAACGGGCCTTTTCTCCCTTAAATTGATGATGGGGATGGGCGGCATTGTATTTCTTAATCCGCTCCAAATCATTGGCGGCCTCCGGATAAGCAGCACGCAGGGCATCATTGTTCTTCTTATCCATGTAGTAGCGGAACTGATGGGTCTCCTGGGCACGGGTGAAGTCTTGACTGCCTTCTTTAAGATTTGTCGGCAGACCCTTAGGATAAGCGTCTTGCACAATGCCGGAGAAGGTATTATCGAAATCAAGGGCATCGTCCATGTTTGTCGTAAACTTGTGGCGCCTTGCTGATCACTGTCCGTGATTTTCATGTTAGTCATCTGCAGGAAGCCATTTTCATCAACCTTGGCTCCAAGCACCTTATAAATCATGTCCAAGGTCTTTTCCTGACCTTCTGGGGTATCCTTGTAGGCAACGGTCATCATCTTATTAAAGAGAGCAGAACCAACAATATGGGCATTATTGAAGTACTCGCCCAGCTGAGCGGCAATGCTCATCTCCTTATTAGGATCATAAGATGCATTAACCGTATCGATATAGCCGTCCTTGATGGCCTTCTTGGTCCAGCCGTCTTGCCGTAAGGCCTCTGCCTGTGTTCCCAAGGTATGCTTATAGGTTTTCCAGTCATTATCTGACATCCCTTCTGGACGCTGAACATTATAATCTTGCGCAAAGGTCGTGTCTTTGATCTCTTCTTTCCATTGAGGATCATTCCCCAAAAGCCGAAACTTCCCCTGACCTGAATCCCATGCGTTCTGAACTTGAGCAGAACCTGCCTTTATAGCCGCATCTAAGGCTTCAATATCTGAAAAGAGAGCAGGTGAGGAAGCATGGAAAGCTAGGAGTTTTTCCAGCTTCTCCTCTAATTTTTGCTTGGACTCTTCAAGTCCGCTAATCAGGCTATGTTGCTGATCCATCGCAGCATGCTTGTTTTCCGATGACATCTTACTGGAACTGATATGGCTCAAATGGTCCTGAGCGGCATCAATCTGACTGGAAAGCATAGCGATATCTGCTCGGAGCTGAGATTCTTGGAGACTTTCTGGCGCTACTTGTGAAGAAAAAGCTTTCGGAAACTTGGTCACAGCTGCCTTAACTTTCTCAGATAACAGACGGCCTCCTGCTAGCAGGGTGAGAACATCAGAACTGACTAAGTCCCTAGCGGAATCGTAAGCTGCCCCTTTTAAATCTTCACTGGAGTTGACGAAGTTTTGGAGGGCTTGCTCTAAAACATCATAGGCTTCCAACTGACTATCAATCATTCTTCCCGTACTATCTGCCTGTGACTGCGATAGGTCAAGATACATGTCTACACTCATGGGGTTCTCCTTAAACTGTCTTTTATAAACTTTTAATCGTTCCGGCTGCTCCATTATCTGCAGCTTCGAAACCTGAAGCAACACTGAGAGCGGTTGATCAAATCTATTAACCTATGCCAGTCAACATTGATTAGTTCTCTGTCTCATTCTTATGATAGTCTTTAAGAAATTCTTCCCGAGAATTCGGAATCTTTTTATCCGATTTGTGAAAATAGTAGCGCTTTGATCTTATCTCTAGGTAATAGCCTTTTTTGCTATACTGTAGAGTAGCAGGAGTTGAGTCCTTAAAAATATCATTATGAATACTTCTGTAAGTCTTGCTCTTAAAGTCATTTACAGTCTCAAACGTTAATAAAGTTTCTTTGCTATCCCCCAAGAGAAAATCTTCACCTTCTTTTTTGTAAGAACTTTCAAAAAGAGCTAATTGGGGATAAATTGGGTCTTCCTCACCCTCTTTGGCGTCATTCAAATCATCCTCAGTTTTATATTTTGAAGCATCGTCTCTGAAATCAACACAGGTATCCTCATCTACCAGTTTAAAGTACATACCATCATCACGGCGGTAGGTTTGCCCTATTTTAAATGAGGTAACTCCCTGCTTTTGATCAATTATTTTTTCAATAGTTTGTTTATCGCAGGCTGCCAAAAATAAAGAGCAAAACAAGAACAGTCCTAAAATATATTTTTTCATACGACGAATTATCAAATGAAGTGCAACGATTTTCCATAAAAGATTTCATAAGGTGTTTTCCAGTCAACTGATACTAGTCTTTACTCTCACCCTTGTGATATTCATTCAGAAATTCTTCTCGAGAATTCGGAATTTTTTTGTTCGATTTGTGGAAATAGTAGCGCTTTGATCTTATCTCTAGATAATAACCTTTTTTGCTGTAGTGGAGTTTGGTGGGGTCTGTATTTGAATAACTTTCCTCATTTATCCATTGATAGGTCTGATTTTTAAAATCCTTGACTGTGTCAAAAGTCAACATGGTTTCTCTACCGCTCCCTATAACTACAGTCTTTCCAGTTATGTGATAATTATCCTGATAAAGTGTCAACTGAGGATAAATAGGATCCTCCTCCCCCTCATTGGAATCGTTCAAATCATCCTCAGTTTTATACTTTGAAGCATTGTCTCTGAAATGAACACAAGTATCCTCATCTACCAGTTTAAAGTACATACCATCATCACGACGGTAGGTTTGACCCATTTCAAATGAGGTAACCCCCTGCTTTTGATCAATTATTTTTTCAATAGTTTGTTTATTGCAGGCTACCAAAAATAAAGAACAAAACAAGAACAGTCCTAAAATATATTTTTTCATACACATTTTCCCCCTTAATTGAACTAATAACTCTCAATCATACCACGAAATTCATCCGCTTCGTTATTGACACGATCACGAGAACTCATTCCATTCTTACTATAGCTACCTTCACTATTCCAATAGCTGTCATCCCAACTCTTTTCGTCACCTTCTCCTTTTGTGACAGCTGACTTAAAATCTTCCCAGCCTTCATGGATAGCTGTTTTAAGATCATTGGGGGCATAATATCCTTTAGTTTTTGTTTTACGATAGCCAGGATCATATCGTCCGATAGCATTATTTCCATCTAGTTTTTCATGCAAATCATCATTTTTCTCCGCATAATTAAAGCTTGCACCATTAATTGTTCCATTATCGGTGCGACCTTCTGGATCAACTTCATTCAAAAAATTACCATTTTGGTCAACAATAAATTCCGAGTGAAAACCTATTGTTACTTTATAATTGGCCTTAGAGCCTTCAGGATAACTAGGCTTTCCTTTCTTGTCAAATTTTACTTTATTATGTGCTCTAGAAGACTCACTTAAACTATACTGATTGTCACCATTTCCTTCTTCCATGGTAGAGAGGTAAGCAGCCAAGGCCTGTTCATCCGTCATCCCGCTTTCTCGGTAATTATCCCGAATATACTGCACCTGTTGCTGCGAAATCACGTAGCGGAACTGATGAACCTTTAAAATCACTCTAACTCTTCTGGCTGATAGTCGTACTGGGCTAGAAAATCATCAATTGAATTGGGGATTTTTTTATTTGTTTTGTATAATGTAAAGTCACCATTTTGAGCTTTTTCATTGTATCCTCCATCCTCTTTGGCGATTATGATTGCTCTGTCGTTTTTATTTTCCTCATCTAATTTCTTAGATGCTATCACTTTATCTTTAACATGTTTGGCATCTTTAAACTCAATTTTCTGTGTTCGTATCGGTTTTAGTACATAATTGTTCCCCTTTTTAGAATATTCACCTTCTGTGAAATAAATATAAGGGTAGAACGCATAGCCATCTTCACTTTTTTCTTTGATGTCTTTTTCAGTATATTTACTGCCCTCAATCATATATACATAATGTTTACCATCAATAAATTTCAGATAAAATCCATTGGGATCTTTAGACTTACCACTTTTGTAAGTAATCCTAAATTCTAAATTTTTAGCTTTTTCTAGATGGACAGCTTCTGACTCATTCGACTTTACACTCGTCTTCGGTGTTTTTACCTGACAAGCGCCTAAGAATAATGTACACAATAACATGCAGAATATAAGATGCTTTTTCATGACTCACCTACCGAGGTAACTTCTCCGGCTGATACTCGTACTGTTTCAGAAAGTCCTCAATCGAATCTGGGATTGCTTTATTTACTTTATAAAGGGTAAAATAATTTTCTTGATTGTTTTCAGCATAAGCACCATCTTTTTTGGTAAGGATAAGTATTCTGCCAGCATTCGCTCCTTCATCTAATCTCTTGGAAGCTATAATCTTATCCTTAACATGCTCAGGATTTTTAAACTCCACATCCATAGTTTTTGTAGGTGTCAAATTTAAATTATCTCCATCCTTCGTGTACTGGCCCTCTGTGAATAAAACATAGGGATAAAATCCATCTCCTTCTCTATTAATGTCATCTATCTCTTCTTGGGTATCATGGCTATAATCCTTCATATAAACATAGTGTTGATTATCCACGAATTTTATATATGACGCATTAGAATCTTTAGAATCACCAATTTTATAGGTAATCCCAATTTCTAGGGTCTTAGCTTTTTCTAGGTACACTGGCTCTAATTGTTTAGGCTTGGCAGACTTTCCAGAATTTTTGACCTGACAAGCTACTAATAAGAAGGTACATAGTATTATACAAATGACAAGATATTTTTTCATGATTCACCTACCAATGCAGCTCCTCTGGCTGATAGTCGTACTGATCTATAAAATCCTCAATAGAATTGGGAAGGTTCTTATTTATTTTGTAGAGAGTCGAGTAGAAACCTTGATTATTTTTTGCGTAGCCCCCGTCTTTTTTAGCAATAGTGAGTGTTACACCAGCATTAGCTCCTTCATCTAACCTTTTAAAAGCGATAACTTTATCGTTTACATGCTGGGGATCCTTAAACTCAACCCTCTGTGTCCGCGCCGGCTTTAGTACGTAATTCTCGCCTTCTTTGGAATATTCCCCTTCTGTAAAAGAAATATGTGGATAAAAATGTTCCCCATCACCACTTTTTTCCGCAATATCTTTCTTAGTATAGTGACTGCGATCATTCATATTAACATAATGTTGATCATCAACAAATCTAATATAGGAGCCATTAAGATTTTTAGAGTCACTAATTTTATAGGTAACCCCAACTTCTAGGTTCTTAGCTTTTTCTAAGCGGACTGTCTCTGATCGTTTAGGCGTGACTGACTCTTCAGACTTCTGCGCCTGACAGGCTGCGAGTAAGAAAGTACATAGCACCATACAAATAACAAGATATTTTTTCATGATTCACCTACCAATGCAGCTCTTCTGGTTGATAGTCGTACTGGGCTAGAAAGTCATCAATTGAATTTGGGAGTTTTTTATTTACTTTAAATAGAGTAAATTCACCGTTTGATTGCTTTCTAATATAAACACCACCCGTGGTGCTAGTTAATTTCAAAATACAATAAAAAGCCCAAAAGGACTATACTGTAAGTGCCTAAACAAACAGGAGGTTAGTCCAAATGAGCCACTTACAGTATACTGCTAAATCTCATCACTTACAATGGAATTTGAAGCAATTATCAAAAATATGCCATCAGCTCTATAGGGATTATTGTCCTTACTCTTTCAAACATCGTCATAATATCAGTTTATCTAAGGTTTCAGATCAATCGCTATTGGTTTTGCTTATTTTACAAGCTGAGCTAGGTATTAAATCACAACGACACTTCTATCGTCTCTGTCACTTATTTCCTTGCGGCTAACTTCTTGAAAGAAGTCGTTTTAACCGACGAGCAAGACAGTTGGTTTGGTTAGTTCAAGTCATTAGACAAGCCATGAATACTCAAATTTCTCCTGATACTATCGCTATTATAGATAGCTTTCCCTTACCACTTTGTCAACCTGTCCGTAACTGTAGAACACGTATTTTTAATGATTTGGCAGACATTGGTTACAATGCTTCTAAACATCTTTGGTTCTATGGATTCAAAGTACATATGCTGGTCACTTTATCAGGCTATATTCTGAATTACGTTGTGACCCCTGCCTCAGTACACGATATTAGGACGGTTGATGACTTACTAGAAAATTGCCGACAACCTTATATTTTAGCAGACCTAGGCTATCTTAGCAGGGAACTTAAAGACCATCTAATTCAAAAAGGCTATCATCTATGGACTCCTTTGCGTCAAAACATGGCAGGAGCTAAACAACATAATCATTGGAAATTGATGGCTATGAGACGAACCATTGAGACACGCTTCTCCGAGCTTTGCGCTCTTTTTGACGTAGAACACACACTGACTAGAGGTTTAGCAGGACTGCAGTTAAGACTTGAGCAAATTATACTTACTCACAACCTGAGATACTTTGAGATTAACTAGCACCACGAGTAAACACCATCTTTTTTTTCTATTGCAAAAACATCCTGCGGATCACTATCCTGTATTTTTTGGGTCGCAATAATTTTATCTTTAGCATGCTTGGCATCTTTGAACTCAATTTTCTGTGTCCGCGTTGGTTTTAGTATATAATCATCACCATCTTTAGAATACTCTCCTTCTGTAAGAGAAATATAAGGATAAAAATGGTCACCATCACCGCTTTTTTCTTCAATTTGTTTTTCTGTGTACTGACTCTCATCAAGCATATAAACACAATGCTTATCGTCAATTAATTTTATGTAAAAAGCATTAAGGTCGCTGGACTTACCTATTCTATAAGCGGTGCCAATCTTTAATTTCACAGCTTTTTCTAGGTGCACTGGCTCTGATTGTTTAGATTTAATAGACTTTTCAGGCGTCTTCGCTTGACAGGCTACTAATAAGAGGGTACATAGTACCATACAAATGACAAGATATTTTTTCATGATTCACCTACCAATGCAGCTCTTCTGGCTGATAGTCGTACTGGGCTAGAAAATCATCAATTGAATTTGGAAGGTTTTTACTGATTTCATAAAGAGGAAGGTTACGATTTTGAGACTTTTCAATGTAACTGCTACCTTCTTTGACAATGGTAACTGAGCTATCGTTTTCAGTTTCCTCGTAGAACTTCTTGTTCGCTATAACGCTATCTTTAACATGCTGAGCATCCTTAAACTCGACTTTTTGTGTCCGCATTGGTTTTAATATATAATTATTATCCTCTTGAATGTACTCCCCTTCTGTAAAGTAAATATAGGGATAGAAATAGCCCCCATCACCACTTCTTTCCGCAATTTTTTTTTCTGTATAGTGACTATCATCATTCATATAAACATAGTGTTGATCATCAATAAATTTTACATAAAAAGCATTGGGATTCTTAGAAGCACCAATCTTGTAGGTAATCCCAACTTCTAGGTTCTTAGCTTTTTCTAAGCGGACTGTCTCTGATTGTTTAGGCTTGGCAGACTTTTCAGGATTTTTCACCTGACAGGCTGCTAATAAGAAGGTACATAGTATTATACAAATGACAAGATATTTTTTCATGACTCACCTACCATCTCTTTAAACTCATCTTTTTGAGCCTTCTCTCTTTCATACGTTGACTCATCCCCGTCAAACCCATAAATTTTATCTTCAGAATCTTTGTACCGCTCCTTATCTGGCGATAAAAAAGTATCCCCATCGTTCTCACGCATAGTGTCGCGGTACTCAGGGTCATAGAACTTCGGTGCATTTTCATCCAAGCGCTCATGGGCCTTCTTATCTCCATCATCCGCATAATTAAAGCTGGCTCCGTTGACCACACCGTTTTGGTTCTCTGAAGCATCCTTTTCAGGGTCAATTTCATTGACAAAACTGCCATCTTCACTGATGATAAATTCGGTGTGGAAATCTTTAGACAAGATTTTATAGTTAACCTGTTTCTTACCACCAGGGTAAGTTCCCCTTTCGGAGACTTTATTATGAAAACGAGCGGTATCATCGAAATCATAGCTAGATTTATGACCATCGTTAAGGTAAGCAGCTAGGGCTTGTTCATCACTGATATCATTCCCATACCTTTCCCTTGCCCAGTCCCGTACCCATTGCGCTTGTTGGGCTGAGATAACATAGCGAAATTGGTTGACTCGCTGTTTGAGAGCCTCATTGCCGCCGGGAGCTCCCAATGCCCTAGCATTTGATTTGAAGGTTCCATCTTTTTTCTCTTCCAAGTCATCCGGATAAGCCGCCTGCACCGTTTGGGCGAAGGTATCCCAAAATTTATCATGCGGAGCTAGACTGTCAGACATTTTATCCAAAATAGCCCGTGTCTGCTCAGCACTGCCATTCAACTCTTGAGGCATGCCGGTGTAGGTCATGGCTATGTTGAGCAGCGTTTGAGCCTTTTCTGGTCTTTCGTTGGCATCATAGCTATTTAATTTACCCGCATCAATATTCCACATAGTGATGAAGATATCACTGCCGAAGGTATGAACGGTCTCATAGTAACTCTTTAGTTGTGTGTCGACACTGCCATTATTTGTCGAATAATGGTCATTCAAATATTGGATGTAGCCATCCTTAACGGCATCTTCTGTCCAGCCGTCTTGCCGTAAGGCCTCTGCCTGTGTTCTCAAGGTATGCTTATAGGTTTTCCAGTCATTATCTGACATTCCTTCTGGACGCTGAACATTATAACCTTGCGCAAAGGTCGTGTCTTTGATCTCTTCTTTCCATTGAGGATCATTCCCCAAAAGCCGAAACTTCCCCTGACCTGAATCCCATGCGTTCTGAACTTGAGCAGAACCTGCCTTTATAGCCGCATCTAAGGCTTCAATATCTGAAAAGAGAGCAGGTGAGGAAGCATGGAAAGCTAGGAGTTTTTCCAGCTTCTCCTCTAATTTTTGCTTGGACTCTTCAAGTCCGCTAATCAGGCTATGTTGCTGATCCATCGCAGCATGCTTGTTTTCCGATGACATCTTACTGGAACTGATATGACTCAAATGGTCCTGAGCGGCATCAATCTGACTGGAAAGCATAGCGATATCTGCCCGGAGCTGAGATTCTTGGAGACTTTCTGGCGCTACCTGTGAAGAAAAAGCTTCCGGAAACTTGGTCACGGCTGCCTTAACTTTCTCAGATAACAGACGGCCTCCTGCTAGCAGGGTGAGAACATCAGAACTGACCAAGTCCCTAGCGGAATCGTAAGCTGCCCCTTTTAAATCTTCACTGGAGTTGACGAAATTTTGGAGGGCCTGCTCTAAAACATCATAGGCTTCCAACTGTCTATCAATCATTCTTCCCGTACTATCTGCCTGTGACTGCGATAGGTCAAGATACATGTCTACACTCATGGGGTTCTCCTTAAACTGTCTTTTATAAACTTTTAATCGTTCCGGCTGCTCCATTATCTGCAGCTTCAAAACCTGAAGCAACACTATGAAGGCTGGTCATTACCGATTCGATTGCTGAACTAATCATGCTGGAGCTCTCTTGAGCGAGATCAATGACCGAATGTGCATTAGTATTGCCAGCTACAGTTGTACTGTCGTCCTTGTCAGAAACCTGAATAGCCGCTAATTGATCAGAAGCAGCACTGAGAGCTGTCGCATGTTGCTGAGCGATATCCCTGTTACTTTGAATTGTTCCCATTAATTTTCTCCTTTTCTTCTTTTGTCTAAAATATCTTCACGATCACTGTTTAGTTTTAAGCGTTGATAATAACAGGTATCCATGTCATCTAGGGTCTTTCGCTTTTGTTTCTTGAGAGTGGCTATTTCATCCTCATAGATATCTGCAAGATTGTAAGAACGCTGCCGTACCTCTGCTTCAATCGCTTCAAATTCATAGAAGGAGCTGGGATAGCGGTTAGCCAAATCTATTAACCTATAGGAAATTTCCTCTCGATAGTAGCCAATCTCTTCCTCTTGTTGGGAAAGGTTGAAAATCTGTCGACTAATTTCACTTTCCTTATCCGATAATCTTCTTTCTTCTTGCCAGAGGCTCTCTAGCTCTTGGTCGATTTCTCTAATGCGTTGACTTGTCATAACTACTTAATTCCTTTTTTGATAATCGTTTTCGTGCTTGATTTTACCATAATTTTTTCTTAATTCCTACCCCTCAATCTCTAACTTTCCCTAACAACTCAATCAAATGCTCAATTAATGGAGATAAAACTGTACTTTTTGAGTAGGCATAGCTGACATGAAAGCTGACATTATCATCATCGGTAAGAGGGATTTTGACCAAGCCTTCCAATTCTGAAAAGGGAAGGAAGTCAGTCAAGAGGGTAATGCCAAGATTTTCTCCAACCATCTGTCCGATAATAGAAATCTCACTCAATTTCAAAAAGATATTGGCGCGTTGCCGGTATTTGTCATTCAGATGATTAAAGGCTTCTAAGTGCGTATGGCCTTCATCCAAGATAAGAAAGGGTTCATTTAATACCTCACCAAAGGAGACCGACCGCTTTTTAGCTAGGGGATGTTTTTCAGATACAACAATATAAAAGGGACGTTGATAAAGTTCCTTCGTTATCAATTTAGGATGATCTAAAGGGTGCAGACTGCCGATAAAGCTGAAATCCAAGTCGCCAGCCACCAACTGCTGGAGCAGGTCAACAGATCCGCCGCCCAGCATTTGCAGGCTAGACATAAAACTGAGATCTACTCCCTTGTGGATAAGCTGTGATAGAATTCGCGCTCTGATAATTGGCGGGAAGCCGACCTTAACTTCTTGATGATTGGCGCGGTCTATCTCTTTTTGTGAAACGGCCAGTTCCGCTAGAATGGCTTCAATATGCCTAGCTAGAATCTCTCCTTGATAGGTTAAAACAACTGAGCGGTGGGAAGGATCTTTAACAAAAAGCTCACAGTCAAACTGACGCTCTAAACGCTTAATAGCGTAGGTGATAGTGGGTTGACTAACCTTAAAAGACTGGGCAACTGCTGTAAATGAATTTAGCCTCGATAACTCTTGAAAATATTCTAAATCCCTGATATTCATACAGAACCTCCCTTATATTGTCATCATTGTACCACAAACGCCAGTCTTATAAATAAAATTTATGATAAGGCAGGTAGTTGACTATAAGAAGACGCTAAACCTATAATAAGGTCGCTCTTTGCGAGCAACATTATTTATTATAGAGGAGAATAAAATGCAAGCACACGATATTTTAAACAATCCCTTTTTGAATAAGGGAACTGCCTTCACTATGGAAGAACGTAAGGAACACGGTCTGATTGGTCTCTTGCCACCTTACGTACAAAGCATTGAAGAACAGGCAGATCAAGCTTACCAGCACTACCTACAAAAACCATCAGATTTGGAAAAACGCCTCTTCTTGATGGAAATTTTCAACACCAATCGTACCCTCTTTTACTACTTGTTTAATCAGCATATCGTAGAGTTCAATCCTATCGTTTACGATCCCACAATTGCGGATACAATTGAACATTACAGTCAACTTTTTGTCGATCCTCAATACGCGGCCTACCTTGATATTAACCATCCAGAAAATATCGAAGAAACCTTGAAAAATGCAGCCGGCGACCGTGATATTCGTTTGATTGTAGCAACAGATGCTGAAGGAATCCTTGGTATCGGTGACTGGGGTGTCCAAGGGGTAGATATCTCTGTTGGTAAATTGATGGTCTACACGGCCGCTGCTGGTATTGACCCATCATCCGTAATGCCTTTGGTTATCGACGCTGGTACCAACCGCCAAGAACTTTTGGACGATCCAATGTACCTCGGTAACCGTCACGAACGGATCCGTGGCCAACAATATGATAAATTTATCGACCAATTTGTTCAAACCGCAGAAAAACTCTTCCCTAAACTCTACCTTCACTGGGAAGATTTCGGGCGCTCAACTGCGGCTGACATCTTGAACCGCTACAAGAATGATATTCCAACTTTCAATGATGATATTCAAGGTACTGGTATTGTTGTTCTCGGTGGTATCTTCGGTGCCCTTGATATCACTGGCGAAAAACTCACTGACCAAGTCTACCTCTGCTACGGTGGCGGTTCTGCCGGTGCTGGTATCGCTTCTCGAGTTCATGCTGAAATGGTCAGCGAAGGATTATCAGAAGAGGAAGCCTACAAACATTTCTTCATGATCGACCAGCAAGGTCTTCTCTTCGATGATATGGAAGATTTGACACCTGCCCAAAAACCATTTGCTAAAAAACGTGCGGACTTTGAAAATGCTGGTGATATGACTAGCCTCCTTGACGTTATCAAAACTGTCAAACCAACAATCTTGGTTGGTACCTCTACCGATGCTGGTGCCTTCACCAAGGAAGTTGTCCAAGCTATGTGTCAAAATACCGAACGTCCGGTTATCTTCCCAATCTCTAATCCAACTAAAAAATTGGAAGCAACTGCTGAGCAAGTCATTCAATGGTCTGATGGTAAGGCCTTCGTAGCAACAGGTGTTCCTTCCGGCACTGTTTCCTACAAGGGTGTGGATTATCAAATCGGTCAAGCCAACAACGCCCTTATCTATCCAGGTCTCGGACTTGGTATGTTAGCCTCAGAAGCCAAGCTCTTGACTGATGAAATGATTGGGGCCGCAGCCCACTCACTCAGTGGTTTGGTCGATCCGGGTCAGCCAGGGGCACCTGTTCTTCCACCATTTAAGTATGTAGCTGATGTTTCTATTAAGGTAGCTGAAGCCGTTGCCAAAAAAGCGCAAGAACAGGGCTTGGCCCAAGCAAAGGAAACTGATATGGCTAAGGCTGTCCGTGACCTCAAATGGTACCCAGAATATTAATATTGGAGGCTTTCAGCGATCATGAAAAAACTTAATGATATTAAGATCTCTGGTCTTGGACTTCCCCTTTACGCAGCCCTTATTGTCATCTTAGCCATTACGATATGGCTGGGGAAGTTACCTCTCAATATGTTGGGAATCACCTTGATGTTGGTGCTCCTCGGCCATCTCTTTTACTGGATTGGTCAAAAAACGCCTTTCTTCAATACCTATCTAGGTGGCGGTTCGGTTATGACCCTCTTGCTGGCGGCCCTGCTTAACACTTTCCACATTATTCCAAAGGATGTGGTTACCGCTACCAATAGCTTTATGAATAAGGGGGGCTTCCTAGATTTCTATATTGCAGCCCTTATCTGTGGAGCTATTCTAGGAATGAATCGTAATCTTCTGGTTAAAGCTTCTGCCCGCTTCATTCCGATTTCCTTGGCAACTATGGTCATCGGTTTCTTTGCAACTGGCGGTATGGGTGTCCTTCTAGGGCAAGGTTTCGGTCACTCTGTACTCTACATCTCCATGGCTCAGATGGCTGGCGGTGTCGGAGCTGGAATTACCCCGCTGTCACAAATTTATTCTAGTACTCTGCACACAGATAGTCAGGCGATTTTCAGTCAGTTGGCCCCTGCAACGACTCTAGGTAACCTCTTTGCCATCATCGGGGCTATCGTACTGGCCCGTGGCTTTGCTAAAACCAAGTATAATGGTCATGGCGTCTTGATTGAGGTCGATAAGTCTGAATTGGAAAAACCAAAATTGGAACTGGATGCCACTAAAATCGGGGTTGGTCTTATGTTCGCTTTTGGTATCTTCTTGGTCGGAGTTATCCTCAATAACTTTGTTCCTAAAGTTCACAGTTACGCCTTTATGATCATCATTGTCTTTATTCTTAAAGCTGCCAATGCTGTACCCCAAGCACTTCAAGACTGTGTGGTCATGTTTAACCAAGTTATTATGACTAACTTGACCCATGCTGTCTTGGCTGGTATCGGTTTAGCCATGATGGATTTGACTATTCTTGTCAAGACTATGACACCAAGTTTCGCTATTCTCAGTCTGACCTCTGTTGTCTCCATGGGATTAGCCAGCTGGTTCTTGGGAAAAATCTTCGGGCTCTTCCCAGTCGAAACGGCTATTGGTGCTGGTATGATCAATAATTCCATGGGTGGTACTGGTAATATCGCTGTACTATCAGCAGCCGATCGGATGGAGATGATTGCCTTCGCTCAAATGGCTAATCGTCTTGGCGGTGCTATCGTCCTGATTTTAGGTGGTATTCTGATACAAATTTTTAGTTAAAAAGACAATCTTGACTACCTGCTTTACGAGTGTTTATTTGCTCCTCACTTATTGAAGCGAGGCAAGTTGAAGTCATATAAAAAAAACAAGTTTGGGACCAAAAGTGTCTCAAACTTGTTTTTTTATAATAGGTAAGGTGATAGTAACCTGACCACCACCATGCCTAGCATTTGACAGTTCTAGACTTCCGCCGTGCAGGCGGACAATATTATCAGCAACAGCCAAGCCCAATCCTTGGTGAGACTGACTTTTGCTCCTGCTAGTATTAGAGGTATAGAAAGGCATTTTTGCTGATTCCAATGCTTCTTGACTAAACCCTGAGCCACTGTCAGTGATGTTCAGTAAGAGCTGACTATCCTGCAATCTATAGGTCATGCTGACCACACTTCCTGTTGGTGAATATTCCATAGCATTGCTTATAACGTTTATAAGAGCACGCTTAAGAAGAGATTGATCCCAGTTGGCTTGTATATCGGGTAAACTAGATAACCCCTGCGATTCCCAAGTGATCCTTTTAGCCAGAGACAGCCCCCTAGCATCTTTGTCCAAATCATCAAAAAAGGCTTTAAGAGATATCAGCTGCGGTGTGTAGTCCTGTCGTTTTTGACTTTTAGTCAATTGGTTGAGCGCTTGCACATAGTCATCCAGCAACTGAGCATTGCGCTTAGTATAGACCAAAAATTCAGACTGCTGATCCGTCAGCTTGGTCATTTCTAATAAATCTGTATTGCCCTTGATGACAGTCAAGGGAGTCTTGATATCGTGCGTTAAGGCAGCTATTTGGTTCTGCTTTTCCTGCTCCAATTGCCAGCTGCGCATCAGGGAATCTCTCAAACTAGTGCGCAATCTGTCCAAACTCTGGATAATTTGGTCGAACTCCTTGATTCTAGTCTTTGGTAAAGAAAATTCTAACTCCTCATCTTGGATCTTCTCTGTCATCCTTATAATAGGCCACAACTGGCGCTTGACATAACGGCCAAAGAAAAGGCTGGTCAAGATAAAATAGAGTAAGAGTCCTAGACTTAATAAACCAATAACAACTATGCTCAGACGGGGCAAATGCTGCTCTAACCAAGGATCACGATAACGCTGCCTAAGTTTATAATTGACAATAAGATGGCTGCCATCAGGCTTCCTAAAGGTTTTGAAATACCCATAGCGACCATGGTCAAGATTGTAAGAATCTCGAGATGACGCCGCCACCTTCTTCAGTTGAGAGCTCATATTAGTTTGTAGTTCCTGTCCATCTTTATCCACGAGCAGATAGCTAGTCCCTTGTGGAAGATTGGATAGTTTAAAATGCGAATCTGTCTCAATCGAACGTGTTAAGCTTATCAACTCATTTTCTGTCTGATTAGCTGGCAAGATAAATCCGGTTCTAAAAGCCACTATCAAACCAATGTAAGCTATAATCCCCATTCCTACTGCTCCCAGCACAACACTCATGAAATAAGCCATGAAAATATTGGTCAAGGACTGGTTCAATTGTTTGTTTGCCATTTGTAACCAATCCCCCAAACTGTTTCAATGGGCTCTGCTCCAGCCATTCGAAATTTCGCTCGAATATTTTTGATATGCTCAGCAATGGCTGCAGGTGTTCCGCGTTCTTCAAATCCATAGAGATAGTTATAAAGCTGCTCTTTAGAGAAAACCTGACCGCGGTGTTTGGCCAAATGCTCACAAATTTCGTACTCTGATTTAGTCAGGGCAAGTACTTGATTGCTGATAGAAATTTCTTTGGCAGACAGATCGAACCGAATATTTCCCAAGACTAGACTGGTATGATGTTCACGTCTTTCCCGACGTAAGTGGGCATTAACACGCGCTAAAAGCTCTTGGACACCAAAAGGCTTAACTAGATAATCATCCGCTCCGTAACTAAGCCCTGTGACAATGTCTGCTTCCTGCGACTTAGCTGTCAGAAAAAGAATAGGGCAGTCTACCAAAGGACGAATCTCCTGACAGAAAGTAAAGCCGTTCACATCAGGCATCATAATATCCAGTAAAATCAAATCATAGCGCGCTAATCTTGAACGGTCAACGTGTCCAACGCTCGTAAAAGCCTCCACCAGATAGCTCTGCAACTCTAAGGTATTTTTTATTAAAGTCAGAATATCTGCTTCATCATCAATTGCTAAAATGCGTGTCATCTTTTTTCCTTTTTATGTTATTCGTACCGTTTTTATCATATCATCCATAAAGTAATACTGACAAGCCATAAAGTAAGTAAATATGCAGCGGATAGAAAATATAAAAGAGATGTTTACTGCCCTTGCCTCGTTGGCCATTGTACATAAGCATGAACGGTGCTGCAAAGATTTCCATCCACTCAAAATAAAGAAATAAAAATGCGTGAAGCGTCAGCGGAGCACCCACCAGAAGACTACGGCCTAACTCAATTAGCAGCGAAACAATAACAAAGGCGATAACTTCCCTTTTGAGCGTTTTTCGGCAGAGGTACATGGCAATGCCTACAATCAAAGTCGCCGTTCCACCATCCATAATGGAAAGATGCAGCGGCAGGATCGTGAAATTGAGCAAGTTAACAACAAACATGCCCAGTTGATTACCAGACCCCATAAAGATGCGGTAGAAAGGCATGAAAAGAAAGGGAAGAAGAATCGGAAAAAGAAGGGTCGGAATGCCTCGAAGGTACTTCTTCTCCTCAATCCAAGCAAACCCCTGCAAAGCAACCAGCAAAATGGCAAAGGAGGACAGCATCATATTCTTAGGAAAGAAGCCATCTCCCCGTACCAAAGGCTGCAGCACATTAGAAAAGCCAAACTGAATCAGTCCCATAGCAATAGCCAAGCTGTAAATCTTGAGGAAATATTTTTTGCGGTCATGCGTATGAATAAACCCTTCGATAATCGCAAATAAGAACAAAGGAGCGGATAGTCTCCCTAGCTGAGTGAACCACAGCGGAATCTTTCCCGTATAGTCAAAAAAGTAATGAATATGGTCTAGCAACATTAGCACCAAAGCAAGGTATTTGAGGTGAAAGCCTGTCAGCTTTTGAAATTTTTCCATAAATAAATCAATCTCCTTTTGCCGTAAAATTAATAGGCAAGTCTACTCTCCATCATTTCTCCCCTGCCATCTGTCAAACCAAAAAAGACTGAGAAATAAACCAAGCAGGGTCGTTGGAAAGGCCACCTCCAGCCAGAGGAGAAGCTGCTGGGCAAAGACAGGATTTTGATCTGGGTATTGCAGCATGTTAAACCAAGTCCCCATCAATCGTGCTGGCCAAGCACAAGGCACAAATGGCCAAATGCCATCACCTAATCCTGTTAACAGCAAGGCTGAGACTAGAGTTTCAAAAATCCCTAAGCCAATCGTTGCACCACTGCCAAATAAAAAGGCGATTAATAGATGAAGCACATATAAGATGACTGTTGATGCCAATAAAAACAGACCCGCATAGCTATAAAAGGCAAGATAAGGGACATCCGCATCGGAGCGATACAAGATGCCAAAGATGGCCAAAGCTAAACATATAGCAACAATTTCCATTACGATAAGACTGACAAACTTTACAAAATAAAGGATGTTTCGCTGACTACTTGCTAAGACAGTCTGAAAGCGACCTGCTTCCGCCTCTAATTCAACGCCTTTACTGCAAATAACAGCAATGACTAACGGAAAAGCAATTCCCAGCATCTGTAAATAACCACTCGTAATACTTGCCCAAGAATAAGCAGGTGTCACCAGACCAAAGACAGCCGTTAAAACAGCGATACCAGTTGGTAAAAGTACATGTATCCAAGGCAAAAAGGTATGGTTATATTTTAAAAACTCTGCCCAAATCAATTTAACCATTACTTAACCTCCTGTTTCTCAAACCAAAGAGCCGTTAGCCAGGTCAGCCCTGCAAAGAGGACAAGCGCCAGAGTTAAGCTGATCATAACAGACCAGTTGCTAGTTGCTAATAGCGGTGCCGCAGCTTCTGAATCAGCTTTCAGTCCATTAGGATATATTTTCATAATGGGGATCATCAATCGTATCCCCCAAGCATACGGGCACAACAACCAATAAACGGTCGTCGAAAAAACAACTCCCAAAATAACATTAGCTGTGAGATTGATCAACAAGGTGACAATTAAGCCCAGTTTCTTTGCCAACCATAAACAAAATGGGAGCTGCCAAAGCACACTGAGCAATAAGGCCATAGAAGCAAGAAGCATTTGGCTAATAGGATAAGTTTCTCCAGCGTTAGGAAAAACAAAATATTTCAACAAGACTAAAACAAAACAATGCAAGAAACTGCTCAGGGTCAAGTAATAAGCCAAAGTCATAATCTTACACGTCCAAAATTTTCTTAAGGAAATTGGCAAGGGAAAGACTGCCCGATAATGTAACTTTTTTTCTTCATAAGTATTTACTAAAGCAGCAAATAAGGTCAGGAGCCCCGGTAAAATCATGACATACCACCAATTATAAGCATTCGTAATCAAATATTGAGGCACCATAAAACCGTGTATCACTACCAATAGCGGTCCAAAAATCAGTAATTTTTTTGCCATCGTCCGCTTCAGTTTTAAGCGCTCTGCCTGAAACATTCCCAGCATCTCACTCACCTCCTCGATACTTCATGACAACATCAGTAAAGAGCTTTTCTAAGTCTTCGTCTTGGTGAATTCTATCTTGATAGCCAAGCACACCATTGGCAATAATCCCGATATGATCCGCTGTCATCTGAATCTCAGATAAGATATGACTGGAAATGATAACTGTAATCCCCTGTTCAGGAAAGGAACGAATGAGCTCACGCAGTTCCTGAATACCAATAGGATCAAGCCCGTTAGTCGGCTCGTCTAAAATCAAGAGTTTAGGATGGTTAAGCAGAGTAATCGCGATTCCCAAGCGCTGCTTCATCCCCATGGAAAACTGACCTGTTCGTTTCTTACTGGTGTTGGTTAGGTCAACAATCTTTAAGACTTCATCAATGCGGCTGTCGGGTAAACCCAGCATCAGGGTGCGTACTTTTAAATTTTCACGCGCAGTCAGGTTTTCATAAAGCGGCGGCGATTCAATCAAAGCACCGATATTTTCTAAATCCTTACGACTCCAATCGTGTCCGTCAATCAGAATCTGACCAGATGTCTTTCTCAGCATTCCCGTAACCATCTTTAAAGTTGTTGACTTACCGGAACCATTGGGTCCTAGCAGACCATAAATCGACTGCCGTTCAACTTTCAAGTTCAGCTGATTAACTGCTTTTTGCCGACCAAACTGTTTGGTTAAATTTTTCGTTTCTAGCATATAATCCATTATGCTCTCCTCCTTATATAAGATACAAAGGGCGTCCGTGGATAATGTCAAAATAGGGAGTCTGCCTATGAATCATTAAAAATTTTAGGAGGACTCATCTTTTTGACACAATCCGCAGCCTGTCTTTCATCGTCTATATTAGTTATAAAATAAAAATTTAAGGACTTTATCAGGGAAAATAGTTTTATTTCCGAATCTTATAAAAAAACCTTATGCTTCAGCATAATTTTTATTAATTATGCAAACAATACAACTGGGAGTATAATAAATTTATTCGGCAACCAAAACTGGTACGCTAATCTCATGAAAACCGCATGCGAATATCTCTAAAACTTTACTCAAAACTTTTAAAATAGTTAAGCTGAGTTGGTTTGTAGCATTAACACTAAATTTCAAGTTCAAGTTAGCCAGTCTGTAAAAACTCTTTAGGAGATTTATAATTGAATAGTTTCTTTGGATAGTTGTTAATCCAGTTTTCAATAAATGCGACTTGTTGTTGAGTCGCATTTTTGCTTCCCTTAGGCAACCAGCGCCGGATGAGTCTATTATGATTCTCATTAGTTCCACGCTCCCAAGAAGAATAGGGGTGGGCATAGTAGATATGAGCAGGGTCAAAAACTTCTGCTAAACGACTGAATTCAGCCCCGTTATCAGCTGTGATAGAGTTAATTTGATAATCCCTGAGGATTGCTTTCAGAGCTTGATTGACTGAAGACGTGGACTTATCGGGAATGAGTCGAATGATTTGATAACGACTCTTTCTATCCGTTAGAGTCAACAGGCACTCGTTTTTTGCCCGAGTTTGAATAACCGTATCAATTTCAAAATCACCAACATTCTCACGCTTGTTAATGCTTTCTGGTCGTTCCTCGATAGACTTTCCAGCTGGCTTAAAGTTGGGACTGGCATGCTTTTTCTTAGTTTTCTCCTTGCGAGGATAAAGCATGTCAGCTTTAGTCAATCCTAAGTGTCCATGATGAATCCAGTAGTAAATAGTGGAGATGGGAACAGGTAATCCTTTTGCCTTTACTATCATCTCAGGAGAATATTCTGTTTGATGTAGTGAGTTATCTTTTCTTTGAGTCCCTTGGTCAGGGAGACTTGTTTAACAGAACGTTTACGATTGTTTTGATAGGCTTTTTGGGCGAAGTCAGCTGAGTAGATCACCTCAAATTTTCCTTTACGCACTTGTTGTCTAACCTGACCACGTTTGACTTCGTTGTGAATGGTTTGAGGAGCTTTAGCCAATCTCCTAGCGATTTCACGATTTGAGAGCCCTTCTTGAAGCCAACGTTCAATTATTCTACGTTCAGTTAGTGTCAAATGTTTACTTTTTGGTGTATAATAGTTTTGCATCTCAGAGTCTTTCTAATTGTTATTGTGGTGATTACAATTATATCTCTCTGAGATGTTTTTTGATACTCTTAGGTGGCTAACTTCATTTTAGAACTTTCCTTTGTAGCATTAACATTTTTGAAATACATTAGTTTTCGAACAGGTCTAAGGATGCTTATGTCTTGAAAATTTCCGAGAACTCCGATCTATGTGGTGCTCCTCAGCAGATCGCTATTGAAAAAGGCTTTTTTGATGATGTAGGTTTGAAATATAAAGTTGTCAAAATTGGACAGGATACATCTAATCTAGAGGCTTTGAATGCTGGAAAAATTGATGCTTCCAATTCATTAATGGCAAGTATCGTACAGCCCTTAGCAAATGGTGCCAAGCTAAAAGTGACAACTGGACTTCATACAGGCTGTCTACAGGTATTGACAAAAGATAACGGTACCAAGTCTTTATCAGATCTCAAGGGAAAGAAAATTGGTGTCACTGCTGTAGCAGGAAGTCCGGCTATTTTCGCTAAACGTGCCCTTTCAAGAGCAGGCCTCAACGTTTCCGATGATAAAAATAATGTTAATTTTGTCACCTATCAAGAGGATCAATTAGGTCAAATTCTTGATAAAGGAGAAGTTGATGCCATTGCGCTTGGAGATCCCCAAACTGAAATTCTAAAAAAACAATACGGTTTTAAAACGCTGGCCAACTCTTCTACCGATAAGGGTTTTAAAGATGAATATTGCTGTGTGGCCTACGTTTCCAATGATATCGCTAAAAAGCATCCCGCAGTTGCTGCTAAATACACGTTTGCTATACAAAAGGCTTCCCAATAGATTGAAAACCACAAAGAAGAAACGGTTGGCATCCAACTATCAAAAAATTACGTAGCTGGTGATAAAGATACCAACCTTACCAGTCTAAATAGCTACTCTTTCAAGCCAAGTTACTCCGGTGCTTACAACAGCTTTGCTTCGGTTGCAAATGATCTGCAAAAGATTGGAATCCTCTCAGATGATATTGATATCAAGGCTCTTAGAGACAACTCCTTTCTAAAAGTGAAGGAAGTAAAATAGCTCTGACAAAGAACTGGCTCAAACTTTGAAAACATTAGCTTTACGATAGAGATTCAAGCAGACTGACTTTTCGTTTTTTGTTTACTAGAGTTGACAATAAAAGTAGCCTTATCAAGCGATAAGACTACTTTTTCTATATCTTAATACTGACTATTGAAGACGGTTGAGGGTGAATTCACCATGGTATCCTCCTCTGGCCATATTATCAGACGTAAAGTCTTCCTCTGGTGAAATTTGCCAAAAGACTGGTTTAATCGTATCCCCATTGACCGAGACACCATAACCAAGCTTGACCGGGGCACCGGTTCCACCTATTTCAGCTCCCGGAATAATCTGGTAAGCTTTATCTGCTGGACTGACATCTTGGTAGAGATAAAGTCCTGGAGCGATCTGTCTCAGACCAGAGACGGTAAAATAATAACTGTTTTGGTCAACAGTGATATCAATTTGACCATTTTCTTGGAAGGTCATCGTAACATTATAATTGCTGAAAGGAGTCTGCCCCTGCCAGCTACCTACTAGATCACTGGAAATGACCTGGCTTTGGTTCTGACTGGAGGACTGACTGTTATTATTATCATTGGTAGCTGATTGGCTGGTGCTAGGTGCTGAACTATTTTTACTTTCAGACTTCTTCACTGATCTGCTTGATGACCGATAGCTTGTGGAAGATTTAGAAGCTTTTACTTCCTGACCCTTCTGCGTTTGGGTAGCAGAATGATCGATGAAAACAAAAGCAATTAAAGCTGCTAAAACCAAACACAAAAGTAATCCTCCCCACTTCCAAAAGGAGATTCGTTTTTTAGAGTGGTGTAAATCATGACGTGATGGCATAGAAATCACCTCCTTATTTAGATCATCATTAATTTTAATTAAAACTTCGTACCTTCTATATTTATATTATACTCATTTGCAACCATTTAAGTAAGCGTTTACATCACTTTAAACAATATTTAAATTTTCTTATAATTCCTTTGTCAAAGGCTCAAAACTCATCCTTGATGAGGAATAGTCTTGTTTCTTAAGTCAAGACTTTTTAATACTCAATATCCTCACAGCACTTTCTATCAGTTATGCTCGATCCAAAATAAGCGAGCCGCTGGTTAAGATATTTCTTGAGTAGCCTCAAATAGTGGTCATCTGGAATTATGAACCTCCATTCACCAAGATGATTCAAAGTTTATGCATCATCACAAATTTATTTTTACTGGCAGTGAAAAATTTTTAGTGCTTTATCTATTTTCTTCAGCAGGTATTTTACGAAAATGGCCTGTTTGGGGAAAGGGAAACTGACAAAAACTGCAAGTACAGCCATCAAACCGATAGCCAGATTAAAACGCTATCTGCAAGAGCTCATCCAGCGATCTTAAACACGGTCAGATTTGAGTAAGATTTTCTTCAGGCATGAGCATATTTTTGTTTAAAAAAACACCTAAAAAGGCACCTAGCTGTGCAGCGATCTATAGATCTACACAATAGCTAGAAGCCTTTTGCTTATATATGAGAAACGAGAAGACTATCTGTCACCCTTGTTGCGAATAACAAAACCATTTTTCTTCTCGTTTGAAGTGCGGTGGGGACGTTTATTGTCCTTCTTTTCAAAGTCTTTACGATTTTTATTGGAGAACCGCTTAAAGTCGCGTCGACCATTGTTATCCCTTCGAGAACGATCTCTACCACCGCCATTGCGGCGATTATTATTGCTGCGGCCGCCTTTGCTCTTATAACTACCAGATGGTTTAAATGGCAGGGGTCTTTCACGGCTGATTTCTACCTCTGGCATCGTTTCTGGATCTTGTACCGTTAAGGACAGGATATAGAGGGCCAGTTCTTCTGGTGAAAATTCAGCAGCCAGTTTGACCGCATCTCCTTTAAATTTATCAAAGCTAGAGCGGATGCTCTCGTCTGCAAAGTCACGCTCAATCTTCTTGAGCGCAACCTGTTTCTTAGCTTGAAAGGCTTCGTCTGCAGTTGCCGGTTTAAGGCCCTTCATGCGCTTTTTAGTTAGATTTTCAATGATAGAAAGGTAACCCATTTCATTAGGTGAGACAAAAGTGATGGATTGACCTGATTTACCTGCACGGCCAGTTCGCCCGATGCGGTGGATATAGCTCTCGGGATCTTGCGGAATATCGTAGTTGTAGACATGGGTCACGCCTGAAATATCGAGTCCACGCGCCGCTACATCGGTCGCTACTAGGATATCTAGATTATCATTTTTAAAGTCGCGGATGACTCGCAAACGCTTGTTTTGATCCAAATCTCCATGGATACCTTCTGCCCGGTAGCCTCGCAGTTTGAGACCGCGAGTCAATTCATCTACCCGCCGTTTAGTCCGGCCAAAGACAATAGATAGCTCAGGCTGTTCGACATCAATCAAACGAGTCATGGTATCAAATTTTTCCCGCTCTTTAACGCGAACGTAGAACTGCTCAACCATATCGCTGGTTAGTTCCTTAGCTGCAATTTTGACATGCTCAGGATCTTTCATAAACTTCACACCAATACGTTTAATCGCATCTGGCATGGTAGCCGAGAAGAGCAGGGTTTGGCGTTCGTTTGGCACATGGCTGATGATGGCTTCAATATCTTCCAAAAAGCCCATATTAAGCATTTCATCGGCTTCGTCAAGAATTAAGGTCTCAACTGTATTGAGCTTAAGAGCTCGACGTTTGATCAAGTCCAGCAGACGCCCTGGTGTACCAACTACGATATGGGCACCTGAACGCAAGGCCTTAATTTGCTTTTCAATGCTGGACCCACCGTAAACTGAGCGAACCTTGACACCCTTTTCGCGGCCAAAACGGAAGAGCTCTTCCTGACTTTGAACGGCCAATTCCCGTGTTGGCGCAATAACTAAAGCTTGAATGACATTATTAGCAGTGTCAATCTTATTTAAGGTTGGCAGGCCGAAAGCTGCCGTTTTACCAGTTCCTGTCTGTGCTTGGCCGATAACATCTTTGCCTTCAAGAGCCAAGGGAATAGTCATCTCCTGAATAGGAGAGGGTTCAACGAAACCTGCTTTTTCAACAGCCTGCAGAATATTTTCTGCTAAGTTTAATTCTGTAAATTTCAATGGTATTCTTCTTTCTAAAAGGCAGTGCGAGGCTGCCTTATAAAGCCTATAATCGTGTGCAATTGTGCAACCTATTCAGTATAACACGTTATGAATGAAAATGGTAGCTTAATCTTTTAATTTAGCATTATTTTTAACATGGTTAATTCTCGGAATACGTCCTAGCTAGTTGTAAAACCAGACATTAGTCTAAGGCAGAAAATTGATTATAGGATATCTCAAACCTAGGAGCTTTTGTACACTTCTTTATAAAACACTTAGTTCTGAGAAAAGCAATGATACCAGCTTTTTACTAAAAAACAGAACCTAGTCTGAGACTAACTTCTGTTGATTTCATGCAGTTTTTTTCAAAAGGTCCTCAGGACTTAATCTGTGAATTCAGCTATTAAATTGTTTTAATAAGCCTACTTCTTTTAAAAAATAGACAGTCAAGTGGGTGAATAACGTCTTGCCTAGTACAAAAAAGACATATCAGGTGCTTATAAAGGTTAAAAAGAGAGTAAAACTTCTTATTTAAAGGCAGATTAGCTGCTTAGGGGTGGAAAAAGACTAGCACCAGAATGCCTATTCCTAAAATAAAAGCAAATTTTGCAGGCGGATACTGCTTCCCATAATACAGCGTCTGCACCAAGGTCATGACTAGCATCCCCAGACCGAATAAATAATATAAAACTAATCCCACAGATGTCAAATGAACTAGGAGAAGCAAAGTCCCTGCCAAAGCTATCAGTCCTAGTACAAAAGAAGTTGTTATTTTTAAAAGCCAAGCCTTCTGACTGGCGGATTTAGGCAGGTCTCCGTGAAACACTTGAGCATATTGAAAATCCCTTTTCTCAAAAAATCTTAGCAAAAAAATAAGATTAGCCACTATTTCAATTGAACCAAAAGAACCCATTATTAGCTTTGTTAACATCATACTTCTACCTCGCTTTCAGCAAATTTTTTATGACAAGGTTTAGGCTATTAACAAATTGCTGTTGCTCGTCTTTTGAGAATCCTTCCAGCGCCTGTCTATTTGTTTGATTAACTAAGGCGACAATGTTTTCAACCAACTCAAGTGCTGACGGTGTTATTGAAACAACATAACTTCTGCGATCTTGGGGCGACAGTGTTTTTTCGACAAACTGTTTAGCGATTAATTTATCAAGCACAGCGCCGCAATTGGCGCGATCAGTTCCAGTCAAATCTGCCAATTCCGCTTGTGATATATGACTGTGTTCAGATAGTATTTTTAAAACTGCCCATTGTGACGTTGTCAGATGGTACTGCTTAAGCTCTTGATCAAGCCTTCTCTTTATCAAACGTGCGCTGTAATTTAGCAAAAAGCCCAACGATTCATGTAACTCCATCAGTTCCCCTTTTAAAATAATATGTACACCAACTATTTGTATACATATTATACAAAGGTTTAGTCTAAGTATCAAGAAAAAAAGTTTGAAGATCCGAAAACTCCCCTCATAGTGAACAGTGAAAAAATTAAAAATTTCACTAGCATCTATGAGGGGAGTATATCAAATTGCTGCAAACTCTTTTTTTATATTAGACTTGTTCGAAAACTAAGCCATTTATAATTGATAATGCCACAAATCAACTCAGCTTAACCATTTAAATATTCTGAGTAAAGTTTTAGGGCTTTTTGTTTTTGTATACGATTTTCATGAGTTTGGCATACTAGTTTTGGTTACTGAACAAGTCTATTGTTTTAACCAATTAGCGCAGTGCTTGATTTGGCAGACAAGATGGCATCAATCTCTCCATGGCTGATTGCTGATTGGCCCTTAAAAATTAGTGAACTTCTTCAATTGGCAGATTCATGCCCTTCCATCCTTCAAGAGCTCCTGAGAGCTCGTAGGCTTCAAAACCAGCGGATAACAGTATGAAGAGTGCTTGCTTGCCTAAGGTTGTTCCGCTGTTCCAATCATAGACAACATAGATTTTCTCTTTGTCTAACTGCTCAAGCTCATTAGCTAAGTCCTTAGCAGGTATCGCCAAAGCGCCCTTAATCTGGTCTTTTTTGACAGCAGCCGGTGCATTGCGGACATCCAAGATCACATAAGGTGACTCGTTGCTTTCCATGGCCTTCAATACGTCAAAATGGTTAATATACAGGCTAAGGTAGGTTTCTAGTAATTCCAGTTTTGTCATGGTTATTCTCCTTTATTTGTTCAGCGATTTCTAAGATAATAGTTTTTTGACTGTCAGGTAAGTCTCTGATCACTTGCTGTTCGGCGGCTTTGAGTTTAGGCCACATATTTTTGACTAACCCTTCTCCTTCTAACGTTAATGTAAGGACATTCTGTCTTCTGTCCTTAGGTTTTTTTTCGCGATGAACCAATCCTTTCCTCTCAAGTTCGTCAATCAGCTGCCCGATACTTGTGCGGTCAATACTGAGCTTCTCCCCAATTTTCAGCTGAGTCAGCTGAGGATAATTATAAACAGCCAGAAGGACTCCGTAATATCTAGAATCCCTATAGTTCAATCCCACTGCTTCTAATTGCCGACTGAAACACCGATCCATCTCTTGGCCAATTTTACTGATAGCAAATCCCCACGATTCTTCAATTTTCAAAAATAATCACCTTTTCTGATTATCAGATAAACTGATTATATCTAATGCGATAACTTTTGTCAAGAATAGATCCTAAAATTTTACAAAGATCCACAAATAAGATATTTGGTAGTGGATTATACATGTACCTTGTAAAATGATGTGCCGTAAAGATAGACCTCTGCCACTGCAAAAGTACTTTTTAACCTTAATGTGCTGGCTAGCAGTGATTAGTTTTAAAGCCCTATGCTATGATAACGAGCTTTTGATTTCAAATGCTCATAAGGTATGTCATCTGCTAGCTTCTAGTACTCGCATATAAAATCTAAGAACATAAAAAATAAACACAAGCAAGTCCAAAATGGCAGACGCCAAAAGTAAGACTTACTTGTGTTTTTACTTAAGATATAGAAGATTTCTAACAGAGTTTATTACTAAAAGCTCTTCCCATTCTTTTAGTCTTCTTCTTTTCTGCGGCGTTGACTGCCTAGTAAACCAAGACCAGCCAGAATCGCACTCACGCCTAAGAGCGGCAGATAAGCACTGTCCTTGCTGCCAGTCTGCGGCAGAAGGCTGGCTTTTGCTGGCTGCGTTGCCGCATTCTCAAAGTGATAGGTCACCGTTAGCGGCATCCGGTCGCGATTCGGTGCCGGCGGCGTAGGATCGGCTGGATCCTCCGGCGTTGTCGTCTTAACCGTATTGGAACTGTAGGTCACACCGTTAATCGTATTGATATAGGTGTTCTCAAAGGTGCCGACAGCTATCCGTTTCATCTGAATATAGCTTTCGGCTTGGAAACTAGAGTCCAGCGAAACCGAACGCAAGAAGCCTTCCTGGAATCTGATGACAATGAGACCCTCAGCTTCATTGACGTCTGCCGTCGTATAACCAGTCATATCAGTTCCCGCTGCGATTACAGTTCCATTATTGAGGGTGATGTCAGACTTGGCATAGACCTTATACTGACCGGTGTACTGATCGCCTGTCTGGTCATAGTCATCGTAGAAGTTGTACTCAAACAGCTCATCTGAGCGGTTGCCTGGGATGATCCCACCGATCAAACGGTAGTTGAAGACTTGGTTAAGCGCTACGGTCTGACCGTCGATGTTGCTGGTATCGGCTGGATCTAGGGTCAAGGTGACGTCCTTCTTAGGATCCACCTTAGGCACGTTATTGACCACGATATTGGACTCATAGCCATTGCCAAAATCAATTTGGTAGGCCTTGTTCTCATAGGAACCGCCAGTCTTGCCCATCTCAGCCTTAACCGTCATGGGACTCACAATGGTCAGGTTAATCCCTTTAACCACATAAGCCTCGTAGAAGGCCTGCGGATCATCGGCTGTGAAGAGCTGGAAGGCCCCTTTTGGTGTGATGTTAGCCTTTTGGAGCATGGTCCGAACGTCCTCTGGGGCCGCCTCAAGGCTGGCATAATCAGTGATACTGATCCCTTCAACAGCCTTGCCATTAGCGTCGACGATTCTAACGAGAGTTGGATTCAAGTTCAGCGCTTCTTCTGGGTAATCATCCAGATAGAAGAAGCCTTTTTGGATGGTATCTGGGGA
Organism: Streptococcus criceti HS-6; assembly: GCF_000187975.2. Taxonomy (NCBI): domain Bacteria; kingdom Bacillati; phylum Bacillota; class Bacilli; order Lactobacillales; family Streptococcaceae; genus Streptococcus; species Streptococcus criceti. The sequence continues at coordinate 2,113,629 of NZ_AEUV02000002.1, forward strand.
AGACTTATCGCCCTTGTATTGATCCAAATCCCACGTCAATTCATAGTAATTGATGGTTCCGGCTAGGACGGTTTTGCCATCAATAACAACACCTTTGTCATTTTTATTGACCTTGTGCGGTTTGATATAGTTGTTCCCTGGATTATCTGGGTCTTCTGGCTTCCCTGGGGTGGTGACCCGAACGATATTGGATTTAACGCCATAAGCATCATTGACTGTTAGAGTAAAGTTATTTTCATAAGTGGCCCCATCGTTCATGACCTGACCGACAATGGTTGGGACTGGAGCGATGACACCCTTGGTGAAGTCCTGATTGAGCAGGGCCAGCGTTTCAGCGGTGGCGGTGAAGGTCACCGTATGCGTGGCTTGCTCATAGGTGACGTCAAAGTCTGGGCTGGCCACCTTGGTTGCTTCCAGATTGAACTGATAACCGCTTGGAAGAGGGTCGACTAAGACGAAGGAGGTGGTTTCCTCACGGTTGGCCGGCAACTCAGCCGTTCTCAGTTGGAACTTGACCACTGACTGCTTAGCGACTAGAGTCTTGTCGATATTGACTCCTACGTTATTGGTGATTGCCTTGTTAACCTGAGGCTGGATGGCATATCTCGCATAGTGGTAGTGAACCGTTGGAACTGCTGGCTCTCCAGGGAAGCGTTTTAGAATCGGTGGCGTTGGAGGCGTTGGCTCCGGTTCGTAGTTAGGTTCCTGCGGTTTGTTTGGTTCCGGCTGATCCGGTGTACGGGCCGGTGGTGTTGGCTCCGGTTCGTAGTTAGGTTCGACCGGTGTCGGTTCGGATGGCTTTTCTACTTCGTAGTTAGGCTCTTGTGGTTTATTAGGCTCCGGCTGATCCGGCGTACGAGTTGGCGGTGTTGGCTCTGGATCGTACTTGGGTTCTACCGGTGCTGGCTCCTGTGGCTTCTCTACTTCGTAGTTAGGCTCTTGTGGTTTATTAGGTTCCGGCTGATCCGGCGTACGAGTCGGCGGTGTTGGCTCCGGATCGTACTTGGGTTCTACCGGTGCTGGTTCTAAATCCTTTTCGACTTCATACTTAGGTTCTTCTGGCTTGGTAGGTTCTACTGGCGGTTCTGGATTTTCCTTGGTCACTTTAGGCACATTAACCGCACGGACTCTGCCGTTAAGAGAATACCAAATATTTGGCTTTTTACCTGCTGTCTTTTCCGCATAGCGTGGGTCACCAGCATCAGGTTCACCTAGAACATCTGTTGAAGAGATTGTTCCCAAGGTAATGGTATTGTTAGGACCAGACATTTTAATAGCCCCCGCACCATACCACGAGTTAGGTGCTCCAGCTGAATCCCAACCAGAACCAGCCTCGCCATTACGTTTATACATGGTATGCTTGGAACCACCGACACCTTGTTTAAAGTTTTCTGATTCAGTCGCGTAAACCTTGCCATTATCTTCACCAACAGATGAACCAGCAATTTTAACGAACTTGCCAGTATAATCTTTGGCCATTTCAATTGAATTAGCCTCACGGTTTAATGACGCTACTGAGAAAAGGGCATCATCAAAGTCAATCGGATTGCCGTCCTCATCATAGAAGGTGAATTCATTTTTAATGAAGAGGGAGGTGTGTGTCTCAATCTTGTTTTGGGCTTCGGTAGGTCCATCACCCATATAAGCTGAGGCAAAAACACCCAGAGTTGGGTCAGTAAAGATCCCCAACCAGACATTGCCACTTGGATTTTGGAAAGTCGAAGCTGGGTCAACTGTATACTTGAAAACTACTTTAGAAATTTTCTTACCATTGTAGTAAGAATTTTTAAGATTCGTATAGGTAGCTGTTGCACTTTGACCGCGTTTCAAAAGGACAGAAGCCCATTTCACTTCTTCTTTACCATTAATGATGGTTTCCCAGTCCGATTTGTCACCGATATTACCGTAAAGTTCCATCTTATCAGTGACATCATCTGCTTGCTCTAGTTTAGTGACATCAAGTCTGTCCAGATAGAGTTGCTTATTTTTATAGTAAGACGTGTTTTCCAAAGACTCATCTAAAGCTTTAGACTTGAGGAATGATCCTTCTGTGGTAACAGATAACTGGGCATTTGGTTCCAAGTCATAAGCTAAGTTTTGAGCAGATGGTTCTGTCAAGTTACCGTCTTCGTTCTTATGCTTCTCAAGTTCTTCAAGAGCTTTTTTAATGCGCTCTTGTTCCTCTTCGTATTCCCGTTTTTTGATAGGATACTCAGCCAAATCTTTTTGGTATTTAGCTAAATCTTTTTCATATTTAGCTAACTCGTGGTGCTAGTTAATCTCAAAGTATCTCAGGTTGTGAGTAAGTATAATTTGCTCAAGTCTTAACTGCAGTCCTGCTAAACCTCTAGTCAGTGTGTGTTCTACGTCAAAAAGAGCGCAAAGCTCGGAGAAGCGTGTCTCAATGGTTCGTCTCATAGCCATCAATTTCCAATGATTATGTTGTTTAGCTCCTGCCATGTTTTGACGCAAAGGAGTCCATAGATGATAGCCTTTTTGAACTAGATGGTCTTTAAGTTCCCTGCTAAGATATCCTAGGTCTGCTAAAATATAAGGTTGTCGGCAATTTTCTAGTAAGTCATCAACCGTCCTAATATCGTGTACTGAGGCAGGGGTCACAACGTAATTCAGAATATAGCCTGATAAAGTGACCAGCATATGTACTTTGAATCCATAGAACCAAAGATGTTTAGAAGCATTGTAACCAATGTCTGCCAAATCATTAAAAATACGTGTTCTACAGTTACGGACAGGTTGACAAAGTGGTAAGGGAAAGCTATCTATAATAGCGATAGTATCAGGAGAAATTTGAGTATTCATGGCTTGTCTAATGACTTGAACTAACCAAACCAACTGTCTTGCTCGTCGGTTAAAACGACTTCTTTCAAGAAGTTGGCCGCAAGGAAATAAGTGACAGAGACGATAGAAGTGTCGTTGTGATTTAATACCTAGCTCAGCTTGTAAAATAAGCAAAACCAATAGCGATTGATCTGAAACCTTAGATAAACTGATATTATGACGATGTTTGAAAGAGTAAGGACAATAATTCCTATAGAGCTGATGGCATATTTTTGATAATTGCTTCAAATTCCATTGTAAGTGATGAGATTTAGCAGTATACTGTAAGTGGCTCATTTGGACTAACCTCCTGTTTGTTTAGGCACTTACAGTATAGTCCTTTTGGGCTTTTTATTGTATTTTGAAATTAACTAGCACCACGGGGATTTAGCTAGTTTTGCTTCATAGTCGGCTTTAGCATCGGCGTTGCGCTGCTTTATGGCGGCGTTTTCTGCTGCAATCTCAGCATTCTTAGCCTTGTTGTCTTTAACAGCTTGGTCATAGGCTGCCTTGGCATCCGCATTAGCCTTTTGAACACGGGCTAATTCCGTTTCATAAGCCTGTTTCTTGGCTTGGTAATCCGCTTCATTATCCTTGTTACCCTGTTGAATGGCAGCCAAATCGGCTTCATATTGTTTGACAGCAGCGTCATATTTGGTTTTAGCATCCGCATTGCGCTGTTTGATGGCGGCGTTTTCCGCTGCAATCTCAGCATTCTTAGCCTTGTTGTCTTTAACAGCTTGGTCATAGGCTGCCTTGGCATCACCGTTGGCTTTCCGAACCCGTTCTAATTCAGCTTGGTAGGCTGCAAGTGCAGCCTGATAAGCGGTTTCATTATTTTTATTCGTATTTTGAATAGCTTTCAGATCTTTTTGATACTGAGCTAATTTAGCTTCATAGTCAGACTTGGCAGCAGCATTAGCAGCATTAATCCGCCCTACTTCTGCCTGATGGGCAGCCAAATCTTTATCATATTGCTCTGCAGCGGCCTTGTTTTCTGCATCTATTTGCTCTACTTCTGCCTTGTGCTTAGCAACTTCTTCCTTATAAGAGTTGACGGTAGTCTTAATCTGTTCCACTTGCTGGGCATAATCCGCATCGATCTCTGCCTGCTTAGCAGCTGCTTGATCTGAGGTCTGAACGGTCCCTGCGTCTACATCAGCCTCTTCTTGAACCGTCACACCGGCTTGATAGGCTTCCTTAACCGCCTGCTCCAACTCTGGTGACGGAGCCTCTACAACCAGCTTCTCCCCATTGTTCTGGCCTGCTTGAGCCTGACTCTGGCTGGCTTGGTCGCTGGCTGGGCCTTGGGCTTCCGGCAGATTAGTCGCCGGATTGCCTGTTTCTGTCCCGACAACCTTCGTGTCAACACCGCTTGTCGATGTTGTTTCCGATACTTCCTCGGCTGCGGCTCTATGGCCTGTCAATGCCATCAATGCTGTAGCTCCCAATACAGCACCGCATAGAGACTTCACAACCTTACTTTTTCGAAAACCATAAATTTGTTTTGCTTTCATTGTTTTCTCCCAATATTTTTCTAAGCAACTACTATTGCCTAACATATTGTAACATAATTTTCTTGATTGAGAAATATTATCGCCTTTCATAGACATTGTTTTGAAAAATATATGACATCTTTCTGTTTATTACAGAATAATTATAATTTAGCCTCTAATTCCTCCTTCCTAAAACATAATACGATGCATTTTGCTTTATTTTAGCCATTTTTGAAGCATCTGCACATCGTCACTTTGTTTAATATGGTTTTTTTGAGTATATATTTATAGGGGAAAAGTACTTTGCCAAGTCATTTGCCACTAATTTAGCAGATCTGCTGATGATTTAGGAAATATAGCAAGAGTAGGAACTTGTTAAATGAGCAGATTTCTGCTATGATGTAGGCGTCACAAGAGGAGCTTTTGCTGAGAATGACCTCCAGTTTTAAGTAAATTCCATAACATTGGAGTTTTGCGCAAAGTCTGGGTGTCTAAACTCTTTGAACCTGAACAAGGTAATGCTTGCGTAAGGGATGTGCAGAAATAAGTGGATTAGTCAAAGTCCTGCTTATCTCAGTTTTGATTGTGGCAAATCAAATCAATTGCCCAGTCAGACTGGGCTAAGGAGGATTTTTTATGCAAAAAACAAATGTTGCTTCGATGGCTGAAATAGCTATCTTTGCTGGTCTGGCCATGGTACTGGATTTCTTTACCCAGCCGATGTCAATCGGTCCTTGGATTTCCTTATCCTTTAAGATGGTCCCTATCTTTTTAATCGCCTTTCGCCGAGGCACCAAGCCTGCTATCGTAGCAGGCTTGATCTGGGGGATCCTGCAAGTTGCGCTTGGTCAGGCAGCTGGGGGTTGGCTCAATCTCTGGCAAGGTTTTTTAGAATACTTCGTTGCCTTTAGTTTGATCGGCTTTGCCGGCATCATCAGGCCTTTATTCAATCAAACTCTTAAAAAAAATCAGCCCTTAAGGAGCTGGGCCATTATGGTTCTTGGGATTTTAATCGGCAGCCTGTCTCGCTATATCATCCATTTTATTGCTGGAATTATTTTCTGGGGAAGCTACGCTCCTAAGGGGCAGTCAGCTCTCGTCTACTCTGCTATTATCAATAGTTCTTCTTGCTTGGGTGAAACCTTAGCCTGCATCATTGCTCTAAGTCTGCTCTTTCCCTTTATTAAACGTTTTCTGCTAATAAATTAAAGAAAAACTTAGGTCCAAAAGGTTTTGATTTCAAGAATCGTCAAGCCCCGTAAAATGGTAAATTAAATAAAAAACGAACAGGATGACTTTCTAAATAATAGAAAACTCATTTTGTTCGTTTTTTCTTCAAAATACAGAAAAAATGAGAAAGGTGTGCTTTCTCATTTTTTGCAGTATACCTTAGTTTTTCTTACGGCGAAGGCCAAGCAGACTAAAGCCGGCTGTCAGGCTAACTAATCCTAACAAAGGCATATAAGCATTGTTAGCATCACCAGTTGCTGGCAGTTGACCGGTCTGTGGCGGAGCCGGTTGATAAGTTTTATCCTTAATCGGACGGTAAACGACCGTATGGCTAGTTCTAGGATCTTCTGGCGTCTTAGGCTCCGGTGTGCTAGTGCGGACCGTGTTTGAGCTGTAAGTGATGCCATTAACCGTATTAACATAGGTATTTTCAAAGGTACCAACAGCAATCCGCTTCATTTGCAGATACACTTCCGCTTGGAAGGCCGAGTCAACAGAGACAGACCGCAAGAAGTCTTCCTTGAAGCTGACAAGAATCCGACCATTAACCTCATCAATTTGAGCTTTGGTATATTGGGTTAGATCCGTACCTGCTTTGATGATAGTACCATCTTTGAGGGTAAAATCAACCTTGGCAAAAGCCTTATATTGGCCCGTGTACTTATCACCTGTCTGATCGTAATCATCGTCGAAGCTATACTCGAAGAGCTCTTCAGCATGCTTTGGTGGAATGATACCACCGATCAGACGATAATTGAAGGTTTGATTGAGAGCAATCGTTTGCCCATCAATATTAGTCAAATCGGCGGGATCAAGAGTCAGTGTCACATCCTTCTTAGGATCAATCTTAGGGACATTGTTAATCACTGGGTTGGACTCATAGCCGTTACCGAAATCAATTTGATAGGCCCTGTTTTCGTAGCCGCCACCTGTTTTACCCATTTCAGCCTTGACAACCATTGGTGTCACAATGGTCAAATCAATACCTTTAACGACATAAGTATCATAGAAGGCCTGCGGATTATCGGCTGTAAAGAGCTGGAAGGCGCCTTTGGGTGTGATGTTAGCCTTTTGAAGCATCTCACGAACCATCTCTGGAGCAGCTTCAAGGCTGGCATAATCAGTCACGCTGATACCTGTTACAGCCTTACCGCTAGTATCAGTAATTTTGACCAAATCTGGACGCAGATCGAGGGCTTCTTCTGGATAATCCTCTAGATAGAAGAATCCTTTTTGGATACTTTCTTTACCAGAGCTATCACCCTTGTATTGGTCCAAGTCCCAAGTCAATTCATAGTAGTTTGTTGAACCTGCTAAGACGGCCTTTCCATCGATCACCACGCCGTTTTCATTTTTATTGACCTTGTGCGGCTTGATATAGCTGTTATTTGGATGTTTAGGGTCGTTTGGTTTCCCTGGAGTGGTTACTCGAACAATATTGGATTTAATACCGTAGGCATCGTTGACCGTCAGAGTGAAATTATTGGTATAGATAGCACCATCATTCAGTACTTGGCCAACAATCGTTGGGTAAATAGTTGAAACCGTCTTGGTCAGATCTTTATTGAGGTTGGCTAATGTTTCTGCAGTGGCTGTGAAAGTTACTGTATTCGTAGCTTCGTCATAGCTAGTGTCAAAGCCAGGACTAGCAACCTTTGTAGCTTCTAAATTAAATTGATAGCCACTTGGCAATGGATCCACCAGAACAAAGGAAGTCGTTTCGGGACGACCAGCTGGTAAATCTGCGGTTAACAATTGGAACTTAACAGTTGATTGCTTAGCTACTAAAGTCTTATCAATATCAAGATTATCGCTATTCTTGATTGCCTTGGTTACACCTGGCTGAATCGCCAACTTGTAGTAGTGATAGCGAACCGTTGGTACATTAACTGGATCAGGTATTTTCTCATAAACAGGATCAACAGGTGGGGTTGGCTCCGGATCGTACTTGGGTTCGACCGGTGCCGGTTCCTGGGGCTGCTCCACTTCATAGTTGGGTTCATCTGGTTTATTCGGTTCTGGCTGGTCCGGTGTGCGAGTCGGCGGCGTTGGTTCTGGATCGTAGTTGGGTTCGATCGGTGCCGGTTCTGATGGTTTTTCTACTTCATAGTTAGGCTCATCTGGTTTGTTTGGTTCCGGCTGATCCGGCGTACGAGTCGGCGGCGTTGGCTCTGGATCGTAGTTGGGTTCTACCGGAACTGGCTCCAAGTCCTTTTCGACCTCGTAAACAGGTTCTAAGGGCTGAGTTGGGGCTACTGGCGGGGTTGGTTCAGATTCCATCGGTTTATTAGGAATGTCCTTTGCCTTTATTTTAGAATCAAAAGCGAACCATATTCCCGAAGCATTTTCAGCAGAAAGCGTAAATTTAATATCGGGACCAGTTTGTTTACCAACAATAGCTCCATACCAATTCACTGGGGAATTCGTAGTATCCCACTCATTGCTTTCAAATCTTGATTGATTGGCCTTAGTATAGTTTGGAGTAGCAGCATATAAGCCATCCCCATTGTCTTTTACAGAAGAGCCGTTTATTTCAATGGCCGTTCCCGTATGATAATTAACCTTTTCAATGGTATTTATACCATTATACTGTGGCCAGCCATGTCCTCTGTTAAGTGAAGAAAAATCTAGCAATGCACCCGTTGCATCGATCTTATTTCCATCTTCATCATAAAACTTAATGTCGACATCAATACTCTGTGAACCAAAGAACTCAAAATAATATATTGTTTGTGTGGGATCATCATATAGCATCGCAGGTATTTTATCGGCATTAAGACTGGTGTCTTTTAGCGTATATATGAATTCTGCAGAGGCAATCTTTTTACCATTCAGCTCTGAATTCTTTAGGTTGCTATACCGTGCAACAACAGGTTTACCTTTTGGCAAAAATACTCGCTTGCCCGGCCAATCTGCACTATCTTGAATTCCTCCCTTAAAATGTTCATAGGCAACCCTTCTCTTTTCCGTATTAAATAGAGTATCTGCCTTAATATAATCTAGTTTATCTGCTTCGGCATAGAATTCGTCAGCATTATAGACTTTATCTCCCGATGTAATTTCGAGGGTAGCATTTTTTTCTTGCTCAAAAATAAAGGGTTGCGATTCTGGTGATGGTAAATAACCATCATCATTTTTGTGTTTTTCCAGCTCTGCTAAGGCAGCCTTGTAAGCAGCTTGGGCATCTTCGTAAGCTTTTAACTTGCTTTGATAGTCAGCAAAATCTTTTTGGTATTGGGTTAAGTCTTGTTGATATTTAGCTAATTTGGCTTCATAGTCAGCTTTGGCAGCCGCATTGCGCTGTCTGATAGCTGCATTTTCGGCTGCAATCTCAGCATTCTTAGCTTGGTTGTCCTTAACAGCTTGGTCATAGGCTGCCTTGGCATCAGCGTTCGCTTTTTGCACACGGGCTAATTCAGTTTCGTAGGCTAATTTTTTAGCTTGGTAGTCAGCTTCATTGGCTGCATTGGCCTTTTGAACAGCAGCCAAATCTTTTTGATACTGAGCTAATTTGGCTTCATAGTCAGCTTTGGCAGCCGCATTGCGCTGTCTGATAGCTGCATTTTCGGCTGCAATCTCAGCATTCTTAGCTTGATTGTCCTTAACAGCTTGGTCATAGGCTGCCTTGGCATCAGCGTTCGCTTTTTGCACACGGGCTAACTCTTGATCGTAGGCCGTTTTCTTAGCTTGGTAGTCTGCCTCGTTAGCCGCATTCCCTGTTTGGACTGCTGCTAGGTCTTTTTGATACTGAGCTAGTTTGGCTTCATAGTCTGCTTTAGCTTGGGCATTGCGCTGTTTAATAGCCTCGTTTGCTGCCTTGATCTCTTCATTCTTGGCAGTATTAGCAGCAACTGCTTGCTCATAAGCGGTCTTGGCGGCCGCATTAGCCGCTTGCACTCGGGCTAGCTCTTGCTCGTAAGCCGTTTTCTTAGCTTGATAGTCAGCTTCATTGGCTGCATTCCCTGCTTGGACTACCGCTAGATCGTTTTGATATTGGGCCAATTTGGCTTCGTAATCAGCCTTGGCTTGGGCATTACGCTGTTGAATAGCAGTATTTGCCGCCTTAATCTGTTCATTCTTGGCAGTATTAGCAGCAACTGCTTGCTCATAAGCGGTCTTGGCAGCCGCGTTAGCCGCTTGCACTCGGGCTAGCTCTTGCTCGTAAGCCGTTTTCTTAGCTTGGTAGTCTGCTTCATTAGCGGCATTCCCTGCTTGGACTGCCGCTAGGTCTTTTTGATATTGGGCCAATTTGGCTTCGTAATCAGCCTTGGCTTGGGCATTGCGCTGCTGAATAGCGGCATTGGCTGCCTTAATCTGTTCATTCTTAGCAGTATTGGCAGCAACCGCTTGCTCATAAGCCGCTTTAGCATCGGCATTAGCCTTTTGCACACGGGCCAATTCTTTTTCGTAAGCATCCTTAGCCGCTGCATAAGCAGCCTGATTGTCGGAGTTAGCTTGTTGAACAGCTGCCAATTCCTTTTGATATTGAGCTAATTTAGCTTCATAGTCAGCCTTAGCTTGGGCATTTTTATTGGTTATGCGCTCAACTTCAGCCTTGTTAGCAGCTAAATCCTGTTCATACTGGGCTTTCTTGGCGGCATTTTCTTGATTGATACGGTTGGTTTCTGATTGATTAGCAGCCACATCGGCCTTGTAGGTTTCTGTCGTGATTTTGATGGTTTCCGCTTGCTTACTGTAGTCAGCCTTGATTTCACCTGATTTTTCATCTGCTTCTTGAGATGTGCCCACAGTTCCTTTGTCCACAGTCTCATCTTGTGACACTGTTACGCCAGCTTCAGCAGCGGATTTTACAGCTTCGTCCAGCTCAGTAGTTGCTACATCGACAGGCATTGAACCAGTCTTTTGCTCAGCTTGAGCTTGACTAGCTTCTGCTTGACTGCTAGAGTCAGCCTGTTTTTCAGGCAGGTTGGTTGCGGGATTCCCAGTCTCCGTTCCAACAACTGCGGTTGTATCAACAGCTGATGTTGTACTGGTCGTCATGTCTTCAGCCAATGCCCTTTGACCTGCTACAGACACAACAATAGCAGTTCCCAACAGGGCACCACAAAGGCTCTTACTGATCTTACTCTTACGAAAACCAAACGTTTCTTTGCGCTTCATCTCTACTCCTTTTAATCAAACTGTAACAGTTTAGTTTTTTTGATGACATTGATGTCATATTACCATTTTATTAGGAACTAAACAAGCTAATTGACTGTTATTTATTAGCAACTGATAATTTTTAGAAATTTGCCAAATCCTAAGTCACCCCGCCTCTAAAAACCATCTTAGAAGACTGATAATAAGTGGTCTTTTAAGGGTCATTGGGGCAGTTTTCAATGAATGCTGCCAAGTTTTCCGTCGCATTGTATGCCTTTAGCTAACTAGCGTCAAATCAAGCGATTATTATTTTTATTATCTCCCCTTTCCCAATAGGCGTAAGGATGGCGAGGTAAATATAGTAAAATCATTTTTCAAAATAGGCCACTGCTTATCCTTCCTTCATCCTATAAATCCGTTTCATTTTAAATGTGTCATGTTTTATCGAGCCAGTTAATCAGTTGGAATCCCTGTTTTTTGTAGGTTAGTAAGTCTTTTTTTCTGTTTATTCAAGCACTTACCGTAATAGTTTTTCTATAGTGAACATCGCGACAATGGTCAATTAAAAAACAAAGTTTCCCTATAATCGATCGCTGAAAATTTTAGTCGTAATCATACATATTTCCCAAATTTCTTTTAGTATGGATTAGGTTAGCGTTATCAGCTTAGCGGCTCAGAAAATAAAAAGACAGCTCATCAAGAACTGCCTTCACATTTTAAACAAATCTGCATGACTGCCTGTATACACATAAAAGACCTCTCATTCCTTTTGATGAAATGATGGTGCCGTTCAATATTGTAGCTAGAAACATTTATTGTTCCAAAACTAAGTTTGGCCTGTGAAAAATTGAGCCAGAAGCTTAGATTATTTTATTTTTATATTTCTACTGATCCTCAGGCCTGATAAAACTTGATTATCAGCTCTTTAATCTCAATTAAGAGCTGATATTTGCGGTATTTCCAAAAGATAAGATAGACAAAATAAAAATCTTTGGTGCAGGCTGCTGTATGCAGGACGCTCAAAACGAGATAGGTGAGGGAAGAAAGCCAACCTAGGGCTAAAACGAGGGTTAAAACAAGGCTGGTTAGGACAAAGGGAGCCAGATAAACAATCAGCATCTGCCCTTTGGGATAGTAGGAACCTGGACTGGCGGCATTAAAAAAGCCTAGATACCATTTGGAACCGTATTTTACAGGATTATTGGGGTTAAAGAGCTTTAAGTAGAAAGCATGAATCCCCTCGTGAATGACTAACAGGAGAACTAAATCGAAGAGGAAGAAAAAAGGTTCCCACCAATTGATATAAAAGGAGGAGGTGCCTGTGATAGCGATAGCCAGTCGAGAAAAGAGATAGTAATAAGGGAAACAGAGCAGGAGACTCAATAGTTTTAAGCCAATGATCAGCCCTTTTCGCTTTAAGATATTTAAGTCAGCAATCAATTTCATAGTAGGCCTCTCCCCCTGCGCTCTAGTAACTTATCTCCTATCGTCATTATTGTTATTATTGTTTAATATTTTCTGATTTCACTCTCTCATTGTACCATGAGAGATTTAATTTGCCAATGACAGACTGAAAAGATTAGGAGGAACTTTCGAAAATAGATTGAAAAGAAAAGCTGCTTTTTCCTCTATCAAAGGCAGCAGCTAGTGTTAAAGTTTCAAGGCTTCTTTTTGTAAAAATTTATAGAGTCCTGAAAAGCGTCCGTGATAATCAACCCGCCAAGGTTTCTCCCGTCCGCAGAAATGTAAGAAAACCGTATGGTTAATGACCCAGTCCAAATCCCAGAGGTTATGGCTACGAACCAGATAGAGCCAACTATAGCGGGCATCAAAATTATAAATCTGATCAGGAATTTGTAATATTCGATGACCATAGAGGCCATTGAGAACATCCTGATCGGGCAAAACCAACAGCTGACGATTGTGCTCGATATACTTAAGGATATCATCACGTTTGACTGCTTGCCTGATTTTAGGCAGATTCAACAAAAGTAGACCCGAATTGAAATAGGACTCTGCTTGAAAATTTTGCAGTCGAACCTTATTAACCTGATCCATCAACCCTTGGTCGGTATTATGACTGGCTGCTGCATAAAGATTGTCGCCCATGTCTAACTGGTAAAGTTCCTCAAAAGAATTGAGGCAGAGCATGTCAGCATCCAGATAGAGGATCTGTTCTACATCCTCAGGGAGGTATTCGTGAGCCAAGAGGCGATAGTATATGGTATCAGGATAACGCTCAGTCGTTGGAGCATGAGGAAAAGCATTTTCGCCTATGATAACTGGATGGTAAGTCATACCTAATTTTTCCAGAAAAGTCTGGAGTTCAACTGTTTTTTTCAGTAAATTTTTCTGTAAAACATAGACCGCTACTTGCTGCTGAGGCATCTGCAGGGAAATCGAATAGAGCATAACCTTGAGCTGGTCAAGGTAGCCGTTGTCAATAGAAAATAATAGATTTATGCTTGACATGGGGTCATCCTAACACTAATCCTGTAAAAAATCGACTATCGTTTGGCGATAGGTATTTAAAAAAACAAGTCCAAAGGAATCTGATACCTGATTTTGAACGCGGTTACTGACTCAGCGGGACAGCTTATCCTTTGATTCGTTTAAAACAAGTCTAGCTGTCCAATGCGTTCAACGGCCTGAGCCAGATGGTCTGGCTCAACCAAGAGGCCGATTCTGACATAGCTGTCACCTTCTTGACCGAACCCTATTCCTGGGGCAACGGCAACATGGGCTTCCTCTAACAGGAGATCCGCAAAGTTTTGACTATTGAAACCCTCAGGTACAGGCATCCATGCATAAAAAGAACCCTTAGACGGGAAGGCCTGCCAACCAATCTGGGCAGCTGCTTGGACGAAGGCTTCCCGTCTTTGGTCGTATCTCTGGTTAAGGGCTGCAATAGCCTCCTTGGCTCTTGGATCCGATAAAGCCGCCACTCCTGCATCCTGAATGGCAGGAAAAATGCTGACAAAGAGATGATCTTGAATAAGGTTAAGAGCTTCTATCATATCTGCATTACCAGCTGCGAAGGCTAAACGCCAGCCAGCCATATTAAAGGTTTTAGAGAAAGTATAGAGCTCAATGCCAACATCTTTAGCACCTGGTGTGGATAGAAAGCTAGGATTTTTATAGCCTTGGTAACCCAGGGCTCCATAAGCAAAGTCGCTGACGACACCGACTTCATATTTTTTGGCCCAATCCACCAAGCTTTCATAGAATGCCGGAGTGGCCACAGCGCCTGTTGGATTATTGGGATAGTTAATATAGATGAATTTAGCACGACGAGCGCTCTCCTCGGGGATGGCAGTCAAATCAGGCAAAAAGTCATTTTCTGCCAGCAGAGGATAAGTCTCGCAATCCACCTGCCCCAAAGCAACCGCTGAGAGATAGTCTGGATAGCCTGGGTCTGGCAAGAGTAAAAGTTCACCAGGATTCATTAAGGCCCAGGGTAATTCGACCAAGCCAATTTTAGACCCTCCTAAAACACAGATTTCCGTCTGGCTGTCTAAATCAACCTGATAATTTGCCTTGTAAAAGTCAGCTGCTGCCTCCTTGAAAGGAGGATTACCGCGAAAGAGGGAGTATTTATGGGAGGCTGGCTTAGCTGCAGAATCCTGCAAGGCTTTCACAATAAAGTCGTAGGTTGGTCGGTCGGGATTTCCCTGACCGAGGTTGATGACATCAGCTCCTTGAGCAATCTTAGCATTGACCTTGGTCACTAAATCTGCAAAAAATTGTTTGGGTAGTTTTTTTAATAAATGAGATGTTTCAAATTTCATAGCGATTCCCTTCAATAATAAAGTTCTGGTCTGCGATCTTCAAAAACTGGAATACTTCCACGAATCTGAGCTATTTGGGCTACGTTCAAGTCGACCGTAAAGATACCTGTCTCATTATCCGGCGCTTGGAGCAAGACATTCCCCAGAGGATCAATAACCATGGAATGCCCACTAAAATGATTGTCAGGATCATCTCCTACTCGATTAACTGCCACAACAAAGGACTGATTTTCAACAGCACGGGCTTTTAAGAGAATCTCCCACTGCTGCACTCGGGTTTGAGGCCACTCCGCCACAACGAAGAGAATTTGGGGTCCATCAGACATGAGCGTTCGCAACCATTCGGGAAAACGAATATCATAGCAAATAACAGAGGCCGCTTTAATGCCAGCTACTTCAAAAAGGCTCTGGTCAGATCCTGCTGTCAGATAGCAATCCTCTGCCATCAATCCAAAGAGGTGGGCCTTGTCATAGGCTGTCAAGAGCTGCCCCTCTTTGTTATAGATATAGGTTCGATTGAAAAAATGACCATCTTCTTTAACAGCCACTGAGCCACCGACAAGAGCTACCTTAGACTCTCTAGCAAACTGACTGAGCAGTTGCTGGGTCTGCCGACCATCCTTATCAGCCAGTCGGTCCAAATCGGACAAGGCATAGCCTGTATTCCACATCTCAGGTAAGACAATAACATCAGGATTTTCTTGGGCAGCCTGCTCTAAGAGCTCCAAAGCCCGCTCAAAATTAGTCTGGGGCTGACCATATAAAATATCCATTTGAATTAAGGAAACGCGCATAAAATACCACCTTTCACGCGATGTTGCCTATATTTTAACACAATTATTATTATCTGATTATTCTGAACTTAGCAATTCATCGATTTTTTTAGCAAAAAACCAAGTCCGGATAGACTTGGTAGATGACTAGCTAGTTAGAACTGACTTAGAAGACTAGCACTGAAAAATCTTAATCCCATCTTCGTTATTTTCTACTAAAATCTCATTGTTACGATATTTCCAAGTTATGATATACACATAGTAAAAATCGCCACTACAAGCAGCCGCATGCAGGCTGACAATAAAGAGGTAAATGGGATCCGATAGCCAACCTAGTGCTAGAACAACAGTTAATAGGAGACTATTGGTACTAGTTTATTTTTTAGTTCACAAAAAAGTTCATTTGGATTATGCTGTCAGTGACCAAACGAACAGGAGTCATCCAAATGAACCATCTAAATGATACCGCTAAACGCCATCACTTACGATACAATATGAAACAATTAAAAACGATTATTACCTCCTATTATCGCTGCTATACGCCTAAAGAACTGACACACCGTCAAAATGTCAACTATTGCAAAGTTAGCGATAGCTCCATTCTTGTTCTCCTAGTCCTTCAAGCTGAACTCGGCATCAAATCCCAACGCCGATTTTATAGACTATGCCAAGTCTTTCTTGTAACAACTGGCTTAGAGCGAACCCGATTCTATCGAAGAGCTCGCTATCTCATTCCCTTATTGAAGCGCATTCATCAGGGCATGACGAGCCAATTCCTTCAGGATGATATTGGTCATTATGGATAGTTTATACTGTTTTGTTGGCCAGCTCACAACTACAAGTTTCGCATTTTTCGAGAGCATGTGACGGTTGCCTACAATCCTTCAAAAAAGATGTGGTTTTAAAGTCCATATGTTGGTCACCTTGTCAGGCTTTATCGTGAACTATGTTGTAATGCCGGCATCGTCAGGCATCTGAAGAACTGCTTGAGAGCACAACTTTCACTGGTGTTTTAGCGGACTTAGGTTATCTCAGTCAGGTCTTGAAACAACAGTTAACCCAGAAGGGCTACTGTTTTGGGACGCCTTTGAGGCGTAATATGGCTAATGCCAATAAGCACAATCACTGGAAGTTCAAGGCTGAGAGGAGAACCATTGAAACGCGATTTTCAGTTTTGTGTTCGGAGTTTGATATCGAAAGGCCATTAGTGAGAAGTTTAAAGGGGTTGGAGCTTTGGTTAGAACAGTCTATCTTTGCTTATAACCTAGGATTTTGTTACTAGCATCACGGGTTAAAATAACTATTATTTTATTAAATAAAATGAACATCATCTAACAATCCATCTCTAACATTAATTTTTTTGATTCTTAATCAAAAAAATCTATTTCTGACCAAATTATCCATTATTAATTTTATTTATTATTTCTTTAAGATTTTTGGAAGTATTAATTTTGCGGTTTAATGATGTTTTATTATTTAACCAGTAAATAAAAATAATACTTAAAATTATTAGAACTACTATAGTTTTAATTGTTTTAATAATATCTTCGCCCATAATAGTAAATATTATACCTACTACTGAAACCAAACTAATTTCAGCAAATAAAACTTTCCAGTTATTTTTAATAAATTTAAATATATAAGAGCGTACTGTGTTCTCCGCTTCCCCTAAACAAAATAAGATAGAATTTCGCTCATCCTCAGTCATTTTTGATAATTCATCTTTCACTTTACGAAATTCAGCCTCTCTAGGATTTTCCTTATTTATCTTTTTTATTTCTTGTCTAGTTTTCCCTGTGTACTTAAAGGCTAAATAATTCCACTTATTTAGCGAATAATTAGAATCCGCTTTTAATTCATTATCAAAGCGTTCAGGTTCAAATTGAGATATATAAGCCATAATACAAATACTTATTACAAAAAGAAAATAAGTTGTAATAGGCAATACGGAACTACTCCAATTATATTTAAATTTCAAATATATACATATAAAAGTAGTAATATTAAAGAATATTACCCCTACGACAATTTCTATACTTGCTAAATTACTAATTTTTCTTACATCTTCCTCTCTTAACCCATATTTTTTCTTTTTTTCAGTTAAGTTTTTCTGACGATTTGAAGTGAACATAAAATTTAAAAAAACAAGTAACCATGAGCAGATTATAAAAACACACGCCAAATGCATACAGTCGTCTCCATATTAATTATTTTATTTAGTACAGTTAGAATAGCATACTTACATTCAAAAACCAAGCCCACCAAGGCTTGGTTTTCTTACGTTTATTTGATTACAACTTTTCAGGGACTGCTGAAAGGAGTTTAGGCATTTGTGAGACGTCTGAACCTCCAGCCATGGCCATATCTGGCCTACCGCCACCGCGACCTGAGACGATTGGAGCTAGTTCCTTAATCAGATTACCAGCGTGAATGTCTTTAGACCTGCTTGCCACAAGGACATTGACTTTATCACCGATACTTGCTGCAAGTACCAGAACATCTGAGTGGTCTGCCTGCTTCCAGTTGTCCGCAAATGTGCGCAGAGCACCAGCATCTGAAACCTCTACTTGACTGGCAATGTAGCGGATACCATGTGCCTCTTTGACATCCTTAAAGATATCGCCTGCTGCGGCAGCAGCGGCTTTTTCTTTGAGTTCTGCGATTTCTTTTTGCAGATCTTTAACTTGTTCGGTCAGGTTTTGCACCTTAGTTGGCGCTTCCTTAAGCTGGGGTGCTTTGACAGTCGCAGCCACTGTCTTGAGGGCATCTTCTTCTTCACGGAAGGCTTCAAAAGCTTGTTGACCAGTGAGAGCTAGAATACGACGCGTACCAGAGCCGATTCCTTCTTCTTTGACGATCTTGAAGAGACCAATTTCAGAGGTATTGCCCAGATGAGTACCGCCACAGAGCTCGATAGAATAATCACCAATGACAACCACGCGCACATCCTTGCCATACTTCTCACCGAAAAGAGCCATAGCTCCCATTTCCTTAGCCGTATCAAGGTCAGTTTCAATCGTCTTGACCGCAATAGCCTTCCAGATTTGTTGGTTGACCTCTTCTTCAATACGACGGAGTTCGTCAGCTGTTACAGCCTCAAAGTGAGTGAAATCAAAGCGCAGGAAGTCTTCTTCATTGAGCGATCCAGCCTGAGTCGCATGTTCACCGATGACATTGTGAAGGGCCGCATGGAGTAAGTGAGTGGCCGTATGGTTTTTCTCAACCGCATAGCGACGTTTGTGGTCGATTTCCAAGTGATACTCTGTACCGAGAGTCAATTCACCTTCAATCTCAGCGGTATGGAGGGCTTGACCATTTGGTGCCTTTTGCACATCTGTCACACGGGCTAGGACATGGCCAGCAGCATCTGTAATGACACCATGGTCAGCTACCTGTCCGCCCATTTCAGCATAGAATGGCGTTTCTTCAAAGACAAGAAGAGCTTGACCCGAAGCTACTGAGTCTGCACGCTCGTTATCCACAATGATAACTGAAAGCTTACTATCTAGGACTTCCTTCTCATAGCTGAAGGCTGATGGCTCGACGATACCTGCGAGGGTTTCGTTTTGCATCCCCATAGAACCGCCCTTGACAACGGCAGCCCGGGCTCGCTCTTGCTGCTCTTTCATGGCAGCTTGGAAACCAGCATGGTCAATCTTATATCCAGCATCCTCTGCCAACTCTTCTGTTAGTTCAACTGGGAATCCGTAGGTATCATAGAGTTTGAAAATATCCTGACCTTCCAAAGTATCCTTACCAGCCGCTTTGAGATCAGCTAAGAGCTCTTCCAAGTGACCGCTACCAGCGTCAATGGTGCGGGCAAAGGTTTCTTCTTCACGTTTAACGATTTTTTCAATAAAGTCTTGCTTTTCCAACACTTCTGGATAGTAAGATTCCATAATCTTACCAACTGTTGGAACAAGTTTGTAGAGGAAGGTATTCGTGATACCCAACTTGCGTCCGTGCATAACAGCACGACGGAGGAGACGGCGAAGAACATAACCACGACCTTCATTACCAGGAAGGGCACCGTCACCGATAGCAAAAGAAAGGGCACGGATATGGTCAGCGATGACCTTGAAACTCATGTTGTCGCCGTCTGGATCGTAGGTCTTCCCTGAGAGCTTTTCAACTTCGCGAATGATTGGCATGAAGAGGTCTGTTTCAAAGTTAGTTTTAGCCCCCTGCATGACTGCTGCCAGACGCTCTAAGCCAGCACCCGTATCAATATTTTTACTTGGGAGTTCTTTATACTCTTTACGTGGAACTTTAGGATCTGCGTTGAATTGTGATAAGACGATATTCCAGATCTCGATATAACGGTCATTTTCGATATCTTCTGCCAAGAGACGTAGACCAATATGGTCTGGGTCAAAGTCCTCACCACGGTCGTAAAAGATTTCTGTATCAGGGCCTGAAGGACCGGCACCAATTTCCCAGAAGTTATCTTCGATTGGAACCATGTGACTGGGGTCCATACCGCAGGCAACCCAACGGTCATAGGTATCCTTGTCATCTGGATAATAAGTTACATAAAGTTTTTCCTTAGGAAAGGCAAACCAGTCCGGACTAGTTAAGAGCTCATAGCCCCACTCAATCGCCTCATCACGGAAGTAATCTCCGATTGAGAAATTCCCCAGCATTTCAAACATAGTGTGGTGGCGGGCTGTCTTACCAACGTTTTCAATATCGTTAGTCCGAATAGACTTTTGCGCATTGGTAATACGGGGATTTTCTGGAATGACAGAACCATCAAAGTATTTCTTGAGGGTAGCGACCCCAGAGTTAATCCAGAGGAGGGTGGGATCATTGACCGGCACTAGGTTAGCTGATGGTTCTACGGCATGACCTTTGGATTTCCAGAAATCAAGCCACATTTGACGAATTTGTGCAGAAGTTAGTGCTTTCATGAGTATTTATAACCTTTCTATATCTTTAGTCTTAGTTAATTAGCAGCTGAGTTAGCTGCTCCCCCAGATTTCCGAGCTTTTACATAATCAATCGTTACTGTTAAAGCGATGACTAAGTCTGAATAAATTTCGTTATACACCTCAATATTATAGGTTGAAGTCATACGCAGCCATTCCTGTGAGATGCGGGCTACAAGCTCCCCGTTCTGCAGCAGGTTAAAATTCATCTCCCAGAAGTTACCCTGAACTTCCATATTCAGATTTTCGAGAGAATAGTGGGGTTTAAAGAAGGTAAAATCCCTCTTGATGGTAAAGCTTTGACCATTGGCTAAATTGACCTGAAACTTGGGCAAAAAACTCCAGAATTGCTTATCAATCTGACCTATCAGTTTTCCCTGCATATCCATGATTTTAAAGGTCTTGGGAATTTTGAAGAGGCTGCCCTCGACCTGATAGGCTGGCATCCCTAACTCGTCATTAATGGTAAATTTTCCACCTAATGACCACATTTTTTGTTTAATTTGAAATGTTTTCATACAGATTCCTCGATATCATAAGAAATTATAAAAAGACAAGTTCAACAATGGGGAGGGCGAACATGGCCGCGGTACCACCTCCATTTAATGAACTTGTCATTCTTCATTAGCTATTTCGTTTTGAAATTGAGCAGCATGGTTAGATTACCTGTCTGGCTCGCAGCAACCGCCAGATTTCTGAACAGGTCAATTCTAAACAATTCTCAATTTTATTTTTCCGTCTTAAACTGTCTTATTTAGACTTTTTAGAACTTGAAGCTGTGCTGCCGTCTAAACCATAGTTTGAAAGCAGTGAGCTGTAGGTCTTATCTTCAATTGTGACGTTGTATTCTTTGAGCAATTTAGCGATAACGTTATTGGTAAACTTAGAATCGCCAATCTTTTTGTTGACGTAAATTTCTGTCAAACGTTTTTTATAAGATTTCCAATCAGGATTCTTTTCATTTTTAGCGGTTACTTTGACAACATAGTAACTCTTAGAACCATCGTTACCTTCGGATTCAATGACATCTGATACAGCATTATTGTCCAACTTGAAGGCTGCCTTTTGGACATCTTCTGGTGGAAGGTTTTGGGCTGCATTGGTGTCGGAAGATGTTCCAGAATCGAAGGAGACATTTTCCTGACCACTATTATCTTTAGCGATTTGGCTGAAATCAGCTCCGTCCGCTGCAGCTTGATCATGCAGGCTTGAAGCCTTATCCTTATCATCTGTCTTGATGTAGCTGACAGTAATTTCTGGATTATAATCCTTATAAAGTTCTTGCAATTTCTTGTCGTTCAAATCCTTCTTAGCAGCATCCCTAAAGGCATATTCCTGCAAAGCTTGAACGCGAAGATTTTGTTTGAAGGTATCTGTTGTCAAGCCATTTTGTGACAAGAGGGTAGTCAACTGATTTCCGTATTGCTTAGCGTATTGTTGATACTTGTCATTAACCTTGTCGTCAGAGACCTTCTTACCGTACTTGTCTTCCAGCATTGTTGAGAAGATTTTTTGCAAGAGAGCACTCTTAGTTGCATCTGAACCCTTAGAACTTTCATAGAGATCAGCAACCGTGATAGTCTTGCCCTTCATCCGAACCAGAACAGTTTCTTGGGAAGGACGACTATTCATATAAAGATAGGTCCCTACACCACCGATAGCCATAGCTAAAACAAAGGTCAGGAGACTGCGGAAAACCTTGCTTCCAAAGATGGTCGCAAGAGAATTCCATAAACTGCCTTGGGTTTTCTTCTTTTTCTTTCTTTGGTCTTTTCTAGCACGTCGGTTTTTATTTTTTACTTCATCCTGAAATGCTTTTTTATTCGCCATATTCTACTCCTTCTTATTGGGAACTGGAACAAAAATCGGTAGTGCAGCACAATCGATTTTGTATCCTGCCCCAAACATTAACTCACCTATTATAACATACTTTCTTCCATCTTGCCTAGTCTGGAAGAGTGACATCTATAGCATTTTTGCGAATCAGCAATAGGCCATCACTAATCGGTAAGAGACTAGCTGTCAAATCCGGATTATTCAAAGTGGCATCCATAAGCCGTTGGAGACCGCGGTAGATGGTTCTTTGTCCTCGCTTAACCTCTGCAATCGGCTTGGCTAAATCGCCTCCCTGAAAAACATCGTCAATAACGACGACACCGCCGACTTCCAGTCGCTCCAGAACTTGGGGTAAAAAGACGATATACTTAGATTTGGCTGAATCCATAAAAACAAAATCGTATCTGTCCCTTAGTGTCGGTAGAATATCGAGGGCTTCTCCTTCTAACAACTTGATCTGTCGCCGACTATCGTACTTGGCTAGATTTTCCTTAGCCAAGCCCAGCATTTCTTCATTACGTTCCAATGTTGTAATTTTAGCCTCAGGTGCATATTGGGCCATAAGAAGAGCCGAGAAACCGATGGCTGTCCCAATTTCTAAAATAGATTTTGGGGCTAGAGTCTGCATAAGAAAACGAAAATAAGCCACTACCTCTGGTTGGATGATAGGGATATTTTCCTGCCGGGCAAAGTCTGCCAGTTCTCTTAAATGTCCTGCCTCTTTTTTCTGATGTGTCCGCATGTAACGAACAACCTCTTCTTTGACCACAGGACGGCGCATATTATGATTAGCATTTTTACTGTACGTTTGAACCATGGTCTTATGATAACAAAGGCAAGAGGGGTTTGTAAAGGCGAGTAAAAGGGAAATTCTAAGAAACTGTATTTACAAGTTTACATTCTTAGCGTCAGCTGGAAAAAGTCTGGGAAAAAAGTATTCCAGCCTTCTATTTTTATAGTAATAACAGTTTGCCGCAGTGGTTGGGAGAAAGACTTGTTGGCTCTGCCGACTTAGTCTTTCCCCTGCACAGTTCATTAGGTGCTTTAGCACCAATGAACCACTGCTGATTGGAGGTCCTTATCTTGGGGTGCACTCCTATTTTCAGGCACCCCCTTAAACAGTCCACTGGACTGTTTAACTACTCCGCAAGTGTTAGCGGCCATCCTAATCAACTGTGCGGAGGTGGGACAACGAAGTCAATTTATATAAAAAATCGACTTCTGTCCCACTCTCAAAACAGACAGTTGCTGACGTGGTAAAAAGACGATTGGCCCTATTTAAGTCAATCGTCGAGGGTATTTTCAAGACCCTAAGCTTGAAAATAAGCAATGGAACTCCGTTAGGAGGTCGCTTGCGTCCCTGCCATATAAGTCTAACTGTCAAAAAAATATGAATACAAGCTCTAACAACCGTGCTTTTCCTTATACTTTTACTGTTTGAAAAAGTCCTCAGCGCTTTCACATGCTATAATAAAGTAACGGTATGTTTAGAAAGGAAGAACTACTTATGAATAAAGGATTTGAAGCTTTCAAGAATACTCTGTCAACCGAGAGCCTCAAGGCTATCTACGATGAGACAAAAATTGAAGTAGCCAATGAAGAAACAGAAGGAACCGAGGCTTTTTCACTGGCCTTAGCCACGCAGTACGCCGTTAATCTGGTTGAAAAATACCAGAATTGGCTTAAGGACAAATAAGTAAATGGAAAACGAGCATCTTGTTAAAGGATTTGCTCGTTTTTTACTAATTTAGACTACTACCACTCTTTTAATATCTATCATCATCCTGCGTTTCAGGCGCATAGGTGTACTGTTTCAAAAATTCTTCCTTATTATCATTTTTCCTAAGGTTTAAGATGATTTTAGTATAGCATAATGTATTGCCTGCAATAAATGGTAGGCGGCGATACAAAATTTGTGAGAAGCAGCTATTTCTGTTGTGATCAACTTTAGTTTGGTAGCAACATGATTGCCGTGTCTTTAATTTACATTGTTAATCTCATAGTTTTTAGTTTTTTTGTAATGATTCCAATGAATGGGTTTATCCAGTAAATGCTTACTGGGCTGATTTCTTTTTGTTAAAATAAAGGCCTAAACCTAAACACATTTTCTACAAACTGACTAATGTCTATGACTCTACATAACCCAAAAGGCCTGAGAGCGCTTTTGAATTCAGAAATAGACGGAACAAAGTTCCGTTCGTTTGTAGGACAGGATGAACAAGGCCAACCGGCCCTTATCTTAATAGAGGAGTGAGGTAAATGGCACAAAAAGAACTAGGACATCATTTCTTAGCTAGACTTGGCAAGAAGCGGCTGCGCCCTGGCGGGATTACAGCCACTAATTGGCTAATTGAACAGGGGCAGTTCAGCAAGGACAAAGTGGTCTTAGAAGTTGCCTGCAATCAGGGAACAACTGCTATTGATTTGGCTCAGACTTATGGCTGCCATGTCAGAGGAGTCGATACCGATACTGGGGTTTTAAAAAAAGCCAAAGAAGCTATTGTTCAAGCTGGTCTTGGGGAATTCATCCAGGTCCAAGAAGCTAATGCTATGAAATTACCTTTTGATGATAACTCTTTTGACATTGTTATCAACGAGGCTATGCTGACCATGCTCCAAGGAAAAGCCAAGAAGCGGGCAATCACGGAATACAGACGCGTCCTAAAACCGGGAGGCCTATTGCTGACACATGATGTTGCCTATGAGGATCCCCAGTTGGAACAGACTTTAGAAAAGCTGAGAACCACCATTAATGCTAATGTCCAGCCCCTTCAAGTTGATGATTGGAAAAATCTTTATCAGGAAATGGGATTTAGACAGGTACATGCAACCTATGGCCAAATGTCCCTGATGTCTCTGTCAGGGATGATTAGAGACGAAGGCCTTGGGGGGACTTGCAAAATTTTCTACCGGGGTATGAAAAAGGAAAATCGTCAGCAATTTTGGAAGATGTATCGCTTTTTTAATCAAACAGGGAAAGATCTGCGTTATATTGCTGTAGCCAGTCAAAAATAAGGAGGAAATATCATGCGTTATATTGATAAATTAGAGCCCGCACATATTCTGAATTTAACCAAGGAAGTTCCTATTGCTGAAGAGCAAGTGCTCAGTAAAACTCTGGTTCAGCGCCAAGACTTAGGTATGACCCTCTTTTCTCTGGATAAGGGGCAGGAGATTGGCCGTCATTCTTCTCTAGGTGATGCTATGGTCAATGTCTTATCGGGAACTGCTAGGATTACCATTGCTGAAGAGGATTTCGAAGTCGCTGCAGGTCAAACGATTATTTTACCAGCCAATATTCCCCATGCCCTCTTTGCTAAAGAGGCCTTTCAAATGCTGCTAATTGTCGTTAAACCGGAGGCTGACCATGATTGAGTCATTTCCAAATTTGGTTCATTACCATGATCAGCAAATTGCCAGCCGCTCGCTCAGCCAGAAACTAGGATTGGAGCAAACTGTCACGCTCTATGCTTTTGATCAAGGGGAGAGCATCAGTCCAGAGGTCAGCACAGACGATAAACTCTTACAAGTAATAGAGGGCAGGCTGCTGCTGTCTTTAGATAACCAAAAAATCAAGCTAGAAGCCAATAGTTTGGTCGCCATCCATAAAGGACAGATGATAGCCTTAGAGGCCGCCAGGCCGAGCAAGCTGTTACAGATTGATTTGTGATACGCTTCAAATTCAAACAGTAGAACTTGATTCCTGAACAGGCTTATAAGCTGGGGAAAAAATCAGGACAGCCAGCCACTTAGGCGCCGCCTTCCCTGTATTTCTTGTTTCGTTCTTGACAGTTTGCTAGCTTATCTTATATAAAAAACGCAGTACCACGGTATCTGCGTTTTTTATTGATTCGTTATCAAGACCTTGCGTGGCTTGGTACCTTCGGCTGGACCGATAACACCTGCTTCTTCTAATTCTTCCATCAGGCGGGTGGCACGGTTAAAGCCGACCGAGAGCCGCCGTTGGAGCATTGAGGCTGAGGCTTTTTGCGTTTCCAAAACCAGAGCTCTGGCTTCAGCAAAGAGGGGATCTCCTTCGGAAGCACCGCTGCCTGAGCCAGAATCACCATCATTTTCGGAAACTTCACCGGGATCAAAGCTGTGATCATAATCCGCTTCAGCTTGGTCCTTGATAAAGTCAACAATCCGTTCCACATCATCGTCAGAGATAAACGAACCTTGCAGACGAATAGGGTGATTTTCATCAATCGGCTTAAAGAGCATATCTCCCCGGCCAAGCAGTTTTTCTGCCCCATTTTCATCGAGAATAGTTCGGCTGTCGGTACCCGACGAAACCGCGAAAGCAATCCGTGATGGAACATTGGCCTTGATGAGACCGCTGATAACATCAACGGATGGCCGCTGGGTCGCTAAAATCATGTGAATACCAGCTGCACGCGCCTTTTGTCCCAGACGGATAATGGCATCTTCAACTTCCTTACTGGCTACCATCATCAAATCGGCCAACTCATCCACAATAACGACAATGAGGGGCAGGGGAATCTTCTTCTCCTCAGACTGGGCATTGAAGGATTCAACCTTAGCATTGTAACCTGCAATATTGCGGACACCGACATGGCTAAAGAGCTCATAGCGGTTTTCCATTTCATCAACAACTTTTTGCAGAGCCTTGGCTGCCTTGCGAGGGTTGGTCACAACAGGAATTAGGAGGTGGGGGATATCATTGTAGACAGAGAGCTCGACCATCTTAGGGTCAATCATCATGAATTTGACCTGTTCCGGCCGAGCCTTCATCAGGATGCTGGCAATGATACCGTTGACTGCAACCGACTTACCAGAACCGGTTGAACCAGCTACCAGAAGGTGGGGCATCCGGGCCAAGTCAAAGCTACGCGCCGTTCCATTGACAGCCTTGCCAAGCGGAACCTCCAAAAGTTTGCTAGGATTAGTCTTGGCCTGCTCCCAAAGTTCACGGAAGGTAACCGTCGCAATTTCCGAGTTAGGGACTTCGATACCCACTAGAGATTTTCCAGGAATAGGCGCTTCAATCCGCACGTCTTTGGCTGCCAGAGCAAGTGCCAGATCGTCCGCCAGATTGGAAATGCGGTTAACCCGAACCCCAACAGCTGGCTTGATTTCATATTTGGTGACGGATGGTCCGATTTCTGCCCGTTCAACACTAGCCTTAATACCAAAGCTGGCGAAGGTTTCTTCCAAAATCTTGATATTTTGGCGAACAATCTTTTTCTCTTTGGTTTGGTTCTTAGGCTTGTCAGGAGCGAAGAGATCAATGGTTGGCAACTTATAAAGCAGATGCTGTTTAGGAGTGAAATCAACCTGAACAGGTTCATCATCTTCTTCTTGATCTTGGGTTTGATCTAGATTGGAGCTGGCTGCTTGATCTGATGCGGAAGCTGGATTTTCAGCTTCTTCCTCATCAGGATAGTGGAAGTGATAATTCTTGAAGTCCTGCTGAGAATAGCTGTCCTGAACTTCTTCATCATATCCTCCCAGAATTTCCGGCTCAGTTTTCGGAGCGGATTGGACTTGGTCTGATGATAGGATTTCGCCTGTTTCAGGATCAATTAGGCCAGCAAAGTCATCATCCTTTTCCGGCTGACTTGCTTCTTGCTCCTTAGCTGCCTGAGCTTTAGCTTGGACCTTGGCCTGGCGCTTCTGCTCGCGACGCGATTCCATTTGAAGGCTGGTTTGGTCGATCTTATCACTGAGACTGCTGCCGGTCTTTTTAAAGAAACGCATAACGTCATACACATCCCAGGAGCTCATCAGATAAAGACCGAGGACGATAAAGAGTCCGCCGATTAGATAAGAACCGATGTTAGAAAAAAGAAAGACAACTGGCTTGTAAAGGACAGCCCCAACCATGCCACCGCCTAGGAAATGGGTGACATCCACATTTTTGAGGTCTGCCGTTGCCAAACGAAAAGTCCCTTCAAAGATATCACGTTTCTTCATCACATCCATAGAGAAGAAATAAGCATGGAAGATCAGCATGAGGCCGGCCATAGCAGATATGTAGCCTGACATAAAGCCTGCATGCTTTTGCAGCCATTTCCCTGCAAAGAGGTAAAAGAGCACGCCAAAAATAGCTGGATAGGCCAGACTTCCAACGGCTAGACGAATGAGGTTGTAAGCCGTGATACCAAAAACTCCCAAACGAATAATTGCAAAAAAAAGAATAAAGGCTGTCAAAAAGGCAACTACCATTTTGCGAACAGCTTTTTTATGCTCTCTTTCCTTCTTGGTCGGGCGGCTGTTTTTCCTACCCTGTCTCTTATTTTTTTTAGCTGATTTTGTTGATTTTGCTTTTGCCATAATACCACTATTATAGCATGTTTTATGAGATTTGATGAGGAGAGATAACTACAAAAAGGCCGGAAGAAAATCCAGGCCCTTTTGTTTATGAAGGTTGAGTTGATCGGCACAGACATATCTGCGCCCAGTTATTCTTAGAATGAGCAGTCTGTTATTGGAAAATCTTGGCTTAAATTCTAAGCTGCCATGTTCTAATGCAGTTGGGCAGTGCTAAGCGGCATGCAATGATAGGTGTCATTCAAACTGCTATTATTTATTACGTAAATAATAATATATCGCCATAACAATCAAATAGAGCAGTAAAGAACCCGAAACACAAAATCTAATCTTTTTTGATTTAATACTTTTAAGTCCTCGATCAGCTAAAAAAAAAACATAACAATAATAACTATTGCATTAATGATATCAATTGGTGTTTTCATTTTAGTCCTTACTTTTGATAAATTATATAGCTATTCTCACATATTAGGTACATCTAACATTTAAAGGAGACCACCTTTATTGACGTTCGCTCCAAGATAGCCACCTGATACTACACCAGCAATCGTTCCCATAATAAAGCATTCCATATTGTTATCCTATTTTTATATATTAATCTCACTTGAATTTAGGCGAAAAACGTTGTATAGATTGATAAAACAATTAATATAATAAAGGAAATCCAGGCTAAAATTTGTTTAGTCCTTCCCTTTTCCATTGGCCTGATTACAAAATAACTGAAAATCCCCAGCATCAATAATAATATAAATGGGATTAAATACTTGAGTGAAATCATTTCTATTGTACCTCTATCCAATTTATTACAACCAAGATGGCGTACCAGGTATATGAATTGAATTTCCAAGTTCAGATTCAATACCTCCGCCAATAGCACCTCCAATACCTGCACCCCAAGCAAGTCCAGCAACTGTACCTCCTCCGGGTTCAGCAACTGTGCCAAGTGCTCCGTCAATCATACCACCAATTGATTCTCCAAGTACAGAACCAGCTCCTCCAAAGACCCAACCTAATACTTTTCCTCCACCTTCGGTCTCAGAAAGAACTTCCATATTCGCCAACGTGTATTCCTCAAATGCCATTGTGTCTAAAGTACTGTGTTCATAAAAAGTTTTCCTTTTTAAAAAATTATGTGGCTATTTTAACGCTTAAAGTTTACTTATGCAAGGAAATTTGAAATATTTAACATCAAAGGTAATCTTTTGAAAAAGAAGAATAAAAATTCTGGTTATTGTTATCGAATTTTTTAGAAATACAAGAATGAGAAACTAAAGATAGGAAAACTATATTTGGAAAAGTTTCACCCCCAGGTTGGTACAAAAAAAGAGACAGTGGATATTCAAAGATAATCAAAAACAGACACGGCGACAAGATGCAAGCAGTACTTTTGTACAGCTAGTTAAAGTCAACGATGTATCACCTGAATTCTCAACGGATATATGACGTTTGAATACCTCCAATATTACTACCATTGACCCCCTCCAAAATAAAAGCAGCTCAAGAAGGAGATGGCTGCTGGTTGAATGAGGCTGGGAAAAAAGTATTCCAGCCTTCTATTTTTTGCAGTAATAGCAGTTTGACACAGTGGTTGGGAGAAAGACTTGTTGGCTCTGCCAAGAAGTCTTTCCCCTTCACAGTTCATTAGGTGCTTTAGCACCAATGAACCACTGTTGATTGGAGGTCCTGATCTGGGACGCTGTCTTATTTTCAGGCGCCCCCTTAAACAGTCCACTGGACTGTTTAACTACCCCGCAAGTGTTAGCGGCCGTACTAATCAACTGTGCGGGGGTGAGAATACGAACCAAAATTTTCAATTTTGGGTTCTTTTCTACTCCCTTCTGTCCCACTCTCATTCAAGTTGTATTGAGGAGAGCATTTTAAGGCTAAGTTTAAGACCTTACAAAATCATGATTCATCCCTATCGCAACGGGCAGGAATCGTTTGGATAGTACTGAAATAATTTACGGACTTTGCGGACTCATCATTTGCAAGGTATCAGAAATTGTATTCACAAGTTTAAATTCTTAGCATCAGCTGTAAAAAGCGACCATAAGGTCGCTCAAAACAGACAGTTGCCGCCGTGGTAAAAAGACGATTGACCCTATTTAAATCAATCGTCGAGGGTTTTTTCAAGACCCTAGGCTTGAAAATGAGCAATGGAACTCCGTTAGGAGGTCGCTTGCGTCCCTACCACATAAGACTAATTGTCAAAAAATGTGAATACAAGTTCTTAGTTTCCAAATCAATCTATTTTTCAAACTGGCTGGCTGCTTGGATAAAGTCTTTTACTGTTTTGGTTTGGCCAGCATGAAGGTCGCGGACGATTTTTGAGCCAACAATGACACCGTCGGATACTTGATTGAAACGGGCAACATCTTCCTGACTGGAAACACCAAACCCTGTCAGCACTGGAATATCGGCCATGGCTGATAGACGCTTTAGATGCTGGTCTAAATCTTGACGGTAACTTCCTGATTTTCCAGTTACCCCATTGATGGCAACTGCATAGATAAAGCCCTGAGCATCTTTGATAAGCTCTTTCTGGCGTTTGAGACCGGTCGTTAGGCTGACAAGGGGAACGAGGCTAATATCACTATCGACCAGATAGGGTTCGACAAAATTAGCGTGCTCATGTGGCAGGTCGGGAATAATCAGCCCCTTGACAGAAGTTTCAGCCAAGTCTGCTACTAATTTTTCCACACCATATTGGTAGACCGGATTAAAGTAGGTCATTAAGACCAACGGTATTTGAAGACTTTGCTCCTGCAATTTGGCAACAATGCCGTCAAGTGTGGTACCGTGTGCTAAGCTGCGCAAACCTGCTTCTTCAATGACTGGACCGTCTGCGACAGGGTCTGAGAAAGGGACACCGACCTCAATGGCAGAAGCTCCTGCTTTTTCTAAGAGGCTTAAGGTCTCGAAGAGACCGTCCAATCCCTTATCGTGGTCACCGGCCATGATATAGGGAAGGATGAGACCTTTTCGAGCATTTTTTATAGCTTGCAGGTGGTTGGTTAATGTCTTTGTCATAATCTACTTCCCTTCTTTCTCAGCTTCCAAGCGCTCTTTAACCTGTGAGACATCCTTGTCTCCACGCCCTGATAAACAGATGATTAAAGATTGATCCGGCCGCATGGTTTTCGCGACTTTTTGCGCCAGAGCGATGGCATGGCTGGATTCCAGAGCAGGAATAATTCCCTCAAGACGGGAAAGCAATGTGAAACCTTCCAAGGCTTCCTGATCCGTAATGGAATCATAGCTGGCACGGCCGATTTCATTGAAGTAGCAATGCTCAGGTCCAACACCTGGATAGTCCAGTCCTGCTGAAATAGAGAAGGCTTCCATTATCTGCCCATGCCTATCCTGTAAGACATTCATCAAAGCGCCGTGCAGCACGCCCGGACGTCCCTTAGCAAAAGTTGCCGCATGCTTATCGGTGTCTAGACCTAAACCGGATGCTTCTGCACCGTAGAGGGCAACTGACTCATCATCAACAAAAGGATAGAACATCCCGATGGCATTGGATCCACCGCCAATACAGGCCATAACAGCATCTGGCAGCTTACCGCCAGAAAGCTGGGAAAACTGACGTTTAGATTCCCGACCGATGACGGATTGGAAATCACGTACAATTTCAGGGAAAGGAGCTGGGCCTAAGGCTGACCCCATGATATAGTGGGTATCGTCAATATTGGCTACCCAAGCGCGCAGGGCTGCGTTGACCGCATCTTTAAGGACACGAGAGCCATCTGTAACTGCCTCAACTCTGGCTCCCAGCAGTTCCATGCGGAAAACATTGAGGGCCTGACGTTTGACATCTTCTTCTCCCATGTAAATGGTACATTCCATATCAAAGAGGGCTGCCGCCGTTGCTGTAGCTACTCCATGCTGACCGGCACCGGTTTCTGCAATTACTTTTTTCTTCCCCATACGCCGGGCCAACAGCACCTGACCGAGGGCGTTATTAATCTTGTGGGCACCGGTATGATTGAGGTCTTCGCGCTTGAGGTAAATCTTGGCTCCGCCAATATGCTTGGTCAGGCGTTTGGCATAGTAGAGCGGGGTCTCACGGCCAACATAATTTTTGAGCAATTGATCCAATTCCGCTTGAAAATCTGGATCATCCTTAGCCTGACGGTAGGCTTGATCCAATTCCAGAACGGCTGTCATCAGTGTTTCGGGGACAAATTGACCGCCGAAACTGCCGTAAAATCCTTTAGCATCTGGTTGATTATAGGTCATTGTTTCACACTTTCT
Source organism: Streptococcus criceti HS-6 (assembly GCF_000187975.2). NCBI lineage: Bacteria > Bacillati > Bacillota > Bacilli > Lactobacillales > Streptococcaceae > Streptococcus > Streptococcus criceti. The sequence goes on from NZ_AEUV02000002.1 coordinate 2,146,169, forward strand.
ATAAATTCTTTAATCTTGCGAAGATCCTTCCTGCCCTCGGTTTCAACTCCTGATGAAACATCGAGGGCGTAAGGATGGAAGGCTGCGATAGCCGCTTGAGCGTTGCCGCTGTTAAGACCGCCAGCAATGAAAAAGGGCTGCTTAACTTGGCTAGTATCTAATTTTTGCCAATCAAAGGTTTTCCCAGAGCCAGCCAGAGGAGCGTCGAAAAGCAGGTAAGCGGCCGAACTCCTGACTGAGTCCGCTGAATTGCTGACCTGCAAGGCACGGATAACCGGTACTGAAACCTGACGGATCAGGGAATCTGGAAAGTCCCCATGAATCTGGACCAGATCGAGAGGGACAGCTGCAATGGCAGCCTGCAGTTCCTCTAGACTGGGAGAGACAAAGACACCCACCGTCTTAACCCTTTCGGGGACAGCTGCTGCTAAATTATGAGCCTGAGTCAGAGTCACCTGACGCTTGCTGGGAGCAAAAACAAAGCCGATATAATCCGCACCGCTGGTGACGGCCCTTGCTACTGCTTCTGGGTCGGATAGGCCGCAAATTTTAACCCTTGTCAATTTTTAGCTCCTTTATCTTGTCTGCAACATTGTCAGCTGTCATCAGGGCTGTTCCTACTAAGATAGCATTAAAGTAAGGAGCAACTGTCTGCGCATCTTCTTCGGTGCTAATGGCTGATTCAGAAATGTAAACAGGTCCTTCCTTAAAATGGGTGGATAGCTGCAAACTCGTGTTGATATCCGTGTTAAAAGTGACTAGATTGCGATTGTTGATTCCAATAATCTTTGCACCAATACGGTGAGCAGCCTCAAGTTCTGGTAAATTATGCGTTTCCACTAAAACTTCCAAACCTAGGCCCGTCGCAAAATCATACAGTTCCTTTAAACGTCCCTCTGACAGGGCTGCTACAATCAATAGAATCACCGTTGCTCCAGCATTTCGGCTGCGGATAATCTGCTTTTCATCAATGATAAAATCCTTAGCCAGAGTCGGAATAGCCACTTGGCTAGAAATTTGTCGCAAATAATCTAGATGTCCCTTGAAATAAATCTCATCTGTCAGTACAGAAATCATAGCAGCGCCATTTTGTTCGTAGGTCTTAGCTTGAGCCACAATATCAACACCCATATTGATATCACCGAGGCTGGGACTGGCTTTTTTGACTTCGGCAATGATTTGCAATTTGTCTTGGTGACCCTTGAGAAAATCATAGAAACGATAGGCCTGACGTAAGGGGTGCAGTTCTTCCATGGTAAGCTGGGCAACTTCCTTGGCTTTTTGCTTTAGGATGGTGGGGAGAAATTCTTGACTCATACTTGTACCTCTTGTAACTGGTGAAGCTTGGCTAGAGCCAAACCGTCAGCTAGAAGCTGACGGGCTAGGGTTACGCCGGCTTTGATACTGTCAGCTTTACCATTGGCATAGAAGCCCAAGCCTGCATTTAGGACGGTCGTCTCTAGATAAGGACTCGGTTCATTGTTTAGGACGCTGAGCAAGATTTGAGCATTGTCTTTAGCATCACCGCCTGTGATATCGGCCAATTCAACCTTATCCATATCCAAATCTTTATAGGTAAATGTGTGCTGGCTGATTTTACCGTCTTCTAATAAAGTATAGGTATTGGTACCATAGAGGGCAGCCTCATCCATATTGTCAGGTCCTGTAATGACTAGAGCACGTTTGCGGCCCAGCTGCTGCAGTGACTGAGCAACTATGTCCTGCAATTCTACACGATAGAGCCCCATAAGCTGAGTTTCTAAATCCAGCGGATTAGCCAGAGGCCCTACCAAATTCATAATAGTTGGAATCCCCAGTGCCTGTCTGGCTGGACCAATGTAACGCATGGCTGGATGCATGGTTTGCGCAAAGATAAAGGCTAAGCCTGCCTCATCCAAAGCCTTAGACAGAGTTTCAGGTTCTGCTGCAATGTTAATCCCTAATTCTTCCAGAACATCGGCTGAACCTGATTTAGATGAGACCGAACGATTCCCTGCCTTGGCCATGCGGACACCGCCAGCTGCTAAGATAAAGCAGGCTGTTGTCGAAATATTGAAACTGTAGGATTGGTCACCGCCAGTTCCGCAGTTGCACATGGCATCCTCAAAAGTCTGAGGAAGCTGGGCTGCTCGATTTTTTAGAGCCTTGACCACCCCTGTAATCTCCTCTGGTGTTTCACCCTTAATTTTCAAGCCTAACAAGAAAGCGGCGATTTGTGCTTCTGACACTTGACCCTGCAAGATATTTTCAAAAAGTTCCTGAACTTCTTCTTGATTTAGGTCTTGTCTCTGACTTAATTTCATAAAAATCTCTTTCATCTGTTGTTCTCCTCTTACATTTTATACGTCTACTGTTTGCTTCTTACTCTTTGGCTGAAAGCTTGACAAAGTTTTCAATCATTTTCAAGCCATCCGGTGAGCCGATACTTTCCGGATGGTATTGAAGACCGTAAATGGGCAGTTCCTTATGCTGCATAGCCATGATTTCATGATCATCGCTAGTGATGGCCGTCACTTCAAAATCCTGAGGCAGGTCTTCAACGACTATTGAGTGATAGCGCATAATAGGTACGCCGTCTGCAATACCTTCAAAAAGAGGAGAAGGTGCTTGCAGTTCCAGAGGCGATTGCTTCCCATGTCTCACATTTTTAGCCAGCCCCAGTTTACCGCCAAAACTCTCAGCAATAGCCTGATGTCCCAGACAGATACCCAGTATCGGCTTTTGTCCAGCAAAGTCCTTGATCAGACTTTCCATTTTCCCAGCATCAGCTGGCCAACCTGGACCTGGTGAAAAAACTAGGGCATCAGCTGTTTGCGCCTCTTGGTACACGTTTTCAGCATCATTGCGCAGCACTTTAACCTCTGCGAAAGTCCCAAGATACTGAGCTAAGTTATAGGTAAAAGAATCATAATTATCAATCAGTAAAATCATTGGGCATCTCCTATTTTTGTCATAGCCTTGGCCTTATTGATTGTTTCGTAAAATTCATTCTCAGGCTGACTGTCGTAAACAATACCAGCGCCAGCCTGAACGTAGGCCTTGTTATTTTTGAGAATCATTGTCCGAATAGCAATGGCAAAATCCATATCGCCTGTCGCAGATAGGTAACCGATGGCACCGGCATAGATTCCCCTTTTTTCTTTTTCCAGCTGATAGATACGCGTCATAGCACGAATTTTAGGAGCACCTGATACGGTTCCTGCTGGCAGGGTTGATTTCAGAGCATCAATAGCTGTCAGTTGAGACAACAGAGTTCCTTTGACAACACTGGTCAGGTGCATCACATAGCGAAAATATTCCACTTCCATATACTGGGTCAGCTTAACACTATCAATCTCAGCAATCTTACCGATATCATTGCGGCCTAGATCGACCAGCATACGGTGTTCGGCCGTTTCTTTGACATCACTGGCTAAATCTTTTGCTAAGGCCTGATCTTCTGCTTCATCCTTACCTCTGGGACGAGTGCCGGCAATCGGATTGGTCACGACCTGACCGTCTTTAACGGAGACTAAACTCTCAGGACTGGCTCCGATAATCTGATAATCTCCGAAATCATAGAAATAGAGATAATTTGACGGACTGGTCACGCGCAAATTTCGGTAATAATCGAGCGGATCCCCTTGAAAATCACTGGAAAAGCGCTGGCTGATCACACATTGGAACATATCTCCCTGACGAATAAGCGTTTTAGCCTTGGTGACCATAGCTTCAAATGTTTCCTTTTCTAGATGGTTCTTAAAATCCAGTCGGTGCAGCTCTTGCGGGCTGAATTCATTCGGAGCCTGAGTCTGCAAATCCTGAATGACCTGTCCCAATGCCTGACGGCTAGCATCATTATCACGGCCGCTGTAAATATTATCCTCTACCACATAGACCTTTTCCTTCTTGTGATCAAAGACCAAATAAGACTCATAAATAAAGAAGTGCATATCCGGTGTCCCGATAGTGTCTTGGGGAATCTGACCAATATTTTCATAAAGACTCATCATATCATAGCCAACAAAACCGATGGCGCCGCCGCCAAAAGGAAGGGCAGATTGATTCGATTTAAGTGTTACGGCGCTGAGATAATCAAGCGGATCATCATCAACTACTATTCCGTTTTTCAATAAGCGGCTTTCTTCAAAACGCAGTTCAAAAACGGGATTATAGGCCACAATTGAAAAGCGGGCATTTTCCTTTTCGCGAGGAATAGATTCCAAGATAACCTTATGCTGACCTCTAATGCGCATATAGGCTAAAATCGGAGTAAGAGTGTCTGCCGGTAAAATTTTTTGCATAATGGTTCCTTTCTGTCCATGTTATCAGCGGCTGGGTAAAAACTCTCCAGTATTTCTGCTTTGAAATAAACTTTTGACGCAGTGTTTGGGAGTAAGAGGGTGGACAAAAGTCCCGTCTCTAATTAACTCCTTTAGATAGAGCACTTTGACGCAGTGGTGTGGTTGGGAGTCCTTACCTTGGGGCGCAGTCCCATTTTCAGGCGCCCCCTTAAACAGTCCACTGGACTGTACCACGCAAGAGATAGGTCAAACAGTCTCTCAGACTGTTTGAGAAAACTCAGATACCTGTTCGGAGGTGGGATTGAAATGCTCTAGTGGAGGATTTCAACCTGAGACTTACAATGGGAGAGTGAGGAAAATCGAAATCGCCATTTCATAACGATGTACCGATTGTTGTCCCATTCACTTATCCCTGCACAATTCATTAGGTGCTTTAGCACCAATGAACCACTGCTGGCTGGTTTTCCCTTTGACGCAAGGCCAAAGCAGAAAACCTAAACGAATGTGATGACTATCGTTCATCTTATTTCCACCCCCGTTCCAAACGATTTAACTGGTATGAGGATGTTTTGCCTTATTGACTTCAGTCTCTAATAGGATAAAAGCTTCTATCATTGACCGCCATACAGCTTCCGCAACAGCTGGTGATAGGTTTGCCTCTGCGGCCTGACTGCGGCGTTCACGGATTATCTGGGCTACACGATGAGGGGCAGCCACAGCGGCAGTATCTTGGCTGGGTTTTAAACGTCCCGCTGTTTCTACTAATTTTTGCCGCTCGGCCAACAATTTAATCATTTCCTGATCTAAACTATCTATTTTCTGACGAACGTCAGCTAGTGTCTGGGGCATAGCATTCCTCCTTTACAGCCATTATCTGATGTTCAAAGTTTTAGAAGTCCTTTCTTATACTCTTTGAAAATCAAAACTATACATCGTTGACTTCAGCTTGCCGTACACTAGTACTGCCTGCACTTCGCTGCCTTGTCTATTTTTGATTTTCTTTGGGGATTTACTTACGGAATCGGCTTTCTGAAAAATGGTTGGCTTCAAATTCTTGAGATAAACGTCAAAAACCCTCGCACAGAAAAATCTGTGCGAGGGCGTTTAGTACAAAGTCAAAACACGGTACCACCTCGATTGATAGGATTTGTCAATATTTCCCATCATCTCATACTTGTCCAACAACAAGCTGCACGATAAGGAGTGCCTAACCGGGAGACTATTGTTTATCTCCGCTTTTATAGCCATCAGCCCATTTCCCAAAAGAGCTGCTATTGCCTCACAGTAACCGGCAACTTCCTGAAAACCTCTCTTAAAGTACTTCTTCTGATTGGTTTATATTATAAATCAGTCCTCCGAAAATGGCAAGCGTTTTCTGTAAAAAATTTCGGATCTTTCTTTAATTATTTCAGTTGTACTAGCCTTTTGTCCTAGAGCTAGCCTTGCTTACCAAGGCAAATCAAGCCAGCCGTTCATTTTTGACAAACCATAGCCACCATACGTTTCACAGACTGCTGACACGATATTTTCACCTACCATCAATGAAAGAATTAATAATTTAGGCCTTCTTCACAGTTGACCACTAAAGCTAGACAGCATGAAGAGTGAGGGACAACTCATCCAGTATTCCTGTCTTGGAATAAACTCTTAGTGTAGTTGTTGGGATCAAGACTTGTTGGCTAAGCCAACAAGTCTTGATCCTGCACAGTTCATTAGAGAGTGGGACAGAAGTCAATTTTTATATATAAATTGGCTTTGTCGTTTCATCTCCGCACAGTTGATTAGGATGGTCGCTAACAATTGCGGAGTAGTTAAACAGTCCAGTGGACTGTTTAAGGGGATGCCTGAAAATGGGGCTGCACCCCAAGATAAGGACTCCCAACCACTGCGCCAAACTGTTATTACTGCAAAAATAGAAGGCTAGAATACTTTTTCCTAGCCTTAATGAACCACTGCTGGCTGGTTTTCCTTTTGCCATAAGGCCAAAGCAGAAAACCTAAACGAATGTGATGACCGTCATTCATCTTATTTCCAACCTTAAAAGGTCCCTCAGAGCTTTTAAGCTGTGCGAGGGGGGGTAAAAAGGTATGGAAACCTTTTTAATCGGGAAATAAAGCTTGCAAAGCAAGTGTCAAAAACGGTCTGGGAAGGGATCGTTTCAGGTCACCACCTTAAAACCAGGATATGATGAGAACCAAAATTTTCAATTTTTTGGTTCTTTCCCACTCTCTTTCCCATCTTTCTTTGCAGCCTTAGACCATTGGTACCAGCCGACTAAGCTGTTAATGAGATAGATAAAGTATTTTCCCTGTATTTGTAAACTTTCTCCCCACCAAAGATAGATAGAGAAAATATTGGTAGCCGCCCAGAAGAGCCACTGTTCACGATAGACAGCTGTCATCAGGAGCTGGCCTACCCCATTAGTCGCATCGGTGACACTGTCTCTGAAAGGCCGCCTAGCTCCGATAGACTGATAGATGAGACCGAAACTCAGCCACCAAAGGGCGGTTATCAGAAGATATTTGAGCCAGTTGGCAAAGCTTAATTTACGAGCCACGAACGTCTGCTCCTGCTTTTTAAACTGGGATTGGTAAATCCAGACAAAAAGACCAATTGGCTGCATAATCGTAAAGTACAGGGTTGTCAGTACCTCACCATAAAATCCTTCTTGCAAGGCTAATATTAGATAAATGACGGAATTAATCAGACCAAATAAATAGTTGCTGGCCCGGCCCTCTGATACAAAAATGACGCAGATAATGCCGGTCAGACTGCAGGTCATACCTACCCAGTCTCTCACCTGATGGTGGTAATAGAGCTCCAGCCAGAGCGGAAAGCTACCGAGGATAAGCAAGTAAAGCCATTGAACGAGGCTACGGTTGGCAAACAGATCATCCCAAAAGATCTTGAGGCTATCGGCTAGGGAGCGCTCTTTTAATCCTTGGATGATCAGTTGCAGCCCCTGTGACATTTCTTGCCAAGTTGAACGGATACCTTTAATTTTTCTTTCAATAAAATGCATAGTTACTCCTTTTGTTTTTAGAGAGCCGTGTCCATTGACTTGCGGATGCAACGCTCTATTGACTAAGTGAAGGCTGGGGCAGACAGTTATGATGGCGAAATCCTCCTAGCTGTCTGTTCACTCGTCCAACTTTCAATAATCGTAAGATGTCTATTATTGGAAGCTATTATAGTCTCCAAATAAGTGAATGTCAATCGTTCCTTACGCATAAAAAAGCTTCAGACCTTGCAGGAACTGAAGTTTTGCTGGTTTAGACAAATAACACTGCTTTTTAAAACGGCTTTAATTTTTTCCTACACCCAGCCCTTGTCCTTGGCAATGCGGACGGCATCGGTACGATTGCTGGCCGATAATTTATTAAAAATACTGGTCATATAATTTCTGATGGTCCCATTCGATAAAAACAGTTTTTCAGAAATATCTTGATTGGACAGGCCTTTAGCTGCCAATTCTAGGACTTCCTGCTCACGCTGACTGAGAGGATTTGACGTAAAGGCCACCTCTTCAACCAGTTCTGGTGAATATTCCTTTTGGCCTGCTAAAACCGTATAAATAGTCTTCATGAGTTCCGAAGCTGAACGGTCCTTTAAAACATAAGCGTCTACATGAGCTGCTAAAGCGCGTTTGAAATAGCCTGCGCGCTTGAAGGTGGTCACGATAATCACTTTGATGTCCGCATTAGCGCGAATCCATTCCAACACATCAAGTCCCGTTTTCTTTGGCATTTCAACATCTAAAATAGCGACATCAACAGCTTGTTTTTGCAGCAGAGCTATCGCTTCGTCTCCATCTGCAGCCTGATAAATTTCCTCCACGCCATCTTCCATGAGCAAGAGCTGGCAAAGCGCATCCCGCAGCATAGCCTGATCTTCTGCAACTAATAATTTCATAGCCCATCTCCTTCTTCTAAGGTCACACGAATAAGCGTTGGATTTTGGCTGGATAAAATCACAACGTCCCCCTTAACCAGCTGCAGGCGCTCTTTGATGGAATGTAACTCCTCACCGGTCAGCTGGGCAAAGCCGCAGCCATTATCACTGACATCAATCGTTAGCTCATCAGTTCTGTAGAGCTTGATGTGACACTGATTAGCTCCAGCATGCTTGATAATGTTGGTGGTTAATTCTCGTAAAATCATGGTCATGCTGGACTGGATAACTGGTGATAAAGTATCTAAGTTCAACTGATTATCCACTGTCAGGCCAATGTCTGACAGAGTAAACACCTCAGTGATATTATCTAATTCTTCTGCCACTGTACGGTATTTGAGATTATTAATGAGCTCACGGACATTCTTCATCGACTCTTGGCTAATCTGGTTAAGCTCCCGTAATTCCTTATTAACAGCAGCTAAGTTTTTCTTTTCTAACTGCTTAAGGGCCAACTCCGTTTTCAGGGTCATCATGGCAAAGGTATGTCCCAGCGTATCATGCAAATCACGGCCAATGCGGTTGCGTTCATTTTCGGCGGACAGGAGGTTAATTTCCTTATTCTTCTGATAAATTTCCTCCTTAACCTTACTTTCCAAATAATTCTGCCGCTGAAAATAATGCATGGCAATGATAAAGGTGGTAATCAGCACCGTCATTACTTTTTCTAGGACTGTTGGGGCAAAGAATAATACCCACAGCATAACAGCTGAAAGAGCAAGAACATAAGACACCATACGGTAACTTCGTATGTCATCTCCAAATCGCCAAACCAAAAGATTCTCTAAATAGAAGAAAAACCATATCATATTGGGCTCAATCGCAAAAGTCATCCCAAGAATATAGCCGAGCAGATAGAACCACAGGAGAGCGATCAACTTTTTATACTGGTCGCGAAGATGGATAAGCAGGATATAACAAATTCCAAAAAGTATTGATGGAACTAAAGTCCAGCTAGGATAGCCAAACCACAGCACTCCTCCCCAGGGAAAGATCATGAAGACCAGCCCTACATAGTAGAGCGAATCCGTCTTTTGAAATCGTCGAAACATCAATATCAATGCACCTCAAGTTTTTTTCCGACTGCCAGAGCAATCACTAAAACTATGATAGCATATCCCAAAAGAATGACCAGAGACCGAATGGAAAAATCATCTTTGAAATAAGAAATTAAGAGATTATTGAGATGATAGGTCGGAGTCACCTTGGCTAGTTTCTGCATGAAATCTGGGAAAGTCTGCACTGGCATCCAGAGACCGCCTAAGACAGCCAACCCCATATAGAAAATATTGGCAATCAGAGAAAGGGTCTGCGACGACTTGATATGAGCAAAAAGGGCGCCGAAAGGCATAAAGCAGATAGCTCCAGCAAACAAAACCACTGCACTAGTTAGCCAATCTATCGCAGGCATATCGACCCCTTTGACAAAGTGTCCTACGGCAAAAACAGCCACAATAGCTAAAACAAAGTGAATAAGAACAGCTAAAATTTTACTAAAATAGTATTGCCACATGGGGATGGGACTGTGCTGAATACTTCTGAGACGATTGCCATTTCTGTCTTCCTGAAAAGCGAAGGGTAAGGAATAAAAGGCGAAACTAAGACTGGAAAAGGCTGTCATCTGTATCATATATTGACGTACCCAATAAGCTACCTGTGCCTTGGGCATATTGTCGTCACTGGCCCAAATACTGGTAAAGAGTAGGAAGAAAGCAATCGGCATACCAATTCCCATTATTAGGTTAGACAGGGAACGTTTATTGATGAGATATTCCTGATGCAGGATTGCTTTAAACGTGTTCATAATCATCCTCCTTTGCCATATCAAAAATAGTATCTAAAAGGGTACGGTTAGTCATTTCAATGTCCTCAATAGGACACTTAGCCTCTGTAAGCAAATCCCAAATATACTGGGGGCGCTTACTGCTAAAGGAAATGGTATCCGTCTTCACTTCCAAATCAGCAATATCCTGTCCTTCAACAGCAAATAGGTAGTCAACAGGTAGGGTAAAGACTTTTTCTCTTTCTTCTGAGCGCATCAGATAAGGTGTCGTGTCCCGCAGTAATTTTCCTTGGTGTAAGACCAAAATTCTGTCCGCCGTGTGTTCAACCTCTTCAATATAATGGCTGGAATAAATGATGGTCTTGCCTGTCATTTTCAAATCTGCAACAATCTCCCAAAAACGCTTGCGTGTGTTCGTGTCCATGCCAGCCGTCGGCTCATCTAAGAAGATGATGTCGGGCTGACCGACCAAGACTTGCACAAAAGCCAGAAGGCGTCTTTGACCGCCGGATAATTTTTCAGCAAACTGATTTCTCTGCTGGTCAGAAAATTGCAGCAAGTCATCAATTGCTTTGTCAGACAGAGGATTGGAGTAAATAGCTTTTTGAAAATCAAGAAGCTCAGAAACCCTCATCTTTTCTTCTGTCAAATTCTCCTGAAAAAGAATTCCCACCTTTCTTTTAAGCTGCGAAGACTGGGCATTCTGTCCCAGTACCGTAACGCTACCTTCTGTTGGAGCATAGTCCCCCAGCAGGCAGTTAAACAAGGTGGTCTTCCCCGAACCATTGGGACCAATCAGAGCTAAGCAGTCACCCTCCTTAACATCAAAAGAAATGCCCTCAAGAACCTTTTTGGATTTAAATTGTTTGGATAAGTTTGAAACGTTTATAACAGTAGTTGCCATCACTATACTCCTTTTACTAAGATACGGCAGAGGCTTGTTATCTAAGTGCTCTGCACTTGATACCAAACGAGGCTGGACAAAAACTTTCCAACATTCCTGTTTTGGAATAAGCTCTTGACGCAGTGGTTGGGAGTAAGACTTGTTGGCTACGCCAACTTAGTCTTACCCCTGCACAGTTCATTAGGTGCTTTAGCACCAATGAACCACTGCTGGCTGGCTTTCCTTTTGCCACAAGGCCAAAGCGGAAGACCTAGCCAACTGTGCGGGGGTGGGAAGACGAACCAAAATTTTCAATTTTTGGGTTCTTTCCCACTCCCTACCTCTCCCACTAACTTCGTTTGGTTAGCAAAATCTACTAACCAAACGTCGTGTCACAAAGGGCGTCCACAGATACAGTCAAAATAGGGATTGCACCGAAGAGTCAAGAGAAAACTCTAGGAGAAATCATCCCTTTGACACCATCCGCAGCCTATGTTCATTTTTGATATAATGCCGAACCCCCAAAAGGCAAAGCAAAAATAGGAAATTAGCAGAAAATCCTGACTTTCTAGACGGTTTATCTTTTTTACACAGCCTTTAGAGCAAGTTTATTTAGGCGGTGTGTTTTCTAATGATTTCTAAATATCTAGATATTCGGTGACTTCACCATGTTTAACTTTTTCCGCCAGTCTGTGAATGATATCTTTTCCCAAATATTTTGTTAAAGATTCCAAATCATTTGCCACTTCAAAAAGTGTATTTTCATTAATGTCACTTGGATCAAAGTTTGCGTTTTCCCTATCCTTATTCCAGTAATACCAGTTAGGATCTGTTCGTTCATAATAAACATAGTGTTGCTTTTTTGTCAGGTAAACTCTTTTTGAGATTTGTTTTTGTTCATCCTCAGTTTTGACAGTGTGGGAGTAAATTTTAATCCCTTGAAAGATTTTATAGCTGCGGATACCATCTTCTAAAAGTCTAAGTTTAATTTCCTCATAGGTCATTTTAGTCCCTCCTTTGTAACTGTTAAGGTAGGAGAAGGCTGCCCTTTCTTCCTAATCAGCCAATTCTTCGATAAGAGATTTAGCAATACTGATTAGAACAATCGCTGAAATTAACATGCCTATGAACTCTCCAAAATACGAAAAGACAGTTTCAATCTCCAACTGTTCAAAAACAGTTGGAAAGACACTTAAGGCTACGCAAACTACTCCAATAAAGGTATAAATGATATCAGATACTTTGATTTTTATAATATTTTCTCGCTTTACTTTCTTTCTGGTTTAAGTTTACCGAAAAAGAGCAAAACTTTTCAGCATCTAATGTCATGACATGATATGACAAAAGTCATGGAAGGGGGCAAATGAAAATGATCTAATTTACAAAATTGTCTAGTTATGGAAAAAGAAGTATAAAAAAGAGCGTTGTCGTTGCAACACCCCAATATAAAGTCGCTAAATACTAGTCATATCAATAGTTTTCTAAAGCCATTATGCTGCCTAAAGCAATCATAATTTAATTTTGCCCTTTAATTTTCATTATAGCCGTACTCTATTGATTGCAAAGCTTTTTTCCACCACTTCTCGCGACTAAGGATATAATCATCGTCAACTTTACCATTAAAATTCTCTAATAGACTGTATTGAAAATACTCTTTTATATAGTCTATTCCCTTTTTATTCACTAAATCTTTCAGTTCCTTATTTCCACCATGACCATTATTAACGTATGATTGCCAGCGACTGAGTAGCATCTTATCTTTACTAGTTGCTGAACCTACATACAATTTCCCCGTCTTTTTGTCAGTAATTAGATAAACAGCTTTCTGATTTTGCAAAGCTGTCATCCAATCTTTTTTTTCCAATCGAAAAATCGATTCTAATTGGATATACGAGAGACAAATCTCATCATAACCTTTAAACTCTTCTCCTCTCCAAGGCTCAGACAAAAGCTCGGAAATAACAATATCATCATAACAACTGCTATATTTTCTCACCCTCATTCGTCCAGGTTTATATTGAATTATTAGACGGTCAAAATAAGGAAGGAACCTGTCAACAACTTCACCTTCATAACCTTTTTCACCATACTTATTCAAATCTTTAGTCACTTTTTTAACCATCGTAATAAGATATTTATCATAATCAATTTTTACAGCATTGATAACAATTTCGCCAACCTTAAAGTGTTTTTTATCACTGTTCCAAAAGATATTCCAATTATTAACTCCTTCCTTGTTTGATAGATAGTATTCTTTTGTATAATTTACACTACTATTCCAAACATGAAAGTAAATCTTTACATGGGGAATTTCTTCCGTAGTAAATCCAAACAAATCATTTAATTTTAGGTCTTTCATTTTAAGCTATCTCCCTATTTTTATTAGTGATTTTTAAATAATCAGATAGATTATAATTTTTTATGCTTAAAATTATTTGTCTTTTATAAATATCAAAAAAACCAAGCCTACTTTGACTTGGTTTCTCGATTTCTTCTTAGGCTAAAATGGTCGGGTACGGGATCGTCACCGCCTGCGACAAAGGGATGGCAGCGTAAGATTCGGGCGATTCCCATGAGTACCCCTAGAAGACCGTGCTTTTCAATAGCTTCAATCATATAATTGGAACAAGTAGGACGATAGCGACAGGAAGCCGGTGTTAGAGGGGAAATCAGTTGTTGATAGAGCCGAACCGGAGCGATCAAGAGTTTTTTCATTTTGTTTTTGTGACAGCCGCATTGTGGAGCTGGCTGATTTCTTTTTTATTGAGGCGTCGGGATTCTCCTGGGCGCAAACCGCGTAAGTTAAGGGTGCCAAACTGGGTTCGGGACAGTTTATCTACTAAGAGGCCGACAGCTTCAAACATCTTCTTCACTTGATGGTTGCGGCCTTCATGGATAGTCAGTTCAACGATCGAGCGATTCTTATCAGGCTCAACCTTGATGATATTGTAGCGGGCTGGCCCTGTTTTCTTACCATCGATCACCACGCCTCGTGTCAGGGGCCGCAGATTTTCCTTAGTTGCAATGCCCTTGACCCGTGCCAGATAAACCTTATCAATCTCATTGCGGGGATGAATCATCTCGTCGGTAAAATCGCCGTCATTGGTCAAGATTAAGAGGCCAGTCGTATCCCAATCTAAACGGCCGACAGGGTAAATGCGCTCCTTGACATCTGGCAGAAGGTCGATGACGGTCTTACGTCCCTTATCATCTGAGACGCTAGAAATCACGCCCCGAGGCTTGTTTAGGAGGTAGTAGACCTTTTCTTCATTATAGATAGGCTGGCCGGAAACTTCGACTAAATCACCATTTTTGACATTGGTAGCCAACTCTGTCACTGTTTGACCATTGATACTAACCAGACCTTTTTTAATCAGCTCTTCTGCTTTTCTGCGACTGGCTATACCAGCATGGGCAATGTATTTGTTAATTCTCATGATTTTCTTTCTGTTTTAAATATCATCCTCACTAAAGAGGGTCATTTCCTGATCCACTAATTCGATCGCAGAGGCATCAACTAGCTCATCCAAGCTATTGATTCCCATATAATCCAAGAAATAGTCAGTAGTGGCATAGAGATTGGGCCGACCGATCACATCCTTCTTTCCGACTTCCTGAATCAAACCAAAAGCCTGCAGCTTAGAAATGGCCCCGCTGGAATTAACGCCGCGGATGCTGTCCACTTCAACCCGAGTAATGGGCTGCTTGTAGGCTACGATGGAAAGAACTTCCAGACTGGCTCGGGACAGGCTCTGATTAATAGGAGCCTTAGCATACTGCCGCAGGAGCTCGGCATGCTCTTCCTTGGTAACAATCTTGTAGGTGTTGGAAGACTCTAATAAGCAAAGTGCAGAATCCTGATCCATTCTATATTTCTCAGCCAGTTTTTCCAGCTGCTGGCTGACTGCCATAGCTGAGATATCCAGTAAACTGGCCAGATTGCGCAGGCTGAGGCCATCTTCTCCCGCCACAAAGAGCAGGGCTTCCATTTGTGCTAAATAAGACATTAAGTCTGCTCTCCTTCCATGCTAATCAAGGTGACTTGTCCAAAATTCTCAGCTTGTCGGGCTTGAATCCGACCGACCTTAATCAGTTCTAGAGTGGCTAAAAAGATGGTGATAACCTCATTCATAGACTGAGCTTCTGAGAAGATTTCCCCCAGTTCGACCGATTTGTGACCCGCTAGACGGGTTGAAACCAACTCCATCATATCTTCAATCCTATAGTCATCTCGCTCAATGGTGGTATGACTATTTTTTATCTCTTCCTGCTTGGCTGCCATGACCTTAGAAAAAGCAAGGTAGAGATCCAGAGTCGTCTTATCATGGGACAGCTCAGCATCCTCGTAAATCAATTCCTGCTTGGGCTTGGAGAAAAAACGAGCCCTAATGTCGTGCTGAGCAGCTAATTCCTGACTAAGTTCTTTATATCTTTGGTACTCCTCCAATTGGCTGAGCAGTTCTTGCTCAGGATCTTCTTCCAGTGGCGTTTCTTCCACCACTTTTGGCAGAAGCTTGCGGCTCTTGATCAACATGAGCTGACTGGCCATAACCATATATTCACCAGCTACTTCCAACCGCATGGCCTGCAGAGTGGAAATATAGGCCAGATACTGCTCGATGACTTCCACAATGGGCACATCGTAAATATCCATTTCATATTTTGAGACCAGATGCAAGAGTAAATCCAGCGGTCCTTCAAAATCTTTTAATTTAATATCCATTCTTGTAATAGTGCTCCAAGGTTAAGGGACTCTTAAGACCCAAATTTTTCGCTAAGTCCAATATTGAGGTCCCTTCTTTGATCTTTCTTAGGATGTATTGCTCCCGCAATTTTTGAGCGGTCAAATCTGGAAAACCAACTTGGGCTAAAAAGTCATTGAGCTGATTAAAAAACCACTGCCGCGAATAAGGCTGTCCCTTCTTGTCAAAAAGGTAAAGACCATCGCTGGGCTGACTGAGCCAAGGCAGCAGCTCCTCTGATAGGGGAAGAATCCTCACCTGTTCGGCCCTCTTCAAGCGAATCACACGAAATTCCAAATCCACATCAGTCAGCTTAATGCCTGCAATCTCACTTGGGGTTAAGCCAAGCTCCAAAATCAAGAGGGCAATCCACTTCCCACGGCTGGGCTGGGCCTGCGTAAAGAAAGCAAGGTCCAAAAGCTCCTGCGGTTTTGCTTCTGGTCTCAATTTCTCGTGATTTTTTAAGTGATAATAATGTTCTACTTGTCCTGCTTCATAAAGATAAAGGAGAAACTGATTGACTGCAGAAAACTTGCGCTTACGGGCCGATGGCTTGAGGTCAGCAAGAGACTGCTGGTAGAGTCTGAGCTTGCTTGAAGAAACCTGAGCACCAATCAGCTTGACAAACTGCTGCAGATCGTACTGGTAGGACTTGCGGGAATTCTCCGATAGGTTCTTGCTGGCAATAAAATCATTAAGACTCTGGGTCAACGGGCTCAATCTGATACTCCTCTGTAAAATTGTGCAGTAGGCTATTGATTGATTTGAGAACCTTCTTACGGGTAATAATACCAAGGAAAATCCCTTGCTTATCAATCACAGGCAGGAAGGGGAAATCAACAATCTTGTGCAAAATTTCGGTCAAATCTGCATCATCTGTCAGAATGTCAATCTTATGATTGAGCATTTCAATAATCTCAACGTCTGCTATCTCCCGATCAGATAAACCATTGCGGGCTTGATAGGACAGAATATCCGACATAGAAATAGTGCCCATATAGCGCTTGTCCGTAGACATGACAGGGATTCTGGAATAGCCATTTCGGGTCAATAAAAGCATGACATGTCCCGCCTTATGGTTGGACATGACCAAGGCTAGATCTTCAGCTGGCGTTAAATAATCTGGGACAAAGGGGGTCAGATAGTCCACAAATGCTTTAGCAATCATCGTTCAAATTCCTGACTTAAATCTGGGTAGATTTGGTGGTCACGGTTATAATAGTCCACCTTAATCGTGTGCTCCGAAATCTCAATCTTAGCATAGAGTTTTTCCATGACCTCCCCGCGAGGCTGGAGAACAGAACCTGGATTGACAAAAACAGTCTTACCATTTTGCCAAGCACTGGCCCGATGCAGATGACCATAAAGACAGATATCAGCATCTTCTGACTGAGCCCAAAGGTCCAAACGCTCCCAAGTAAAATTGATACCGTAGAGATGGCCATGGGTCTGAGCGATAACCGCATCACCGACCTGAGTGACCAAGGACTCTGGATAGCCATTGTCATAGTCACAGTTCCCACGCACTACCTTGATTCCCTCCCAGATTGAATCATTGGAAGGAAGTTCAGAATCCCCATTGTGAAAGATAGCATCCACCTTTCCCTGATAACGGTCTTTAATGGTTTGGACAATCTCGCGATCCCCGTGAGAATCGCTCATCACTACGATTGTTTTTGTTGCCATGCTGGAAATACCTCCATCAACTTCTTAACAGCCAAGCCACGATGGGACTGGGCATTCTTTTCCTCTGCTGTCAACTGGGCTGCCGTTCGGCCTGTTTTTCCTACCAGAAAGAGAGGATCGTAGCCGAAGCCATTCTCTCCCTTAGCTTCAAAAGCGATATAACCCGGCCAATCAGCCTCCACCACTAAGCTTTCACGCCCGGGTGCCGCTACAACTAGAGTGGTATGGAATTGAGCCGATCGGTCTTTCTCTTCAAAAACCATGGCCAACTCATGTAAGAGTTTGGCATTGTTCTTTTCATCATCGGCATCAGGCCCTGAAAAGCGAGCCGACCAAACACCAGGAAGCCCGCCTAAGGCGTCCACCTTGAGACCTGAATCATCTGCTAAGACCATTTGCCCAGTCAATTGAGCAATGGTTTCAGCTTTGAGACGGGCATTTTCTTCAAAGGTTGTTCCTGTTTCTTCCACCTCCGGCAAGTCAGGGTGGTCATTGAGATTTTCAACTTCCAAGCCCAAATTCTTAAACATCTGACGAAATTCTTTGGTCTTACCATCATTGCGGGTGGCAATCAGAATTCTATCACCCAAGCTCTGCTTGGCCCCTTGAGCAAAAAAGTCATCCAGAGTCAGGCCTTGTTCAGGCAGGTGAACCAAGCGTAAGAGCTCGCCTTCAGTAATGATGATAGCTCCTCTGTACCGCTTGATTTCTAGGTGCAGATCCAATTCCTCATTAATCATATCAATGATAAAAGCCATCAGACGAAAATCTGAAGAATAGCGAAGAACTGACACATCAAAGCCTTGCTTACCGGAGATGAGACTGGCTAATTCCTGCTCAATTTGAAAGAAATTCTTTTCTCCGCCCAGATTATAGATATTGGTAAAGTCACGCCACTTACCGACAAACCAATTTTGATCGTCCTTATATTCATAAATTTTATCTGTCATAGCTTAACATGCTCCACATTTAAATCCTGTCCCAGCCAATTTTCCGCAATTTCTTTGAACGTGGCTACTCCCGCCGTTGTATAGAAACGGTGCTGACTGATGCTGACATCCCGACTGCGATTGAGCTGGAAATAGTTGAGTAAAACAGAGACATCACGAATAGTCTCAGCTCCACTGTCAATCAGCTTGACCGAAGGCCCCATAACATTTTGAATAATGCCCCGCAGGAGCGGATAGTGGGTACAGCCTAAAATCAGGGTATCAACCTTGCCAACCAAGGGAGCCAGACTTTCATAAACTACCTTTTTGGCAATGCTGGAAGCCATCTGGTTAGATTCAACCAAGGGAGCAAAGCGAGGGCAGGCCAGACTAGTCACCTGCATCTGAGGGGCCAGGTCAACAATCTTTTGCCGATAGATATCAGACTTGACCGTCATGGGGGTGCCAATGACACCAATCTTACCCGAACTTGTCGATTTAATGGCTGCACTGGAACCCGGCAGAACCACCCCCAACACAGGGATCTCCAATTGTTCTTTAATTTCTTCCCAAACAACGGCAGTTGCTGTATTGCAGGCAATGACAATCATCTTGACATCCTTGGTCAAAAGAAAATTAACCAGTTGCCAGGTAAATTCGCGAATCTGTTCAGCCGGCCTTGGACCATAAGGAGCCCTAGCCGAATCGCCGATATAAACAATCTCTTCGTGGGGCAACTGGCGCATGAGTTCACGGACAACCGTCAAGCCGCCAACACCAGAATCCAAAAAGCCAATCGGTCTGTTATCCATAGCTCTCTTTCTAAAACAAGGCTGAGTTTTCACCCAGCCTGCTCTCTTGCGCCTATTTTTTCTTACTTGCTTGTGCTTTCGACTGTTTAATAATATTGCGATAGGTTTGTTGGACCTTCGCTTCATTAGGTTTTTGTCCCATAGAAGACATCATTTCTCGAATAGCATCGGGCGTCAAACGAGGGTATTCTGCAATCTCCTTAACAAATTGACGACGAGCTAAATATGCCCCCAAAAGAACACCACCCATAAGGGCAACAGCAATCAACAAAACAGCTAACCAAAGTGCCATAGTTTAATAACTCCTAGTAATTTTTTACATAACTGATTATAGCAGAAAAGGCCCATAAAAACAACGAACAATGCTAGCTCACTTGGTTAGACAGGTTACGAAATTATTAGAACAATCCTCTAGGTTCCTTCCTAACTGCGTTTGGTTAGTAGTATGGTTAGATAAACTCCATATCGCAACAGGCGAAGTATCTCTAACTTAGTTTAAAAGAGGTACTATAAAAATTTTTACCGGAAGTCTTTACACCCCCTTACGAATTTTGTCTCACAAATATTAACAATATTATCGACTTGTTAGACTTCGGGCTACAATTCTGAAAAGTTACCTAAGTGCTTGGGATACTTATAAGAAAGTCAATCACTTTATGGAACTTGGCTTCCTGCCTGACTGGCTCAAATCAGGTAGTAACTTCGACAGTCTGATTTTCATACGGCCACGGGCGAAGCCTAGACCTTCTTTTACAATTTGGACTGACTATAGAATGCACTGAGACTGTTTCCTTCTCTCCCTTACGATGACTAAATGCTAACTTGTTAGGTTCGGATTACAGCGGGCAAAGCAGACGTCGTATCAGGACTTGACTGATTCTTCTGGCGTATCAAAGAGGGAGTGAAATCAACCAAAAAATTGAAAATTTTGGTTCATCTACCACCCCTCCGCACAGCTCAAGAGGCCTGAGGGACCTTTTGAAATTGGAAACAAGATAAACGAAGTTCATCACATTCGTTTAGTTTTTTCTGCTTTGGCCTTGTGTCAAATGGAAAGCCAGCAGTGGTTCATTGGTGCTAAAAAAACACCTAATGGGCGGGGGTAAGACTTCTTGGCCTAGCTAACTCCCAACTATTGCGCCAAGAGCTTATTCCAAAACAGGTACTGGACGAATTTTTGCCCATCCTCCTGAAAATCTTTATTGGTTTTACTCGTCCAACCCAAATCCATAGAGGGTGGCAAAATAATCCTCTGGTCTTTCCGCACGACGGATCATTTTGGCTGTACCATCCTCCTGTAAGAGAATTTCAGCTGAGCGAAGCCGGCCATTGTATTGGTATCCCATGGAGAAGCCATGCGCTCCTGTATCATGAATAACTAAAATATCACCAACTCTGGCCTCAGGTAATTCACGGTTTTTGGCAAACTTATCGTTGTTTTCACAGAGGGAGCCAGTCACATCTACGACTTGCACCTTACCGCCGGGATTGCTGATGTTGGTAATATGGTGATAGGCATCATACATGGCAGGACGCAGGAGATTAACAGCAGACGCATCGACACCGACATAATGGCGATAGGTATCCTTGAGGTGGAGCACCTTGGTAACAAGGTGACCATGCGGCGCTAGCATAAAACGACCGAGCTCAGTGAAAATTTTGATTTTCCCCAGTCCATTTGGCACTAGAATTTGATCAAATTTCTCGTGGACTCCCTGACCAATGACCGCAATATCATTTTGCTTGTCAGCCGGACTATAGTCAACACCAATACCTCCAGACAAGTTAATAAAACTGAGCTCTACACCAGTTTCCTCCCTGATTTCCAAGGCTAATTCAAAGAGTTGACCAGCTAAGGTTGGATAATAGTCATTGGTGACCGTATTCGAAGCTAAGAAGGCATGGAGGCCAAAATTCTTAACCCCTTTAGCCTTAAGCTCTTTGTAGCCCTGCAACAATTGAGCCTTGGTCATACCGAACTTGGATTCCTCTGGATGATCCATAATATCAGTACCCAAGGAGAAGACACCGCCAGGATTATAGCGAAGAGACACTGTCTCAGGCAAGCCCGCTACTTCGTCCAAAAAAGCAATATGCTCATAGGCATCTAAATTAATCATCGCTTCTGCTTCTCTGGCATAGACAAACTCTTCAGCACGGGTATCATTGGAAGTAAAGCTGATATCCTTAAAGCCCAACTTCTTAGCCAGCATGACTTCAACATCGGTCGCACAGTCGACACCGCAGCCCTCCTCTTGGAGTATTTTCAAGATTGAAGGATTGGGTGTTGCTTTAACGGCAAAATATTCCTTGAAACCTGGGTTCCAGGCGAAGGCCTTATTAACAGCTCTGGCTGTTTCCCGAATGCCTTTTTCATCGTAGAGGTGAAAGGGCGTCGGGAATTCTTTTGTAATCTGGTCTAATTGGTCTTTGCTGACAAAAGGTGTCTTCATATACAGGATTCTCCTCAAAATTATTTAATCCATTATAGCATAGAAAAAGCCAGTACCCAAGGGGCTACTAGCTTTTTCATTGTCTGACTTTTAATCGTTTTAACGGGAACTTAAATCCTTAAGCTTCGATTTCTGAAACGATACCTGAACCAACAGTACGTCCACCTTCACGGATAGAGAAGGTAGTACCTTTTTCAACAGCGATTGGGTGGATCAATTCAACGTCGATAGTAACGTTATCACCAGGCATAACCATTTCAGTACCTGCTGGCAATTCGATTGAACCAGTTACGTCAGTTGTACGGAAGTAGAACTGTGGACGGTAGTTGTTGAAGAATGGAGTGTGACGTCCACCTTCATCTTTAGAAAGGATGTAAACTTCACCCTTGAATTTAGTGTGTGGATGGATTGAACCAGGTGCAGCCAATACTTGACCACGTTCGATTTCATCACGTTGGATACCACGAAGAAGCACACCAACGTTATCCCCTGCAAGACCTTCATCCAATTGTTTACGGAACATTTCAACTCCGGTAACAACCGCTTTTTGGATTTCGTCCTTGATACCAACGATTTCAACTTCGTCATTGACCTTAACAGTACCACGGTCGATACGTCCTGAAGCAACAGTACCACGTCCAGTGATTGAGAATACGTCTTCGACTGGAAGAAGCAATGGCTTATCAGTATCACGTTTTGGTTCTGGAATGTAGTCATCAACGATGTCCATCAATTCCATGATCTTGTCTTCGGCAGCTGTATCACCTTCAAGGGCTTTAAGAGCTGAACCTTGAACAACAGGGATATCATCACCTGGGAAATCGTATTCTGAAAGAAGATCACGGATTTCCATTTCAACCAATTCAAGCAATTCTTCATCGTCAACCAAGTCAACCTTGTTCATGAAGACGATAAGGCTCTTAACACCAACTTGGCGTGAAAGCAAGATGTGTTCACGAGTTTGTGGCATTGGTCCGTCTGTAGAAGCTACTACAAGGATAGCTCCGTCCATTTGGGCAGCACCAGTGATCATGTTTTTAACGTAGTCCGCGTGTCCTGGAGCGTCGATGTGAGCATAGTGACGTTTTGCAGTTTCATACTCAACGTGTGCAGTGTTGATTGTGATACCGCGTTCGCGTTCTTCTGGAGCAGCATCAATAGATGAATAATCTTTTGGTTGGTTAACTGCTGAAGGCAAGCGACGTGCCAATACAGTAGTGATAGCTGCTGTCAAAGTAGTTTTACCATGGTCAACGTGTCCAATAGTACCAATGTTAACGTGTGGTTTACTACGATCGTATTTTTCTTTTGCCATTTAGGAAAAGCCTCCAATAAAATATATTTTATAGATAGACGGTAGGCAATACAGTCTAACTTTACCCTACTATTCTAACAAATTGTTTTAGAATTGCAAGCTTTTTACATGGATTTAGGCAATTCTTTTAGGGGGAAGGTCTCACTGTTGGTGCTGATTTTCCCATACTTTCTCAATCAAAGCAAAAGAGCCGAAAGAAGACTTTCGACTCAACTGATAACTTTAAATTCTTGGGTTTCAGCCCGCCGAATCTCTTCGGTTGCTTCCTTGTAGATTTCCTCACGTTTTTCATTGGCATCAATATTGAGGACAATACCGATGGCAACCGATAGGAGCAAGAGGCTGTTCCCACCTTGAGAAAGGAAGGGGAAGGTAACCCCTGTTGAAGGGATCAGGCCTGAGATTCCGCCGATATTAACAAAGACCTGCATCAGGAGCATACCGCCGATACCTAAGGCCATCATGGAATTAAAGGGATTCTTAGCCTTGATGCCAACCAGCATAATACGCAGGATAAGAAAGAAAACCAGTGCTAAGATAAGACCGGCACCAATCAGTCCCAGCTCCTCGATTACCACAGAAAAAACAAAGTCTGTCGTGGCTTCGGGCAGGTAGCCATTCTTCTCAATAGAGTTTCCCAGTCCCCGGCCAAACCAACCGCCATTAGACATGGCATAATAGGAATGAGCCAGCTGTAAGCCAGAATCGGCCAGATCTTTAAAAGGATTAAAGAAGGCAGCAAAACGCTTAGCCACATAACCAAAGACCGGAACTTTAGACATGGTCTTAACACCAACGACACCGATAATGCTGAGAAAGATAGTCGATACCGCTACGATTACCCCCATCAGAGCAGTGTACCAGCGGTAACCAACCCCACTGAGGGCGAACATAATAACACCGGATAAAACGATGATAGAGGCGTTCCCCAAGTCGGGCTGGATAACAACCAAACCAACCATAATGGCAGAATAGACCCGCCAGTCCTTGAGGTCATCTAGGCTGCGAGGATACCAGCGCCGTCTCGTAAGAGCTTGATAATCGTAAGTCTCGATATCCGTCTGTCGTCTGGAAAAGGTAAAAGCTAAGAGCCAAACCATGATGAGTTTGAGGTATTCGGCAGGCTGGAAGGTGATAGGGCCTAAAGAAATCCAGCCGTTAGCTCCATTGATCTCTTCCGAAAAAAACTTAGCGACAACTAAGAGGACCACTTCAACTAAGAGAGCGGCTGTTAGGACATGCTTATTTTTTAAAAAGTTCAGTTTTAATCTATATATAAAAGTGATGGCAAAAAGACTGACCAGCCAAAAAGCTCCTTGGTTAAGAACCGAACTAAAAGGATTCAGACCGAACTTAATCAGAGAGACACTGGTCGTGGAATAAACCACAATCAAGCCAAGCACAGAGAGCACCAAATAAGGAATTAATATGGAATAATTCAACAAGTGCTTTTTATCTATCTTCATGAATGCTCCAATACTTAGAACTTGTATTCACATTTTTTTGACAGTTAGCCTTATGTGGTAGGGACGCAAGCGACCTCCTAACGGAGTTACATTGCTCATTTTCAAGCCTAGGGTCTTGAAAATCCCCTCGACGATTGACCCTATTTAAGTCAATCGTCTTTTTACCACGGCGGCAACTGTCTGTTTTGAGAGTGGGACAGAAGTCGATTTTTTATATAAATTGACTTCGTTGTCCCACCTCCGCACAGTTGATTAGGATGGCCGCTAACACTTGCGGAGTCGTTAAACAGTCCAGTGGACTGTTTAGGGGGTGCCTGAAAATGGGACTGCACCCCAAGATAAGGACCTCTAATCAACAGTGGTTCATTGGTGCTAAAGCACCTAATGAACCGTGCAGGGGAAAGACTTCTTGGCAGTGCCAACAAGTCTTTCTCCCAACCACTGCGTCAAACTGTTATTACTGTAAAAATAGAAGGCTGGAATACTTTTTTCCCAGACTTTTTCCAGCTGACGCTAAGAATTTAAACTTGTGAATACAGTTTCTTAACAAATCATACGTTTAAAAGTATACCATGTTTGAGAGCAAAATTAAAGACGGAGACTTGTGAATCGGTACCCCGACGGTATTGAAAATTGCCTGCTAGGCCTGTTCAGCAGGTACAAAAAGAGCCTGAACTCAGTCAAGCTCTCTTGATTTTATTCACAAAGTTAGATTAGGGTGACCCAAGCTGTTTACCTTCATCAGCCTGAGTTACGCAGACCTGTGGCAATACCGTTGATGGTGATGTGGATTAATTTGACAGTATCTTCATCTAGGCCTTCATGGCGCAAACGTTTAATCAACTCGATTTGAATGTAATTGAGGACATTAAAGTAAGGCAGACGATAATCCAAGCTGGATTTGAGGGCTGGGTTTTCCGCTAGGAAGTCCTCTTCTCCTTCAATGGCCAGAATGACATTTTTCGTCAATTGCCATTCGTCTAAGATAATATTGAAGACCTCTCGTACTTCCTCTTGCTCTGCTAATTTAGCATATTGGAAGGCGATATTCATATTGGACTTGGACAGCACCATGTCAACATTGGATAGGAGAGAGTTAAAGAAGGGCCAAGTCTTATACATGTGCTGCAACTTAGCGAGGTTACCTTCGTCCGCATCAATGAAGTGCTTGAAGGCTGAACCGACTCCGTACCAACCTGGGAACATCATTCGGTTTTGCGACCACGAGAAGACCCATGGAATCGCACGGAGACCAGAAATTTCTGTGATGGTCTTGCGGGCAGCTGGACGAGAGCCTAGATTGAGGCTGGAAACTTCTTTAATCGGACTCGCTTCAAAGAAATAATCATAGAAATGAGGGTTTCCAAAAACTAAATCGCGATAGATGACATTAGAATCAGCTACAATAGCGTCCATATCAGCTCGGAAGCCTTCAATCTCATTAGGATCAGCCAGCATCCGAGTAACCATCCGATTGACAGCGGCCGATACCAGCATTTCCAGATTGTAATAGGCAGCGTCCTTGTTCCCATACTTAAAACCAATTACTTCACCTTGCTCGGTCAAACGAATTCGGTCCTTGATTGAGCCAAAAGGTTGGGATGTGATAGCCTCGTAAGATGGGCCGCCACCGCGTCCAACCGTTCCTCCACGGCCATGGAAGAAGGTAATCTTGACACCTTGATCGTCACCCAATTTAGTCAGAGCATTCTGTGCCTTATAGAGGGCCCAGCCAGAAGCTAGATAACCGCCGTCCTTATTGGAGTCGGAGTAGCCCAGCATGATTTCTTGATAATTGTTTTTGGAAGCCACCCATTTCTTGACAATATCGTAGCTCAGATAGTCTTCCATGATGCCTGTAGAATTGTCTAAATCCTCGATGGTTTCAAAGAGAGGAACAATTTGTACTCGGGCAGAATCTTTATCAATCAGGCCGACTTCCTTGAGCATAATGGCCAATTCAAACATGTCAGAGACAGACTCGGTGTGTGAGATAATATGCTGTTTGATAACATCCTCACCTAGGAGGTCTTTCATCTCACGCGCTGTTTGGTAGATAGCCAGTTCCTTTTGCAGGAGCTCAGACTTAGGCGCGTGGGTTGAAGACAGGGTCCGAGGATCTTCCAATAATTCTTTGAGCAGAACCTGACACTTTTCTTCTTCGGAGAGGCTGCTGTAGTCGGCAACAATATTAGCTGACTTGAGCAGCTCTGCCACACAAGCCTCCTGAATACTGGAATCCTGCCGCATATCAATACTGGCTAGATAGAAGCCAAAGACTTCCACAGCCTGCAAAAGTTCCTCAAAATCACCAGACAAGAGGGTTTGCTCACCATTAGCAATAAGGGACTCCTTAATAGCCCATAAGTCCTCTTTAAGCTCTTGAGCCGTCTGATAGGACGCCATCTGTTCATCTTCCAGCTCAGATGCGGCCTGAGAAACTTTATTTTGAACATAGCTAGCAATGATACTGCTATTTGGACTGGTGAATTCAGACTGCTTACGTTCCTGATTGTAACCAGCACGGGCCTGTAAATTCAAGAGAGTTTGAATCACCTTGGATTGGATATAATTGAAAGCCTTTCGATAGGGTTCATGTTCTCGATAGATGGAGGTATCATTGGACAGGGCAGCCAAACGTTCAACTGCTTCAGAGGTCCTAATCAGATGGGTGGACAAGGAGAACGAACGGTAAAGATCGTTAAGTTTTTCAATATAGTAGTTGAGAATAACCTCGCTCTGAACCGTAGCTGAAATCCGAAGCGTTTCGGCAGTCACATAAGGGTTACCATCGCGGTCGCCCCCGATCCACATCCCCATGGTAATAGGTTTAGGATTGTCTAATTTAATGCCTCGCTCAGCCGCCAAACGTTGATACTCAATCGAAAGATTGGTGATGGCCTTAATCAGGGAGCTGTTGTAATACTCCATGACATTAGTAATTTCATTGGTGACCTTGAGCTTTTGTTCCCGGATAATGTCGGTCTGCATCATGATTTCAATATAGCGGCGCAGATCAGCATGCCATTTGTCCTTATTAATCAAGCCTCTTTTGACATCGCGATGCTTACGCAGGAGGTCATGAATCTTGGTGTTGAGTTCCAACATGGTCTTGCGCTGTACCTGTGTTGGGTGAGCCGTCAAAACTGGGACTACATTGACATGCTGCAAAATATCTTGAGCATTGTCCTTCTCAGCTACCAAGTCAATAGTGGTCGAAATTTTACCCAGATAATCTTGGCCCGTATTATTTTGGTGGTTAACCTCATAGGCCAGATCTACATCTTCTGAAATATTAATCAGCAAGGGTAAAATTGAGAAATATCGGGCAATCACGACCATATTATCATTAGAAATGGTGTGAATAGCCTGTTCTAATTCGCCGTATTTTTCCTTGCTGGATAAATCAATTAAAGTTTGAATCTTGGCGAAGGCGTCATCGCCGATCATCTGGCGCGTCGTATCGTCGAGAATCCCCCTTAAAATCTGGACCTCTTCAGTGACGATGGTCTGGTCACTGCTTGCCTCTAATTTTTTAATGGTCATCTTCTTCCTCCATTATCTAAATATCCCAGATACTGTGCCTTTTATCGGGACAGAAGCATCAGTTTGTTTAGCTTCTCACAATTCTTTCCTATCATATCACTTTTAAGCTTAAAACTAAAGATTTTTTCAAAAGAAAAGCCTTGACGTTCGGGTTTCTTCACCCACGTTCGTCTATTTAAGAGACAAACTTCTTTTTTTCTGTTACACTAAAGAAAAACTTAATGAGGGGGAGAACCATGACAATTTATGATTTTACCGTTTCCGGACAGGACGGGCAGCCCATTTCTTTGAGCAACTATAAGGATAAGGTTCTCTTAGTTGTTAATACGGCAACTGGCTGTGGCTTTACACCCCAATATGACGGGCTCCAAGCTCTCTATGATCGCTATCAAGATCAAGGGTTTGAAATTTTAGATTTTCCTTGCAACCAATTTGCCGGCCAAGCACCTGGCAGTGCCGAAGACATCAATCAGTTTTGCAGTCTCAACTACCAAACGACCTTCCCGCGCTTTGCTAAGATCAAGGTCAACGGCAAGGAAGCTGATCCTCTCTATCGTTGGCTCAAGGAGCAAAAACATGACTTGGTCGGAGAGCCTATCGAATGGAATTTCACGAAATTCTTAATTGGCCGCAAAGGTCAGGTTGTCAAGCGCTATGCCCCAAAGGCAGAGCCGGAAACTATTGCCAGCGATATTGAGATTTTGCTATAAAATAAGAAGGCTGAAAAAAAGTATTCCAGCCTTCTATTTTTTGCCATAATAACAGTTTGACGCAGTGGTTGGGAGTCCTTATCTTGGGGTGCAGTCCCATTTTCAGACCCCCTTAAACAGTCACTTGACTGTTTAACTACTCCGCAATTGTTAGTGACACCATCCCACTCTCTTATTTTATCAGCCATGATACCTCTTGTAGCCACTGAAGCAAACTTTTACATAACCCAATGAAATTAAAAGGTAAGTAATGCAGGCTTTGGGGCTCCGAGTAAGTTTAATAAATGCGTTAAGACAGCAAGGCTTTTATTTGGAAAGAGCTGGGCACTTATGTTTCTTAATCCAGAAAATCAAAAAAAAAAAAAACGAACAGGATAGATTTCTGATGATAGAAATGGTAACCTTGTTCGTTTTTATTTTTGTCAGCTTACGGATCAGAGTGCAGAACTGTCTGTGACAGACTCCTTTACGTTTCCATCAATTTCTGGGCATCTTTGAGTTTAACAGAGACAATTTTTGAGACACCCGACTCTTGCATGGTAACCCCGTAAATACTGTCAGCTGCTGCCATTGTTCCCTTACGGTGGGTAACCACAATAAACTGGCTGGCCTTATCAAAACGGTTGAGGTAATCACCAAAACGTTTGACATTGGCCTCATCCAGAGCTGCTTCTACTTCATCCAGAATGACAAAAGGAATGGTTTTAACTCGGATAATGGAAAAGAGTAGGGCCAAAGCCGAAAGGGCCTTTTCCCCACCTGACATCAGGTTAAGAGACTGAATCTTCTTACCGGGCGGTTGGACTGAAATTTCCACCCCAGCCGTTAGAAGATCCCCCTCGGTCAAAATCAGGTCGGCTGAACCTCCGCCAAACATTTGAACAAACGTCTCTTTGAAGCTTTCACGAATGGCCTCAAAGGTCGTTTTAAAGCGTGATTTGACCTCATCATCCATATCGTTAATAGTTTCAAGCAAGAGGTTCTTGGCTTCCACCAAATCAGAGCGCTGGCTGTTGAGAAATTCCAGACGGTCATTGACCTCATCATACTGCTCAATAGCATCCAGATTGATTGGTCCCAAGCTCTTAATCTGCCGGTTGAGCTGGGTCAAGTTCTGACGAGCAGATGGTAAATCTTCTACTGCTTGAGCCTGCTCCTTAGCTTGATCAAAGCTCATCTGATAGTCTTCGGCCAACTGGCGGGCAAATCCTCGCAGTTTTTCTGATAGGTTTTCAATTTCGGCCTCCAGATGGGCCTGCCGACGAATTAATTCTTCATTGCGCTTACCAGCCGCCTGAACCTGCTCTTCAATGTCTTCCAGCTGGCCATCACAGTCCTCTATTTCAAAGCGAAGGCGAATCAAACTGGTTTCCAAGTCAGATTTCTTAGCTTCTGCTTCTTCCAGCTGCTTAGCTAACTTAGGCAATTCCTCTTGTGAAAGATCGCCAGTCTGGCTGGAGAGCAGCTGAGTCAGATTAGAAATTTCCCTTTCCAAGTCAGCCAGATCCAAGTTGAGACGGTTGCACTCATTTTTAGTAAAGCGTTCTTCACCAGCTAGTTCACGCTCGCTCAAACGGGCTTGGGATAGGTCTTCATTAAGCTTAGCCACCTGAGCCGCTATGGTATCCTTATCACCCTTGATTTGGTCCAGTTGTTCTTGAACACGAGCCTTTTGGTTTTGGATATCAAGGAGTCCAGACTCAACCTTAGCCTTCTCTTCCAACAAGGATGAGGCACTGTCCTCTACATCATTTGCTGAAAAACCAGCCAGCAGTTGATTCAAATCAGCCAGATGACTGGCTTGACTTTGATAAGCCAGCTCTGCCTTCTGCTCAGCCAAGCGGGCTGTTTCACCTGCTTCCTTAAGACTGGTCAGTTCTTCTTCCTCCTGAGTCTTGGTTCTTTTGAGAGTGGCTACAGCAATTTCTTGCTGGGCCAGCTTTTCCTTCAGCTCTGAAATCTCAGCTGTTAAACTATCTAATTCTGGCTTGATAAAAGTCGTGTTGCGGCTGCGATTCGCTCCACCTGAGAAGGAACCGCCTGGACGCAATTCTGTGCCGTCCAAGGTCACCATGCGAACCTGATAACGAACTTCGCGGGCGGCTTGATTGGCATGGTCAATACTATCAAAAATGGCTGTCACACCCAGGAGGTTTTGAAAAATATTAGCCAGCTTGGGTTCGTAGGTTACCAAATCGCTGGCTAGACCTAGGAAACCTGAAGCCGCTTCAATCTTCGTCAGATTGTGGGCAGCTATCTGACGCGGCCTAATCGTCGTTAAAGGAAGGAAGGTCGCCCTACCTGAACGATTCTGCCGCAGAAAGGCAATGCCTCGCTTGGCTGCCGCTTCATCTTCTACGATAATATTTTGACTGCTGCCTCCTAAGGCAATCTCCAGAGCCGTCTGATAATCCTGTTCAAAGGTCAGATGCTCAGAGACTGCCCCAATAATCCCACCCAAGCGGTCAGCTTCTTGAAGGACAGCCTTGACCCCTGCGAAGAAATTAGAGTGATTCTTCTGAATAGCTTCCAGGCTACGCTGGCGGGCCTCTTTTTCCTTAATCTGATCCAGAAGGGCGAACATTTGGCTCTGCTCCTGACGATAGCTATTGTCAGTTTGGCTCAAGGCCTTAGCCTGGACTTGGTAGGCTTCTAAAAGCTCTTTGACCCTGTCCTTAGCCGCTTGGAATTCTGCTAAGGCTGTCTGGGCCATCTCCTTGGCTTGAGCTAAGTCTTTCTCAGTCTGTTGGCGTTCTGCAGACTGCTCAGCTTGGGCGGCTTTTTCTTGCTCAATATCGGCTTGAAGAGCCGTCAAACGATTGGAAAGGTCAGCTTCTTTTTGCATGAGGCCAACAAATTCTTCTCGCAAGTTCTCAATAATTTGGTCTGGATTGGTCGAAAAGCGGGTCTGCTCCTTTTCCAACTTAGCAATTTCTTGTCTCAAATCCACTAATTTTTCAGCGAGTTGAGCCTGCTGGGCCTGTTTATCCGACAGTGCCTGTTCCAGATCCTGCTTTTGGCTTTCCAAATCTGCTAAACGTCCTTGAGCATCAGCTTTCTTTTCAGCCTTTTGACTGGATTCCAGCGAAAGAACCTCGATTTTCCGTTGGTAGTCTGCAATCAAGCGAGTAACTTCTAGTAAGTCTGACTGCTGAGCATCCATGGTTTGCGATAGACTCTGGCGGCGTTCCTTAAGCCTTTGGTTCTCCATTTCCAAGCGATTGCGCTGACTATAGTAATCCTTCAAATCGTTCTTAGCCGCTTCAATCTGCTGATTGCGCTCATCCAAGTCAGAGCGGTAAGCCTTGATATCTTCAATCAGGATGTTGAGATTGAGGGACTTGCGCTCCTTGTCCAGAACCAAGAATTGCTTGGCTGTTGCCGCTTGTTTTTCCAGAGGCTTAATTTGGCTTTCCAATTCGTAGATAATGTCTCCCAAACGGTCGAGATTGTCCTGAGTCTTATCCAGTTTACTCTGGGTCTCTTTCTTACGCGTCTTGTACTTGAGGACACCGGCAGCCTCTTCAAAAATCGCCCGTCTGTCCTCAGGCCTGCTATTAAAGATGGCTTCAACACGCCCTTGGGAAATGATAGAGAAAGAATCCCGCCCCAAGCCAGTATCCATAAAGAGGTCGTGGATATCCCGCAGACGGACCTTCTTACCATCAATCAGATAGTCGCTGTCTCCATTGCGGTAGATATGCCGTTCAACACGAATCTCATCGCCGCTGTCCTTGATAAAATGATCAGCATTGTCCAGAACCACAGTCACCTGAGCAAAATTTAAGGGACTGCGATCCTGAGTTCCAGCAAAGATAACATCGGGCATCTTGCCGCCGCGCAAACTCTTCGCTGAGGACTCCCCCAAAGCCCAGCGTAAACTCTCAGTAATATTCGATTTTCCTGAACCGTTGGGACCAACAACTGCTGTTACGCCAGAGTCAAATTCGATCCGCGTCTTATCCGCAAATGACTTGAATCCCTGCATTTCAATTTCTTTTAGAAACATATTAACCTCGTCTTAGCTGGTCAAGAGCGGTCTTAGCAGCTGCTTGCTCGGCCAACTTTTTGGACTTTCCTTGCCCTTGACTGAGGTCCTGACCATCAGCAGATACAACCACTTCAAATTTCTTATTGTGGGCCGGTCCCGTTTCATTGATGACCCTGTAACTAATTTGGACAGGGCCATTAACCTGCAACTTCTCTTGGAGTGCTGTCTTATAGTCCTTAACTCGCTCATAGTCGCCAGCTTCCACCTTAGGAATCATAACTTGGTTGAGAAATTTTTCAACAGCGCTAATCCCTTGGTCTAAATCCAAGGCTCCCAAAAAGGCTTCAAAAAGATCACCTAGAATGGTTTCACGGTCACGACCGCCAGATTTTTCCTCACCCTTGCCTAATTTGATAAAGGACTCAAAACCGCAGTCCTTAGAAAAGCCAGCTAAACTTTCCTCACGCACAATCATCGAACGCATCTTGGACAGGTCGCCTTCTGGCTTCTTAGGAAATTTCGCAAATAGGTAGCGCGAAATCAAAAGTTGCAGAACGGCGTCTCCTAAAAACTCCAGACGTTCATTATGTGAAATGTTTAGGAGGCGATGCTCATTGGCATAAGAGGTGTGGGTAAAGGCAGTTTCCAAGAGGGAACTATCTTTAAAAACAATCCCAAAGTCTGCCTGTAATTTTTTTTCTAACGCTTGCATTATTCAATCATCAGCCTTTCGTAACATATTAAGTTCTTTTCCGCAGGACTGGGCATAAACGAATCTGGAGATTGGCCATGTCCACCTAAACTTTGAAACTGAGAAAGGAAATCATTTTGAATGAGTGTCCCCATCTCCATCTCTCATCGGAAAATTATTCATTGCATTTTGCCTGTTGACACAGACCTTTTTATTATATCAAAAAGGGAGTGGGAAAGGACCAAAAAATTGAAAATTTTGGCTCTCACCACATCCTGATTTTAAGGTAGTGATCTGAAACGATCGCTCCCCAGACCATTTTGACACTTGCTTTGCAAGCTTCATTTCCCGACTAACAAGGTCTCCCAGACCTTGTCAACCCACTTCCGGACAGCTCAAAGGGGCTGGGGACCTTTGAAGGTTGAAAATAAGATGAACGATGATCATCGCATTCGTTTAGATTTTTCTGCTTTAGCTCTGTGGCAAGAGGAAAACCAGCCAGCAGTGGAATCTGGGACAAAGTCCAGACCCATTAACATTGTTCTAGATTTACCAGATTGACGCAGTGGTCGGAAGTAAGATTTGTTAGCTATGCCAAGAAGCCTTACCTCCTGCACAGTTATTAGGTGCTTTAGCACCAGTAAACCACTGCTGATTGGCGGGTTCTTATCTTGAGGTTCAGTCTCATTTTCAGCCCCCCTTAAACAGGTCACTGGACTGTTAACCACTATGCAAGTGATAACAGCCAACCACTGCTTATGCCAAAACAAGAAGACTGGACAAGTTTTTGCCCAGCCTCCTAGATATTTTTCTTCTACTGTCAGACTCTTTTAAGCCTGTACACGCTTGGTTCGTTTCATATAGTCCCGATAAGTCTCGGTATGCATGAGTTCCTTAGCATTTTGTACCCTCTCCTTGGTCGGTGGCTTAACCCCTTCCAAAGTATAAGGAATGCCCAACTCATGCCATTTGAATTCACCTAGGGTATGATAAGGTAGAATTTCAAATTTATCCACATTATTCAAGGTCTCAACGAATTTTCCTAAGTCAATCAAATCCTGATCGAAATCGGTCAGACCCGGTACCAAGACATGGCGAATCCAAACAGGTACCTGTTTATCAGACAAGTATTGGGCAAAGAGCAGGATATTCCTATTGGGCTGGCGGGTTACAACAATGTGCTGCTTAGGGTCAATCTCTTTAATATCGAGAAGCACTAAATCTGTCACGGCCAAAAGCTTATCTACGATTTTATGATACTCAGGCGTTGGCCGATAGGCAAAACCACAGGTATCAAGGGTACAGTGGATACCTAATTTTTGGGCTTCGGTGAAAAGGGCCGTCACAAAATCAATCTGCAGCATGGCTTCACCGCCAGACACTGTAATACCGCCGTTGTTGCCCCAATAGCCTTTATAACGGAGAGCCTCATTAAGGACATCATCTACCGTCCGTACGGTAGAACGATTGGTCTCCATCTCCCAAGTGTCAGGGTTGTGGCAGTATTGGCAACGCATCTTACAGCCCTGCATAAAAACAACAAAACGCACACCGGGGCCATCAACAGTCCCGAAACTCTCAGTCGAGTGAATCATGCCGGTCACTTGCCGGTAATCTATTTCATCTGCCATAATAAGCTCTTTTCTATCAGAAAGGACTAGAGGAAGTCCCTTAGTGAAAACATTTGTAACCGTTTTTACGGTAATTTCATTATAGCGTTTTTCCCTTTAAAAATCTAGCATTGTGTCCATAAAAGCACCCTAACCCAATAGGACTAAGGTGCTTGAGAAAAAGCTTAGAGCAGATTCAATTTTTTCAATTCCTGATCAACCATATCGAAGACAGTCTGCAAATCTTCTGGATTCTTGACAAAGTCCAGCTTGTCACCATCGATGCGGATCTTGGGAGAAATACTGTAATTTTCATACCAATCTGGATATTCTCCGTGAACCTGCTGATAGTATTCATAGAGTTCAGGATTGTCAGAAATCTGTTCGAAGCTGCGTCCCCGCTTGCTAATCCGTTCCAACATCTTATCAAAGGAAACATCAATGTAGACCAGCAAATCAGGACTCTTCTTGGGCATGCCTTCTAATTCTTCCAGCATATTAGCCAAGAGCTCCTTGTAAATATCCAGCTCTGTCTTAGTGACATTACCATTCTTGTAATTGAGGGTCAAGAAAAGTTCATCCTCAAAAATCGAGCGATCCAGGATATTATTATCAGCCTTGTAGGCTTCCTTGATGGACTGGAAGCGTTTATTCAAAAAGAATATTTGCAATAAAAAAGCATACTTCTTAGGGTCCTGATAATAGAGATCCAAAACAGGATTATTATCAACTGCTTCATAGAACACTTGCGTCCCCAAGTGTTCCCCCAAAGATGCCGCCAACGAACTCTTACCAGCACCAATTGTGCCTGCTAAAACTATCAACATTATGCTCCTAAAAATAAAATACAAAGGGCTTTTAGCCCGTGTTCAATTACATACGATACAAAGGGCGTTACAAAAGCCGTATGAAAATAGGGAAGGGATGTAAAATCCTGATTTTCAAGACCTTCATCTTTTTCACTAGGCTTTTAGTCCGTGTTCAATTACAAAAATACTAAGCCGTTAAACACTGTCAGTAACCATCCGTCTTCACGCCCTACCAGCTAATACTCAAAAATAGACAAGGCGGCAAAGTCCAGACAGCTCCTTTTAGCTATTTTATTCTATCTGATTTGCGGAGGTAATTCAAGCACCAAAACCATGAAAATGATTTTCATTATTTGGGAGTGGGGTCAACCAAAAAATTAAAAATTTTTATTCTTACCATGTCTTGATTTTAAGGTGTGACCTGAAACAGTCTCTCCCCAGACCGTTTTTGACACTTGCTTTGCCAGCTTCATTTCCCGATTAAAAAGGTCTCCCAGACCTTTTTAACCCACTCCCGCACAGCTCAAGAGGTCTGGGAGACTCTTTGAGAAAAAAACAGCCAGCAGCGGGGCACTGGTGCTAAAGCACCTAATAATTGTATAGGGGTAAAACTTCTTGGTCTAGCTAACAAGCCTTGCTCCCAACTCCTGTACCAAGAATTTATTCCAAAACAGGAATACTGGACAAGTTTTTGTCCAGCCTCATCCTTATCACTAAAAACTCGCAGCCAGCGGCTACGAGTCCTATTTTATTCTTTCACGTCGTCTGCTTCTTCGAGCGGACTGACAAGCACCTTAACCTTGGTGACTCGGCCTTCCTTGACCTTATCATTGATGATTTCTAGGTGACGTTGACCGCTATCCACATGGAAGCTTTCTTTTTCTTCTTGTGATGGAATATTGCCGACACCAGTCAGATAGTAGCCGGCAATAGTATCCACATCATCACTTTCCAATTCGGTTTCAAAGTATTCGTTGAAATCATTGAGAGTCATGGTACCGAGGACAATATAGGTATCAGGGGCAATCTCACGAACCTCAACCTCAGCTTGGTCGGTTTCATCATCAATTTCTCCGACAATCTCTTCCAAGAGATCTTCCAATGTCACTAGACCAGCCACACCGCCGTATTCATCCAGCAGAATCGCCATCTGATTTTGCGTCCGACGCAATTCTTTAAGCAGATCGTCCACAAAGATGGTCTCCGGTACAAAGAGGGGCTCCTGTAAAATACGGCGCAGATTAATGGTCTCAAATCCGTTATTAAAGCCCACTTCCAGCAGTTTCTTGGTATGAATCAAACCGAGAACCTTATCCTTGTCATCATCATAAACAGGAATTCGTGAATAGCTTTTCTTGAGGATTTCCTTGATAATTTCCTGAGGATCATCGTTGATATCAACCATGAAGGCATCGGTCCGGTGAACCATAACCTCACGCGCCATCAGTTCATCCAGCGAGAATACCCCTTGCAGCATTTCGATTTCTTCCTGATCAAGAGTCTCCTCACTATTGGTCAGCATGTACTCAATCTCGTCACGCGTCATCTTCTCATCCGCATCATCAAAGGTCATCGGTGTGATCCGACTGAGCAGATTAGTCGAGGCTGACAAGAACCAGACGAAGGGGCTGACAATCTTGCCCAGTCC
Source organism: Streptococcus criceti HS-6 (assembly GCF_000187975.2). NCBI lineage: Bacteria > Bacillati > Bacillota > Bacilli > Lactobacillales > Streptococcaceae > Streptococcus > Streptococcus criceti. Next base: position 2,183,477 of record NZ_AEUV02000002.1, read on the forward strand.
CACAATAACAGGGGCAGAATAGATGGCCAGATTATCCTTGAGATTCATGGCAATGCGCTTGGGATAGAGTTCCCCTAAAACGATAGCAATATAGGTCAAGAAAATCAGCGAAATGATACTACCTGCTGTCTGGGCAGCAGCAGAATTGCCAAACCAGCCTGCAATCACCTTACCCAGAGAAGCGGATAAACTAGCCCCCTGCAAGAGTGAGATAAAGGTGATACCCACCTGAATGGTTGATAGAAAATTATTGGGCTTGTCCAGTACCTTGACCAGACGGATATATTTTTTATCGCCCTCTTCTGCCTTTTGCTCCACACGCGCCCGATTGAGTGATACCATGGACATCTCGGATGCTGCAAAAAAGGCATTCAACGATGTGAGGACAACAAGTAAAAGCAATTGAAAAAGCAAATGCTGACTGCTCGGGTCTTCCATTAAATTCTTTCTCCTAAAATGTAGATTGCCTTCATTATAGCATAATTTCAAAAAGCATGTTGAAAAGTCGCCCAAGCCCTTAATTTTTCAGACAAAGCATGCTATAATGTAGCTAATTTTTTATAGCGGAGGTAATGTATGGCTATCATTTCCATGAAAAATGTCAGCTTACGTAAGCAAGGGAAAAATCTGCTGACAGGTATCAACTGGACTGTCGAGAAAGGTCAAACGTGGGCTATTCTGGGACTTAATGGGGCTGGTAAAACAACCCTGCTCAAGCTCATCATGGCTGAGCATTACCCTACCGATGGCCAAACGGAGATCTTAGACGTTCCATTTGGCCAAGGAGACATCTCTGAAATCCGCAAGCGCATTGGTATTGTCTCGGGCTTCATCAGCGACCGCCTCTCCCTGCAGATGGTGGCTGAACAGGCCGTTTTAACCGGTAAGTACAAATCTTCCATACTCTACAAGGAATATGGCGAGAAAGATCTGGAAGAGGCTAGAGATATGCTGAGGCGCCTAGAGGGTGAGAAGCTCATCGGACGCAGGCTCCACACCCTGTCTCAAGGAGAACGCCAACTGATTATGATTGCCCGCTGTCTCATGGAAGAGCCGGATATCATCATCCTAGACGAAGCCACTGTCGGACTGGATCTCTTTGCCAGAGAAAAACTGCTCAAGCAAATCGATCGGATCACCGACCTGCCGCAGGCACCTACGGTTCTCTACGTCACCCATCACGCCGAGGAAATCACCCAAAAGATGGATCATGTCCTGCTGCTGAAACAAGGGAGAATCATTGCTCAAGGCAAGAAAGAAGACATCATTACCCTGCCAACTCTGACCGAATTTTTCGATAATCAAGTTTCCATCATTCCGATTGATAACCACCGCTTTTTTATCAAGCCGGAACTATGATACAAAGGGCGAATGCAGATCGGACGAAGATAGAAAATCTGTCTATGGCGACTTGTACCTAAGAACGTTTGCTATAAATTTCGTAGGAGATTGGGAGCCTAAACAATCTCAACTAACTAAAAACAACGGTACTAGGTACTGCACCCAACAAATGAGACACAAGAAAAACACTCCTGTTGAAATCTAGTAAACTAGAACTAGGAGCGTTTTTGTTATGGAAAAATCATTCACACGACCCAATCATAGGCTTGCAAAAACTTATCTGAGTGACCAGAGTCATTTTCTTTGTGGTGGGCCAACTTATAGGCAATGTCCAAACGAAGTAGGAACTCTGCCGAAAGTCCTGTCACCTGTTCCACCCGAACAGCCAGATCCGCCGTAAGAAATTTTTTACGATTCAGCAAATCAGATACATGTTTTTGAGAGACACCAATACGTTCAGCAAAATCACCCTGATTGATATGGTGGTAAGCTAAAAGTTCTGCCAAAGTATCTGCGGCAGACGTCACAGCCGGAGTTATAATTCTATTGTTTTTGTTCAACATAAAAGCAACCCTCCTAATGGTAATCTTCAATACCAAGGATAGATAAGGTGACGATCTCAGATTTCTCAACCGACAGCTCATCATATTCGTCATAACCTTCGAAAATAATTCGCCAATTAGCACCTATATCTACGGCAAATTGATATTGTCTATCTCCTTTTAGTCGGTGCAAACGAGCTGGAGGCAAATAGGAAATCTGTGTTAAATTTTCAGCAGCACTAAATTCACCTAAACGTTGCTGAATTTTTAAAGCTCGCTCCTTACCATAATGTTTAACAAGCTGACGCCTGTCACCTATTATTTTTGTTATTTTACTTGTTTCCCCATAAACTTCCATAACAGAATTATACCAAATCGGTATTGATTTATCAAATAGAACCCACTAGTTAACAAAAATTTACTATTTCTAATTGCAGAAAAAGCAACTGTCTATTTTCAAGGAGCCTTCTTATAATCTCACTTAAAAAATGGTCAGGGCGCCGTACGCTTCCTGACCTAGTCCTATACTTATATATTAACCCAGAATGAGATTACAGTCAATTCTTTTACTGTTATAGTAAGAGCTACTTCAATTTGTGCTTAGTACCCCAGCTATCACTTCTAAGGTAGAACGCTTAGTATTAGCCCTATTATTTGTGTTTTTTTCTAAAACAATATTTTCTGCATTATGAGTAGATTCGCTGAATACATCTATAAATCTACCTAGATTCTTCCAGATGTTTTCATTAATTTTGAACGTACTTAATTTGCCTTCATTATCTTTTAAATTTCTCAAAAACATCTGTTGTTCCGAGTTAAAGCCCATTTGATCTAACGAGTGGACAATCTTATAAAAGGCTTTTCCATTAATATTCTGGTCTAAGAAGTTTTTTCTATGCCCTAGCATATTGTCCATCAAAGTTTTCCTCAGCTCTAAAATATAAGTCGGCTGTTGTTCTAACTCTGTTACAGTTTTTAAGTCTTTATTATAGTATTCAACCATTTTCTTGAGAATTTCCACCTGATTATTGTTATAATCATTGATTAAACTCGTCGCTTCAGAAACTTCAATAAAAGCATCCTTTTTCAAAATTTTTCTTACTCTATTTTCGGCTTCCATAAAACTTAACTCATTCCCACTAGCTATGTTCCATAAAGTAGGAGCTGTTTTTTGTATAAATTTACCATTAACATCATTGAATTCTACTTGGAACAATAATAAGGATTCTTTGTGATTAAAGGAATAAGGGAAAAACTGAAACTCTCTATTTTTTGTAAAATCATCTCCAATTTTTTCATAAAAATCGCGGACACGTTCGCGTGCTTCAAACTCTGATACAGAAGCTAAAAGTTCATCTTGAATATTTTTCTCATCACTGTTACTCTCAGATAAACTTTCAACAAGACCTTTATAGCTTCCTTCATGAACAAAGGGTAACTTGAAGTCTCCTTCAGTGTCAGTAGCCGCTCCTTTTGCTTTATTTTCAAAGCGTTCTGAAAGTTTTAATTCAGCACTGATAATTTCTTCAGAAGGAAAAGCATAGACGCAAATTTTATTTTCACCCTTAATTTTTGGTCTGTCAATCCGCCCAATTCTCTGCTCCAAGCGCATTGGATTGTAGGGTAATTCAATAGTCATAATATGATCAGCATCTTGTAGATTTTGTCCTGTTGAAATAGCATCAGTCCCTATTAGAATCGAAATTTCCTTTTTATCAAAAAGTTCATATGATTTAGAAATAGGGGAAAATCGCCCCAAAACTTCCTTTTTGGTACTTTCGCCATGGTTAATACGGTTAGTACTGCCATGAATCATACCTATACCAGCTTCTAAAATCGCTTTATCTGCTATCATTTCTTGGAAGTAATTTTCCACAGTATCCGAAAACTCTGAAAAAATCAATACTTTTTCACCCTTAGAAATGATTTCTTTAATTTGGTCAATAATTATCTTTTGCTTCTCATCTTGTTTTGAAGTAATTCCCCATTGTTCAAGAATTTCATCTAAACTTTGAATGTCATTACTTGTATCTTCCAACATTTCTGTTAATAATGGAGTAAGTGTCTGTTCCGAAAGTTTTTCATCAATTAATCTGATACGATCACGTTGAGATTTGTTTAAGTCGATTTCATACTCTTCCAAATCACTACCAAAATCAAATCCTTCTTCAGAATCTGTAAAGTCTTCAGCGTAATCTTCATTTACTTTAGAGTAAAAATATTTTTTAACCTGTGTAAGAGTTTCATTTTGTAAATTCAAAATATCTTTTTGAAATAACTCTAACTTATTCTTGATATTTTCCAAACTTTTTCCAAAAGCAGCATTACTAGAATCTACTCTACGAAGCAACTGAAAACGTTGACGTAAGATAACATTACTTTCTTTATCTGAGCCAAAATACTGCCAAACTGTATCCTGGTATGGTAGCTTCAATTCAATTAAGCGCTCTAAAATTTCACTAAGAGATTGTGACACCTCTGGAGAATAGGTGATTGTAAATGGTTCTTCACTTTCCTCAAGGGGAAATTCTCGTCTTGGATATCTATCCGATAAATATTGGTCATTTGCCAAACTAGTTCTTGTACGTTGATAAAACAAATCTTTCCAAAATTCTACGTAAGCATTATGATTATAGTTTCCACTATCTTTAACATCATATAGTAACTTCTCACGATTAGTTAATATATAGTTATAATATTGACGTTGTTTTGGAACTTTATCAATATTTAAAAAGAGCAATCCCAAGCGAATAACATCCTCTCTGGAGTTATTCCACGGTGTAGCTGTTAACAATAATCCTCTAATTGTACGACTTTGAGTTCTTCTTGCGTAATGAATCATAGCTTGCATATTTTGGTAAGCCTTATTATTTTTACGTAGAAAACCTTCATGTGCCTCGTCAATAACAACTAAAGAGTACATTTCTGCATAGGAATGTATTTCTTCCTCAGTTAATCCAGTAAATTTTTGACGCGTGGTAATATCAATTCGAGAAAAGTCTCCTCCAACATTTCCAAGTTCATCTACCCACTGTTCCCTCAAACGATCATTCGCCAAAATTAATACCTTTCGTTTATCATTTTTTAGCAATAAATCTTGAAGATACAATTTGATGATACTAGCGGCTTCTAAGGTTTTTCCTAAACCGACTCCATCTGCTAGAACTTGAGTATCGAACTCTTTTAAAGCTTGGTAAACATGTAAAATTCCATAGAACTGATGGGCAAAATATTTCTTACCGTCTTTACGACTAGGATAAGGTAAATCTTGCTCAATCTCTTTTACCCGAGTAACCAGAGTTTCTGAAGCCTTTTTGCCAAAATATTTTCCTAAATTCCAATAAAAATATTCTACTGGAGTATAAATAATTTTAGGTTTTGAATAATGATCTTTTTGATATTCAAGATCACTCAGTAATTTATCTGCATAGGGCTCAGAGTATTCTGTCCACATTTCATCAAACCACTCCCTAATTGTAGGAAATGAATCCGCAGTAACCATATTTAATTCTCTATTAGCAACAAGGCCACCATAAGTAAAATTAGATGAGCCAATTAAGACACTGTTGCTGATGTATTCGTCAGAGGCCGAAAATAAATAGGCCTTACCATGTAAAAATGCGATATCAGCTCTAGAATGAGTTTCATAAAATTTTTCATCTACAAAAATTTTTACTTCAATACGCCCAGTCTTAATCCACTTGACTAACTCCTGATAAAATTGATTATCCAAAAAGAAAGACTCTGTACTGTAATCAACTGAGCCTTCAGCAATTCCTAAAACAGTTCGTGTATCAGTGTTTTTTGTATCATATTGATTACTTATTAAGAGCTCTATCTTATTTCTTTCTGAGCGCGCAAAGAACTGTCTAAAATCATCTTCTAGCTCAACAATTCCACTTAGTCGAAAATAACCACTGGCAATTCTTATTTTATTGCTATGTTCCATAAGACCACCGATAGCACCTCGCATGGTCCTCAACTTATTATCTATGCGATTTTCAGTACCAATTTCAGGAATATAATTATCTAATGCCATTATTCTCTCCTACACGTTTAATAAATTTTGAGACTGTTGCTCTATTTACACCATAATAACGAGCAATTTTATTAAAAGATAAGCCTGTTTTTCTCATCTCTAAGACTTCTGTTTTATATCTATACAGTTTATAAGTTGAAATTTCAGCTAGCCCTTTTGGCCTCCCTAAAATAACCCCTTCTGCCTTCTTTCTAGCTAATGCTTCTTTTGTACGCTGTGATATTAGGTTCCTTTCTATTTCAGCAGACAAGCCAAAGGCAAATGCTAAAACTTTAGAATTAATATTATTTCCTAATTCGTAACCCTCTTTAACAGTTAACAAAATGATTTCTTTTTCCATTAAATAGTTTAACAAAGACATAATCTGCAAAAGATTTCTTCCCAATCTAGATAATTCACTAATAATTAGGATGTCTCCCTTTTTCAATTGTTCAAGTAATTCTCCTAAAATACGTTCATTTGCCTTCTTTGTTCCACTGATTACCTCAGATGTCCACTCTTCAACCACCATTCCTCGTGTTTTTGCAAATTCTTCAATCTCAAATCTCTGATTTTCTACAGTTTGCTTATCTGTACTCACCCTTATATAACCATAAATCATTCCTTCACACCTGCTTTCTTAAAAGGAGCGATTATATTGAGCAACAAAAAATTCAATGCTCATTCAAAAATGATGAAAGTTGGTTGATTTTATCGCCTATAGAGCAATCGATTAAGCAAAAAATTGAGGCAGTCGGAACACCATTAAGAGATTGGGATATTCGGATTAATCGTGGTATTCTTACGGGTTACAATGAAGCATTTATCATTGATAAAAAGACACGTGATGAATTAATTAAAAAAGATCCCAAATCTGCCGAAATTATACGACCGATTTTAAGGGGCAAGGATATCAAACGATACTCATATGATTTTGCAGATAAATATCTTATTACAACTTATAATGAATATGCAGATGATAATGGAATAGTTCATCCATCAATTGATATAAAAGATTATCCTACTATAAAAGAACATTTAGACTATTACTGGCAACAGATTAATAAACGTCAGGATAAAGGAGATACCCCATATAATCTAAGAAGATGTGCATATATGGACGATTTCAATAAGCCTAAAATTGTATTTTCAAGAATCTCGGGTAATGAGCCTTGTTTTGCACTTGATAATGCTAGTTGTATGATGAACGATACTGCGTATATGATTCTTGGTGATAATCTAGAATATTTATTACACAAACTATGCTCACCTGAATATTGGTTTGCTTTTCGGCGGTTTTATATGGGAGGTGGAATTGAAAAGGAATTCAAACTCGATAATCTTAAGAATTTACCGATTCCTATGCCAAATAGTCAGGAATTAAGATTAACAAGTGAGGAAAGGCAGCTTATAAGTTTAGCAGATAACTCATAATAATTTTAGTTTACTGTTTCAATATACTCTATTTCTGTTGATGATAACTCAAAGATTGAATAAACAATATTATTAGTATTTTTATCAATTTTTTCTATATTGTCACCATTGCCACAAGAAATACGTTTGTTATATAGATTTTCTAAAAGTACTTCAATATCATCTGTCGGGATTGGTATACTTATATTTTTCATAAAATCGGGTCCTTTTCCCCCAGTAGAGTTAGCCCTAGACAAGATAAATTTATTAAATATAGTACTATTTAGTATAGTCAATAAATATATAAGGTGTTTCCCAGTGATTATGTAACACTTGTTATTTGTGACAATATTAGGCTCAACAATACAGGCATCCGTGTTGTTACTGATTTCCCGATATACAATCTTCTGTTTAGAAAAATCGTCCAATTTTTCTAAACTAATGTTGTTATCTAACTCTGTCCAATGATGCTGTTTTGACCCCGGTTTATCAGGGGTCCCTTCGCATTGCCCTCTCTGTCGTAGTTGATTTTCATATTGTGATAAGTAAGAATAGATAGCTGGATACTTTTTAGTAATAATTTCATTTATTCCCTTATATGCAGCAATAACGTAAAGTTTTGCCATCATATAGCTATATCTTTTAATATCACGGCCACGCAAAATCGGTCGTATTAATTCAGCAGTTCTTTGACGCTCATCGTCTGTTTGGCAATTCTCCAGAATTTCATTTCGTTTATCAGCGTTGATAATAAAGGCCTCATTAAAACCTGTTTTAATTCCATAATTAATGGAAATTTCCCAATTTTTTAGAGGTGTCCCTATAGATTCAATCTTTGATTTAATAGATTGTTCAATAGAGGACAAGATAATCCAGCTCTCGTTTCTAACATACGAAATTGATGCCTTGTTCTGCATGATATAATCGCTCATATTTTCTAATCGCTCTTTAGGATTATTTGAACGTTTACTTAGGTCAATGGCTTTTAATTTATTTTGATTAGTAGATTTTTCAAGTACCAATATACTGGTATCTACTGTTGCACCTCCAAACATTCCTGAACCAAGATTGACTAATAATAATGGATTTGTGCGTTCAAGGAAGAAGTTCCGCAATGTTTTTCCATATCCTGATCGTAGATACTTATTAGAAGTAATAAACCCAAGCAAACCATTTGGTTTCAGTAGATGAACACCCCTTTCAAAGAACAATCCATAAATGTCACCTCTCTTCTGGAAACTTTCAAATTCTCCTAAATTACTATAAAGACCTTGTTCTATATCTGAAAAATTGCCTTGCAGCTGAATGTATGGCGGATTACCAAATATAATATCAAAGCCTCCACTATAGTTGCCATTTTTATCAAAGAATACTTCAGGAAGATTAAACTCCAATACTTCCATATGTTTATCAACAAAAACGTTTTCTAAACTTTCTTTTGCATATTTTTTTGATCTGAGGTGTTCAGAAGCCATATCAGCAAAAATTTGTTGTAGTTTAGCTTTTACTTCAAAAAAATCATTGCTTTTTTTAGAGAGCCACTTTTTCTTCTCGGTATATAACTTAGCAATATCATCTTTATAAGCAGCAAACCATTCTAATTTCAAAGATTCTGGTACCAACGACACTAAAGAATTTTGGTGAATCAGCGTTCTACCTATGAGCTCTGGTAGTTTCCCTTGAGTATCTCCCAGTGATTCTAGTGTTAAAGCAAAACTTGAAACAATTAAAGCTTTTAAATCAAGATCCACACCGTAAATCATATGATTAACAGCATATTTCTGAAATTCAATCGCCGATTTAAAATTAGAAATTTTAGGTAATAACTCTTTTATATCTTCTACCTTCTCAAGCTCTGTGTACCAATCTCCTAGTTTGCGTACAGCACCAGCTAAAAACGTCCCTCCACCACTGGAAATATCAGCCATTTTTAGATTTAAAGTATCCCTTAAAATCTTAATTTTTTGATTTTCAGAAGATTCTTTATCGATAAGTTTGTGTTTGATTTCACTAAGTCTTTTCCCAAGAGTTTGCTCTATGATATAATCTGTGATTTGTGCACTAGTATAAAAAGAACCTTGTGAACGTTGTTTTTCATTATCTTTACTGTAAACCCAATTTCCTGCTTCATCTTGAACTAATTTCATCTGAAGTGTCTGTTCGTACTGTTCTCCAATAGTTCCCGGAGTGACATCATCTAAATCAAAATCTAAATCGGTTGAACTAGTGACATTCCAAATAAGGGCGTACTCAGCTTCACTCAAAGTCCCTTCAATTTGTGTTGCAGCTTTTGCAATATCCGATACATAAAGATCTCCACCATACATTTCTTCCATATAAGCTGATTGTTCATCTTGTATCTCTGAAACAGCTTGGATGTCAATCTCATCAGGTAGAAGATCAAAAAGTGACAGTTGTGCTGCCTTCTTTTTCGAAGCAAACAATTCATCTTTTTGTTGCTGATCAAAGTGTGCTTTAGATTCAAGCAATTGGTCTATAGACAGAGATGTTCCTAATCCAATTTTAGCGACAGACTTTTTAGCAAGATCATTCTCATAACCAAAACGCCCCTCTAAAATACGGACCAAAATGTATCGTAATACCAGTGTATCCAATACTGCGGAGATAACATCACCATAACGTTCAGATGATTCATCTGTATAACTAGGCTCCTTGAAAAAAATCTTATTAATAATTTTTCTACACTTGGTATCTTCTTTAATTCTTTTCCAAAAATTAAGGCGCAGAACCCTAGTTTTATTAATAAATTGTTCATCATCAGCTATGGCAAAACGAAAAAGGTCTACTTTAAATCTTTCATCCAATTGGACTAAACCAAAGAAATCATCTTCTACATAATTCTGATTGGCTATTAGGGAATCTGATTTTAATAAATTTAATTTCGCTAATATTTAGAATTACTACGAGATAATTTATCAGGTGTTAGAATTAACCTTTTCCTATAATCTGCTGAATCAAAAATGATGACAATGTTTTTTCCAATTACAATGATGAAATCAACTTCTGCACTTGTTTGAGCCCTTTCGATCATTGCTTGTGCTGCCTCCTGAAAAAACGTTTTAAACTGATTGGCACGTGTTTTAACAGCTAGTTTTTCCTGAGTGGTAACATAAGCAAAAATTCCTTCTAAATCATTTGGTCGCGCAAAAGAAAAAATAGTATCGTTTTCAAATGACTCTTTAATACTCTCGACTTTTTCGATATTAAAGCCAAGATACTCTGCTAAATATTTAATTCCGCTAAAATTAGGCTGAACCTGTTTTATTAATTCTACTACAAAAGAATCTGACATTTTTATTCCCATCTATTCATAATAAATATTATAGATGTATTATATCACGAATACAGTTTAAATATCAGGACCAATTTATTACCGTTCATACTTTATAAGCAAAATTTTAAGTGTAGAATTTCCATCATTCCCTCAACACTTCCTCTAAAAACCATTTGACTTTGCAACCTCGCACCTTTGACTACGGAGCTCGTGATATTCAGAAATTTGAAGAGAGATAATTCCTCTTAACGCTACATCATAAAAGCTGCCAGAGTCATTGCTCTGACAGCTTCTTTGGTTATCAAATCTAATAAAACGGAGAATCATTTATCTCCGACTTCAATGCCTTGATGCCACCGTTGGAGGATGGCTTTCCCTGTTCCAAAGCGTCTAAGGTTGCTATAATCTCATCGAGAAATTCATCAACCTCTTCCTTATTGTAACCTCTAAATTCTGTCGAGAACTTTTTATCCAAGATTTCCTGCTTGGTGATCATTTGTTCGCCTCCTTAATAATGCCTTTGTTTATTCTCTGATAGGAATTCTTTAAAACTCTATTAACACTAGCTAAGTAACCATTTTCACCATTACTAAAAAGATGTCGTATAAAACTTGATTGAGCAGGCCTGTCGTTAATGGCAAGAGTAAATATACTCGCTAATAAATATCACTACGATGCCCAACCGCAAACACTTCTATAATGATTTCATCTTCAAGAATAGTGGCTAGTATTCGATAATCACCTACACGATAACGCCACTCCCCAAATCAATTGGCAGTCAGTCCCTTCCCATGTTGCCTTGGATTATGCGTTCCTTGAAGATTTTTATCTATCCAAAGCAGGATAGATGAACGTGTAAAAGCATCTAATTTTTTAGCTGTTTCAAAACCTCTCTTATTGCTTTTCAAAGGGGGATTGCTTTATTTCAACTTCTCCATCATGACTAAAAAAGGCGGGGTATTAACCTGATTAAGAGGCTGGTAGAGCATGGCTGTGAAGCGGTTCTGATCCAGCTGGCGGACATAGTCTAGGACAGCATCCTTTTCCTGATTGCCACCCTTGTGTCCGTAGTAGATCATAATGGATAAGCGGCCGCCAACTTCTAGGCGCTCTAAAATCTTTCCAATAGCACTCAAGGTTGTATCAGGTTTGGTGATAACTGATTTGTCCGCACTAGGCAGATATCCCAGATTGAAAATAGCTGCGCGGATAGGCTCAGATACATAAGTATCCACTTTTTCATGGCCATCTAGGATCAGCTGGGCATTGGTCAGGTTTTGGTGCGCCAAGCGTTCCCGCGTTTTCTCAAGGGCCTGTTCCTGAATATCAAAAGCGTAAACCTTTTTAGACAGATTAGCCAAAAAGGCGGTGTCATTACCATTTCCCATGGTCGCATCGACCGCGATACTGTCCTTGTCTAACACCTCCGCTAAAAAATCATGGGAAAGCTGAATAGGGCGTTTGATCATAAAAGTTTCCTTACCTGTTCGTTCTTGGTATGTTTTTCTAAAAATTATCCTTCAAGTTTCTCAATCTTGTAAATTCTTGGACATCCTTGGCCATGAGAAAAACATTGATCTGTTTTTCTACTCCTATGGTAGATGGCAGGCTTGGAAGGCCTTGCTCGACAAGGGCTTTCGTCTTGTCATAATAGTCTTTGACGAAAACATCTGTCGTTTGTGTCAGAGCAAATTGTAAATTGGTCAGTGTGTATTCATGACCTGCATAAACCTTAACATCATCCGCTAAACTTCTGAAGAAGACCATAGACTTGTACTGAGCCTTATAGTCTCCTGTAAAGACTCTGCCGCATCCCGCTGAGAAAAGCGCGTCACCAGACAGGAGGTGCTGCTTATCCACAAGATAAGAAATGTGGTCTTCCGTATGGCCTCCCGTTAAAAAGACCTCTATTTGAGACCCATAGAGTTCAATGATGTCGCCGTCTTTGAGGACAGTGTCTACCAAATGACTGACTTCTTTGGGTCCATAAGTTTTGGCGTTAGGATATTGGGCTACAATCTCGCCCATGCCATCGATATGGTCAGCATGAACATGAGTGATTAAAATAGCACCCGCTTTGAGATTGTGTTCTTCTAAATAATCCAAGACTGGCTTGGCTTCCCCAGGGTCAACGATAATGGCTTCGTCCCCCTGAGACCATACCCAAATGTAATTATCGGCTAAGGCTGGTATTGCATTGAGTTTCATAAATTTCTCCTAATTTGTTCTTACTTTTGGCATAGTTTACGGTTCGCCCCTATCGCATTCTGCGGTTAGCCTCATGAGCACGTTTTTGTGGTGAATAAGACAAACCATTTCCCTTATTTGGGATTTAACGATAGTACAATTGCACTAAGGCACTCACGAAATAGATAACAAAGTAGAAATAATGAAGGGGTAAATTCCATTTGAGATAATTCTGTCTCATATCAGTTGAAATTGGCTTACCGCTATTGATGGCCTCTTCACTTTTTGCAAAGCCTGTCACATGATGGCAAACCAGTAATACCATTAGAGGAATAATCCCCAATACACGAACGGTTACTAAAGGGCTGCTTACTAAAAGAGACATTAACCCTAAGAAAAACTGCAAGCTGACACACATACGATAGAGGCTGGCAACTGCAGTATTCCGTCTAAATTGGCTGTAAAAATGTGAAAAACCTTGATCTAGCTCTTGGCGCAATAAATAATTAAAATAAGCACCCAATGTGACCGAATAGGACAGCATAAACCCAGCAATCACAGCCGTCAGCAACAGTGTTAAATCGTAGAACATACTTTATTCCTCGCTAAAATTATGTGAGAGGTGAATGGGGGTGATCATTGCAGCTCAACCTTCTTTATAAAAGCCTCCACTCTTTTTACTCTCTCTTCTCTATCCTTAATTGCCCTATCACTAATTCCATCTTGAAGTAATGGCCTTTTCCTTGAATCCGAACTAGTTATAGCTTCAGTTATTAGCTTCTTTTCTTGTTCCTTACGTTCCTTCTCGCCCATCAATAATTTATCATCCACTGCAGTTTTCAACAATTCAAAAGATAAGGTCAGAGAAACATCATCAATCGTTTTATCCGTAAGACCTCGATAGTTTGGATTATTTCGCAATTCTAATAAATGTTGGCTGGCATGTACGATAACACTGGAGGATTCTCCAATATACAATAATTGTTTTTCATTGTGCTTCGAAAGATACATACCATAAATTCCAGCTTCAACAGCTTTATTTAATTGTCCTTTGAAAAATTCTATTTTTAATTTTTTCTTTTTACCTAACACTTACACCCCTGCCAAGAACCCCGTCTTTCCATTTCTTGGTCGATGGCATTGAGGACTTCCCACTTATTAAGGCTCCACATGGGGCCGATGAGCATATCGCGCGGGGCATCGCCTGTGATGCGGTGAATGATGATATCCTTAGGGATAATCTCCAGCTGGTCGCAAATGATAGAGACATACTCCTCTTGACTGAGGAGTTTGAGGCGTCCTTCATGGTAGTCGCGCTGCATGCGGGTATTGGTCATGAGGTGGAGGAGATGGAGCTTGACTCCATTGATATCATTATCCCGCACCAGACGGCGGACATTCTCCACCATCATCTCATGCGTTTCCCCGGGCAGACCATTGATGAGGTGGGAGACGATTTCTACCTTGGGAGCTAGCTCCCGCACGCGCTTGACAATATCGATATAGAGCTGGTAGCTGTGAGCACGGTTGATCAGCTCGGAAGTTTTCTCGTAAGTCGTTTGCAGTCCTAGCTCAAGCGTGACGTGCATACGCTCTGAGAGCTCAGCTAGGTAGAGAATGGTTTCATCTGGCAGACAGTCAGGGCGCGTCCCAATATTGACACCAACGACACCCGGCTCATTGATAGCCTGCTCATAACGCTCACGAATGACTTCGACCTTGTCATGCGTGTTGGTATAATTTTGAAAATAAACGAGGTATTTATTAACATCTGGCCACTTGCGGTGCATGAAGTCGATTTCCTTATAAAACTGCTCGCGAATGGGTGCTTCTGGTGCCACAATGGCATCCCCTGAACCCGATACGGTGCAAAAAGTACAGCCGCCATGAGCGACCGTACCATCTCGATTGGGACAGTCAAATCCTGCGTCAATCGGCAACTTAAAAATCTTTTCGCCAAACAACTGACGGTAATAGTCATTGACAGTATTGTAACGTTTTTTCATACCTCTTATTATAACACTTTCATTTTTGAGACAAAAATCTCTTCACAAGCCTCATTCCCTTTCAAGAGAATTGCGCAACTTGAATTCAGTTCGTTGCTGCAAAGGGCTAAAAAGAGAGGCAGGACAGAAAAATTCCCCGCCTCCTCTGTTTTTAAAGTTTGATAGCATAGGTGAAAGTCTAAACGCTAAATATCCAGCTTCTCACATGCCAGCAGGCAATCATGTACCCAATTAAACCTGCTCCATTTTTCAGTATTAACCCAACTAATGATTGGCCAAAGCTTTCCTCATTCGAGCTTCATGGATCATGATGTAGATCAGTAAAAATACCGCTAAGATGCAGGCACCGTAAAGGACAGTATCACTGGCTACCCAGCCAAATCTCGCAACTAAAATACCAATCAGGGCGGTTGCTAAGGTTTCACCAAATATATATTGGAAAAAGCCCATGAAGCCTGTCGAGGAACCGACGGCAAATTTAGGCACAACTTCATTGACCATCAGCCCTACCAATGTTAGGGGAGCATAAATTAGAGTCCCCATAATAAAGAGAACAACAACAATCAAGGTAGCATTTTTACTATAGAAATAAGTCGTTAAACAAATCAGTAATCCTATAACACTCGCTAAACAGACCAAGGCACGGCGATTTTTTAGAGAATCAGAAATTGCTCCTAGGAGAATCACACCAGGTACAGAGGCTAACTCAAAAATACCAACCAACCATTTGGAAAAGCTAGGCTCAAAGCCCTTTGACTGAACCAAATAACTAGGAATCCAAGACATGACGCCGTAGCGAACAATATAGAGGGACATTGAGGTTAATGTTACAGCCCAGACCATAGGATTTTTTAAAATATATTGGACAAAAATTTTCCAAAGCTGAAGGTCTGTTAAGTCATCCGCAGCTGCTTCTCCGCTCTCTAAAACAACCGCATCACCTGTATATTCAGCAATAGAAGGAAGTCCCACCGCAGCAGGTCTTTCCGAACCAGCCCAAAGCACAAAAGCTGCTATTAAGAAAGAAACAACTGAGGCTGTGTAAAAGACGGCTGTGATAGAGCCTGAAAAAAGGAAACTGGCGATCTGGACGACTGCAACACAGCAAAAAGCACCTGCGTTATGAGCCGAGGACCAGATGGAAAAAATGGTTCCACGCCAGCGCCTGCCCCACCAAAGTTGGATGGTTCGCTGACAGGCCGCTGCTCCCATGCCCTGAGCGATTGACATCACCAGCATGAGCGCCATCATGACATAAAAATTGCGCGTTGACCCCAAACCTAGATTAAGAAGAGCCGAAATGATCAATCCAGTTGCTAAATAGCGGATGGTATTACTTTTATCACTGAGGGCTCCCATAAAAAGCTTTGAAATGCCATAGCCTACGCCAAAACAAGACAAAACAAGGCCAATCTGAGCAGTTGTATAACCGTAGACCTTCATAATATCATTTTGCTCGGTGGTGAAGATCAAACGAATAATATAATAGCCAATATAGCCTAAGCACAGTGCGGCTAAAACGCCAATCTGGTGCCAGCGATAGCTGCGGGCTATTTTTTCAGCAGGAACTTTTTCTGTAGCATCAGGTGACGGTTGCAAAAATGAAAACATAAGCTGCCTCCTATAAGATAACTAGGGGCCGATTCGCTTTAGCGAAAATGTTCGACAGGAAAATGGGGAACGGCGCCATGTGCTGGCACACAAGGAGTGTTCTCTATTCCTCGAGGAAATTAGGCCCGTGTCCGTTTCATCACGCGAAAGTGTCAGTCCTTATCCCCTAATCAGGGATAATCAGAGTTTTAGGATTCCACCCTCTAGGATGTATGCGCATTCATTATAGTGCTTGCCAATTCGTTTTTCAACAAAGCATGAGCAAAAATTACACAAACGAAAACATTCTATTTTTTCTAAAAAGGGAGTGGGATCAACCTAAAAATTGAAAATTTCGGTCCTCACCACCTCCTGATTTTAAGGTGGCGACCTGAAATGATCTAAAACGATCCCCAGACCGTTTTTGACACTTGCTCTGCAAACTTCATTTCCCGATTAAAAAGGTCTCCCAGACCTTTTAACCCACCCCCGCACAGTTAGCTAGTTTTTCCGCTTTGGCCTTGTGGCAAAGGGGAAATCAGCCAACCACTGCGTCAAAAGTTTATGACAAAACAGCAGGCCTGAACGAGTTCTTGCCCAGCCTCACAAGATAAGCCAATGTTACAGGGTGTTCTGTTCCTCGAGATATTGTTTAACCATCACCTGTTCTGCGTTAAACTGTTCTATCTAAAATAGTTAACATGAAACAGAACATTCATCCTAGTCTCTTCTCACCTTTTCTTATCTATTTCAGTTAAAAATTCTCTAGCAATTGTTTGGCTTTCCAGTCTCAATAAATTCATATCGTTTTTAAAATTGTCAGCTAATGGCGAAAGACTGCCATACCATACGATATTTTCATCAATGACTAACAAATTCGTTGAAAATTTTTCGTCTATTAGACTTACTCTTACCATTTTTTGTTCGAAGCCTTTTAACCATAAAGCTAGGCGGTGTTCCTTAGGAATTTGGAATTCTAGCTTTTTCCCCGATAAAAGTCGCAGTAAGTCATATACCTTACGAGAGGTAAAAGAGTTTATTCTTAGTAAAATACTTGACTGCAACTCTTGTAAGTCTTCTTTAAATACTTTTTCATAGGAAGATGCATCGAATAGACTTTGTTCCCTCTTATCTCCTTCTAGTTGATAAGCCATCTTTTTATAAGCAACTTGCCGCTTTTGATACATTTTTTCAAGGTAAGGGATGTAAATATCAAGATAATCAAAAATCTTTACTTTATCTTTCCCTTTATATGGACGATGCAATCTTCCAGCATATTGGATAAGATTATTTTTCCAAGATAAAGGAGCCCCTAAAATAAGAGTATCCAATTTTGGCAAATCAAATCCTTCACCAATAAATTTGCCAGTTGATAAAAGGACAAATGCTTGATTGTCGTCTAAACCGTTAATTTTTCCAAATTTTTTTGCACATCTTTTCTCTTTGTTCTACCACTCAAATAAAAAACATGCATCAACTGTTTTTGCTGAAGTAATTCTCCTAAATGTTCGATATGTTCGACACGATTGACAAGTACCAGAATTTTTCTTCCCTCTTGATAGGACCGATAGATGTCTTGACCAATCATTTTATTCCGGGTGACATCTTCAGCAAGCCATTGGTTGAGCTCTGAAAAATTCGTACTCTTAGATTTTTCAATATCTAGTTTCCCAAAAGACGTTAAATGAAGCGTAAGGTACTTCTCAAAATTAGTGTCTTCTTTATCTGCAATATGTAAGATTTCACCGATTCTCTGAAAAACAATAGGTTCATGCCCATTCTTGCGTTCCGGTGTTGCCGTTAAGCCGTAAAGGTACTGGCCTGAAAACTGAGCAACAACTT
This sequence comes from Streptococcus criceti HS-6, assembly GCF_000187975.2. NCBI lineage: Bacteria > Bacillati > Bacillota > Bacilli > Lactobacillales > Streptococcaceae > Streptococcus > Streptococcus criceti. The sequence goes on from NZ_AEUV02000002.1 coordinate 2,201,711, forward strand.
TCTCAAACTGGCGAGCAGTTACGTGATGACATTCATCTACAATCATCATCCCATAGGAGCTAAGAAATTTATCAATATTATCATGCTTAAAAAGCGATTGAATCATAACAACATCAACAAGTCCGCTTGTCCATTTTTTAGCAGCTTGGTATTGTCCGATATGACCAATCCGTTTTTCCCGTCCAGATGGTGTATAGCGCACAGCTTCATCTTCTTCAAAGTAGAGGAAATCGGAAAGTCTATCTAACCACTGTTCTAGTAGTTGACGATTATGAACCAAAACAATCGTTCTCTTTTGGAGGCGGGCAATCAAAGCTGCTCCTAAAACGGTTTTTCCAAATCCCGTTTCTGCGCATAGAAGACCATTCTCCTTATTCGTCATGTCGGATAAAGCTACCTCCTGCTCAAGTCGTAATTGACCTGTAAAAGATACCTGTATGGTCTCCTGACGAGGGCGCTCATCAGATACATTGACTTGTTCAAATTCTTGTTTTATCCGTGTCAGTAATCCTCTCGGAAGCCTCAGCTCCTTATCGTTTTCCTCAAAAAGATAAATGCGTTCTGGTGTTTGGTAGGTTGGTTGCCTAGTTGCTTGCTTTAGATAAAACTCTGGATTAGGAAACGATGCTAAGTTTTTAAGAAAGTAAGCAGTTTTAGTTGACAATGTTGATTTATCAATTTTCAAAACATTTGATAAGCTAAGAGACAGTTCTTTGCTATCCTTTTTTGATTCATTTTCTATAGTTAGCACGTTTTTCAACTGTTTTGAACTTATCCTATTAACATCTTGTAAGTACTTCCACTGATTTTTATAAGGTTTAAAATCACGATCAACGAATACAGTCCGCCCTTCCTTATAACTGTCTCCTTGCAAAGGTAAAGCAATCAAGTTTCCAAAACCACCTTTAGGAAGAAGATCCTGATTAGGAAACATACGATCAAAAGAAGAAAATGAAATAGATTTAGACTCCTGCATGGCTAGTTTTATTATGGTCTTTCCAAAATCTCGAGCTTGTTTACAAGGAATGTCATTGTCAAAGAAAAACCAGACATGGGCACCATTTCCTGAACGAGAAATTTCTACATAAGCTTCTACGCCTTGCTGATCAGCCGCTTGTCTTACAGCCGTTACTGCATCACGCCAATCTTTCTTATCAAAATCAATAGCTAAAAAAGAGCAGGTGTCCGATTGGCTGATAGGGAAGAGGCCGATTCTGTTATTGCCGCGCAAATGATTTTTCAGTACCTCATCTGTTAAAGGAGCATAGGTCCTTTTTTCAGGAGGAAGATTGCGCCAACCGTAGTGATAAGAAGGATAATACTGAATATTCCCCTCTTCTCTTGGTTAATATAGGATTTAGCATAGACATCTCTGCGCCCCTTGAAAAGAGAGAAATATAGTTGCAGCTTTTGGCGAGTCGTAAACTGTGAATACTGGAGTGCAAAGTCGGCTTGTAGCTGGTTATCGTTAATAAGAAATCTTTCCTTGTTATCTTGATATTCCAATAAATTCAGCTGCTCATCGCTCTTATAATATGGAAAACGGGCAAGCTGTTTAACCTGCCTGCCCGTGGATTTTTCGTAATATACAGCCGTCATTAACATCTCCTCCTCATCACTCTTCAATCACTCTAATACCATACCTGTGATACCAATCTCGTGCAATCTTGCTATAGCATTCTTCTTGAAAGTTGTACCACTCTTCTTCAATCTCCAATAAACATACCGTATCTTTGAAACGCCTGAAAGCACCACGCCCTTGTACTGCTTTTGTTAAGGATTCTTGAGCTTTCCCTGATGGCAACTGTTCAATAAAATCCGCCATCATTTTATAGTCGTCAATATCAAATTGGCTTGGCAAAGGAATATACTCGTCAGTTGTTCCTTCTTTAACCGTTTCAACTAAATCAGAATCTGCTTCACCATTAACCATATGATCATGAATCAATAAAAGACTATCAGACTGCCTATCATAATAGTGTTGAAATTCCCAATCACTCATATAAAGACACTCTTTAACATCTGATAACTTAAGAGGCATTACCACTAGGCTTCATCAAGATCCGAAACTACTCAAAGAGGCCAATGAACTATTCAAGGTAGTCAATAAGGTTTGCGGACAATGATCATTGAAAGGCCTAAGGGAAGTTGCTCAATGGAACTTCATAAACAGTCAATTTTCTCTTTTAGCCCTTGCTGCTTTCTTATTTTTAGGCAACAAGCTGCACTAGCCTATCTCCAAGCTGCTAGACTCCATAGGAGCATAGAGTACCTCCATTAAAACCCAGCCTGACGTAGTTCTTCTAACAGGGCACGCTTACGAGGATAAGTCTCCTTCCAATTATGGACTATTTTACTGCCGATCACTTGACCATCAGGGTAGGTGGCTATCTTTTTTAAGTAGTCAGCCAAAAGTCTATAGGTCTTCCGATCAGAGGCTGACATTATCATTTTCGACACCTCTTTAATGTAAGCATCCCTGACTGGGATTGGAAATAAATTTTTTAACGTTTGTTCATACTGATCAAGGTAATAGTGTCGCTGAAAAGGTATAGATAGAATGGCATCCAGCAGCTGACGATATAAGCCTTCTTTATCTAACAGCGCTAAACGTCCCTTTGTGCTCATCTGAGACAGTAAACGTGAACGATAATCCAGCCATTCTTCATGACTAGAGAGCTCTTTTAATTTTTCAATCTTATCTAAGTTATCCTCACCATATTCAAAAACATATTTTATCAGCTCATTCTTATAATCTTTATCAGCTCCTTGCTTCTGATAAATAGCCATTAGAAGCTCACTGTGACGAAGCACCAGTCCTTTATAATTACTGTCCAAGATTTTACTCTCTTTAAGGATGGCAACAGCACGATCTAATCGCTGTTCAGACAAGGCTTTATGAGCCGCTGTCATACGAACCTGTGGGATAAACCAATAGTCTTTTTGGTAAGATTCAATGGCTTCTTGACTATAACCAAGATCCTCCATCAGTGTCAAGCGTTTTACCACGAAATCCTCAAATTGATAAGAAGGATACCGTGAGTCATTATCAGCCTGCCGCTCTTCCAGATGCGCAATAACTTGATCCAGAGCCCATAGTTTTTCTTCCAGATATTCTGGTGTCTGAAAGTGTTCTTCCAAAAAATCTTGAACACATTCTTGTGCAAAACTATCGTTCAAATGGCTAAGCTGATACTGATTAAACCAGATGAACATCTCCTGTCTGAAATCGCTGTCAGCCTGATGATAGATCTGCTCCCAAAGCTGGGAACAATGGCTGAAAAGCGCTCCGATAATCTCACCATTTTCAATTTGTTGCTCGTCAATTTCTGCAAATATAAAGCCAAGCAATTCAAATGCTTCTCTATTAAACTGTTTTTGAATCAAATTTAAAATCTTCTGGTTGAGAAAGTTAACGACATCACGTTTATAGCTTTTTCCTTTAGGCCAATCAATATAACCATACCGGTCGCTGTATTTATTAGCCAAGAACGTAAATTCGGCCTTTAAATGGGCAATCTGCTTTTGACCAATCTTGTTACTGTAGCGCGTCACAAGTAGCATCTCAAGTGATTGATCTGTTTGACACAAATAAGACAGAGCATCTCGTAACTCTTCTTCCGTCAGCTGCGCAATTAGTTCAGATACAGCATTAGTCTCTTCTACGTCTGAACTCTTGATTTCAGTATCATCGCCGATAGCGTATAAAACCGCAGCCATGTGTTTACAATTATGCCCTTCTAAGGCATAAGGACAGTCGCACCACATTTGCCCCAGGGTGTCATTATCAATTTCTAGAATAACTTCGTAATCTTCATTCCCAGACACAGAGGCGCGATACCCCCTTGAAGTTTTGATCAAACCACAAACACAGCCAGCTTGATAATAATCAAATCCCTTATCCAATATCTTATTTGAAAATTGGTCAAACCACATTGTGTCATTCGTCATAAAACTCCTACTCATCTTTATCGTATTCAGGGTATTATTCAAGCTTGCTTACCCTGCATCATCCGTGTTTTCCTTCCATTTTTTGCCATCATTATAGCAAAAAATACGGCTAAACACCGTATTTTTCTGTTAAGGATCTGGTGGATTATAAACTGGTTTTTGAGGTAGGGGGTGACTAGAAGTATAAACAATTTCTGATCGTGTTCCTGCTTACGCAGACAATCATACCAAAAAACCAAACCCAACCTCTCGGATGGACTTGGATAGGAGCTTTACGGTATAAGGAGAACAGATTATTTTAACCTTGAAATAAGCCGAAGAAAATCTTAATTTTTTCCCTTAAATCTATAAACCTCTGATCGTTTGGCTACATGGACATTCATAATAATAAACTTTTCATCATCAACCTGAGCAATGATTCGATAGGAACCTACACGAAAACGAACATAACCTGAAAGATTTCCTGTTAGGTATTTCCCTGGCGCCTTGGGAAAGTCAACGTTTACCAAATGTTTATCAATCCATTTGGCAATCACCTTCTGTGTTCCCCTATCCAGTTTATCCATAGCCTTAAAAAAGGTCGAGGCATAGCGAACCTGATATTTAGCCATAACGCTTCATCATGTCATCATGAGAGTAGGTCACTTGTCCATTATCAAACCACTCCTGCATAGCCAAATCAGCTTCCTGGATATCATAGAGATCTTCCAATTTTTCTGCCAAAACCTGCGCAATAAATTCGGACTTGCTGATATTGTGGGAACTCGTCCATAAAGTCAGTTTTTCATTTAACTCATCCGACAAACGAACTGAAGTTGGTACAGCCATGGTATTACTCCTTTTAAAATTTTTGTTTGTAGTTATATTTTACTACATTTTGATATAAAAGACAAGTTGGATGAGGATGTTTAATTTATAATTTAAGATATGAATCCACCATTTATACCAATATTTTTTCTTACTTTTGATTCAAGTTGTTTATCTTGATAGAATAAAATATCATTCAATTTAGAAATAATTTGTTCTTTCTGTAAAATTGAAATATTATCTATTCCAGTCACCTTCTCACCAATTGACTCTACATATTCTTCAATAGTTTTATTCAATGAATTTAGTTGTGATTCTAAATGACGTTTAAAACCATCCATAAATTCTCTATCTTGGTACAAATTATAATAAAAATTATCAATAATTTTAACAATATAAAATTCTAATATCCCTTCTCCACCAGACCAATAATAGCAACTATTAGAAGTCATCGTATCAAAAAATGTTCTACTAGTGTAATTAGACTCTCTGGTATAATGATTATAGTTCCATTTTAAAATCCATTCCAAGTGAAGTAAACTTGATACCGATATACTATCTATGACATCTGATAAATTTACTTTACCACTATGCAAAAGATATTCAACTGAAACTTGTATGTTATTTTTTTTACCATAGGAACGGTATTTTTCAAAAATTGAATCTAATTTATCAGTAAGAATTAAATACTCTCGACAAAAATAACCAAGCCTTTCTTCTTTACATCTAATCCTCCATTTCAAATTCAAATCTTTAACTGACATCTCCCCATTTCCTTTTATTTTTCCAACAAGTGATTTGCATACTTTAATGGGAAAGTCTCTTTCGATATTAAATCTACTCTTCGGATAAGAATCTTCTTTCCTCGATAATAACCATTGGATATACATAATTTTAAAATCTGACATTAGGTGTTGTTCACCAAATTGGTCAAACCAAGAAAAATCTTTAATTGTCTCATTACGTGTTTTCCATAGCTTATCTAAGAACATTTCAGTAATACGATGATCAATATCTGTCTCGGAAACTATAATCTTTTTAGCTTGATCAAATAAATAATCATGATACTGCTCATCATAATTCATTATTTTTTTTATTTCCGTATCATAAAACTCAAGATTATCATCCCACTGAATTCGGTCTGTATAGAATAGTTGATATAGCATAAAAGCTAATCGGTATTCTTCATTCAAACTTGAAATCAAATCTTTAATCTTTTGGGCTTTAATTTTGTGTTTTCTTTGTTCATCATTATCAAATTTTTTAATTTTACTTTGACTAAAATCCTCAATTCTTCCTCTATCTAAATAATTGAAACAAATTTTAGAATAAAGCATACTGTTTTCATAATCATTTCGTTCACTATTTTGAAACACATTGTAATCAGATAGTCTTTGAAATTTAGGTAAACTTAGATCAACATTCCCATTTTCATACTTGTCTAGAATTGTTACCAATCTAAATTTTAAAAAGTCATACGTATATTCAAAAAACTGATTAGTAGTCTTTCCATGGAATTCTCGAATTTCTTCGCTTACACTTTTTAAAACTTTATCTAAGTCTATACCTTCTTTATTAATTAATAAGTTAAATAAAAATTCTCTGATTTTCTCATCTCTAAGAAACGGCATTTGTTTTATTTCTTCTGGATATTCGATTTTTAAAGTATCTAGAGTTTTATCGGTTTCAATTAACTTTTCAAAAATTCGGATATCTTGTTCAATCAAAAACCTCCATGTACTTGGAGATATCGATTCTTGATAATTCTTTAAAGTATTCCACTTGTTTTTACAGAACTCTTTATAAAATTGAAAGAATTTTACAAAATCTTTTTTCTTATTTTTTTCTATATATTCAAAAATTCTATTTGCCAGATTATAATTTTCAAAAGGCTCTCTTGCAAATATTGTAAAAACCAGTTCATCTATTTCCGAATCATTAATTAACCTCAACCTTTCTGACAATCTGATAGAAATATAATCTCTCACATAATCTCCTTGATGCTCATATACTTTCCAAAACTCATCTGTAAAAAATCGCTGTACATCTATACTGATTTGCTTTTCAAGACCATATATCTCTGTAATTCTTCGCTTATTTTCCTCTTTATTATTCTCTCTCTTTATTTTTTCAGCATTCAATCTAAATATACGGTAAGCAATATTTAGATTCAACTTCAATAAATTTAAATAAATCATTGTTATAACTATATAGCAAGTTTGCCAAAGGTATGGCAATTCTTGAATACTATCAAAATATTCTATCTTATCAATAATGGGAATAAATACTATCAGTGCTAAAAGGATATGAAATGAGGTAGTTCTAGTGAATCGGGGCCAGATTGACTTATCTAGCATGAATCGAGCTTTACTTATCCCTAAATAGTATGACTTATCATTTTCTGTTAGAAATTGTAAAAAAGCTGCATAGATACCATATAGACTAAAAATAGCAAATTCAAATCCAAATATCTCTATTAAACTCTGATTTGATAATTCGACATAAGGGAGTTTCAAAAAATTTTGAATTCCAAAGCCTATGAATATCGTTAACACGAGCACTATTTCACTTATTTCATATAAATAATCTTGGTATCGATTCTGTAATTTATTTTTTGTTTCGATATATTTTAGCACTACTTGTTGAATAATAGGTATAGATAATCCAATTACTCTAATCCCCCATAAAGTATCGCGCATAGCATAAATTATGAGAAACACTATTGGAATCAAGTCGGTCAGATTTTTAAAATTCCATTCATACTGCGTCCATTCCCTCCATAAGAAATATATAAAACCTAAAATTACAAAAATATCAATTAGTCGAAAACCATTAACTAAGCGGCTAACTATATAGAGAACTAAGCAAATGAATATTAATCCAAATATCATGTATAGGGAATCCTTTCTATTTTGTATGATTATACCCAAAAAACACAGCCTTTTGACTGTGCTTTTTGATCTCGCCTACTTTTTAAGCGCATTGATAACACTTTTGGTTATTTTCTTTCCTACACCTTGATTCTTAGGGTGAGTCCTAAGATAGGCATGCACAGATGTTCCTGTATCAGATCTTGTGTAACCGTTTGTATTAACAATTTTTTTATTTAAAATTTTCTTTAATAATCCCATTTTATTCCATCAGCTTCTCCATCTCTTTAATCCGCTCGACTGTTGCATCGTATTTGGCTTGGTAGTCGGTTTGTTTGTCGCGCTCTTTTTGGACGATTTCTGGTTTGGCGTTTTGAACGAAGCGTTCGTTGCTGAGTTTTTTAGCAACCATGTCCAGTTCTTTTTGCCATTTGGCCAATTCTTTGTTGAGGCGATCTAACTCCTCTTGGATATTGAGCAGGTCTGCCAGCGGCAGGAAGATTTCGGCGCCTGTGATAACGGCTGACATGGCAAGGTCTGGCGTGTCAATGTCACTTGAGATTTCAAGTTTTTCAGGATTGGTGAAGCGCTTGATGTAGTTGACATTGCTATTAAAGAAGCTGTCCAAGTCGCTGTCGCTGGTTTTGACAAGGATAGTGATTGGCTTGCTTGGTGCTACGTTGACTTCAGCACGTGCATTTCGAACACTACGAATCAAGTCTTTCAAACTTTCCACGCCTTTATGCGCAGCCTCATTTTCAAAAGCAGGATTAACCGTCGGATAGGCTGCTGTCACGATAGAGTCAGCTGCATATTGTCCAAAGATTTCTTCCGTCACAAATGGCATGATTGGATGCAGCAGACGCAGAATCTTGTCCAGTGTGTAGAGGAGAACGGAGCGGGTAATCACCTTCTCGTCTTCATCGTCACTGTAGAGGACTTCCTTGGTCAATTCCACATACCAGTCGGCGAATTCATCCCAGATGAAATTGTAGAGGATGTGACCAGCCACTCCAAACTCAAACTTGTCAAAGTTTTCCGTAACCTTGCCAATGGTCTCATTGAGGTTGTGGAGAATCCAGCGATCTGTCACGTTGCCTGCCGTTCCCGCAGCGACCTTATCGACATTGGCTGTCGCTTGATCAAGTGTCAAGCCTTCATTGTTCATGAGAATATAGCGGGAAATGTTCCAGATTTTGTTAATGAAGTTCCAAGCAGCATCCATCTTTTCGTAAGAGAAGCGGACGTCTTGCCCCGGCGCAGAGCCGTTTGAGAGGAACCAGCGCAGGGCATCGGCACCGTACTTATCGACAACATCCATGGGGTCAATTCCGTTACCAAGCGACTTAGACATCTTGCGACCCTGCTCGTCACGAATAAGACCGTGAATCAGGACATTCTTGAAAGGCTGGCGACCAGTGAATTCCAAGGATTGGAAAATCATGCGAGACACCCAGAAGAAGATGATGTCATAACCTGTGACGAGGGTTGAGGTTGGGAAGTAACGCTTAAAGTCTTCTGCTTCCGTGTCAGGCCAGCCCATGGTTGAAAATGGCCAGAGGGCAGAGCTGAACCACGTATCAAGGACATCTTCGTCTTGTGTCCAGCCGTCTCCTTCTGGTGCTTCTTCCCCGACATACATTTCACCATTCTCATTGTACCAGGCTGGGATTTGGTGACCCCACCAGAGTTGACGAGAGATAACCCAGTCGTGGACGTTCTCCATCCATTGGAGGAAGGTGTCATTAAAACGTGGCGGATAGAAGTCCACACGATCGTCTGTATCTTGGTTGGCAATAGCATTTTTAGCCAACTCATCCATCTTAACGAACCATTGCGTTGACAGACGAGGTTCCACCATGACACCGGTACGCTCTGAATGACCGACCGAGTGGGTCATTTTTTCGACTTTGACAAGGGCGCCGATTTCTTCTAATTTGGCAACCGTAGCCTTGCGAGCTTGGAAGCGATCCATGCCTGCAAATTCGCCAGCCAGTTCATTCATAGTACCATCGTCATTCATGACATTGACTTGCGGCAGATTGTGACGCTGACCGACCGCAAAGTCGTTAGGGTCATGGGCAGGCGTGATTTTCACGACACCAGTTCCAAATTCAGGATCAGCGTGTTCATCCGCTACGATTGGAATTGGTTTGTTAACGATTGGCAGGATAACATTTTTGCCGATCAGGTCCTTGTAACGATCATCATTTGGATTAACCGCTACCGCAACGTCACCAAACATGGTTTCCGGACGGGTGGTTGCGACCTCAAGGGCGCGTGAACCATCTTCCAACATGTAGTTCATGTGGTAGAAGGCGCCTTCGACATCCTTGTGGATAACCTCGATGTCAGACAGAGCCGTACGAGCTTTGGGATCCCAGTTGATGATGAACTCACCACGGTAGATCCAGCCTTTTTTATAAAGCTCAACGAAGACCTTACGAACAGCCTTTGACAGGCCTTCATCAAGGGTGAAGCGCTCACGTGAGTAATCGACAGAAATCCCCATCTTCCCCCACTGCTCCTTGATGGTTGCGGCATATTCGTCCTTCCATTCCCAGACCTTGTCCAAGAATTTCTCACGACCGAGGTCGTAGCGAGACACGCCTTCGTCAGCCAAACAAACTTCGACCTTGGCCTGAGTGGCAATACCCGCATGATCCATGCCAGGCAGCCAAAGGGTATCAAAGCCCTGCATGCGCTTCTGACGGATGATGATATCTTGAAGCGTGATATCCCAAGCATGACCCAGGTGCAGTTTACCCGTCACATTTGGCGGCGGAATCACGATTGAGTAAGGGTGTGCTTTCTTATCGCCTGATGGCTTGAAAACATCCTCATCAAGCCATTTCTGATAGCGGCCAGCCTCAACCTCAGCTGGATTGTATTTTGGTGAAAGTTCTTTCATTTTAGTTTCTCCTTTAGCGATTCATTTAATCTTTTTTGTTTCTTCCTAAGGTCATCAATATCTTTTTGTTTAATGCTATTTTATTGCTCGCAATTTCTTCTTTTAATCTATAATTTTGATTATAAAGCTTATAATATTCCATATCCAAATATGTTTTGCTTTTGTTAATTGCTTTTATTTGCGATATATATTTTTGATCCAAATTAAAAATTTGATATAGTAAAAATATTTCTGAAGAAATTGTGATAGCAATAAAGATTATTGGCAGGACATCTATAAAAGTAGTAAGTTTAAGCAACTTGTAAAAATTTAATAGAATTACTATTAAAAACAGAGAATAAACATACGGAAATAAAAACATGGATATGAAACTTATAAAAAAGACAGCTTTTGATTTCCATAAATCAAAATTTAATTTCGATAGCCAACTTATAACAACCTTCTGTAAAAGTAAACAGATGACCGATGCAAGTGCAAAGTATAGGTTTACTCTATTATCTACTTGACCAGCCCAAAGAAGCATTACTGTATTTAGGATTATCAAGCCCCATCTTAAAATATTCCATAAATAAATATTATTGATTCTGACTTCATTTTTTGAGCGCTCCCAATCATATTTCAAAAGTAATTCTAGATATCTACTTAGTTTCTCACATTCTTTATTCTTATAAGTAAAATTGTTTAACAAATCCCAAATATGCCCATCATTCATATAATAGTCCTTACTGTATTTAAAATTTCTATCATATCCGTAAGGATTTATTTGTGTTTTCAGCCTACTTATTGCAGATTTTCTATTTCTCCCATTTAGTAAATCAACAATTATTGATTTTATATCTTTACGCCACTCTGATCGTTCTTTTGTAATATAATCTAGCTGGTTTCTCTTGCTAGACTGAATAAAAACAAAAATAGCACTAACTATCGTTCCAATACCAAATGCAGAAAGTAGTTTAATCACCTCTTCTACGCTCAATTTATATCTCCTTTTACTAGTTTGATACTCTAAACTAACTTGATCAATTTATATAAATCTCTCTGTCTACCTCTCCCCTTCCCACTCAGCATAAAACTGCTGGAGGTAGGTCTCCATAAACTCATGACGGCCTTGGGCTAGGCGTTTGCCTTCTGCTGTGTTCATGAGATCTTTGAGTTTGAGGAGTTTTTCGTAGAAGTGCATGATGGCGGTGTCCTCACCCTTGCGGTAGTCCTCTAGGCTAAGAGTTTCTCTTGGCTTCATGTTAGGATCATGGATTAGGCGTCCTTTGTTGCCTGAATAGGCAAAAGTCCTCGCAATGCCGATAGCGCCGATTGCATCCAGCCGGTCAGCATCTTGGACGATCTGGCCTTCTAAGCTGAGCTGGGCGGTGTTGTGGCCCCCCTTATAGGAAATACCTGTCATGATGCTGGTGATTTCAGTAATTTGATCTTGTGGCAAACCTTGCTCAGTTAGGAAATGCTCCACTTCAGCCAGAGCCTTGTCTTCATCGAAAAGCTTGCTGTCGGCCATATCATGCAGGAGCGCAGCCATTTCACAGATAAAGAGATCTGCTCCTTCGGCTTTTGCAATGGCCAGAGCAGTCTTCGTGACACGCGCAATATGCCACCAGTCATGACCGCTGGTCTCGCCAGCTAAAGTAGCTTTCACAAATCGGCGCGTGCTGGCAAGAATGTTTTCCTTATCCATGGGCTGCCTCCCACTCACTTTTGAGCAGGCCGTATCTCAGGTCATCACAGCGATTGCCCAAGGCATCCTTGCGGTCTCGAATCCGTGCTTCTAAGGTAAAGCCCAATTTCTCTGCCACACGCTGACTTTGCTGATTGGTGTTATAGCAGTTCAATTCAAGCTTATGAAGGTTGAGGAGGGTAAAACCAAGCTCAATCAGGGCAGCTGCTGCCTCCGGTACAATACCTTGTCCCCAATAATCTGGGTGCAGGGTATAGCCGATTTCCAACACATCATCTGCATGACGATGGTTAAAGTCCACAGAGCCAATCACTTTATCCTCTCCTTTTAGCTTTATGCCATAGCCTGAAGGGATATTTTGCTCCTCACAGCGTTTTGGGAGGACATTCTCAATATAATAAATCTCATCTTCCAAGGTTGCGACGGGCGAAAAGCCAGCAGGATAAGAAACCTCAGCCAACTTGGCATATTCAAACACATCCGCTGCATCCGCCATCGTTCGCTGACGCAAATTCAGACGTTCCGTTTCCACGTTGGGCAGAATCTTTCCATCAAATTCTTCTAAAATCTTTAGCATGGCAATTTTCTCTAATCCGGCTGCTGCCCATCATGAGCCTGCCATTGACAATCCATCAAAGCAAAATCGGTGAATGTGGCTTTAAAAGAGGAATCCTCTGGACTGCAGGCATAGATGCCAAAAGCAATCTCATCTGTTGCTTTAGCTAAATGGGCAATTCGCATCTGCTTAAAGGTCACACCGTCCAGCGAATTTTCAATCCGAAAATCCTGACCGCGGCGGCTGAGACGGTACCACATGCTGTTGGTTTCAGCAGGAATTTCCACTGTCGCCCAGTCTGAATACCCTTGGTTAGTGACAACACTACCTAGATGTTGAAAGGTTTCATTTTCATACTCAATTGACCCCTTAATCCAATTTTCGCTATCCAGATAAACCACCACACCACATTGATCAAAGCGATGATGACTATCAAAAGTCGTCTTGACCACAAGAGAGAAATACTGTTCCTCTGTTGTCATCTGCAAGACAGGCGCATTATCATTACGAAAATGATAATAGGTCCGCTGCCACAAATCGGTATGCGGCAGGGTTTCAATGGTAATTTCCTTATCAGATATCTGATAAGATTTTGGCTGGCGTGTCCATTTGAACTGGTTTAAATCTAAAGGCATATTCTATTGTCTCCTTTCACAACAAAAAAGTCCCTATCTGGCATCATGCCAGACAGGGACGAATGTATAATCCGCGGTACCACCCATATTCAGAAATGGAGCTGAGCTCTATCTGCAACTTTGCTATGCTGTTATGACATATCAGCAACCCGTAAAAGCTACCTGTGCGGATTTCTCAACCTCACCGCTCTCTGTGACAGATTTTGGGCTTTTACTCCTCTGATATAGATGATGGCCTCAAACCTTAGGCTTTGAAGCTGACCCCGTTTTCTTTCAAGCTAGTGATTGCTGCTGGGCCAATACCCTTAACAGCCAACACTTCTTTTTCAGAAGCCTTTTCAAAATCAGCCAAAGTTTTAAATCCTGCTTCTTCAAGGCTAGCTTGTTTAGTGGCACCAAGACCGGCAAAGACATCAACTTGGTCTGCTTTAGGGGCTGGCTTGACTTCCGCTGCCGTTTGAGCTGGTTTCTTAGGAGCCGCTGGTTTAGCAGGTGCAGCCTCTTGAACTGGTTGGCCTTTGAGCAGGCCTTGACGTTTCATTTTCAATTTCAATGCTTTTTTGCGATTTTTCTTTTGAGACATCTTATACTCCAAAAAACTTTTTTTATTATTATAGCAGGTTCTTTTCAGAAAATAAACACCAAAAGGCCTAGAAATAGCAATTTCAGGCCATTCTTTACAAAATTGTAATCTAAATTCCAGACAAACACTTCTATTTTCCTTAAATAATCTGCCAAAATAACATTCCAATCAAATTTTGGCAAGAATATACTGTGTAAAGAATGACTCATCGTAGCTAGGGGATAAGGAGAAAGGTTATGGTTATTTGATAGGGTCAAAATACTTCTGAGTAGTTATAATAGTTGGAATTCTTGCTTATAGGATGGAGACCAATAGATTTTAGTATCTTCTCCGCTTCTGGAAACTTTCGTTTTCCTTCTGATTGTCTGAGCTTTTGAAGCCGCAATCTTCCTCATCACAGATTCAAATGCGAAGGGGAAAACGTTCTGAGCTCAAGAACCGATCAGGTTCACCTTCTCAAGAATAGTCAATGCTTCTACGTCATCCCCATGAGACTTGGGCTTAAATCCTTTAGCCATTGAGCGTTGAACCCTTGTTTCAGCTGGCAGTTATTAGACTATTTGAAACTCAAAATAATATTTTGTTGACTTTGCCTTGCTATACTTCAGTGACGCAAGCTAGACCTGTTTTATTCCCAACTTTAAGCTATCTGGCGGGCTCTGGCTCGTCTCCCAGTCTGGTTTTGACTTTCTTTGAGTATCAGTGAGCAACTTTTTTAACAGCAATCATCGCTAATTATTTTTGAAATAAATCAAAGACCTAGACAGAAATATTTCTGCTTAGGCCTGTTCATTTTGCTGATACGCACTGGGGCTTAATAGGTCCGTTTTCCCATCAGATTATCTGGCAGGTCATGGAAGGATTTACCTTGGTGGTAATTGGCAAATTTTCCCTGCAAATATCGGTAGGCATCTAGACGGCTCTCATAGCGGATGGCAGCTTCTTTAGCCCGCTCATCCCCATCTTCTTTCCAAACGTCCTGACTGGTTTTAACAGCTGTCTGATTCACTAGAATTTGGCTATTGAGCCAGTCTTCAAAGTCTTTTAAAAATTCTTGTTCGTAGGTCATCTGACGACTCCTTTTCTTTTGCCTTGGCTAATCACCATTATATCATATCCCTACCCCAGCAAGACCATTAAGATTGGAATGACAATTAAGGTCATGAGCGTTGTCTCTGTTACCATAATAGCTGCATAGTCTGCATCAGCACCGTAAAGTTTGGAAACAACGGGGGCATTCGTCATAACGGGCATGGCCGACTGGATGATAAAGACTTCCTTCATCAGATGAGGCATCTTGGCTGGCAGGACCATGAGGGTCATGAGCAGAGGAGCCACCACAAAGCGTCCCAGAAGAATCAGAAGATGGTCCTTTCCTAGGCGCAGGTGGCTGAGGCCCGCCTTGGAAATGGATAGGCCGATAAAAATCATAGACAGAGGGATAGTGATATTGCCCAAATAGGTCAGGTCTGACAAGAGAAAATCTGGCAGCTGGACTTTTAAGAGTACCAAGGCTACACCGGCCATAAAGCCAAGCAGGGGAGCGGAGAAGATCTTCTTCAAGCTATTTTGCCAGTTAAGCCCTGATTCTGTTTCACCATCTCGCTGAATCAGGTAGAGACCAATCGTCCAAAAGAAGGTCGTATTGCACATATAATAAACCAAAACATAGGGAATACTCTTGTCGCCAAAGAGAGCCTGATTGATCGGCAGACCAACAAAGACCGTGTTGGAGTTGAAAAACATAGAGGTAAAAAGGCCTCGGTGAGACTTCTTGACCTGAAAGATCTGGGCGACAGCCATAGCAATCCCTAGGAGGATAACCATGGACAGGGCTGGATAACGCAGTTGAGGCAGCATAACTCTAAGATCATGGGCCGAAAATCGTCCAAAGATGGTTTCAATCATGTAGCAGGGCAGACCAATTTGAGTGACCAAGCGAGCCAGTATACTGGAAGATTTATCATCAAACCATCCCCGCTCAGCTAAAACATAACCGACCAACACCATAATCAGGATAGTAACAATACCTGAAATACTCTGCAGAAAGACGCTCAAATTTCCTCACCTCGCAAGTCCGCTTGTCTTTGGTTCAGGTAGGCCAACATAGCTTGACCAGCCTTACGAACGTCATCGCCATGAAAGCCATGACCAGCATTGGGCAAGACCAGCAGTTCAGCCTGAGCGTAGGTTTCTTCTGCCCGCTCAGAATAACTGAGGGGGACAATTTTGTCGCTGTCTCCGTGGACGATAAGCACAGGCTTTTGATAGGCCACCATCTCTTGATAGATGTCAAAAGAAGTCGCATCCTGATTGTAGATGGCTCCAATTTGAGTTCCCATGACAACACGAGATTCAGGTCCGAGACCGTATTTCGCGAGACGTTCCTTGGCATCATCTTGAAGTACAAAGGCAGGATAAAAGAGAATCAAACCTGCAAGCTGCTCAGAAAGTTGACCAGCCACATAGGCTGATACAAATCCGCCTTGGCTCTCACCCATAAGGTAAATTCGATTGGGATTAATTTCAGGCCGTTCCTGCAGTTGCTCAAAAACAGCCTGTAAGTCATCAGCCTGAGTCAGTACTGACATATCAAGGAAATTACCATCACTTTGCTTCTCTGAGCCATCCCCAGAGCCAGCAAAATCATAGGAATAAACGGCATAGCCAGCTTCATAAGCCTGCTGAGCATAAACTTGTGTTCCTAAATGATTTCCCCTAAAGCCATGGGACATGATAACCAAAGGAAGTTTTCCTTTTCTTTGATCGGGTAGATAAAATTTACCATAGAGATTGAACTGGTCTCGTTTGAGCCATAAATCCTGAACAGTCATCTTGCACCTCCTCGTAAGATATTAAGCCGTTAAGCAACTCAAAGAAAAATAGGAACCCTGACGAAGATGTACTAGCATCTAGGAATGACTATCTGTTTCCACAGAGTCATAAGCGTGGTTCATTAAACAAGAGCAAAACCAAGAGGGGGGGGAATGAGACAAACAGCCATGATGACTTCGCCTTCACTCACAAATATTGTAATCTCTGAAGATTACATATAAAAATCAGTAAATCAACATGAAATGACGATTTCGATTTTGTCGTCTTACCCCGCACAGTTGATTTCGATTTTCTCCATCACTCTCTCAGATTGTTTGACCTATCACTTACTTGATAAGGGATAAGGACTCCCAACCAGCAGTGGTTCATTATTGCTAGGATGCCTAATGAACTGTGCAGGGATAAAACTAGGTTGGCATAGCCAACAAGTCTTACTTCCAACCACTGCGGCTTGTTGCTTACACTTAAAAAATAAGGAGACTGGTACCTATTGTCCCAGTCTCCTCTCACTAGATCTGCCACCACCGAGAATCGAACTCGGAACGGAGCATTACCATTGCTCTATTATACCATTTAACTACAGCGGCTACCTATCTATAATACCATAGTCCCTATTTCCTGACAAGATATAAATTTGAAAAATTTTACAAGATTTTCAAGCTATTTTTTCAAGTATTTACTTGGTCTTGCCATCCCAATTTTCAAAGCCAGATTCAAGGACATAGACATCGGTAAAGCCAGCCTTTTTAAGAACTGGAACAGCTCGGGCAATCGCCTGACTGCGCATATTATCGTAGAGCAAGACAGGCTTATCTTTGCGAAGGGCAGAGAGGGACTCCTTGAACTGTTGAATTTGGAAATTGCGAGCTCCTAGGATGTGCTTATCATGAAAGGCCTTGGAACTCCGCAAATCAATAATTTGCCCTTGATGCATAAGCTTCTGAAATTCGCTGTTGTTAATAAATTTGGCTGCACGGCGAATCCGAAAATACCGCCAGGCTGACCAGCCCAAAAAGGCGAGAATAATAACAGCAACTAGAATCCAGTTGATAAGCATTTGTGATGTCATGAAAAAATTCTCCTTTTAATAAATTTAGAATAGATAAATCCGCCAATAACGCTCAGCGGACCATTTTCAATCGATTAGGCAAACTGACGGGCTAGACTGGCAGCGCCAATGATACCAGCATCATTTCCCAGCTCAGCAATCTTAATCTTCGTTGACGTCTTAACAGCTGGGAAGGCGAATTGCAGGAAGTATTTTTCAACCCGACTGCGCAAGAATTCACCCGCTGCTGAAACACCGCCACCCAGAACGAGAGAATCCGGATTGAGGGTATTCCCCAGATTAGCCACTGCCAAACCTAGGTAGAAGGCTACATTTTCAACGATAGAATCGGCGAATACATCGCCAGCTTGTGCAGCGACAAAGACGTCCTTACTGGTTACGGTTTCCCCGTTGTCAATAGCTTTCTTGATTAGTGAATCACCTTCGTATTCTTCTGCCAGCTGACGGGCTACACGCACGACACCTGTTGCAGACGCAACAGTTTCCAAGCAGCCCCTATTACCGCAGGTACATTCGAACCCATCAAGGGGTTGGACATTGATGTGACCAATTTCACCACCAGCACCGGCCACACCGTGAATGAGGTTGCCATCAGCGATGATACCGCCGCCAACACCAGTCCCTAGTGTCACCAAAATAACATCGGGATTATTGCCTCCAGCACCAGTCCAAGCTTCGCCTAGAGCCGCAACATTAGCATCATTATCAATGGCAAAAGGAATACTCAGCTCTTTTTCAATGATTGATCCAACCTCTTGGGTCTTAGCCCAATTGAGGTTGAAGGCTCCAGTTACCGTTTTTTTCTCGCGGTCAACAGCGCCGGGTGATCCCATACCAATACCGATGAAATCTTCAGCTGTTAAACCATAGAGATCCAAACGGTGCTTGAGAGATTCCACAATATCAGGCACGATGTGTTTGCCTTCTTCTAAAATATTGGTCTCAATCGCCCACTTTTCTTGGACTTCTCCTTCTGTTGTCAAAATACCAAATTTGATGGTCGTACCACCTAAGTCAATACCCAATAATTTTTTAGTCATGCGTTTTCCCTTCTTCTACTCTTTGCTTTTCCAAGCGATGTTCCCGCCGTAAAATCAATTCGGCTGTCAGGTAATCCTGTTTTTCTATGAGGCCAGACTGATAGAGTCGCTCTAACTCAATTTTCATCATTTCAATATCATAGAGCCGCTTTCCCAGATAAACGATTATCCCGAAGCGTTTAAGCAACTGCTGAACATCATACAAAGTTTTCATAAGCAAATTGTAACAAAAAAAGCTAACGCTTTCAAGTTAATCAGAAAGCGTTTTCTGAAACTTTCTGAGGAAAACAAACTCAAAAATTTTCATAAAAATAAAACGACCCAGAAAGGCCGTCCTATTATCGATAAAACGCATCAAGCTTATTCCAGTCCTGGGGCTTGGCCAAGTTCAGCCTGAACCATCCAGAGAGTCTTTTCAGCATCAGCTTGAGCAGCTGTGAAGATGTCGTTGGTTGGAGCATCTTCTTCCTCATCAGTAACGTCCAGACCGACTTGATAAAGTTTATCCAAGTAGGTATAAACATCAACGAGGCGGCGCAGGTGATCCTCCATGGATTTATCCCAAGTACCTTTTTCTTCAGCCAAGTTTGAATTTTGGTCAAATTCGGCTAAAGTAGAATAAGGGGAGCCTCCCAGAGTAATCAGACGCTCGCTGATTTCGTCAAGATTGGCATTGATGGCATCCATATATTCGTCCATTTTGGGATGAAGATGAAGGAAGCCACGACCTCGCATATACCAATGAATTTGGTGAACGATTGAATAAGCCTTTGACAAATCAGCAACGGCTTGGTTGAGGACAGCCTTGGTCTTTGGACGAGAACCAGATTGGCTATCAGCAGCTTGAACTACTTGTTTTGCAATTGCATCTATAGAATATGACATGATATAACCTCCTAGTTTTAAGTTACTAAACCGTTACGTTAAGCGACTCAAGCGCCTAATGAACTTGCAGGGGAAAGCTAAGTTGGCATAGCCAACAAGTCTTGCTCCCAACCACTGTACCAAGAATTTATTCCAAAATAGGAATACCGGACGAGTTTTTGCCCAGTCTCGAGTTACCTTGTCGGTAGTCGAAAAAATCTTATTTAGAATGATTCTTATTTATTGGCACCTTTATTCTAATGCAAGCTTGGCAAATATGCAACTATTTGAATTATTTTCGGAATAATAAGTATGGAAACTCTTTTAATACTTTTTCTCGGGGCCAGCCTGGGTTCCTTTCTGGGGTTGGTGCTGGATCGCTTCCCAGAAAAATCTATTATCTGGCCTCCTAGCCATTGTGACAGCTGCGGTCGAGCTTTGGCCATCAGAGATTTGATTCCCATTCTTTCGGAGATAGGCAACGGTTTTGCCTGTCGTTTCTGTGGGACAAAATTGCCGATCAGCTATTGTCTCTTAGAAATTGCCTCTGCTCTGACCTTCTGGTTGGGCTGGATTGGCGGACTGAGCTGGAACCAGGTCTGTTTAATCCTGATCAGTCTTTTACTGAGTCTCTACGATTTGAAAAACCAGAACTACCCCTTGGT
Source organism: Streptococcus criceti HS-6 (assembly GCF_000187975.2). Lineage (NCBI taxonomy): Bacteria > Bacillati > Bacillota > Bacilli > Lactobacillales > Streptococcaceae > Streptococcus > Streptococcus criceti. The sequence continues at coordinate 2,222,184 of NZ_AEUV02000002.1, forward strand.
TATTATTTTACTAGCAGGCCTAGTTACCTGTTCTTTCTGCGGCAGTAATACCACAGCTTTGATTCTTCTTCTACTGGGAGTCTTGGCTCAAATTCTGCCCTTGGGAATCGGAGAGGGAGACCTCTATTATTTGGCCCTCTTGGGCCTGACCACGGACCTTCATTCGCTTCTCTGGCTAATTCAACTGGGGAGTCTGCTAGCCATCCTGTTCATCATTAGTCGCAAAGAAAAAAGGGCAGTTCCCTTCCTGCCCTTTTTGAGTCTTGCTTATTTGGTTGAATTGATTTTGCTGAGGATGTGGTAAAAGTTGGCAGCCTTTTTACGTCTCATCGCTCATCCTTTTCATCCACTTGGGAATTTCTTGACTGATGCTGGTTGGGAGGACGACGTAGGCTTCCTTGGCCAGATCCTCTGCAATGGCCGAATGAAGGTAGCTGGCTGCGCCGACACTCTGAAAGAGGTTATCTGTGAACTGCGCTACAAAACCTGTAATCATGCCGGCTAAGGTATCACCCATGCCACCAGTTGCCTGATAGGGGCCGCCAACTGTTAATTGACCGATATGGCCAGTCTGATCATAGATTTTTGTTTCGTGGGACTTAGCCACTAGAACCGTTTGACTGGGAAAGCGGACTAGAGCTGCTTGGGTATTTTCTTGGTCTTGTTGAGAAATTTCTATGCCTGACAGGCGCTCCCATTCTTTCTGGTGGGGCGTCAGGACAATTTTCTCCGTAGGCCAATCAATCTGCTCCTTTTGAGCCAGTAAATCCAAGGCTGATCCATCAATAATAAGGGTTTGCTCTGATTCAGCTTGGGTCAAGACTAGCTCTAAAGTTTTCTGGGCTAGAGGGGAATCTCCTAGACCTGGGCCAATCAGAATGACATTAGCCGCATGGATTTGTCTCTTTAAGAGTGGCTGGTCTGCCAAATCAAAGGCCATAGCTTCCGGCAGGTGGCTATGCAAGGCTGTGATATTAGCTGAGTAGGTAGCAACCGTCACTAAACCTGCGCCGCTATTGATCGTAGCTAAAGCAGCCATAATAATAGCCCCACCATAAGGATAGAGGCCACCGATAAGGAGGGCACGGCCAAAAGTCCCCTTATGACTTTTAAGGGGACGGGGGTGTATAAGGTCCTTGACTAATTTTTCATCAATAATCATAAGCTCACACTTCTTAGGGCTGCTTGGTAGGTCTGTTCCAGAAGCATGGTGATGGTCATGGGGCCAACACCGCCGGGAACTGGGGTAATCAGGCTAGCAAGTTCAGCCGCCTCATCAAATTTGACATCACCGACTAACCTACCATTATCATCGCGATTCATGCCAACATCGATGACCACAGCTCCCTCCTTAACATAGTCCTTGGTCACAAAATTTTCCTGACCAATAGCCACAATTAAAACATCTGCCCCTTTGCAGACTCTAGCCAGATGGCGAGTTCTGGAATGGGTCAGGGTGACTGTCGCATTTTTATCTAGGAGCAACTGGGCCATAGGTTTACCGACAATGTTGGAGCGACCAATGATAACCGCATTCTTACCTTCCAAATCAACTTGATACTCCTGCAGCATTTCCATGATACCCGCTGGCGTGCAAGGAACCATGAGGGGGCGGCCAGACCAGAGGTGACCGGTATTCATAGGGTGGAAACCATCAACATCTTTTTTAGGATCAATGGCCAAAATCACCTTCTTGTCATTGATATGGGTAGGCAGGGGGAGCTGGACTAAAATCCCGTGATAGGCGGGATCTTGGTTGTACTTTTCAATAATAGCCAGCAGCTCTTCCTGACTGATGCTGTCTGATAGACGGATGGTTTTACTGGTAAATCCTGCTGCTAGGGCGGAGCGCTCCTTATTGCGAACATACACCTGACTAGCAGGGTCATCCCCCACTAAAATGACTACTAGACCTGGCACGATACCATGTTCAGATTTCAGCTGAGCTACTTTCTCTGTTAACTGGCTCTGAATTTTCTTGGCCAAAGCCTTACCATCAATGATTTTAGCTGTCATTTTTACTCCCAATATTTTATATTATCGTACACGCAGGCTGCGCAAGCTTTACATGATTGCCATGGCAAGCGGTATACAGGGCCTTACCCAAGGTTTTTATTTTTAGGCAAAGAATTCTTTTTTATACGTGAAGTTAAATCCTCAAAGACCTGTCAGCTTGCCCTTGTTTTTTATTTCTGGGCTCCCAATAGAAGTCCACTGAACCTTTTTATTATACCAAAAAAGGAGTGGAATCAACCCCAAAATTGAAAATTTTGGTTCTCACCACGTCCTAATTTTAAGGTAGTGACCTGAAACGATTTCTCCCCAGACCACTTCACTCCCACACAGCTCAAAGAGTCTGGGACAAACAGCCATGATGGCTTCGCTCTCACCCACAAAACATTGTAATCTTTGAAGATTACGTATAAAAAGTCCAGACTCGTTAGCATTGTTCAAGATTTACCAGATTGACACAGTGGTTGATTGGCGGTCCATCTTGGGGTGCAGTCCCATTGTTAGGCACTTCCTTAAACAGTTCACTGGACTGTTTAACTACTACGCAAGTGATAGTGGCCAACCTAATCAACTGTGCGGAGGTTGGAAATAAGATGAACGCTGTTCATCGCATTCATTTCGGCTTTCCGCTTTGGCCTTGCGACAAAAGGAAAACCAGCCAGCAGTATTTCATTGGTGCTATAGCACCTAATGAACTGCGCAGGAGTAAGACTAGGTTGGCATAACCAACAAGTCTTGCTCCCAGCCACTGCGCCAAGAGCTTATTTAAAAACAGGAAGACTGGACGAATTTTTGTCCAGTCTCCAGAGAAGTTGGCGGCAGCAAGATAAGACCACCAGTTCCCTTCCTATTAAGAAATCTTATGATCAACTTTTTTGACCTTATGCATTTCATTCTTAATGGGGCAGGCACAATCGCAGTCACCGCAAGATCCTTTTTGCTTAATATAATGGCGTAGGCCAGCTAGGACAGCCAAGGCGATCAAGCTTGCAATAATAAGGGTTGACATGAATTAAACCTCCTCGTTTATAGTTTATCTGCTAAAGGAAGATTTTCTAGGGTAATGACTTCTTCCTTGACCTGACTCGGCTTTCTCAGGATGACATAAATCATGGTGCCAACAATCAAGAGAGCTAGACCTGTCCAAACGGTGAAGGACCTACCGTAAAGCAAGACCAAACCTAATTGGTAGATAACTAAGCTGACTAAATAGGCTAGACCAGTTTGGAAACCAATGGCCAGCAAGGTCCATCTGAGATTTCCCATTTCCCGGCGAATGGCTCCAATGGCCGCAAAACATGGGGCGCAGAGGAGATTAAAGGTCAGGAAGGAATAGGCGGCCAGAGCTGTATAATCCCCTTGCAGGCTGGTCCAGAGGGCCTTACTGGTCTCAGTTGCATCTGGATTGTGGTAGAGAATCCCAAAGGTCGCTACCACTGTTTCCTTGGCTGCTAGACCAGTAATGGCCGCAACCGTCGCCTTCCAATTTCCAAATCCCAGCGGCGTAAACATCCAAGCTAAGAGACGACCGAGACTGGCCAAGATGCTCTGATCAGTTTCAACCGCTTGGAAGGCAAAATTATAGGAAGACATAAACCAAATCAAGACAGTTAAGCTAAAGATGATGGTCCCAGCTCGTTTGACAAAGCTCATAGCCTTGCCAAAGGCATAACGCAGAACGGCTCTAACCTTGGGCAGGTGATAGCTAGGCAATTCCATGATGAAGGGACTGGCATAGCCACCCAAGAAGGAGGTTTTCTTAAGAGAGATTCCTGAAAAAATGATGGCTAGCATCCCCATAAAATAAGTACTTGGAGCAACCCAAGGGCTGTTGGGGAAGAAAGCTCCTGCAATCAGAGCGATTATGGACAATTTAGCCGAGCAGGGCATAAAGGTCGCAGTCATGATGGTGATACGACGATCCCTCTCATTTTCAATGGTTCGGCTGGCCATAATTCCCGGCACACCACAACCTGTTGAAATCAGCATGGGAATGAAGGATTTCCCTGATAGCCCAAAACGTCGGAAAATGCGGTCCATGACGAAAGCAATCCGACTCATATACCCGATGTCCTCCAGAATACCCAGACAGACAAAAAGCACAAAAATTTGGGGCAGAAAACCCAGTACAGTGCCGATACCAGCAACAATTCCATCCACAATCAGGGACTGGAGCCAGTTGGCCACCTGCAAATCCTGTAAAACATTGGTGACTAGATCAGGAATATAACTGCCGAAAAGGACATCATTGACCCAATCTGTTCCAAAAGTCCCCACCGTCTGAATAGAGAGGTAATAAACCATGAACATGACTATAGCAAAAATTGGCAGAGCCAAAATCCGATTGGTCACACTCTTATCAATACGGTCAGAGAGGGTCATCTTAAAGTCGTCATCCTGACTCTGAGACATTTGACAGACACGCTCAATAAAAGCGTAACGCTGGTTGACAACAATCGTTTCCGAATCCTCGGTAAAGATTTCTTCAGTGATCTTGATAATTTCGTCAATTTCTTCCTTTTGGAAAGGGGAGAGGTTGACTTCTGCCTGAACCAATTGATCCCTTTCAAAAAGCTTGATGGCATAAAAGCGGCTGGACCTCTGAGGTACTGTTTGACCAAGCACTTGGATAATTTGGGTCAAGGCTGCCTCAAACTTGTCATCGTAGGTTGGATACTGGATAGTCTCCACGTTAGCCTTTGTAGTCTGGCTAGCCTTTTTAATGGCCTTATCGACACCGGTATTTTTCAGGGCACTGGTTGCAATGACTGGTAGGCCTAATTGATAGGACAGTTTTTCAGCATTAATAGTCTTCCCCTGACTCTTGAGCACATCGCTCATATTGAGAGCAAGGGTAACGGGAATGCCCGTCTCAATCAACTGGGTCGTCAGATAGAGATTTCGCTCCAAATTGGTTGTATCAACCACGTTTAAAATAGCATCTGAATGATTACTAAGGAGATAATCACGGGCAATCTTTTCTTCTGGGCTATAAGGAGAAAGCGAATAAATACCTGGCAGATCCTGAACAGTCACATCCGATAATTTTTTAACCTGACCGCTTTTTCTCTCAACGGTAACACCAGGCCAATTTCCCACTTGCTGGTTGGTCCCCGTCAGCAGATTAAACAGGCTGGTTTTTCCACTATTGGGATTCCCAATAAGAGCAATTTCTGTCATTCCCTGTCTCCCTTCTGGTCTTTGATTCTAACAACGCTAACCATCTGAGCCTCTGATTTCCGCAAGGTCAATTCGTAACCTCGCAGACTGATTTCGATAGGATCCCCAAGTGGTGCTACTTTACGCAAATAAATCTTGGTATGTTTGGTCAAGCCCATATCCATCAAGCGACGCTTGGCCTCATTGAGGGCATATATATTTTCGATATAGGCAGACTGACCGACTTCCAATTCCGATAAGGGGAGAATTTCTTCTTCCTCAGCTAGGTCAGCCACATCAATATTAGCTAAGATTGATGTGTCAAAAGCCAAACGATTAGATTTTAAGAGGATAATAGCACTGGACTTGGTCTTAGACAGGACTTTTAGGGTCGTATCTACCTTGAGGCCCAGATTAGAGAGGTGACGCAGACTGGCTTCTGGCAAATTAATACTGACAACTTGATAGGACTTATTTAAGTCTGCCTCTTGTAAAATCATCAGGACCTACTTTACTGACCAAAAAATTTTTACTGCCACTATTATACCATAGAAAAGCCCGTTAGATAGGCGTTTATAGAAGATTAGAATCATTTCAAAAAGGAGCGAAAAATTATAATCTTTCGCTCCTTTTATCGGTTATTTGCCCAAACTAGGCCTAGCTCAAATCTTACTGGGCTGGCTTATAAGACCTTCCCGAGGAAGTCCTTAGTGCGTTCCTCCTTGGTATTTTCAAATACTTCTTGAGGGCTGCCCTCTTCGACAATGATACCGCCGTCCATGAAAATAACGCGATCAGCGACCTCACGGGCGAAGCCCATTTCATGAGTGACAATGACCATGGTCATACCAGACATGGCCAAATCTTGGATAACCGCCAAAACTTCTCCAACCATTTCAGGGTCCAAAGCAGAAGTTGGTTCGTCAAAGAGGAGAACATCTGGATCCATAGCTAAACCACGAGCAATAGCAATCCGCTGCTGCTGGCCACCCGAAAGTGAGGTTGGATTAGCCTTAGCCTTGTCCTTGAGTCCAACTTTCTCCAATAGCTCATAGGCTTTCTTTTCAGCTTGACTCTTGGATTGGCCCTTGATTTTAGTTGGCGCCAAAGTGATATTTTCCAGTACATTCATATTTGGGAAGAGGTTAAACTGCTGGAAAACCATCCCCATTTTCTCGCGCATTTTGAAAACATCGTTTTTCTTGTCAGTGATATCAACACCTTCAAAACTGACGGTTCCTTTGGTAGGAACTTCTAACAAATTCATAGTCCTAAGAAAGGTTGATTTACCAGATCCTGATGGACCAATAATAGCGACAACTTCGCCTCTTTTAATATCTAAATCAATCCCATTAAGAACTTCATTTTGTCCAAAATACTTATGCAGATTTTTAATGCTAATCAAGGTATCTGTCATGCTTTTTGTCCTTTCCCGAGACGATTTTCAAGCCACTTCTGACCAGCCGTTAAGATGGTTGTCAGCATGAGGTAGTAGAAGGCTGCAAACAAGAGGGGCTCCAAAGGAACATAAGTTGTTGCCAAAACAGTTTGGGCACCATTCCACAATTCCATAATTCCAATGGTTTGCAAGAGCGAACTATCTTTGATGATGGTGATAAATTCATTACCCAAGGCCGGCAGGATATTCTTAAAGGCCTGTGGTAAGACCACATAACGCATGGCCTTACCAGGCTTAATTCCCAAGGAATAGGCAGCTTCCGTTTGTCCCTTAGGCACGGCTTCAATCCCTGCCCGAACAATTTCAGAGATATATGCTCCACTGTTAAGTGAGAGGATAATAATACCCGGAATCAGGCGCGAAAAATCAAGCTCAACCGTTCCAAATCCAATAGATGGTGCGTTTTTAAAGTCCATCCACAAGAAGGCAATCATGATTTGCACAACCATAGGAGTCCCGCGAAAGACCCAGACATAAAAGCTCACCAGCCAGTTCAAAACTTTGATAGACGAACGTTTAGCGAGAGCTACCAGCACCCCAAGAATGGTTCCAAAGAAGACCACACAGATAGAAATCATAACGGTAACAAGAACACCGTAGTTAAAATAGCCCCAATACTTGGGCAAAAAAGAAAAATCGAAATGCACAGAGTTACTCCTATTTCAAATAGCCAATCGGCAGTTTCCTAATGACGGGCAACTGACTCTAAAGAAGAGATCCCATCAATAAATTTGTAAATCATTCTACCATAAAATGTATAATAATACAATGTTATTTTATAATTTTCGAAATTCTTTGAAATTCCTGCATATTTTTTTGGAAAAAATAGCTAGAAGATAAATAAAAAGCCAAATGGAAAATTCTCTGAGCTGGCGCAAAGAAAATCATCAATCAGCTTTACCGTATACTATTGTTTAACCTAGGTAGATTTAGGAGACAGATCCCCTATTTTATCAGAAAATATTAATACCTTCGTGACAAGAATACATTCAGACGCTTTGTCAAAAGCTCCATGAACCCTGTGCAAGTCTGAATAACAAATAGCAATATTCAACTCTTACAAGTGCTTCAGCATTTCCAATCGTTGTAAAAGCATAATCTACTACCTCAACACTATTGATGGTTGTTTGACAACAACTATCTTCATATCGCCTCTTCCTATATGCCATCTATTTTCTGGCATCAGGCGCAGAAAAATATCTTACAAGGCTATCAAGTATTTTCTGTCAATCGGCAGAGGAACGGAATTATACTCATCCAAATGTCAGTTAAGACAAGAAGCCCAGATACTCAAAGTTCCTATAAAGCCTACCTGATTCCGCATTATCAATTAGTAGAACAGTCATTGCAAAAACTTCAGATCTACCATTGACCAAGCCAGCTCCCATTCTACAATCATTCAGATAGGGATAAGCACCTAGGTTTCCTTACAGTTATTTCGTGACGGACATCTTTTTTATAAAATTATGAACACCCTTACAGGTGGTGCATTATTTCGCACCTTGCAGAGTGAGGTGGATTAAAAGTCTCATAAATTCAAAAATCGGACTAAAAAGCCCGATTTTTCTATGATTATCTTAATAAAGCAGGTCATAGATTTCCATAGCGATTAGGTCAATGCTATCGAAGGTGTAAGTCTCACGTGCCTTGACATCACGCAACGTGAAAACAGGACCATTTTCAGGATCGTTCGCAAAAGAAACTTCCGCAACAACAACACCGTCACGTTCAAAATTTCGTTTCAGATTACTCCCATCTGTCGTCATCAGATTGAGACGATCAATGATTCTCACCAAATGTGATTCCATGTAAATTCTCCTTAGCTAAGATACAAGGGGCTTGGAAATCTAAATATCTCCAGCTACTACTTTTGCTCCTTGCTCCATTAATCTTTTAATCAATTTCATTTTACCATAAACTAGGAGAATGGGATAGGTGGAAACCCTAAAATAGCCAAATTTGCCCTGTTTTGCCAGTATTTTCCTTTATATTAAACTAAAATTCACTTATTCTCTGGTAAAGCAGAACCATACACAAGGTTTTAGGGGTCAATTCTTTCCTATTAATAAGATTGGTAGATAATCGCCTTAATAGCATGCAGGCGGTTCTCAGCCTCTTGGAAAATGATTGGACTAAACTTTTGAAAAATCTGATCGGTGATTTCTAACTCGCTGTAACCATATTTATCGTAGATAGCTCGACCAATGCTAGTATTGAGGTCATGAAAGGCAGGCAAGCAGTGCATGACAATGGTTTCTGGATTTTGCGTCAAATTCAGGAGTCCCTGATTAACTTGGTAAGGCAGAAGCCAATCGATTCTGTCTTTAAAATCTACATCTTCTCCCATGGAAACCCAAACATCGGTGTAAATCATATCTACACCCTTAACGGCTGACGGATCGTCGGTTACCAGCAGTTTGGCCCCAGTATTGTGCTGTTGGGCTAAGGCTACAATCGCTTGCTCCGGCTGCAGTCCCTCCGGAGCAATAATGGTGCAGTTAACACCAAGGATAGCAGAGGTTACTAAGAGAGAATTGGCCATATTGTTACGACCATCTCCAATATAAGCGATATTCAAGCCCCCCAAGCGTCCAAAATGCTCCCTAAGGGTCAGAAAGTCCGCAATCATCTGAGTTGGATGCCAGGTATCGGTCAAACCATTCCAAACGGGTACACCAGAATACTCAGCCAGGGTTTCAACATCCTCCTGTTTAAAGCCCCGATATTCGATACCATCAAACATGGATCCCAAAACCTTGGCCGTATCAGCCACCGACTCCTTCTTACCTAACTGGGTTTCACCTGCTCCTAAATAGGTCACATTCATTCCCAAGTCTTGTCCAGCCACTGTGAAGGCAGAGCGTGTTCTGGTGGACGTTTTCTCAAAGATTAGGGCGATGTTGAGTCCCTCCAAATATCTGTGAGCCTGCTTCTGCTTCTTAAGTTCCTTAAATTTAGCAGCTGATTCAATCAGCCCCAGCAGTTCTTCTTTAGTAAAATCTATTTCTTTTAAAAATGATTTAGCCATAAATTATTCCTTTTAATGTATTTTTATACAACAATTTTACAACAATCCGGGTATTTGTCAAGAAATTGTTGTATTTTATTCGTTCCGTTTTATTTTTTAGCACTCTTGAGATTTGTCTGCTAAAATTCAATCTTTTTGCTTGCTTTCTCTAGCTTGAATGTTATAATAACAGCATAGACTTTGACCAATATTGACTATAGGTCAAGATCGGAGGTTTCCTATGTTATGTCAAAATTGTAAGCTCAACGATGCGAGCATACATCTCTATGCAAATGTCAATGGTCAGCAAAAGCAGATTGATCTCTGTCAAAACTGCTATCGAATTATGAAAGCTGATCCAGAAAATATTCTCAACAGTAATTTAACCAGCCAAAATCCACAGAACCAATCCATGGATTCTTTCTTCGATGATTTCTTTGGCGATTTAAACAATTTCAGAGCCTTTAACCCAGACCTGCCTAATGCTCCACAAACACAAGCGGGACGCGATGGCGGTAATCGTGGAGGGAACAATGGTGGGAGCAACAAGGGACGCCGTCCTCAGGCTCAACCCCAACAGCCTCAAGGTATCTTGGAAGAATTTGGTATCAATATTACCGATATGGCCCGTCGTGGTGATATCGATCCTGTCATCGGCCGCGATCAGGAAATTGTCCGCGTCATTGAAATCCTCAACCGACGGACCAAGAACAATCCTGTCCTAATTGGTGAGCCTGGTGTTGGTAAAACTGCTGTTGTTGAAGGACTGGCACAAAAGATCGTTGATGGCAATGTGCCACAAAAATTACAGAGCAAACAAGTTATCCGCCTAGATGTAGTCAGTCTGGTTCAAGGAACCGGTATCCGAGGCCAATTTGAAGAGCGGATGCAAAAGCTGATGGAAGAAATTCGCCAGCGGCAGGATGTTATTCTTTTCATTGACGAAATCCATGAAATCGTCGGTGCCGGTGGTACAACAGATGGCAGCATGGATGCTGGTAATATCTTAAAGCCAGCCCTAGCTCGCGGTGATCTGCAACTGGTTGGGGCAACAACCCTCAATGAATATCGTATCATCGAAAAGGATGCCGCTCTGGAACGGCGGATGCAGCCTGTCAAGGTAGATGAGCCTTCTGTGGAAGAAACCATCACTATTTTGCATGGTATCCAGCCAAAATATCAAGACTATCATCATGTTAAATATACTGATGAAGCGATTGAAGCGGCTGCCGTCCTCTCCAATCGCTATATTCAAGACCGCTTCTTGCCTGATAAAGCTATCGACCTTTTGGACGAGGCTGGTTCAAAGATGAACCTAACGCTCAACTTTGTTGATCCTAAAGAAATTGATCAAAGGCTGGTAGAAGCTGAGAATCTCAAGGCCCAAGCCACTCGTGAAGAAGACTTTGAAAAAGCGGCTTACTTCCGTGACCAAATTGCTAAGTACAAGGAAATGCAATCCCAACAGCTGGATGAGCAAGATATTCCTGTCATTACCGAAAAACATATTGAAGCCATTGTTGAAGAAAAGACCAATATACCAGTGGGTGATCTCAAAGAAAAAGAGCAGTCCCAACTGGTTAATCTGGCTAGTGACCTCAAGGCTCACGTTATCGGTCAAGATGATGCTGTTGATAAGATCGCTAAGGCCATCCGTCGGAATCGTGTTGGACTAGGGGCTCCTAATCGGCCAATCGGTAGCTTCCTCTTTGTCGGACCTACTGGTGTTGGTAAGACGGAGCTGTCTAAACAGCTGGCTATCGAGCTCTTTGGTTCAGCCGACAGCATGATCCGCTTTGATATGTCGGAATACATGGAAAAACACGCTGTCGCCAAATTGGTCGGTGCCCCTCCAGGCTATGTGGGCTATGAAGAAGCTGGGCAATTAACCGAAAAGGTTCGTCGCAATCCTTACTCCCTCATCCTCCTAGATGAAGTCGAAAAGGCCCATCCTGATGTTATGCACATGTTCCTGCAAGTCTTGGATGACGGTCGCCTGACAGATGGTCAAGGCCGGACTGTTAGCTTCAAGGATACCATTATTATCATGACCTCTAATGCTGGTACTGGTAAAGCAGAAGCATCTGTTGGTTTTGGAGCTGCCCGCGAAGGTCGGACCAACTCTGTCCTTGGTGAACTCAGCAACTTCTTCAGTCCAGAATTTATGAACCGTTTCGATGGTATTGTTGAATTCAAGGCTTTGAGCAAGGAAAATCTGCTTCATATCGTTGATTTGATGCTGGATGATGTCAATCAGCGTCTGTCCAGCAATGATCTCCACCTTGATGTAACGGATAAGGTCAAAGAAAAATTGGTTGATCTGGGTTATGATCCTAAGATGGGAGCAAGACCTCTGCGTCGAACAATTCAAGAACATATTGAAGATGCGATCACTGACTTCTATTTGGAAAATCCAAGCGAAAAGAACTTTAAGGCTGTCATGGCCTCAAATGGTAAGATCAGCATTAAGGCTGCTAAAAAATCCGAAACAAGTGTTGCCAGCAAGGAAGAAAGTCCTTCTACAGACTAAGCAAACGATCTTAGAGGGCTGGGCAAAAACTTGTCCAGTATCCCTGTTTGGAAATAAGCTCTTGACGCAGTGGTAAAACTTGTTGGCTACGCTGACTTAGTCTTACCACTTACAGTTCGTTAGGTGCTTTAGCACCAATGAACCACTGCTAACTGGTTTTCCGTTTTGGCCTTGTGGCAAAACGGAAAACCTAGTCAACTTACGGGGTGGGAATACAACCTAAAATTTTCAATTTTTAGGTTGGTCCCACTCTTTTTTATTTATCATTCTATTTATGCAGTATTAAATGGTTGCCACAGCAGTTATTGAACATCCTTATCTTGACAGAGAGTAGTTCTGCATCTCTTACAAGTGACTCTTTTTAACAAGTTTCTCAGCAAATGCAAGCAAGCATCTGGCTCTCTTATGTTATAATAAACTCAGAAAATCTAAAGATGAGGAATTCCTATGTCCACTCCTACTTTTGGCCAAAAAGAGGCTGGAAAAAACTATGTTGCCCGCTATGGGGTCTATGCTGTCATCCCCAATCAGGACCAAACAGAAATCATCCTAGTCCAAGCCCCCAATGGAGCCTGGTTCCTGCCAGGCGGTGAGATTGAGGCTGATGAAGACAAGCTAACTGCCTTGGAACGAGAATTGATTGAAGAGCTGGGCTTTACGGCACAGGTTGGGCAGTACTATGGCCAGGCTGATGAATATTTCTATTCCAGTCATCGTGATACCTACTTTTATAATCCTGCTTATATCTATGAGGTCACTAGCTATAAAGCTGTTAGTAAGCCTTTAGAAGATTTCAACCATCTGTCTTGGTTCCCAGTCGAGGAAGCTATTAGCAGGCTCAAACGAGGCAGTCACAAATGGGGAATTGAAGAGTGGAAAAAATCTCATAGTTCCTTATAAGCAGGCCGCTATTTTCAAAAAATCGTGCTATAATGTTACTATGCAAAGTCGATAAGGAGGTCTTCGATGAGACTAATCAATACCACGAGCAGCCACCCATCACTTGTTCGTAATCAGCTGCGTAATACTGATGCTGAATTAGTTGAAGTTTATTCTGCTGGCAACAGCGATGTTGTTTTTTCTAAAGCACCCGGTCACTATGAACTCCTGATTTCTAACCGCCATCGGGCTATCAAAGATGAAGAAATTGAGAAGATCCGTGAGTTCTTCTTCAAGCGCAAAATTAATCCAGATATTATTATTCCCGATCAAATCAAATCGAGTCATACAGAAAAGTTGATTGAGATCTCAATTCCAACAATAAACTAAAGTGGATCTGAGATTATAGCCAGTTACCGCCCAAACGAGCGGTATTTTTTATTAATGAGGAATGTAGACGCCAGTTTGCTTCCTCTTTTTTATTTCTAGGAGGAGAGGATTTATTGAGCTAATCACGAGTATAGACCCACAAGCTACTCCCCAATTCTAAACCAGTATTTAAAGTCTGTGAGCCCTCCAAACTCTGCATCCTTAATGTCGCTTATGCATTAATAAATCTCTAAAAAATCTCCAGAAAAAATTTAGAGACTGGAAAGTCGCATTATCTTTGATAAATAGTAGAAAAGAGAGAATCAATTTGGTTCCCTCTCGTACTTAGTTATATGACCGCTCACTACAGTTGGCCTGTCTTACTAACTCAAAAACTTGGCAATACTTCTTGACAAAGCTTGTCTCAGATATAGTTGCCTTATAACAGGGTTCACACTGATTTAGATAGTCTAATGATTAATTTCCGAATTTTGTGAATTCCTGCTGGAGCCAAACCATTTGTTTACTCGTCTAATAATAGCAGTTTTGTATCAAAGCGGAATTAAGAGCTAAGTGATGTTTCATTCCCGAAGAACAATCCTTAGGCTGCCTCCTTTAATTTTTTGCAAAATGGCAGAGCAAACTTTGTTTAATCCTTTTTAAACAAACCACCTAAATGAAACGTTTTCTAAGCTGTCTGACTGCTAAACCATAAAAGAGAATAATGTAAAGGGCATTGAGCCCTAAGAACAAGGCTAATTCTGACAAGGCAAAAGGTGCTAAATCGCGAGATCGGAGGCCTACTGCAACTTGAGTATAGGGAAAGATAGTAAATAGACTATTCCCAACAAAGAGAGTCATAAGACCTGCCATTGCCAAAATAGCTGAGATAAGAATGGGTACTGCAAAATTTTTCCGGCGAATACTGATAAAAACTTGAATGGTAACAATAGTAACGGTCGCCAGCCATCCTGTAATGGACCAGAATAAAAAGTCTGTCAGATAAGTCACAAAGGGTACTTTCAAAACGACAGCACTAAGCATATAAAAGCAGAGTACCAATAATTGGCTGATAGCCATAACCACTGATAAGCTAGCGATTTTTGCTAAAATAATGCGGCTAGGTGTGACGGGAATGCTCAAGAGCCGCTGCCAGTTTTTATTAGTTTCTTCAAATTGACAAGAGGTAGAACAGATGATTCCAATCAAAATAGGAGTAAAAATTTGTGAGGCGTAGAAAACCGTTTGCCCCCAGAGGATAAGAGCTTCTGTCCCATCAATAAGGTACTTGCGATTAAGGGCAAATAGCATTGTTCCCAATAAGGTTCCGACAAGATTGAAGAAGATAAGTATTATCGGAATAGCGCTCTTCCTGATTTTTTTAAATTCAAATGCCATCATAATAAATCCGCCTTTCCGATGATCTTTTTACTGACAAGGAGAGTTAAAAGAATGATAAGCAGCAGAGCAACTAATTTAAAAGGATAGCTACTATCGTATTGGAAAAGGTAGGTGTGGGCTCCTGTTATTCGCTTAGCAATTCCCATCATAGAGAAGTATTGCCACGGAACAAAGAAACGAATAGGCAAAGGCAAAGCACCAATACCAACAAATGATAGAAAGGCACCAATTAGGCCTGTTACTACCGTCACACTTGCTTTTTCATAGATAAAAGCCAAACATAGATGAAGACAAGATAAGAAAATACAGACTAAAAAAGTTGTCAGTAAAGAGAGACTTAATTGAGTGAGTGTTACCTGGACTTGTGCAGCTTGGATAATGAATTTTAAAAAGATAGTTTGTAGCAAACTGACTACAAAGGCAAAAGCGGCCATCAAGGTTAGTTTAGCCCTAAAAAGTTGCCAAGGACTTTCATTGCTGGTTTGCAACATTTTAAATGTCTTACCCAAATGCTCCATCTCCAGTAATCTAGAGGCCAAAACAGCAAGAAAAATCGGAAGGATAAGGTCGTTCATATAAGCCATGTCAAAGATGGCGTTGTGGGCCTCCCGCGTTTCCGGCAACTCATGATTGATAATTAGACTGCTCCAGACTAATTCTATAACAACAATGACAATCAAGGACAGCAAGAAAGAGCGCCTTTTTAATTTGGTAAATTCTAAGCGTAGATTGAGCATTACAAGACACCTCCTTCACGTCCTGTCATATCAAGGAAGACCTCTTCCAATGATTTACGAATCATGCGAACTTGGTAAATATCAACGTCATTTGCCACCAAAAATTTGACAGCTGCTGCAATATTGCTCTTGTTATAATCCTTAAGTACCAAGCTCTGATTTTCCTCTAGTTCAAAACCTTTACTTATTAGCAGTTGTTTAGCTGCTGCATCATCACTAGTCTCAAAAAGGTATTTTTCATCTTCTTCAAGGTCAGTGAGATCCCCTTCAAAAAGTAGCGTTCCTTTATTGATAATACCAACAGTCGTAGCCATCTGTTCAATCTCTGATAGAATGTGGCTGGAAATAATGATCGTCATGTCGTATTTTTGTGGCAGGGACTTGATGAGTTCGCGGATTTCCTGAATACCAGCAGGGTCCAGTCCGTTGGTTGGCTCATCTAGAATTAATAATTTAGGAAATTTGACAATGGCTAAGGCAATTCCTAACCGCTGCTTCATACCCAATGAGTAATTTTTAACCAACTTATCCTTTTGATCGTAAAGCTTGACAATCTTCAGCACCTTGTCAATATTTTCTTTGGGCAGTTTGAGTAAGCGCTGAATGATTTGTAAATTTTCATAGCCGGTCAGATTGGCATAATAAGAAGGTTCTTCAATGAGGGATCCTACATCTGACAATGAGGCAATTTGATTATTAGAAAACTCTTTGCCAAATAATTTGATTGAGCCTTGGGTTGGTTGTAAAAGTCCCAAAAACATTTTCATCGTTGTTGACTTTCCAGCACCATTTGGTCCAAGAAAGCCATAGATTTCGTTTTTCTTGACATGGATAGACAGCTGATTGACAGATAATTCTCCAGTGAAATCCTTACTTAGATGATCCGTTTCAATAATATAGTCGCTCATGACAGTTCTCCTTTTCGATTGTTGGTTTCCCCATTGATACCTCTAGTATAGTGTCCCCACCTTATCTCTCCTTGTTGCTCTCCTTACTTCTTCCTTAATTTTTTGGAAAATAGCAGAGCCACCCTTTTGATTATGCTATACTAGGTTTGAGGTAAGAGATATGAGCGAAAAAGACAGAAAACTACTCATTTTAGATGATAATTCTGATATCTTAGATATGGTTACAGAAAGTCTGTCCATTGCAGGATTTAAGCAGCTAACCACTGCAGCGAGTAAAAAAGAAGCTTTAGATCTTCTGGAAAAGGAATCGTTTGACTTGGCCATTTTAGATATCATGCTGCCGGATGGTTCTGGCTTTGAGGTGTTAAAAGAAATCCGAAAGACTTCTGCTATGCCAGTCCTTTTCCTGTCGGCAGTGTCTGACATTGAAAAGCAATACCAAGGCTTTGAGCTGGGAGCGGATGACTACATCGTCAAACCTTTTCGCCCTAAAGAGCTGGAGCTGCGTCTGCTGTCCATTCTCAGGCGTAGCTATCCCCAGCAGGATGTGCTAGTCGAACTAAGTGCCTGCCAGATTGATTTTGAGCGTGCAGCCATTCTCAGAAAAGACGGGGAAATCCCACTGACCGCTAAGGAATATAGCCTGCTTAAGGTCCTTTACGACCACAAAAATAAAATCGTCACTTTTGACCAGCTCTTGAGCAAGGTCTGGGGCAACAATTATCAGGGTTATGAAAATACGCTCATGGCGCACATCCGTAAGGTACGGCAGAAGATCGAGGCTAACCCTTCCAAACCTGTCCACTTGATTACCATTAAAGGACTGGGCTACCAGCTGCGGGTGAATTAGATGACAACTTTTAAATATTTTTCCAAAGTCTTGCTGACCTATTTTGCGACCGTGGTTTTTCTGGGAGTTACTGCTATTTTTATCTTTTTATTTGGTAGTTCTCATATCATTGACAATATGAGACAGAGGGCTGAAGGACCTACTACTCTAGCGCAGACTCTCATCAGTCATGACAAACTGACCTTAACCGCTCAGAATAAGAAGGTCTTAGACAAGCAAAAGATCTGGTTCATGCTGCTGTCTGAAGAGGGAGAGATTAAGCAGTCCTATCAGTTGCCAGACAAACTCAACCATCGCTATGGCATGGCAGATATTGCGCGTGCGTCACGCTGGTATCTGGACGACTATCCTGTCTTTACCTTTGTAGTAGGCAAGAAACTGCTTATCATAGGATACCCTAAAGGCGCCTACGCTAAATTTCCAGCCAATTATTACAATGCACAAAATTTCTTTGATATTGCTAAGCTATCTTTAGGTATTTTCTTAGGCATCCTCGTGATTTTGCTCCTTATCTATCTTCGTTCTCAGTGGCGCTTTCGCAGAGAATTCAAGCCCATTACTCAGGCCTTGTCAGACTTGTCTGATAACCAGCCCATCGCTCTTGATGAAGGTGGCAACCTGTCTGAAATTAAAACTGCTCTCAACCAGACCTCCCAGCTTCTCATAAAAAACAAGGATACACGCAACCATTGGATTCGTGGTATTAGCCATGATTTGCGCAATCCCCTGACTCTTATTTTAGGTTACACCAGTCAGTTAGAGAATCTTAATGGCAGCAACAAACAGACCCAACAGATCGAGGCTAATATCCATAAGATGGAACACATCATTTCCAATCTAAACATGAGTTATCTCCTAGAAAACCAAGATATTGAGCAGGAGATGACCAGCTTTGATCTCAATGGCCTGCTTAGACAAGTCATTGCAGACCTTTACAATACCTACGAAGACCTAGACTTGACCTTCGATCTACCAGACGAGGCGACCGTGATTTCTGGAAACAAGACCCTGTTAACTCGTGCAGTTAATAACCTGCTCCTTAACAGCCTTACGCATAACAATAAGCCTCAGCTAAGTCTGTCCCTGACTCTTAACAATCAGCAAGCCCTGTTGCTGATTCGTGATAATGGGCAGATTAGCACTGAGAAAATTCGCGAACTCAACCAGAAATCCCGCAACTACGATACCCACGGCATGGGAACCATCATCACTAAACAAGTCATTTCCCTTCATCACGGTAAAATTAGCTTCACTGATAACCAGCCGGGTCTTGTTGTCACTATTACACTGCCATTGACTGACAACTAAAGGATTATTGAACAAGAAACTCTTTTTGAGACAGTTTTAATCGTTGGCCTAATCTCATAATTTACAAAAAACAAGGAATTGATTACATTTGGTCGGTTCCTTTTAGGTTACCAAAAAAGCTAACTAAAATTAATTTCAGTTAGCTTCTGCTTTGCCAGTGAGTAAGAGTTCAACAGGTCCCAAATATCCACACTATAGAATGAAGTCTCCCTTATTGCTTCACAAATGGCATTGTCCACTTTACAAACCTAAGGGATAATCAGCAGAAATTTCAAAGTATTTTAACAATTCGCTATATGAAAAAGCCCCTTATAGTTTCTAGTGAATTTTTGCTTTCTCACTGTTTACTATAAGGGGAGTATAATCTTATTTTCTCTCGTGTTTCGTTGTAGGCCACTCACAACAGCTGAAAATAAGCCGTTATTTAGTTATCCACAGTTATTTTGCTTGCACTTCAAAACCTTGGGCGACAGCTTCTGGGAAATTGCTTTCGATAATTTCTGCACAGTGGTCACAGATGGTTACGCCATAAGAACGTTCCTTAGTAGTTTCATCTGTGCGACGGCAACGGTCACAAACTGCTCCAGCTGCATGTTCAACACTAAAGGCTACACCATCAAAGCTGACAGCATCAGCTGGTGCTGTTTGGTCAGTCACTGTTAATTGTGAGACAATCAGAAGCTGAGCGATATCGCTTTGAAGGCTCTCAAGAAGAGTCAGTGTTTCTTGATCAGCATAGATTGTCAAGTGAGCTTCCAAGGACTTGCCAATTAACTTGTCATTGCGAGCTTCTTCCAAGGCTTTTTGCGCCTGGGTACGAAGGGCCATAAAGGCTTCCCATCTTTCAAGAACCTGCTCTTGACCTGCGAAGGTTTGAGCTTCTGGCATCTCAGCTAATTGGACAAAATCCTCAGATTCTTGATCTAAATAAGTCCAAATTTCTTCAGCAGTATGAGGCAGAATTGGCGTCAATAGCTTGGTGATTTTTACTAAAACATCATAGAATACAGTTTGCATCTGGTGGCGAACATGACTGTCCGCTGCCTCAATATAGACAACATCTTTAGCAAAATCTAAGTAGAACGCTGATAAGTCAACTGTCAAGAAATTATTGACAGCCTTATAGACACTCATAAAGTCATAATTGTTATAAGCTTCGAGAATAGTTGCTACCAACCGGTTGAACTTAATCATCATATATTGGTCAACCGGGCGAAGATCCTCATAAGCGACCGCATCAGCTTTATCGAAGTCAGATGTGTTAGCTACCAAGAAGCGAAGCGTATTGCGGATCTTACGATAACTTTCTGAGGTTTGCTTCAAGATATCCATTGAGATGCGGACATCATTGCTGGTATCTACAGAGGCAACCCAAAGGCGCAGGATTTCAGCACCAAATTGCTTTTCAACATCACTTGGAAGGATAGTGTTACCAAGTGATTTAGACATCTTTTCACCTTTACCATCAAGGACGAAGCCTTGCGATAAGATTGCTTTATAAGGTGCATGCCCATTGACAGCAACTGAGGTAATCAAAGACGAGTTGAACCAACCACGATACTGGTCAGATCCTTCCAAATAAAGATCAGCTGGATACCCTAGACCTTCTCGTTGATTCATGACGCCATTCCATGATGAGCCTGAGTCGAACCAGACATCCATAATATCCGTTTCTTTGGTAAATTTACCATTTGGTGAACCTGGATGGGTGTAACCCTCTGGAAGAAGATCTTTAGTATCCCATTCCCACCAAATGACTGATCCATGTTCCGCAAAGAGGTCAGCTACGTGGTCTGTCACATCTTTGGTCATGATTGCTGTACCGTCTTCAGCATAGAAGATTGGAAGCGGCACACCCCAGGCCCGTTGACGTGAAATGACCCAATCACCGCGGTCACGAATCATATTATAGAGACGTGTCTTCCCCCATGATGGGTAGAATACTGTTTTATCAATTTCATCCAATATTTCTTGGCGGAAATTAGAAACAGAGGCAAACCATTGGGGAACAGCCCGCCATATGATCGGCTTCTTAGTCCGCCAGTCAAATGGGTAGGAGTGGGTGATTTCTTCTTGAGCAAGGAGTAAATCCCCTAATTTTTCAAGAACTGTTGGCAGGACCTTGTCATAGAATTGACCTTGGAAATCTGGCCCAGCTTCTTGCGTCATGATACCGCGACTGTCAACTGTTACAGAGACTTCTAATCCATATTTGATACCAACATTATAGTCATCTTCACCAAAGCCCGGAGCGGTATGGACAATTCCTGTACCAGAATCAAGGGTAACATGGTCACCGACCATGACCAATTCTTCAACCTCACCGTCCCAAGGGTGTTCGGTGGTAATCATTTCCAACTCAGCACCAGTATGACGCTCCAAGACATGGAAATCGGACCAACCAAAACGCTCAGCCAAATCATCCAAAAGTTCCTCGGCTACGACATATTTACGGTCTTGACCAGACACTTGAACAGTCACATAGCTAAAGTCTGCCCCCACAGTCAGCCCACGTGAAGCCGTGATGGTGAATGGGGTGGTTGTCCAGACAACGATATAGGTATCATTGTCCAGCACTCCTTTACCATCCTTAACCTTATTAGCATAGTAAAGAGAAGTTGAAACCAGGTCATGGTATTCAATTTCAGCTTCAGCTAAAGCAGATTCTGACGACCAAGACCAATAGACTGGCTTGGCTCCACGATAAATATAACCCTTATCAGCCATGGCACCAAAGACACGAATCTGAGCAGCTTCATAGTCAGGCGTCAAGGTTACATAAGGATTGTCCCAATCAGCCGACATTCCGAGACGTTTAAAATCTTCACGCTGTTTGTCCACCTGCGAGAGGGCGTAATCACGACACATCTTTAGGTATTCTGCACGGTCTAGCTCCTTGCGTTTTACGCCCTTCTTAGCTAAAACCTGCTCGATAGGAAGGCCATGCGTATCCCACCCTGGGTTATAAGGTGCTCGGAAGCCCATCATGGACTTAGCGCGGATGATGATGTCCTTAGAAATATGATTCATAGCGTGCCCAACATGGATATTTCCATTGGCATAGGGAGGACCATCATGCAGGAAGAAAGCCGGTTTATTGGCATTTAAAGCTTGGCGTTTCCCGTAAACATCAGCTTCCAACCAAGCTGCCTGCCACTGAGGTTCCTTATTGGGCAGACCAGCCCGCATTGGAAATGCTGTTTTCCCAAGATTCAAAGTCTCTTTTAATTTCATAAATACACCTTCCATTTTGATAAGATTTTCTAATGACTTAGAAAAATATAAAAAAGCCTTCGTCTGCATAAGGACGAAAGCTCGTGGTACCACCTTAATTCAGAAAAACTAGATTTAACTAGCTTTTCTCTCTTGTGACGATAAGGGGGTCACCCTCCTAACCTACTATAAATTCAGCTAGAACACTAGGAAATGATAAGCTTTTCCTAAGGGACTGCAGGTCTTCCACCATCACCTGCTCGCTGGAAATATTAGGACTTGCTCGCGTTTTCCTCCAGACTAGGGACATTCCTTAGTCTTGAATATTCAATTTAAAGGTTTGGGCTTCTCCGCCAGCCAATTCTGTAGCTGACATTTCAGAAGTATCTTGAATAGTTGGGGCTTGTTTGGCTTGAGGCGTATTATCTGCTGCATCAATCGCTGCAGAAATTTCACCCAAATCAAGTTTTTGTGTTTCTTCAAGAATACGGTTGCTTTCTTCGACACGGCGTTGCAGCTCAGCCATTTCAGATTCAGTGAATTGGCGAGTTGCATCATCAGTAGATTCTGATTCTGCAATCGGTGTTGTTGTCCCAGCACTCGTAAGGGTTTGGTTATCATCCAAAACTTTTTCAACAACTTCTTTAAAGGCCTCGTCTGAATTTTGCAGATAAACGGCAGTCGGTTGCAAGAGTTCACTCCACTCTTGTGAATTAATCATGTTCAACTGACCTTCAATAGTACTCAACAGGCGTTGGTGGAAGACACGGCTTTGACGTTTGAGGGCTTCTGTTTCGATGGCAACGGCCTTGGCTTCATCTGTTGCGTCACGTAAAATCTTGTTAGCCCGTGTCTTAGCTTCATCGATCAGCTGGTTAGCATCATAGTTGGCCTTGCTGAGCAAGTTAGTAGCTTGTGTGTTGGCTGAGAATTTAACTTTTTCAGCAGTTTCTTGAGCCAAGATAACCGATTGACTCAATGATTCCTTCATTTCATCAAAGTAAACCAGTTTTTCTTCAAGATTTTTAATCTTCGCTTCAAGATCACGGTTTTTACGTGTTAAATCTTCAAAATCGTCTACAAGGTCGTCGAGAAAGGCGTCAACCTCCCGTTCATTATAGCCGCGGAATTTTGTGTGAAAAGTTTTGTCTTTAATATCGAGTGCTGTTAATGCCATGTCACCCTCCTTATTTATTTTTAATATTCATTTATCTGACGATAAATCATCCTAACAAACTTTGTAGTGTTCACACCATCTAAGACCTCGACAATCTCCCAATTGTCATTCATCTTCAGATCGTGTTAACACTGCATCGTCCCATCAGTTTTTAACTTTCAGTAAACTGACTGACCTTCTTTTTCATAGCCTAGACTCAAGTCTAACTTTATTGTGTGTTTGACCTCATGCCTCATGAGACTAAGGTAATCTCCTTATTTATTAGCGTATTTTTTAAGTGTTAACTTATGCTTTTTATTTTTAGATAAGCCATTATCTCGGTAAATCTGAAAGCGACCATAACCTCGTACACTTACCAAATCTCCCAACTCTAGTAATTCAGCAGGTCTGGTCAGTAGGCCATAGTTAAGCTTGACCTTTTCTTGCTCTACCAATTTACTAGCTAATGACCTTGACAATTTAAAAGCTGAAGCAATAACTTTATCAAGTCTCAAACTTGAAACTAAAACGTCAAATTCTTTAGCCCTATTAGCAGGCAACAGGAGTTGTGAAAAATCAACCTCTTTAATCTTAACAGCTGCACGGCCAATCTTTTCGACCGTTGCAAAATAGCTAACAAGAGATTTCGTCACAATAATTTGAGCCCGAACTTCCGTTAAGATAATATCACCAAAAACATTGCGCTGAATACCTAACTTGTTGATGAAACTGCCCATGATTTGGGCATGCGTTAAATGATTGAATTTGGAATTATAGCTAATTTCTAAGAGAGCTACCTCAAAATCTTGCGGTTCCAATTCATAATAATCCGGCGCTGCAATTACTCTAGCATATTCAGTCTTGAGATAGTCTGTAGATAAGTAATACTTTATCCCCATCTGTCCGAAAACACTCTCGGCAATTTTCACCTGCCTTGGATCTAAAAAATCCGTCAGCTGATAAGTATATGTATCCTCAACCCGCTCGGCCAAGTCCCTCATCTTATCAATAAAGGTTCTCTCTTCCTTGCGGAAGTGCTGATAAATATCATTTTCAACCATCAAAACAGTAAAATTGGTAACAGCCTCTCAATCATTTGCAGGATAAAGATCGCCGCAATTATGGTAAAATCCAAGCCTGCAATTTGCAGGGGTAAACGTCGTAGAGGCTTGAGCAGAGGTTCTAAGAACTCCTCCAAAGCCCGACCCAGCCAGGAATCTCTAGCTCCTGGGAACCAGGATAAGAGAGCATAGACAACCAGCAGAAGTGTCAGTATCCTGACTAAGTAGCTAAAAGCAACTAGAAAGAATACCATAGCTAACGGCGTTTCATGTCATAGTCAAAAGGAACTTCTTGACTAGCATTTGACAGGTGCATTTCTTCCATATCTACAACAACATCCTTTGGTGTTAAAAGATACATAGACGAACCGACCTTTTGTAAACTACCGTAGAGAACTCGGCTAGCTCCATCAATAAAGTCCAAACAACGACGAGCTTGCGCTTCCAGCATATATTGGAAGTCAATCAAAACACATTCATGTTTGATAAGTAGGTCGACAATCTCTTGAGCATCTTCATATTTACGAGGAAACTTAAGGGCGATGGTTGTCCCACCCGCTCCAGCCGGAATTGATACATCTGCAGGACGAGAGTTTGGACGAACTGCTTCTTCTTGAGCTGGTCGAGCTTGAGGTCGATTTTGAGCTGCTTGCGGTCTTTGTGGCCGAACTTGTGATTGCTGCTGTGGTGCAGCAGCTGCTTGTGGTTGACGCTGCGGACGTTGCTGAGCCTGCTGTGGCTCCTGACGTAAAGGACGCGGACCTTGTGGCTCAGTCTCCTGTGTTTCTTCTACTTCGCTAGCATCATCCGTATCAAAGTAGGAAACGATTTTTTCAAATCTATCTTTTATAGCCATGATTCTCTCCTATTCTTTAAAGAATGATGTTCCGATTCGGACAAATGTCGAGCCATTTGAGATAGCCATTGGAAAATCTCTGCTCATCCCCATGCTCAAATCATCGAAAGGCATATTCTTTATGTTTCTCTCTTTGAGACGCTGTCTCAAATCATTTGTCTGTTTAAAAATTTCATCCAATTCCCGATCGCTGGCATCAATCGGTGCCATAGTCATGAGCCCGACAATTTCAAGTTTGTCGAAAGCTGCTAATTCTTCAAGTATACTATCTACTTCCGTTGGGTTAAAGCCATGCTTGCTTTCCTCACCAGAAATATTAACTTGAAGGAAGCACTTGATAGTGTGGTCTGCCCTCTTTTGAATTTCAGCAGCTAATTTGAGTGAGTCAAGGGCATGGAAATAATCCACTAAATTGATAACATCCTTGACTTTACGTCTCTGTAGGGTTCCAATCAGATGCCAAGTGACATCCTTATCCTTGAGCGCTTGATATTTATCAAGGAATTTATCAACACGATTTTCACCAATGTGTTTCACACCTAGATCAACCAGTTGCTCAGCTACTTGACTGTTAACATACTTAGTAACAGCAATAATAGAAATATCAGAAGGCTGACGCTCTGCTTTAGCAGCCGCCGCTGCTACTTGCTCATAGACGAAATTTTTATTCTTCGCTAAATCCATGATTAACGATTCTTGAAGAATGGTGGTGTTTCGAGTTCATCATCACCAGTATCCACATCAGAGGCTGAGAAAGAAGAAACATCTAATTGGCTATCCAATTGATTTTCGGTTGGACGGCTGATGTTATCACGGCGCAGGTCCCAGTCACCAAAAGCTGAACTTGGTTGGCTTGGCTGCGTATGACGCGGTGTCGCCTGTGGCATTTCGCGATGTTCAGCCATATCAAATTCAAAGCTATTTGGACGACGTTCGAAGCTACCATTATTTGGAGCTGCTTGTTCATTAGTAGAACCAGTTTGTTTGAAGACCCGTGGTTGTGAGCTGACACCAGATACCCGTTCAAACTTATCTGGACGAACACCCGTTGCTACAACAGTAACGCGAATTTCGTCCTTCATGCTATCGTCAATTGCTGTACCAAGCCAGATATTAACGCCTTGGCCAGCCGCTTGGCCAACAATCTCAGACGCTTCTTCAGCTTCGGTCAAGGTCATGTCAAGACCTCCGGTAACATTGACAATCACATCTTCAGCACCATCAATAGTTGTCTCCAAAAGAGGTGAATAGATTGCTTTACGGGCAGCTTCGATGATTCGTTCTTCGCCTGACCCAATACCAATACCCATCAGAGCGTTACCTTTGTTAGCCATGACAGTCTTAACATCGGCAAAGTCGAGGTTAATCAGGCCTGGGCTGGTAATCAAATCGGTAATCCCTTGAACCCCTTGACGAAGGACATTATCCGCTTCACTGAGGGCTTCCAAGAGAGGAGTCTTCTTATCAACAATTTCCAAAAGATTGTTATTCGAAATAATCAAGAGGGTGTCAACTTGTTCACGAAGTTCATTAATCCCTTCGATAGCAAAGTTGCCACGTTTATTTCCTTCAAAGCCAAATGGGCGGGTTACAACCGCTACAGTAAGAGCACCGAGACCCTTAGCCACGCGAGCAATAACTGGGGCAGCACCTGTACCAGATCCACCACCCATACCAGCCGTGATGAAGACCATATCGGCTCCTTGAAGAGCTTCATTCAAAGCTTCTTCACTCTCTTCGGCAGCTTTACGGCCAACCTCAGGCTGACCTCCAGCACCAAGGCCACGGGTCAATTTAGGTCCAAGCTGAATAACAGTCTCAGCTTTTGATGAACTTAAGGCTTGGATATCCGTATTTGCAGCAATAAATTCAACCCCTGCAACGCCTTCTTCAATCATGCGGTTGATGGCGTTACCTCCGCCACCACCGACACCGATAACTTTAATGACTGCACCCTGGACAGATGCAGCATCGAATGAAAATGCCATTTTATTTCCTCACTTTAAATTAATCAAACATACTTCCAAAAATACCGCGAACGCGGTCAGTCATCTTAGTCTTTGGTTTACTTTCTCTCTGATTTGTCCCGCCTTGAACAGGCTCTGGAACCGAGAAGTCACCAGCAGGAGCTTGCGGTTGTTGAGGCTGCATAGCTGGAGCAGCGGGCTGAGCTGGTTGAGGAGCAACCGATGGGGTCACTGGCACAACCGGTTTCCGACGAAGCATTTCTTCACCGAGAACAGCTCCTTGAGCAATAATATCAACCTCACTCATAATGCCGACGTACTCAACTAGACTGATAACATTAGCAAACATTGGATTGCGGATACCAACTTGGTTTGGAATATGAAGTTTGACTTGAGTGCCAAAAATTTCTTGAGCCAGTTCCACAACTCCTGGAAGCATGGCTGCTCCACCAACCAGAACAATTCCGCCTGGTAGATCGAGCAGACGACCGCGTTCTAAATCTTGTTTAACACGGTCAAAAATATGACGAACCCGTGCTGTAATAATTTCTGCTAAGTAACGTTCAGAAATATCAACAGGTTCATCACTACCAACGCATTCAACTTGGGCTGTCTCTTTATCACTAGCTTCAGCTAGATTGGCAGTTCCAAAGTTAAACTTGAGAGCTTCGGCGGTTTGGATCGAGGTTTGCAAGACCTTGGAAATATCCTTGGTGACGAAGTCCCCACCTTCCGGATAGATGTTAGTATATTGCAATTCTTGAGCCCGCATTGAGGCAACGGTTGTTTGGCCACCACCCATATCAATAACAGTGGCACCAAATTCACGCTCACCTTCATTTAAGACTGACTTGGCTAGGGAAAGCGGGGTGATAATAATGGTTTCAACTTGAATACCAGCTCGCTCAACGGTTGTCCGAAGATTGTGCAAAATTGTGCTTGGGCCTGTGTAAATCAAACCACGCATTTCTAAGCGAACCCCCATCATTCCACGTGGGTCACGAATACCTTGGAAGCCATCAACGATGAACTCTTCAGGCACTAGAGAAATCACTTCTCGCTCTGGCGTAATGCTCTTAGTCAGGGCCGATTGGACAACACGTTCAATGTCTTCATCCTTGATTTCTTTTGATTCTGTGATGACTGGAATCATGCCTTGAGTCGGTTCGATTTGCAAGAGATTTGCTGGCAGGCCAACGTTGACCTTGTCAATACTGATCCCTGCTTTTTCTTCAGCTTGGTCAATACCCTCTTTGATGGCATTGGCAGCTGCCTCAATATCAACAATAATTCCATCTTTTACACCCGAACTAGGTACATTGCTCACACCGATGACGTTCATCTGTCCATCAACCCATTCGGCAACCAATACTTTAATCGAGCTTGTTCCTATATCCAAACCTGTAAAAAAGCCATTTCTAGCCATTCACTCGACCTCTCTTACTTTACGATCTATTCTTATCTAATGACCCACCCTTTTGGGCAGAGTTATACAGAAGGTATTATACCATAAAAAAACGGAAAAGGGGCTTATTTTCAATTTTTTGTCATATATTCTTAATCCTTTTAGTAGGCTAAAACTAAGGCTAAAAAGCGATGAGAAGTCTGTTTTCAGGAAACACCAAATTCCCGATTTCAAACTTGTCATCGCTTTTTAACTATAATGTTTCCAAAAAGTCAATTAAGACTTGTGCTGACTGTCGGCCTGCCTGAATGATAAACTCATCAAAAGTGATATTAGCATCGTGGGCTGCTGTATCACTCATAGCCCTAACTACAATAAAAGGACGACCTGCCGCTTGAGCCGCTTGGGCTACGGCTGCCCCTTCCATTTCAACCGCTAGCGTATTTGGAAAATGGGCCTTAATTTGGTCAATCTTATCTTGACCTGCGATAAAGCTATCGCTGGTTGTAATTAGTCCAATTTTACTGGGCCGGTCGTGCTTGACCAAAACAGATTGAAAGACTTGGACAAACTGAGGGTCACTCTCAAAATAAAGAGGCTGCATAGACATCTGGCCATAGTCGTAACCAAAGGCGGTCAGGTCTACATCGTGGTAGGCCAAACGGTCAGCAACAACAACATCACCGATATTGAGGCCTGATGCTACTGCACCAGCTGAACCGGTATTGATAAGCGCTTCGACTCCGAAATGGTCAGCGAGGATGGCAACCGACATGGCTGACATTACCTTCCCCACACCCGACTGGACTAGAACCAAGTCATGCTTTCCCAAACGTCCAGAATAGTAGGTAGTCGAAAGAACTGTTTCTTCTTTTTTATGCGTAAGCTGGTCAACCAGCAATCGCAATTCCTGCTCCATGGCAGCAATAATTCCAATTTTCATGAATTTTCCTTAACTTATAGTTTGAAGATAGCGTAAATCAGAATGGCCAAGAGAATCAGAACAATAAGCAAAATTTTATTTAATTTCGCTTGGAAGGCTCCCCTTTTAGCATTTTCAATTCGACGGCTTTTATAGGTGTAGTGGGAGTCATCTTCCCAGTCCTCATCGTCATTATAATCCTCATAGCTATCGTAATTATCGCCGATGTCGGTAAAAATTTGTGTTTCCTGACCGTCTAAATAGTCCCCTTTCAACTTCTCACCGCGGTTAGCTCGAGCAATCATATCATCTGTTAATAAAGGTTTTCCCATAAGCTTTCCTTCCTATTTAATAGCTGTTCATTTTTAAAGCAAAGTATTGAAGCGCAATAATAGTCTTGGCATCTTGGATTTTTCCTGACTTAACCAAATCCATGCATTCTTCATAACTTAATTCGAGGAGCTCCAGAAATTCATCTTCATCCTGAGGACGGGGATTGGGAACCCTTTGCAAATCCTTGGCTAGATAAAGTTTGATATGCTCGTTACTAAAGCCGATAGCCGAATAAAATTCGTAAAGCAACTCTAAATCAGCTGTATAGCCTGTTTCTTCTTCTAATTCCCTGGCTGCCGCTTCCTTTTCATGGCCAGCTTCTCCCAGCTCTAACTTGCCAGCAGGAATTTCGTAGGAAACTGCTTCAATGGCCTTGCGATACTGCTTGACCAGAATAATTTTATTAGCTGGTGTAATCGCTAAAACAGCGACTGCACCATTGTGGAAGACCAGTTCCCGATAGGAAGTCTGCCCGTCTGGAAGTTGGACCTTATCCTTGGCAACAGTCATAATCTGACCTTCAAAGATGGTCTGGCGTTCCAAGGTTTTTTCTTCAAATTCCATAGAAACCCTCTTTCTATAGTTTGTGCTTACTGTTGCGAAGGATGATGGGGCATCCGAGTAGCATAACCTTCTTTATTAACCTGACGCTCTCTAGCGATGGCAATACTATCTGCCGGCACATCCTTAGAAATGACAGAACCTGCTGCAGACAGGGCATTGTCGCCGATTTCAACTGGCGAAATCAAGGTTGAGTTGCTGCCGATAAAGACATGATTGCCAATGTTGCTGGTGTACTTGTGTTTACCATCATAGTTGGCAATGATAGTTCCTGCCCCAAAATTGACATCCTGACCGACTTGAGCGTTACCAATATAGGTCAGATGGCCTGCCTTGGTGTTTTTATCAAGGGTTGATGATTTCACTTCGACAAAGTTCCCAACATGAACCCCTTCCTTAAGGGTAGAATCTGGACGTAAGTGGGCATAAGGACCGACTGTCACGCCAGCCTCCACTACTGACTGCTCAATCATGGAGTTAGTGATGACTGCATTTTTGCCGATTGTTGAATCAACAATATAGCTACCATTAGTTAGATACCCTCCGCTCGCAATCTTTGTCTGACCCTTGAGGGTAACATTTGCTTCAATAGTCACGTCTGGCTCGATAACAACATCTACATCAATATAAGTGCTAGCTGGATTTTGGAAGGTTACTCCATTGACCATGTGCTGATCATTGATGCGACGACGCATAACAGACTCTGCCTTGGCTAGGGCTAAGCGATCATTGACACCCAGACTTTCATCGAAATCGCGCAAGGTAAAGGCACCAACCTTTTCACCAGCTTCCCGAAAAATTGAGATGACATCGGTCAGATAGTATTCGCCTTGGGCATTATTGGTATTGATGTTTTTGAGAGCTTGGAAGAGGCGTTTATTGTCAAAAACATAGGTCCCTGTATTGATTTCTTTAACCTCTTGCTCAAATTTAGTTGCATCTTTTTGCTCAACAATCTTGGTTACTTCGCCATTTTGATTGCGGATAATGCGACCATATCCGAAGGGATTTTCGGCCGTCGCTGTTAGAATAGTCGCCACATTTTTGTGGTTAATGTGAAAATCAATCAAGTCCTGCAAACTTTGGCCGGTAATCAAAGGCGTATCTCCAGCGATAACTAAAGTCTGACCTTCTAAGCCAGCCAGTTCTTTTTCCGCCATCATCACAGCATGACCAGTTCCCAGTTGCTCTGTTTGCAGAACAAATTGAGATTGACTAGCTAAGACTTCTTTAACCAACTCTGCCTTGTGACCGATAACGGTTACATTTTTAACCGGTTGAATGGCAGAAACACTGCGGAAAACATGTTCCAGCATAGAAATACCAGAAACCTTATGGAGGACCTTGGGCAAGTCAGACTTCATTCGGGTCCCTTTTCCTGCCGCTAGAATAATCGCATAATTTGCCATAGTTTTTTCCTTTCATGGTTGGTAAAAACTTAGCCAACCACTTTATTAATTTCAGTATTTTCCTCTATTAGGATACCATATTTTAATTGATTTTCCCAGATTAGTTCCAAGGGGACAGTCCCAGTATTTCTATTTGGACTCACTTTGTCTCTGACTATCCTTGTTTAACTCCTATCATCATCGAAAAGAGTCCGGGACAAAATCAATTCCCAGTGACAAAAAAACTAGAGATTCACTTTTGTGAGTCTCTTTTTTAGTTTTGAACGGTTCTTCTGTTGTATTTTAGGAGATTGTTGGCCATGAGAACTAATCCCATGTCAATGTTTACTTTCTGCTTGCCTCTCAGGTGACATCGCTTGTAACCCAAACAAGCCTTTATCTGCCCAAAGACAGGTTCCACCTCAATCTTGCGTTGGGCAAAAATCTGTCTGCCTTCAGGAGATAAAAGCGCTTGACATTCTTTAGCTTTGAGTTTTTGATAACGTTCGTTGATGTAGAGCCCCTTTTGAGGAGCTAAATCTGGTTCTTCAGCGTAATAGACCTTGATTTCTTGTTCAAAACCAGTTGGGGTCTTCTGGTGCTTGAGATGATGAAACTGATAGCGCCAGCCTTCAGGATGGGTGTAGCTGTCCTCTGTCTCATCATAGTGCCAGTTGGTCAAGTTCTTAGCCGACTGTTGGTGCTTTTTCTTCTGCTCCTTATCAAACATGGCGTACTTAATCAAGTGGTTAATTTCCTGTTGATCCAGCTTCAGTAAATTCTCCTCACTGCCGTAGCCCGCATCTGCGACAACCGTCTTCAATTCATGCGGGTAGGTTTCAAGAAATGGCAAAAGGGTTCTGGTATCCGTAGGATTTGGGAAGACATCATAGTGAAGAACAAATTGATTTTCAGTGGCGATTTGAAGATTATAGCCTGCCTTGAGCTGGCCATTTCTCATGTGATCATCCTTCATTCTCATAAAAGTGGCAGCTGTGTCCGTCTTAGAAAAACTGTTACGCCCATCAAAGGTCTCTTGGTAGGCCTCATATTTTTTAGCCCGCACAGAAAAGTCATTCTGAACTTTGTGCAGGACTTTCTTGAGTTTGCGACGTTTCACTTTTCGCTCGTCCTTACCTTTAACAGGATTTTCTTCAATAGTTTGGTTAACAGCCTGTAACTCATTCTCCAAGAGCTGAGCGAATTCTGATAACTGTTGGGAAGTAACGGGCTCTTCCTCATCTAAAATGATAGCCTCTTGAATGAGAGGAGTAATTTCCTCTTGGAAATAGTGGCGTAAGTTAGCTTGAAGTTTGGCTGAAAACTTATCGGTGCTTTCTTCCAACAAAGCTGTATTTATTGGCGTTGGCTTCAATCTTAGTCCCATCAATAAAGAGACAATCCAAAGTAACCAACTCTTCCATTTTCAAACGAAGATTGAGGTCAATGAACAAATCACGAATGAGTTTCTCCATACCAGATGCCACTCGAAAACGATTGATGGTGCGGTAGGAAACCACCAGTTGTCCTGTCAGATACTGCATGGCGATATTTTCTACCATCATTTTTTCGATTTTACGCCCAGAGAAAATTCCTTGCGTATAAGCAAACAGTAAAGAAGCTAGGAGCATTTTAGGATGGTAGGATGGGCGCCCATAGTCGTGGTAAAAGGTGTCAAAGTTACTATCATCAAGCGCATGAACCACCTTTTCAATTGTAAACACCAGGTGATTGGAGGGCAACAAGGAACGCGTTTCTAGTGGTAAAGTGGTTTGATTTGTGTTATAGTGAATATACATGGGGTAGCCTTTCTAGTAGGTTTTAGTCAACTCTATTTTATCAAGGCTAGCTCACTAAAGCAAAAAGCAACGGCATCAAAACCGTTGCTTTTTGTCTGCCGCGGAACAGGTTTTGTCCCAGACTCCTTTCCTATAAATAGTCTTCAAGACATAGATTGGGCTGCCTCTTCTAGAACGGCCATAACAGTCCGGCTATGTTCCAAGGCTTTTCGACTGCTAGCCAAGTCTCGTTCAGCAATAATCTTTTCAAAGGCAACAAATTCATCATACATCCGGTGATGAGGGTTGATCTGACTGATATCTATTGGTTCTTGCCCGTTGAGGGTTAAAACAATCTGGGGCAGACTGTTAGTTGGGCCCAGAATCGTCAGTGAGCCCTTATCCCCTTGAAATGTTGAACGAATCTCTGCAGAGCAGTCCTTGGCTCCAATACTAACAGCCTTAAAAGAACCATAGTCCATAACCAAGATCCCTGAGGTATCTACACCTCTTTCCATATTGGCTAAGTAGTTAACCTGCTCAGGCTGACCCAAAAGACCGACCAAGAGGTGGATGTTATAGATATTAAGATCCCGCAGAGCACCTCCTCCCATAGCAGGATTAAAGGCAGGGGCAATGTCTCCCCTCTTAAAGGCATCGTAGCGGGAGGAATACTGGGAGTAATTGACGTTGGCAATTTTAAGGTCACCGATTTTAGCTAAATTATCCTTCAAAACTTGGAAATTTGACAGATACTGATTGGTGATAGCTTCAAGAAGGATAAGCCCTTGCTTCTCTGCTTCTTGGTATAAATTTTCTAGCTGATCTGCTTCCATAGTAAAAGGTTTCTCACAAATGACATGCTTTCCTGCCTTAAGAGCTTTTTGGGCATAATCGTAGTGGGTGTGGTTGGGGGTGCCAATATAAACCGTATCCACAGCTTCGTTGGCCAGAATTTCTGAAAAATCACTGCTTGCCTGACTCATGCCGTAGTCTTTAGCCAAGGCTTGAGCCTTATCTAGGGACCGCGGAGTAGACATAATGGCTACCAATTCAATGCCATCAATAGTTTGTAAAACAGGTAGGACTTCTTTGACAATCATTCCAGTCCCTAAAAGTGCTAAATGCATAAGCTGCCTCCTTATTTCAAATACTTGACCAGCTCAGACCTATAATCGACCAAAAGCTGACTTGTATAAACTTTTTCATCTTGAGAGTTTTTAACCTTTTGCCAAAGAAGGGCTGCAACCTTCATTGGCTCCTGATAGGCTTGCGACATGGGGTCCTGACGAAAATCCTTGACAAAACGGTTCCACTGGTAAGATTTTTCCTCTGGTGTCTCCTGTGAAACTAACTGGGGATTTTCTAAGACTGCCATCAAATCTGCAACGGTCGCTTCCTTGTCTTCCAGCCGCTCCACCTCTCTTAACTTAATGGCCATGACTTTTTTAAAGGTGAATTTTTCTAGACCGTAGTAGTTGGCAAAGAACTGACGGGCTTCCTTATTCAGCTTAAAACCACTGTCTAGGAGTTTGGTCTTTGGGCTAATCTGGTCAGCCTTTAAACCAGATCCGGACTTGGCTCGTCTCACTCGTTTAATCTGATTAGCTGATTTGCCCTGCAAAAATTGCTCAATATAGGCTGTCAACTCAGCTTTAGTCCCATAGCTGGGTAATTGATAATCACGGCAAATAGCTTCTAGCTCTGTCTTATACCAATAATAGGAAAGAAAATCCTCAGCGCTCAAGTCAGGGCTAAATTCAGGCCTCTGCACCATAATTAATACCTCCGATTCATCACCTTCATTATAACAAAAGGGAATGGAATCAACCCAAAAATAAAAAATTTTAGTTCCCACCACGTTCTGGTTTTAAAGTGGTGACTTTTATAAAAAGGTCTCTCCCAGACCTTGTGAGGTTTGAAATAATATGGACGATGTTTATCATCACATTTGCTTAAGTTTTCCGCTTTGGCCTTGTGGCAAAAGGAAAACCAGCCAGCATTGGTTCATTAAGGCTGGGAAAAGTATCCCAGCCTTCTATTTTTTTGCAGTAATAGCAGTTTGACGCAGTGGTTGGGAGTCCTTATCTTGGGGTGCAGTCCCATTTTCAAACACCCCCTTAAACAGTCCACTGGACTGTTTAACTACTCCGCAATTGTTAGCGGCCATCCTAATCAACTGTGCGGAGGTGAGACTTTTTGGCCTATCCAACAAGTCTTGCTCCCAAGTACTGCGCCAAGAGTTTATTCCACAACAGAAATACTGGACAAATTTTCGCCCAGACTCTTGCGAACAGCATCTAAAAATTTCTTTACTTATCAATGCCTTTCATATATTTTTTGGCATAGTCTTCATAATCAGGCTTTTTGGTTTTATTCATCACCATGACTAATTCCCCTTTCAGCTTATCATCATTATCAGTAGGCTGAATCATGAGAGCCGTCTTCTTATCCTTTTCAGGGAAAAAGATTGTATAGTCTTCACCTTTGACCGTAATACTCAGATAACGATTACCGTTAATTGTTCCCTTACCGGCATATTTATAGGTAATGCTATCGCCATCCACCTTCAAAGACTTACTTGTGACTGTCATCGTCATATTATTACCAGCAGAGTCTTGAACTTGCCACTCTCCTTGTAAATCTGATTTACTGATGCCACAACCAGCCAAGATTAAAAGGGCAGTGGTTAAGAGGCTTACTAATAGTGCAGTTCTTTTTTTCATCATAAACTCCTTTCAAGTAGACACTATTTTTCTAACAGCACTATTATAACACAATTTAAGATTTTTTAAAGTTTTTCTTTGAGATAACTTCCGTATCTTGCTAAGACAATATCAGACACAAAAAAATTCAAGGAAAGAAAAACTAAAATCTAACGTTCGATTTCGAAATGGAGAATTTTTCAGCTCAAGAGACTAACTACCCTTCAGAAATTTTGGCCCTCCGCCATTCTAACAGCTATCAGTATTGTACTACTAACCCACTTTTCTCATTTTTTTCTGACTTAGTGTAAGGCTAAAAAGTCCAATAGCTCTTAAGTTAGAAATTGAGTTGGTATAATCAGTTCCTCCCAAAAAAACAATACACAAAAGACACCAAGCCGCTTAAATACTGCAGTAATCGCACAGTTATTCACATCCAAGGGCACAAAAGAGCAAAAAAATAGACGCTCCTACAATTGAAACGTCTAAAAATATGCAGTCAGGAAAATAAGCGTAGCTTTCTTAGACATAAGTCCCTCTACCTCGTATACCAGCTGAAGCCTGTTTTTCATAATAGCTGGCTGCTGTGATCGCAGTAAAAAATTCAAATAGCCTTAGGTTTATCGACTTTTACATTTAGGTATTACATTACAGCAAGTCTTAACAGGAAACAATTGTCACTCAACAGTATACCTAGCGTCTGATAAAATACGAGCCAGAAAACGACGCGTTCGCTCTTCTTTAGGAGAGGAGAAAAACTCCCTAGGGGCTGCTGATTCAATAATATGTCCACCATCCATAAAGACAACATGATTAGCGACATCCCTAGCAAAACTCATTTCGTGTGTCACTACAATCATGGTAATTCCTTCCTCAGCCAACTGCTTCATAACATCTAAAACATCACCAATCAGCTCCGGATCCAGAGCAGACGTCGGTTCATCAAAAAAGATAACATCAGGCTTGACAGCAATAGCACGCGCAATGCCAATACGCTGCTGCTGACCGCCAGACAGCTGACTGGGATAATAATCCTTATAGCTCAGTAAACCTACCTTCTCCAAAGCTCCCAGAGCTATGGTTTCCGCCTGTTCCTTGGGGATCCTTCTTGCAACGACGAGACCTTCTAAAATATTTTCTAAAGCTGTCTTATTAGCGAAGAGATTGTAATGCTGGAAAACAAAAGCGGTTTTTTGCCGGATAGTCAGGATATCCTTACGATTTACATTTTCTAAATTATAGGACTGCTTATCTAGGGTAAGAACCCCTTGGTCAGCCTTTTCCAGATGGTTGAGGCAACGCAAGAAAGTTGTCTTTCCTGAACCGCTGGGGCCCAAGATAACAACAACATCTCCCTTATTAACCTTCAAGCTGACATTGTCAAGGACAGTCTTATCTCCAAATTGCTTTGATAAATTTTTAATATCTAACATAGTATCTCCTTAAGCAAACCGCTTTTCTAAGGCTGAAAAGCCCCACTGAATCACCCCACAGATGATAAGATAAATGAAAAAAATAACCAGATAAGACTCGAAATACTGGTAGCCATGGGCTGCTTCCACCTTAGCAATCGCTGTGATATCCTTAACCATCATAACAAAGACCAAAGATGTTCCCTTAACAATATTGATCACTAAATTACAGAGATTGGGGAGAGCATTTCGTAGAGCCTGAGGAAAAACAATTCTGATATAACTCTGACTTGTTGTCAAGCCGATAGACTGGGCAGCCTCTAGCTGTCCCTTATCAACCGTTAAAATGGCAGAACGTAAGATCTCTGATAAGGTCCCCGTCGTCATCAGACTAAAGATAATAAAGGCATAGTAAATAGGGTTAAGTTTAAAAATATCAAGCCCACTTGATTTTAAAATCGTATTTAAGACACTAGGCAAGAGACTGTAGAAAAATAAGATTAACAATATCGGCGGTGTTGCTCGAATAAAGGCTAGGTAAACAACAGAAAAAGCGGTTACCCCTTTGATCCTATAAATCCTCCCCAAGGCCAAAAAGAGAGCTGGAAAAAAACTCAATAAAATGGAAACAGCCATAATCGCCAAGGTAACCGGAACACCCCTTAAAGCGAGTAAAAATGTATGAACAATATAATTAAAATCCATAATCCCTCCTCTAAGCATTTCCCTTGTCAAGACGATGTTCCATCATATTAGAGACCACTGATAATACCAAGGCAATTGCCCAATAAATAAGGGCCACGGCTGTATAAGTTTCTAGCGAATAGTTTCCCAAATTACGACTAATCAGTAAGTTTCCTGCTCCCATAATATCCACTAAACCGATCGTATAGGCCAGAGCCGCATCCTTCATCAAATTCAGAACAGCTGTTGTCATATTAGGAAGCGCAATTCTAAAAATCTGCGGTAACAAGATGCGACGGAAAGTCTGATAACCTGTTAAACCGATACTTAACCCAGCTTCCAGCTGTCCCTTAGGGACTGCTAAATAGGCTGCCTTAAAAACTTCCGATATTGAAGCAGCAAAGAGTAAAACCATAGTCACCACGACAAAAATGGTTCGTGACCAGCCATCAACATCCAAATGAAGCCACCATGCCAAAAATTCAGGCAGACCATAAAAAACTAGAAAGAGTAAGACAATGGGTGGCGTACAGCGCAGTGTGAATACATATCCTCTAGCAAAACGTGCCAGTCCCATGTCAGGTACGACCTGGGCCCAAGTCAAACCGGCTCCCAGAAGCGTCCCCAATAATACGGTCAGGACAATGACCCACAAAGTCAGAGGTAAAGCAGACAAAATCGTTGGCAGAAACTTAAAAATATAAGACGGCGTATAAGAAACCATAGCTTTCCCCCTATTTTG
The DNA here is from genome assembly GCF_000187975.2 of Streptococcus criceti HS-6. NCBI lineage: Bacteria > Bacillati > Bacillota > Bacilli > Lactobacillales > Streptococcaceae > Streptococcus > Streptococcus criceti. The sequence goes on from NZ_AEUV02000002.1 coordinate 2,260,987, forward strand.
TCACGTAATTAAAGACATTTTCTCCAAAATATTTCTTCGACAATTTAGCCAAAGTGCCGTCCTTTTTCAGTTCTTTGATAGCTTTGGCATACTCTTTAACAAATTTTTTGTTGGACTTATTGCGATGAACTAAGGGGTAGGTTTCAATCCCTTTGTACGGAACCCAAGTCAATTGATCAGCATATTTATGGTAGGCACCGTCTTTATCCTTAACGGCTTGCTCAAAGGATAATTTTATATCAAAATAAGCATCGTAGCGTCCTTCCAGTACCCAAGCATAGGCATCTGCCATGGTGAAACTTTCAGCGGCTTTAAGATCTATGGGATGGTCCTCATGGCTCTTGTTATAGTCCTCAATGACATTCCACTGAGCATTTTGAGGGGAAATAGGAACTAATTTACCACTGGATTGGGCAAAAGAATCAATATCTTTAAATTTTTCTTTATCTTCCTTGCGAATCGTAAAACCAATGACACTGGCACCAATCGCATCCTTAGGGATAATAAACTTTTCAGCCCGCTCTTTTGTATACCAAGCTCCCTTAGTTCCGATATCGTACTTTCCAGATTCCAAGCCAATTAACAAATCTTCATCGCTCGTCCCAGTGTATTTAAACTTATACTGGGGCAGCTTCTTATCAATGGCTTTTAAAACATCAACTTCATAGCCTGTATGCTTACCCTTGTCATTAACATAATCATAGGGCGCATAATTTTGTGTATGAGCCACTTTTAAGGTAGTTACTTTACCATTAGCGGTACCATCTCCAGCAAGCTGACGGCCAATAAAGGTACCACCAATCAGTAAAACAAGAATCCCCCCAATCACAAACCATTTTTTCTGTACCATCCGTTTACCTCCACTCTACCAACTAGCTGCTTCTCTGACCCAAGCGATACGCTCAGCGGCAATATCACTGGGAATTGTACAATCCGCACCAATAATCGTAGCTCTTGTGCCTGCTTCTTGCAAAAGCTCCTTCACTTGTGCCTGTACACTCTCTTTACTGCCGCGATAAAGAAGACCTTCTTTAGTATTGACAAAACCGCCTAAAACGGTTTTACCGCCAAAGATCCCGCGTCCCTGAGACAGACTAACTCCCTCTGGACCTACCGCCCAATTATAAACCTGTGCCGGATAATCCTTAAAGAATCGAATATCATTACTAGCTCCCTCATAGCCACAGATATGAAGGACACTTAAACCATCAGCCTGACGGGCTGCCTCAAGAATCCTCAAATCGCTAGGAGCTATATAGTTCCGATAGTCCTCAGCAGAGACCCTGTCATCCTGAATAGACTGTACACTAAGATAAATCCCTTCAATATTAGCTTCGGTAATGATTTTTCTGACGAGAATAGCAATATCTTCGGCAATGGTATCCAGTACTTTTTTCAAGGTTGATGCATCTTCTTGCAGCAAATTCGCAATAATGGTATCTCCGCTTGCTATCTGACCAGACAACTGCCATTTAAGGTAAGTCACAGGAGCAAAAATATTATAAATCGCAACAATATCCTCTGTGAAACTATTCTTAATCGCTTTAACTAACTCCACCTGCTGTTCAAACCAAGGATGATCCTCGCCTATAGAATGGATATCAGCTAATTCTTGGACAGAAGAGACGTCCGTAGTAATCAGGGGGTTAGGGTAAGTGAAAAAACCATCGCTCATAATTTTGATAAAATCAGGATTAACGTCCTTGATAAATTGACGGTGCCCTTCAAGATTCTTATTAAAAAGAGCACGGCTATTAAGTCCTCGTCCTAATTCTTCTTCTGGCAAAAAATGGTACCAAAAACCAACTGGTACTCTATCTACAGGTTCTCCATGAAAGGCCTTTAAGACCCACTCTTTTTTACGATTAACCATAAACTTATCTCCTTTACTAAGATACTAAGGGACGATTCGCTTTAGCGAAAATTACTGACAAAGAAATCGCGAGTAAGACAGAAATCGGTATTGTGGAACAATCGCTCTCACCGTCTTGCCTCCGCAAGGATGATGATTAGGATGGACGCTATCGCGTAGACATAAGTACAGCCAATCACCCACTGCATCAAACCAGCCGGTAATGAAGGTATCAACTGTCATTGCTCCCAAGGAATCAGTCCCGGGTTCCATTAACAAGATACGGCAGAGGCTGGTTATCTAAGTGCTTCGTACTTGATAGCAAACACCAATCACTAGGGTGACTTGACTATCCTTCTCACTAACTCCGTTAACTGATTTTACTAACCAAACGTCGTGTCGCAAAACCTCTGGACAATGCTATGAATGATGAATGTTAGGCTACTTGCTACAAAAGCACCAAAAGACCTAGAAAAGTAAGTTTGAATCCACAACATCATAGACAGGCTCAATACCTATCAAATTTGCTTTAATTTTATCATCTCTTCAAACATCTGCCCAATCTATATTTATTATCATCCACGATAAATTTTCCTTATGGATAAAGGCCAAACTGTTAAACATCTTCATAAAAATCTCACATTGGCGCAATCTCCCTCGTTATATCTCTCTAAGGACTACAATCCTGATTAAGCCATTTATCTCTTATTTTGACGATATAGCGTTGCATTTTTTAAGTAAACTCTGTTTTATCTATTTTTGGAGCATCGCCTAAAACACCCCCTACCAACTAGCGCAAATGCTTAATGAGACAAGGGGTTCATTGCTTTTTAGCCTTTTTATTTACGCCTATTTAAAAAGTATGGGAACCATTTACCAGTTGAAAATGTAAAAGAGAACGTTTACAATAGAGGCACAAGATCGGGGAGGAAGCCGATTAAAAATCCACTTTTTTGATAGGAATGTCGGTATTGTGGACTCAGAATACACTTTTCTGCCGGCCCAAGCACAGATATGGCGAAACGAAAATTGATACAGAAGGAAAGCTACCACTAGCGATGCAGAGAGACTACCTTTACAGTAAAGTGGTCAAAGGTAGCGCCAAAGAGTTTTATCTGCTCAAGTCAGTCTCCGTTTAGATTGCAGACATGAAGGGTAGGCTGCAATGATAGGGCGCGTGTGTCCCATCAAAAGTGGACAGCAGCCAATCACAGCCATGATTATTATCTAGCTATCGCATCTTCTTCCTCGAATGTATTTAGCATCCGTTTAACGAAGCTAGTTCTAGCAAATTCTTTCGTCAATTCAATTATTCAAGATGTCAGTGCCGTTAGTATGATTATCATGGATTAAGATATCTACACTGACTAGATTTCTCTAATAGTAAAATGGAGACTAGACACAGCCGTACAACAGGCAGCTAAGGGAGGCTCTCACTATGTTAATGATTCTGCTTTTCCAAAGGCTGGGAATTATTATGATCCTAGCCTTCTTACTTGTCAATAACAGTTACTTTCGACAGCTGATTGTTGAGCGGTCCAAACGTGAAAAAATTGCTTTAATGATCATCTTTGGCATTTTTGTCATTATCTCTAATATGACAGGAATCGAAATCAGAGGAGACCGAAGCTTGGTTGAAAGACCAATTCTCACCTCTATTTCTCACTCAGATTCACTGGCCAATACTAGGACACTCGTTATTACAACCGCCAGTCTAGTAGGCGGCCCACTGGTTGGTACGATGGTAGGCTTTATCGGCGGGATTCATCGCTTCCTCCAAGGAAATTTTTCCGGCGCCTTTTACATTATCAGTTCTTCTCTGGTCGGCTATCTCAGCGGCCGTATCGGCGATTATCTAAGGGGTAAAAGGCTCTATCCATCTACGGCCCAAGTGATTTTTATCAGTTTGTTGGCAGAGTCTATTCAGATGCTTTTCGTTGGCGTCTTTACAGGCTGGGATTTGGTCAAACTGATTGTTATTCCTATGATGCTGCTCAACTGTCTAGGATCAACCCTGTTTCTGGCTATTCTTAAGACCTATCTTTCCAATGAGCAACAACTGCGCGCCGTCCAGACACGTGATGTCTTAGATTTAACACGCCAAACCCTGCCTTACCTTCGACAGGGGCTGAGTCAGCAATCGGCAGCCAAAGTCTGTACTATTATCAAAGCTCATACCAACTTTGATGCCGTAGGGCTGACTGATCGTACTAATGTTCTGGCCCATATCGGGATAGGACAAGATCATCATATTTCTGGGCAGCCTGTCAAAACTGATCTCTCCAAGAGTGTTATCTTAAGCGGAGAATCTCAAATCGCCTTGGATAAGTCATCTATCTCTTGTCCCGATAAAAACTGTCTTCTCAATTCTGCTATTGTCGTTCCCCTCAAGATTAACGCCAAAACTGTAGGTGCCTTAAAAATGTATTTCGCTGGTGATAAGCAAATAACAGAGGTAGAAGAAAATTTAGCTCTAGGCTTAGCACAAATCTTCTCAGGTCAACTGGCCATAGGCATTGCCGAGGAGCAGAATAAACTCGCTAGTATTGCTGAAATTAAGGCCCTTCAAGCCCAAATCAACCCCCACTTTTTCTTCAATGCTATCAATACCATTAGTGCCCTAATCCGCATCGATGCCAGCAAGGCGCGCTACGCCCTCATGCAGCTGAGTACCTTTTTTAGAACTAGCCTGCAGGGCGGTCAAGACCGCGAGGTCACTTTAGAGCAAGAAAAATCCCATGTGGACGCTTATATGAATATTGAAAAACTCCGCTTCCCCGACAAATATCAGCTGGACTATGACATTACAGTTCCTGAATCTATAACTTTACCGCCCTTTGGACTTCAGGTTTTAGTTGAAAACGCTGTTCGCCACGCTTTTAAAGATCGTAAGACTGACAATCGTATTCTTATCACCATCACAGATGAACAAAACAGCTACAAAATAGCTGTCAAGGATAATGGAACAGGGATTTCTTCTGCTATCATTGATAAATTGGGACAGGAAATCGTCGCAGAAAGTACAGGATCAGGAACAGCCTTAGTTAATCTCAACAATCGCCTTACCCTCCTTTACGGCAGTATCAGCCGTCTGCATTTTGACAGTGGCCCTGAGGGAACCATTGTCTGGTACACTATCCCTAAGCACACCACTATCGGAGATGATAAACATGAAAATTCTGATTCTTGATGATGAACAGCTAGCTCGGCAGGAATTAAGCTTCCTCATCCAAAACAGCTCCCAGATTGCTCAACCGGAGATTTTCGAGGCAGAAGATATTAGCTCAGCGGAAAAAATTCTCTTTCGTCAGGCTATTGATTTGATTTTTCTGGATATCTCCCTCAGTGAGGAAAACGGCTTTACTCTGGCTAATCAATTAGAGCAACTGGCCCAGCCCCCTCTGGTTGTTTTTGCTACTGCCTACGACGACTACGCTGTTCAGGCTTTTGACAGTAATGCTGTAGATTATGTTCTAAAACCCTTTGAGCAGGAACGCATTGATAAAGCACTCGCTAAAGCGCAAAAGATACAACAGTTAAACATAACTGAAACAGCTGCTGTTAAGCCTCAAAAAAGTGTCGAATTATTGACCTTGACACTAGCCGATCGCAGCGTTGTCTTAAAGCTACCCGATATCGTTGCAGCCAGTGTTGAAGATGGAGAGCTAACCGTCAGCACTAAAGATAGCAGTTATACTGTCAAAAAGCCCCTCAATTGGTTTAAAAAGCGGGCGGTATCTCCCAACTTTTTACAGATTCACCGCAATACCATTGTCAATCTTGAAATGATTAAAGAAATCCAGCCTTGGTTTAACCACACTCTTTTACTAGTCATGACTAATGGGGAAAAATTCCCTGTTGGACGCTCCTATTTAAAAGCATTAAACAACCACCTTACCTTGTAAAATGATTCACCATAAGCTCAAAAATTTATCTTGCCGTTGAGAAGTTGAAAATTGCATTTCAGCTTCTTTTTTTCGCAATCGGGCTTCAAATTGAAAACGTTTACTAAAAAATCTTTTATAATAAAGTCGTTCAACAAAGGAAGGAGATATCTGCATCATGAAAAAAACGACTGAAACCCGCCAAAGAAAATCAGCACCTATGTTTATCCAAATGTCTATCTATACAGCCATTCTTTTGGTTTCCCAAATCATCTCTGAGCTGCTGCCAAAAGCCTTGCCAATTCCTGCTACTGTTATCGGACTCCTTTTAATGTATGGCTTGCTCAGCAGTCATCTTATCAAGGTAGAATGGGTAGACTCTTTAGGCTCCCTCCTTATTAGCATGATTGGCTTTATGTTCGTTCCATCAGGCATTTCCATCGCTGCCAATCTCAATATCCTTCAGGCAGAAGGGCTACAGTTAGTGCTGGTCATCGGACTATCAACAGTTGGTATGCTGATTATCGTTACCTATGTTACCCGTGCCATTCTATCTCTAAGGAAAGTCAGTTTAACGGACCTAGCAGAAAAATTTCATTTTCGTCCATCGAAAAAATTTGCCAAGGAAGTAGAGGGTAAATAAAATGGAACTATTGAAAACACCTATTTTCGGTATTTGCTTCTCATTGATTCTCTATACAATCGGTCAATATCTCTTCAAAAAGAGCAAGGGGTTCTTTCTCTTGCAACCTCTTTTCTTTGCCATGGTTGCCGGCATTATCCTCTTGATTTTACTGGCTAAGGGATTAGGAACCGATGTTAAAACCCTCTACACGCAAGCTTATAAGCCTGGTGGTGATTTGATTTTCTGGTTCCTCAATCCAGCCACTATCGCTTTTGCTGTCCCCCTTTATAAGAAGAATGCCACCATTAAAAAATACTGGTTGGAAATTCTTACCAGCCTAACGCTAGGCATGGTCATTTCCTTAATCCTTATCGTCAGCATTTCCAAAATGATTGGACTCAGCCATGTCAGCACTGCTTCTATGCTGCCACAGGCTGCAACAACTGCCATCGCTCTACCCATCGCTAGCGCCATTGGAGGTAATTCAGCCGTTACCGCTATGGCTTGCATTCTCAATGCTGTGATTATCTATGCCCTAGGTAAAAAACTCGTTAAATTCTTCCGACTTGATAAAAGTGAAATCGGCGTCGGTCTAGGGCTGGGGACTTCCGGTCATACAGTTGGAGCCGCATTTGCTCTAGAGTTAGGAGAATTGGAAGGCGCCATGGCGGCTATTGCTGTTGTCATTATCGGCTTAGTTGTTGATTTCGTTATCCCTATTTTTAGCTATCTAACCGGCCTGTAAATAGCTAGGTAAAACAACAGCGCTTACCACCTTATGCTTTGTTGCCATCGAAAATCAATGGATAATTGGATGGGTAACTGATAATAAAACAGATTAATATCATTAGAGGTTAATAGATTATTAGGAGATTATGAAAACTAACTCGGAATGATAAAGCAGGAGTAATTTTTACTCTTAAATAAATATTACCAGTTAACAAAATAGCCTGTAAAAAAGAGGAAGGCAGGTCCTAACATTCTTGCTAGAAAATCTAAGATAATTTACTAGAGCGATTAGTTAAAGTCATACTCAAAAAAAATCAAAAATAGACAAGGAAAGGACTTCCAACCGGCGGTGTTCATTGGTGCTAAAGCCCCTAATGACCTGTGCAGAGAGTAAGACTTCTTGGCGTAACTAACAAGTCTTACTCCCATCCACTGTGGCAAACTACTCTATTTAAAATAGCCAATAGGATTCAAGACCTTTTATACGCAATCTTCAGAGATTACAATATTTTGTGGGTAGGGCGAAACTATTATGGCTGTTTGTCCCACTCTCAAAAGTTCGGCAAATTGGTACCACTGACATCTCATGTTGACTTTCAAAGTATCATTAATGAGTAACATAAAAAAGATCAGGATAGGCAAAAATCCTGACCTTTTTATTATTTTAACGCATAGGTCCTCTAACCAATAACAGAGCCATTTGGCACGCTAGGATCAACGGTTAGCAGGGTCAATTGGCCTTCATGTTCAGCCGAGAGAATCATTCCTTGGCTGACATATTGTTTCATCATCTTACGCGGTTTAAGGTTGGCGACGATTTGTAACTTCTTACCGACTAGCTCTTGCTCATTTGGATAGAACTTAGCAATACCAGAAAGGATTTGGCGATCTTCACCATCACCAGCATCGAGACGGAAGCGCAGCAATTTATCAGAACCTTGAACTCTCTCAACATTCTTAACTTCTGCAACACGAATGTCAATCTTGTCAAAATCATCAAATTTAATCTGGCTCTTGCTGGATTTAAGCTCAACCTCCTCAGGATTCCATTCTTTTTCGGACTGAGGTTTGTCGACTGTCATTTGTTCTTTGATATAGGCAATTTCCTCGTCCATATCCAGACGCGGGAAAATAGGCCTTCCTTTTTTAACCACTTTGATGTCCGTTGGCAGACCAGCCAAGCTAAGATTTTCTAAATCAAAGTCTTTACCCAAGCCCAGCTGTTCCATAATGGCATTGGATGTTTCCATCATGAACGGTTGGATAAGGTGAGCAATAACACGCAGGCTAGCGGCTAAGTGAGCCAAAACAGCTGCTAACTGAACCTTTTGATCTTCATTCTTGGCCAGCAGCCAAGGTGCTGTTTCATCAATATACTTATTAGTGCGCGAAATGATGGTCCAAACTGCTTCTAAGGCCTTAGGAAAATCAATAGCTTCCATCTGTTGGTGGTAGGCTGCAATATTGTCCGCTACAACTGCCGCCAAGTCTGCATCAAATTCAGTGGCTGTGGCAAAGGCAGGAACATTGCCATCAAAATATTTATTAATCATAGCAACCGTCCGATTGAGGAGGTTGCCCAAATCGTTGGCTAATTCATAATTAATCCGACCGACATAGTCCTCTGGCGTAAAGGTCCCATCTGAACCAACGGGAAGGCTACGCATGAGGTAGTAACGAAGAGGATCCAGTCCGAAGCGTTCGACCAACATTTCTGGATAAACAACATTACCTTTTGATTTGGACATCTTGCCATCTTGCATGACGAACCAACCGTGCGCCACTAAGCGTGTTGGCAATGGCAAATCAAGAGCCATCAGCATAATAGGCCAGTAGATGGAGTGGAAACGCAGGATGTCTTTTCCAATCATGTGAAGAACTTCATGGTTAGCATCATTGTGCCAGAATTTATCAAAGTTAGCCTGATTTTCCTGTCCATAGCCAAGTGCGGTAATATAGTTCATCAGGGCATCAATCCAAACATAGATAACATGTTTTGGATTTGATGGCACCTTAATCCCCCAAGTGTAGGTCGTACGAGAAACCGCTAAATCTTCTAAGCCTGGTTCGATAAAGTTTTTGAGCATTTCGTTCATACGACCGTCAGGCTGAATGAACTCTGGGTGCTCCTTATAATAGGCAATCAAGCGATCGGCGTACTTACTCATGCGGAAGAAATAGGATTCTTCTGAGACCTTTTCAACCTCATGGCCAGATGGAGCTACACCGCCAATCATATTACCATTTTCATCGCGGTAGACCTCAGCCAATTGGCTTTCCGTGAAGAATTCTTCATCAGAGACAGAGTACCAACCTGTGTACTCACCAAGGTAGATGTCACCCTGCGCTAGCAATTTTTCGAAAATCTTAGCAACCACTTCTTCGTGGAAATCATCTGTGGTGCGGATAAATTGGTCATAAGAAATGTCCAAGAGTTCCCACAGCTCTTTAACTTCCTTAGCCATACCGTCAACATATTCTTGAGGAGTGATGCCAGCTTCTTGGGCTTTTTGCTGAATTTTTTGACCATGTTCGTCAAGCCCAGTCAAATAACGCACATCATAATTCATCATGCGTTTATAGCGAGCCAGAACATCACAGGCAATGGTCGTATAGGCAGACCCAATGTGCAACTTGCCTGATGGATAATAGATTGGAGTCGTCACATAAAAAGTTTTATTAGACATAGTTTATCGTCTTCCTTTACCTAAAAACTAGTTGACAGATGACTTTCTGGATTTTGAGAAAAATCTCAAGCCATCTTTATTGTTATTTTTTATACTGGCCTGCCGAGAAACTTTCCTAGCGGGCAACTGACTGAAACCACCGGCTTCACGACAGTTTATTATATCACAAAATTGGGTATGAAAAAAGACGAGGAGACCTCGTCTGCGCGTTTTAATGAATGTTGTAGTTATCTTCAAATTTAGCTTTAACATTGTTGAAGATTTTCCTTAGCTCACTAGCCTTGGAGGATGATAAGCGTTTATAGCTGGTTTTTTGGACAATTTTCCCACTCTTATTTTTGGTAATAACTTCCAATCGATCACCATCTACTGTGTAACTAATAGTATTGTCGTAGGTTTCGATAATATTTTCCAAATCGTCATCAAGACTGTCCTCATTGGTATAATGGTAATAGTCTCTGAATTTTTTCTTCAAGGTCTTCTTGACCCTTCCGCGTAAATCTGACTTGGATAGGCTAACGGTAATCCTCTTATTCCATTTATCAACATGGTAGTAATTTTTGAGATAAGCCTGAACGGAAATGATTGGATAATTCTCTAAATCGTTGTCGTAGTAATAAGTGTACTCATTGAGATTATTCTGGCTATCAACTGTCATACAGCTAGAAAAAGTATAATCATGATCTTTGTATTCCTTGAGTGCATCTATCCACTCACCATCATCATAATATTTTTGGCTGGTCATTTGCCAAGTTCCTTCAATATTGCCGGATTCCATTCGCCACCAGGCATAGCCGCCAAAGACCAAGCCGACTAAAACAAGAAGACCAACAAGAGTCCCCAAAATCCCCCAAGCCCACTTGGCCTTTTTCTTAGGGGGAGAGGCTGGCATGGTTGGAGCTGAATTGCCAGTAAACTGAGGCTGAGCCTGATTGACGCTCTGACCCAATTCGGTCTTGTTCTGAGGATTGGGCGGCCAAGAAGTCGGAGAGCTAGGCTGACCATTACTGGCTGCTGATTGTGCTGCCCCCCCTTGGCCCAATCGCTCTCTTGCCGCTGATTGAGAGGGGGCTGACTGAAGTCCGGCAGAGCCAAAAGAGGGTTCGGAAGCATGGACCATTGGGGATACCACACCAGCCTCTATCGCCGCCTTTACTTCATCTTGACTGGGTTGACGGTGATTAACATCTTCAAAAAATCTTTTCCATTCTTGTAAATCCATCTTTTAACCCTCTTACCGTTTCGTTTTTATTCTTTTTAACAAAATAAGGCTGAGAATGGAATAAAAATTTGTAAATCGTCTTGAAATGGCGATCCCAATCTTCTTCGCTCCTCTATTTAAGACTCAGACCTTTGCAACTCTTCTATCTTAAGGCGGCAGGCCGGGATAGACTGCCAAACTATACTAAATCAAGCTAGCATATCTCTGAATAGTTAGAACAAAGCAGGGGGGTGTCTCAGCCTTCTTTTATTTGATATGATAATTCTTTTCAAACTTAGCCTGCATGCGCTTAAAGTTTTTCTTCATATCTTTGGCCTTCGTTGCGGATAGGCGTTTGTAGACAGCCTTGGAGATGGTCCGACCAGATTTATCCTTAGTGGTAATCGTTAATTCATCATCTTGAACCGAGTACATCCTAGAGTAGCTGTAGCCGGCAATAATACTGGAAATGTCCTTATTGACATTGGTGCCTTTATTATTTTTGTAGTACCCCTTAAGGTCCTGCTTTAAAATCTTGGTTACTTGAGTTTTGTAGTTGCTTTCAGAAGGAGCAATGATAATCTCCTTGTTCCACTGGTCTACCTGATAGATATTATCGAGATAGCTGGCCAGAGAAACATTAGGATAAGACTTGTAGTCATTGCTGAAATAGAAGGAGTCCTCCTGAAAATGTTTTTGACCATCGACCGTTACAAAGTCTGTATAGCTGTAGTCACTTTTTTCATACTGGTTGAGGGCATCAATCCATTTGCCGCTCTTTTGATTATAGTAGTGCCAATTGGTTAGTTCCCAAGTTCCTTCGATATTTCCTGAATCGTTACGCCACCAAGCATAGCCACCAGCACCAGCTAGGGCCAAGAAGAAGAGAGCAACCAGAGTGGCTAAGACTTTTGGCCACTTAGCCTTTTGCTTTTGAACTGGCTGGACTGAGGACTGATTGGTTTGATTAAAACCTCGCTGTGTCTGGCGGCCACTAGTGGTAGCTTCTGGTTCCTGATTCACTTGCCGTTCTGGCTCAGCAACTTGCTGTGAGGCTGATGTTACCGAAGCCTGTGGGGCCTGATGGACCCCACCAAAGCTGGCACGTCTGACAGTCTGACCTGTTGAGCTGGCTGAGCTAACCTGTTTGGGCTTGGGTTCTGCTTCCTTAGCTGATTGTGTTTGGGTTGGCTTTGGCCGCTCAGCTTGAGAAGGTTTGGACGAGCTAATCTTTCGTCCGAATTCATCTCTTTCAGGAGCTGGGCGTGAAAAGACCGGGCGTTCCGTTTGAGCTACTGAGGTCTTCTGTTTCACTTCTTCTTTAGCCTTGGATTTACCATGCTTAGGAGTGGGGATGACACCAGCCTTGGCAGCAGCTACTAATTCATCAGGCGTTGGCTTTCGGCCATTTACCGATTCAAACAAAGCTATCCATTCTTGTTGATTCATCTTTATCAATAATCCTTATATCCTTTTAATCTTTTTCTATTATATCATAGATAAGAAGAGCGTCGTGAAAATCTTAATTTTTTCTTTAGACCTTTACTGGCTTTTACCGCATCAAATTCCGGTTTGAAGCCTCTTTAGTAATCACTTGTAAGAGAAAAATAATAATAATTTAAAGTAACACGGACAATAGTTCTCAGTCTCATGTATTTTTGTCGCTTTACTGGCAAGACGCAGTGACTGAGAGCAAGAATGGAGAGTAGGACAGAACAGCCATGAAGGCTTCGCCTTGCACAATTCATTGGGGGCTACTGCTGGTGGGAATTTTCGCTGGCCATTTTCTAGGCACAAACCTCCGGCAGCCCATCAAGACTGCCAGAGGATTCCTTACTGCACAGATGATTGCCGCAAAACATGCCCTGAATCTGTTGAAGCTTCAAGAATAAAGCAGAACTTCAAAAGTATGTCAAGCTGGAATCAATGATGTATGATTTTGCATTTCAAAGGGATGAGTTTCATCCACTTAGCATTTCAAAGCTGTTCCACTTGCTTTTTTATAGTATAATAAGGTCAGACACTAATGATTGGAGATTATTATTATGGCTATTCAATATAAGAAAACAGACGAGCTTGAAAAAATGCTGGAAGGTTTTGCCAGCTTCCCTGATTTTGAGGGTGGGAATGATCCCAAGTCTAAAAAGGATGAAAAAAAATCTGAAAAGAACTAAATACTATGGCAATTTTTCAAAACTTACCAGACAGCGTCCTCCAATGGTTGGCCATCTTCTTGTCCATCATCATTGAGGCGCTGCCTTTTGTACTTTTAGGCTCCATTTTATCAGGTTTTATCGAAGTCTATCTGACTCCTGATATTGTCAATAAATACCTGCCGAAACAGAAATTTTTGCGCATTCTCTTTGGTACTTTCGTTGGCTTTATTTTTCCATCCTGTGAATGTGGTATTGTGCCTATCATCACTCGTTTTTTGGAAAAGAAGGTGCCCAGCTATACGGCTGTGCCCTTTTTGACTACAGCACCGATTATTAATCCTATCGTGCTTTTTGCGACCTACTCAGCCTTCGGAAATTCCTTCTATGTTTTGACCTTACGCTTAATCGGCGCTATTATTGTTGCTGTTAGTCTGGGGATTTTGTTGGGGTTCTTCGTCAACGATAATATCTTAAGGGATAACTATGTCAGTCACGAACATGGAGATTACAGCCAGATAAGTTGGGGAAAGAAGGCCTTTCACGCTCTGGCTCATGCTGTTGACGAATTCTTTGATACCGGTCGTTATCTGATTTTTGGTAGTCTAGTAGCCTCAGCCATGCAGATTTATATTCCAACTCAGATATTACGAACAGTTGGGCATACGCCTCTATTAGCCATCCTAGTCATGATGCTGATGGCCTTCATTCTCTCACTCTGTAGCGAAGCCGATGCCTTTATCGGAGCCAGTCTCTTATCAACTTTTGGCATTGGCCCAGTAACGGCTTTCCTCTTGATTGGGCCAATGGTTGACATTAAGAACCTACTGATGATGCTCAAGTCCTTCAAGGTCCGATTTATTGGACAATTTGTTGGGGTCTCTAGCACGGTCATTATCATCTATTGTCTACTTGTGGGGGTTCTATAAAATGATTCGATTTCTGATTTTAGCGGGTTATTTTGAGTTGACTATGTATCTACAGTTATCAGGTAAGCTCAACCAGTATATCAATATTCATTACTCCTACCTAGCCTATATTTCTATGATCCTCTCCTTTCTTTTGGCCGTTGTCCAGCTGACTATCTGGATGAGAAAGATGAAGACCCACAGTCACCTGACTGGACGCTGGGCCAAATTATTCAGCCCTTTTATTCTAGTTTTTCCGGTCTTGGTAGGACTTTTAGTACCAACAGTCACCCTTAATTCAACAACTGTTTCGGCCAAAGGCTACAGTTTCCCTCTAGCAGAGGGATCATCTGGCGGAACCAGTGCTGATGGAACAACCGTCCAATACCTCAAGCCAGATACCTCAGCCTACTTCACCTCGGCTGCTTACAAGACTGAAATGCAAAAGGAAATGAAACCTTATTTAAACAAGGATAGGATTGAGATTACCACTGAAAACTATATGGAAGTAATGGAGCTGATTTATCTCTATCCAGACCGCTTTGTTGGTAAAACCATTACCTATACAGGTTTTGTTTACAATGATCCGAAACAAAAGGACCATCAATTCCTCTTTCGCTTTGGGATTATCCACTGCATAGCTGACTCCGGTGTTTATGGCTTGTCAACTACTGGCAATAGTCAGCATTATTCTAATAACACCTGGGTTCAGGCTACCGGCACTGTCCATATTGAGTATAATCAGACTCTAAAGCAGAGCCTGCCTGTCCTGAAAATATCCAAGTGCCAAGCCGTCAGCCAGCCTGATAACCCTTATGTTTATCGCGTCTTTTAAACCACGACTATTAAGAAAGTCTTAAAATCTAGTATAGCAATACTATTGTTTGACATTTCAAGACAAAAAAATATCATTCTAGGATTTTCCTATCGCCTTCTTTTAGTATTGAGCTATACTAGTCTTAGGTGTAAGATTTATAAATTATATTCTAGATTGCTTTTATTCTTTTTCCAATGTAATCATTCTTTCCTAATTTGACCTGTAAGAGTGATCTGATACGTAAATATTACATCCTAACTACTACTTCTTTAACTACCTTATCTTTGCGATTAGGTAGCCAAAAAAGCCTGCCCTTCTGCGGCAGGCTTTTTCATTGGCTCTATACTGCAGTGGGGAAAATTCTCATCAGAAGTTATAGAGCCATAAAAACTAGAGGGTGGGACAGAAGTCAATTTTTTATATAAATTGACTTCGTCGTCCCACCCTCTTCACTTTATTCAAACCTTATGAATTAATTCAATACTGATCTCTCAGAAAACATTGGCGAATATCCGTGTAGAAAATTCCATGCAAAACTTATGGCCAGCTCTTTCCCAAATTTACTTAAATCAGGCCTTCTAACAGACCCTTCATGAATTCTTCGGAATGAAATTCACCGATATCATCAATCTTTTCACCAAAACCAATGAACTTAACAGGAATGTCCAACTCTTGACGAATTGCTAGGACAACACCGCCCTTGGCCGTTCCATCAATCTTGGTTAGAACGAGACCGGTCAAAGGGGTAATCTTTGAAAATTCTTTGGCCTGACTGAGAGCATTTTGACCGGTTGAAGCATCCAAAGCCAGAAGGGTTTCGTGAGGAGCGTCAGGCACAACTCGCTTGACAATCCGGCTGATTTTCCCCAGCTCAGCCATGAGGTTCTCTTTATTTTGCAGGCGACCAGCTGTATCAATCATCAGGACATCAACACCTTCAGCTACTGCCTTTTCCATACCATCAAAAACAACACTAGCAGGATCAGCCTTTTCGGGACCCGTAACCACTGGCACACCGACCCGATTGCCCCATTCAACCAATTGGGCAACAGCTCCAGCTCGGAAGGTATCTGCTGCAACCAGCATAACCTTCTTACCTTGATTCTTGTACTTGTAAGCCAGCTTACCAATCGAGGTTGTTTTCCCAACACCGTTGACACCGACAAAAAGCATAACAGTCAGATCATCTTGAAAATTAATTTTTTCGTTAAAGTGACCATCCTTTTCGTAGATATCCACCAGTTTTTCAATGACTACTCGGCGGACATCCTCGGTCTTCTTGGCGTTTTCTAATTTAACTTCATAACGCAAATCCTCGGTCAAATTAGTTGCCACCTGCACACCAACATCAGAGAGGATCAACATTTCTTCTAGGTCTTCAAAGAAATCCTCATCAACCCGACGGAAATTCGCAAAGAAGGCATTGAGGCGAGCTCCAAGTCCCGTCCGTGTCTTTTTCAGACTACGGTTATACTTCTCCTGCTCCGTTTCTTGAGTCGATAAGCTGGCTGAATCAACTGCCAAATCAGATTGGGGTACTTGAGAATCGTTGGCTGAATCTTGATCCAATTGATTTTCCTGCTCCTGACTTGGAACAGCTGACGCTTCCTGAACTGGGTCGGCTATAGATACAGATGACTGAGCTGTTTCTGAAACATCCGCTGCTTGGGCAGCTTCTCCCGCTTGAGGGACTGGTTCTGCTTCTTTATCTTCAGCGGCTTGGTAGGTTTGAGACGACTGTGATGTCAACGAAGCTTCTGAAGAAACTACTTGAGGCTGGTAGTCAGTCGTTAAAGAGGTCGCCTCTGGTGACTTTAGCGCATCGGCAGGCTCCTCATGTTCAAACTTTTTTGCAGTCTCAGCGACCTCCGAAGAAATTTCTTGGCTGGTAGTGTCCTCTGAACTCCTAACCGCTTCTGAAAGAATATCATTATCCTCAGCTAAGGAGGACTTGAGGGCATTGTAGTCTGCCATAAAATTTTCAGAGTCAAGAACATCTTTGACCCAAGAAGGGTCTGGAGCTTCCGACATAACTTCTGTCTTATCTTGAGGCTGCACAAGGTCCTCTGATACTGAATGATTCGTTGTATCGTTGTGCTCCTGGACCGCATCCGATGGCTGTTCTTCAACGGTTAGCTCTTCTGAAACTTGGACACTGTCTTCCAGAACCTCAGAGCTTGCTAAATTTTGCTCTGTTTCTTCTTGCTTCTCTTTTTTTCTGCCAAATAGGCGGTCAAATAATCCCATAAAGATCTCCTTATTCTCTCTACTTTTATTTAATCATGACAAGTTTTTTTATCAGAAGCTTGTCATAACTTTTCTAAAATATAGCGGTCAACAGCTTCTGCCACACCCGATTCTTCATTGGTACGTCTCGTTACCACATCAGCCGTTTCCTTGACTAAAGCGACACCATTAGCCATGGCAACGCCTAATCCTGCCCATTTCAGCATTGTTAGGTCATTTTCTTCATCACCGACTGCCATAACCTGGTTGGCTTCTACACCTAAGCGGTCGCAAAGCAGCTGCAGGCCAACTGCCTTATGAACGCCCTTGGGCATGAGTTCCAGAATGATTTCCCGTGATTTAAAGACCTCATAGTCCTGCCGCAAACTATCTGGAAGTTGAGCAATTCTTTGGTCGAGATAGTCTTCCGGACAGACGGTGACAATCTTATTATAAACAATATCCCTAGGCAATTGAGTTAGACTAGGAATTTCGACAAAAGTCAGAAGGGGATTGGCCAGATGATAGAGTGACTTCTGATCTCGACTGGGAACACTGTAAACAATTCCTTCTGAGAGGACATCGACCGGCAGGCCGAGCGGTTCCAAGACAGCATGAATCTTCTCAACATCTTCAAAGGTCAAAGCGTGCTTGGCTAAAATTTGGCCAGTATTGCGTTGAACTAGACCTCCATTAAAGGTGATACTGTAGTCTTCTGAACTGACTAAATCCAGATCTGCCAAGAGATTCCCAATAGCAGCAAGGGGTCTGCCTGTTGTAATCACAACCTTGATTCCCTTATCGTGGGCTTCCTTTAAGGCACGACGGTTCTCCAAGCTAATTTCCTTCTTGCTATTAAAAAGAGTGCCATCTAAATCTAGAGCTAATAGTTTAATACCCGACATCTATTCTACAAGTCCTTCCATGTAAGATATAACAGATTCCTCGTTACAATGACCGATAACCTGATTAGAGATCGCCTTTACTTCTTGTCTGGCATTAGCTGTTGCGACTGCTTGACCTGCAAATTCCATCATCTGATAATCATTCATATTATCACCGAAAGCCAGCACTTGATCTGGAGCTAGTCCAAGCTTTTGGCACATAGCGGCTAGCCCTGTTGATTTATCAACATTGGATAGGACAATGTCCAGGGACTCAAAGCCAGTTGTCATAGCTGTTGCACCATCCAGATGCTGATTTAGCCAAGCCTCCCGCTGATGAATGGTCTCTTGAGTGAAATTGACCGTAATCTTAAAAATATCGTCAGAAACATCAGCCAGACTAGAAACCCGCTGGACATTTTCATAATAATCCTTAGCAAAATTAATATACTCATCAGAAACAGTTTCCAAGGCATAGGCCCCCCGGCGACCAGACAGCATATACCCCGTTAAATCAGGCAGGCTATCTAGTAAATCCGTAATTTTCAAATAAAAATCCGACTCCATCTTAGCTTCAAAAAGGACCCGATCATTATAAAGGACAAAAGAACCGTTTTCTGCAACGAAGGCCAGATCCTGCTCAAAACCAGCAAAAACCTTTTCCAAAGCAATCATAGCTCGACCGCTAGCTACTGTAAAAAGGATGTCCTGCTCTTTCAGCTTGGGTAGAAGCCGGCTAAAACGCTCCCTATCATAGCTGCCGTCTCCCTTGAGGAAGGTTCCATCCATATCTGTTGCAATTAATTTTATTTTTGACACAGTCTTCTCCCAACTAAACTAGCAACTGGTTAGAAACCAGTCCTAGCGGGCTTAAAAATCACTTACAATTATTGTAACAGAATTTCCCGTTTTTTTCTGCCCTTTGAGAAATCTGTGAGAAACTTATCATTATTGTCAGATATTTGTTATCTTTTTGTTACCAACTAATACATATTTGATCAAATAATTTTTGCTTTTCTGGCAACCATCAATGACTTGCTAGTGCTGTTCAAACAGCCTTGAGTTAAATGAAGGAAAGCAAGAAAATCTATCGTATTGACGGCTAATTTTGAGGGTATAGAAGATTTTTACCCAAAGCAAGGACGTTTTAAAGGCGCAGGTTTTAGGCAGACGGATAAGTTAAAGTAACGAGGAATTTGTCGGAGTGACTAGTTATTTTGAAACAGTCTATAGTAAATTTCATTCGGACATCATCAGCTCTGCAATAACACCTGCTGTATTATTTTCGTGTAATTGTTCCTCTGATTATTAATCTAATCTGTAGGGCAATAATGATAACGCCAGTATCGAACAGGGATCTGCTAGGTGATTGAGGGCCAGGATAGAGGAACAGTCGAGTCAATCATGGAACAAATCAGTCAGGAATTGGATGACCTTTGCGCTGGGACATTTGAAACATTTTTTTGATGCGAAAGGTATCATCAAGGTTATTTAAACACCTTAAAACCACCAGTGTATGGATAAACTGGTGGTTGTTATTGGTTTAGTATCTGCGGAACAAAACTGACTAAACTCACTAGTAAAAGAGTTTGAGATCCCTTTATACGTAAGCTTCATAGATTACACTATTTTGTCGGTGGAGGCGAAGTCATCATGGCTGCCTGTCCCAAACTTATCATTAATAACCTTAAATCCTAATAATACGGTATTATCAAAGCTAGGAAAGTTCTTCTGGGTTAGAAGCAATCAACACTTTTAATTCTTTTCCTGCCATCATGGCTTCGAAAGCATCTCGCCAATGCTCTAAATCATAAACAGCCGTCACCATTTTTTCAGTATTAATAGCTCCCTTGCTTTCTAGATGGATTGCAATATCCCAATCAAAAGGATTTTGGGAACGTGAACCAATATAATTAACCTCATGCTGAATAATTGTCCGTTGGTCCATTTCATTTAAATCTTTTGCAAACAGTCCGACTTGTTGGAGAGTGCCTCCTTTTTTCAGCAGCGGCAAGGCGGCATTAACAGCTTGTATAGCACCTGAACAATCGTATACGATATCTAACCCGACGCCATTGGTAGCTTTCTTAACGATTGACTCTAAATCTTCTTTTTGCGTGTTTACAACAATATCTGCTCCTAGCTCCTTCGCAATTTTTAAGCGGTCTTCATCCTTTGTCGTACCCGATACGATTGTAAAGGCGCCAATCTCCTTCGCAATCTGTAAGGAAAGAAGTCCCATTGGTCCAGGGCCAATAATCAAGATACTATCATGCAAGGTTAGTGGAGTCTTTTGATACATAGCATGGACACAGGAGGCTAATGGTTCTGACATGGCAGCCAATTGATAACTAACATTATCTGGCAAAACATGAACACTTTCTTCCCTGGTTAGTACGTAATTAGCCATGCTGCCAAAAGCTTTCGTCCCTATACCCGACCTATTTTCACAGAGATTATACTCTTTATTTCGGCAATAGACACACTTACCACATGTGTCAAAAGTTGTTTCACTTGTTACGCGGTCTCCAACCTTCACTGTTGTCACATCTTCCCCTACAGCAACGACCTGACCGGAAAATTCGTGACCTAGAACTAATGGTGTCACAGCGTTCTTATATTCTCCTTTAAAGGTATGAATATCTGTACCACAAATACCAGTGTAAGCCACTTTCATCAAGACACGGTCCCCGTAAACTTCTGGAACGTCTATTTCTTCAAGTGACATGTGATCATAACCTGGCTCCGATTTTAATACAGCTTTCATTTTTTTAGCAATACTCATTTTGATTCCTCCATAGATTAAACAATATTTCTCAACTTAACCAACCGTTCCTCATAAAGATTAAACTATCAGCCAACTAGTGACTTTAGCAATTGTGACAATTTCAAGAAAATCCAGTTTAAAACGTTACCCCCCGTATCAAAGTTAGAAACTTGAGCAGCCCCTTTAGGGAACTTAACAATTCCTTCGGACATGTGGGTTAGCACTGGAGCAAAATCTGTTGCCATCCACAGAGCCAGAGTAATAACCACCGTCAAAGAAATAACCGAATGAAGAATGTTACCTTTGCGCGTTGGTACAACTAAGGCTGCAAAAAATGGAATGGTTGCTAAATCGGCAAATGGGAGTACCCTATTTCCTGGTAAAATGATTGCGATAAACAAGGTGATAGGCACCATTAAGAGACCTGTAGACAGGGCAGCTGGTGAACCGGTTGCCAAAGCGGCATCCATTCCCAAGAAAATTTCACGGCCTTCATAACGTTTTTGCAGCATGGCTTGCGCAGCTTCTTGAATAGGGATCAATCCTTCCATCAAGATTTTTACCATACGTGGCAAGATAAACATGACAGCTCCCATAGCCATCCCTGTTTGCAGGGTTTTCGTAATATCGTAGCCCCCCAGCAAGGATAGGACGATACCAATAATTATCCCCATAATCATTGGTTCTCCAAAAATACCAAATCTCTTTTGAATAGCTTCAGGCTCTACATGTAAATTTTTGATGCCTGGAATCTTACTGACCAGCCAAGCAACTGGGATACCAATCAAGCCATATCCCTGTGCAGAACCGGTGGTAAAGGCTACCCCTTCTAATCCATAATATTCTTGAACATAAGGAGCAGTTTTATCAGCGACAATTTGAACAATAATGGTATAAGCAATACCACAAAGGATTCCCCAGAAAAAATTACCTGTAACAACATAACCCGTTGCGGCCGCAGCACTCATATGCCAATAGTTCCAAATATCAATATTTAATGTCTTTGTCCACTTGAAGGCTAACATTACCAAGTTAACAATTAAGATAACCGGAATCATCACTGCGGCAATTGGCTGAGCCCATGTTGCAGCTGAAACTGCGGGCCAACCGGCATCAACAACAGTTAAATTAAGGCCCATCCGTTCGACCATTGCCTGAGCCGCTGGTCCGACATTATCAGATAATAAGCCCAATACGAGATTGATACCTAACATCCCAATACCTACGGTTAAGCCTGAGGTAATAGCTTTTTTCACAGGTACTCTAAAGACCATTGCCAATATGAAAATAATAATGGGAAGGACTACACTAGATCCCATATTTAGAATACCTTGAACTATATTTGTTAATGTACTCATAATTTTCCTCCTCTTAGGATTTTAAACATACAATCGCATTTAGTTCCCTGCTTGGATTTGTTTAACCGTATTCAAAATTTCTTCCTCTGCTTTTGCCTGATTAATTCCTGTTAAGAAGGACATAGCCTTGATAGCTGGAATATCGTACGTTGTTGGAAGCATTGTCGTAGTGATTAACATATCATAATCGTTCTGAAGTGAGGCTGCCTCGGCGATTTTTATTTGTCGAAATTCTGCATCAATCTGGTTGTTTGCAAAAAGATCTTCAATTTTTTTCATGACTACTGTTGAAGTTGCGATCCCAGCTCCACAAGCCACCAATACTTTTACCTTTGCCATAGTTGTTAACTCCTTTTATAATTTATTAGTTTTTACAATTTTTAGTACTTCTTCTGCAGAAGTCGCTGCTACTATCTGAAATAATAACTTTTCATTTTGCAGTAATCCCATCAATGATTGAAGCATTTCCAGTTGCTTATGAGGCTGATTCAGCCCTAAAACAAATACAATACTCGCTTGAACAGACTGAGAAGGATCTTCCATACTCTTAAAAATAGTTGGGCTTTGATTAACCACTACTGCTACAAACTCTTTGAGAATGCATTCAGCATCTGTGTGGGGAATAGCAACACCAATATTTTCTAATTGGATTCCCGTAGGAAAATTTGCTTCTCTATCCATAACACGAGGAAGAAAGTCTTTCCTAACATTCCCCAGCTTCAGCGCTACGTTAGAAATAGTTTCAAATAAATCCGTACTCGTCTTAAATGATTGACCAGTAAAAATCAAACGCTCATCTAGATAATCTAATAATTTTATATTTTCAGACATTGATAACCTCCTTTAATGATTAACGCTTTTATTCAAAGAGTCGTTTAGCAAACTCTTCCTTACTCTTACTAGACTTTAATTTGTCAATATATTGAACATTACTAATTCTCGAATACAAACTAATCAAAGCATTTTTATACACCTGTTCATCATCCTCTGAAATAGCTATAAGGATAATAACACTGACTAAATTTTGTCCCCATTTCATGGGCTTGTCTAATGTCATTGTCACCAGATGTGAATTTTTTACAACACTAGGATCGGCATGGGGAAGAGCGACACCAGTATATACGCTCGTACTCCCTAATTTTTCACGTGACAAAACTGATTTGAGAATAGACCTAGCCGCTTGCTTTTGGGGAAAAGCTAAATGAATCATCTTCTTAATAGCTTCTTCTACCGTTTTGCAAGACTGCTGGATAATCACATTATTGTTGAGCAAATCTAAAATAATTTTTTTAGACACATCTTCCCTGTTTTGTACAGATAAGTATGACGCTAAAGATGATCGATTCGTCTCAGTCAGTTTGTTATAAGCTTTTTGAATTTCTTCTCGCTCAATATCGGTTACAATAGGACTGACGAGGATATAGGGCTTGGGCATTTCTCCTAATTCAACTGAACTGATAATCAAGTCAGCATCTTCAATAGCTGATTGCTTTAATTTTCTCCAATCAACACTAATCAATCTGTCAAATCCCGACACTAGCTTTTTAACTGAATTGATGATTAATTCTGAAGTGGCTAAGCCATGGGGACAGATAATGTAAATATTGAGGGGTTTACTAATTTTCTCAACCGCAATCTCAAAATAGATGGTTAAAAAGGCAATCTCAGCGTCAATAATTTTAATGGCATACTGCTTAGAGATGATTCTGGAAGCCAGCCAAACAATATTATAAAGAGCGCTGTATTTTGACTTTATCTCCTCTGTAATTTGATTTTTTATATTAATATCATTTCGCAACCTAAAAATCATCGGCTGAATATGATTTTCTAAGGTCCTTAAAAGATGCTCATCCTTGGTAAAATCAACGCCAGATAATTGGCTAACCTTATCAATAAATTGCTTAACAGTTTCTGAGACTTCCATATAGGACTGCGGTTTAGCTTCATAGCCCACTGACAGTATGGTTAAACAGATACTGCGTATTTCAGAAGACTCTAACATCTGTATCGGTATGTCTGTTACCTTGCTAAGCAGGTCACCAGCAATGATATAAACTTCATATTGGCATAAGTTTTTTATCAAGAATTTAGGCTCCTCTTGGAGCATGTGATGTCCACTTTTATAGCGACAACTACTGATTAGGAGATCCAGTATCAGGTAAACCCGATAAGAGTCATTAATCATAAATTGATATTTTGATTCTGAATCATTAATATAATGGTCGATATTCTCCACTAACTCACTATCAAAGAACCGTTCTAGACAACTAAGTCTACTCTCCCTATTTTCTAGGTCGAAATGCTGAATCAAATAGTTTCTTAGAAATTTCCTGACATCTTCTTCATTTACATACTTTAACGAAATCTCTCCGTTTCTTTTCACAAAACCTAGGTTATATTTTGCAATCTTTTTTTCCAGTTTCTCTATATCCCTGCGAGTCGAGGCTTCACTAACAAAATGGCTGATCGACCAGTCTGCAATTTCTACCTTTTCAGAATAGAGAATCACCTTCTTTAAAAAATCGCATTCTCTTTGGAATTGGCTAGCTTCTTCCGACTGAGTCAAACGGCTGGATTCAATATAGTGGGCAAGCAGTTCCATCTTTTTAGGCTCGACTACTAATCGAATCCCTCTTCTGGGTCTTTTTTCAATTTCAATTCCAAAAGGAGATAGTTCATCATTGATTACAGCAATATCCGTGTAAATCGTTTTCGTTGAGATCCCATACCTAGCAGACAAGTCGCTAGCCGTGATATAGTCCTCAATAGACAGCAAGTATCTGAGTGTTTCGACCTGCCTGATGTTCATTTTCACACCTCCTTTTCACAACGACATTATAATATAAGCGCTTTCATAATCAAAATCAACTTCCTTCCATATTAATGTGGAAGTCGTGCTATTTATCTACTGTGATTTTAGGTCAAACCATTGATAATACTGGTTTTTACCGCTGCTGCATCCGTGTGATTGATTCATGAAAGCGCTTTTGACTTCTCCTATTGTTAGTGATATATTCTACCTGTGAAAAATAAAACAATTAACTCTAGGAGGTTTATTATGAATACAAATTTTGATTCTAGTGACTATCTTAATAAGGTAGATGCTTGGTGGCGGGCTGCCAACTATATTTCTGCAGCGCAAATGTACCTTAAAGATAATCCACTTCTGAGGCGAGAGGTTGCTGCAGAAGACTTGAAATCACACCCAATTGGACACTGGGGAACCGTGCCTGGACAGAACTTTATCTATGCCCATTTACTTCGTTCAATCAACAAGTATGATTTGGATATGTTCTACATTGAAGGTCCTGGTCACGGCGGTCAGGTTATGGTATCCAACTCCTATCTCGATGGGAGCTACACCGAATTAAATCCTCAGATTTCACAGACTGAGGAAGGCTTGAAGCAGCTGTGTAAGATCTTTTCCTTCCCTGGCGGCATTGCTTCGCACGCGGCTCCTGAAACACCAGGTTCTATCCATGAGGGCGGTGAGTTAGGCTACGCTCTGTCTCATGCTACGGGTGCTGTTTTAGATAATCCCGATGTTATTGCGGCGACTGTTATTGGTGATGGTGAAAGTGAAACGGGACCGCTCATGGCAGGATGGTTGTCAAACACCTTTATCAACCCTGTCAATGACGGTGCAGTGCTCCCAATCCATTTCTTGAATGGCGGTAAAATTCATAATCCAACTATTTTTGAACGCAAATCTGATGATGAACTGAAGGCCTTCTTCACCGGACTTGGCTGGAAGCCAATTTTTGCTGATGTTACGGCATTTGCCAGTGACCATGCAGCAGCCCATAAATTATTTGCTGCAAAATTAGATGAAGCCATTGAAGAAATTAGAAATATCCAAGCCAAAGCTCGTAAAGGGTCAGCTGATGAAGCGACAATGCCTGCTTGGCCAGTCATTGTCGCACGCATTCCTAAAGGCTGGACTGGTCCTAAATCTTGGAAAGGTACTCCAATTGAAGGCGGCTGGCGAGCACACCAAGTTCCAATTCCAGTAGACTCTCATCACATGGAACATGTTGATGCTCTACTTGACTGGCTGAAATCCTATCAACCAGAAGAACTTTTTGATGCCGAAGGTCATCTAAAATCAGAGGTTGCAGCTCTTTCTCCAAAAGGCAATCGTCGTATGTCTATGAATCCCATTACTAACGCCGGCGTCATCAAACCAATGGACACAGCTGATTGGAAAAAACGGGCATTTGATATACAGACACCAGGAGAAATCGTTGCACAAGACATGATTGAATTTGGTAAGTATGCTGCTGATTTAGTTGAAGCTAATCCTGATAATTTCCGTATTTTTGGTCCAGATGAATCCAAATCTAACCGTCTTAACGAAGTATTTACGAAAACAAACCGTCAATGGATGGGACGTCGTGATCCATCTTATGATGAATGGCTCTCTCCTGCTGGACGCGTCATTGATTCTCAGCTATCTGAGCACCAAGCAGAAGGTTTCTTGGAAGGCTATGTCTTAACAGGCCGCCATGGATTCTTTGCCTCTTATGAATCCTTCTTGCGTGTTGTCGATACCATGATTACCCAGCACTTCAAGTGGCTGCGTAAATCAAAAACTCATACAACTTGGCGGAAAAATTATCCATCCCTCAACCTGATTGCCACATCGACCGTTTTCCAACAAGACCATAATGGTTATACCCACCAAGATCCAGGTGTTCTGACACACTTATCTGAAAAGACACCTGAATACATCCGTGAATATCTACCTGCTGATACCAATAGCCTATTGGCTGTTATGGATAAAGCCTTCAAGGACGAAGATAAAATTAATTTGATTGTCACGTCAAAACATCCACGTCCACAGTTCTATTCTGTAGAAGAAGCCAGTGAACTAGTAGAAAAAGGCTACAAAGTTATTGACTGGGCATCGACTGTTCAAGCAAATGAAGAACCTGATGTCGTTTTTGCTGCAGCTGGTACCGAACCAAATCTGGAAGCTTTGGCAGCAATCTCTATCTTGCACAAGACATTCCCAAGCCTTAAGATTCGCTTTGTGAATGTGGTGGATATTCTCAAGCTTCGTCACCCAGATCTTGATCCTCGTGGTCTGTCCGATGAAGAATTTGATAAAGTATTTACTAAAGATAAGCCTGTCATTTTTGCCTTCCATGCCTATGAAGGAATGATTCGCGATATTTTCTTCCGACGTCATAATCATAACCTTCATGTCCATGGTTATCGTGAAAATGGGGATATTACAACACCATTTGATATGCGGGTCATGTCTGAACTTGATCGCTTCCATCTAGCACAAGATGCAGCACTTACCACTTTAGGTGAAAAAGCACAAGCGTTTTCTGCTAAAATGGATGAAACTGTTGCTTACCATAAGGATTATATCCGTGAGCACGGTGATGATATTCCAGAAGTTCAAAACTGGCAATGGGAAAATCTTGACGAGTAAAAGTTCTTGCACCACAATCAATAGGTTATAGTCACCCATTGATTGTGGTGAGCTATTGTCAAGAAAAATTTTCACTAACAACCACCCTTTCTCAGTAAATCGCTTAGGATTTATACCTATTGCGAACACATAATCATAGCCAAGACTGTACTAATGACTAGAACTTAGAAGCGTTTGGGACAAAACAGAGTTCCCAAACGCTTTTTTGTCTCAGCCTCTTTTGACAGTAGCTTTATCAACCGCAAAGGAAGACATCACTGACAGGAGTTACGGAACTAGAGCTTTTTTGAGTACTAAAAAACTCGGTTTAACGAAACCGAGTTTTGATAATAACAATAAAATCCGTACAGGAGATTAACAGTTTGGACTAAGAACAGGTTATTTAATGTTATCCGTAAAACCATTAGAGAGTGACGCTCTTGCAGCGTTAAGGGGACAAGTAAGTCCCCTTTCATATCCCTAAAAAGTTGGTTAAATTCTTGCTCTTTTGCCAGTGACTGTTCTGTCAAAATCGGCAGTTTACTTCTACTGTCAGTCGGATCAGGCTGATGTTTCAGCCAGCCATTCTTTTTCAAATTCTGCAAAATAGCAGTTACAGTGGGATTGGACATCGAAAAATCGTGCTCAACATTGCCTTGATTGACAGAAAGGATGCTGATTGCGATAGAGATACTTGATAATTTTAAACTGCGAGTGGATTAATTGATAGGCCTGTAAATACCTATTGGATAGATTTTCAAAATTCTGCATGACATTTTTTAACTGAATCGTGATACTATCTGACATACTGCTTCTTCCAAAAACAAAACACCTAGCTGCTAATTTACAATAATATAGGAACCTATATATTTTCAAGAGAGGCCCTTGCCATCTGGTCCCTTCATTTGAATACATCCATGGGAACCATACTTGGCAAACCGCTGAGCCTTTAAAAGACTGAAATCCATGAAAATAGCTGTTAACATTCAAAGACAACTTTCTGTCTCAAGGAATATAGACTTTGAATCTTGAGATCTTAAACATTTTCTCCATTGTTACGTTAAGTGGGAAAATTCTCCCCCAGTGAGTGAAATTATTTTTCACGTCTGCATTCTAACTAAAACAAGAAGAAATAACTTCATTAAGTGATAGTTACATATTTGTTGACAGGGTGAAAAGGCTTTCTGAATTCTATCCAAGGATTCATCACAATTTCCGAACATTTCCTAGGTTTAGATGTTCATGCACACTCACATAGTGGGCCATGATTTGCACCTTAGATAACAAAATGGATTACAAAAAAGCAGGATCATCTTTCAATCCTGCTTCTGCTAATATTAGTCAATAGTTTCCCACTGCCAGTTTTGGACTTCTGGGATATCATCACCATGTTCACGAATATAGGCGGTGTGATAGGCTAGTTTGTCTGCCATCTCTTGGGCAAAACCTTGGGCTTTATCACCAAGGACAGCTTGGGCTGCCTCTTTAGCGATATGGAAGCGATCCATTTCAGACATGACTCGCATATCAAATGGCGTTGTAATGTCCCCGTTTTCACGGTAACCATGGATGTAGACCTTGTGATTGTCGCGGTTAAAGAAGAGATCGCGAATTTGGCCTTCATAACCGTGATAAGCAAAGACGATCGGCTTATCTGTAGTGAAGAGTTTGTTAAAGGCTTCATCAGACAAGCCACGCGGATCAACCTTAGGTGAGCGGAGTTTTAAGATATCTACAACATTGATAAAGCGAATTTTCACTTCTGGAAAAGCCTTGTGGAGAAGCGAAATTCCTGCTAACACCTCTAGGTTAGGCTCAGTACCTGCAGCTGCAAAGACAATGTCTGGTTCTCCGTCGTGGTCATTAGAAGCCCAGTCAATGACCTTGTATCCTTCCTTGACTAACTCTTGCGCTTCCGCAACAGAGTAAAACTGTGGACGCGGGTGCTTTGAAGTGACAATCACATTGACCTTGTCTTCATCGGCTAAGGCGTATTCCATGACTGCAAAGAGGGAGTTAGAATCGGCTGGTAGGTATTCACGAACATATTCAGGTGTCTTCTCAGCCAAATGAGTCAGCAATCCCGGATCTTGGTGGGTATAGCCATTGTGGTCTTGTTGGAAGACGGTCGATGTGGCAATCAAGTTGAGAGATGGATAATTTTTACGCCAATCCGTATGGGTCTTGGATTTTCGCAGCCATTTGAAGTGCTGGGTGATCATAGAATCAACCACTCGCAGGAAGGATTCATAAGAAGCAAAGAAACCATGGCGGCCGGTCAAAACATAACCTTCTAAGAAACCTTCTGCTTGATGCTCAGAGAGCTGGGAATCAATAACACGGCCCACAGGTGAAATCCATTCATCATAGGATTTGTCACGAGGTGCCAGCCATTGGCGATTAGTCGCTGTAAAGACATTATTTAAGCGGTTGGACTTGGTTTCGTCTGGCCCGAAGATACGGAAATTGTCAGGATTAGCTTTAACTAAATCAGCGGCATACTTACCGAATTCAATCATGTCCTGCTTCATGATACTGCCAGGTTTTGACGTATCAATGGCATGCTTGCGCCAATCTGCCAAATCAAGTTTTTTGACAATTCCTGCATTTGTGATAGGGTTCATAGACATGCGACGATTACCCTTAGGTGAAATCACACGGATTTCTTCTTTGACATAACCCTTTTCATCAAAAAGTTCTTCTGGGCGATAGGACTTGAGCCAATCTGTCAGAGCATCAATATGTTCCATGTGCCCAGCTTCCACCGGAATTGGGACTTGGTGGGCTCGGAACCCTCCTTCAATCGGTTCGCCATTCCATTCTTTAGGACCAGTCCAACCTTTAGGTGTTCGGACAATAAGAACAGGCCATTGAGCTTGCTGGGCTTCCTCAGCAGGTTTTTGGCGAGCCTGAGTTTGAATAGTCTTGATTTTCTCAATAACCTTATCCAAAGTTTCCGCCATTTGACTATGAATGACTTCAGGATCATTTCCTTCGACAAAATAGGGTTCCCAACCCAATCCTTGGAAAAGATGGGTTAACTCTTCGTCCGTCTTGCGGGATAAAATAGTTGGATTATGGATTTTACCGCCATTGAGATAAAGAATCGGTAAAACAGCACCGTCGTTGACTGGATTGATAAAGGTATTGGAGAACCAGCCAGCATTGAGCGGGCCTGTCTCTGCTTCTCCATCACCAATGACGGTCGCCGCAATGACATCAGGATTATCTAGAATAGCTCCTGTCGCATGCGACAGAGCATAGCCTAACTCACCACCTTCGTGGATAGACCCTGGTGTTTCAGGCGCCGCATGAGAAGCAATGCCGCCAGGGAAAGAAAAGATCTTGCAGAGCTGTTTAAGGCCATCTTCATCCTGAGTAATGTTGGGGTAGCGCTCGGTGTAGGAACCATCAATATAAGAATTAGACACCATGACTTGGCCGCCATGACCGGGACCTTCAATGTAAAACATGTTCAAATCAAATTTATTGATAACACGATTGAGATGGGCATAGATAAAATTTTGTCCAGCGATGGTACCCCAGTGGCCAATAGGATGGACCTTGACATCCTCTTTGCTTACCTCACGGCGAAGTAAAGGATTATCTTTCAGATACATCTGAGCTACGGAAATGTAGTTGGCCGCCCGCCACCAAGCATCTACCTTGGCAAGGTAGTCCTTGCTATCAAATTCTGTCATAGTATCACTTCTTTCTATTTTAGTAACTAACTAGTTCATATAACTTGAGCTTAGCTCTTTATATTAGATTTTTTCTTACTAATAAAAGAGGAGCTGAGACTCTTGTCTCAGTCCCATCTAAAGTCAAGTTTTTTCTTGATTATCTAGGATTTTCAAAGGGTCACATTAGAGCAGAGCCTTGAATTGAATATTAGAATCATGTTCGAAGCAGTCATCGAATCCGCGTGGGTGATGGTATTCGATCCTATCCTTATCCTGTGGATAGGTGTATTTTCCACCGACTTCCCAGATAAATGGATGGAATTGGTATTGCAACCGTTCCTTGCGCATCTTCCAGAGGGCTAAGATTTCATCAGTTGATGCCATGAAGTTAGACCAGATATCGTAGTGAACTGGGATGATAACTTTAGCACGCAGATTTTCAGCCATGCGCAAAAGATCAATAGAGGTCATCTTATCTTGGATACCAACTGGATTGTCCCCATAGTTATTAATAGCAACATCGATGTTGAAATCCTTACCGTGTTTAGCAAAATAATTCGAGAAGTGCGAATCTGCACCGTGATAAATCGTTCCACCAGGAGTTTCAAAGACATAGTTGACAGCCTTACGAGCCATTTCTTCGTCTGTTACAGCCAGACCTTTTAATTCGCCATCTTGCTGGTCTGCTCCTTCAACCGGTAGGGTTACCAAGCAGGTCCGGTCAAAGGACTCGACGGCTGTTACTTTAATATCTTTAAATTCAAAGGATTCGCCCGGTTTGATAACAATAATACGATCTTCGGGAACGCCCCATTTCTTCCAAATTTCACCACATTCATAAGGACCGACAAATTTAACATGATCCAATTTAGGATTATTGACAATAGCTGCAGCCGTATTGATATCAATATGGTCGCTGTGGAAATGAGAAACGAGATAGTAGTCTAATTCATTAATGGCAAAGGGATCAATGACCATGGGTTGCACGCGCAAGTTAGGCTGCAATTTGCGCACACCGGCCATATTAGCCATCTGGTGACCGCGTACCATATCCTTTACCTGTTTCGTGTGTTTACCGCGGTTTGACCACAGATCCATGACAACATTGGCACCACCCGGTGTCTTGATCCAAACACCGCAGTTACCCAGCCACCACATGGCAAAGTTGCCTTCTGGAACCACTTCTTCTTCAATTTCTTCATTGAGCCAGGTTCCCCACTCTGGAAAAGTTGAAAGAATCCAAGACTCACGTGTAATATCTTTTACATTAGCCATTTTAATACCTCCAAAGTATTTTTTCTTATATGTTCAGTATAGTATCCACGCTTCTTGAAAAAAAGACCAAGTCTCACACTTTTTTGTGTTCAAAACTAGGCTGTCACTGGAGTTAGATCTGACAAAAAGTGACAGGAAGTGTTCTCCCTGCCACACTGTCTTTTTCCAATGTTAACGCTAGTATGCGTTACTTCCTAATAATAACCACTGACATCTTTCAACAGTTCTTGGTAGAAAACCTTCTCGATTTTTTTGAGTAAGATATAGGCTTCTTTGTCGCTTTTGACGTACTGGCGGATATAGTGCTCGATTTCCTCATCAAAGGCTTGATGGTCAGCACTTTCCCGCCTGATAAAACGCACCATTCTCACAATATCCTCATCGGTTAAAACAGCATTAACCTGAAGAACAGGTAATGCGCTCGTCAAAGTGTCTGGATCCGAGGTGGTGATGACAAAATCAGAAGTTAGTAAATCACTGATACTATGAAATTGCTCCGAAGAAAAAACGGCCTCAATACGTGTATTAGGCAGAATTCGCCGACACTGTTGGAGGAAAAACTTTTGTACCCCGACACCGTCGTCACACACTAAGGTCACTTCTACTTGATTGAAATGATTATTGTCTTTCTCTTCTTTTTCCAATTCACCGCCTAGATGAACCGCTAAATAGGCAATATCATCATCTGTCAGAGAAATAAACCAGGCCCGCTCCAAAATATCAGCACACGATTTAGTCTGTTCAAAAAGGGTTTGATAATTCTCCTTAATCTGATTGGTCAGAGGATTAATGGATGAAATCCCATAGGTTTTCCGATAAAGCATGGATTTACAGTGGGCAACCAATTGGCTGAGCAGTAGATCGCGATGGACAAAACTACCATGATAAAGAGTTTCATACTTTTTCAAAAAGTGATCCAACTGCTGCCGCATATCATCATAGTCATGACTCTCTACATGCTCATCTCGGTCTTTCCGAAATGAAAGAATAAGCATAGCAACGATTGATTTTTCAAGTTCATCTAGTCGAATACCATAAGTCTGATAAACCCCATCAGCCAAATCCTGAACAAGACGGTATTCTTTACGCTCCCGCGCCATGCTAAATTCTCGGTGAACCGTCACTCTTTCTTCATTAGACAGGCTCATATTCCGATAGACGCTCAGTAAATAAGGCAGAGCTCTAGCCATAAACTGTCGGTCATAGCAGTTAATTTTCTTCCCTAATCTGTCTGTCAGCTGATTGACTTGTTCTGTAAAATAGCTGCGCATATTTTCAGAAAAGTAGAGATTATCTGGTGAGAACTCCCGAATTTTTAGGTGGACAATCTCATTAAAACCTTCATTTCCTTCATAAACGATTGATTGAAGGAGTTTATAAAAGAATTGGATTTTTACAAGGGCTGGGCAGTCTAAATAATAGCCCCTTGCTTTATTGACTTGAAGCGTGATGCCAAAGATTCCTCGGTTCAACTGCTGACGCATTTCCTGCAAATCATTTAAAACCGTGTTGCGAGAGACATCGGTCAGCTGCATGAGTTTCTCAAGCGTAACTTTTTCTGCAGCTACACCAATATAAATCAGCATCAACTGCAGGCGTTCATCAACCTTCATAACATAGGTATAATCATCCAGCTCTGCCATCAAATCTTGGCAGACTTTCTTCTGCTCTTCAGTCAGAACGATGCCAATCCGAGGATAGGAAATGATTTTCCCAACCGTGTCAGGCAGGGCTTCATTTATCTTATCTAGGTGATAGTAGATCTTTCGACGCGATTGTCCTAAAGCTTTTGAAATCGCCATAATCGTCTCTGGCTCCTTCAGCTTTAGTAAATAATTGAGCAGGGCATAACTTCGTTTGTCTAAAAAAATCATTTTTTCTCCTCTCATAGGGCGCGAAGATATTAATACTCAAAGGGTTTAAAAACTCCTATAAAGTAGGTGAATTCCAAAGAGCCCCTAAAAGTCCTAAGAAATCTGTCTTGCCTAATAGATTTTATCTGGAATTCCATTTCTAAACAAGAAGGAAATTAGTCTTTTTTATCAAGGCCAATGAGCTGATCCACATCATCTCTAAGCTTTTCAGCAGTTGACGGGTACTCCAAAGCCAGATATTCTAAAGAGGGGAAATCACCTATAAGCTGACAGATATCTAACTCACCTTCAAATAGGCTAGCACTTAGCTGGAGCCTATCATTTACGAGTTTATAATTCTTGCAGTGAAGATAGGTAGTAACTGAAGCTAAAGCTTCTTTAGCCTCTTCAACAGATTCACGAACCTAGGCCCAATTGCCCGTATCAAACACAAAACTAATAGGCAGAGCCACATTCCTTATCATATTCATTGTTTGTTGACAGTTGGCTAGACTGGCATGAAAGGGCATTTGGTTATTTTCCACTCGTATGTCGATTTCATCAAGGGGAAAAGCTGATAACTTTTTTAATTCTTGTTCAGTGACTCCCTGACTGTTTCCTGTATTTAATTTGATAAAAGGAGCCGCTAAAGACCGTGCTTCTTCAAAAAGAACTGGCAATAAAGGGTTGACTTTGCTGTTGACGAACAAATCTTCATTAATACTGTAAAATAATGATATTCCGTAGATATCAGCTTTTTTCTTTAATCCAGACAGCTCAGTTCTTTTATCATTAATAAATTCACGCCTGACTTCAAATCTTCTAAGTCCTAAATCATAGACGTTTGCAAGCAACTCCTCTTGAGTTTTACCGGTCTGTAAATCCTTTAATACTCAATGAAAATCAAGCATAGCCGAAGTCCATTTTCTATGGACAATCGTTTTTAACTCTTTCCAATGAAAACTTTGAATAACCTCTTGAAGTTGATTAATAACCTCCTCCAAAGTTTTGAAGGCTTTGTTTTTAAACCCACGTTTTCTTATTTCAGCCCAGACCTGTTCAATAGGATTCATTTCAGGAGTATAAGGCGGAATAAAAGCAAAGTCTATATTATGTGGAACTTCTAAAGCCTTTGATTTATGCCAAATGGCATTATCCATAACCAAAACAATGTAATCGTCAGGAAAAGCTTGACTTAATTGTCTTAAAAATTCGTTCATCCATTCAGTATTACAACCTCCTGCGATGAGGAAAAAAGATTCTCCTGTATGGGCATCAACGGCTCCGTAACAATAACGGTATTCTCGAATGTAGTGGCTGGCTACATGTGGCCTATAACCTTTAGGTGCCCAACAAGCTCCTAGCTTACTGATACGACCAAAACCCGCTTCATCTTGATACATGAGACGGACTTTCTTGTAACGTCAGCTATGCTTAAAGCGCTTTCTTGTCTTCCTGAATATAGATTTTATTTTTTGACGCATAAATCGTTTTAGCGTCTGCTTTTTTAGGATGTTTTGGACGAGGAGTTACCTTTCGCCATCCGTGGCGTTTTAATAAAGCATAGAATCCCTCACGAGTGGTTGACTTTCCAACTTCAGCTTGATAGGCTTCAAACAAGCTTTGAACAGTTACGTGCTCCCCCTTTAATGCCCGTTCTAGTTGTTGGTTTAGGAATCTTTCTTCCTCTTCGATGGTCATATAAGCACGTCTACGACCACCGCGATTTTCTTTAAATAGAGCTGTTAGTCCCCCCTTTTGATAACGGGTAATTAAGTTGCGAACAGACTGGTGAACGAGCCCAACCTCTTTGCCGATTGCTGTTAAGCTCATTCCTTGTGAACGAAGGAGGAGGGCATGAAGTTTTCTATAGTGTTTATCATTTGCTTTATCTTTGAGTGCTTGTTTTAGTTCTTGTGCTTGTGCTGGTGTAATTTCTAGTGTCATGACTATATTATATCGCTATTTTTGATTTTTGTTAAGTATAAAAAGGCGATACTGTTAACAATAATATCTTCTTTTTTCATGCTAGCCCCTTTTAATTAATTCATGGAGGTTTTCCAGAGCAATCAGCGATTCCCAATGTGGCTGCATAGCCTCAATCAGACTCTGGTAAACCCGATATTTTTCTTCATAACAGGCATGTTCTGCTGCAACCGGTTCGAAATAGTCTTTAGGCTTCACCATCTTGTGGCAGGCTTCTTCCAAACTCAAACCATCGATCGCCTGCAAGCAGGCGATCGCACCTCCTAGAGCCCCTAACTCGCTTCCTTCAACAGTTTCGATAGGAATGGCAAGACCATCTGAAAAAATCTGCATCCAGGCTTTTGAATTAGTAGCGCCACCTGATAGTCTGATCTTTCTTGGCTTGCGCCCCCTTGTTTTTACAAGTTGATCGATATGCTGTTTGTGTGCAAATACAATCCCTTCATAGACTGCACGAACCATATGAGACTTGGTTGTCGTTGAACTCAGGCCCAAAAAACTCGCTCTGGCGTCCCGGCCGACATTACTGCCGTAAAGAAAAGGGAAAAATAAGACAGGTGTGTAAGAAGCGCTGGTCTCTCGCAAAAAGACTTCTAGGTTATCATAGATAGAACCACCTTCCTGCTGACTATTTTTGATTTCTTCAGCCATCAGCATTTTCAGAAT
The DNA here is from genome assembly GCF_000187975.2 of Streptococcus criceti HS-6. NCBI lineage: Bacteria > Bacillati > Bacillota > Bacilli > Lactobacillales > Streptococcaceae > Streptococcus > Streptococcus criceti. Next base: position 2,297,963 of record NZ_AEUV02000002.1, read on the forward strand.
GGCGTCAAGGTTACCTGCAGATGTCGGGCTGCTGGCTTCAATTAAAAAATCACGGTTAGGAAAGTAGGAATTCATATGACCGCTGGCTTGGTCAGCAGCTGTCTTGCTGGAATAGGTATTGATATTCCACGTCCCTGAAATCACGCTAAAAACATCGTTGTCTAAGACACCTGAGCCAATAGCACAGGCATCAATATCAAATAAACCGCCAATAACAGGGGTTCCTTCCGTAAGGCCAGTTACGTGAGCAGCATCTCTGCTGACGCCACCCACAACTTGAGCATAATCAACAAGGGGGGGGAGGGCAGAACTCATCTCAGCTATGCCAAAAAAGTCTAAAATGGCTTCATCATAGGTCCCAGTTTTAAAATTAATCCAGTGATTTCCCGAAGCATCCCCGTACTCCTGGTTGATCTTATCGGTCAATTTAAAACGGACAAAATCTTTAGCAGATAAGATGGAACCAATTTCCTGATAAAGCTCTGGTTCATGTTCCTTCAGCCACCGTAAAAGAATGGGATTCTGGACACCGACGATATGCTGCTGAGTTAGAGGCCAAATTTCTGATACACGTTTTTCAAACTGCTGGGCTAAAGCTGCTGCTCGGTTATCTGTCGAAAGAATACCGCGCTTAAAGGGACGTCCTTTCTTATCCAGCAAATACAAACCTTTGCCGTGTCCGATACAGGCAACTGCTGAAATAGATTGACTGTTAATTCCAGATTTTTCAATGACCTTTTTAACAGTATTGCTAATGGCCTGCCAAGTTGCTGCCAGATCAACTTCTCTGTAACCCGGTTTATCTTCGATACGTAGCGTTTCAAAAGATGAAACCGCCAGCTGCTGACCGTCTTCATTAAATAAGACGGCTTTTGTGTTGGTACCGCCGTAATCAATGCTTAAAAAATACCGCATGAGAATTCCTCCTATAAAAATAACTAGAGCTGAGAATATTTCCCAGCTCTACTGCTTATAGAGTTAAGGCTTTAGTAGCTGGATCAAAGGCCTCGTGATTGGCCTTGACAATTTCTGACTTAAAGTAAACACGCTCAGCATTGTTGTAAAGAACATCTTCCAACTCTTCCTGAGTAAAAATATCGGTATGCTCCAGCTATGCAGCTAGTTCTTTATAAGTGTTAAAGGTAGCTGACCAAGGAGAATCTGTTCCCCATATAATGCGCTTAGCTCCGAGAATGTCTTTGGCAATCTGTACACTCTTTTTTGGAAATTGACCTTTAGACATAAACTAACAATAAAAATCATTACCGGAACAACAACTGATGTTCCAAAGGCATCAAAAAAATTGTGTAAAGCTTCTAACATAGGTAACCTCATCTTCCTGGATAAGTTTTCGTCATTATTTGTAAAAACATAGCTAAGCCTAAACTATCGGCTGTAGGGAGGCTTTTACTACAATAGGAGAAGAAATCTTATACTCTTGACTCATACCGCAGAGCCCCCCTCCTTTTTTATAAACAGCCTTCAATAGCGAAATAGATAAGCACATCTAATTTTGATCTGAGAACTATTTATTAACAACGTTGATAGGATGTCCAGCATAAAAGGAACGAATATTTTCTGCCGCTTCTTCTGCCAAAGTCCGACGTCCCTCAACAGTACCTGTGCCCGCATGAGGAGCCATCATAACATTATCCAGAGCACGCAGTTTTTCTGAAACATGCGGTTCAAACTCAAAAACATCCAGACCGGCACCGGCAATCTCTCCTTTTTCCAGCGCTTCTACCAAATCTGCTTCTGACACAATCGGGCCGCGCGCAGCATTAACAAGATAGCTGCGATTCTTCATAGCCTTGAAAACTTCTCTGTTAAACTTATGTTTAGTTGACGGCAGGAAGGGAGCATGAATGGTAATAACATCTGCTGTCCCAACCAGTTCATTAAAGTCAGCATAAGTAACACCAAGTTCTTTTTCCTTTTCGTCTGATAAGCGGTAGGCATCATTATAGATGACTTTCATTCCAAAAGCCTGCGCCAGTTTAGCGACAGTCGAGCCGATTCGGCCAAAACCATAGACCCCCAATGTTGCCCCTTCAAGTGTCATGCCTTGGTAGCGGCGTTCACTGGGATCAATCCACTCGCCATTGCGGACAACCTTATCGTAAAAGGCCAAACGTTTAACAGCTGATAAAATCAAGGCAAAGGTCATCTCAGCAGTCGGCACACGAACAGCCTGAGGAGAATTAGAAACGACAATTCCTTTTTCTTTAGCGTAAGCGATATCAACATGGTCAAAACCAACAGCATTCAAAGAAATAATCTCTAAGTTTTTACCGGCATCAAGCATTTCTTTATCGCCCTTTTGCCCCATCAAAAGCCAGCCGTCGTACTCATGCAAATGCTCCAGCACATACTGGCGTGAAAATGGTTCGCCATCCGAATAGGTGACATCAAAGTCTTCAAAAAGTTTTGTTAAACCTTCTTTGGGAACGATACCTGTTACAAGGATTTTTTTCTTGGTCATATTTTTACTCCATTCTGATATTCTGATAAATTTGGTAAGACAGCTCTTTGTTGTAAGCATAAGTGAGCAGACAGTCCAAAACAAAGGGAGAGTATGGCAACTCCAGATAAGCTCTGGCAAAAGCCATAGCACTCATTTCACTTAAGGACACAAAGGTCGTCTTATAGCAATATCCCAGAAGAGACCACAGAACCATTTTTTTCGTTTTGGTAATGATTGATGCCTCATGCTGAAATTCTAAATAGTGGAAATATTCATGAGCAATCAGCAGCTGCTTAAGTGCTTTTTCTGAAAAATCATGCTGGTATTTGGTCCCCCTCACCAAATTTAAAAACTTATCAATACTGTCCTGAAAAACTGTGATTTTATTGGGTTCTACATACTGGGCAAAAATAAGATAGCTACCGCCATTCGGTGTAGGTGGATTGGTATAGACAATCTCTTCTCTTTCTAATAAGGCAGGAAGATCGGGGGCTTCTGTTTTAACACCCTCAGCATAAGCAGAACCGCAGGTTACAGCTTCAGCAATCAGCTCTGCCTTTAGTTCTTCTGTCATACGCCCATAAACAGGATCTGCTTTTAGGGCGTCCTGATAAAATTTTTCTTCTGGAATCGCCATAACCAATTCCACAAAGGTCTCAAAGTCTGGTACACTCGCAGCATCCGTTTCTTCCTGTTTGGGAGGAGCCTGCGAATTGGGAAAGAAAATTTTCTTGATATTCATGTTCATCATAATTGTGTTTTAACCGCCACTAAGATAACTTTTTCGTCAGGATCTAGCATATCCATTTCAACAGACATTAAAAGAAGAATTTGCTCAAAATCCATACTGCCATTGAAGTCCATGATTCTTGGGCCGACACAGATATAAAAGTCCGGCCGCAAAACGCTGTCTGTCGTAAAGACAGCCAATTTTTCATAAAAATCCGCAACGGCTTCCTGATAATCTTTCACCTGAATCTCTACTGCCGTTCCTGAACTGCTTTGAACTTTAATAAATCCTTTGGTGTCCAAAATACGGATAGCTTCATCACCATCTGTGCGTCCAATAATCTTAAAGAACTCACCGTTCAGCTTAATAGCAACCTTTTCTGCTGGAACGCCCATATCTTCGGCAGCTAAGGTCATCAATTCTTCTTGTGTCGCAGCAGATAGGAGATCCATAGATTTAACTTCTGTAGAGCCCAGAGCTATGGCTGTTAATTTCGAAGTCTGAGAATCAATTTCTACGTGCACCTCAACCGTCGCTGGGGCCGCACCGCTTTCAACAGCCCTGTCAATGGCTTCTTGCCGAATAGAACGGATATCCTCGGGTGTTGGATTGGGAACTACCCGTTCTACAGCATCGCGAACCAAGGAAAGAGCTACCCCAATAGAAGAAATAACTTCCGCATTTTCTGGAATTTTATACTTGATGTCCATCTTATCGGCGCAGTAACCTATCAGTGAGGCTGCTCCACCGCCGACACCAATCAAGGAAATTTGGTCATGGCTCAATTTGTACTTTTCCGCCAACTCCATAATGACAGGTTCAATCTTCTCATAAGCTTTATGCAGAATTTGTTCAGCCAGCTCTTCAACACCAATCCCTATGTAATCAGCCACAGGTTTCATGGCTAAGCGAGCCGCTTCAACATTTCCATAAGAAAACTCATCAGGACTAACTAAGCCTAAAACATTGGCAGCACAGCTATTAGTAATGGTCAGATAAGAACCATCCTTTAGGCGGAGCCGGACATAATCTTCCGGATCTCCGTCCTTAGGCTGGAATAAATCCAATTCACAATCTTCTAAACGCTCTGTTTCTGAGAAGACTGCATAATCCAAACCAGCGATATGGGCACTACGGGGCCCGACATCTACTACACCGTCCTTGGACACACGTACCATACTACCGCCGGCAACACCCAAGACTCGGACATCTAAGGAGCTGATATAGGTCTTATGACCACCAACAATAGAATAATCAACCGCCGGCCGACCATTTTTTATGACACCGATATTAACAGAAGTTCCGCCAACTTCAAAATAAACTCCATTTGAAGCCCGTAAGTACATCAGTGCCCCCATGACACTGGCTGCAGGACCTGATAACATCGTAAGAACAGGGCGCTTTTTCATTTCTGAAATGTCCATGACACCACCATCCCCACGCATAATCATCAAGGGCACCTCAACACCAGCATTATGGACGCTTGTTTCTGTCTGCCTAGCAGTATCCAGCATTTTGGGCAGGATACTGCCGTTAATAGCTGCTGTCCGTGTCCGACGAGTCAAACCATATAATTTGGTGATTTCAGAAGCTGTACTTGCCATTAATCCCCGGCTCTCAGCTTCACCTAAAATATTTTGCTCAGGGGTGGCATCGTCAACCCCGAAAGCAGAGGAAGCTATGATAACCTGAGCTCCTTGTGCTTCTAAGCTATCCAGTTTTTTATTAACCTTTTCTTGGGTGAATTCCCTTCCTGGCAGAAACTCATTAACAATCCTGATGTAGCGCCCGGTTCCTAAATCAATATCATCAAGATGAGTCTGGCGCTTGGCCAAAAATGATTCAAAGAAACCACCGGCAGTTCCCAATACACCAACCTTGGCTACATCTCCTTCCAATAGCGCGTTGGTTGCTTGAGTAGTACTGTGAGCCACAAACACAACATCTTCTGGAGAGATATTGTTTTCCTGCATACAGTTAACAAAAGAAGTGACGACGCCAGTGGCTACACCAAATTCATCATCATGGGTGGTTTTTACGGAGGACTTTCCAATGATCTCGTGCGTATCATTATCAATGGCTACCGCTTTGGTATGGGTGCCACCAACATCAATTCCCATTCTTACTTTTCTACCTGACATAACCTATCCCCCTTTAACCGAACATAAAGTAGGTAACCATAGCTAAAATAGCACTGATTACCCAACCGCTAGGGATACTAATCTTAAGGAAGTCCTTAGTCGTTACCTTGGTATAGTTGATACCCCAAATAATCCAAGACTGAGTAATACAAGATGAAATATTCATCGTAATCGTTGGCGTATACATCAAAGGAAAGAGCAGATTTGTACTAAAACCAACACTTTTTAGTATGCCTAAAGTTGCAGCTCCTGCACCAGCCAGTGTAAACGGTCCTCTAAATAAGCCTAAAGGTGCTAGAATAGCAAAAGCTAGACAAATGATAAGGGTAGAATGAGGAATAATCCCTCCTAATAAAGCATTAAAGTAAGGAACAGCTAGCTCTGATGCCTTATTAAACATAGGAATAATCAGCATGAAGCCGACCAAGGGAGCTGTATCAATAACCCCATCATAGAAGGTTTTATTGAAGATATCACCAGTTGCCTTGAAGTTCTTGAGATAGCCGCAGATTGCTAAGGCATAAAAACTAGCAATAAGGAAACCAAGAATAACTGGAACTTGAAAGCCTATTGCCAATACAACCGGAATAAATGGTGTCAGCAGAGCTAAAGCCGGTACCTTGCCTTCTTGATCTTTAGCAGGTGTTTTGGCAGCCCAGGCATGAATGCGTTTCTTTCGATTTGCAAAAATGACAATAATCATAATAGCGATTATCAGCTGAATGGCTAAAGCGATGAATCCCCAATGTAAGTAAGTTGCATTGTAGAAATAAGTTTGTTCACCCTTAGGACCTAGATAGAATGCTTGGTACTGATTGAAAATCAAAGGGTTGATATAGAGTCCTGATCCAATAGAAAGCATAAAAGCAACCAAGGAAAAAGTCTTAGGGACACCTAGAGTCAGCATGATTGGCAGTACAATAACACCGATAGCAACAACAGCACCTGCACCAAACATACTGGTAAAGATAGCTGTTGTTACAGCCAAGAGTAAGGTTGCTGTTATGGCCGGTTTATCACCTCACAACTCAACAGTTTTTTTGATAATCGATGATGCAATGCCGGTTTGTAGCATGACACGGCCAAACCATGCACCAAAACAGAAGTTAACCAAGACTGGTCCCCAGCCTTCTGGCCCCGCTTGAAAAACATTGGTCAAAACATCTTTAAAAGGCATCGTGACAACATCTTTGTTCTGAGCAATAAACTGAGGATCCTTGACCAGCATATTACCAACTAAGGGAATAATGGTCCATAAGATAGCCATAATCAGCATACCAATCATCAGGTTACCGCCTTTGACGGCATAAACAACTAGTCCTAGAAAAACTAGCAATAACAAAATTCCTATTAGCGTTTGAATCATGGTTCATCTCCTTTTATTAAGATAATGAGCTACTTTAATTATCCAGTGGATAACTAAAGATTGGAAATTGAGCTTGCACAGCAAGCATCAACGGAAGACTCCAACAGAAGTCTTAGGTATGTGCGATTAAACTAAGGTACTACAGAGACTTAAATTTAGGAAGACACAATCCGCAGACTATGTTCGATTCCTTTTCTTTAAAGACTAAGACCACTGTATAGTTCAAGGATTCAAGAATTGCGATTAACTTTTACGACCACCTTCTTAACAAATTCGGGTGTTTCATCCACCCATCCGTTTGTTTTATGAGGCTCATCCATACCGATGATCAAAAAATCTCCTTTCTTTAATTTCACTTTATTGATATGTTCAGGCTCTTCCAGAAATTCAATATCTCGCCTAATGTCATAGGGAGTTGCAGGCTCTATCTCGGTTAAGGATGATAAGTAGATATATTCGCTACCTTCTACTACATAGTGAACATCTAATCTTTTATGGTGTCTTTCAAAAGGAAGATTTGATACATCCTGTGTTTGATAAGATAAGACTTGCAGATAAATATCCTCATCTACTTGAATACGTCCGTCCTCAACTTGAAGAAAATTTCTTTCCTGAAGCAGCTGTAAGACTTTACCAACTACTTGATAATCGGCTAGATTAAAACTCTTTATATTTGAGTACAGCATTTCTTATCACCCTCCTATAAAACTTGCACTAAATTCTTAAAAAGATATCTGATATAAAGCCACTTCATGGCGCCCATTGTTAGCAGAAAAAATGTAATTCTTCCCATTTTTTTCAAAAGCTAAGCAGTTACTTGAAGAGGCGCCTGAATCAATTAGTTCCATCTGAATTTTATCGTCGACCTTTCGGTAGAGCATTAAATCAGCCTGATCAGATCTCCAGCCAAATATAAACACTGGCTGTCCATCGAAATAGCCTGACCAGATCGAATGCCCAAAAGGAGTCTTTTGGGGATGATGGAAAATTTCTGTCGTAAAGTCATTATTCAAAACCCGCAATTTATCACCATGAAATGCTTGGATGATAACATTTTCTTTAACACCGTTACTGTCCAAATCAATCTGGACGATATCGCTTGTTTCTTCACCAAAGAGCAAATCCAATCGCCAGTCATTTGTATCCGAATACTCTGGGTAGGTTAACTTTATAATTCCTTCAACGCCTGTTATCAAGGAATACCCCTCCTCTTTGACACTGTAGTAACCGTGATTCTTACAAAGTCTAAGCGGGAGCGTTCGTAAATCAGTCAATTGGTTATTTTGTTCGTCGAACTGTCCAACGATAATTTTTCCCTTGTCAGACCAGTCTTCAACAAAACTTTTAGAATTAGCAATGGTACAACCAACAAAGAGAAGGCTGCCATCAGATTGTTCAATGAGATCAAAACGATGTAAATAGGGAAAGTCTGCCAACTTGGAAATTGTCCAGCACCCTTCTGAAAAGCTTCCTCTGACAATTTGACATGATTTAGCATTAAAGCCAGGGTAAAATTTTTGGGTTGCTAGGAAATCAAGGGTTCCCGGAATCTGGATGATACTCATAGTTCCTCCGATTTCATCCCAAATGACTGTCCTTTCAAAAGAACGATTGAGGTCATAAGCAAAGCAAGCATCTTCAACTTCCGAGGCTACCAGCAAATAATCGTCATCTTGATGCTGAAGTCGGGTTACCGAATAGCTAGATTGTAAAGGCTCCGATAATATTTTTTTGACTTCCATTTGTACTCTACGCTCCTTCCAAAATTAAAGTTAATCGTTTAACCAAATCATCAAAAAATAATAACGTTTTTTGGTTAAACGTTTAACCTTTCTTCGCTATCTTGAGTATATCACACCAAAAATATTTTGCAAGCGTTTTCTTATTTAAAATTGAAAAAGAAAAGGGAGAAACCATTATCTGCTGCCTCCCTTTCTCAAACCATTCTAAACCCATTAAAAAGATTTTCGAAGTACGATGTCATTACGAACCTCGATCAGCTGAGGTTTATAAGTCTGGTCATCATGCTTAATCTTATCAATCAGACATTCTGCTGCGACACAGCCAAGTCCATAGGAATCTTGACGGATACACGACATATTGGGATTTAGAACCTCCATCCAATCAAGATCTTCATATGAGCCCAGACCAAAATCATCAGGGTAGCGATAATCTGTTTTGTTTAACATCTTCATAAATTCTAAAAGAGTAGGACCATTCATCATAAAGAAAGCTGTCCGCTTTTGCGCCTTTTCAATAATCGAAAAAATCTTTTTTTCTGTTTCAGCCTCTCCCAGTGTAATTAACTTGGAAGGATCGCTGCTTACCGTCTCTGTAAAACCTAGATAACGGGCTTCCCGTGTAGAGATCCCCGTAATGGGGAAGGTTACAAAATAGATATCTTCATAGCCGGCAGCTTGCATTTTTTTCAAAAATTTACTGGTCGAATAGGTGTTGTCGGAAACTATGGTATCCAGAGTTAGGTTCTTAGATTGCCGGTCGACCATGACCATCTTTTGGTTATCCAATGTTTTAATCATGGGATTATTGGCATCGACCGAATCTAAAATAACACCAGATACCTTTTCTTGATCTAATCTTCTTAGATTATCTAATTCTTGGTTTAAATCATTATCTGAATTTGTAAAAGTAGCAGCATAGCCATGCAAGGTGCAAGTATCATTGATTCCTTTCATAACAAAGGAAATGAAAGGATTAGTAATATCAGCAATCACGACCCCAATCGTTTTAGTATCTCGCGTTACTAAACTCTGGGCAACTTTACTTGGCTGATAGCCTGTTACCTCTATGGCCTGCCTAATTTTCTCCTTTGTTGCGAGTGACATCTTCTTGTAATTTCCACTAAGGTAGTAGGATACTGTCGCCTTTGAAACACCTACTAACTTAGCAATATCGTTAATGGTCACCTTACCAAACATCGTCTTCTACCCCGCTCCTATAATGTCTCTGCCATTATATCACTTTGACTTGGAAAGAACAAAAAGGCAGGGAAGCTTAAGACAACAAAGAGTTAGAAGCTGGAACAAACATATCAGTTGAAACTTCTCATAGAAAAACACGTTGACTACAGCAGTTGGGAGTGTGTTTACTATTAGTGATCAGTGTTCCAATCCTTTTTGACCATAATAAGCATTTTTCCCGTGCTTGCGAAGGTAATGTTTATCTTTCAGTGCTTGGGGGACTTCTTGAACCGAAGGATTGATGCTTTCAGTAAATCTAGCCATTCGTGCTGCTTCTTCTAGTACGACAGCATTATAGACTGCCGTATTTTCATCTTTCCCCCAAGCAAAGGGACCGTGATTACGAACAGTAACACCGGACACAGCCATAGGATCGAGACCGCGTTTAGCAAACTCTTCAATAATGACCTTGCCAGTTTCCTTTTCGTACGCACCATTGATTTCTTCTGGAGTCAGGGCACGCGCGCAAGGAATTGGTCCGTAGAAGGTATCAGCGTGGGTGGTTCCATAACAAGGAATATCACGGCCAGCCTGTGCCCAAGCTACCCCTTCGGTTGAGTGCGTGTGGACAATGCCTCCGATTTCCGGCCAGGCTTTATAAAGCTCAACGTGCGTCGGCAGGTCAGATGATGGGTTGAGATCCCCTTCAACAATATTGCCATCAAGGTCAGTCACGACCATGTTTTCAGGTGACAGTTTCTCATAGTCAACACCTGATGGTTTGATAGCAATATAGCCCTGTTCACGATCAATGGCCGAGACATTACCCCAGGTAAATTTGACCAAACCATGAACTGGTAGCTTCATATTGGCATCATAGACGCGTTGTCTTAATTCTGGTACTAGCATTTATCGTAACCCCGCTTTCTCTATCAGTGGATAAAGGAAGTCTTGTGCTTCCTTGATAGCGGTCCGTGTTTCTTCAATGGTCTCACAGTTTTCTGACCACATTTCAATCAAAAAAGGACCGTTATAATTCGTTTTCTTTAAAACATCAAACATGGCTTCCCAGTCAACACAGCCTTGGCCAAACGGCACGTCACGAAACTGTCCCTTGGAGTTTTCTGTTACCGCATAAGTATCCTTCAAGTGAAGAGCGGCAATTGAACGGTGTCCATTGTAAAATTCGCTCCAGAGGTCATTATGCCAGGCTGAAACGTTACCTGTGTCAGGATAGACAAAAAGGTAAGGAGAATCAATCTCTTTTTCAATAGCTAAATATTTCTCAATCGAATTGATGAAGGGATCGTCCATGATTTCAATGGAAAGAATGACTTGAGCTTCTTCTGCCCAAGTGCAGGCCTGACGCAGATTTTTAATAAAACGTGCCCGCGTTTCAAGCGATTTTTCTTCGTAGTAGACATCATAGCCTGCTAGCTGAATATTGCGAATGCCAATATCTTGAGCAAAGATGATGCACTTTTTCATCATGTCCATAGCACGCGCTTCCTTGTCGGGATCATTGGATCCCATCGGGAAACGGCGGTGGCCGCTAAAGGTAATGGTGGGCACCCGCACACCCGTTTCAAAAATAGCTTTAACTAAGTCTAAACGTTCTTCTTTTGACCATTCCAGACGGGCTAAACGTTCATCTGATTCATCAATGGATAATTCAACAAAATCAAAGCCCAACTCCTTAGCAAAATTCAAACGTTCTAGCCAAGTAAACTGTTTGGGTGTGGCTTTTTCGTAAATACCGATTGGACGTGTCATAACCTACCCCCAGATTCGTTTAATTTCGTCCTTGAAAGCACGGGCTGCAGCAGCAGGGTCTGCTGCTTCGGTAATACCACGACCGGCGATAAAGGTAAAGACATCCACTCCTTCAAAGAGTTTTAGGGTATCAACATTGAGACCGCCTGTAACAGATACACGAAAGCCCATATCAATTAGTTTTTTGACCTTATTAAGATCTTTTTCTCCCCACGTTTCGCCTGCCAGCAGGGCGTCGCGCGATTGGTGGTAAATGGCTTGCGAAATTCCAGCGTCCAGCCATTGCTGTGCTTGGTCGTAAGTCCAGTCACCGTAGAGCTCGATCTGAATTTCACCGCGGTCTCCGCGGACTGCTTCGATAGCCTTGCGGGCTGCTTCCATAGTCGGAATGGTGGCACAGCAGATACAGGTCATCCAGTCAGCACCACGAACAGCGTTATTTTTGGCGACTGTTCCGCCAGCATCGGCACACTTGGTGTCGGCCACAATAATTTTGTCAGGGAAGAGGTTGCGGAGCACTTCAACCAATTCGCTACCGACTTGGAGGAGGCAGACCGTTCCTGCTTCAATGACATCGACTTCTTGGCCAACTGAGACTGCGGCTGTGATAGCACCTTGTAAATCAGAATGGTCAAGGGCTACTTGTAAATTTGGAAGTTGTTTTGTCATAATCATTTTCCTTTCATAAAAATCTTTATCGACCCAGGCTAGTTTTCGGACAAACACTATGACTTTATTGCCAGCCTAGACCCTTTGCGTCAAATTGTTCTACCTAAAATAGTTAACACGAGGCCAGGCTTTTTATACGTTATCTTCAGCGATTACAATACTTTGTGGGTGAGGGCGAAATCATCATAGCTGTCTGCCCCATCTCATTGACACAAATTACTTTGTTTCAAGTCCAGTCTAAGACTCTTTACTGAAGCCTTCGTTTTTTGTTTTTAGCTTTAACGAAGAATCACAGAGCCGCTACTAGTGCGAGCTTCCTATCTTCCTTGCTAACACGATTATCGCGTTTACTTGTTCCGTGTTGCGGGTTAAATTAGTCCACGGGACGCCTCGCTTTTCGGTTTTTGGGCTCGGGTTAAATTATTCCACAGAACACCTCGCTTTTCAGTTTCTGGGCTCGGGTTAAATTAGTCCACAGGACGCCTCGCTTTTCAGTTTCCGGGCTCGGGTTAAATTAGTCCACAGGACTAATTTAATTATCCAGATCCATTCCTTCTAGGTAAGGGCTGTTTTTGGATTCTTCAACCATGGCCAAGACTTCTTCTGCTGAATGGCAGTCAAGGAGTCGCTGAATGGCATTGTCCAGTTCAAAGAGGGCAATAATTTGGGGGATGGCAACGGTCGTATGGATAGCTGCTGACTTGGCGGCCAAGGTCAACAGAACAGATACTTCTTTACCATCTGAAAAAGTCACAGGTTTTGTCAGCGTAATCAAAGCAAAAGAGTCCTTATTGACCCCGACACCGGCTTGGGCGTGAGGCATAGCCATACCAGGCATTAGGATATAGTAAGGGCCATACTCTTCAGTTGATTGAATAATGGCATCATAATAGTCTTCTGTCACCGCCCCACTGTCAATCAAAGGTTCTACAGCCTTATGAACCGCTTCTTGCCAAGTCTCTGCTGTCAGTCCTAAGCGAATGGAGTTATTTTCCTTAAACGATTGTGCTAAATTCATAGAATAATCTCCTTCTTTTAAATAAGGGAGTGAGCATCGTCTGAATTTCACTCCCCCTTATTTACTACAAAACAGCTTCTAGTTTTGTCTTGATTTCGTTATCATCCATGAGGTTATCAAGGCCAATCAGATGCCCCTTAGTGCGCCCATCTAATTCATGAATCAGGTGGTTAGAAGCAACGACGATATCATAGCCAGAAGCCAGACCCTTAGCTTCACCAACTGAGCAGGATGCTGATTCAATATCTGTAACACCGAGTTGGCGCAGAGCATTTTCCACTTTCATTTTAATGACCATTGAAGAACCCATACCGTTTCCACATGCTGTAAGTACTTTTACCATAATATTTTCTCCTATTTCTAATTTCTAAAAGGTTAAATAATCATTGTTGCGCTTAGTCTTCAACTGAAACGTCACCGCGATAGTAGGCTTCCTTATCCTGAGCTTTGGCAAATTGAATTTGTGGAATAGCCAAGAGGAAGACAGCCACAATAGCGTAACCGATGATACCAGCATACTTGAAGAGGTAAGCAAAGGGTACCCAAGGAATAGCGAAATCAATATTACCGTGGTAACCACCGAAGTTTGCTAGACCTAGTAGGGCAACTGCTAGAGCACCAACCGCTACTTGTAAAATACCAGAGATGAAGGACAAAATGACAGCTGCTTTCCAACCGCCCCGTTTATCTGCATAAACAGCGATGGCCGCATTATCGAAGAATACTGGAACGAAACCAGTGATGATAAGGACAGGATTCTTGAAGACAATCAAGAGAACAATCGTAATCAACTGACCAATCAAACCTGTTGCAAAACCGAATAGGACGGCACTGGCTGAGCCAAATCCGAACGAAGCCGCAACATCAACCGCAGGGAAGGAACCAGGCAAGAGCTTATTGGAAATACCTTGGAAGGCATTCGTTAATTCACCAACGAACATCCGAACCCCCTGCATCAAGACAAAGAGATAAACTGAGAAGGTGAAGGCTGTTTGAATCACATACATAAAGAAGGACTGCTTGGTTGGATCGTAAAGCGTACCAGTGGTGATAACATCCTTGTTAGCCATAATATCTGGACCAAGAATGGCTAGAATCGCACCGAAAAAGATTAACATCAAAGTTGCAGAAGCAACTACTGTATCGTGGAAGATATTCAAGAAAGCTGGTAATTTGAGATTGTCCAAATTATCTTCTTTTTTACCAAGTTTTGGTGCAACTTTATCGGTAAACCAGATAGCAAATTGCTGTTGGTGACCGATGGCAAAACCGCCACCGCCAGTTAAACGTTGGGTCGGCTCAACCGTCATATTTGAGCTGACTGCCCAATAAAGACCGCAGATAAGACCAATAGCTACAGTCCCCCAAACTTGATTTCGGAAGGCTGGAATCAAGAGAATGACCATCAAGGTTACGGTGGCCGCCTGCTGAACCATGATGTGACCAGTAATAAAGAGGGTCCTAATCTTGGTAATCTTACGAAAGGCCACCAAAAAGATATTGAAGAAGAAACCAATCAAGAGAGCCGTTGTCGCCGTCCCAATGAACTTTGGAAATTCTTGGGCAATTTTTTCATTGGCAGCTGTTAGACCAAAATAAGGGTCAATGACAGCGGCACCAATCTTAAACTTATAGTTGAGGGCTGCCAGAATAGGGCGAAAGGTTGTAACCAGACCACCAGAACCAACGTCCAAAATCATGTAACCAACTGTTGCCTTGATGAAACCTGCAAACACATCGTGCAGGGGCTTTTTGAGCAGCCAGTAGCCAACCAGTACCAAAAGGCCCACAAAGAAGGCTGGTTTCTGCAAGATATTTTGCGAGAACCAATTCAGAATATAAAGTAGTATATCCATAATCCTACTCCTTTACTTAAAGATTTTTGTTTTCCTATGCCTTCATTCTAACAATGTAAGCGCTTTTACAAAAGACCAAGACTCACACACTTAAGTGTTCAAAAATGTGCCCAAATACTTCTAAGCGGGCAGCCAGTTTGGCTAGTGAGTCCCCTTTTTGAGTCTAAAAATAAGACTCTCTCCGACAATCACAGTCAGATAATGCCCTCCAATAAGCCACTGCTTCAGCATTTAATGCTGTATGGCATAAAAAAAGAAGAAAACCTAATTTTTATGGTTTTCTCCTTTTTTGTTTCAATATCTGTTCTTTCTTCAGGTAACTATACTCCTGTTGCTAGTTTCCATGAAAGGGCTTCTTTTCTGGTTGTGATAAAATCGCGGTAAAGGCCTGCTTGTTTGGCTAATTTGTCATGTTTGCCCTGCTGAACAATTTGCCCTTTATCAAGAACAACAATTTGATCAGCGTTTTCTACTGTTTTCAGACGATGAGCAATCATGATAACGGTTTTTTCTTGGGTCAATTCATCAATGGCAGTTATGAGTTCCGCTTCATTTTCTGGATCAATATTAGCTGTAGCTTCATCAAGAATAATGATTGGTGCATCCTTCATCATAGCACGCGCAATGGAAAGCCTTTGCTTTTCGCCTCCGGATAGACTAGCTCCTGCTTCACCGATAACTGTCTCGTATCCATTTGGCAAATTCATAATAAAATCATGGCATCTAGCCTTTTTAGCAATCGCAACGACCTCTTCATGACTAGCTTCTTGTCGTCCAAACTTAATATTATTTTCAACTGTATCCTCAAAAAGATAGACATTTTGGAAAACAAAACTAAAATTTCGAATCAAACTATCGTAGCTGTAATCTGTCAGCAGGTGCCCATCCAAGCGAATGCTGCCACTGTCAAGATCCCAAAAGCGTGCCAGCAGATGGCAAAGAGTTGTCTTACCGCTGCCAGAAGGGCCAATAATAGCTGTTCTTGTTTTTTCAGGAATAGTCAAAGAGAGATTTTTAATAATCGGACGGTCCCCGTAGGAAAAAGTAACTTGTTCAAGCTCCAAGGTACTTGTTTGAGCTTGTAACTCTTGACCTTTAGTATTCATTGGCTGCAGATCAAAGACTTCTTGTACCAATTCCACCGCCAAATCAACAGCTCTTAACAGAGAAGAAAAACTGCTAACACCATCCAAACTTTCATAAACCATATAAGCACTAATAACCATCATCATGCAAATCAGCAAGTCCATGCCACCTTGTAAATAAAACCAAATAGCTGCACCACACATGGCAACTCCTGTTAATTTGGTAATAACATTTTGAGCAGCAATCCAAGGAACTGTGACTAAGGTCATTTTAATATCGGCATCTCTTTTAGCAAAAATTGTTGCTGACAACTTTTTAGCTGATTGTTTGGTAATGTTAAAACTTTTTACCTCCGCAATACCCTGAACGTATTCCAAGACGACATCAACCAAATCAGTGTCAGCCTTTTGCTTGATGGGAGTCATTGCTCCTGCCTGCTTGCGCATCAAAGCATTGGGTAAGAGGAAAACCAGCAATCCTGCAATTAAAACTAAGCCAATCCTCCAATCATAAGTGAGGACAAAAAGCGTTATGACAGCGGTTGTCAAAAAGCCTTGCACTGTCACCATAATAACCCGTGTTGCAATATCGGACAAACTCTCCAAGGTATTGGTTGTAATGCTGGTAATTTTACCTAAACTATTTTGATTAAAATAGCCCATAGGCAAATAACGAATGTGTTCAGCAATTTCAATGCGCTTTTGAGCACAGGTATGATAACCACCTTCTGTTTGCAGCATAGTTGTTTTCAAGGTGACAAAGATATTGAGGACAAGCGAGAGCAATAGAATGCCTGTTGCCTGCCAAATAACCGTCATTGAAAGTTTATTTGCAATCAAAGCATTCAAAATAAGAGCAATAGCTGGTATCCGCATGGCTCCTATCATAGCTTTTAAGAGTCCCAAAATAATGGAAATATAAAATTTCTTACGATCTTCTTCAGTACAAAAATCAAAAAAACGTTTTAAAATACTAAGCATGAGCCAGACCTCCTATCTTTTCATCTCGATCTGTATCTCGAACCGACAAATGTGCCTGCCACATTTTCTGATAGAGGTCGCTTGAACTTAATAAATCTTCTTGTTTGCCAAGAGCTTCCAAATGCCCCTCATTAACCAAAATAATCTGATCTGCGTCAGCAATAGTTGAGAGACGATGAGCAATTACAATCAAGGTTTTTCCTTTAACCAATTGTGCGATGCTTGATTGAACCAGAGCTTCATTTTCTGGATCTGTGTAAGCCGTCGCTTCGTCCAAAATAACAATAGGAGCATCTTTTAGCATGGCTCTAGCAATAGCTATTCTTTGGCGTTCTCCGCCAGATAAACTGCCACCAGCGCTACCAACCTGTGTCGCAAAGCCATTTTCCAGATCCATAATAAAATCGTAACAACCACAAGATTTGGCAACTTGATAGATTTCTTCATCACTGGCAGATGGCTTTCCTAAACGAATATTCTCTAAAATACTATCATTAAAGAGAAAATTGTCTTGAGAAACATAGGCAATCAGCCGACTATACTCTTCCAACGGAATTTCTCTAATATCAAGACCACCAAGGGAAATACGACCACTTTTAACGTCCCAGAAAGAAGCAATTAATTTGGCCAAAGTAGACTTACCAGAGCCCGAAGGCCCAACCAAGGCATTAACTGTCCCCGCCTTGATGGTCATAGAGATATTATGTAGAACTTCTTTGTCCTCTTCATAACCGAAAGAAACATTTTCCAGAACAATATCTCCTCCCTGCAAGCTCTGACTTAACTCTTGTGGGCGCTGTAAATCCGGACGTTCCAGGATTTCTGTAATTTCACCAAAAATGCTATGTACTTTTCTAATATCGTCCATATAAGTTCCAAGCGTTATTAATGGTGTGAAAAATCCCATCGATAAAATCATCAGTAAAATAAAACTGTCTTGAGATAAACGATCACTGTAAATAAAGTAAGCTCCGACAGGCAGCAGAATCACAAAGACAGATGGCATAATAACAGTGACCGCTGCCATATCAAACTGACACTTACGCATCCATTCAATAAAACAATCAGCTCCTTCTTTAGCTGCCGTAACAAATTTCTGGTAAGAAAATTTTTCTTTACCAAATATTTTGATAACTTCAATTCCGTTAATATATTCAACGGCCGTATCATTTAAGACCTTGGTTTTAACTAGTGTATTCTCATAATCACCCTTGCTCTTGCGTAACATATTAAGATAAAATAAAATACCAATCGGCAGAGTTAAAAATGATAAAAGGGTTAAACGCCAGTCCAATTTTATCATATAACCAAAGACAATTAAGGGACCAACTAAAGCTGCTGTAAATTCGGGAATAATATGAGCTAAAGTTGTTTCAGTAGCCTCCACTCGTTCAACAATGATATTTTTGTAAGAGCCAGACGATTGACTAAGGACAGATCCTAAAGGAATTTTAGCCAATTTCTCTGTTAACCGAAAACGAATGTCTGCTAGGACAACAAAAGTAGCCTTATGAGAAAGACCAGTTGATAGGGCATGACAGATAGCATAAGCCAGCCAAAAAACCGCCATCCATAAACAGGCTTGCAAATAAACTTGTCCATCTTTAAGACCATTGAACAAGTCGCGAATAATCTGTCCAATGTAAAAATAAGGCAAAAAGCCAAAAATAACCGAAGCCAGTGCTAAAAACACACTTGCTATGTAATAAAATCTATAGGGAGCAATGAACTCAGAAATCCAAGCCATTGTTGATTTTTTCTTCATATATACCTCCTTTAAAAGCCTAATAATTGAGACCAATTAAAGAGTTGAATAATGGTTTGACAAGCCAAGAGTGCTTTTTGATAGGACCACCCCTGCTCCAAAGGCTGAATAATAGCCTTATAATAAGCAGTCATGGCTAAATAAAGCTGAGACTTGTCAAGAACATAAGAAATTTTTCCTTCTTGATAAGCTTGTTCAAGATAACGATAGGTATTATCGGTTGAGCTTTCAATCATCTGCTGCTGAAATGATTCGAATTTTGAACCATGTGACTTAAACAGCAATAATCGCATATTATCCTCGTGGTCATAGATGAACTTCATAATATCAGTTAATTCATCTAGGGATTTATCCCACATTCGCGATAATTTATTTTCTTTTAATAAGTGATAATCATCTAATTTATGCTGCTGCTCCATCATTTCCATCGCTTGCAAGCTAGGTTCAAGAAGCGCGCCAAATAAGGCTTCTTTTCCAGAATAACGCTTATAAAGAGCTCCTGTCGTTACACCAGCATTTTTACAAATCTGACGTAAGGAAGCTTCCTGATAACCATGTTCTAAAAATTCAGCCTTAGCACTCTTTAAAATTTCCGAATTTAGTGTTTCATCTTTTTTAATCATAGACCATCTCCTTTTTCCGATAACACTGTTATCTTATTGATACCATTATAACAAATGCCTTATCTTTTTCAACTAATAATTTGAAGCAAAGCACCGTCGATAATTTAAAAGAGGCTGGGAAAAACCAGCTTTTTATTATGGCTTCCAGCCAATTTTCTCAGAGAGAAAAGCAAGGAAAAAGCCTGAGACAAAAGTGCTCAGATCATCAAAAAGCAGAGTCCCTTTTGATGAAGTGCTCTGCTTTTTACTTTTGAGTTCTTCTTGTGTGGTATTTCGGAGGTTATTGGCCATAAGGACCGATCCCATATCAATCGTCACCTGACTTTTACTTCTCAGGTTACATCTCTTGTACCCCAAGCAAGCCTTAATCTGACCAAAGACAGGTTCCACATCAGCCTTGCGTTTGGCAAAGATGCGTCTGCCTTTTTCAGATAAAAGCGCTTGACTTTCTTTTTGCTTTAAGGTTTGAGTTTGATACCGCTCATTGATATAAAGTCCTTTTTGTAGAGCTAAATCAGGTTGTTCTGCTTGATAAACCTTGATTTCCTGCTCAAAACCGGTCGGGTTGGAAAGCCAGCCAGCAATGGTTCATTGGTGCTAAAGCACCTAATAACTGTCCCATCCTCTTGCTCCCAAGCACTAATCCAAGAGTTTATTCTAAAACAGGTACTGGACGAGTTTTTGCCCAGTACCATAATGCTATTCTTATCTAGGCTGGTCTGCTCTGTACGGAGGCCTTTTTATTTTTCCTGCCAGAGAGAGCGCTTCCTCAGTTTTTCTTCATAAAAACTTCCTTCAACAAAATTCTGTAGGGTCACCAGCAAAGTTTCCAAGTCATAGTCTTTTGCCAACAACTCAGCATCAAACTGAGCTTTTTTCTGTTTAGTAGGCTCGATCAACGCCTTTCCCTTATCCGTTAAAGAGAGGAGTCGGCTTCGTTTATCGGCCTTATTGGCTTGTGCAGCCACTAGGTCCTTTTTAATTAAAGACTGAACCAAGCGACTGGGACTCTTCTCTTCACAAATTAGTAAATCACCTAAATCCTTTAAGGATAGGGGAGCATGCTTGTCCAAAACTAGCAGAACCTCGCTCTGATTGAGAGTGATCCCCAAGGGAGCTAACAAATGGGTCATTCTGCGACTAGCTAAATTTTCAGCACTTCTAAATAAGGAACGAATTGTTTCACCATTTACAGTCATCTTTAAAACTCCTCGACAAAATTACTATCATTGGATAGCCTTTTTCTGGTTGACAATTAAATTTTGAACAGTTAAACTAATCATAACTAGATGATATATCATTAAATGTTCCTGTCCGAAATTTCATAAGTACTATTATCCAGAAAGGTTGCCTATTATGCAAGAATTACGACTTCTCGGCCACTCAAATCTTTATTTATCCCCTCTGGGTTTAGGAACCTGGCAGTTTAGCAATAAGGATAAAGACAGAACTTGGTGGCACAAAATAGATGATCAGGCTGTCTACGACATCATTAAAGTGAGCCTTGAGGGAGGCATCAACTGGTTAGACACGGCGGAAGTTTACGGAAGAGGAAACTCTGAAAAATTTATCGGCCGAAATTTACAACGCTTACAGTCTGAGGGGGCTTTATCAGAAACGGTCTACATTGCTGATAAGTGGTTTCCACTCTTGCGCTCGGCTAAAACTATTTCTGAGACCATTGCAACTCGACTGGATTATTTGCAAAGAGATGCGATTGATCTTTATCAGATTCATCAGCCAACCTCCCTATCCAGCCTCTACCGCCAGCTGAAAGAATTGGCTAAACTTCATCATCAGGGCGTTATCAAAGCCATCGGAGTCAGCAACTTTACTGCCCGTCAGATGGAAAAAGCCGATGATATTTTAAAAAAGTTTGACCTGCGTCTATCTTCCAATCAGGTTAAATTCAATCTTTTGCACCGCAAGCCTGAAAAAAACGGTGTGCTTGAATTAGCCAAAGAACGGGGAATTTCTCTCATCGCCTACTCTCCCCTCCAACAAGGTGTCTTGACAGGACGTTTTCACGATAATCCTGATAGTATTCAGACCCTATCAAAAGTTCGGCGGGTAAATTCTGGGCTGAACCAGAAAAATCTCGTTAAAACGCAACCCTTGATTGATCTCCTCAAGCGACTAGGACTCAAATATGGCAAGTCTCCCGCCCAAATTGCTCTTAACTGGCTAATCACGGCACACGGCGATACTGTTTTTGCCATCCCTGGAGCCAGCAGTCGTTTTCAAGCCAGAAGTAATCTGGAAGCTCAACATTTTCAACTTAGCCAAGAAGATCTTGACCAGTTAAGTCACTGGCAAGAGTTATAAAGTTATCAAACGCGGCCTGTGCTTCCCTGCTGATCGACCGCCGAATTGGAATCAGCCTAAAGTTGCTAAATAAAATACCAGCTAGATGACTAAGCATCAATTTAGCTGGTATTTTTGTTAGAAAAATGTAGCTGTCATAAACAGAGGTCATCTTAATTTCATCCAAAGATAAATAGTACAGCTAGTAACCACTCAGCTTGGTTGGAAGGCTAAAATACTCCAATGACATTTTTTACTGATACACATCCATGTAGAACTCAATTTTGTCACCGTTTTTGACTTTGGTTTGATCAGCCCCTGTATTGGACAAGTTTCCATTAATCTTGAAGAACCAGTATTTTTTAGCTGATTCATCCTGTTTAACACCATTTATGCTAATAATCAGGCCAGCTTTCTCTTCAATCTTAGCCTTGCTTTTTAAAACATCTGTAACTGTGGCCCCCTTTTTGAAGCTGACCGTTTCCTTAGTCGTTTTATTATCGGTTTTGATCATCAAAGTAACGCTTTGCTTTCCAGCATCCGCCTTTTTGTCAGCTGTTTTAGAAGCTTGGCTATGACCACAAGCAACCAACAGAAGCAAAGATAGGACTAAAGCGAGACTAGTCAATAATTTTTTCATGAGAAAACCTCCTAAAAATAGATAAAATCAAGGGATAAAAGAGAGCCGTGGAAGCCGCATGGACTAAATCAAAGGATAGACCAGCTAAAATATAGGCCAAGGCTGGTGTCTTAAACATAACAGCAGAACTGGCATCTAAAAGAACCCCATAAAGAATAGAAAGTCCTGCCGCCGTCACAAGCTGCATGGTTAGAGAAAGGTTGGGGGTAAGCTTTTTAAAAAGCGTCCCAAGCCAGAACCAAAGCAGGCAAATCAGAGCAAAGGTAAGTACTTGGCGAAAGACTATTTCTCCGAAACCCAGCAGAAAGCCTGTCAGAAGCATGGTTAAACTCGAAAGGATTATTCCGTCCACCACACCGTACATCATCGTTACAACAAGAAAAATAGCCGTGATGGGCTGAACATTAGGGAGGCCTGAAAAAGCTTCCCTTAAAACAATACAGAGGGCCGTCAATAAAGCCAGCCTTGTCAGGCGTTTTAGACTTATTTCCATGCTTATAAGTCTATGTCAGAAAGACAAAACTGTCAAGCCAGTCAAACTAAAGAAAGCATGGACATGGAGATAAGCAGAACACTTTTTTTGCTTCTTAAATAACTTTGGGCTAAGATAAAAACCTAAACGATCATTTAAAAGGAGAACATATATATGAAGAAAAAAATAACTTTAATCCTGCTGCTTCTGGGCATTTTGATCCTAAGCTTTTGGGGCTGGCAGGCTTGGCACAGGCAAGAAGCCAGCAAAAAATTTGTTCAAGAAGCTGTTCCTACACTCTTTTTTCACGGAGGCGGTTCTTCTTATCACGCCGAGAAACACATGGTCAGAGCTGTTAAGAGGGCTGGTGCTTCCAAAAAAGCTATCATTGCTTTTGTTGATAAGAAAGGGAAGGTCCGTCTACAGGGAAAACTAAAGAAATCCGACAAAAATCCGCTGGTCATGGTTAACTTTGATGACAGTACCAATGCTAACTTTAATGAGCGAGGACGTTATGCTAGCAATGTTGTCAAGGCTTTACAAAAGGTCTACGCTTTCAAAAAAATCAATATAGTTGGTCACTCTGCTGGCAATATCGCCGCCGTCTATTATATGCTACAAAATGGACAAGATGAGTCCATGCCCCAAGTTCAAAAATATGTAGCCATTGCCGGTCATTTCGCTGGTCTAAATTTCCAAGGGGTACCTGACGCTATCAGACAGCCCAGTGGTCTAAAACTTGATAAAAACGGCAAGCCTAATAAGATGAATGCCAGCTATCAAGAAATGGCCAAGTTAAGAGAAACCTACCCCAAAGGGCAAACAGCTATCATCAATCTGATCGGCGATATTGGCGGCCAGACCGATGGAACGGTGCCAAATATCTCTTCCCTGTCGCTCAAGTATCTGGTTTCACCCTTTGCCAAATCCTATAAGGAGCAGACCTTCACTGGTAAGCTGGCTCGTCACTCTAAACTTCACTCTAATCCTCAAGTTGATAAAGTGCTGATAGCCTTCCTCTGGGGAAAATAGGGAACTCCCGCTTTATAACCTATAAAATATTCTTTAATTCCTAAAAATTCAAGTTTGCCAGTTGCTTCATGAAAGCCTTTTCGGTAAGATAGATTTGTAAGCTTTACAATCTTATTTAGAAAAGGGAGAGAAATTTTGTGAAGAAAAAAATTATTGCAACTAGTCTGGCTCTACTTACCATCGGTTTTGGGATTTTTGGCTGGCGAGCCTGGCAGAGACAGGAAGCCAGTAAGAAGCTAGTCCATGAACCCATTCCAACCCTCTTTTTCCACGGAGGCTTTAGTTCCTATCATGCCGAGGAACACATGGTCAATGCCGCCAAGAATGCTGGCGTGACCGATAATGTTGCCATTGCTTTTGTTGACGAAAAAGGCAAGGTAACTCTCAAAGGAAGGCTCAAAAAGAATGTAAAAAATCCTATTGTCATGGTCAACTTTGAAAAGCATTTCAGCACTATGTTTGAGATGCGAGGGCAGTATGCGACCAATGTCGTTAAAAAACTGCAGAAGGTTTATAAGTTTAAACAAGTCAATATGGTTGGCCATTCTTTTGGGAATATCGCCGTTCTCCACTACATGTTGCAAAATGGTCAAAATAAGGCCCTGCCTCAGGTCCATAAGTATGTTGGAATCGCTGGTCATTATGCTGGACTCAGCTTTGATAATCGTAAGCTCCCGGATGCTATCATGCTTCCCCAAGGGCTAAAGATTGATGCTCAAGGTAAGCCGAACAAAATAAATGCCAGCTATCGCGAATTGACCAAGTTAAGGGAGACTTATCCCAAGAATCAGGTACAAATCCTCAATTTAATGGGAGATATCGGTGATCATTCAGACGGACGGGTCCCAAATGCAGCGACTCAATCACTCAAATATCTGGTTTCACCCTTTGCCAAATCTTATGAGGAAAGAACCTTTACAGGTCCAAAGGCCAGTCATTCTAAACTCCACAGCAACCCAGAAGTTGACAAGGTCTTAATTGATTTTCTCTGGGGCACATAAAACGAACCAAGCTTGTTAGGTGGCTAATGCTCAAGTCTACAAAGAAGGGAGTGGGAACAATCCAAAAATTGAAAATTTTGGGTTGTTCCCACTTCTTAATTTCTAGTTTCTCTTCCACTGTTTTTCGACTTCTTTTTGGCATACGAAAACTCCCCTTATCGTTTCTAGTGAATTTTGTTTTTTCACTGTCCACTGTAAGGGGAGGGTATCAATTTTTGCCCTGCCTCTTCTTTTATGCAATCATACTCGTTGGAAATCAAAATGGGTCATCATTGACTACACCCTGCCACATTTCTGCGATACAAGCTCAAGCCTGATTAAACAGTGTGGAGGTGGGATTGAAATGCTCCAATGGAGGTTCTTCCTTTGGGATAGACCGCCCAAAGCTTACCGCCTTAACATAGGAGGGTGAGGGCAAAGCCATCATGGCTGTCTGTCCTACTCTCAGGTAATCTGTGGCTCTAGCCTGATTTTGATTTTCTTTGAGTATAAGCCATTAACCCCAGACCTTCTCAGTAATACTTTCAATCAATTGGAGTTTCTTCCATTGGTCGGCCTCTGTCAGCCTATTGCCCTCTTCTGTTGAGGCAAAACCACATTGGGTTGAAAGCCCCAGATTTCCCAGCGGAACCAGTTGGGCAGCTTCTTTGATGCGGTCAATGACTTGGTCTACATCTTCCAAAGCAGGATCTTTAGACGTTATCAATCCAAGGACAATTTCAACGCCTTTGCGATCATTCCAAATATCAGTAAGAGGAGTAAAGCTGCCACTTCTGGCATCATCATATTCTAGGAAGAAAATATCGTAATTGAGCTGACCCAGATAGCGGGCTACCGAGTCATAGCCACCCTCAAAGAGATAGGTCGATTTAAAATTTCCTCGGCAGATGTGAGTTGCCAGAGTCAAATCATCCGGCAAGCCGGCTAAAGCTTTATTAATCGTATAGACATCATCTTGAGCAATGGCCTGTAATCGGGCAGTTTCTTCTGGATTATCCTTCTTGTCCTCAAACTGCTGAATCAGATAGCCCCAAGTTGTATCATCTAATTGAACGTAACGAGCCCCCAAATCATAGAAGTGCTGAATAGTGTCATGATAAGCTTGAGCCAAATCATCCAAGAAGTCCTTCCAGGAGTCATAATACTCTAAGGCCAAGTCCGACCGATGGTCCCGATTGATAACCAAAGAAGGACTAGGAATAGTAATCTTAGGGATGACACCTTCAGGAGTAATAGAGCTGAGGTAACTGAAATCACGATAGAAGGGATGGGCCTTGTTCTCAGCGATTTTTCCGACGATGCGAACATTGGTGGTCCGAGTCTTTGCCCCGTGGAATTTATAAGAATCTTCCTGTTGGTAAGACTCAAAGCCGGTCAGGTTCCAGAGGAAATCCAAGTGCCACCAAGAGCGACCAAATTCACCATCAGAGACGACCTTGAGACCGCTCTCTACTTGATGTCCGACCAAATCTGCAACGAGTTTATCCTGAGTTTCTAATAAGGCCTCTCGATTAATGTTTCCAGCCGCATACTGCTCACGCGCTGTCTTTAGTTCAGCCGGTCGCAAATAAGACCCGACATGGTCAAAATGATATTGAATCTTAGTCATAAGCTTATCCTCCATACTTCATCAGAAGTTCTTTTCTTCACTATGCTTTTATTCTAGCACCAGTCCTTATAGCTGTAAAATATATATTTTCTATGCTTAACTATAATTCATAACTATATGAATAATAATCCTATTTTGTTTTATCCATTAACTAGAAAAATCTCTTGAAGCTATTGCCACTAACTATTAGAACTTGTATTCACATTTTTTGAGAATTAGTCTTATGTGGCAGGGACGCAAGCGACCTCCTAACGGAGTTCCATTGCTTATTTTCAAGCCTAGGGTCTTGAAAATCCCCTCGACGATTGACTTAAATAGGGTCAATCGTCTTTTTACCACGGCGGCAAACTGTTATTACTGCAAAAATAGAAGGCTGGAATACTTTTTTCCCCAGGCTTTTTCCAGCTGACGCTAAGAATTTAAAGTTGTGAATACAGTTTCTTACAATTTTGTGAAAGTTTTCAGAGACTATCGCTTGAAGGTTAAGGATCTGTTATACTTAAAAGTATTGGAGTCAAAAAAAAAAGAGATTGTGATGACTTATCCTTTACAAAAACTACTAAAGCTTCGCGTATTTTAAGGGGAAACCTCATCGCTAAGCAGACTTAAAAAGGGAGGGCTAATAGGACAAAATTTTAGGTTAAATTTTCCTTTTTTCCTCTCGGAAAATCCCTTAGTTTAGGCTGTTCACTTTGATTTTTTTAGATATTTACGTTAAAATAAAACATAATGAGAAAAAGAATAAAACCGATGGTCGTTTATGTCTTTTTGGGATTAATTGGACTGCTGTTGAGCCTTGCCGCTCTAGTAGTTTCTAATGCTCGCAGCAGCAGTTTGCAGCTGGCTAAAAAAAATATCCCACAGACTGCTGCTAGTTCTAGCAGCTCCAAGACATCTACGTCATCTTCGACACAAGAAGATTTAAAATTAAATCCGATTGTCGATATCTCAGGTTGGCAACTGCCTAAGCAGATTAATTATGATACCTTATCCAAAAATATTTCTGGAGCTATCGTCCGTGTCTACGGAGGATCAAAAATTTCTAAGGATAGTAATGCTGCTCACTCCTCTGGTATTGACAAATCTTTTAAAACCCATATCAAAGAATTTCAAAAACGAGATATTCCCGTCGCTGTTTACAGTTACGCTCTCGGTTCCTCTGAGAAAGAGATGCGTGCAGAAGCTAGGACTTTCTACAAGCATGCCTCTCCCTACAAGCCAACTTACTATTGGATTGATGTGGAAGAAGATACCATGAAAAACATGAGCAAAGGTGTTGAAGCCTTTCGAGCTGAATTAAAGCGCTTGGGGGCTGAACATGTCGGTATCTATATTGGTACCTACTTCATGACTGAGCAAGAAATTTCTGTTAAGAAGTTTGATGCCGTTTGGCTGCCAACCTACGGCTCTGATTCAGGTTATTACGAGGCTCAGCCTCAGACAGATGTTGATTATGATCTTCACCAATATACCTCTCACGGCTCTCTGCCCGGCTTTGATGATACTTTAGATCTTAATCAGATTAATCCTAACAAGGATTCTGTTCAAATCTTTAAAAAGCTCTTTGGACAAGCACCTAAACAAAAATAAAAATAGCCACTAAAGTTTGGACTCAAGAGAGCCCCAGACTTTTTTATTCGAGCATCCTTTTTTCTGCTTAGTCATTTTGCTTCAGGTAGAGTCTCTATTCTAATTTCTCCTAATATGCTATAATAATCCTTGAGAATACTGCTGTAGAGGAAAAAATGGCTAAGAAAAAGAAGCTAAAAAAAACCTTGGTCGATCAAATCTTAGACAAGGCCAAAATCGCACACGATTCCTTGGATTTTAACGGTCTAGATGGACAATTGCCAGAAGGGATTAAGCGGTCAGACATCTTTAAAACCCTGGCCTTAGTTGGTGATAAAACCGGACCAGTCATTGGAATTGTACCTATTACCGAGCATCTCTCGGAAAAGAAACTTGCTAAAGTCTCTGGTAACAAAAAGGTCTCTATGATTCCCCAAAAGGACTTGGAAAAAACAACCGGCTATATTCACGGGGCCAATAATCCTGTCGGTATCCGGCAAAAACATAAATTCCCCATTTATATAGATCAAGTTGCTTTAGAGCTGGGGCAGATGATTGTCTCTGCCGGTGAGCTCAAACGCTCTATTCGGATTGACAGTCAGACCCTAGCCGACTTTGTCGCTGCCAAATTTGTAGATATCAAAGAATAACCATACTGTTATCGAGGAAGTTAATTGGCCGCTTCGGGTATCTGCCCCCATTCTCATTAGCTTTTCTCTTTGTTTTCATTGTAAAAAGCTATTAAGATAGGAAGTTTAAATATGCGTTTATATTTTGTTAGACATGGTAAAACTCAGTGGAATCTGGAAGGACGCTTTCAAGGATCCCGTGGGGATTCTCCCTTACTTAAGCAATCCATTCAAAATTTAGAGGAATTGGGCCGCTACTTATCTACTATTGATTTCGATAAGGTTTATTCAAGCGATCTAAAGCGAGCTCGCGATACGGCTACGATTATTAATAACCAAAATCGAAAGCCAACTGAAATTATCCCCAGCCAAGCACTGAGGGAATGGAATTTGGGGCGTTTAGAGGGGCAGAAAATTTCAACCATTGCAGCCATCTATCCTAAACAGATGGCTGCCTTCCGCCATAATTTAGCTAAATTTGATAATACCTTTTTTGAAGCAGAATCAGTCTATCAAGCTACCCGACGGGTTGCTAGCTTTATCGCAAAGCTTGACTATCAGCATGACCAAAATGTCCTCCTCGTCGGTCACGGTGCCTGTTTTACCGCAGCCATCAATTACCTATTAGGCCTTGAGTCCGGTCAGTTACGCGAACATGGGGGACTTGACAATGGCAGTGTGACTATTCTTGACAGCGATGATGGTAAGCATTTTGACCTCATTTGCTGGAATAATACCTCCTATTTGAATGGTCAGCAAAAATTATCTTAGGATATAGATAAAATAAGGTTGGGGCTTTGCCTCAGCCTTATCTATTTGAAAACTGTAAATTGTCCAAAATGATTGCTAAACAAGTATCTATGAATGATTTTATGACTTAGTTTCTATGCGTAATCTTCAGAGATTACAATACTGTGTAGGAGAGGGCGAGGTCACCATGGCTGTTTGCCCCAGTTATTTTTCAGCTGGTTTCCTCCTGCACATATCTTCTCTTAATACTGGCTATTCACAGCCTTTATCGTTCCGACCAGTCCTACTATCGCACCCTCCACCTCGATAAATATGATGAGACGGGTCGGATGTTTATTACCTATACCTGCCATAGTTATCGCTGAAGATTTTGGACTTATGCCGGGGGCTGGAACCTTTTAATGATGGTCTGAGAGAATCCTACTTGAATAATGACCTCTTAATGCTTGCTTATAGTCTAATTATGCTGCCATACTTTCTATGAGGATAGCGGAATGGTTTTAACCTTAATCGGCAATACTTTTCTAAAAGTGCTTTGGGCAGGCATCCAATTTTTTAGCGGTGGTGCTCAGGTCTTGGGGGCAGTAGGTAAAGATTTTTTCTTTTATTTCTGCTGAATAGGCCCGCATCTTATTACTACCATAAAGCATTCCTTGCATATTTATTTTGAAATACTATACTACTTAATAAAATAGCTAAATCTCTTGGCTGGCCTTACTTCTCAACAATTAGTCCCAGAATTAAAAAAGCAACAGACTATTTTTTATAAATAATCTGCTGCCTTTTTACAAACTCAACTACTTCTGCGGCCACTATTGGAAAAACGCAAGTCTGAACAGGGGCCAGTATTTTTTCAGCTATTTTACATAAGGACTGTGATGCAGGTGCTGAAAGGTCGAATGATCGCATTCAACAGCCGATTCCACAATATAATAAGACTGAAAAAGGTGATGAACTCGGTCTTTTAATAGCTGCTCATTACAATCAGGAGCAACCAACAAATGGATCATCGCAATATTTTTTCGGCCGTCTAAAGACCAAAGGTTAAATTGATTGATGGCTTGAACCCACTCTAAAGCTAAAATTTCTTTTTCTAACTGCTGAATATCACAGTCAGCAGGAGCATGTTCCAAGAAAACTGATAGATTTCTAATAAACTTAGGCAGGGCTCGACTTAAAATAAAGAGAGCGATAGCCACAGATAGCAGTGGATCAAGAATATACCAATCGGCAACCCTCAAAATTAGGGAAACAACAATGACTGCCAACCAGCCTAAGATATCTTCAAGAAAATGCAGGCTTAAAATGGACTCATGCTCAGATTCTTCCCCATTTAAAACACGGCTGGCCACAATATTGACAACAATAGCAATCAGACCAAGAACCAGCATCCCATTGTAGTTAACCGGCTCAGGATGCATTATTTTTTGAATATTTTCAAATAAAACCAAGGCAGAGCCAATAATAAGAATAACGGCAGTCATCAATGCTCCAAGAAGACTAAAGCGCCAATAACCTAGTGTGTATCGATAGTCACTCCTTCGTTTGGACAACCGCTCAAAATAATAGGATAAGCCAATAGCCAAGGCATCCCCAAAATCATGAACAGAGTCTGCCAAAATAGCACTGGAATTGAAAATACTGCCAAAAATCATTTCAACAATTGCAAAAACAAAATTGGACATGAAAGCTATAAAGATTCGACTAGTGGACTGTTTAGCCACATTATGGTGATGGTCCTGATGGTGGTGTCTGTGCTCTTTCATACTATCTCCTTTCTAGTTACTAAGCTGTATTTACGACTAAAGCCGCTAAATCAAAGGCAAGCAGTCACTGAATGGGACAATAGCGTAAATACCACAAAGTCATGATAATCTGGTCTTCCATACATAGTCTGTATTGGCCCACCCACCTTTCTGGTGCTGATCTTGGTAGACAGTATTATGTACTCAAGCATCAGATGGAACGTTGTTTTCGGGACACCATTAACCATTTTAAATTTTATGAATTAAGCTTTAAGGCTTTTTGTATACGGTTTTCATGAGTTTAGTATACCACTTTTTGTTACCAAACAAGCCTTGTTAATGTTTAAGATAGAAATCTAAAAAATTTATAGTTATCGCTTCAGCTATAGTAAAATCACAAAACTGAAACTTTATATTTCTAGGCATTATCCTCTACCCACTGATGGAGCTCTTTTAAGTCATAATGTGATTGTATTTGACTATACACTTGACCAAGAGTTATAGAGGTTAAGGTGGACACTAAAGTATTTTCAATAATTTCTAAAGAATCTGTAACAGCACACTTTTGTGCGTTCTGTCCTTCTTCTTCTCCTAGGAACTGTTTCAGCAGTTGTTGGCTCGCAAAAATTTTTCCCCTACCTTCCACAGCTACAAAAACATCATAAAATGTTATCTCTTCCAATGACTTAGCTAATGAAAAACCGCCATATTTTCCTGGTACAGAAATAATCAATCCTTCATTAACAAGACATTTTATGATCTTCTTTAAGTAGGAATGCGATACACCAAGACGCTCGCTCAAAGCTATGGAATTCATGCTTTTATTTTGTGGTGCTGGGCCAGAATTAATAAAACATAAACTGATTGTTCCCATCCGGATGATAATTTCATGTTGACATTCTCCAATCAAAGTTTTATAATCCATATTAGAGATAAAAGATATCCCCAATATGGTTTTACTGTTTAAATTATATCCCATTTTACGCATAATGTAAAGGTCTCTGAAAGGAAGGTTATTATATGACCAATAAATCTGAACCTAAGCAGTTGTTTATTACTGGTATTGTTTTAACAACTATATTCATGGGATCATCTTTTCCTACCGGTAAGTACCTCATTTCAAGTGATTTAGCGCCACCATTCTTTATAGGTGGCTGGCGTTTCATAATAGCTGGCGTACTCATGCTTGCATGGATATTCTTGTTACAGGATTGGCGCTCTACTATTCCAACAAGTAAAGGAAATACCATGAAAGGTATCATTCTTGTTACCGCTATTGGCTTGTTACAAACAACTGGGACTATGGGATTTTTAAATCTTGCCATGGCAAAGGAACTATCATCTTCCGTGTCTTCTATTATCTTGTTTACAAATCCTTTATGGTTATCTATTCTTGCACATTTTCTATTGCATGAAAAGCTTACTCGTTGGAAAATATTTTCTCTCATTTTGGGTTTCATGGGGGTAATAATTTGTTTAGGAATTGATAAATCCGCCACAGGTATAGGAGCATGGATTGCTTTGCTTGGCTCATTTTGCTGGGCTGTTAATACCGTTATTACTAAACTTGTACCATTTGATCAAGGACCGTGGATATTTACGGGGTGGCAACTTCTAATCGGTGGCTTAGGGATGCTTATTATTTCATTTTTGAGACATGAGACTTATCATTTAACGCAATTAAGCTTTGTGGGATGGCTATGTTTTATTTGGCTTATACTTCCTGCTTCTGTTGGTTCATTTGGCCTTTGGTTTTTCAGCTTAAAAAGAGGAAAAGCAACTATTGCCAGCAGTTTTCTATTCTTAGTTCCTGTTTTTTCGACATTCTTCTCAATAGTAGGCTTACATGATAAATTTACTTTTGATTTAATCATTGGAGGACTTTTCGTAATAATCTCTCTTGTTCTAATAAATAAAAATGATTGGAGGTGACCATCATGTCAAAAGTAGAAAGTTTTACTTTAGATCACACTAAGGTTCTAGCCCCTTACGTTAGAAAGATTGATACCCAGTATGGAGATAATGGTGATGCCATTACTAATTTTGATATACGTTTTGTCCAGCCTAATAAAGGAGCCATTCCTACTGGAGGAATCCATACTATCGAGCACTCGCTAGCAAGTCTTATTCGCGATAGGATTGATGGCGTTATTGACTTTTCTCCTTTTGGTTGTCGAACAGGATTTCATTTGATTATATGGCATGAGCATTCTTCAGATGAAATTGCCAGAGTCATAAAAGACTCGTTAAAAGAGTTAGTTCGTGATGATTTTAGTTGGGAAAATGTCCCTGGTATTTCTGATAAGGAATGCGGAAACTATAAAGATCATTCATTATTTTCAGCGAAGGAATGGGCAAAGCAAATATTATCGCAAGGAATTTCGTCAGAACCTTTTATTCGGAAAATTGTTTAATAAAAATAATCTGGAGGTTAAATAAAATGGTTGTAAAAGTTGGTATTAATGGTTTTGGGCGTATTGGACGTTTAGCACTACGACGGGCTCAAAACATCGAAAATGTTAAAGTTGTTCACGTCAATGATTTAACTGATCCAGCAATGCTGGCACACCTATTGAAGTATGATAGTACACAAGGGCGGTTTGAGGGATCCGTTGACGTAGAAAAAGACGGTTTACTCGTTAACAAAGAGTTTATAAAAGTTACACAAGAGCCCGATCCCGAAAAGATTGACTGGGCCTCATCTGGTGTTGATATTGTTCTCGAGGCGACTGGTTTCTTTACTACACGTGAAAAGGCCGAGAAGCATCTCCACGCTAATGGAGGAGCTAAAAAAGTCATCATTACTGCTCCAGGTGGTAATGATGTTAAGACAATTGTTTACAACGTTAATCACGAAACGTTGACTGGTGAGGAAACCGTCATCTCCCCCGGATCCTGTACAACAAACTGTTTGGCACCAATGGCAGATACCTTGAATAAAGTATTCGGTATTATTGTTGGTACCATGACAACAATACATAGTTATACAGGGGATCAAATGACCTTAGATGGTCCTCATCGTAAAGGTGATTTGCGCCGTGCACGTGCTGCCGCAATTAACACCGTCCCTACCTCTTCAGGAGCTGCAAAAGCTATCGGACTGGTTATCCCTGAACTGGATGGACGATTAAAAGGGCATGCTCAACGAGTAGCAACACCGACAGGATCTCTGACTGAACTTGTCAGTGTTGTCAAATGTCCAGTCACAGTTGACGAAGTTAATGCTGCTATGAAGGCTGCAGAAACTGAAAGTTTTTCTTATAATAATGAACAAATTGTATCTACAGATATTATTGGAGATACTCATGGTTCCATTTTTGATGCTACACAGACTGAAGTTACTACTGATGGCAATACTTACCTAGTTAAAACGGTAGCATGGTACGATAATGAAATGAGCTTTACCGCTCAACTTATACGAACCTTGGAATATTTCGCAAAGCTTGCAAAATAAGGTTAGGTTTGGAGACTGGGCAAAAATTGTCCAGCTGTCCAGCATTCCTGTTTTGTAATAAGCTCTTGGCGTAGTGGTTGGGAGCAAGACTTTATTGATTACGCCAACTTAGTCTTATCCTTGTGCAGTTCATTAAGTGCTTTAGCACCATAAACCACCGCTGACTTTCCTTTTGCCACAAGGCCAAAGCGGAAAACTTAAACGAATAGAGAGTGGGATAAAGATCGCCAATCAACCACTGCGTCAATCTGGTAAATTTGGAATAATGCTAACGAGTCTGGACTTTTGTCTCAGACTCTATTCCCACCCCTTATAAATCTCCGCTAGCTGTAAAAAAATAAGAGTCAGAGCAATCAAAAATTATTGTGCTGACTCTTTATTTTTTTACAGTTATAGAAGAAATTTAATTCCATAATGGAATTTTTGGTTGGGTCTAATCTGACGTTCGAAGCCAAAGCGCTCGAGGCTATCGTCACGAAAATGGGCCTTAGCGATGATAGCGTGACGGGCTACTCGCTGCGCTTCCTGCATGAAAGACTCTGATAAGCCTCTAAAATCTGCTAGGGGAGCGAGGCCTCTAAGGTTGCTGGACTCTGTAATCCTGTGTGAAAACATGGGGTCTGTATAGACAGTGTCTACACTCTTATTGGGCAGCTGTCTCATGTAAGCAAGGGCTTCTTGATTGAGCGCTTTTATTGAACGCATGGCCTTATCTATCTGTCCATTGCCAGTCTTAAACGTCTTTAAACCACGACTGACGATTAGGTGGATTAGAGGATTAACTTCTAGCGCTGTAATCTGATGACCTGCCGCAGCCATCACAATACTATCGCTGGCTAAGCCCATTGTCGTATCTAAGACAGTTTCAGAGTCAGATGGAAGCAAGTCTACAAGAGGATCGCGATCGGCTTTGATTCTCAGCACAGCCGTATCAGGATGAAAATAGAGCTGACTGCCATCTGGATGCGTCAAAACAAGCTTGTCTTGATAAACCACTAAAGCAGGAGTTTCTCCCTGAGTGAGTTTTTTTAGCGATTGTTTTTGCCTTTCCAGATAGGTCAGCGCATAGTGCTGGGCCAAAGCATGAGCCTCTTGAACCAGAAGAGGATTCTGACCCAGACTAGTTGTGACGATGATTCTCATGACACTATTATAGCAAAAAAGTGGGACTTAAGCCGATGTTTATAGAAACGAGTACGCCTTGCTCCCACTTTTTTAGTCATTAATTGGTTCAGAACTGCCTTCAATAATAGCACCGTTTTCAGCATTAATCGTGTAATCATAGTCAAGACCAGCAGTTGGATCACTAAAATCTACTTCATAGACTGTCATACCATCTTCCACTTCCTTATGGATAACCAGTCCTGAAACAGCTGATTCTTCTAGCCCCGCATCTTTGAGAGCAGTTGTTTTTGCTTCATCGGCAGAAATTAGTTGAGACGATGGATCGGTATCGGAAGAAGCCGATGATGAATCAGCAGTACTAGAATTTGATTTAGCAGCACCCGACGAGGCGGTTACAGGGTTTTCCCGCATTTCTGTATCTCTTTCTAAAATATGACCGGACGAAGCATCAACAGTATAGTCATAGGCCGCATTGTCGGTGTGAAATTCAATTTCATAGGTCGCCCGCCAATCGTCACGCTCTTTTTGTGTGCGCGTAAACGTAGCCTGATTTGCTGACACATTAGCATTTTTAAGGGCAATACGTTTGGCTTGCGCAACTGAAATCTTATACCCTGATTGAAGGTAAGCAATAACTGCACCACCTACCAGAAGCAGACAGGCTAATAGGGAAAGGACGATAACTAACGGTTTACGTTTCATAAACAGACCTCTTTTTATTTTTATAGTTTTATACTCTTTGAAGATCAAAAGGATAGGCCGTTGATGTCGTATACCAACTAGTAAGGGTATACCTTCCCATAGTAACTGCCCTTAGTGAGTGAGGGGCTTGATGCCCATTAATGTTGCCTAATCGTATTTGATTTTCTTTGATGTAATTACAGGACTTCATAAACTAACTGCAAGAAGACCGTAACTCTATCTTATCATATTTGGCAGTTAAAGACCCTTCCAATAACTTTTACCACACTTCTGACCTATCTTTGATCAAAAAAAGCCTCTCAAGGCTTCTTCTAATAACTAGTTTTCTGCTTCAGTCGGTTTTTATTTATGAGCAAGCAACTATCTGTAAAAATAATTATAGAAATTCTAAACTTACTTTTTCTTAGAACTGCTTGTAACTCTATGCAATGCAGCATTATGACTAAGGATTTTATCTATGTTCTTAAATAATTTTTCTAGAATAAGTTCACTAAGTTCTGATCTTCGTATCCAATAGAGATTCCTTTTTTACATCTAAAGTTAAAAAGCCTATTTAGGACTCTCTTGATCCAGCATCTATTTTTGATTTATCACTCATCACTTTACGCACATACCTATAATAGATGCCAAGCAATCCCAGAATAACCAAATCAAAGATAAATTGCCAACCAAAAACCTGAATACGATTTCTAAAAAGACTGGTCAATAGCATCAGAAGGGCATCTCCCCAGAAAGCAAGACCAGCCAAAGTAAGTGTTGATTTTCTTCTGAAAAGATAGAAAATTGAGCTCAAGGTGCCAGCTAACAAATGGCTGAACCATACGATCGCAAAGACAATAGGATAGTTGCTAAAGTATGCCTCAATAGCTGGGGTATAGTGTGCCGTAAAATAAGCCTGATTATGCGTTACCACCATGACAAAATCATAACAGCCTATCAGATTCAAGAATAATATGAACACGGCAAAGCTAAGGCCAAAGCCAGTTAGTTTTCTCATTTCATTAACCCCATTTCTTCAAAAGCCTGAACAAAGAAATCGCTGTTTAACAAGGCCAAGCCTTGATTGATATCACCTAAGACCATAAGACTATCGCCTTTTTTAATGTTAAACACTTTTCTAGCCCGTACAGGAATGACAATTTGTCCCTTTTCACCAACCGTTACCGTTCCAAAGATATACTTTCCCTCCCTAGGTTTACCAGCGAAAAGAGAATCATCACCATTAACCAGCTCATCTAAGCTAATGTCAAAAATTTCTGCCAAACGGCTTGAAGCGACAATATCTGGTAAACTCTCGCCCAATTCCCATTTACTAAGGGTTTGGCGGGATACTCCCACCTTTTCAGCTAATATTTCCTGAGAATAGCCTAACTTTTTTCTCAGTAGAACAATCGTTTCACTAATCATACTTTTCCTACCTACTTTTTTAACCCCATTATAGAGGGTTACTATCCGACTTTCAAGCAAGCTTAGCTGGCAAAATTAAAAATTTTTGTTAAAAATCATAGCAAAAAAGAAGC
Source organism: Streptococcus criceti HS-6 (assembly GCF_000187975.2). Lineage (NCBI taxonomy): Bacteria > Bacillati > Bacillota > Bacilli > Lactobacillales > Streptococcaceae > Streptococcus > Streptococcus criceti. Next base: position 2,335,907 of record NZ_AEUV02000002.1, read on the forward strand.
CCTCTGGACTCCTTTTTTACTTATTCAGCAGATTCTTCTGGATGTTATTCTCTTTCAACATCTTTTAGAAAAAGCAGGGAAAATTATCGTTTCCTTGCTTTTTCATTACACTATCTGCTACTTTATTCAACTGATTCTTCTGGACGCGATTTTCTAGCAATATCCGCTAAGATATTTTCAACAAATTCATCCAGAGCTTCGGTATGGGTCTGCTTGCTGCCATAGCGGCGGACGTTAACAGACTTGTCTGCCATCTCCTTGTCACCAACAATTAATTGATAAGGAACTTTTTGGGTTTGGCTTTGGCGAATTTTGTATTGCATCTTTTCATTGCGCTCGTCAACTTCAGCACGGATACCGCGGTCACGCAAAGTCTTTGCCACTTCCCAAGCATAATCAGCATGGGCTTCATTGGAAATCGGGATAACAGTAACTTGTTGCGGTGCCAGCCAGGTTGGAAAGGCACCCTTGTAAGTTTCAATCAGGATGGCTGTAAAGCGTTCCATGGTTGAAATGACCCCGCGGTGGATCATGACTGGGCGGTGCTCTCCACCATCAGCACCCGTGTATTTAAGGTCAAAGCGCTCTGGCAGGAGGAAGTCCAATTGAATGGTTGAGAGGGTTTCTTCATTGCCAAGGGCTGTTTTCACTTGGATATCGAGCTTAGGACCGTAGAAGGCAGCTTCTCCTTCTGCTTCAAAGTAGTCCAAGCCCATATCATCCATGGCACCTTTGAGCATGCTTTGGGCATTTTCCCACATCTCATCGTTATCATAATATTTGTGGGTATCCTTAGGGTCACGGTAGGATAGACGGAAACGATAATCTGTCAGATTGAAATCTTCATAAACATCAATGATGAGCTGAAGGGTCTTCTTGAATTCGTCTTGGATTTGTTCCGGAGCCACAAAGGTATGACCATCATTGAGGGTCATTTCGCGCACCCGTTGCAGACCTGTGAGGGCACCAGATTTTTCGTAACGGTGCATCATACCCAGCTCCGCAATACGAATCGGCAATTCACGGTAGGAACGCACATGATTTTTGTAAACTTGGATGTGGTGGGGGCAGTTCATTGGCCGTAAAACAAATTCTTCACCATCTCCCATATCCATGGTTGGGAACATGTCCTCACGGTAGTGATCCCAGTGACCAGATGTCTTGTAAAGATCTACAGAGGCAATTGGTGGTGTGTAAACGTGTTGATAGCCTGCAGCTAATTCCTTATCGGTAATGTAGCGTTCCAAGATACGGCGGATAGTTGCCCCATTTGGCAACCAGAATGGCAAACCTTGTCCGACTTCTTGGGAAATCATAAAGAGATCGAGCTCTTTACCAAGTTTACGATGGTCACGCTCTTTAGCTTCTTCTAAGCGCTTGAGATAAGCTTTGAGGTCTTTTTTATCGAACCAAGCCGTACCATAAATCCGCTGCATCATAGCATTGTCGCTGTTCCCGCGCCAGTAAGCACCCGCTACATTGAGCAGGTGGAAGACTTGAATGCGACCAGTTGATGGTACGTGTGGACCGCGACAAAGATCAACATACTCACCCTGACGATAGATGGTAAGGCCACCTTCATCTTCTGAGTGCTCCTCAATGAGTTCGAGCTTGTAAGGATCGTTTTTAAAGATTTCACGCGCCTCATCTTTTGTCACTTCCTCACGAATAGATGGGAAGTTTTCTTTGACGATCTTCTTCATTTCTTCTTCAATACGCGGCAGGTCTTCATTTGAGATTTGGCCAGCTTCGTTATCGGTATCATAGTAGAAACCATCTTCAATAGCAGGGCCAACACCCAAATGAATATCTGGAAAAAGGCGGCGTGCCGCTTGGGCAAAGAGGTGAGCAGCTGAATGACGAAGAATTGGCAATGCATCTTCGTGATCAGGCGTCACGATTTCTAGACTACCATCTTGGGTAATCGCACGTGTCGTATCAATCAGTTTATCGTTGAGTTTCCCAGCTAAAGCTTTTTTAGCCAGAGAATTTGAAATTGATTGCGCAATTTCAAAGGTTGTCACACCAGATTCAAAGTCGCGTACAGCACCGTCTGGAAAAGTAATTTTAATCATAATTTGCTCCTTTATTTTCTCTTGTTAATGTCTTTTGACTTTACTAAATTACTTTAAGTAAATGTCACATAATCAAAGTTGTTACCTTGAATAGATTCAAAGTTTTCCTTGTGCCATTTGGTACCTACCATCGCCTTGTTAACATGAAGAGTAGTAGATTTACTTTCCTTGGTCTCAATCGTCAATTGATAGCCCATTAGTAGTTTTTTCTTAAACTCACATCGCTCCATATCTGCTACTTCAATAACGTCCAAAACTTCTTCAGGTTTTCCCATTGCAGAAACACCTATCACTATAAGTCTATCGCTTGAAAAAATAAGTAAGAAATAAGCATTTGTACTACTTCTGCCTATTCTTTTTGTAGCCCAGATAACTTTGCTATCTTCCGAATAAATTTCCTTTTCTTTTAAAAACTCAATCACTTCTTCATATTTTAAAAACATACTCTTCTCCCTTTCCGAGATATTTATAAAAAGCTTACTGCTCTTATTAGGCTCACCTACTTCACTCCATTTTATTTTGCAGATTTAAGTGTTTCTCCTTATCAGATAGGAAGGTTTCCATCTCTGCTCGGATATCAATATCGAGACGCTGAGACAGCTCTAGGAGCCACCAAATCGCCTCTGCTAGCTTTTGCTCGAGTTGATAGGGAGTTTCATCATAGTAATGACCTTGTTTGGTCATCACTAAACGATTTAAATTACCAATATCATTTCCAAGCGCTAGCAAATCCTCTTCGATAGACCAAGCCTGGCCGTGGTGCTTTTCTTCCAGCTGGTGGTAGGCCTTGCAAATGGCGACACTTCTACTAATCCAACGTCTGAATACATCTGCTGACTCTTTTTAAACATCGTTATAAAAAGCTCGACTGTCTGGCAGTTACAAAAAAAGCGCCGCCCTAAAAAGGACGTCGCAACGTGGTTCCACCTCAGTTTATCTACAGCAAAATGAAGGATTGCTGCAGACCTCCAGTGGTGATAAGGGAACCACCCTTTTATGTTTGCATAAAATCGAGGAAGGAGTATTCCTTGATAGGTCTGTGCTTTTTCACCAACCAAGCACTCGCTAGAAGACCAAACACAAGAAACTTGTCTTCGTTACATATTATAGCAGGAATTGATTTATTTTCAAGATAAGTAATGCATTTTATTAACACTAAAATATGAATCAAAAGTCTATCCCAAGAAATCCCTAATGGATTTCACCATCCTGACGGGGGCTTTAACAACTTTACGAGAGGTTTTAACGGTGGTCCGGACGGCTTTTTGGGGCAGACGGACTGCCGATTTAACAAGGCGGACAGAGCGGTCTGTCGGACTGCCTTCAACCGTCAATGAGAACTTCTCTGCCTTCTTGGTCGAATAGGAAATCAAAATATCCAGATAAAACTCATAAACAGCCTGACCAAAGGTCTCAGCAGAAACTTCATGCCGCTTTCTTTCCAGCTGCTCTTGGGTGAGGTCGGGTGTCAGGGCGATCGCATCCAAAATGGTATCAGCTAGGTCTTTCTCATTGTAAAAGAGGCTACCAAACATGCGGTTGGTAATCAAGTCATCCAGATAAGGGTTGCCGTGAGCGATGATGGGGGTTCCCATAGCCAGACTTTCAATATAAGTCAGCCCCTGAGTCTCACTCGTTGAAGCAGAGACAAAGAAATCTGCTGCCTTATAATAGACCGAAATCTGATCATGAGGCACCATCCCAGTAAAGATAACGGCAGAACCCAAATGCAATTGCTCTGCTTGTTTCTTGAGCTCATCCAAATAAGGACCATCACCGACAACCACTAATTTAACACGGTTATTTTCCTGCAAAACCTGAGGTAAAGCAGCCAATACCGCTTGGATATTCTTTTCCGAAGAAATCCGAGACAGGCTGAGCAGCATGGTTTGATCGGGCTCAAGGCCTACTTTAATACGCAGGGCAGTCACATCATCATCGGTCACCTGATCACAGACAAAATCCTCTAAGGGAATACCTGTCGGGATTACGCGCTTAGGAATCTTAACGCCATAGCCATCCAAGAGGTTTAAAGCTATCCGACTGGGGCAGATAACCCCATCTAAGTCTTTGAGGTAGCCTCGCATGATATATTTGACCATATTTGGTCGAATCAACTTGCCCTTAGCAATGTAATCCACATAATCTTCATACTGAGTATGATAGGTATGGACAACAGGAATGTGGAGGGCAGCTCCTACCCATTTTCCCAAGAGACCCAGACTGAACTCAGTCTGAGTATGGATAATATCTAGCTGGTATTCTTTAGCAATCTTATAGGCCGTAATAACACCGCGATAAACCACTCGACGGTCAGTAAAAGAAACGAAGGGGACGCTAGGCAGGCGGATAATCGTGGGATCTTCAAAGCGTTTGACTCCCTTATCCGTTCCCGTAAAAATATAAACTTCGTGACCTTTTTTCTCTAGCTGATCCTTTAAAGTCTTGATACTAGTTGCCACGCCAGATACTTGCGGATAGTAAGTATCTGTAAATAATCCAATTCTCATCTTACAACTCCATAACCTTCTGGTAGACGGCTGCTAGCTGCTTAGAAACATTTTCAAGCGAGCGTGTTGTGGCCACTTGATAGCCAGCATCTCGCTTGTCAACTTCTTTATTAATTGTGCGATAAAGACTGGTTACAAATTCATCGTTATTGTGACAGAGCTCAGCAGAAGTCTCATCAATCCAGCCTTTATAGACAGGGATATCTCGTAGAACAACGGCCTGATGGCTGGCTAATGCCTCTAAAACCACAATTCCTTCTGTCTCCTCATAGGATGGAAAGAAGAAAGCATCCGCTCCGCTCATAGCCCCTTCAAAAATATCTCCTTTAAAGTAGCCGGGAAAGAGAACGTTAGCGGGATGAGCCTTTTCAACCACCTTGCGAATATCAGCTGGAATCACCAGTTCATTAATTTTACCGAACCAGATGAAACGAACCTCTGGCATTTCTTGTGCCACCTTAACAAAATCAAAGATACCTTTGCGTTTAAAATAGAGACCTGCTGAAATCACTACTTTTTGTCCCTCTTTAATTTCAAAGTAATCGCGAAAAGCTTTCTCTTTGACAGGACTGGGCTGATACTTGGGCAAATCAATTCCGTTAGAAATGGCCGAAATGGGGGTAGTAACCCCATAATTTTGGATTAATGACTTGGAATATTCAGAAGGGGTAACGATATAATCAGCTGCCTGATAAATCTTCTTGAGATAGGTCTTAAAAACTGGCGCAACTATATTTGATCCGATAAAAGAATTACGAAAATCCTCCATGGTAGAATGCCCATGGACAATAACCTTTTTTCCCTGCTTTTTAGCAGAATTGAGAAGAGCTAAGCTCTTGGGACCATAGGTATTAATGTGGACAATATCATAATCATCCTCTTTAGAATCGGTCGTATAAGGAATACCTGCCATTTCTAAAGCCTTCTGTTGGTGCTTGATGGCCCGACCGATCCCTGATTTTCCGATAAGATGTTCACCTTCCAAATAGAGTAATACTTTCATAACCTCTATTATAGCCTATTTTGATATAAAATTCATGACTCACCAAAAGGGAGTGGGAACAGCCCCAAAATTTTCAATTTTGGTTCTTATTTCCACCCCTGTACCGTTTAAAAGGTCTGTTAATGTTGGAAATAAGATGAACGATGCTCATCACCTCATCACATCCATTTTGGTTTTCTGCTTTGGCCTTACGGCAAAAGGAAAACCCCAGCAGTGTTTATTGAGGCTGAGAACTTTTGCCTCAGCCTCCTTTTGCTATCATATATTTTCTACTAGAGGACAGCTTGATTAACCCAGACCGAGACAGACTGGCCTTGAACTGGAAAATCGGTCCAGCCATTCTGACCAATTTCAACACTGTCTGGGCAATTGCCCATAATGTCCACAAAGATTTTACCAACATTAAACTTACCCATATCCATCCGCTTTGAATCGGCATCTTTGTTAGAGATAACAATAGCTGAGCCGTCTGGATGATCGGTATTGCCTTGATTGGTCCAGCCGATACAGTTGGGATCATCGAAGTAATCAATTTGCTCCCCGTAAACATGATTTTTACGAACATAGAGGAGGCTGTCTAATTCCTGCTGGAAATCCTGCTGGGCAAAGTCACCGGAAACACCATAGTAGTCGCCGTAGAAGACACAAGGCAGCCCTTGCTGCCGCAGGAGAATCAGGGCATAGGCTGCTGGCTTGAACCATTCTTCCACACAAGACTCTAAAGCTTGACCCCTTTGTGAATCATGATTATCCACAAAGGTTACGGCAAAGGTTTCTGCATTCTGCATGAGACTGCCTTCTAAAATTTGACTGAGATCATAATTTTCCTTCCGCTGACTAGCCTCAAAGAGGTTCATATGCAGAACTACATCAACCAAATCAAAAGAGCCTTGTGTTTCTGTTATGTAATCTAAGTTGGCTTGAGCATCCGTCTTCCAATATTCTGCAAAAGCATAGAGATCTGGCTTGACCTCTTTTTTGATATCATTGATGAAGTCCATCATAAAGCTGGCCTTGATGTGCTTGACCGCATCCAGACGAAAACCTGATACCCCCGTTGTCTCTAGAAACCACTTACTCCAAGTCTTGAGGTGGTCAACGACCTCTGGATGTTCAAAATCAATATCATCAAACATGAGGTAATCATAATTACCATTCTCATTGTCTACCTGATTGGTGTCGGCCCAACCTTTATTGACACCTTGAATCATATAGATCCCTCGTTGGTCATTAAGGGCATCGTAGTCTACGCCTGTAAAATGATACCAATGCCATTTAAAATCGCTGTAGGTATCCTTGCGGCCTGGAAAATCAAATGCGGTCCAAGCTTCAATTTCAAAAATATCTGAGACCATTTCCATACGATTTTCAGGATTAACCTGAACAACCTTGAAACGTTCTTTTTTATCTCCACCAGCCTTGTGGTTGAGAACAATATCAGCCATGGTCCGAATATCTAATTTCTCTAAAGTCTGGATTGCCTTGAGGTAATCTTCTTTTGTCCCATATTTAGTTGCGACTGTTCCCTTTTGGTCAAATTCTCCTAAATCGTAGAGGTCATAAACCCCATAACCAACATCTTCCGGCCCCGTCCCCTTAAAGGCAGGCGGTAACCAAACCATACTAATCCCCAAATCTTTAAGATGTTGGGCATCCTCTTCCAATCGCTGCCAGTGTTTCCCATCTGCTGGCAGGTACCACTCAAAATACTGCATTAAAGTACCATTCATCTTTTTGCTCCCATTAGTTTAACGATTTCGGCCACTCACTTCTATGGCCGGCCCACGAAAATTTTTTTAATTGAACACGCCTATGACTCTGTGAAATTAGACTCGCTTTCCTAGAATCTTTAGGGATTCTTCCTCAAGCTCCCTAAATTTCTTTGAGTCGCTTAACGGCTTTGTATCTTGATAATTGAACACGCCTACGACTCTGCGGAAAAAGATAAAGTCTCCTAGATGCTTACTGCATCTGCGTCAACTTTCCTATTTTCCTTTGACTCGCTTAACGGCTTTGTATCTTGTATTACTGTCTTTAGTTTAGCATACTCAGTCATCTGTTCAAAGAAAAAGCTCGCAAGGTTCATTCAAAAAGGCCTGCCTAAGCAGACCTTCCATTGATACTATTTAAACGTGCTAGGGCTATAGCTTCATGGCCAGACAACCTTATTCTTGATATGAGAATCTCCGCGGACCGATCAGGTAACTTATTTACTTGATGCACGTTTGCTGATGCTGTGATTGAGGACGATGTCGTGCTCGTCTAATTCTTCCTTATTCATGATCTTGGTCAGCATCCGCATACTGACAGCGCCTAAATCATAAATCGGTTGATTAATTGAGGACAGGTTGGGCCGAGTATACTTGACAATTGGGGAATCATTGCCCGTAATGATTTCGAAATCATCAGGCACCGTTTGACCAGCCTCAAAGAGGCCGTTCAGTAGGCCAGCAGCCAGTTCATCTTCTCCAACATAGGCCGCTGAAGCTCCTGAATTGAGCACTCGTTTCGCCAAAGCGAGGCCTTCCTCATAAGAGTAGTTAGCTTCAAAAACTAGGCTTTCCTGAAACTTAAGGCCAGCATTTTTAAGTCCAGTCTTATAACCCGCTAAACGAACTTTACCATTAATATCGTCAATTAGAGGACCAGAGACAAAGGCAATCTCTTTGTGGCGTTTTGCCAAATCTGAAACAGCATCATTAGCCGCTTGTTCTTCATCAATATTAACACTTGGGAACTGGTGATCGAGGTCAACAGTACCAGCCAAAACAACTGGCGTGCGAGAGCGGGAAAATTCCAGACGAACCTTATCAGTCAAATGATGCCCCATAAAAATAATCCCGTCTACCTGTTTAGCAAAGAGGGTGTTAATGACATTGACCTCATTATCATCATCTTCATCACTGGAAGCAAGGACGATATTGTATTTATACATAGAGGCGATATCATCAATACCCTTAGCCAAAATAGAAAAATAACTATTGGCAATATTGGGAATAACAACCCCGACTGTGGTGGTCTTTTTGCTGGCGAGGCCACGAGCAACCGCATTAGGACGGTAATCCAGACGGTCAATCACTTCAAGAACTTTTTTACGAGTATTTTCTTTGACATTTTTGTTCCCATTGACGACCCGACTGACAGTCGCCATGGAAACGCCGGCTTCACGCGCTACGTCGTAAATGGTAATGGTATCATCAGTATTCATGTGAGCTCTCCCTCTTTATCAGATTAATCAGCTCTGCGCTGTCTCAAAAATTAGGGAAACAGCCACAGATTTACATGAAAATTACGCTTTCACGATTATATTATCACATATTGTAAACACTTTCAATAATTATGGAGTGTTTTTTTGAAATTTTTGTATGCCCTTTCAAAGGAAAGTTCTAAAATGAAGTTAGCCACCTAAGAGTATCAAAAAACATCTCAGAGAGATATAATTGTAATCACCACAATAACAATTAGAAAGACTCTGAGATGCAAAACTATTATACACCAAAAAGTAAACATTTGACACTAACTGAACGTAGAATAATTGAACGTTGGCTTCAAGAAGGGCTCTCAAATCGTGAAATCGCTAGGAGATTGGCTAAAGCTCCTCAAACCATTCACAACGAAGTCAAACGTGGTCAGGTTAGACAACAAGTGCGTAAAGGAAAATTTGAGGTGATCTACTCAGCTGACTTCGCCCAAAAAGCCTATCAAAACAATCGTAAACGTTCTGTTAAACAAGTCTCCCTGACCAAGGGACTCAAAGAAAAGATAACTCACTACATCAAACAGAAATATTCTCCTGAGATGATAGTAAAGGCAAAAGGATTACCTGTTCCCATCTCCACTATTTACTACTGGATTCATCATGGACACTTAGGATTGACTAAAGCTGACATGCTTTATCCTCGCAAGGAGAAAACTAAGAAAAAGCATGCCAGTCCCAACTTTAAGCCAGCTGGAAAGTCTATCGAGGAACGACCAGAAAGCATTAACAAGCGTGAGAATGTTGGTGATTTTGAAATTGATACGGTTATTCAAACTCGGGCAAAAAACGAGTGCCTGTTGACTCTAACGGATAGAAAGAGTCGTTATCAAATCATTCGACTCATTCCCGATAAGTCCACGTCTTCAGTCAATCAAGCTCTGAAAGCAATCCTCAGGGATTATCAAATTAACTCTATCACAGCTGATAACGGGGCTGAATTCAGTCGTTTAGCAGAAGTTTTTGACCCTGCTCATATCTACTATGCCCACCCCTATTCTTCTTGGGAGCGTGGAACTAATGAGAATCATAATAGACTCATCCGGCGCTGGTTGCCTAAGGGAAGCAAAAATGCGACTCAACAACAAGTCGCATTTATTGAAAACTGGATTAACAACTATCCAAAGAAACTATTCAATTATAAATCTCCTAAAGAGTTTTTACAGACTGGCTAACTTGAACTTGAAATTTAGTATGCCCTTTCAAATTTTAAGCAAACAAGCTCGGAAAATTTTTAATCATACTCAATTCGTTTCAAGAATTTACTTTTTAATTTAATGAGCGGAGATGCGACAAAAGTTCTTCTGTGCGCTAACTATTTTAGATAGAACAATTTGACACAGTGGTTGGAAATTACGTTGACATAGCCAGTCTTAATTTCCTATGGCGTTTCATCCTAAAAATACCGCTAGAAAGAAGCGTTTTAGACTTACTTTGTCTTCTTCACATCAATGAGCGATACAGTACTAATTTGGATTTGAACGGAGTATTAAAAATCAAAAAAGTGGACAAAGCCACTTTTTAATGATGAACAATCAGTTGAACGCATCTGGTTATAAGCCTATCAGGATAAACATTCTTCGACAGCGTTGGGAAAATCCCTTAGATGTACAGACAAGGCCATAACTTACTTGAATCTCCTATCTAATTTGTTTCCCTACTCAGATGATTTTCTAATTAATTAACGATTTTTTCTTAGGATAAGCGATTTTTATTTTACAGCTGATCAGCTGTTAACAGCGCAAGTAGCAGCAACAAAAGTAAATACAAAAGCTAGTCCTTTCATTATCACTACCCTCTTTAATTATGCGGCCTGCTTACATCCTAATCCAAATGTTTGAGGACAGCTTCCATCTTGGAAATGGCCTCGACGGGCAGGGCGGTGTGGGGATACTTTTGATTAAAGGAAAGCAAGAAATCTTGTCTGACTTGCATTCTTTCACGAATTAACTGCTTATAATGGTGGTCGAATGGCGGAACTGGGTAGTTCTCCAGTTCAAGGTAGTTGATACCACTCAGGGAACCAAAAGGTTTGAAAGTTCCTTGACCATCAACAATGGACTCAATAATACCCAGAGAAACTTCCTTAGGAATAGGCTTGCCCATATAGAGACCTGTATTGATGATATAGCAGTCAACACCCGATTCAAATAAAGAGCAGAATTTCTTAAAGTCTTCGACCAAGGGGTAAACGCGGAAAGGATTGGCAAATGGTTCAATAATCAGATCCTTTTGATCTCCTGAGAGATTTTCTGCATTAGAGCGCTTAGTCATTAGGGTACAGCCCATGGTGGTAGCCAAAACAGGATCGTCAATCTTGAGAATAGGAGGAAGACTGTCATCCTTCATAATCCAGAAGATGGCCTTGATAGGCTCATTAATACGGTCAACACGATTTGGCGTAGAATAGCGCGATTTGACTGTTCGACCATTACCATTGCGAATATCTTCGGTCACTAATTTTTTGCGTCCGTTGGCATCCAGCGTTACGCCACAGTTTTGTACAGTCACAAAATAATCTTGTTCCCGATGACCAGTCGGGTAATCATTGGTCTTGTCAAAATAGGAAGGCTCTAAGGCAATGGAAGACCCGTCCTTGGTTGAAATAATAAAGGCATCATCATGCAAGACCTGGATATCATACTTGCCATTGTTTTTAGCATGGGTCAAGGTTGACTTCCCTGACCCCGACAGACCAAAGAAAGAAGCGACATAGTCGTTCTCAGACTTGCCAGTCTTATCACGAAATATTTTTAAACCACCATGACAGGCAACATAACCATTGCGGGCAGCAGTGCTCCAAGCAAGGGTCAAGGTAGCCTTTTTAAGTTCACCAAAATAACGCAGGCCTAAAATCATGGCACAATTATGAAGCACATCGAAATAAACCAGACCTTCCGGATAATCAGGGTGAGACCAATCTGGATCAAAGAAGATGAAGATATCATTTTCATTATATTGTTTAGAGTCTACTAAACGATTTTTAAAGGTTTCATCCAAAATTTGGAAATTGAGTAACCAAGAATAGAGGTTGGGACTTTCATCTTCAGGAACCATAAGGTGGGCACGTACCATAAAGTCTTCATTTAGACCGACAACTGCTGACGAACGATAGAACGTCCTCTGTCTAGCCTGTAAAACAGCATCTCGTACAAGAGGGAGGAGCTTCTGGTCTTCAGCCGGGTTTCGCCCGTAAATTCGTCTAGCCCTAGCCGTCCGACCGACTATTGCACCTGAATTGGTTAAAAGTACACGGGCATAGGAAGGCAGACCTAATTCCTTGGTGTGGATAACTGGCATGTCCAAAATGATTGTCCCAGCTGCTGATGAAGCCAGCTGATAAGCCTCTTCCAAACTTTTTATTGACTTAACGTGATTTTCATAAAAAGCTGTTTCAATCACGGTTTTTAAGGGAGAGAAATAGGGACTCTTTGCCCGCATTTCCTCATCAGCAAATTCTCGACGTGTTACCATGCGTGTTCCTCCTATTACTTCTAAGTATTTTTAGCAGACTGGGGAGTGGGATCAACCTCAAATTGAAAATTTTGGTTCTCACCACGTCCTGGTTTTAAGGTGGTGATCTGAAACGATCTCTCATCAGACCATTTTTGACACTTGCTTTGCACGCTTCATTTCCCGATTAAAAATCTGAGTAAGGTTTGGATCCGGACGACCTTTTAAGGTTGGAAATAAATGAGCGATGTTCATCACATTCGTTTAGATTTTCTGCTTTAGCCTTGTGGCAAAAAGAAAACCAACCAGCAGTGGGTTCATTAAGGCTGGGGAAAAAAGTATTCTAGCCTTCTATTTTTGCAGTAATAACAGTTTATCTCAAAACAAGAATACTGGACGAGGTTTTGCCCAGTCTCTCGACTCCCAGTCACTTTTAAACGTTTTTGAAAACGTTTGCTTAGATTCATTTTAGCACAAATCTGAGCAAAAAACTGGCAGAAATTTTCTGGCTAGGGGAAAATTTTAGTAAGCCCTTGCAATTTAGAGGATTTTTTGAAAGAATAAAGGCAAGAATTTATTCAGAAAAAGAGGTTTTGACATGTCAAAAATCAATCAAATCCGTAACTATATTGCTCAGCACCAATCGCGTTTGGCTATTATTTCTGACCCTGTTACAGTCAATTATCTAACTGGTTTCGACTGCGATCCCCATGAGCGTCAGCTCTTTCTCTTTGTCTACAGCGACAATGAGCCTATCCTCTTCGTTCCTGAACTAGAGGCCGCTCGGGCTCGTCAAGTGGTCAGCTTCGAGGTCATCGGCTATCAAGATGCTGAAAATCCTTGGCAAAAAATTCGCCTCAGCCTGCCAAGAATTGACTCTAAGTTTATCTTTGTAGAATTTGATCATCTCAATGTGACTAAATTTAACGGCTTACAGTCCGTTTTCTTGGGACGCTTTGAAAATCTCACGCCCTATGTCCAAGAAATGCGTTTGATTAAATCAACCGATGAAATTAATAAGATGCTGGTTGCTGGGGTTTATGCCGACTATGCTGTCAAGGTTGGTTTTGACAATATCCGAGCTGGTCGGACCGAAATGGATTTGGTGGCACAAATTGAATTTGAGCTCAAGAAAAAAGGTATCAGCCAGATGAGCTTTGATACCTTAGTCTTGACTGGCAATAACGCAGCCAATCCGCACGGTATTCCTGGCAAGAACCCAATAGAAAATAATGCCCTTCTCCTCTTTGATCTAGGTGTTGTTTGCGAAGGTTATACTTCTGACATGACAAGAACCGTCGCCGTCGGACGACCTGATCAGTTCAAGGAAGATATCTACAAGCTCTGTCTGGAAGCCCAATTAACCGCCCAAGACTTCATCAAACCGGGTGTTACTGCCAGCGAAGTTGATGCCGCTGCCCGCAAGGTTATCGAGAAGGCCGGCTACGGAGAATACTTCAACCATCGCCTTGGTCACGGTCTAGGGATGGATGTTCACGAATATCCATCCATTATGGCTGGCAATGATCTAGTTATCCAAGAAGGCATGTGCTTCTCGGTTGAACCAGGTATCTATATCCCCGGTAGGGTCGGCGTTCGGATTGAGGACTGCGGCTATATCACCAAAACTGGCTTCAACCCTCTTACTCAAACTCCTAAGAAATTACAATATTTTGAGCTCTAATTTTTAAATTAGCTACAAGAAAGAGCGTGGGAAATAATTCAAACATTGAAAATTTTGGTTTCTATTTCCAACCTCCTCACAGCTATTAGGAAGGCCGCTATATCTTGCGAAAAGCAATTAAACAGTCCAGTGGACTGTTTAAGGGGATGCCTGAAAATGAGACTGCATCCCAAGATAAGGACTTCCAATCAACTGCTGCGTCAAGCTGCTCTATCTAAACTAGTTAATAGGAGACAGAACTCACCCCCAATCACTGCGCCAAGAGTTTTGCCCAGCCGCTTTTCAATGATTAGACTTCCTAACAAATCTTTTATAGATGAAATCACCTCTGCTTATTTAAACAGAGGTGATTTTTTGGCTTGGATCATCTGTTAAGCAAGGACAGTTGCACATTAAGGCTTTCGACCTACCCCAATCTTAGTGATCAGTATAAGCTAGTTTAACAGTGGGGTACTCCAGTGCTGATAAACCAAACGCTCTAGTCTAAGAGCAGATGTCTGACTTCGTCAATCCTATCTTCTGGCAAAACCACATTGATGGCATTTCCTAAAATTAATTTCGTGCCACCTGAAACAATATGGCTCTTGCCATTTTCCCGCTGGCTGGTGATGAGGACATCCTTGGGCAGCTCCAGCTGATAGACAGATTTACCGGCGATCTTGGTGGAGACCGGTACCTCAATCCACGTCAGCGGACTATCCTCATCATGGGGATGCCCCCCCTCAAGCAGATTCTCCAACATGGCTTCATACACAGGGGCTCCACCCAGTAAGTCCATGACGATATAAGCCATAAGGGTCGCTGTTCCTAAAGCCATGAGGTGGTGAAGATCACCAACCATTTCACAAACCAAAATCATGGCGGTCAAAGGAGCCTTAGAAATAGCTCCAAAATAGGCACTCATACCCAGAATAATGAAAATCGGAAATTCATTTTGAGAAATCCAACCCAGCTGGAGAAAGACACTGCCAAAGAAGGCACCGAGGCAGGCACCGAGCGTCAGAATTGGCAGGAAGATGCCTCCCGGTAGACCTGAGCCATAGCTCATCATACTGTAGAAATAACGAAGCAAGAAGAAAGCCAAGAAGTAAAGGACGGGAGCCTGTAGGGAGGACAAGGAGCGAACGAAGGCATTTCCTCCACCTAAGAGCTGAGGAGCAAAGTAGCCCAGCGGTATGATAAGAACAAAAGCAATCAAGCTGTAGTGCTGAGGCCTGAGATGAAAGATTTTGCCTAGATGATTGTAGTAGAGACCCATGCGCAGGACTAGCCATTCGTAGTGATAAGCCAGAAAACCCAGCAGCAGCCCCATCAGAACGAAAATAATATAGTTAGACAGATGCGGTGTTGGCAGATTACTTGGCATGGCCAAGACCGGTGTTTGCCCAAAAACTCTCAGCGAGATCAGATTAGCTGTCAGACTAGCTGATAGGGCCGTTATCCAAACTCGACTGGAAAAATGGTGATAAACCTCTTCAACCACAAAGAGAAGACCTGCGATTGGGGCATTGAAAGCAGCTGACACCCCTGCTGCTGCCCCGCTGGCAATCAGGGTCCGCTCTTCAAGTTTACTGAGTTTGAGATAACGAGCTAGCCCTTTACCGCTGACAGCTCCTACCTGAATACTAGGACCTTCGCGTCCTAACATCAGACCGCTGGAAATTCCCAGCACGCCCGCCAAGAATTTTTTCCAGAGGATGGGCCACCAATTCTGGCTCATCAAGCCCTTGAGTTCGGCCTCAACCTGAGGAATCCCAGAACCCTTGATATTAGGTTCTGACACAATTAAATGACCGATAATAAGGGTAAAAATTACGTAGATGACGAAAATCAGAACCAAAACCCAGGGAAACTTGTGCGCAAGGATATACCCCTTTTGAAATTGGGTGAAAACTAGAGTAATAAGGTAGCGAAAGAGGCTGACTGTAAAACCTGAAAAAAGGCCAACCAAAATTCCTCGGAAAACGGATATCAGAATTGAACTAGAGAGATAGTTAAATTCTTTCCGCTGATTTTGCATGATAACTCCTTTGCAAGTGATTATTTTTTTATACTAAGCTAAATAAAAGAACCCGTGAGCAGGGCAGGCTAATAGCTCGTAAGGAAGATAACTCCCCTCAATTCCTTAACCCATCTTAGTTTTCAAAAGATAGGCTGCCCCGATTAAATTGGCATTATTAGAGTGGCAGCAGGCGACGATATCCGGACGCTTGATGACGGCCCTGACAGGCATTACTTCCGCCTTGAGTCGGTCAAACTGTCGATTGATTTCCTCTAAAAGGAGGGGCTGAGCACTGATACCGCCACCAATGACAAAGCGCTCAAGATCCAATGCTGTCTGCAAATTTAGAATGGTAAGAGCCACATAACGGCAATAATCTTCAAAAAGTGGATAGATACGACTATCCCTCTGAGACAAGGCCTGAAAAACCGCTGGGCCATCTTTCTTATCGTCTAGATTTAAAATTTCAGCCAGACGAGCAATCAGACCAACAGCAGAGACTTGAACCCCACGCATATCCAAGATCTCATTTTTCCCCAGCTTTGGGGGAAGCAGGAAGGTTAGCTCACCTGCTTGGAAGTGCGTGCCTTGGTAGAGCTGGCCATTAATAATCAAGCCACCCCCTAGACCCGTCCCTAAGACCAAAGCAGCACCATTTTTAACGCCTTCTAAGTTGCCCTTGGCCAACTCAGCTAAGACGGCTGCCTTACCATCATTGATAGCGCAAGCAGTCAAATCATAGGTGCTGGCAAAGTAGTCCTTGACATTAAATTCATGAAGAAAAGGAAGGCTACCGCCATGGTAAATGACTGATTGACCGGTATCAATCGTTCCCGGTGCACTGATGGCAATTCCCGAAATATCTGAAATGTGGGGCTGAATCAGAACATTCAATAAGGACAGACAGTCTGATAAATTGTCAGGTGACATCAGTGGAGGAAATGTCTCTTCTACCACATAATCGTCAGATACTAGGCCTGACTTGATTTGCGTTCCTCCTAAATCAATAGCTAAAATGCTCATAAGCCTCTCACTTTCTTAGTTTAATCTTATCACAATTTTTCCTAAGATTAGCAGAAATTTTTAGAAAATGATATGATGAAGGCACAATAGATAGGAGGCTCTCAGATGACCACTGATAGTATAAAAAAACAAATTCGACAAGCCTTTGACCGACGGGTGGCTGTGCGGGTCTATAATGAAGATGAGATTCCGCGTAACGATATGGAAGCCATCCTAGATACTGCCTGGCTCAGTCCGTCTTCTATCGGCTTAGAAGGCTGGCGCTTTGTCGTTTTGGATCGGCAGCACATCAAGAAGTTGGCTTCTGAACTCAAAGAAGTTGCCTGGGGCGCTCAATACCAATTGGATACGGCCAGTCACTTTGTCCTTCTTTTGGCTGACAAGGATGTCCGCTACGATAGTGCATCCATCAAAAATAGCTTAATACGCCGAGGGCTGACCGATCCAGCCGATTTGACAGCCAGATTAGATCTTTACAAGACCTTTCAGGAAGTCAATATGAAAATTGCTGACAACCCTCGCGCTCTCTTTGATTGGACGGCCAAACAAACCTACATAGCCATGGCTAATATGATGACCTCGGCTGCCCTCATGGGGATTGATTCCTGCCCTATTGAAGGTTTCGATTACGATAAGGTTAATGCCATCTTGACCAAACATGGCATTATTAATCCTGACAAGGAAGGAATTGCCAGCATGGTTTCCTTTGGTTACCGTCTGCGCGATCCCAAGCATCCACGCTCCCGCAAACCACGCGAAGACGTTATCACTTGGCTAAACTAATTTATATTATTAAAGAAAGGAAACAGAATGGACAGCTACAGTATACTGACTGCTGTTTTGTCTATTCTTGGTCTCATTTATGAATTTTATGCATACCTGCGTTCGCGTCAAAGACTTGGACGTCTCTCTTAAGTTTTATCAAGAAGCTCTCGGTTTCAAGGAAGTCCGTCGCAATGATTTCCCCGAATATGAGTTTACGCTGGTCTATATGGCCTTGGATGATGATCCAGACTATGAATTAGAACTAACCTACAACTACGGCCACGGCGACTATGATCTTGGCGATGGCTACGGCCACATTGCTGTTGGGGTCGATGAGCTTGAAGCTACCCATCAAGCTCATGAGAAGGCTGGCTATACCATCACCGACATCAAGGGACTCCCAAATAAACCTAAGATGTACTACTTCATTACTGACCCTGACGGGTATAAGATTGAAGTCATCGATTTACAAAGGTTTAATAGCAAATAAAATTTTAAAACGAGGGTGAACAAGTCTCCAATAGTTGGATACCAAAATTTCCAACTATGGGGGATTTTTCTGTCTAGAATTTACCATATAAGTGCAATAAAAAAACTCATAAAATTTCCAGTAAAATAGACTTGATAAACCATTTTAGCTGAAAAAATTTTATGAGCTACCATCATTCTACCGTGGAGGGGCATGTCCCCCTCCTGGCAATGATTATTTAATTTTGACCCTTTATTTAACTCTTAGTCACCATCATTCCAACAAAATCAAAGACTGCCTTATTCCTTGAGTTTCACCGAAACTGTGTACAATCTTACTTTTTGTTATTTTAAAATATGATTAAGTTCTTGAGAAACTCGGTTATTCTCATAAGGAACACAGTCCTGAACCCAGTTCCACCAAAAATAGCCTCCGACATAGTGCTCAGTATAAGCTGGCTGGCGGTAATAATGGCGCATCATAGCTATTTTACTGGCTGTTGTGGCTGAGTCAGCTGTATTGCCGCATTCCCCCATACCTACTTTAGATTGTGGAAACTTGTCTTGAAACACTTGGAAGACAGACTTCCAGTCTGGCTGATAGCCCTTGTTATCATCTTCATAATAAGAAATAAAACTAAAGTCCAGCCCTTGTCTTAATTTTTGAGGGACATGATGATCGATCCAAGCCATCATATCACGGTCTTTAGGATTCTCATAGTAGAAAGTTACCGCTGTTTGCTGGTTGGCCTCTTTAACGACTTCATACGCAGCCTCAACCTTGTTCATAATGAGCTTTGGACGCTGTTTAATCCAGTCCGTTCCATTAACCTCATTTCCCACCTCCCAAATCGTTGTATAGTCGGAGAGGCAGTCCAGCGATTCTTGAAAGCGCTGGCGATAAGAAGAAACGTTGGGATAAGCCTTCATATCGTAGGAATCAACAGGCTGAGCCATGATATCAGCAACTGGTGCGATCTTTTTGAAGAGGGGAACGTAATCCTTAGGACTTTTTTCCTTGGACATCACAATTCGGACAGTCGGTCGAACAGGCATGGCTTTTAGAGCCTTGACAATTTCTTTGGTAGAAACCTCACCATCCCAAGTGTCATCGACGGTCACACCATAAATTTGGGGTTCTTCACTTGCACTTTTGGGGTGCCAAATTAGAAACAGCATGCCCAAAATAAGCGCTAGGCCGAAGAAGAGAGCTATCCATCTTAAAGATTTTTTACGTTTTATGGCCATTTTTGTCCTCCTACTGTGTGTCTGGAGTTTCTACACTGAAACAATTTCCTCATTGCAACCAACGACCAAAGAGAAAGCATCCAGCAAGCCAGCTGATAGTTTCTTACATTTCAGCTAACTTAGCACCATTAGAGGCAATAATGGCTTTTATCCATTGGTAGGATTTCTTCGGGGTTCGTTTGAGGCTACCGCGACCCTTGTCATCCATATCTACATAGACAAAGCCATAACGTTTCTTCATTTCACCAGTGGATAAGGAAACAAGGTCGATTGGTGCCCACATGGTATAGCCAAGGCAGTCGACACCATCACTATTAATCGCATCAGCCATATTTTGCAGATGATCGCGCAGATAGTTAATACGGTAGTCATCTTCGACATAGCCGTCTTCATCAGCCTGATCGATAGCTCCCATACCATTTTCTACAATAAAGAGCGGTTTTTGAATACGATCAAAAATCTCATTCATGACATGCCGAAGGCCAAGAGGATCAACAGCCCAGCCCCAAGGTGTTTCCTTAAGATAGGGATTGCTAGATCCGCCTACATTGAACCAATCATCACCTGCCTGAGTCGTGTTCGAACGATAATAACTAAAAGAGATAAAATCCAACTGACCGTCACGCAAAATCGCCTCATCACCGTCTTCAATTTGGATCTCATCAACTCCATGACGCTCCCAAAGGGATTTGCTATATTTAGGATAGTATCCACGCCCCATAATATCGATAAAATACCAATTTTCACGGCATTCTTGCAGACGGTGAAAGACATCTTCAGGTTTACAAGTGGCAGGATAAAGTTCACTCATGGCATACATGGCGCCAAATTGACTGTCTGGCATCAAATCGTGACCCAATCTAACAGCTTTAGCACTGGCCACAAACATGTGGTGAGCCGCTTGATAGCGATCCTGTCCAGTTGAGTTTCTGGTACCGCAAGGACCAAAACCTCGGACTGCATTAATTTCATTAAAGGTCAGCCAGTAGCGACAGCGGTCGCCATAATGCTCAAATAGCGTTTGACAGTATTTAAGATAGGCATCAATAACATAGCGAGAGGACCAGCCATCGTATTTCAGTGCTAGGTTCATCGGCATTTCATCATGACAGATTGTAATCAGGGGTTCCATGCCATATTTTGCCATCTCATTAATAACATCATTATAAAAGGCAAGCCCTTCTTCATTTGGCTCTGCTTCTTCTCCCGTCGGATAAATACGGCTCCAACAAATTGAAAAACGAAAAACATTAAAGCCCATTCCTGCCATCAATTTAATATCTTCTTTATAATGATGGTAGAAATCAACAGCCTTGTGACTCGGATAATATTCATCATCTAGAAAAATAGGTTCTGCTTCCTGAGGAATAGGATCTGCGTAAAAGAAAGATGAACGTGGTGTAATAATAGAACCATCAGGCATACTCATGGTATGGTGACGGGGTGACTCCAAAGAACCATCCGTTTCAAAATCATGAGAAAGAAGCCCTCGTCCTCCTTCTCCAAAGCCGCCTTCATACTGAAAATCAGCGGTCGCACCTCCCCATAAGAAACCTTGAGGTAATTGATAAGACATAGCTTCCTCCTTACATTGAGATACTAAGGGCGTCCGCGGATCAAGCAAAAATAGGAGGTTCGACGAAGACGCTGGCGTCTAGGAAGAAACTATCTTTTTTGCACAAGCCGCAGCCCGGGTTCGATTATTAAGATACTAAGCCGTTAAGCACTCCAAAGGAATTTAGGAAATGGAGTGACGATTCATTAAGAATCGAGCGACATTTATCTAATTCCACAGGAGTGTAGGCGGGTTCGATTTACAAGATACTAAGCCGTTAAGCGACTCAAAGAAATTTAGGGAGCTTGACGAAGAATCACTTAAGATTCTAGGAAAGCGAGTCTAATTTCACAGAGTCGTAGGCGCGTTCAATTGACAAAGATCGCTAAGACCTTAGGTCTTGCTCTACTACACAAACTACCATGGTAGTTTGCTATGCCAATTACTAACTTCAAACCTTCGGTATGATCGACCGCAGGTTCGAAGTGTCGCAATTCTCAAGATACGGCAGAGGCTTGTTATCTAAGCGCTTCGCACTTGATACCAAACGCCAATCACTAGAGTGAATTGCCTACCTCTCCCACTAACTTCGTTTGGTTAGTAAAATCGACTAACCAAACGTCATGTCGCTAAAGGCGTACGCGGATCAAGCAAAAATAGGAGGTCCGTCGAAGACGCTTGCGTCTAGAAAGAAACTATCTTTTTTGCATAAGCCGCAGCCCGTGTTCAATTCAACCGTTCACCTTGCTTCACTTCACCTTGTGTTTTAAGGGTGATATCCTTACCATTCGCATTAGCGATAACCAACATCGTTGTTGTATCATAACCCTCTTGAGCAATAGCCTCACGGTCAATTTTAACTACTGGCTGACCAGCACGAACAGTTTCTCCGGCTTGGGTTAAAACATCGAAGCCCTGACCTTTTAACTCAACCGTATTGATACCAATATGCACCAAAATTTCGACACCATCAGGCCGCGTTACTCCAAAAGCATGTCCCGTTGGAAATACTGTAGTTAGTTCACCATTGACTGGAGAAGTGATAAAGTCACTCTCCAGTTTAAAGGCAAGGCCATCTCCCATCAATTTTTGAGAAAAAACTTCGTCATTGACTCTTTCAAGTGGCAGTAGTTCCGCATCGGCAACTGCTAATATAGCGTCATCTGGCACCACCTTTTGCACGGGTTCTGTAACAGTTTCGATAGTGCGTTTGTCTTCAATTTCAACTCCTATAAAGAAGGTCACAAGAGCGGCAACAACGATGGAGACTATAATCCCAGCAACAGCCGCCATGGCAGTATTGGCAAAAATCGGCAGTGCCAGCACATTGGAGTAGCCCATTTCAAATGCGCGGGCTCCTAGAAGACTGGCAACAAAACCGCCCGCAAAACCACCAGCCATAACACCGTACATAGGTTTTTTATACTTAAGGTTAACACCATAAATAGCAGGCTCCGTCACACCGGCAACAATACAACCAATAGCTATTGAAGTAAATTCACTGCGTTTCACTTTATCCTTGGTTCTTCCAATAACGCCAAGCACGGCACCACCTTCTGCCATATTATGCATCAGAAAGGCTGGACGAAGCATGGCATCATAGCCTGGATTAGAAAGCAATTGAGGCATGAAGGGGGTGATCGCCGTATGCATTCCTGCCATAACCATCCAAGGCAAAACTGCTGCAAGAAGCCCTACGGCTAGAGGACCTACGGTACTGTCTAAAAACATGAAGACTGCTGCAATACCTTGACCAACAATATTACCAATAGGACCTAAGACAAGGTAGCCTAAACTGCCTGCTATAAAAATCGTTCCCATACCAACGAAGATGGCCTTGAAAATACTAGGTACTAACTTATTTAGATATTTCTCAGCATAGTAGGCAACAATTGCAATAAGCAGGGCTGGCAGCATGGATGTGCCATAGGACAGCAGGCGAACATCGATTCCAAAGAGATCAATTGGCTTTCCTGCCGTCACTAAAGTAGTGAAATTCGTATGCAATAAGGCTGCCGCCGATACCATAGCATAAATAGGTGTCCCACCCAATTTTGTAGCTGCACCGTAGGCTACAAAAATAGGCATAAAGTAGAAAGGAGCATCCCCAATAGCTGACAGCAACAAGTAAGTTGAAGAGGTTTCAAAATCTTTACTGATAAAGGTCGTTATCAGGATTAAGGCGACTTTCAGCATACCACCCGCAATCAAAGCAGGAATCATTGGGGTAACAGAACTGGATACAAAGCCGATAATCTTATTTGGTGCATTTTTCCAAGTCCAGCCCTCTTGATTTCCTAGATTGCCATCCAGATTTTCATCAACGACACCGCCAGACTTAATATCATAGGTCTTCATGATGGCATCATAAACTGGAACTAGATGCTGCCCTAAGATAACCATATACTGACCACCAGCGTAAACCGTACCAATAACCCCTTCTAGCTGCTCTAAGGCTTCCTTATTGACCTTAGAAACGTCCTTTAAATTGAAACGCAATCGCGTCATACAGTGAGATAAGATGGCTATATTGTCTACATCCCCAACATTTTTTACAATGCTGTCTGCTAACTGTTGATAGTCCATAGGAGCCTCCCTCTAACTTTTGATAATTTTATCGATAAATTAAATTATTTTTAACAAATTGATTTTATCTTTTTTTGAAAGCCTTGTCAATCTTGCTCTGATGACAAGCCGAGAGTTTTGACAATTGCTTTAAAACTCAGTAAAATGAATGCTACAGGAGTCCTTACTAACATGAATTTTTTAGAACAAATAGAACAGCACCGCTCGGATTTTTCTAAAACTGAACAAAAGGTTTACCAGTATGTTATTAACCACATTGATACTCTGGAAACGTACACCATTACTAAAATTGCTGATCTTTCACATACATCTACGGCAGCTGTACAACGATTTTGCCAAACACTGGGTTACAGAGGATTTAAAGACTTTCGTTATGACGCCATCGACTATCTCCACCGTCACTACCGCAAAGAGTCCCTTGATTCTCTGGATGATATGACTGATAATTATATCAGTCTAGCTAGGCAATTTAAAAATGTTGATCGACATAACGTTACCCAGCTTATTCAGGCCATTTTAAACGGTCAACGGGTTCATATTTTCGGTATCTACTACTCGTCCTTGCCAGCAAGGTTTTTACATATGGGACTTCAGGATTTGAGCATCCCCAGTTATTTTGCTGGTGACTTAAACAGCGGAGCCCATCTGACCAATATTATACGGGACGAAGATACCTTAATTATGTTCTCACTGTCAGGAGATATGGGCAACTACAGATCTGCTCTAGCAGCATTGCAGCATAATATGCCCCAAAATTCTTATCTTATCACCCTCAATAATCACTCACAGATTGATAAATTTTTCAGACATACTATTGTCCTGCCGGGCAGTGCGATTAATAGGCAATCCATTATTAATCCTCAATCTATTTCCTCCATCTTTGTCGAAATCTTGCTGAATCTTATTCATCAGGAAATGCGATAAGGAGTCCTTTTGAAGGCTAAATACTAAAAAAGTTTGGGACCTTGTGGGTTCCAAACTTTTTATCTAGCATTAAAATTTTTCATCTGGCGTTTGACATCCCGCTCTTGGTCTCGGCGCTTGATCGTTTCCCGTTTGTCATAGTCGTGCTTCCCTTTGGCTAGACCGATGAGTACCTTAGCAAAACCCCGCTTGATATAGACCTTGAGGGGAATCAGCGTCATACCAGTTCCTTTAAGCTCATTTGCCAAGCGATTAATCTCACGTTTTTTAAGGAGGAGCTTGCGGGTGCGCTCAGGATCCTGATTCCAGATATTGCCTTGCTCAAAAGGAGCAATATGAACATTAACCAGCCAAGCCTGACCATCTTTTATCTGAGCATAGCCATCTTTGAGCTGGATGCGAGAAGCCCGAACAGATTTGATTTCGGTTCCAGTCAGCACTATGCCAGCTTCGACGGTATCAACGATGGTATAATCATGCCGGGCTTTTTTATTTTGAGCCAAAACAGGGTCAGTTTTTGTTGTTTTTTTTGCCATTTTTCTCCTTTCTTGCATTGTTCAGCTAATGTTTATCTCGTTAGGATAACATAGAATGAGTTGTCCTAACGACTTGTTGACATCCCCCAAGATGCTGCAAGTCTTTATCTTCGGTCTCAATTATTATGAAGAGTCTTAGGGGATTCTCTCTGTCTTGTTTAAGGCCAATACTATCAACTGGTTAAACGCCTACCGCAGCCAGTTTTAGACTGTTACTCTTATGACCAAGTGAATGAACAGCCTGCTATTTTATTTTCAAAGGATCTCTTAGCGTTTTTTGCGACGGCGGCCTGATTCCCGCCCTTTTTTATCGTTATGGGGACGGTTCTGGTTCTTGCGTTTATCCGGCTTTTTCTTCCGATGATCATCCGGCTTCTTGTCCCACTTGCCTTTGCCCTTATCGGCCTTGTCCTTGTCGCCAAAGCGATCTTGTCGCTTATCAAAGCGACGTTTGCCTGAACCTTGACGATTACGGAACTCCTTAGCTTTTTCTTCACGGGCCTTTCTAGCCTGTCTATCTACCTTTTCGATGCTATCAAAGTCGCTAGGCAAATAGGCAAAGTCAATATCTCCCGTCTCCTTGTCTGCTCGGGTCAATCGCACCTTAATCTTCTGACCAACACGGAAGACTTTGCCAGATTTTTCCCCTTGCAGGGTCATAGTCCGCTCGTTGTAATTGTAAAATTCTGGCAGGGTAGTAATGTGGACCAAACCTTCAATAGTGTTTGGCAATTCGATAAACATGCCAAATTTAACCACACTAGCTACCACGGCCTCAAATTCCTGTCCAACCTGATCAGCCATATATTCGGCCTTCTTCATAGCCTCAACAGTCCGTTCGGCATCAATAGCCCGACGTTCCAAGGCTGATGAAGAGCTAGCTAATTCTGGAATAACCTCTTGGAAGTGTTCTTTCTTCTCCTCAGTCAAATCGCTGTATTCCCGCACCATTCGATGAACCAGCAGGTCGGGGTAACGACGAATAGGACTGGTGAAATGAGTGTAATAATCGGCCGCCAAGCCATAATGACCATGATTGTTTTCGGAATATCGGGCCTGTTGCATGGACCGCAGGAGCATCATGGACATGACCTCGTGTCCGGGTTGTCCTGCAATCCGATTCATAAATTCTTGCAGAGCCTTCTGACCGAGACTATTAGCCGTGCCGTAGATAGGTACTCCAAAGAGGGAGGCGTAATCCATGAACTTCTGCAATTTCTCAGCCTTGGGCGTTTCATGAATTCGATAGATAAAGGGCAGTTTACGTTTGGCAAAGTGTTCAGCTACACATTCGTTGGCAGCCAGCATAAAGGACTCAATCATCCGCTCAGCGGTGCCTCGGTCTCTGACGACAACATCAGTCGGCAGTCCCTTATTATCAACCAAAATCTTGGCTTCTGGACGATCAAAGTCCAAGGCTCCTCGCTTGATGCGCATAGCCACCAAAATCTTATGGAGCTCAGCCATGTGGCTAACAGATTCCATAATGGGCTTGAACTGATCGATAACAGCGGGATTGCCAGCCAACATCTGGTTGACATCATCATAAGTCATACGAAAAGTTGTCTTAATGACCGTCTGAGTAATGGTGTGCTTGACGACCTTCCCCTGTGGATTAATCTCCATAATGGCGGATTGGGTCAAGCGGTTGACATTAGGATTGAGGGAACAGATACCATTTGAGAGACGCTCTGGCAGCATTGGGACCACACGGTCCGTCACGTAAACAGACGTGCCACGGGCGACTGCCTCCTTGTCTAGGGCTGACCCTTCGGTCACATAGTAAGAGACATCCGCAATATGCACACCCAGTTCAAAATTACCATTAGGCAATTTCTTAATATGAACCGCATCATCCAAGTCCTTGGCTTCCTTACCATCAATGGTAAAGGTGATTTCGTCCCTCAGATCCAAACGGCCTTCAAAGTCACTTTCAGATGGAGCATCTGGGATAGCTTCGGCCTCAGCCATTACCGCTTCTGGAAATTCAGACACGATGTCCATAGATTCCAGAACTTCCAGCACATCAATTCCCACATCATCCTTATGACCGATAATATCACGTACATGGGCGACAAAATAGTCATGGTGGCGGGTGGGGTATTTATCAATCTCGGCCTTGATGACCTCACTGCCATCTAAGGCAACCGGTTCTTTTTTGATGTAGATTTTTTGAGGAATTTTCTGGTTCTTAGACTTGATATAACCGGCATACGGTGGTCGTTCATCATCGAGGATGAACGTGCCGACAACAGTCTTGAGAGCCCGCTCGACCACATCAACAACGCGCACCTCTGCAGCTGTTCCCTTGAGGCGGTCAGCTGGCTTTTTGATCACAACGTCAACGGTATCTCCGTCAATAGCATATCCAACATCATTGCGACCGATGAACATGTCTTCTTCATCATCACTGACATGCAAGAAACCAAAGCCATTCTTATTGGCCCGGAAGACCCCCTGAATGGTAATTTCATGCTTTTTCTTAGGAACTTCCTTGCGCAGGGAGACATAGCCATCCTGATGAAATCGAAGCTTCTTGTTGCTCTCTAGCTGAGAGATAACCTTAATCAACTGGGGAAATTTTTGTGAACCAGCCATGTCCAGAGCAGCAGCCAGATCATTGACACTGGATTTGCCTTGCTCTTTTAAGTAGTTAATAATTTGTTCTTCCATAATTTTCTTGACAGACCAGACGTTTGTTTGAACTGTCTTTTCATCCTCTTTATTTCTTGATTTTGTGGGGAATTTTCTATAAAAAAGGAGCCAGACCAAGTCTCGGCTCACTTTCGTCATTACTTACTTGATAAAATCGCAAGCACTAGGGCATCCAGCAACCAAAGGAAGATTAGGATACCAGTAAAGCGTTCCATGAAGGCCTCAAATCCGCGGGCTTTTGTTCGCTCGAAGAGGGCTTCTGAACCGCTGCTATCAAATACATTACTACTTGGGTTTTTCTGAGGCTGCATAAAAATGGCAATAATCAAAATCACAGACATAACCAACAGAGCAGTCAGTAAAATATTGTACATATCTTTCCTCCACTATTATCCTAAGTAGTTTATCATAAATGCTTTTAAGATTCAAGATGAAGGGTCACTTTTCGCTCCTTGGGACAGTATTTGGGCACCTGAATTTTTTCAGGATGGTTTACCTTATTTTTTGAAGTCAAATAATTGAGACTGCCGCAGGAACTACATTTCAAATTTATTTTTATCCGCACTAGATTTCCTTAACTTTCAGATAATGTCTAAAATTAATAAAACTCCATGAGAAATTAACAAAGACGATGATTGAGGTGGCATAAAAAACCCAGTGATAGCCTAGACCTGCCGCTACGCTGGAACCGATAAAGGGACCGACGACTTGCCCTATATTGAAGAACATCTGGTTGTAACTAAAAATCCTAGAGATCCCTTCCTTAGGCGTAATCTTGGTCAGCAGCGAATTGACACTGGGCATTAGGGCCCCTGTCCCAAAACCATATAGAAAGCGAAGCAGTCCTAACTGCAGAGGCGTTTGGGCATGGGCGAAGGACAGATACATACAAAAACTATAAAAAAGGGCCAAAAGAAGCAGACGATGATTGCCGATTTTATCGCCGATTTTTCCTAGGAAGGAACTAGATAGCATACTGGAAAAACCCATACTGGAAACAATCAAACCGGAGACGAACATGAGGTTTTCTGTCTGCCCTAGATGACGGATGTAAAGCGTCAAAATAGGGGCAATAGATTGGGCCGAAACCTGAATAATCATGCTGGTAACAAAGAGGCCCAGCATGACCTGACGGTCCTTGACTTGGTGCAGCAGGTCTTTGGTCGGAAGTTCATGTTCCCTCTTTACAGGCACAAAATCCTCTCGAATCAAGAAGACTGTCATAAGGTTTAACAAAAGTAAGAGACCGCCAACAAAGAGAAAGATATTACGAATGCCTAAGAGGTCAGCGAAATAGCCTCCTAAGAGAGGCCCAATTAAAGTTCCTGCTGTGACGCCAGTCGCCAGAGTCCCTAGAGCTGCTCCTAACTTTTCCTTGGGCGCTTGACTGGCAATTAAGGCTGTCGAATTAGGGACATAGCCAGCAAACATTCCATTTAAAAGTCTTAGAGCCAGCATCCAAAAGACATTGGGGACAAAGGCCAATCCTCCCATAGTAAAAGCCATAGCAAGACTGGCCCGAATCATCATAGGTTTACGCCCATAGCGATCAGCTAGAGAACCCCAAATAGGGGCAACTAGAGCCGAAGCTAGGGCTGAAAGTGAAACAGACAAGCCAGCGTAAAGCTCAACTCTCCCTGGTTTAGCTCCCAACTGTTCCACAAAGAGGGACATAAAAGGCATCACAAGTGAAAAACTTGCCCCAGTGAGAAAATTACCGAACCAAGCTATCCTTAGATTCTGTTGCCAATTGACAGTTGCAACACTTGCTGTTTCTATAAGTCATCATCTTCTTTCTTGGATCATCTGTTAAATATTATACCACAAGTTGGACTTGGAAAAAGTGCAAGGTGATTGACTTTTCCTCAAGCCCAACAAGGAAAAATACTAATTAGTAATTTTCGGCATTAGCACTTCTTCGTAAGATATAGCAGAGGCTTGTTAGCTAAGTGCTTCGCACTTGATGGCAAACGCCAATCACTAAGGTGACTTGGCTACCTCTCCCACTAACCTCGTTTAGTTAGTAAAATCGACTAACAAACGCAGTGTCGCTAAACCGTTAAGCACTCCAACGAAAATAGGAAACCTGATGATGAATCATGCAAATTCAAGAAAGGTGAAGCTTTTTCACAGGAGTGTAGGCGGGTTCAGTTATCAGTTGGCGCTCAGTCGTTCTAACTGCTGCTCCAGCTGAGCATAAGTCTCCTCTAGGCTACCATTATTGTCAATCACTCGGTCAGCTAGACGAATTTTTTTAGACAAAGGGAGCTGGGCAGCAATCCGTTTTTCAGCCTCTTCTAAGGAGTAACCATTTCTCGCCATCAAACGCTCGATTTGCTGGTCCTCATCTAAGGCGACCAGCCAAATTTCGTCGAACCAGTCTTGATAATCTAGCTCAAAAAGTAACGGCAAATCCATAAAGAAAATTTTTTCAGACTTTGCTAGCTGATCTCGCCTTTTTGCCAGCTCCTGATGGATAATGCGATCTTGAAGATCAGCCGATTTCTTTCTGGCAGCTGGATCGTTAAAGATAAGTTGGGCAAATTTAGGGCGATCCAATTCTTGGTCGGGAGCCAAAATTCCAGTTCCAAAAGCTAAAATTAGGGCCTGATAGAGCGGTTTACCTTTTGCTTGCAGGTCATGAACCAATTGATCAGCATCAATAACCTGATATCCTTTTTGTCTCAAATAGGCTGTCACCGTCGATTTCCCCGAAGCGATACCACCTGTTAATCCGATAATCTTACTCATTTCTTTTGACACTTGGGACAATAGTGGCTGCCCCGTCCTCCTACTTTTACCTTTTGAATCTCTGTTCCGCAACGCGGACAGGGTTTACCTGTTCGGCCGTAAACTTGTAGATACTTTTGCATGGTGCCGTCTTCACCTAAAGCGTTACGATAGGTTCGAATGGTCGATCCGCCCTTGCGAATGCCCAGCTGCAAAATACGAATAGTCTCATCATGCAGCCGCTTAATTTCTGCTTTTTTGAGACTGGGTGGCTGACGTTCTGGGTGAACTTTAGCTGCCCAGAGCACCTCATCAACATAGATATTTCCTAGGCCGGCAACTAATTTTTGCTCCAAGAGCAGCGGCTTGATGGGCTTATGAGAAGACAAGACAGCTCGCTCAAAGGGCGCCAACTTAAAATCTTCCTTGGTCGGCTCAGGGCCAATTTTCTTTTTGACAAAATAAGCCTCTTCTGCTGATTTTGCTAAGAGCTCAAATGTCCCAAACTTGCGGACATCTTGATAAACCAAGGTTGAGCCGTCATTCAATGTAAAGAAGGCATGAAAATGCTTATTGTTGGGTACCTCATCTGGAAAGAGCAGGTACTTGCCTTCCATACGCAGATGCGAGATTAACACCTGAGCGCCTAAATCAAAAATAAGGTATTTCCCTCGGCGGCGCATAGCGCAAATCGTTTGACCAGGCAGATTCATCTTAAAAGTATCCAAATCCGTCTTAACCATCTTGGGCACGCGCACATCTACTGATACAATCTTCTTGTTGACAATCAGGCCTTCCAAACCGCGCCTGACGGTCTCAACTTCTGGTAATTCAGGCATATCTAAAACATCAGGAACAGCCAGAAAAACTAATCGAAACAAGACTAAGACAGAGAAATTGGCTTTTCTATGCCTCTTATCTTTTTCATCAGCTCTTCCACTTGGATTCTAAGCTGATCCTTCCTTTCTTTTGATACTTCTTTGCTTTTTTAACAGCTTAATCCTTCAAACCTAACAAGCGCCTAGCATAGATAACCTGACCTGAATGCATGGCAGCATCATCAATGATCGACACCAGACGGGCACCGCGAGTGACCGCAGGTGTCCAAGAATCGTCCACAATATCATCAAGAGCGGCTTCATCAAGCGAGTTGAGGTAATCTTTAGTGAGCTTAGCAGCTGCTTCCAGATATCCCAGCGCAATACTCAGATCATCCACCTGAACTTTTTGGGCTTCCTCTAACGAGTGCTGCCAGTCTTGTGTGTCATCAGGCAAGTCCAAGTTGAACTTTTCTTTCCAGCCCTGAGCCAACCAAATCGGCTCTGTTTTTGCCAAGTCCGAAATCTGTAAATCCATTTCACGCGCAGTATGCCAAGCCAGCCAAGTCATAGATTTAATTTGACCTGAAACTTCTGCAGCTGGAAAACGATTGGCCTCTTCAACTGTTACTCCTTCAAATAATCGTTCAAACCGCTCCTGTGCGCGGTCAACACTTTCTACTAACATATCTAAATACGTCATATTATTACCTCCTCATGGCAAAAGCCGGGATCTCCCCCAGCTTTAAACCTTATTTGACATCTTCTTAATCAGCAAACCGCCTCAATTTATGGGGAAAGGCAGCGCCCTGCAAAAAATACTGCACGAGCTGAATGTGGGTGGTCACATCACTAAACAGCCAAGCATGACCCTTGTCGGGATAATAAGCATACTCGCTGGCTGGATTTTGACTTGCCAGTAATTGGTGCGATTCATGTATCGAACCCGACTCTTTTCCACCTGAAACAAAAAAGATAGGATTATCAACTCTCAGGTTTAATCTTAAGAGATTAGCTTGGGACATAGCACGGCGAAAAGAGCGCTTTGAAGCCTGCTGTAAATCAGCAACAAAGGTTCGATACTCTTCTTCAGGAACACCATCTTTTGCCATCATGCTGCTCATGAGTTTGGCGACTAACATCGTATTTTTGAGCAATGACATAGCATAGACACCAGCAATAACCTTCCGATAACCTTTGATGGGATAGTGGGCCATGCCATCGACAACAGCACGCTCAACCAAATCGGTATGTTTCGCTAGCAAGTTCAAAACGAGACCGCCACCCAGCGAAAGACCAACCAGATGCGGTTTACCGTGAGCTTTCACCTTGATAATGTCAGCAATCATTTCTGTCACATCAGCAAAATTTGTCCATTCGATATCACGACTATTGCCATGCCCAGGCAAGTCAATGGCGACACAGTGGAAATTATTTTTTAGTGCTGCCATGTGCTGCTGCCACATTTTACTGCTGGAACCCGAAGCATGCAAAAAGATTATCGTTTGTTTCTGTTCGTACCCTGTTTCTTCGATAAATAAGTTACCTGTCATTGGTCTGTCTCCTCACTAAGCCCAACTTGGACTACAAGTCTATCTATCTGTACCTCGCTCCCCCATTTCTAGGCTCGGATTAAAAAGGTCCGCCGACCCTCATCGCTTTCTTATTTTCAGGCGACCCTTTAAACAGTCCACTAGACTGTTTAACTACCACGCAAGTGATAGCTCTAACAGTTTGGGGAACTGTTGGAGGAATCCCATGAACGTCAGTTCATGTCAATAGTAATCAACTGTGCGGAGGTGGGACGACGAAATCAATTTCTCCGAAATAATGATTTCTGTCTCGCTCTCAATACTCCTTCTTATTATAGCCAAAGTCAGCCAAGTCCAGCTTTTTATCACGCCAGTTTTTCTTAACTTTGACCCAGGTTTCAAGGTAAACTTTGTCCCCCAGCATGAGTTCGATGTCGCGTCTGGCCATCTTACCAATTTTCTTAAGCATAGCACCTTGCTTACCGATAATGATGCCTTTTTGGCTATCGCGTTCGACCATGATGGTCGCGCGGATATGAACCTTGTCTGTTTCTTCGTCGCGCCTCATAGATTCGATAACCACAGCTACGGAGTGCGGTACTTCCTGCTCGGTCAATTTGAGGATTTTCTCACGAATCATCTCAGATACTAAAAAGCGTTCTGGATGATCTGTGATTTGGTCTTCAGGGAAATACTGAAATCCTTCTTCCAGATTATCCTTAAGAATGGTCAATAGGGTTTCCACATTATTACCCTGCAGGGCAGAGATTGGTACAATCTCTTTAAAATCCATCTGAGAGCGAAAATCTTCGATCTTTTCTAAAAGTTGGTCAGGGTGGACCTTGTCAATCTTATTGATGACCAAAATGACTGGAATCTTAGCTGCCTTAAGGCGCTCCATAATCATATTATCGCCTTTGCCACGCTCCTCATCGGCTGGGACCATAAAGAGCACCGTTTCCACTTCACGAAGGGTCGAATAGGCGGACTCGACCATAAAATCTCCCAGTGCTGTCTTGGGTTTATGGATCCCCGGTGTGTCGATAAAGACGATCTGCTCCGTATCTGTTGTATAGATACCCATGATTTTATTGCGCGTTGTCTGAGCCTTATCACTCATGATGGCAATCTTTTGGCCCATGACATGATTGAGAAACGTTGATTTACCAACATTAGGACGGCCTAAAATGGCCACAAAACCTGATTTAAACATACGATATAAAGAACGTTACAAGCAAAGTAAACATAGACCATTAACAGAAAATCAGGATTTTCTAAATGGCTCAGTTTTTACCCAGCCTTAATTGTGTTCAGGTCAGAACACAAACTCGTTCATTCCTTTCTATTCTAAGAAATAAGGCCAGCTGCCAATTGCAGCTGACTCAGTGAAAAAGCAGTGCCCAAATTTTTGGCACAAAGATAATAATGCCAGTGGCAACTGCGTAGCCTGAAATAACCAGCACAGCACCCGCAGCCATATCTTTAGCATTCTTGGCTAACATTGAAAAGTGGTAATTACTGGCTAAGTCAACAACATTTTCAATAGCCGAGTTAATAATTTCAAAGGTAATCACTAAGAAAATTGCCAGCAGCAAGAATAACCATTCGATAGCTGTAATGTGAAAAATAATGCCCGCTAAAGCAGCCAGAACAGCCGATATCCCATGCTTGCGCATGTTACGCTCTTCCTTAAAGGCTGTAAAGATACCGGTCAAGGCAAATTCTAAACTGGATGTCAGCGTTCGGTTTTTCCATTTCTTAGGTGAATTAGTCTCTCGTAAGTCCATAGGCTTCTAAAATCTCTTCCTGTAAAGTGAACATCTCTTTTTCTTCTTCTGGGGTATAATGGTCATAACCATTGATGTGCAGAAAACCATGAACAGCTAGAAACCCCATCTCACGCTCGAAGCTGTGGCCATAACTGTCAGCCTGCTCATGGGCTTTGTCAACAGAAATAAAGAGTTCGCCGATGTAGGCATCATAGTCTGCCATCATCTCTGCTAATTCAGGATTTTCAGCTAGATCTTCGTCAGAAAAAATGATGGGTGCTTCTGGCTTGTACTCCAAACTGACCACATCTGTCGGGCGATCCATGCCACGATATTCTAGGTTAATTTGGTGTATCGCCTCATTATCCACAAAAGTGACAGCCATCTCTTTATTTTCTTTGCCCAGCTTTTCGGCAGCAAAATTAAGCATATCTCCGATCTGGGTCAGCATCTCTTGGGAAACCTGCTTGGTCTCATCAGTCATTTCAATATACATAACTCTTCCAATCTAATTATCTTTTTTATTATAGCATAAAAGCCTAACCTTCGGACAAAACAAAGAGAAGAGATAGGCCGGTGCATTGATGATTATTTCGTTTTTAAAACGGCTCTATTGCACCTACCGATACTCAAAAATAAGAGTGGCGATACAATCCTTTTCTTCAAAAGTACATCAAACTGTTATCCTAGCATAAAGTTTTAGAAAAGATTTGTTTGCCACATTTTCTAGTTTCCCATTTTTTCCTGACAAATTTTAACTCTATCCATATTATAATCCAGTCCTACCAACGCGCCGTATCATTGGTCTATCTATTCGTCTACCGGATTAACTCTCATCAGTGGTTCATTGGTGCTAAAGTACCTCATGAACTGTGCAGGGGTAAGATTTCTTGACCTAGCCAATAAGTCTCACTCCCAACCACTGCGCCAAAAGTTTATGACAAAATAGGAAGACTGGACGAGTTTTCGCCCAGCCTCTTTACACTTATACACTTAAAAGGTTCTAAATTACTCCATTTCCTGTTCGTAAGCCTTGATAATTTCAGCCACAACTGGATGGCGAACGACATCCTTGGCAGACAGGTAGACAAAGTCAATCTGCTTGATAGCTTTGAGCTTCTCAATAGCATCAAGCAAGCCAGAATGGCTGTTTCTTGGCAGGTCAATCTGACTGACATCGCCATTGACAATCATCTTAGAGTTAAAACCTAGACGAGTCAAGAACATCTTCATCTGCATGATGGTCGTGTTCTGGGCTTCATCCAGGATAACAAAGGCATCATCCAGAGTCCGTCCCCGCATATAGGCCAAGGGAGCGATCTCAATGATCTCGCGCTCCATAAGACGTGTGGTCTGGTCCTTGCCCAAAATCTGGTAGAGGGCATCATAGACTGGTCGCAGATAAGGATCCACCTTTTCCTTGAGGTCACCTGGCAGGAAGCCCAGACTTTCGCCAGCTTCAACAGCTGGACGCGTTAGGATAATGCGCTTGACTTGACCGCGTTTAAGAGCTGTCACCGCTAAGGTAACAGCCAGAAAGGTTTTCCCAGTTCCTGCTGGACCGATGCCAAAGACGACATCGTGATTCTTGACACTATCCACATAAACCTTTTGCCCCAGAGTTTTAACGCGGATAGGCTTACCATAATTATCCTTGATGATTTCTTCTTCATAGAGGGCGACAAACTGATCAATCGTTCCATTTTGGGCCATACTCAGGGCAGTAACAACATCGGAAGTATTGATCAGCATGCCTCGGTCCACCAAGACTAAGAGAGCCTCAATGGTCAAGCGGGCAATCTCCAAAGATTCCTCATCATCACTGAGAATCTGCACCACTTCAGTTCTGGCATGGATAACCACGCCTGCATTTTCTTCAATCAATTTCAGATGACGCTCATTGCTACCGAAAAGAGCCATCAAATCATCGGGATGTTTTAAATTAATATCAACAGAATAGTCCTGCAAATAGGCTGCCTCTTTCTTTGCTTACTGTAATCCCATTATAACTTATTTGACTAGAAAAATCATGCTGGAAAGAAAGGCTAGTTAAGACCTGCCTAGGTTTTTGCTAGCTAAAAAATGACTGCTCTGGGAAGGTGCGGCTAAATACTGGTTAAGTAGAGGTCACAAATAGGTTTGTCTTTACTTTCTCCTTTATAGTAACGCCTAGTGAGCCAAATAGTCTTCCCAAATCTTATCAAAATCGCCTAGGTTAAAGCTAAAGCTGGCGTAGTCCTCTAAGTAGCGGCTGACTTCTTCAAAATTATCGGTATGCTTGGGAAAGGTGCTGTCGTTGAAGGCCAGATCTGCCAGCAAGGCTGCTGGTTCCTGAGACTTGGGATTGCGCTGGGTCATCAGCCAGGTATAAAAAGATTTTCTCATTGCTATTGCACTCCTGTATATTTATTTTTCAAAAAGATTTTTTATCCTACTTAATACAGCCCATAATGACTTATACCAAATTGAATAATCTTTCCAATTTTCTACTACTAGTTTGAAAACAGTTACTACAAAATAATTTATAGCAAAGTATGTGACATATATTGCTATAATAATTAAAATGGAGTATACTCCTTCATTTAAATTTAACATTACCGAGGATATAAAGTTCTTAAACTGTGGAAAAAGTAAGGCTGTAATACTCATAGTTGATGACAAAAAGCCAATTACTGATACTGGGATAAGCATTTTCTTAAGGAAATGCTTATGTTTATCAAAAGAAACTAATACTCTTTTAATTTTTATCTCAATGGTTCCATTTTTTTCACTTACGGTCTCTAAAAAAATTATTGCAAAATAAGTTAAGACTGTAAGAAATTCCATATATGCAACTACCTGTATAGTAAAATCTCCATTAATGTTTATACCAGTTTTTTTCAGGATTCCTTCAAAAATATGACTGTATATAGCTGAAATTACTGGCATACTAAAATAAATAAGTACCGGAATATTCACTGTGGAACGAAGAAAATCATTTACCAAAACTTGATTTTTTTTACTAAGTCTAGAAATGATAGGTAGCAAAAAAACAGCCAATAAGACTATCGGATAAGTTAGTATAAAAATAACAAACGGAATTACTAAGAGAACGCCCAATATAATTTCGATAATGCTCATTTTCGCTATACTTCCCTTCTTCTCATTGCCAATGCTCCTTTAAAAATTTATGACGGAACCCACCAGATGGAACCTTCGTATAAAAACTTCTGATCCTTGCTCTCAGCTAGGTAGATCGGCTCTTTACTTGCGTTTTTTCTATTATAACACAAGAAAAAGCTCAGCCAGAAAACCAGCTTGACTCCTATCAATTGATGATTCGTTTTTAAAAAGAAACCTTACGGCTTCTCTTAATTTTTATTTGGACCGGCGAGTGTGACTAGCATGGTTGGTGCGAGTTACGGCAGTTCGCTTACCGTAATCCCCGTAGCTGCCATAACTACCATAGTTGCCATAGTTTTCTGATTTTTCATCCACCTTATTGAGAATAACACCGAGGAATTGAGCTCCGCTCTTTTCCATCTGCTCAATAGCCTTTTTCACAAAGCGGCTGCGAATGACTCCTGCTTCAGTAATAAGGACGGAAGCATCACAGTCTTGGGCAATAATAGCAGCATCGACAACCTTCCCAATCGGCGGCGTATCAAGCAAAACATAATCATAATGCTCTCTAACGGCCTCAATCATACGTTTGAAATTATCGCTTTGAAAGAGAGCCGTTGGATTAGGCGGCACCTGCCCAGCAGGAATCATGGTTAAATTAGGAATATTAGTCCGGCTGATAGTCGTTTGCAAGTCTGCATTTCCTGAGAGGAAATCCGTCAGGCCCTTGACTGGACCGTCCGGTTTGAAGCTCCCCATCATAACAGAATTGCGAGTATCCGCATCAATCAGGAGCGTTCGATAGCCAGCACGGGCAAAGGACACAGCCAAGCTCATTGTAGTTGTCGATTTCCCTTCTTTGGGTTGGACAGAGGTCAAGGCAATGACCTTAATGTCGCTTCCGCTAAACTGGATATTGGCACGAATGGAATTGTAATATTCTTCAGCTTTATCAATTGTTTTTTCTTGTTTACTGGATAATTCTAAGTAACCCATAATTCCTCCTATAGGCTATTAATATCTGGAACAACCCCGAGCAAGGTCCGATCAAGAGCTTTTTCAATATCTTCACTCGTTTTGATGCGGTCGTCAAGGGCTTCAAAGATTATCAAAGTCACAACTGCAATAAAGCCTCCTGCTGCTGTGCCAAGAACCAGATTCCTCTTGATGCGCGGTGAGGTTGGCGAGGTTGGAACCTTAGCCGTTTCAGCAGTTGTTACATCATCAACTCTGGTGACATCCTTAATTTTTTGAATAGCAACTTCTCGGACAGCATTAGCCAGCCGACTAGCTTCCTGAGGACTTCTATCTTGGACAGCAATGGTAATGAGGCGAGTATCAGTAGGTACCTGAACACTAACTTTTTTAGCGAGCTCATCCGAACTGATATCTAATTTTTCCTTTTTGACAACATCATCAAGGACATCTTGCGACTGGATGATTTCTTTGTAGTCATTAACCAAGTCCGTCCCTGCCTGAATATCCTGATAATTGATCGAGTCACTCGTGCTGTTATTGACGACATAAATCCGAGTTCCAGCTGTGTAAGTCTTTGGAATAATGAATACACTGACAAACAAGGTTACAAAGCCGAATAAGAGGGCTACGAAAATAATTAAAAATTTCCGGTTCCATAATTTCTTAAGTAGGGCGAATACATCAATCTCAAACGATGCATTTTCTGCTGAAGTCATAGTCTCTCCTTATTAGTTTTCATTCTTGAGTAGAACGTGAATGTTTTCTTTAAATAGCTCTTGAGCTTTGGCTTCGCCATAAACCTTGGCAACAAGCTGGTAGGCCTGCTCCATATAAGGAGGGCGCTTATCCAGATTATGCATGTCGCTGGCGATGCAGTGGACAAGGTCCTGCTCTAAAAAGTAACGGCCTCTCACCTTAAAGCGTTTTTCCTTGTCTCCAAAAAGTTTGGGCTTGAGGACATGGTTGCTGTTGACTTGAGTATAACAGCCCATATTGATAATTTCCTGAACTCGCTCAGGCTTTCCTTCTAAGGCATTATAGCGCTCAATGTGGGCAACAATGGGGGTAATCCCCAGCATCAAAACCTTCGTCAAAGCTTGGTGAATATCTCTCCAAGGTGTGTGCATACTAAATTCAATCAAGGCATAGCTTGTTCCAGCCATAGTCGGCACTGTACCTTCTTCTAACTTTTGTCGGAGATTCTCGGTATAGAAGAGTTCTCCTCCATACAGGATGGTTAAATCAGAGAATTTTTCTTCCGCTGCTTCTTTAACCTGCAAAAAATTAGCATAAATT
Organism: Streptococcus criceti HS-6; assembly: GCF_000187975.2. Classification (NCBI taxonomy): domain Bacteria; kingdom Bacillati; phylum Bacillota; class Bacilli; order Lactobacillales; family Streptococcaceae; genus Streptococcus; species Streptococcus criceti. The sequence continues at coordinate 2,375,875 of NZ_AEUV02000002.1, forward strand.
TTATCTTCAGGCGTTTCAAACATATCTTTACGCCGATGGGAAGTTGACACTATCGTGCGCACCCCTTGCCGATAACTCTCAGCAATTAGCGCTAGACTTTCCTGGAGCGTTTTAGGCCCATCATCCACATCAAAAACGATGTGTGAATGGATATCAATCAAGTCTATTTTCCTCCTAAGACATCTTTAATCTGATCACCGGCAGCACTGACACTCGCATCGTCTAGCTGCATCATATAGAGTGAGGCACCTGGCATAGCATAAGATGGTAATTCGCCTGTCGAGCCAGTTCCTGTAACAGACTGAGAGCTGACCTTGAACGAAGCACCAGAGGCCAATTGGGTATTGGCAATCGTCATGATATCATTCAGAGGCATGTTGGTTTGGATAGAATCTTGCAAATTATTAGCAATCGAAGAAATCTTAGAGACAGACTTAGCAGATGCTAACTTATTGATGATAGCAGTGATAACCTTCTCTTGGTTCTTACCGCGGTCATTATCGCCATTTTCCAGGCTGTAACGCTCACGGACAAAAGCCAGAGCCCCTTGCGAATCGAGATGAACATTTCCGACTTCAAAAGTATAATCCTTGTTGGTATGGGCCGTGAAGGCTTGGTCATTATAGACATCAATCCCACCCAGAAGATCAACTAACTTGAGGAAAGAAGTGAAGTTGAGGCGCGCATAGTAATCAATATCAATATTGTAGAGATTCTCTAACGTCTTCATCGAGGTTTCAACACCATAGATACCAGCATGGGTCAATTTATCCTTTTGGTTATTGCCGCCATCAGGAATTGGTACATAGGCATCACGTGGAGTTGTTGTCAAGAGCACCTTGTGAGTTTTGAGATTGATAGTTGCAATAATATTAACATCTGAACGGGAAACAGAGTTGATGGGACCATAAGTATCAATACCTGAAATATAGATATTAAAGGCGTTGGTATCAACCTTTTTCTTTGAGCTCGTTTTATTAGCGGTTTGAATTGTATAGGTGTAGATTTTTTTAACTTTTTTATTAAAGTCCTTATCTTGGCTTTCAATCAGGCTTGAGTAGGCACTGTTGAGTACGATAGCTTGGGTTGAACCTGCCATCAAGTCGCTGTAGGCTTGGGCATAGGAGTCAACGTGATTGACGGATAAATTCTTAGACTGGTCTACCTTAATCTGCTTGATGAATTCATCAATATTCGTACCATCACTCTGAGTTGGTGCTTCCACAGCGTCAAGTTCTTTAACACTTTTAATCGAGCTGTCCTTAGGGACAACAACACTCATTTCAACCTCTGAATACTTAGTTGAGTTATTGAGGCCTCCGGCTAAATTAACCACTTTATTAAACCCGAGAAAGGTTATGGTCGATAGGACCGTAAAAATTACAAGCAAGAAGCTATTGACAAGTTTAGCTCTTCCCTTGACGGTCAAAAAAGCAGACAAAAGAAAAACAAGACCTAAAACCAGGGTCAAGATGACATTCAAATAACGGAAGGCCAAAAAATGATAGGTATACATGGTAAAGAGAGTCATACCAGTGACCGCCGTATAAAGTATAAATAATAAAATATTTACGAAATAATGCGTACTAAAACTTTTTGCCTTTGAGCGATTATGTCTTGCCATTAATTTTGCTTCTCCAGTATCATTTATTTATGGACTTATTATACCGAAATTTCATCTCAGTTCCAAGGAATTTTAATTCATTTTTAATATGTCTGTCATAATTTTAAAGATATTAAAAGTTAGAAAAAGCCTGTAAAATCAGGCCTTCTCCCCTAAAAAACCGAAACAAAGATGGATAAAATTTTATTTTTAACTGAAATCATTTAATAAAAATTAAAGGCCGGCGGTTTGGCTCGCTTGATTAATCGTATCCAGACGAGCTTGGAGCTCATCCTTTTTAGATTGAGTGGATAGTTCATCAATAGCAGCCTGCGCCTCTTGGATGCTGTCGGCTGTCCGATTGGTGTCTGCTTCATCGACAGCAAGATTGGCTTTAACAATATTCAGACGTTCCTGATAGGCAGCTTTCTGGCTCTTATTGCTGACGTGATCAATTTCATCTTGAATATCTTCAATCTTATCTTGGCTTGGGTTATTTTCTAAATGCTCCAAATCAGATTCGACAGAATCAGCCCCTTTATCGGATGAAGAGCTGGTTGAAATATGCGTTGGGGCGACTTCAACATTGCCAGTCTTAGCCGTATTGGAGCGCTTAGCCAGCATATACATTGCCAAAATCAAGATAAGTAAGATAATGCTTATCAGTAAATACAGTCTTTCACTTTTTTTGAACTTCATAAGTCCCTCTCTCTTTTTGATTTAAATTTGGAAAATTCTCGCCAGTTCATTCGCTCAAACCCTTCTAAAGCAACTAAACCAGCCATCTCCCCCTTAGAAATAATTCTTCCTGCTCAGCAAGATCTCATCTGAGCAATCAAGCAAGCCTTATTCAAAGCGGATTGACCTGCCTTTAAAGCTGACTTAATTTTCATTATAGCTTATTTTGGCAATTATTCAAGTTAGTACAGACTTGGTGATACAAAAAGTGACTAGAAAATATTTCTAGCCATTTTTACTATATCTAGGCGATTCCCTAACCACCCAAGTAGGCCTTGCGGACTTCATCAGAAGCCAGCAATTCCTGACCTGTGCCGGAAAGAACAATTTTCCCAGTTTCAAGGACATAACCGCGATCAGCGATGGAGAGCGCCTTATTGGCATTCTGCTCAATCAGAAGAACCGTTGTTCCTTGCTTTTGAATATCCTGAATGATATCAAAGATTTCTTGGATAAAGATTGGGGCCAGTCCCATAGAGGGTTCATCTAATAACAAGAGCTTGGGCTGGCTCATAAGTGCGCGCCCCATGGCCAACATCTGCTGTTCACCACCGGAAAGGGTGGCTGCATCCTGATTTTTACGTTCTTCCAAACGCGGAAAGCGATCGAAGATTTTCTTTAGATTAGCCTGATTTTCATCCTTATTATTCTTGAGGAAAGCTCCCATTTCTAGGTTTTCTAAAACGGTCAGTCCCGGAAAAACATGACGGCCTTCGGGAACCTGAGCTAACCCGTCTGCTACGATCTTACGCGCAGCTACCTTTTGAATCTCATTGCCCAGATAAGAAATCCTTCCTTGGCTAGGACGAACAAGACCTGAAATCGTTCGAAGAATAGACGTTTTGCCTGCACCATTAGCACCGATGAGGGATACTACTTCCCCCTCGTTGACTTCAAAGCTGACATCTTTTACAGCTTCAATGGCACCGTAACTGACTGAGAGGTTTTCAATTTTTAACATAGACACTAAGCTTCACCTCCAAGATAGGCTTCAATAACGCGTTTGTTGGCCTTGATTTCATCCGGTGTGCCATGAGCGATAAGACAGCCATATTCCAACACGTAGATACGTTCAGTTACATCCATAACTAAACTCATATCGTGTTCAATTAGAATGATAGTAATTCCAAATTCTTCCTTAATCTTGCGAATTAAGGCTGTTAACTCTGCTGTTTCCTGCGGATTCATACCGGCAGCAGGTTCATCTAAAAAGAGAATTTTAGGTTCTGTAGCCAGAGCCCGCACAATTTCCAAACGGCGCTGCTGTCCATAAGGAAGATTTTTAGCCAGGGTATCAGCATCATTAGCCAAATCAAAGATGGCTAGCAAATCCATTGCTTTTTGCTTGAGTTCTTTCTCACTTTGGTAATACTTAGGCAGACGTAAAATGGCTGCCAAAATATGAGCGTTGTGACGATTGGCAAGTCCAATCAAAACATTTTCCAAAACAGTCATATCCTTAAAGAGACGGATATTTTGGAAGGTTCGTGACAGTCCTAATGAGGCAATTTTATGCGGGGCCTTACCATTGATAAGGGTACCATCCAGCGTTACAGTCCCCTCACTAGGAACATAAACACCAGTCAAAAGGTTAAAGAGAGTCGTTTTACCTGCACCGTTAGGACCGATGAGACCAACTAATTCTCCTTCATTAAGTTCGAGGGAGACATCACCAACTGCAGTCAGGCCGCCGAAATTTTTTGTTAAATTTTTTACATCAAGAAGTGCCATCAGTGGTTGCCCTCCTTATTCTTTTTAAAGAAACGCGACAGCGTGAATTCCTTAGTTCCTAAGAGACCGCTCGGACGGAAAATCATTACTAAAATAAGAGCAATAGAGTAGATAATCATCCGCAGCTCCGATACATTTTGTAGGAACATGTTCAAGATTCCCAAAACAATCCCTGCAATGATGGTACCTGTGATAGAACCCAGACCGCCGAGAACGGCCACGATGAGATAATCAATTGATTTCATCAATTGGAAATCTTTGGGGACGATGGTACCGATATAGCTGACATAGAGGGATCCAGCAATAGCTGAGATGACCGCACCGATTGCAAAGATTAGCACTTTTCTGTTGGTAACATTAACACCCATAGCCTCTGCTGCGATCTCATCTTCACGCAAGGTGATAATCTGACGTCCCATTGATGAGCGCAGAAGGTTTAATACAAGAATGGTAATGACTGCTACAAAGAGAAAGATGACTTGCCAAGTTGTATAAGGCAAAATTCCTGTTAGTCCAGCAGCTCCATTTGTCAAAGTTCCGCCGTTAATGATTAAGATACGGATGATTTCCGCCATACCTAAGGTAGCAATGGCCAGATAGTCCCCCTTTAAGCGTAGGGTAGGCAAACCGAAAACAATAGCGACTACAGCTGCAATAACAGCTCCCACTAGGATAGACCAGTAGAAGGCAGCATAGGTAGGATAGTAGGTTGTAATGATAGCTGAAGAATAAGCACCAATAGCCATGAACCCGGCCTGTCCTAAGGTTAATTGGCCTGAAAATCCTAAGACTAGATTAGTGCCCAAGCCCATCAAAATACTGATTCCAATCCCCATTAGGATTTGGATATAATAGAGGTTCAAAATACCACTGCTGGCTAAAATTTGCAGAACAGCGTAGATGAGAGCAATCAGCGCAAGCCAGATAAGATTTAATTTTAAATTCTGTTTCATGTCTTACACCTTCTCTTTCACATTTTTACCGAGAATACCAGCTGGACGAACTAAAAGGATAATAATCAGTACAATATAGACAATCGCATCGCGGTAGGTTGATAGGTTGACCGTATTTGCCAAAGTTTCCAAAATTCCGATAACAAAACCACCCAAGGCAGCACCCGGAATGATACCGATACCGCCCAAAACAGCAGCGACGAAGGCTTTGATCCCAGGAATCATCCCCATCAAAGGATCAATAGAATTATAGTACAAACCAATCAGTACACCTGCTGCACCAGCTAAAGCTGAACCCAGTGCGAAGGTAAAGCTGATGGTTGAATTCACATTAATTCCCATCAGCTGAGCAGCATCACTGTCCACTGACACAGCCCGCATAGCTTTTCCCATCTTTGTCTTCTTAACAATGACTTGGAGAGCTACCATCAAAACAATGGCTACAATCAAGATTAGGAGCTGAATATTGGTGACTGTTACTGGTCCTAAATCGTAATTGTGCTGTTGAATAGACTCAGGGAATGAACGAGGATTAGAACCAACAAAGTAAACCATCGTATATTCCAATAGGAAAGATACCCCGATGGCCGTAATCAAGGCTGAAATTCGCGTGGAATTACGCAGAGGACGGTAGGCTAAGAATTCAATCAACATTCCCAGCAATGCCGTCAATACCATAGTAAAGATGAGGGCCAGCCAGAAATTCATGTGGAGTCCATTGATGGCATAGTAACCGATAAAAGCCCCCATCATGAAGATATCTCCATGAGCAAAGTTAATCAATTTAATAATCCCGTAAACCATGGTATAACCTAGGGCCAGCAGGGCATAGATACTTCCCAGAATAATACCATTAACTAGTTGTTGTGGGAGTTGTTCAAGTAACATAAAATACCAAACTTTCTAGTTTTATCCATTAATGCAGTTGTACAAGTACGACTATTTTTTAACCGTTACAGCTTCAGCAGAACTTTCTGTACCATTGTCCAATTTCACCATAACAGCTGATTTAATCGGATTATGGTATTTATCAATAGTCATCTTGCCAGTAACTCCTTCAAAATTCTTCAAAGCTGCTAGATTAGAAGCTAATTCGATGGAATTGTCTGCCCCTTTTGCTGCCGCTGCAATCATATAGACCGAGTCGTAGGCAAGAGCAGAGAACATATTTGGTTCTGAACCGTACTCTTCTTTGAAGCCGCTAATAAAGTCATTGGCTTTCCCAGATAAGGCAATCTTAGTAGAGTAGCCCGACACGTAATAAACGTTCGTCGTATTCTTCTTACCTGCCAAGCTCACAAAAGTCTTATCGCTGAAACCATCGGGACCAAGGATTGGTGCACTGATGCCCATATCACGCGCCTGTTTGGTGATCAGTCCCGTTTCAGTATAGTAACCCGGCATAACAATAGCATCATAATCGAGGTCCCTGATACTTGTCAGAGCTGACTGGAAGTCTGTATCTTTCGCCGCAAAAGTCTTAGTGGAAACAATTTCCCCCTTGTAGGTTTTCTTGAACTCATCAGCGATTCCTTTAGCGTAATCACTGGAGTTATCATAGAAAAGCACAACCTTTTTCGCCTGCAGGTTTTCCGATGCATACTGGGCTAATACTTGCCCCTGAAAGCTATCTCTAAAAGTCGTACGGAAAACAAACTGCTTGGTTTGTGTTTTTCCATTGAGATTATCAATAGTTAAATCATCCTGCGTTCCGCTAGGGGAAAGGAGAGGAACTCCTGTTTTTTGAGCATTCAGCGAAGCTGCCGAAACCGCTCCAGATGTAGCCGGACCAACAATGGCATTAACTTGGCTTTGAACAGCTAAGTTTGTTGCTGATGTAGAAGCTTCAGCATTGTCAGACTTATTGTCCTTGGTCACCAATTCTAGCTTTTTGCCATCTACGCCACCGGCCTTGTTAATTTCTTTGACAGCCAGCTTAATTCCCTGATTTTCGGCTGAGCCATAGGCAGATACAGGTCCAGTTAATTCCATATCTACACCAATTTTAATGGTGTCGCCGATTTTTGTCCCAGCAGCGTTGCTGGTAACATCAGGGGACTTACCACAAGCTACTAATGTTACAGCAGCCAGCAGAAGCATACCAGTTGCGATAATCTTTTTATACATCAGATTATTCTCCTTAAAAATAAGATGCAGAGACTAAAAGTACAAGACAAGCCCCAGTGACCAAACTGCGTTTTGGAAGTCAAGGGGCTTTCCTGTAACTCAAGTCATGCTCAATTAGTATAAGATACAAGAGATCGCTGAAAATTAGTTCAGTCTGGTCTCGAAAATCTACTTCATAGAATACAGAATTATCTGATAATTGTCAAGAGCATTTGCTTTTGCCTCTCTAAAAGCTGCTAATAAGGGAAATTTAGAAGGCCCTTAGCTCGTTCCTTTTGTAATTCCCGCCTTTTAATTAGAAAATTTCAGCAAAAAGAGGCCAAGTCTAACACTCTGCCTCGCATAAAAATTGATGACATTTAGCCTTAGAGGGATTGGTCCTTTTGAAGCTATAAAGCGTTTAAGACTAGTCCGTCTCCAACTCTGGCTTATTTTCCTCACGATAAAGACTACCAACCAAATTACGATCAATCTCATCAAAATGTGATAGCCGCACGCGCTTGACAAACTTTAATTTCTTTAGGGTTTCTAAGGTTTCCTCCAACTTATCAGCATCCAGATAGAGGTGAACGTAGCGAAAACGCCGTGAATGATAAATCATATCGCCATAACGGTTTAATTTACGGGCATCTCGATTATAATAGAGATAAACAATAATCCCTAGTCGCTCTTGTTTTTCAAACATGGCTATTGTACTTTTCCTTTCTCACGAATATTCTGACCTCGCCCATGACCATGCTGACGATGGTGAGGGGCGAGGGGAAGGCCTGTATCAACAAAAATATCAGGTGAAATTGTCTGGGCTAACTGCTCAGTAATGCCAGCCAAGACCTCTTGCAGAGCTACTTCTGCTGCTCGGAAATCCTGCATGGTCTGAGTCAAATCTATCTGGCGCTTGAGCTGCAAGACCTGTCGGCGAAGGCCATCCACTTCTGGCCGATACTTGGCAAATTCTTTTTGCTCTTCGTAACTCTCCTGTAAGTCTCGAAAGCGAGCTAATTGAATTTGCAGGTCTTGGTCAGCTAAGACCTTAGTCTTAGCTAGTTGATAATTTTTAGCCTGTGGACTGGCTAAAACAAGTTTGGCAAGATGGTCCACGGCATCATCGATCGCCAGTACTCCTCATTGATTTCTAACATGTTTCTATTATAGCACATTAAAAAACTGGTCAGATCAACTGCCAGTTTTTCCATTTTATTTTAATTCATTATTTTCCATAATTTCATCGATGAAGCCGTAAGCAAGGGTTTCCTTAGCCGACATCCAGTAGTCACGTTCAGCATCTTTATGGATTTGCTTAACCGTTTTGCCAGAATTATTAGCTAGGATTTGCTCTAAATTATTCCGTGTTTTCAGTAACTGCTCTGCCGCAATAGCCATATCCGTTTGCTGTGTACCAGCACCAGTACCGCCCATTGGTTGGTGAATGAGATATTCTGCATTTGGCAGCATGAAACGTTTGCCCTTGGCACCGCTAGAGGCGATAATGGTTCCCATGGAAGCAGCCATCCCCATGACAATGGTTTGGACGTCTGACTTGATGAAATTCATCGTATCAACAATTGCCAGACCGGCTGAGACAGAACCACCCGGTGAATTGACATAGAGGTAGATATCCTTAGTGCTATCTTGGGCATCCAAGAAAAGCAACTGTGCAATAATAGAATTAGCCATATTATCTTCGACAGGCCCCGTCAGCATGACAATACGGTCTTTTAAAAGACGGGAATAAATATCGTAGGAACGTTCCCCACGGCTGGTTTGTTCAATAACTACTGGAATCATAAAAGTTCTCCGTTTCTTAACTTAAATTTCGATAAGACAAGTTAGCTGTACAAGAGAGGCTTCCCACCGTCTTATCATCGTGTCACTATTATAGCTGTTTGGTCAAAATAGGTCAAATAAAAAACTTATGGGCGTAAAAAGAGAAACACCCCAAAGGACTGCTTCTCATTTTCACTACTTTGTACCAAAGAGACGGTCGCCCGCATCACCGAGACCTGGAATGATATAGCCATTGTCATTAAGCTTTTCGTCCAATGCTGCGGTGTAGATATCAATATCTGGATGGGCTTCTTGGAGAGCCTTAACTCCTTCGGGAGCAGCTACCAAGCAGACAAATTTGATATTGGCTGCACCGCGTTTCTTTAAGGAGTCTACCGCCAAAATTGCCGAACCTCCGGTTGCCAACATTGGGTCAACCAAGAAAATTTGTCTTTGATCAATATCTTCTGGTAATTTAACGAGATATTCAACTGGCTGAAGGGTTTCCTCATCGCGATACATCCCGATATGACCGACTTTGGCTGCCGGAACCAAGCTGACCAAACCATCAACCATTCCAATTCCAGCCCGCAAGATGGGGACAATGGCCAATTTCTTACCGGCTAATTGCTTTTGAGTCGTCTTGGTGATGGGGGTTTGAATGTCAATATCTTCCAGCGGCAGATCCCGAGAGACCTCATAACCCATCAGCATAGCAATTTCATTAACCAATTCACGGAAAACCTTAGTTGAGGTATCCTCACGACGTAAAATTGATAATTTGTGTTGAATCAGTGGGTGTGAAATAACTTGAAATTTTCCCATAATGTGTCAGCTTCCTAGAAGCTTTCCACCTTTCTAGTTGTTTTCTTTATTATATCAAAACATCTAGTATTTAGCAGGAAAATTCAGAAATTCCAGCAGCTGTTACAGACAAAGAGTGATCGTTTTAGAAGACTTGGACTAAACGATTTAAGGCCTCCTGCAGAGTAGTTTTAGGAGTGGCTACATTTAATCTGGCATGGCCTGTACCCTCCTTACCAAAGGTCGAACCGACATTAAGAATCAGCTTGGCTTCTTCTTTGATTTTGCGATGAAGTTCTTCATCAGACAGGTGATAGTCTGAAAAATCCAACCAAACTAGATAGGTCCCCTCTGGCTTCATGACCTTAATGTTGGTCTTTTGCGTCAAGGTCTCAAAGACTAAATTAATATTGTCTTCCAAAACTTTTTTGAGTTCAGTCAGCCAAGGTTTCCCATAACGAAAGGCCGTTTCAGTTGTCACTAAGCCGATTGTTGGGACTTCGTGCTGATTATTGCCCAGCTGGCGCTTTTTAAAGGCTGCCCTCAAGGCAGAATTTTCAATGATGGCAAAACTATTTTTAGTCCCTGCAATATTGAAAGTCTTGGTGGCACTGGAGAGGACCACGGTGAAATCCTGAAAGTCGCCCAGCGTATTGATGGAATGATGCTTGTGTCCAAAGAGGGCTAGATCTTGGTGAATCTCATCAGAGACCAGAATGACACCGTGTTTGCGGCAGAGTTCAGCTACTCTGATAAGCTCTTCCGGACTCCAGACTCTACCGCCCGGATTATGGGGACTGCAGAAGACATAGAGCTTAACCTGATTTTCTACCACATCTTTTTCCAACTGATCGAAATCAATCTCAAAATGGCCCTGCCTTTCAACCAAGGAATTTTCAATCAACTGTCGGTTGTTGAGCTTGACCGAACGGGCAAAGGGCGGATAGACTGGGGTATTAATCAAGACCGCATCTCCTTCTTTAGTGAAGGTCTGAATAGCTACTGAAATCGCTGGAACGACTCCTTCAATCAGGACTAGGGCCTCTTTATCAAATCTATAGCCATGCTGCTCTCTTTCCCAATTCTGAATGGACTCCAGAACCTGATCTGAAAAATAAGGGTAACCATAGACCCCACGGTCAGCATAAGCCTGAACGGCCGCTTTCATTTCAGGAAAGGCTAAAAAATCCATATCAGCCACCCAGAGTGGCAGGAGGGAGCGATTGGCCTCCACTTCTTTCCACTTCATGGAATGGTTGTTGAGACGATTGGGTAAGGTCGTAAAATCGTATTGTGTCATTGTCTTCTCCTCAAGAGCTAATCGTGTATCCTAGTGGCTAGTTTGGTTTGCCAACGGCCATCCTGTTAATCTTCAAGCTTCCAGAGCTTGTTTAAGATCTGCAATCAAATCCTGACTGTCTTCAATACCTATGGAAAGACGCAGGAGGTCATCAGTCAAGCCATAGGAAGCTCGGACATCTGCAGGAATATCAGCATGGGTCTGGGTCGTTGGATAGGTAATGAGGCTTTCCACCCCTCCTAAACTTTCCGCAAAGGTAAAAACGTGCAGACTATTGATAATCTCTGGAATCTTAGCTTGATTTTTAACCTTGAAGGAAATCATACCACCCTTGCCAGTATAAAGAACTTCCTTAACTGCCGATGACTGCTGTAAATATTCAGCAACAGCTTGAGCGTTCTTAGTGGAAGCTGCCATCCTGAGCTTGAGCGTTTTGAGCCCACGCATGAGCATATAGCTATCAAAGGGCGACAGGTTGGGACCAGTTGTATTGAGATTATAGAAGAGCTTGTCGTAATAATCTTGATTACTGGTGATGACCACTCCTGCTAGGACATCATTGTGACCAGCCAGATACTTAGTGGCTGAGTGAATCACGATATCTGCCCCCAGCTCAATTGGATTTTGGTAAATCGGACTGTAGAAGGTGTTATCCACGATAACCGCTGCCCCCTTTTGGTGGGCCAGTTCAGCTACTGTTTTAATATCGAACTCAATCATGAGCGGATTAGTAGGCGTTTCAATATAGACGATATCTGTCTCGTCAGAGATAGCTGCCAGCATTTCTGCTTGAGAATTAGCATAGGTGAAGGAAAACCGGCCTTGCTTTTCTTGATCATTAAACCAGCGAAAAGACCCCCCATAGAGATCCCGAGCTGCCACTACTTTAGAGCCAACTGGGAAGATTTCTAAGGCCAGAACGACAGCACTCATCCCAGAGCTGGTTGCGATAGCATAATCCGCCTTTTCAATGGCTGCCAGAGTCTTTTCCAGCGTCACCCTCGTTGGGTTTTTAGTCCTAGTATAGTCAAATCCTGTTGACTGACCAAATTCTGGATGCTGGTAGGTGGTTGAAAAATGCAGGGGGGCTGCCAAAGCTCCCGTTTCCTTGTCAGAATTGATACCAGCGTGGGCCAAAAGGGTTGCTAATTTATAATCGTGTGTCATCAAATCGCCTCCTAAACATTTGCTTTTTATTGTAACACGATTTATGACTGTAGTGGGCACTAACTCCATATTTATTAGTGATAAACAGGTATAAGAAAAATTTATAAGGCCCTCACCACATCCTAGTTTTAAGGTGGTGACCTGAAATGGTCTCTCCCCAGACCGTTTTACTCCCATCCCCGCACAGTTGATCTTAGTTTTCTCAACAGTCTCCCAGACTGTTTGACCTATCTCTTGCGTGGTAGTTAAACAGTCCAGTGGACTTGTTTAAGGGGCGCCTAAAAATGGGACGGCGCCCCAAGATAGGGAATTCCCATCAGCAGTGGTTCATTGGTGCTAAAGTACCTAATGAACTGTGCGGGGGCAAGAGGCTGGAGAAAAGTATTCCAGCCTTCTATTTTTGCAGTAATAACAGTTTGACGTAGTGGTTGATTGGAGGTCCTAAACCCTTGCTTCGCAAGTGTTAGCGGCCATCCTAATCAACTGTGCGGAGGTGGGACAACGAAGTCAATTTATATAAAAAATCGACTTCTGTCCCACTTCTCTTACTCCCAACCACTGCGTTAAATAGCTCTATCTAAACGAGTTAATAGGAGGCAGGACTTTGTCGCTCCCAACCATTACGTCAAGGGGTTATTCCAAAACAGGAATACTGGACGAGTTTTGCCCAGACTCTTTTAGTCTTTACCAACAGACGCGAGACTGACTAAAAGTCACATAATAAAACTGCCATTGCTTTAACAGCATTGACAGTTTCTAACTATTATTAAAAATTCCGATGCTCGCGTATTAACTGCTGACAAAGTCTTCTAGTAGCTACTATCTAATATGGAATTTCTGCCGTAGGGCGGCTGCACGGCGCCCAAGGAGACCGTCAATCTGACGGGTACGGAGAGCAAAGTAGCCGTAGATACAGACGCCAAGAGCCCCTAAGATGGCTACGTGAACGAGGCTGGAGACTCGTCCGACGACAGGGTAGACCTGACTGAGGCCGAAGTAACCAAGGCCGACAACCACGCCCATGATTAAGCTCATCCAGAGAATGGTTCGCGCATCCTGCCTAATTTCTGCATGGTCAAAACCGGTCACTTCTTGTATCTTGAAATACATCAAAACGATAGGAATCCAAAGAGCCAGAGCTGTTGCCACTAGGGGGCCGTAAGGGCCAAAGACATACATCATCGGTATTTGGAAAAGCACCTTAACCAAAATTCCCCAGAGGAAATACTGGATAGCCTTGCGATTTTGAAAGAGGGCCTGAAGCATAGGAGCCATAAGGGAATAGAGGGCCAGCAGAACAGTCTCGGCCATAACAAAGACAAAGAGGTAATGGGCTGTTTTAGTCGGCAGGCCGTAAAAGACGACATAAATCGGCTTGGCTAAGATAACCGAACCAACAACTGCCGGTAGAATAAAGAGCCAGAGCATCTGCAGGTTATTGACCACAACTTTACGCAGTTCCCCCCAATTTTTTTTAGTGAAGGATTCGGTAATGACAGGAATGCCCACACCTCCGATAGAGGTGGCGACTGAAATTAAAATCATATTAATCTTGCTTGGATTGGCCGACATGTAGCTAAAGAGGACATTACGCTCTGTTCGGCTATAGTTGGTGAAGAGAGCAAGGACGTTGTTGAAGGTTCCTTGGTCAATCAACTGCAAGGTCTGGATGGCAGATCCTGTGATGATAAAGGGAATGGCTTCCTTGAAGGTCTCCTTCAGCAGACCTAAGGTATCAATCTTGATTTTCTCCCTTTGCTTGGCAAAAATTTTCTTAATCAGGCCAGCCTTATTGAGGTAAAAGATGAGAACTGCCATACTGGCAATCATCCCAATGAAGGCGGCTAGAGTTGACTGACTGACTGCCTTAACGTAATCGCCAGAACCTAACTGCATGATGAAGTAGGCCGTCAGAAGCATCCAGATAACTCGGATTAATTGTTCAAAAATCTGACTCATGGCATAAGGCTTAAAATCATTGTAGCCCTGAAAAATCCCTCGGATAACACTCATAGCTGGAAATACTAAGACAGCTAGGGAGAGACTATGGATGACCGGCTCCAATTCTGGACCTGTCCCTGAGAGCACAGCAAAGAGGGGGGAGGCCAGATACATAATAATGGCAAAGACTAGACCAACCGCCCCCATGAGTTTGAGAAAACTCTTAATCAGATGGATAGAATGGTCTTCCTTACCCATGGCATTGTACTTGGCAATCTGTTTGGCGACAGCCACATTAATTCCTGTGGTAGATAAAAGCAGGAAATAAGCATAAATATTATACCCCATCCCATAGAGGGCATTGGCCTGATTGCCATATTCTCCCATCCAGGCATACCAAGGGATGATGTAGAGGGCTCCCATGAGACGACTTAGCGTATTTCCGGTTGTTGCCCAGAAGGTCCCTCGGGCCATCTTCTCATTCTGTGTTAACTGTTTTTCTGCCATATCTTCTTTCTTCACTTTATTAAATTAGCCCTACTATTATAAACTTTTGCCTGTGACTTGTAAAACGGGAACTTTCCGTCTAAAATAGTAATCATGATAAAGATGACACAGGTGCTTGACATTCTCAAGCAAGATAAAAATTTTCGAGATATCAGCTACAAAGGTGGTTTTGCCTATACTTGGAAAGAGGTTACTTTTGATCAACTCAGCTACGATAGCCGCAAGGTTAGCTCTTCGACCCTCTTTTTTGCCAAGGGTGCTGCTTTTAAAAGGGAATTCCTAGAAGCAGCTGTTGATGATGGTTTGACCTTTTATGTTGCTGAAAAAGACTACGAGGTAGGAATCCCAGCTATCCTTGTCAATGATATTAAGCAGGCCATGAGTCTGATTGCCATGGCCTTCCATGGTAATCCCCAGAAGAAGCTGAAAATTCTGGCTTTTACAGGGACCAAGGGCAAGACTACAGCAGCCTACTTTGCCTACAATATTCTCAAACAGAGCCACAAACCTGCCATGCTTTCAACCATGAATACCACCTTGGATGGCGAGACTTTCTTTAAATCGCAGCTGACCACGCCCGAAAGTCTCGATCTCTTTCAAATGATGGCTCTAGCCCTTAAAAATGGGCGGACCCATCTGATTATGGAAGTGTCCAGTCAAGCCTTTCTGGTCAAGCGCGTTTATGGTTTAACGTTTGATGTTGGGGTCTTCCTCAATATCAGTCCTGATCATATCGGTCCGATTGAGCATCCGACCTTTGAGGATTACTTTTATCACAAGCGCTTGCTTATGGACAATAGCCGAGCAGTCGTTGTTAATAGTGGCATGAATCATTTTGCCATCGTTCGCGAGCAAGTGGCTAATTTACCTCATGATTTTTATGGTCAAGGCTCCGCCAATCAGATTAAAAATGGGCAAGCTTTTGATTTTGATCTGACTGGTAAGCTGGCTGGACATTACGATATCCAGCTGATCGGTGATTTCAATCAGGAAAATGCTCTGGCTGCCGGTTTAGCGAGTTTACGGTTGGGAGCGAGTTTAGCCGATATCCAAAAAGGAATCGCTGAGACCAGTGTGCCGGGGCGAATGGAAGTTCTTACCCAAACTAATGGAGCTAAGGTTTTTGTTGACTATGCGCACAACGGTGACAGCCTACAAAAACTCTTGTCGGTGGTCACCCAACACCAGACAGGTAAAAACATTCTCATCCTTGGGGCTCCCGGCAATAAGGGCGAAAGCCGGCGGGCAGATTTCGGTCGAGTCATCAATCAGAATCCTGATTTGGAAGTCATCCTAACAGCCGATGATCCCAACAAAGAAGATCCTCACGTTATTTGTCAGGAGATCGCCAGCCATATCAGCCGCCCAGTTGACATCATCGTTGATCGAGAAGAGGCGATTAAAAAGGCTCTGCTAAAAACCCAAAAATCCAGCGATGCCGTTATTATTGCTGGTAAGGGGGCGGATGCTTTCCAAATCGTTGATGGCAGACGAGCTAGCTACGACGGTGATATCGTCATTGCTAAAAAGTATCTGAATCGCTCATTAAAATTCTAATTTAGAGCGACAAATAAGAACCATTCCAAACAGCCAAATCCCTTGGGGGACTTGGCTTTTACTTTATTCAATTTTTTCAGAAAACAGTTCTAAATTTAAAATTCCTATGCTATAATGTGGAAGGAGTTTTGAAGATCTGATCCTGTCAAAATTCAGAAAAACTGACTTGGGAGACAGCTTTTTAAAATTCTATCGGCAAGGAAAGTCTAAGCTTCAAAAGATAATTTTCTTTGCCCAGACCTGAATATTACATAGAAAGGAGGCTTACAATGACCAATATTCGTGCAGATCAGATTCAAGTGGCCTACGATGACCTGACCATCATCGAGAACTTATCACTGCAAATTCCAGAAGGAAAAATTACGACTATTATTGGGGCTAACGGCTGCGGAAAGTCCACCCTACTCAAGGCTTTGACACGGATACAAGCTGTCAAAAAAGGACAGATATATCTGGATGGTCAGGCCATCTCTAACCTACCAACCAAGGAAGTCGCTAAAAAGTTGGCCCTGCTTCCTCAAGTAATGGAAGCAACCAAAGGGATTTCTGTCTATGACTTTATTTCTTATGGACGTTTTCCCCATCAGAAATATCTGGGCAGTCTGACTCAAGAGGATCGCAATACCATTCACTGGGCTATGGAAGTCACCAAGGTTACTGATTTTGCCAACCTAGATGTAGATAGCCTGTCTGGCGGTCAACGCCAACGAGTTTGGATTGCTATGGCTTTGGCTCAAGATACCGATACTATTTTTCTAGATGAACCAACAACCTATCTTGACATGAATCATCAATTAGAGGTTTTAGAATTACTTCAAAAGCTCAATCAAAGAGCTGGTAAAACTATTGTTATGGTCCTGCACGACCTCAACTTATCTGCCCGTTTTTCTGATAGACTGGTCGCTATGAAAGACGGCAGAATCCTTTATCAGGGCTCTGTCCAAGAGATGATGACTCCTGATATTTTAAGGGAAATCTTCAAAATTGAGGCCCACCTCACTGAAGACCCTATTACCCACCGTCCCATACTGCTGACTTACCAGCTGATTACATAGATTGATTTCAAGGAGAAATCGTATGAAAAAAATAATGACAATATTTGTAGCCTTATTGGCTACTCTTTTGCTTGTGGCTTGCGGCAACAAGCAAAAAGATTCTGAAAAAGACTCTCTGTCTTCCATGCCAAAGATCGAAGGTTTCACCTATTATGGCAAGGTGCCCAAAAATCCAAAAAAGGTGGTCAACTTTGCCTACTCTTACACTGGTTATCTCTTAGAACTCGGGATCGATGTTTCCAGTTACTCGCTCGATAATGAGAAAGACAGTCCCGCCTTTGGTGATAAACTAAAAAATGTTAAGAAGCTGACTTCCGAAGATACTGAAGCTATTGCTGCACAAAAGCCAGATCTGATTATTGTCTTTTCAACCGACAAAAACATCAAGCAATTAAAAGAAATTGCTCCTGTTTTGGTTATTGAATACGGCAAACACGATTATCTGCAGATGCTAACTGATTTTGGTAAGGTCTTTGATAAAGAAGATAAAGCTAAGGCTTGGCTTAAAAATTGGAAAGTAAAAACGACCAAGGCCAAGGAGGAACTTAATGCTGTTCTCTCTAAAAATACTACCTTTACCGTTATGGACTTCTATGATAAGGATATCTACCTCTATGGCAAAAATTGGGGGCGTGGTGGCGAGCTCATTTACGATACTCTTGGATTCTCGGCACCCCAAAAAGTAAGGGATGATGTCTTTAAAACCGGCTATTTCGGTGTCTCTCAAGAAGTTCTTGGCGATTACATTGGCGACTATGCTCTCCTCAATGTCAGCAAGGCAACCAAAAATTCAGCAGCTTCCCTCAAGGAGAGTGATGTCTGGCAAAATATTCCTGCTGTCCAAAACAATCATATCCTAGAAGTTGATGAAGCTCTCTTCTACTTCTCTGATCCAATGTCACTGGATAAGCAGTTGCCCGCCTTTGTTGAAGCTGTGAAAAAAGCCAATTAGATTGGACGCCTGCCTTATGAAGAAGAAAAGCTCCCTTCTTAACCAAAAAAGCGGGGCTAAAAAGGGGAGCGGCAACCCAAAATCTCGGGATCCTCTGGTTAGTCTCGCACAGTTTGCTAGACTGGTGTTTTCCCCTTGTCTAACAGGGAATAAGCATAAGCAACCAATCACTGTGACAGCTCATAAAAAACGGGATTGGCAGCATTTTTTGCTTAGACCCGTTTTTTTCACCATCCTTGTCCTATTTATTCTAGCCTGCTACCTTTCCTTAAGATTTGGCGCTATCAATTACAGCAACGATCAACTCTTGCATGTTATAAAAGCTCCCTTACAAAATTCAGCTAGCCAAGACATCATCTTTGATCTACGCCTGCCGAGGCTCTTTGCCACCATCTTAGTTGGTGCTGCTATGGCTCAAGCTGGGGCTATTATGCAGGGAGTCACTCGAAATCCGATTGCAGACCCAGGGCTTCTGGGGATTAATGCTGGTGCTGGACTTGCTCTAATTATAGGCTATGCCTTTTGGGGAAGTCTCCACTATAGTCTGATTCTGCTGCTATGCCTGCTGGGCTCGCTTCTGGCAGCCCTTCTGGTTCTAGGCCTTTCTTATCGTCCAAGGAAGGGTTACCACCCTATCCGTCTAATCTTATCTGGGGCAATGGTGGCTACCCTCTGCTCCGCCCTAGGCCAAGCCATCACTCTCTACTTCAATCTCGAAACCAGTGTTATCGGTTGGCAGGCTGGAGGTTTTTCTCAGATCAACTGGAAAATGCTGGCTATCGTCAGCCCTTTAATGATTTTTGGTTTCCTCTTAACCCTGCTGTTTGCCCATCAACTGACCATTCTAAGTCTTAATGAAACCGTGTCTAAATCTCTGGGGCAAAAGACCAATACTGTCAGTTTTGTTTTACTGGGAATTGTCATCCTCCTATCCGCAGGTGCCGTCGCCTTGGTTGGCAGCATTGCCTTTATTGGTCTGATTATCCCGCATTTTATCCGTGTCTTTATTGTACGGGACTATCGTTACCTGCTGCCTTTTACTGCCCTTGCTGGGGCTACCTTTATGATTTATGTAGACCTGCTCAGTCGGACTCTTAATCCACCTATGGAAGTTCCTATCAGCGCCCTTGTCAGTATCGCTGGGCTGCCCTGCTTCCTCTGGCTGATTAGAAAGGGGAGTGACCTATGATGGTAAGAAAAGCCTCCTTCAAGATCTTTCTCATCTTATTAAGCCTCCTAGCCTTAGTCATTTACCTATCGCTCTCAGTTGGCTACAGTTATTCCTCTCTGACAAATCTTTGGCAACTAATACTAGGGCAAGGGAATTCGGCAGAAAACTTTATTATCACTAGCATTCGTCTTCCTCGAATTTTAGCCTGTCTTCTTGGCGGAGGCTCCCTAGCTTTAGCTGGGATTCTTTTACAAACGCTGACTAGGAATGCCCTAGCTGACTCAGGAATTTTAGGGATTAATGCCGGAGCTGGGCTCGTCATGACTATCATGATCAGTCTCTCAGCGGACAGTGACTTAGAAACAAACAGTTTTCTTCCCTTTTTTGCTATGCTGGGGGGAGCCGGGGCTATCCTGCTGGTTTACTTGATGTCTTGGCAAAAAAACCACAGTATCAATCCTACTCGCCTGATTATCACAGGTGTAGGGATCTCCAGCATGCTCTCTGGTATTATGGTCGCTATTCTCAGCCTAACTGATGACAATAAAATGACCAGTATCATCTCCTGGCTCAGTGGTAAGATTACAGGTAATGATTGGACGATTCTTGGTTTCTTTACTCCCTTTTTACTGATTGTCTGGCTTTTGACCTTTAGTCGCAGTAAATTCCTTAATATCATGGCTCTAAATGAACAGACTGCTCTGGCCCTTGGCCTTAATCTCCAACGGGAACGTTTAATCATCCTAGGTCTGGCAACAGCCCTAGCCTCTTTAAGCGTCGTCCTAGTTGGTAATATCACCTTTATAGGGCTGTTGGCTGGGCACATTGTTCGCCGGCTGCTGGGAGGGCAACATCAAACCATCCTACCTGCTTCGCTCATAGTGGGAATGATACTTCTCATAACAGCTGATACTATCGGACGCCTTCTCTTAGTTGGAACAGGCATTCCGACGGGAATTATTGTCTCTATCATCGGAGCTCCCTATTTCCTTTACCTGATGCTAAAAACAACTGACTAAAATTAGCGATTTAATAGCCTAAAAGAGACTGGGCAAGACATCCATGATGGCTCCACCCTCACCCACAGAATAATGAAAACGGACACAAAGCCCTCACTAGGTGTATAATCTTAGTGAGGGCTTTGTGGTTGACGAGTTAATGATTCTAGTAATCGAGGGCAAAACTGATCCACTCCACTCTACTGACGAGCACCCCAAAATATGCGATAGGCATGAGTATAAAAATACGACTAAAATTCGGTAGATAAGCTCTCTCATTTTAAAACGGAGGGAATTGTCATGGATGTTCTCTATCAATCTTGTGCAGGTATTGATGTCCATCAAGCCAATATTGTCGTTTGTATTTTACATGGGTCACTTACCTCAACTCGTCCAAAGCGTGAGATGGCAACTTTTGATACAAACAACGAAAGGCCTACGTGCTTGCCACGATTTTCTTAGACAGTTTCATGTGGAAGCTGTTGGTCTGGAAAGCACAGGTGTTTATTGGCGACCTGTCTGGCATGCTCTATGTGATGATTTCGAGTTGATACTCGCTCAACCAGCCCACATGAAGGCCATTCCGAGTCAGAAAACCGATAAGAAAGATGCTCACTGGATTGCCAAATTAACACGGATTGGTCTGCTTCCTCGGAGTTTCGTTCCCGATGACACCATCCAAGAATTGAGAGAGTTGACCAGACAACGAAAACATTATGTGGAAAGCCGCAATCGTGAAACCAATTGTATTCATAAAATTCTTCAGTCAGGCGGCATTAAGATAACGACCTATATCGAAGATATTATGGGTGCTTCTGGTCGTCATCTCCTTCAACTATTGATTGACGAGACGCCTATCACCCCGCATTGTCCATCAATCAGTTTATCCCACCTTGAAGAAGAAAGTGCCACAACTTCTGGAAGCCTTGGGTGGTTATTTCTCTAACCATCATGGCTTTTGGAGCTGTTACCATAAAGTTAGATTCTTCGGCTGACAACCGAAACAAGCAGTGTAACCACTAAAGTTCGTTCTTTCATCTGACTGCTCGAAGCAATTAATGATAATTTTAGTTTTCCTTTTCTGATTCTTTTGTCAACCAGAATTTTATTTTGTTATAATACTAGCAGGAAAGTGAGAGAGCTATGACACCCAATCGTGAAGACTATTTAAAATGCATTTATGAACTCGGTCAAATTCATCACAGGATGACCAACAAGGAAATTGCCGAAAAGATGCAGGTGTCTGCACCGGCTGTCTCAGAAATGGTTAAAAAAATGATTAGCGAAAAGCTAATCACTAAAGACAAAGTCTCAGGTTATCGTTTGAGCCAGAAGGGGCTCTTATTGGTATCTGACCTTTACCGCAAACACCGCTTAATCGAATCGTTTTTAGTCAGAGATCTCCACTACACGCCTGACGAGATCCATCAAGAAGCTGAAGTTTTAGAACATACGGTCTCAACAATTTTCATTGACCGCTTAGAAGAAAACCTCGGTTTTCCTGAGTATTGCCCTCATGGTGGCAGTATTCCCAAAAAAGGAGAAATTCTAGAGGAGCGCTATCGGATCCCACTCAGTCAGATTGACAAGACTGGTTTTTATCTGATTGGTCGTGCCCGCGATAACTTTCAGCTCTTAAATTATCTTGATGATCACCGGCTCCACATCAACCAGAGTATTGAACTGACGGCTATAGATAACTATGCTCAGACCTTTACCATTCATTATAACGGGGAAGAGTTGGTTATTCCCAAAATAATTGCTCAAGAAATTTATGTGAGAGCATTAAAGTAATTAGACCTCTCTTTCACTTTTTCTTTCTCGCGAGTGTCCTAAACGGAAAAATCCCTGCCCATTTGTGAGCAAGGATTTTTTGTCTATCATTGGTTAGTCTTAAATACCAGATTTTCTCTATCAAAGTCTAATTTCAGACTGTAAGTTCCCACTTCTGCTTCTTCTATGTAGCCTAGTTGATTCAGACTTTGGACAAAAATATCTGGCCGTCTTTGCTTGACCAAATCCTTATTAGCAAATTTCAAGAGAAAGCTAGTCATATATTTGAGAGCATAATCAGGATTGACATCACCTAAAGTTGCATAAAGCTTTCTTTGTTCCTGAGATAAAGGAGAGCTGGTCCTCAGTCTGTGAAAATAATTGGAGAGGGTTAATGTATTTCGTTCAAAGTCTGTCCACTCGACTAGAACAGCTTCATTAGTAGTGTTGGTCAGCCTTGTTTCGAATGCTAAAGATTTTAACTCTTGGTAGGCAGAACTATCCCTATCAAGGATAACCTTATCGCCTAAAGATAACTGATCTATGTTTTCAAGCGGGGTCAGGCTCAAATAATAACGGCGCTCCCGACGTTCAATATAACCCGCTTGGATATAATCCTCGAGCTTTCTATCCAAGTGCTCAGTCTCTCCAAAATCCCGCTTGATTTGCCTCAGACTAACATCAGAATGCTGTGACAGGTAGTTTATCAAGGCTTGAAAAAAAGTTTGACGGGTCAATTTATCAGGATTTAAAACAATCAGCACGGTTAATCTCCTAGGTTCATAAAGTCTTATTATTATCGCTCAACTAGCAGGGAAGAACGTAAGATTTTTCGGACTGCCAAAACTAGCAGTCAGTTCTCCCTTTTGTAAAATATGCCCTTCCATAGCCTTTAATAACTGGCGTTTTCTGGTCCATGTCCCTAGTTCCAAGGTTTTATCTAAGGCATAGATGGTAAAACGATAGGCATGAGTCTGACCCAAAGGTGGCTTTGGTCCGGCGTAGCAGTGCCAGCCGTAGGCGATTCCCTGTCTGGCACCTTGAAGATTTGCCACTGCAAATCCTTGAGGGATCTTTGCAGGAATACGGCTTAAAGCGGGTAAATTCCAAATCAGCCAATGCGTGAATTCTTTTTTAAGCGGATGGTTTAAATCTTCTAGGACAACTGCTAGGGTCTCGGCTTGCGGAGAAAGATTTTTTAATAAAAATTCCGGTGAAACATTGTCACCCTTCCCTGTATGTTCCAGCGGGAATTCACCGCCATCTAAAATGGTCGGACACGTAAATTTCAATTTTTCCATTCCAGCCCCCTTGATACACCCAGATTCTAATAGGTTAATTATACCATTTTTAACGCAAAGCCAAGATGTATAAAAGCACCAAATCAATTAGTGTGACAATAGCATAGAGTGTCCCCGCTTTGTCACCATAGAGCTGCCAGAAACCAAGCGTCCCCAATACAAAAACACACGATTCTAACAAAAGTTTACGAAATCCTTTGAGGACTTGTGGGGATTGGGGAGCCCCATAGCGACTCCAGACTAGCACCACTAGTAAGCTTATAAAGGCAAAGCTAAGTTTGACTGTCCAAGTTTTTTCTGTGAGAAGACCGCCTAGTAACCCCATGACAGTTACCACTTCTAACAAAAAATGAAGGCTAATAATGATACTTGACATCTTCCCTCCTTTTTCAAGATTTAAAAGAGACTCCTGCCGCCAGCAATTTCTCTTTTGTTTTTGTGAATTTAGTCTGATTGGCAACCCCAATACATTTTAAATCTAAAGTTACCTTGAACCCAGAGCGATCTGCTGCTAGAGCGGACGCTTTAATACAGCCATTACCATCGACACCGACAATTTCCAGCTCTCTGACCTCTCTTTCCTTTAAGAAAGTCAAGAAGGCGGTATTGCTTAGGCAAGATGCACGGCGTTTTTCAAATACGTGATCTGACACAAGCGACAAACCTTGAGCAAATACCTTGGGCTTCCTACTAAGCTCCCACCAGAAACGATTGACAATATAAATCACATGACCTTCAGGATAGCTGCCTATTTTACCATTAATCGCTGACAATAATTGGGAATTGGAGCGATATTTTCCCTTTCCAACATAATCCGTTTGCATATCAATAACCAATAAATAAGAATGAGTCATTGACATTCTTCCTTCCTTTTTTGGATAATTGTGTAGGTTAAATAGTCTGTTACGATAGTGCGCAGGCGTTCATCGTAACTGGTCTGACCATCTGCATAATTAGTTACCATGCCTTGGAGAAAAAGATAGATACCGCGCACAACATTGAGAGCTTGTTCCTGCGTCAAATCAGGACTCAGTAGACTAGTAACAGTCTCTTTCAAAAGTTGGAAACTCTTCATCCGAAGCTCACTAATGGGATAGGTAAATTGCTCTTGATCCACACGTTCACCATCATCTAGAAAAAGCAGGGAGAAAGAATTATAGTTATTAAAGCCAAACTGTATGAAGATATGACTTCCTTCTAATAATTTTACACTGGGTGTCAAGTCTTGCTCTTCCAGAGCAAGTAAGGTATGATACAGTTTTTCTAAGGGCTTATGCGCCACCTCATAGAGAATCTCACTCTTATTTTTAAAATAGAGGTAAATGGCTGTGTGTGAACAACCTGCACGCTTAGCAATCTCTCGTACCCCCACGGTTTGATAGTTTTTTTCTTGAAATAAGCTTTGGGCAGCGGAAAGGATACTCTCCTTAGTCTGACTTATTTTTTCTGATACCATCTACTCTTCTCCATTTCTTCTAGGGCATTGGCAACTTCTCCTCCGTGACAGACACTGATCAAGGTTTGTGAATCGGTCTGCAAAAGATCATGAGCTGTCGCCAGAGCTTGAGGCATATCTGCCGTGAAAGCTTTCATTGGCGGCTTTAGGTGACCAAATCGGCTGGTCGTCAGCAGATCTCCCGCAATCAGAACCTTATCTTCAGCATGATAGTAACAGGTATGCCCCGGTGAGTGCCCAGGCGTAAAAATCGGTACCAGCCCTGCATCTGCTAAGAGAGAGCTTGCTCTCTCACTATCCAAATCTTCTAGCCAATCGGTATTGAAAGCTACTGACTCCACCTTTTTACGTCTTGGATAAGGCTTTTGTCCCGAAACGTAAGGTAGCTCTCTTCTGTCTATCATCAGAGGTAAGGTTGGATATAAGTCCTTGAGCTGGGCGATTCCTCCCACATGATCCGAATGGCCATGTGTCAAAAAGGCCGCAGCCAATGGCTTTCTGCCTAAATAAGTCTCCACAGCATAAGATGCCATATTCCCCATGCCTGTATCGATCAAAAAGTAGGAACCGTGATTTTCTACAACCCAGATACTAACTGGAAAGATTAATAAGTCAAACGTCACTTTAAAAATATGAGGACTGATATGATATTTTTTAGCCGTATATTTTGTTGCCACTTGGTAAAAAGTCTGTTTCATCATCGTTTCTGCTTTCTTATGAACTATTGATTTCTCAACAACTAACCAGCGGTTAGTTATTGAGATAAAGTATATCTTATTCCTCTATATTTAGCAAGAAAAATCTGAAACAAGATTGTTCCAGATTTTTATGATGATTTCAAAACTATAATTTTTGTATATTTTTTTCAACCTCTTTTAAAAAGTGTTGGCGCTTTTCCAATGTACAAGTCTCATGCCCCATATTACCCAACACCATCACTCGGCGCGTTTTAATACTTCAATGATTGAGAACGGTATTCTTTAGCGCTGCCACTCCATAACTATCTGGCATGCGAATCCAACCAGAAAAGAGTTTATACCACCAGCTGGGGGCCATGGAGGTCACAAAATATCTACCTTTTCCCCTCTTTAGAAATTTACGAAATTGTTTATCACACAGATAACTCCAGATGAAATTACCCTTGGTATTAGAAGAATAAGCAATACGCGGAGTAAAGATACGATCAATCCAGCTCCTCATATCATTTATAGACTTTCATAAATGCTCTCTAGCAGTCCTGGAAATCTTTCATTCAATTCATCTAGTCTTAGGGAAATAAAGCGCTGTCGTCCGTCTATACGAACTCTGATTAATCCATTTTCTCTCAACATTTTATAATGATGAGACAAATTATTTTTCTTTCCCAAGTCCGAGAAGTAGCTGCAGTTTCTTTCCTTGTTAGATTTATATAATTCTCGAAAAATGGCTAAACGAATGGGCTCACTCAAAGCATAAAGAATTTGCTCTAGTTTAATATCTGCTGTTGCAGGATGGGATAAATTTTTCACCTTATCACTCCTTTCTTTGAATTCTATCAAAAAAAGCTCTATAATACAATTGTTCAAATTGTATCGAATTATTAAAGAGGAGGTTATTGCATGAACATATTAAACCGCTACTTTGAACTATCTGATCTGGCTGTTCAAAATGAAAACAGCCTTCAGGAACTCTGCGCATTATTTACCCAAGACGCTGTTATTGAGGCCAATGATGGTCATACCTATAGGGGACGTGCAGAAATTGAAAATTTCTTTAAAATTTTCTTCAGTCGAAATCTAGCAACTAAGCATTTATGGGATATTGAGGAACAAGATGATGGCTGGTTGCAGGCCAATTGGGGCGTTGTCTGTCGTAGAAAATCAGGTGATTATTTTACTTTGACAGGTAAAGACATTGCAAAAGTAGTAAGCAGCCAGATTACCCATCTCAAAGTTATAGGCAACCATTAATACAAAAACCAGAACCACTTTAAAAGCGTCTGAAATCACTGAATTTCAAACGCTTTTAATTTTTATATTCCCTACAGCTTTTTGACAGCTACACCTACTTTGTTCAAAAAAGCTTTTCGTTTTGCTTCTGTACAAGCTTCACGCCCCATATTGCCCAGCACCATTAAGCGGCGCGTTTTAATACCACAATGATTGAGAACAGCACTTTTTAATGCTGCTAGGCCATAACTATCTGGCACACTGATCCAGCCAGAAAAGAGTTTATACCACCAGCTGGGGGCCATGGAGGTTGCAATAATATCTGCCGTTCTTCCTTTTAAAAGTTTACGAAATTGCCGTCCACGCAGGTAGTTCCAGATGAAATTCCCCTCAGTATTAGATGAATAGGCAACACCCGGAGTAAAGGTACGATCAATCCAGCCCTTCATTAAACTAGGCATGCCGCTCCACCAAATCGGATAAATAAAGATGAAATGATCGGCCCACTGAATAAGTTCCTGCGATTGTAAGATGAACTTATCCTCTGGCATGCGCTTGCGATAACCATAGCGTAAAACAGGATCAAAGTGCAGGTGGCCAAGCTCTAAAGTTTCCACCTGATGTTGGGCAAAATCTAGATTTGCCACTACTGTTTCATAGATAGCCTGACTAAAACTTTCTTTATCCGGATGTCCATTGACCACTAAAATATTCATATGATTTCTCCTTATCAACACGGTTAGTATACTCTAGCTTGGGTTGACAGACAAGCTATACTTTCCTATAATCTGTAGGAAATCATACATTATGTCCGAAAAATGTTTGATAAGCAACAAACAGGGGAAAATTATATGACGCAAGACATCCGCATTCTCAAAACTAAAAGGGACATCGAGTATGCCCTTGTCGCTCTAATTCTGGAAAAAGGGTTTTATAGCTTAACTGTTCAAGACATTTGTCGAAAAGCCTTAGTCAGCCGCTCTACTTTTTACAGCCACTATTTAGATAAGTATGACCTATTGGAACAGCTGATTACAAAGACTTTAGAGCCGCTTCAGGAAAAATTCGCTGCCAAGTACGGAGAAAACCTTGATAATAAAGGGCTAAAGTATTTTCTAGAAGATATTTACCAGTTTTATCAAGAGCATACAGACCTCCTCAAGGCACTGCTAAAAACACCCTTGGAAAATCAACAGGGTTTTGAAGATCGGTTTGATCAGCTCTGCCAGCTCTATATCAAAGAGCTCTTGCTCAGGGAGGGGATGTCCTATACTCTTTCCCTTAGAGCTCTTGACCCAACTGTATGCGTCTATTGTACGGTCACTGATGAAGTGGACCACCGAACATGGACCTAGCCAAGACCTAACAGATTTTACTTACCGTATGCATAAGGCCTTTCTGGATATTATAGAGGGCTCAAACAGTAGGATTTAACTCATTATTTTAATCGACCCCGATAGCATAATTGAGGAGATTGGGCTAGAAGGCTAGGATTGGTCCCAGGCCGTCCTGTAGGGACAGCTAAACCAAGTTGCTCATAGTATTCCTGCCAGAAATTTGTCACCTCTTGATGGCCATCTCCAAATTGCATTGGAATTTCTGCAAAAATCGGAAGAAGATGTGCAATGAGCTGAGAGCAGTAAAAACCTGTTCCGTCAGGATAAAAGCTAATATTATAAGGATTTCCTAGCAAGGCATGAACTTTTTCAAAAACTTGTTTAAGTTTAATCTTTGGATAGCAAAAAACATCTACAATCTTATTTTCCTCTAAAAAGCTTGTCAAGTCCTGTTTAGATACCCCTTGGTCTACTGTCGCGTGATAAATACTTCCTTCGAGATAGATAGCAACATGACTGTAATCACCTGTGGCGGTCGTGATAGCCTGTCCCATTTCTGAATCGCCTACTGTAAACAGGAGGTCTCCTTCTTTTAATTGCTCTTTCTTCATTAGCTTCTCCTATATATAAAAGCCAGGGGCCCTTTGCCCTTGGCTTTTGAGTGCGCTTTTTATCCATTAAAACTTTCCGTCAACTGCGGAACCACTTGTTTCTTACGTGATACAGCCCCTTCAAGGAAGGCATGATTGTTTTCTAATTTGAAATTGAAGGCTGCTTCAACCTTATCCCTGTTAGCTCCAAGTGCTAGAATTTCTGAATTGGAGTTCAGAATATCTGTAATCATCAAGACAAAGTCTGAGTAGCCATTAGCTTCTTGTGAGGCCCTGATAGCTTCTTCAATTTCAGCTTGACGATCCAAAACTTCATCAATATCAACCGTATTGACCTGAGCCACGCGCACATTGTTACCATTGAGCTCAAAACTCTTAGCATCAATATCAATCAATTCTTCAGCTGACTTGCTTGAAAGGTTAGTCCCTGCTTTCAGCATAGCCAAGCCATACTCTTCCAAGTTGACGCCAGCAATTTCAGCTAATTCCTTAGCTACTTGGGGATCCGTTTCGTGAGTAGTTGGTGATTTAAGCAAAAGGGTATCAGAGATAAGACCTGATAGGAGAAGACCGGCTACTTCTTTTGGCACTTCAACATTGTTTTCCTTAAAAGCACGATAAACAATTGAAGAAGCTGATCCAACTGGTTCCACACGCATGTAAAGCGGGTTAGCCGTTTCAAAGTTGGCCACACGGTGGTGGTCAATAACAGCTGCGATTTCTACTTCGCGAATATCTGAAATAGATTGCTGAAATTCATTGTGGTCCGTTAAAATAACTTTATCGACCCCTTCTGCCTTAGCAGATTCAACGACACGCAGTGCTTCAACACCAAAATAGTCCAGAACGAAAACGGTTTCTTCATTTGGCGTCCCAAGGGCGACAGCCTCAGCATCACGTCCAAAAGCTGTACGCTCCAAATAAGCCCAGCCGTAGGACGATGCAATAGCATCGGTATCAGGATTTTGGTGACCAAAAACTAAAAATTGTGACATATCTTACCTCGTATTATTGTTTATTTCCCTATCATTTTAGCAAATTTTAGCTTATAAAGAAAGAGAAATAGGAAAACTCCTACTTCTCTGGATAGTCAGCCTCATCTGAAAAATAACGGTCCCTTTCATCAGGGGACAACTCTAAAGAATCGAGGTCTACAACGTAAGACTCATCTTCATAATCAGCATAAGCCTCTGGATCGATCCCATTGTCATAGGCTTGGTCGTAGCCATAAGTTGCAGCAACTTCTTGCTTGGCCTGTTGCCGAGCCCGATCAGCCAGCTTCTTAGCAATCACATCATGCAAATACTTAATAGCAATTAATATAAATTGATAAGCCCAAATTAGGAGTGACTCAATCAGGATAATCAACTCAACAACAACAACGCCCACCAAGGCCCAAACCATGAAGAAGGCAATAAAGAGCTGAGAAAGGATTTTCTTGATATTACCAACCTGATCATTGTGGATCGTTAAAACTTCTGTAAATAGGTCAAAGATGCCCTGTAGGAGTGCTGATCTAATTGCGCGAGAACCCGATTCATTCTCAACTACCCTGGCCCTCGTCGCAATGACTTCATCATGATCGTCATAAAAAAGATCCACCCTATCTCCCAACCTAGGGTTAAAACTAAAAGACAAACGATCAATCCTTTTGACGTGACCGTCCGTATTAGCAAGTACTATGACCTCATCATTAATACTTAATACGCGATACATACTTTACTCTACTTTCTCGAATCATAATATCACAAATTCACAATACTGTCAAAGTAGCTATATCAAGCCTATCCTTAGCTATTTTTCATCTTCCTTCTAACCCAAAAAATCACCCCTGTTTAAACAAGCAGAGGCGATTTTATCTATAAAAGATTTGTTAGGAAGCTTAACCAATAACGATATAACGCCGTTGACCGCCATAACTGACATAGGAAATCCAATCATGGCCGTCCTTGTGCATAATCTTATCGTAGTTGATACTTTCGCCAGCTTGGAAGGTGAAGGCTGTATCCGCAGCCATTCGAGGTTCATTTCTAACATCAACTTGCTTGACAAAAGTATAGCTTTTCAATGACGGAAAGGTTGTTTCATAGTCCGATTTAACTGCTGGTTCAGGAACTGTCGTTTGGGTCCCAGCAATACCAACCAACTTGTTATCATTTTCAACATAGTAGAGGTGGACATTGTAAACACCATGTTGGCTCTTATGATCGCTGACCTTGACACTAACCTTATAATCACCGTTAGCTTGCTTCGTAGCATCATACCAGACAATATCATCTTGGCCGTCATTATCTGTCCAAACCGGAACCTTAACAGCTAAGACACCTTGGCTATCAACCACATCTGAGATGATAACATCAAAGTCACCATTATCCTTATTGTTAAAGGAAAGTGTACCTGTCCGGGTTACTTGAGTTTTTTCAGCTTCAAGAAGGGGATATTGTAGACTTGCAACACCCTTCATAGCACCATCATTTTCAATATAATAGAGGTGAATATTGTAAAGACCGCTTTCATTCTTATGATCAGATATATTCACAGCCACTTTATAGGTGCCGTCACCTTGACTCACAGCATCATACCAAACAATATCATCTTGGTCATCCTTGTCTGTCCAGATTGGAACTTTAACAGCCAGAATGCCATTGCTATCTGACACGTTAGAAATCCGAACATCAAAGCCCTTATCGTTTTGGTTTTCAATACTAATTTGACCGGTTAGCTTGGATTCTGTCTTTTGCTCGTTAGCTTGAGCTGGTAGCTTATCCAGCATGACATAGCGACGAGTACCGCCGTAAGACACATAGGAAATCCATTTATAACCATCTGCCTCAAGAATCTTATCATAGCTGATAGAGTCACCCTCTCCAAAGGTAAATTCTGTCTGGGCAGCAGCCCTTGCCTCGTTCTTAACCTCAACTTCTTTATCAAAGATATAGCGTTCCAAAGCTGGAAGGGGCGTCTCTTCGCTGTCAGTCTCCGGCTTTTTACCAACTTGAGAATCTGGCTTATCGGCTTGTACTTCCTTAACTACTAACTTGGCAATATTGGCATAACGACGGATACCACTATAGGATTTGTAGCTCAGCCATTGATAGCCATCTTGATTGAGGACTTGGTCATAGTAAACACGGTCACCTGCATTGGCATAGAAGGCTATAGGGGCCGAAGCTGACGGACTATTCTTGACCTCTGTGCGTTCAGGATAAGTATAGTTTCCTGAGTTTGGGAGGTCTTTACCGACTTCCTGAATCGCTGTAACAGGTGAAGAATTAGTTACTGACCCTATCTGTTGCGCTTGGTCTGCTGAATTTATTTCACTAGGAGCTGTATAATCACCAGTTTGAATAGCAGCATCAACTTTTGTTGGTACTGTAGTGTTATCGATATCAGACTCTTTTGTAGAGATTTTATCAGTTGAAATTTCAGCATCACTAACTGCTGTTGGGTTCTCAGCAGTTACTTGGGTAACCTTATCGGTAGTAGCTGTCTCTGCTACAGCTTCTCTTACAGCACCATCTGTCTTTGGTGTAATAGCTTCAGTTTCCTTGCCCGTAGTCGTCTGTACACTTGTATCTTGTGGCTGACTAGTTGGAGCTGCTGTTTGTTCGTCAGCTAGAACCTGTCCCCCTAATACCAGACTAGCTCCGAGTAAAACTGAGGCTGCACCAAAGGAATATTTACGAATAGAAAAACGTTGTCTTTCATTCCATAACAAATCTTTTTTCATAATAGCTCTCCTTCTATTCATATTACTTTATTTCGCCTTTATTATAAAAAAATAGGTAAGCAGCGTCAATATTTTTCTGTAATAATGAAATATTTCGGTAATATTACTTTTCACTAAATAAAATCACTACTCCTTAACAGTAATTTTACGGATCATCAGCCTACTCGATAATATGGAGTATCTTCTGCAGACTCACCTTGACCTGCTACCAAAGCATCTTGCTTATAGGTTTTACCTCCAACAGTTGGCACACCCGCAGGGATGACAAACAAGGCCGCACTACCTACTTCTGAATCTTTTGGAGCAATCGTAAAGAGAGCCTTTTCTCCGCTAACACCTTGTGAAGAGATGACTTGAGTGTCTGAGACCAAACCATTATTATCAAAAACTAATGTGTCACCATTAGCATTTTGCCAGGTTCCAACAAGACTGGAGAAGTCTCCGTTAGCAATGGCAGTAACATCAAGACTTGAAGCAGTAACTTGACTATTAGCTGAACTTTGATTTGTAGAGCTTGATGGATTGTTAGTTTCTCCATTACCTTGACTATTACTACTAGCTTGGGAACTGGACTGATTCTGTGAACTTCCTTTTTGAGGTCTTGCTTTACTTGTCTGGCTAGTCTTTGTAGAAGCTGGACGATCTTTACTTTGAGAACTATTCTTGTGACAAGCCGTTAATAGCAAGGCAGTACCTAGCATAAACGTAGCTACAAATTTATAAGATTTTTTCATAATCTTTGATTCCTTTCTCTTTTCGCCTTCATTATAGCCTAGTTTAATTTGTTCGTCAACATATAAATGTAACTTATTTAATTAATTAGAAATTTTTGTAATTTTTTTGTAAAACAAAGATAAGAGTAACTGCGTAGCTACTCTCATCTTTATTCGTATTTAACAATTATTTTCTACTTTCTCCTCAACTTAACAACCGCCTCAACTCGAGCGGTATGAGGAAACATATCTACTGACTGAATATAGTCCACTTGGTAAGACTTTGTCAAAGGTACTAAATCACGGGCCAGAGTTGAGGCATTGCAAGAAACATAAACCATCTTTTCAGGCTTTACTTCGAGAATGGTTTTAATAAGCTTGTTATCTAAGCCCGTTCTCGGTGGGTCAACTACTAAAGCACTAGCTTGGTAACCTGCATTATACCATTTGGGGATAAGATCTTCTGCCTTACCAGTTTCATAGTGAGTATTGGTCAATCCAAGTGCTTTCGCATTCTTTTTAGCATCCACAATAGCCTCAGGAATTACATCCATTCCTCGAACGGAATTCACCTTATCTGCAAAAGCAAAGCCAATCGTCCCTACACCGCAATAGGCGTCTATGAGATTGTCCTCCTTAGCGATATCTAAAGCTTTAACCGCTTCTTGGTAAAGAACCTGAGTTTGTCGAGGATTAAGTTGATAAAAGGCTCTAGGCGATAGAGAGAAACTATAGTCCAGCACCTCTTCTTTTATAGACTCTTTTCCCCAGAGAATGTCTGTCTCGTCGCCATAAATTTCACTTGATTTTGATTTATTATAATTAACAGCAATTGTTACAATTTCAGGGAAGGCCAGCCTTAGTTCTCTAATCAGAGCGGTCAGATGTAAGTCACGACTAGTCACAAAAATAAGTTGAACTTGGGAGCTCGCCTGCCCTTTACGAACCATGATTGTTCGGATTCCAGCAATTTTTCGTTCATTATAAATTGGAATTTTATACTTATCTAGCAGTTCGGTCGCCTTATTCACAATCTTCTGTGTCAACTCATCTTGAACCAGACAGTTCTCCAACGGAACCAGATGATGCGAATTACTGGCAAACAGTCCTGCTTTAACCGAGCCAGAAAAATGACGTGTTTGAAACTGGAGCTTGGCCCGATAGTGATAAGGATTTTCCATACCCTTGGTTGGTCGCACTTCATAATTTTCGTATCCAGTAGGCTGGAATTTCTTCAAGGCCTGTTTGATAATCTCATTCTTAAAATCTAGCTGTTTCTTATATGCTAGGTGCATAATCTGACATCCCCCGCATTTCTCATATATGGGACATCGTGGTTGTACTCGGTCCTTAGATATTTTATTGATTTTCAAAAGTTTGGCTTGGACAAAATTCCTCTTGACAGCTGTCACTTGACAAAAAACATCTTCTCCTTTTAAGGCTCCAGGTACAAAAACCAAAGTTTTTTTATAAAAGCCAATGCCTTCCCCGTTGATCCCCATCCGCTTAATTTTTAGAGGAATCCGCTGTTTGACCTGCAAATTCATTCTTGCAAAGTCCTTTCTAACCAAAAATAAAAAGCGAATAAATAAGAGTAACTCTCAACAACAATCTTCCATTAAAATTGCTAGGCTCGCTTTACACCCTAATATTCTACCATTTTTGCTATAATAAACCTATGAAAATTACTAAGATTGAAAAGAAAAAACGGTTCTATCTCCTTGAATTAGATGATGAAGAGAAGCTCTATATTACCGAAGATACCATTGTCCATTTCATGCTTTCAAGGGACAGATTGGTCACCAAGGAAGAATTGGTGGAAATTAAGAATTTTGCCCAGTTTTCCTATGGTAAGAATCTAGCTCTCTACTTCCTTTCCTTCAAACAAAGAACAGAAAAAGAGGTTAAAGATTATCTCAATAAGCATGATATTGAGGAAAAAATTATTCCAAAAGTCCTAACAGATTTAAAAAAAGATAAGTGGATTGATGATTATCATTACGCTGAGGTTTTTATCAATCAAAATTTAACAAATGGTGATAAGGGACCTTTCGTTCTAAGCCAGAAGCTTTCCCAGAAAGGGATTGCAAAGTCCATTATTGAAGAATGCCTAGACGGACAAGACTTTTCCCATACTGTTGTCAAGGTTGGACAAAAACTTTATAAAAAGTATGCAGGTCGTTACCCAGCAAAAACCATCAAGGCTAAAATTCAGCAAAATCTTCTTAGCAAAGGTTTTGACTATCAAACAGTTAATCAAGCGCTCGAAAATTTAGCTATTGATAAAAATAAAGAGGATGACATTACTCTTATCTATCGAGATGTGGATAGGCTTCTACCAAAGTATCAAAAGAGATATGAGGATTATGCACTTAAACAGCATTTAATCCAAGCTTTGGCTCGAAAGGGCTATGATTTTTCCGACATTTCATCTGCTTTAGCTGACTATCTATAAGCAATAGTTCTACCATTTTCTTTCTTAACAAATGCTTTTTCCATCAAATTATGTTAAACTATAACGGATAAACTAAATTGTAGAAGGTTTTAGCCATGAAATTACCCAAAGAAGGCGACTTTATTACAATTCAGAGTTATAAGCATAATGGTAGTTTGCACCGAACATGGCGCGACACTATGGTACTAAAAATAACTGAAAATGCAATTATTGGTGTAAACGACCATACACTTGTTACTGAAAGTGATGGCAGACGCTGGGTGACTCGAGAACCAGCCATTGTTTATTTTCATAAAAAATTTTGGTTCAATATAATTGCAATGATTCGTGATAGCGGTGTTTCCTATTATTGTAACTTAGCTAGTCCCTATGTTATGGATGAGGAAGCCCTCAAATATATTGATTACGACTTAGATGTCAAAGTCTTTGAGAATCACGAAAAAAAGCTTTTAGATGTTGACGAATATGAAAGCCATAAAAAAGAAATGCATTATTCAGCAGATATTGATTATATTCTGAAAGAGAATGTCAAAATTCTTGTTGAGTGGATTAACAATAAAAAAGGGCCTTTCTCAGAATCTTATATCAATATCTGGTACAAGCGTTATCTTGAACTCAAGAATCGTTAAAGTTGTAAAAGCACTCATTAAATTTATGAGTGCTTTTTAATTGTCTAAACAAAAAAGTAACGAATAATATTCGCTACCACTGAACTACGTTCGCAAATGCCGGCTACATGACTTGAACACGCGACCCTCTGATTACAAATCAGATGCTCTACCAACTGAGCTAAGCCGGCCTATTGCTTCCTATGCAGGTTAAGGGACTTGAACCCCCACGCCGTTAAGCGCCAGATCCTAAATCTGGTGCGTCTGCCAATTCCGCCAAACCCGCATCTATGACCCGTACTGGGCTCGAACCAGTGACCCTTTGATTAAAAGTCAAATGCTCTACCAACTGAGCTAACGAGTCTCCTCTTACTAACGGTCCCGACGGGAATTGAACCCGCGATCTTCGCCGTGACAGGGCGACGTGATAACCGCTACACCACGGGACCTATTCAAGTAATTCTATTCGAACTAAAAAGCTAGTATTGAGAGCAATCCTCTTGAAGTCCTTAAACCTCTGAGCGATTCCTAAAATCAACCGCTTTTTTTACGTCCTCATTACTTAATCATGGGAGTTAACGGGATCGAACCGCTGACCCTCTGCTTGTAAGGCAGATGCTCTCCCAGCTGAGCTAAACTCCCTCGCGGGGCTTAGCTCAAACTGGTCCCTGTCGTGCGCTAACGCTTCGACAAAGTCGAACTTCCGTCCTCCTTAGCTGAGCTAAACTCCCTATCGCTAAGCGACTCCCTTATCTCACAGGGGGCAACCCCCAATTACTTCAGGCGTGCTAGGACTTAACTGCTGTGTTCGGCATGGGAACAGGTGTCTCTCCTAGGCTATCATCACTTAACTATGAATGGGTTAGGTGGGAAACGTCGTTTCCTGATTCCCCAACCCAAACAATCCTCTGGATTGTTTGTGCACTCAAAATTGAATACCTATCTATTGTACCAAGCTCAACCTCTCGCTGTCAATACCTTTGGATAAGTCCTCGAGCGATTAGTATTGGTCCGCTTCACATGTCACCATGCTTCCACTCCCAACCTATCTACCTGATCGTCTCTCAGGGCTCTTACTGATATAAAATCATGGGAAATCTCATCTTGAGGGGGGCTTCACACTTAGATGCTTTCAGCGTTTATCCCCTCCCTACATAGCTACCCAGCAATGCTCTTGGCAGAACAACTGGTACACCAGCGGTAAGTCCACTCTGGTCCTCTCGTACTAGGAGCAGATCCTCTCAAATTTCCTTCGCCCGCGACGGATAGGGACCGAACTGTCTCACGACGTTCTGAACCCAGCTCGCGTGCCGCTTTAATGGGCGAACAGCCCAACCCTTGGGACCGACTACAGCCCCAGGATGCGACGAGCCGACATCGAGGTGCCAAACCTCCCCGTCGATGTGAACTCTTGGGGGAGATAAGCCTGTTATCCCCAGGGTAGCTTTTATCCGTTGAGCGATGGCCCTTCCATGCGGAACCACCGGATCACTAAGCCCGACTTTCGTCCCTGCTCGAGTTGTCGCTCTCGCAGTCAAGCTCCCTTATACCTTTACACTCTGCGATTGATTTCCAACCAATCTGAGGGAACCTTTGGGCGCCTCCGTTACCTTTTAGGAGGCGACCGCCCCAGTCAAACTGCCCGTCAGACACTGTCTCCATTGACGTTTAGCCAATCGGGTTAGAGTAGCCATAACACAAGGGTAGTATCCCAACAGCGCCTCTGCCGAAACTAGCGTCCCGGCTTCTATGGCTCCTACCTATCCTGTACATGTGGTACAGATACTCAATATCAAACTGCAGTAAAGCTCCATGGGGTCTTTCCGTCCTGTCGCGGGTAACCTGCATCTTCACAGGTACTAAAATTTCACCGAGTCTCTCGTTGAGACAGTGCCCAAATCATTACGCCTTTCGTGCGGGTCGGAACTTACCCGACAAGGAATTTCGCTACCTTAGGACCGTTATAGTTACGGCCGCCGTTTACTGGGGCTTCAATTCATACCTTCGCGTTACCGCTAAGCACTCCTCTTAACCTTCCAGCACCGGGCAGGCGTCACCCCCTATACTTCATCTTGCGATTTCGCAGAGAGCTGTGTTTTTGATAAACAGTTGCTTGGGCCTTTTCACTGCGGCTGACTTTAAGCCAGCGCCCCTTCTCCCGAAGTTACGGGGCCATTTTGCCGAGTTCCTTAACGAGAGTTCGCTCGCTCACCTGAGGCTACTCGCCTCGACTACCTGTGTCGGTTTGCGGTACGGGTAGAGTATACATTAACGCTAGAAGCTTTTCTTGGCAGCGTGACATCACTCACTTCACTACTAAACTTCGCTCCCCTTCACAGCTCAACGTTACAGAACTAAGCATTTAACTCAGTTCACGCCTCACTGCTTGGCCAGACACGTCCAATCGTCTGG
This sequence comes from Streptococcus criceti HS-6, assembly GCF_000187975.2. Taxonomy (NCBI): domain Bacteria; kingdom Bacillati; phylum Bacillota; class Bacilli; order Lactobacillales; family Streptococcaceae; genus Streptococcus; species Streptococcus criceti. The sequence goes on from NZ_AEUV02000002.1 coordinate 2,414,567, forward strand.
TTGAGTTAGCCTTCTGCGTCCCTCCTTCACTCTATACTCTAGTACAGGACTATCAACCTGTTGCCCATCGGATACACCTGTCGGTCTCTCCTTAGGTCCCGACTAACCCAGGGCGGACGAGCCTTCCCCTGGAAACCTTAGTCTTACGGTGGACAGGATTCTCACCTGTCTTGCGCTACTCATACCGGCATTCTCACTTCTATGCACTCCAGCACTCCTCACGGTATGCCTTCATCACACATAGAACGCTCTCCTACCATCCCTTTCGGAATCCACAGCTTCGGTAAATTGTTTTAGCCCCGGTACATTTTCGGCGCAGGGTCACTCGACTAGTGAGCTATTACGCACTCTTTGAATGAATAGCTGCTTCTAAGCTAACATCCTAGTTGTCTGTGCAACCCCACATCCTTTTCCACTTAACAATTATTTGGGGACCTTAGCTGGTGGTCTGGGCTGTTTCCCTTTCGACTACGGATCTTAGCACTCGCAGTCTGACTGCCGACCATAAATACTTGGCATTCGGAGTTTATCTGAGATTGGTAATCCGGGATGGACCCCTCACCCAAACAGTGCTCTACCTCCAAGATTCTCAATGTCGACGCTAGCCCTAAAGCTATTTCGGAGAGAACCAGCTATCTCCAAGTTCGTTTGGAATTTCTCCGCTACCCACAAGTCATCCAAGCACTTTTCAACGTACTCTGGTTCGGGCCTCCAGTGAGTCTTACCTCACCTTCACCCTGCTCATGGGTAGGTCACCTGGTTTCGGGTCTACATCATTGTACTCACTCGCCCTATTCAGACTCGGTTTCCCTACGGCTCCGTCTCTTCAACTTAACCTCGCACATAACGTAACTCGCCGGTTCATTCTCAAAAGGCACGCTCTCACCCATTAACGGGCTCGAACTTCTTGTAGGCACACGGTTTCAGGTTCTCTTTCACTCCCCTTCCGGGGTGCTTTTCACCTTTCCCTCACGGTACTGGTTCACTATCGGTCACTAGGGAGTATTTAGGGTTGGGAGATGGGCCTCCCAGTTTCCGACGAGATTCCTCGTGTCTCGCCGTACTCAGGATCCTGCTAGGCTTATAAACGATTTCAAATACGAGGCTGTTACTCTCTTTGGCGACCCTTCCCAGAGTCTTCTTCTATCATCTATAAGTCCTCATTGCAGTCCTACAACCCAGAATGTAACATCCTGGTTTGCCTCTTGCCCTTTCGCTCGCCGCTACTCAGGCAATCGCTTTTGCTTTCTCTTCCTGCAGCTACTGAGATGTTTCAGTTCACCGCGTCTTCCCTCAACTAATCTTAACAATTAGTGATGACAACCTGTAGTTGCCGGGTTCCCCCATTCGGATATCTCTGGATCTCTGCTTACTTACAGCTCCCCAAAGCATTTCGTCGTTAATCACGTCCTTCATCGGCTCCTAGTGCCAAGGCATCCACCGTGCGCCCTTATTAACTTAACCTTATTAATTAACTCATTAAATATTTACAGCGTTTCGGTTTATTTTCTTGTTACTATTTGATAGATATTCAATTGTCAATGGACAAGTGCATGATATCAAGATCCGGTGCGACCTGTCGCAAAACTTGCGTAGAATAAGGAGACAACCAACGACGTGTCGCTAAGACACTAGGTGGTTTTGACTTATTCCTAGAAAGTTTAGGATCGTATTCTAATATCAGCTTATCTAGTTGAACACGAGATTAATTTCTTAGGAAAAAAGATAAATCTCCTTGTGTGCAAGACACACTGCGTCGATTTCCTATTTTTCTACAGAAATTTCGGCAAGCCGAACATCTCTTTGTATCCTAGATAATGGAGCCTAGCGGGATCGAACCGCTGACCTCCTGCGTGCAAAGCAGGCGCTCTCCCAGCTGAGCTAAGGCCCCACAAAACCTCTGAAAACTAAATAGACACTCCCCAAAACGTGCTTCCGTAGCTAAATAAGGGTACCATTAACCTTATCGGCTAAATTGTACTCGGGCTAAAAGCTTGTGATTTAGATAAACCACCTTGTATGCAAGCATACTGCCTTGGTTTCCTAAAATCAAGTCGCTTTTAAACGCCCTCCGTTACTTAGTTTTCCTTAGAAAGGAGGTGATCCAGCCGCACCTTCCGATACGGCTACCTTGTTACGACTTCACCCCAATCATCCGTCCCACCTTAGGCGGCTGGCTCCCGAAGGTTACCTCACCGACTTTGGGTGTTACAAACTCTCGTGGTGTGACGGGCGGTGTGTACAAGGCCCGGGAACGTATTCACCGCGGCGTGCTGATCCGCGATTACTAGCGATTCCGACTTCATGGAGGCGAGTTGCAGCCTCCAATCCGAACTGAGATTGGCTTTCAGAGATTAGCTTGCCGTCACCGGCTTGCGACTCGTTGTACCAACCATTGTAGCACGTGTGTAGCCCAGGTCATAAGGGGCATGATGATTTGACGTCATCCCCACCTTCCTCCGGTTTATTACCGGCAGTCTCGCTAGAGTGCCCAACTCAATGATGGCAACTAACAATAAGGGTTGCGCTCGTTGCGGGACTTAACCCAACATCTCACGACACGAGCTGACGACAACCATGCACCACCTGTCACCGATGTACCGAAGTAACTCCCTATCTCTAGGGATGGCATCGGGATGTCAAGACCTGGTAAGGTTCTTCGCGTTGCTTCGAATTAAACCACATGCTCCACCGCTTGTGCGGGCCCCCGTCAATTCCTTTGAGTTTCAACCTTGCGGTCGTACTCCCCAGGCGGAGTGCTTAATGCGTTAGCTCCGGCACTGAGTCCCGGAAAGGACCCAACACCTAGCACTCAGCGTTTACGGCGTGGACTACCAGGGTATCTAATCCTGTTCGCTACCCACGCTTTCGAGCCTCAGCGTCAGTTACAGACCAGAGAGCCGCTTTCGCCACCGGTGTTCCTCCATATATCTACGCATTTCACCGCTACACATGGAATTCCACTCTCCCCTTCTGCACTCAAGTTTAACAGTTTCCAAAGCAAACATTGGTTGAGCCAATGCCTTTAACTTCAGACTTACTAAACCGCCTGCGCTCGCTTTACGCCCAATAAATCCGGACAACGCTCGGGACCTACGTATTACCGCGGCTGCTGGCACGTAGTTAGCCGTCCCTTTCTGGTAAGATACCGTCACTTGAGTAACTTTCCACTCTACTCAACGTTCTTCTCTTACAACAGAGCTTTACGATCCGAAAACCTTCTTCACTCACGCGGCGTTGCTCGGTCAGGGTTCCCCCCATTGCCGAAGATTCCCTACTGCTGCC